>NZ_KB892764.1 GCF_000373925.1 Actinopolymorpha alba DSM 45243 | reverse complement strand
CCAAGCCGCGCTCGACGATGTGGCCTTCGTCCGCCCAGACCGCAGAAACGAAAAACGCCGTTTCGGCAACCTCGCCGGCATCCGCCAGCTCATCGAATCGGTCTTCGACACCGGCAAAGGCCAGCTCTCCCTCGAACTACACGGCGCCCGCACCCCCGAAAGCCTCTACGCCCGCATCGCCCAACGCCTCCTCGCCCTCGCCACCGCAATCTGGCACAACCACAACACCGGCGCCCCCGTCACCCGATCCCTCATCGCCTACGACCACTGAGTTAGGAATCAGTCGTCTAGACGACCCCGGATGCCCGATCTGGGCGAGTCGCGGCCGTCGCGTCAGGCGGCTGAGCGGGTGCGCCGCCAGCGGATGCCCGCCTCGATGAAGTGTTCGATGTTCATCTCGCCGGGCCGTCAGGCGGCTGAGCGGGTGCGCCGCCAGCGGATGCCCGCCTCGATGAAGTCATCGATCTCACCGTCGAACACGGCCTGGGGGTTGCCGGTCTCCTGCTCGGTGCGCAGGTCCTTGACCATTTGGTAGGGGTGCAGGACGTACGAGCGCATCTGGTCACCCCACGAGCCCGCGACGTCGCCCCGCAGCGCGTCGATCTTGGCCTGCTCCTCCTGCTGGCGCAGGACGAGCAGCTTCGCCTTGAGGATGCCCATGGCGGTGGCGCGGTTCTGGAGCTGGCTGCGTTCGTTCTGGCAGGCGACCACGATGCCGGTCGGCAGGTGCGTGATGCGGACCGCCGAGTCGGTGGTGTTGACGCCCTGGCCGCCCGGCCCCGACGAGCGGTAGACGTCGATGCGCAACTCGTCCTCGGGGATGTCGACGTCGTCGGACTGCTCGACGACCGGCACCACCTCGATACCAGCGAACGACGTCTGCCGGCGGCCCTGGTTGTCGAACGGCGAGATGCGGACGAGCCGGTGGGTGCCCTGCTCGACCGAGAGCGTGCCGTAGGCGTACGGCGCCTTCACCGCGAAGGTCGCCGACTTGATGCCGGCCTCCTCGGCGTAGGAGGTGTCGTAGACCTCCGTTGCGTACTTGTGCCGCTCGGCCCAGCGGATATACATCCGCATGAGCATGTCGGCGAAGTCGGCCGCGTCGACGCCGCCGGCGCCGGCCCGGATGGTGACGAGCGCCTCCCGGGAGTCGTACTCGCCAGACAGGAGAGTACGGACCTCCAGGGCCTCGATCGCCCGCCGCAGCTCGGCCAGCTCCTTCTCGGCCTCGACGCGGGTGTCGGCGTCGTCTTCGGCCTCGGCCAGCTCGACCAGGACCGCGAGGTCGTCGAGCTTCTGCCGCTGGGACGTCACCCGGTCGAGTTCGGCCTGCCGGGCCGCGAGCCGGCTGGTGACCCGCTGGGCGTTCGCCTGGTCATCCCACAGGTCGGGTGCTGCCGCCTGTTCGCTCAGCTCCGCGATCTCCTTGGACAGCTTCTCGAGGTCGAGGACGGCCTCGATGCTGCGTAGGGTCGAGTCGAGGTTCTTGAGCTCTGCGTCGAAGTCGGGTCCAGCCACGGTCCCCAAGCCTACGCGGCCCCGCGTGGCCCGCTTCTTCAGTGGCCCGCTACCGGTACGTGGTGGATGCTCCCGAAACTCCCCATGCCGCCGTCTCCGTGTGAGTCGGACACCTCCCCGCGCCGAACCTCTGGCGCCGGACAGGTTGCTGAATCTGACTGAAGCGGGGCGCGGGCTTGCGTTGGCTCAAGATCATTTCGGGGAAGTGGCCCACGTTTCGGGCGATACGTGGGCCACTTCCCCGAAATGATCAGGACGCGGGGATTCCGTCGGCTCCCACCGCGGCGCCTAGGATCCGCGATCCGTTTCCCCGCGTCGTAGGCAGGGACAAGCGCGAAATCCCCGTCAGGGCGTGGCGAAGGTTTCGGCGGAGGCCTGGACGGTGATGTCGATCTGGCCCTGGTTGTTGGAGAGTGCGTTGACGATCGGGAGGATTACCGTGCCGTTGCAGGTCACCGTCACCTGGGCGGCGTTCAGTGCGCTCACGGCGCAGTCCAGCGAGGTGTATCCACCCTCGGCGATGTACTGGTCCACTTCTTCCTGGGCGAGTTGGCGGCTGAGGATGACCTTGTCCTCGACACCACCGCCGTAGATCGCCGCCTTGTCGATGCCGTTGGTCGCGGCGAGAGCGGCACCGTCGGCGATGGCGTTCAGGCCGCGCCGGTAGACGAACGCCTGGGAGGCGTCGAACACCACCGCACACAACAGGATGATGATGATGCCGAACCCGATGATGAGGGGAATCAGCTGGCCATTCTCGTCCGGCTGCCGACGACGGGGCGGGCGCCCGCCCCGTAGCACTCCTGAACGCCGATACATGGGACCGGTCACCCCCTGGACTCCCGGTAGTCGCCGTATGGCGTTCGATGCGTACTGCTCACCGGGATCGACGCCAGCGGACCACCGATCGCGTCGGGAACGAACGGCAGCGGCACGGTGAAGCTGACGGTCACGACGACGGAGGAGCCCGCCTGCAGGCAGCCACCATCGCAGCGGTAGCTGAAGCCGTTTCCGAGATCCAGCCCCTGATCTGACATCGCGTACTGCGCGGCCTGCCGAGCCCGGGCCTCGGCCTCCCCCACGCTCGGCGCGAGGACGAACGCCCGGCCGGCCTCGCGGGCCGCGGCGGACACGCCGTACGCGGCGCGCTGGACGTCGAAGACCGCCAGCATGACGTAGACGAGTGGGATCAGGAACAGGATCCCCAGGTAGCAGAACTCGACGATGGCGTTGCCGCGCTCCCCGGTCAGTCGACGGGTCACGCCGAAGCCCCGCACGCCGCTGGCAAGCCAACCCGCACCACGGCGCCACAGCCGCACAAACCCCCGCGGCCGGCCGGTCATGGTGTCGGCTCCTTGACCGCGTGGCCGGCCACTGTGAAGCCGAACGTTGGTCCCCACAGGCCGAGCGCCGGCATCCGTGCCCGCACCTCCATGACAACCAACTCCTGCCCGCCCGCGGAACCGGTGCCGGGCGAAACGCCGCTGGCCATGCCGGCCGAGAGCGCCCCCGCGATGCAGTCACGGGTCACGGCGGCGCCCTGGTCGGGTGTGCCGTTGTAGTTGGCGGCCTGCCGGGCACCTTCGTGTGCGCAGGCCGTGAGTGTGTTACGCACGTGAAGGAACAACCCAAGCTGCAGAACGCCAAGGAAGAGCGGCAACAGGATCGTCAGGACCAGGACGAACTCGACGACGGAGGAGCCGCGCTCGGCGTCCTGGACCCTGACGGTCCAACGCCTCATCACCCCGGAACGCTGCCCCGGGCCCGGTTGAGCGCGTCCTGCAGCAACTGTTGCAGCTGCGGCCCGAGGAACGCCCACAGGACGGCGACCAGGGCGGCGGTCATGACGGTGATGAGGATCCAACCAATCATGTCGCCGCGCTCGCGCCCACCCGACGTCACGCGTGCGTGCAGCCAGGCGACCACACCCAAAAGATCCCTCGTTACGGCGTTCATCGTCGGTCCTCTCTCACGGCGAAATCATCTGCAGGCCGATGGCACCCGGGAAAAAAGCAAACAATATGGTGACAGGGAGCACAAGGAACACGATGGGGACCATCATCCCAATTTCCTTGCGCCCGCCCGCCTCGATGAGCTCACGCTTGCCGGCCTCGCGCACGTCCGCGGCCTGGGCACGCAGGACGTCGGCGAGCGGGGTGCCGCGCTCCACGGCGATCGCGATCCCGTCGACGAACCTCGCAAGGACCGAGACGTTGGTGCGGTCGCCCACGCTCTCCAGCGCCTGCACGAGGGTCGCGCCGGTGCGGGCCTCGGCCAGCGCCAGCCGGAACTCCCGGGCCAGCTCGCCCTTGCTGACGTTCGCGACGCGCTCGAGCGCCGCCACCGGGCCCTCGCCGGCGGTCACCGACAGCGCCAGCATGTCGGCGACCGTCGGGAACTCCGCCATCATCCGGGCCTCGCGCTTCTTGACCTGCTCGGCGAGTCGCCGGTCGCGCAGGAGGACGCCGAGGACGAACGCCGCCACGCAGAGGATGAGGAGCGGGATCGCGTTGGTGCCCCGACTGACCAGGGCGACGACCGACACCGCCAGCGCGACCGCGAATCCCCCCGCACCCCAGATGAGTTGCTCGACCCGGAACTCATCAACGCTCATGTCGAGGCCGGCCTGCTGGAGCCGGCGGCGGACGACGGCGCCACCACCCAGAACGCGTTCGAGGATGCCGGCGCCGCTACGGAAGTAGGGCCGCAGGATGCGTTCGAGGGTGGGGAACGGTGTGAAGGTCCGGTCGGACAGGTCGAAGGCCTGCGGTCCGGCCGCATCCCGGATGTATGGAGCGAGCCGGTCGTCGAGCTTCGGCCGCCGGAACGCCGGCAGCCGAAAAATCGCCAGGGTCAGCCCGAGCCCGACGAAGAGCCCGAGTAGCAGGCCGTACCAACTGATTGTCATCGCAGCACCCTCTGCTCCTCAGGGAGCCGCCCGATCCGCAACATCAGGCGGTAGGCAAGCACACACAGGGCCGCGCCGACCACCAGGACAAGGAAGCCCAGCGGGGTGTTGTAGCGGGCGATGATGTCGCGCTGGAACGACATGAAGCCGAGCACCATCCAGGGCGCCGCGACACCCAGACGGGCGCCGTTGACAGTCCAGGACTGGCGGGCCTCGAGCTCCGCGCGGGTGCGAGCGTCGTCACGCAGGAACGACGAGAGTGTGCGCAGCATGCGGCCCAGATCGCTACCGCCGACCTCGCGGGCGATCCGCAGCGACTCCACGATGCGGTCACCCACCGGGTCGGCGAGGTTGCGCTTCAGGCGGTCGAGGCATTCGTTGAACCGTCCGGTCGCGCGGTAGTCCTCGGCGAACCGCTGGAACGGCCGGCGCAGCGCCTCCGGTCCGCGGATGCCGATCTGGGTGAGCGCCTCGGCCAGCGACAGGCCGGCCCGCACGCTGGATGCCAGGTTGTCGACGACGTCAGGCCACAGCTCCCGCAGCTCCTGCCGGCGTGCTCGGGCGCGGTAGCGCACCAGCGCGAGTGGCGCGTAGGCGGCCATCGTGCTGAACGCCAGCGCCACCGGAACTGCGCCGGAGATGACGAACATGACCAGGAAGACGAAGAGCCCGACGCCGATACAGGCGCCCATCAGCTGGCCCGATGACACCGCCTCGATGCCGGCCTGGGTCAGCAGGTCGTCGAGGCGGTCCCGGATCGACGGACCGGACGACGCCTGCTTGGGTGTCGGCTTGAGGAACGCCCGGATGATGAGCACGAGTCCCAGGCCCAGCATGAGGCCGAGGAGGATTCCCATCAGGCAACTCCCTCGAACCGTGGCGCGAGCAGCCGAGCGAGGTCGTACCCGATCCGTTCGAAGCGGTCGGGGTGCGGCGGGTAGCCCTCAGCCCGCACGAGCCGGTCGCCACGGAGCACGAAGATCGGCTCCAACTCGACAATGTCGCCCTCGACCCGTCCTGGCACCGCACAGATCTCGCGGACCCGCCGCCGCCCGCTCTCGATCAGCTGGGTGTGGACCACGATGTCGACCGCGCCGGCGACGGTGGGGACGACGAACCGCGAGCCGATGTTTTCGCCCGCGAGCAGCGGCAGGGTGCACATCTTGGTGATCGCCTCGCGGGCGGAGTTGGCGTGGATCGTGCACATACCCGGCAGGCCGGAGTTGAGCGCGATCAACAGGTCGAGGCACTCCTCGGCCCGCACCTCACCGACGATGATGCGGCTCGGCCGCATCCGCAGGGCTTCCTTGACGAGGTTGCGGAGCCGGATCTCACCGGTGCCCTCGAGGTTGGACTGGCGGGTCTGCAGCGGCACCCAGTCGGGCAGCGGGATCTTGAGCTCGAAGACCTCTTCACAGCTGATGATCCGCTCCCTCGGCGGGACCGCGGCGCCCAGGCAGTTCAGCAGCGTGGTCTTGCCCGCCTGCGTGCCGCCCGCGACCAGGACGTTGAGGCCCGCCACCACGCAGGCTTCGAGGAACTGCGCACCCTGAGCGCTGAGCGTGCCGAGCGAGACCAGGTCTTCCAGGTGCGTCGCGCGGACGACGAACTTTCGGATGTTGACGGCCCAGTGGGTGCGGGTGATGTCGGGGATCACGACGTGCAGCCGGCTACCGTCGGGGAGCATCGCGTCGACGAACGGCGTCGAGAAGTCGATCCGGCGTCCGGTGGTCTTGAGCATCCGCTCCACCAGGTCGCGGACCTCGTCGCTGGTGAGCACCGTCGTGGTCAGCTCGCTCCGGCCGTTGCGGGCGATGAACACCTTGGACGGCTCGTTGATCCAGATCTCCTCGATCGTCTGATCGTCGAGGTACTTCTGGAGCGGACCGAAGCCGGCGATCGCGTTGAAGACCTCGCGCGCCACCTCGCGCGGGTCACCAAGCGACGGAAGCGTCTGGACCAGCGTTCGCTCGTCGTATCTCAGAATGGCCTGGTCAACCATGCGACGAACCGCACCGGGCTCCTTGAGCGGGTCGAGCCCCTCGCGCCGGACCGTCTCACGTACTTCGGCGTCGATGATGTCGACCGCTGTCATAAGCCCGACGCACCCCGCGAAAGTCTCACGCTGCCTGCTCCTGTCACTGCGAGGGATCACCCACCGCCCGTGGATTCTGTCATGCGGATACATGACCTCGCGACCGGATGTCCACAGGGTGCGGCAGCGCCACGCCGCGCGACGGAGTCAGCTCGCAGTGGGAAGCAGGCGGCGTACGACGCGTAGCCCGACCGAGAGGCGCGCCAGATCGGCGACCTCACCCTCGACGATCTCCGCCAGGGTGGCGCGGGTACGTGAGACCAGGCCCGCGT
Source organism: Actinopolymorpha alba DSM 45243 (assembly GCF_000373925.1). Lineage (GTDB taxonomy): Bacteria > Actinomycetota > Actinomycetes > Propionibacteriales > Actinopolymorphaceae > Actinopolymorpha > Actinopolymorpha alba. The sequence continues at coordinate 68,525 of NZ_KB892764.1, read as the reverse complement.
CCCGCTCCTCCCAGGCGGCGACGCGTTCGAGCGCGCTTCCGTCGGAAGGGCTGACCGCGAGCGCGTTGAGCGTGAGCTGTGCGTGCACGTTGTGCAGGTCGTCGCGGAGAGTGGCGCGGGCCGTTGTCTGCCAGCGATCCTGCCGGGGCAACGCCAGGATGCGTTCGAGGAGGCGGCCCAACTCCAGGCGCTCGCCGAGGGTGAAGTGGACCCGCGCGACGTCCTCGACGTCCACCCCGGTGCGCAGTGCGTTCTCGACGATGCCGAGCCCGGCGTAAGCCGGCGGGTAGACCGCGACGGTGGTGGCGAGCGCCTCGGGGACGCCGGCCTGCAGGTAACCCGCGAGCCGGCCCTCGAACAACGTGCGTTCCCGCCCGGTCAACACCCGCGGCAACGCCTCGACCAGGCGATGCATACCAGCGGCGAAGAACTCGATGGTGGCGGCGATGTCGATCGGTGGGCGGCGGTTCTGGACCAGCCAGCGGCTCGCCCGCTCGGCGATCGTCCGGGCCTCCAACCTCATCCTGACCTGCGTACTCGCGTCGATCTGGTGGTCGAGCCGCTCGATCTCGCGCAGCACCTCGTCGACACCGTAGATCTCGCGGGCGCCGACGTGCGCCCTGGTCAGCTCGTCGGCCGGGGCGCCGGTCTCGAGCGAAAGCCTTGGGTAGAAGGTCATCCCGGCGATGTTGACCATCCGGTTGACCACCTGGGTGGTGACGATCTCCCGGCGCAGCGGATGGGTGTCCATCTGGCCGCGGAAGCGGTTACGGATCGGCTCGGGGAAGTACGCCGCCAGCTCGGCCGAGAGGTACGGATCGTCGGGCAGCGTCGTCTGGAGCAGCTCAGCGGCCAGCACGATCTTGGTGTACGCGAAGAGGACGGCGAGCTCGGGCGTAGTAAGGCCCCCGCCCTGGCCCTGCCGGTCCCGGAACTGCTTGGGGTTCGGGAGGAACTCCAGGTCGCGGTTGATCAGGCCGAGCTTCTCCAGGCGGCGTACCCAGTCGGCGTGGACGTGCAGCAACGCCGGCGCCACCGCGAGGGCGTTCTGCAGGGCGACGTTCTGCTGGTAGTTGTCGTCGAGGACGAGGCCCGCCACCTCATCGGTCATGGCGGCGAGCAACTCGTTGCGCTGCTTGCCGGTGAGGTCGCCGTCGGCGACGAGCCGGTCGAGCAGGATCTTGATGTTGACCTCGTGGTCGGAGGTGTCGACACCAGCGGAGTTGTCGATGAAGTCGGTGTTGATCCGCCCGCCCCGGCTGGCGTATTCGATCCGGCCGAGCTGGGTCGCGCCGAGGTTGCCGCCCTCACCGACGCACGCGCAGCGCAGGTCGGCGCCGTTGACCCGGACACCGTCGTTGGCCTTGTCGCCGACGTCGGCGTGGGACTCCGACGCCGCCTTGACGTAGGTGCCGATTCCGCCGTTCCACAGCAGGTCGACGGGTGCGGTGAGGATCGCGCGGATGAGCTCGTTGGGGGTGAGCGCGCCCACGCTGGCCGGGATGCCGAGGGCGGCACGGACCTCCTTGCTCAGCGGGATCGACTTCGCCGTACGCCGGAAGACGCCGCCGCCTTCGGAGATGGCCTCGCGGCGGTAGTCGGCCCAGCTCGACCGGGGCAGCTCGAACATCCGCCGGCGTTCGGCGTACGACGTCTCCGGGTCGGGGTTGGGGTCGAGGAAGATGTGCCGGTGGTCGAACGCCGCGACCAGCTTCGTGTGCTTCGACAGCAGCATGCCGTTGCCGAACACGTCGCCTGACATGTCGCCGACCCCGACGCAGGTGAAGTCCTGCGTCTGGCAGTCCCGCCCCATCTCGCGGAAGTGCCGCTTGACGGACTCCCAGGCACCGCGCGCGGTGATGCCCATCGCCTTGTGGTCATAGCCTTCGGACCCACCGGAGGCGAACGCGTCGCCCAGCCAGAAGCCGTACGACTTCGCGACCTCGTTGGCGGTGTCGGAGAACGTCGCGGTGCCCTTGTCGGCTGCCACCACGAGGTAGGAGTCGTCGGCGTCGTGGCGTACGACGTCGGGTGGGGCGACGACCGTGCCGCGCCGCAGGTTGTCGGTGATGTCGAGCAGCCCGCTGATGAACGTCTTGTAGCAGGCGATCCCCTCGGCCAGCCAGGCGTCCCGGTCGCCCGGATCGGGCAGCTGCTTGCAGAAGAACCCGCCCTTGGCTCCGACCGGGACGATGACGGTGTTCTTGACCATCTGCGCCTTGGCGAGTCCGAGCACCTCGGTGCGGAAGTCCTCTCGGCGGTCGGACCAGCGCAGCCCGCCCCGCGCGACCGGACCGAACCGCAGGTGGACGCCCTCGACCCGCGGCGAGTAGACCCAGACCTCGAAGTGGGGCCGTGGCTGGGGCAGGTCGGGATTGGCGCGCGGATCGAGCTTGAACGAGACGTACGGCTTGGGTCCGTCGACGCCGCGCTGGAAGTAGTTGGTCCGCAGCGTCGTGCGGATGAGGGTCAGGAACGAACGGATGATGCGGTCCTGGTCGAGGCTCGCCACGTCGTCGAGGGCGTGCTCGATGCGCTTGACGACCTCCGCGGACCGCGCCTCCCGGGTCTGCGGCTCGAATCCCGTCCCGGGGTCGAGCCGGGTCTCGAAGAGCTCGATGAGCAACCGGGCCAGGTCGACGTTCGCGGTGAGGGCGTCCTCGATGTAGTTCTGGCTGAACGTGGCGCCCGCCTGCCGCATGTATTTCGCGTACGCCCGCAGCACGCTTGCCTGCCGCCAGGTGAGGCCGGCCCGTAGCACCAGCGCGTTGAAGCCGTCGCTTTCGGCCTGACCCGACCACACCGCGGCGAACGCGTCCTGGAACAACTCCCGCACCGCCGTCGCCGGGGCCCCGACCGGACCCGCGTAGACCAGCCCGAAGTCGTAGATCCAGGCGGTGCCGCCGGCCGTCTCGATGGCGTACGGTCGCTCGTCGACCACCTCCACACCCATCCGGGTCAGGCGCGGGAGGACCTCGGACAGCGACAGCGACGAGCCGGTGCGGTAGATCTTGAACCGCCGCTCGTCGGTGCCGGCGTCGACGGGTTCGTACAACGACAGGTCCAGGCCTCCCTCGGGCGGGAGCTCCTCCAGGCGGCGCAGGTCGGCCACGGCGGTGCGGGCCGGGAAGTCGTCGCGGTAGGCGGCGGGGAACGCGTCGGCGTACTTGCGGTGCAGGCGAGCGGCCTCCTCCTCGCCCACCTGGTCGCTCAACGCGTCCGCGAACTCATCAGACCAGCTGCGGGTCGCCTGGACCAGCTTCTGCTCCAGCTCCGACACGTCGACCTCGGGAATGCCGGCGCCCCTTGGCACCCGGACCACGAAGTGCAGGCGGGCCAGCACCGACTCCGACAGCCGCAGGGCGAAGTCGATCGTCTCCCCGCCGTAGGCCTCGAGCAGGATGTCCTGGATCTTCAGGCGTACCTGCGTGGCGAACCGGTCGCGCGGCAGGTAGACCAGGCAGGACAGGTAGCGCCCATAGTCGTCCCGGCGTACGAACAACCGCAGCTGGCGGCGTTCCTGCAGGTAGAGGACACCGAGGATGGTGGGCAGGAGTTCATCGACCGAGACCTGGAACAGCTCGTCGCGCGGATAGGTCTCCAGGATGTCGAGCAGCACCTTGCCCGAGTGCGAATCGGTGGAGAACCCCGACCGGGTCAGCACCTCGGCCGACTTGGCCCGCAGCACCGGAATGCGCAGCACACTCTGGGTGTAGGCGGCCGACGTGAACAGCCCGAGGAACCTCCGCTCCCCCACGGCGTTGCCGTCCGCGTCGAACTTCTTGATCCCGATGTAGTCCAGATACGCCGGGCGGTGCACCGTGGAGCGGGAGTTGGCCTTGGTGAGGATGAGCAGCTTCTTTTCCAGCGCCTTGGCCCGGACCTCCGGCGACATCTGGCTGAACGACCGGGAGTGCCGCGGATCCGAACGCAGAATGCCAAGGCCTGTGCCCGGCACCGCACGCAGCACGCTGTCGCCGTCCTCACCCGCGACGGCGTACTCGCGGTAACCGAGGAACGTGAAGTGGTTGTCGGCGAGCCAGGTCAGCAGCTCCCGCGTGTCAGCGATCTCCTGCTCGGGCAGGGGCGGCGGCGCGGTGGCGAGTTCCTCGACGACCTCGAGAGCCCGGACCCGCAGCTTCGGCCAGTCTTCGACCGACTCCCGGACGTCGCTCAGCACCCGCCGCAGGTCGGCCTCGATCTCCGCCAGGTCGGCCGGCTCGGTCTCCCGGTCGATCTCGACGTGGATCCACGACTCGAGGATGGTGTCGGGGGTACGCGGATGCTCAGGTGCGCTGGGCGGCTGCCCGTTGTAAGTGCCGACGATCTCCAGCAGGCGCCCGGTCACGTCGCGGCGGACCATGAGCTGCGGGTGGACGACGAGGTGGATCCCGCGATCCTGGCGGGACAGCTCCATCGTCACAGAGTCGACGAGGAACGGCATGTCGTCAGTCACGACCTCGACGACCGTGTGGCTGCACGACCAGCCGTGCTCCTCGACCGTCGGTGTGAAGACGTTGACCGAAGCGGTGCCGGGGAGGCGGTCCACCGCCATCCGGAACTGACTGCGCGCCGCGCCGTACACGTCCACCGGATCGCGGTGGAGGAGGTCTTCGGCGGATACGTGGCGGTAGTAGGCGGTCAGGAGCGATTTGACCTGCTCGACTGACAGGGCGCCCGCGGATCGGCTGTGCTCGGCTACCTTCGCGGCGTCAGCGAGGATGGCGTCCTTGGTGTCGTCCCACTTGCTGCCGGTGACGGTCATGCCCTGTCGCCTCTGCACATCGTCGTACGTCAGCACTGCGCGTGCTGAGGCCGTACGTCGTTGTACGCGCCTACCTGACCATAAGCCCTGTGCCGCTGCCCGACGAGGCACGGGGCCCGACAAATCCGGGGTATCCCGCCATAGACGCAGGGCATGAGCTCCCGACCGAAAGCCCGAGCCGTCTCCTACCGACAAACAGGCGGATCATCGTGTTGGATCTCCCCTATGGACCTTCACCGGGAAACCAGGTACGCCGCCGACCCCACCACCGTGTTCGCGATGCTCACCAGCGAGAGCTTCATCCGCAAGCGGGCCCAGGCGGCGCACGCCATCCGCTACGACGTCACCGTCGAGTCCTTCGGCGCTGGCGCTCGCAGCCGCACCCACCAGAGCCTGCCCGCCGAGGTGCCTGACTTCGTCCGCAGGCTCGTCGGCGAGTGCATCGAGCTCGACGAGGTGATCACGTGGGGCGAAGCCGGCCCGGACGCCTCGCGAAGCGGCGAGCTGCGGGTCGACATCGCGAACGCCCCCGTCACCATGCGCGGCACCATCCAGCTCATCCCCGAGGCTGGCGGCACCGCGACCCGGCAGATCGTCGACGCTGAGTTGAAGGCGTCCGTGCCGCTCATCGGCAAGAAGATCGAGGAGGCCGCCGCACCTGCCGTGATCGCGGGGCTCGACGGTATGGAGGAACTCGGCCGCTCCTGGCTGTCAGGTAACCGGTGAGCGTTCCGCGCACAGCCGCGGCGCTCGAGACGGTCCACCGGCCGTCAGCCGCGACGTACGACCTCAACGAGCGGGTCGACCGTGACCGCGCGGGCACGGTGCGCGCCGTGGACACCTGGCGGGTGACGGACTTCGGGCTCTACATCGCGCGGCCCGTGGTGGACCACCCGCGGATCGCCTGGCTGCAGTCGTGGTTGCTGCCCGACCTCGACATCCGTGTGACGGACTTTCGCGGGCACCCCGGTCAGGATCGGTACGAAGACCATTACGTCGACGTCCTGCGGGTGACAATCGAGGGCACGGCGTGGCGGGCCGTCGACCATTACCTCGACATCCTGGTCCGTACGGGCAAGGACGCGGTCGTCGTCGATTCCGACGAGTTCGTGGCGGCGGTACGCGCGGGGTACCTCGAGCCGCCCGATGCCGAGCACGCGCTCGAGACGACGTACCGCACATTCGCCGGCATCACCGCCAACGGCTACGACGTCGACGCCTGGCTGCGCTCCCTCGGCATCACCCTTACCTGGTCGATCTATCCACGCTGAGACCGGCGTGTCGCCACGGTTTCGCCCGGGGATCCTGCGACGGTGTCTGGAGCGCCGATGAGGCGCCGCCGTTCAGGTGCGAGGGATCCACGGACGACGGGAGGTCCCAGCCGTGATGGAGTCGACGTTCGAGTGCCCGAGTTGCCGGCGCCTGCAGCTGTTCGAGCAGCCGCCGTGCGATGACGGACACAAGGCGGAGTGCCCCGAGTGGGTGTGCATTGTCTGCGGCACCGCTCTGTTTGTTGACGTGACGTTGGACGTTGACGTCCAGGTCGTCACCACCCGCGTCGCCTGACGAAACCTCAGCCCGCCTTCTCCGGTCGAGGATCAGGACCGCTCGCGGTGTACGCGACGTGTAAACGCGGGCGGGTTCCCCGCCGCCGGGCGGACCTGGCCCGCACGACTGGGTGTGCCGGGGGCGTGAAGATCCGAATGATCACGTATACGTGGTCATTACCCGCCCCGCATGGTGTCGGTGCCATGCGAGGCATGCAATGACCACGTATACGTGATCATTCGGCTCCTCGACCAAGGGGAACTGGAACTCCCATGGAGCTTTGAATGGGCCCCCGACTGCGTCCGCGACTTGTCCGAAGCTTCTCCGCGTGGAGGGGTGCCGATCCTTCGGACAAGTCGACAGTCCCTCACCACGGCAGGGCCTGTCGTCTCACGTACCGGATGCCTCGCGGTCTATCTCAGCATCCGGGCGGACTGGGTGTACGCAATCCAACCCCGGGTTGTCATAGGTATCTCGGTCTCTTGGCCGAGATAGCTATGACAACCCGGCAAGCTGCGCGGCTTTTCTGGGTCCGTTGTACAGCTCGTTGCTCGAGAGGTCACTAACTGTAGATCGGGAGCCATCTCGGGTGGCTCAGCCCATGTGGGGGTAGCGGTAGTCGGTCGAGGGAACGAAGGTCTCCTTCAGAGAGCGCGGGCTGGCCCACCGGATGAGGTTCCACATCGAGCCGGCCTTGTCGTTGGTGCCGCTGGCCCGTCCACCGCCGAATGGCTGCTGCCCCACCACCGCACCGGTCGGCTTGTCGTTGACGTAGAAGTTGCCCGCCGCATGCCGCAGCACCCGCGACGCCTCGGCGATCGCGGACCGGTCCTGCGCGATGACCGCGCCGGTCAACGCGTACGGCGTCACCGACTCCAGCTGCCGGACCACCTGGTCGTAGGCGCTGTCGTCGTAGACGTAGACGCCAAGGATCGGGCCGAAGTACTCGGTGGTGAAGATCTCGTCGGTCGGGTCGTCGCAGGTCAGGATGGTCGGCCGGACGAAGTAGCCCACGCTGTCGTCGTACTGCCCGCCAGCCACGACGGAGATCGAGTTTGACGCCTTCGCCCGGTCGATCGCCGCCGCATGCTTGGTGAACGCGCGCTCGTCGATCACCGCGCCCATGAAGTTGGACAGGTCCGCGACATCGCCCATCGCCAGCGCCTCGGTCTCGCCGGCAAGCTGGTCGGCCACCTGATCCCACACGCTTCGCGGGATGTAGGCGCGCGAGGCCGCCGAGCACTTCTGCCCTTGGTACTCGAACGCACCACGGATCAACGCCGTCTTCAGAACGGCCGGATCCGCCGACGGGTGAGCGAGGATGAAGTCCTTCCCGCCGGTCTCCCCCACGATCCGCGGATAGCTGTGGAACGCGTGGAGGTTCTCCCCCACGGTCCGCCACAGGTGCCGGAACGTCGCCGTCGACCCCGTGAAGTGGATCCCGGCCAGCTCCGGATGCTTCAACGCGACATTGGAGACGGCGATCCCGTCGCCTGGCAGCAGGTTGATCACGCCCGGCGGAAGTCCAGCCGCCTCGAGCAGCCGCATCGTGTGGTACGCCGCGAGCGTCTGGGTCGGCGACGGCTTCCACAGCACGACGTTGCCCATCAGCGCCGGAGCGGTCGGCAGGTTCGCGGCAATCGCGGTGAAGTTGAACGGCGTGATCGCATAGACGAAACCCTCGAGCGGGCGGTACTCAACGCGGTTCCACACCCCCGCCGATGACTGGGGCTGCTCGGCGTGGACCTGCCGCGCGAACGCGACGTTGAACCGCAGGAAGTCGATCAGCTCGCACGCCGCGTCGATCTCCGCCTGCTGCACGGTCTTGCTCTGGCCCAGCATCGTGGCGGCGTTCAGCGTGTCCCGCCAGGGCCCGGCGGCCAGGTCAGCCGCCTTGAGGAAGATCGCCGCGCGGTCCTCGAACGCCAGCGACTGCCATTCGGCCGAAGCGTCCCGCGCCGCCTTGATCGCGTCCTCGGCGTCCTGCTCGGTCGCGTGCGCGAAGGTGCCAAGGACATGCCGGTGGTTGTGCGGCATCACCACCGAGAACGGCTCTCCGCCACCGGGACGCCGCACACCGCCAATCGTCGCGGTCAACTCAGGCCGCTCACCGGACAGTTCCACCAGCCGGCGCTCCAGACTCGCGCGCTCGGGGCTGCCTGGTGCGTAACTCTTGACCGGTTCGTTCACCGGAGGGGGTACGTGGGTGACGGCATCCATCGTCGGGCTCCCGCGGGGTTGTGGCGGACCTTCGTACGGACGTCCCGATCGGGGGCGTCCTTCCGCCATCGTCCCACCAGACGACGCCGGCCATGCCGGCCCCTGGAGCCGGCCTGGCGGGCGTGGTTACGCGGACTTGCGGGCGGGTGCCTTCTGCGCCTTCTTCGTCGTACGCGAGGACGCCGCCTTCTTGCTGACGGTCTTCTTGGCCGCGGCCTTCTTGGCGGGCTTCGCCGCCGCCTTCTTGGCGGCCGGCTGGCTCCGACGCGCCGCCGAACCCGCCGCGGCTTCACCGCGCTGCCGGCGAGCCTCGGCGACACTCGCCTCCAGCGCCGCCATCAGATCGACGACCTCACCGGCGGCGGCCGCGGGAGCCGGCGCCTCGATCTCGTGACCGGTGGTTTTGGCGTCGATCAGCTGCTCGAGAGCCGCGCGGTACTCGTCGTGGTAGCGGGTGGGGTCGAAGCTGGTCTCGAGGGTCTGGATGTACGACTCGGCCATCGCGACCTCCTGCGGCCGCACGTCGACCTCCTCCGAGGGGGCCGCGAACGACCCGTCGCGTACCTCGTCGGGCCACAGCATCGTCTGCAGCAGGAGTACGTCGTCCATGGGCCGGAGCAGGGCCAGCGCCTCGCGGTTGCGCAAGGCGACCTTGACGACGGCGGTCTGGCCGGTGCTCCGCAGTGCGTCACGGAGGAGTACGTACGGCTTTGCGGCCGGCCCGTCGGCCTGCAGGTAGTAGCTCCTGGAGACGTAGATCGGGTCGATCTCCTCCGCCGGCACGAACTCCAGCACCTCGACGATGTGCCGGGTCGGCAGCGGAAGATCAGCGAGCTCGTCGGACGTCAGGACGACGATGCCGCCGTCCGGCATCTCGTAGCCCTTCGCGATGTCGGAGTACGACACCTCTTCGCCATCGACCTCGCAGATCCGGCGATACCGGATCCGCCCGCCGTCTTCCGCGTGCACCTGGCGGAACGCGATATCCCTCTCCTGGGTGGCGGCGTACACCTTGACGGGTATCGTCACCAGACCAAAGGAGACCGAACCCTTCCATATCGCCTGCATCTGGACCTCCGGCGGAGTTCGGGGCGTTGACGGAGACATACCACTCGCACCTCCACACTGCGTGGTCCCCTACCCGTCGTGCAAGCCCACAACCGGACAGCTCGACAGATCACGCGAGGTCGGCGAGCGCCGCGTGCACGTGTCCCCCGCAGCGGGTGAGGGCGTCCCGGGCCTGGTCGGGCGTCACCTGGCCGAGCACCGCGACCAGCGCGGTCTTGAGCTCGCCGCCGGCCTCGCTCAGTGCCTGGGCACAGGTGGCCTCGTCCAGTCCGGTGGCCTCGGCGAGGATGTCGAGCATCCGCCCGCGCAGCTTGGCGTTGCTGGCCACCAGGTCGACCATCAGGTTGGAGTACGTCCGACCGAGCCGCACCATGACGGCGGTGGAGAACGCGTTGAGGGCCAGCTTCTGCGCCGTACCCGCCTTCATCCGCGTCGACCCGGCCACCACCTCGGGTCCGGTGTCGAACGAAACGAACACGTCGACCTCACGACCGAGCGGGGCGTCCGGGTTGGCCGTCACCAGCACCGTCGCGGCACCCAGGTCACGGGCCGCGCGCAGAGCACCCGCGACGTACGGCGTACGCCCGCTGGCGGCGAGACCGACCACCACGTCACCGGGCCGCGCAGACTCCGCAAGCTCGCGGCGGCCGGCCTCCTCGTCGTCCTCCGCGCCCTCGATGGCACGCAGCAGCGCGGCCGGCCCGCCGGCGGCGTGGGTGACGAACCACTCGGGGGGTGCGGCGAAGGTCGGGGGTAGCTCGGCCGCGTCGAGGACGCCGAGCCGTCCGGAGGTGCCGGCACCGACGTAGTGGACCCGCCGACCCAGGCTGAGCGCTTCGACGGCGAGGTCGACGGCGCGGGCCAATGCGGGTAGGACCGCCCGGACCGCGAGCGCCACCCGCTGGTCCTCGTCGTTGATCAGCTCCAGGACCTCCAGCGTGGAGACCCGGTCGATCTCGGTGGTACGCGGATTGCGCGCCTCGGTCGGGGACGAGACGCGAACGACCGACCGCAACCAGGGATCGGCGGACCCGCTGGCGCTCGCCTCGGTGGAGCCGGCATCAGCGCCAGACGCTGACATCATCGCCGTCCCCGGGACGCCGACACGCGCCTTCCGCTGACCGCGGCGTAGGTGACCTCGAGCGCGTCGAGGGTCTCGCGGTAATGCCGCCGGGCGATTCCGACGAACAGGCAGTCGATGACGGTGAGCTGGGCGATCCGGCTCGCCGTCGCACCGGAACGGAAGGTCGTCTCGCGGGCCGCCGTGGTGAGCACGTGGTCGGCGACGGAGGCGATCGGTGAGCGGGGGAAGTTGGTGAGTGCGACCGTGGTGGCGCCGCGGTTGCGGGCTTCGGTGAGGACCTCGATCGTGTCGCCGGTGGTGCCCGTGTGGGAAATTCCGACCGCGACGTCACCCTTGCCCAGAAGGGCCGCACTCGCCAGCGCCGCATGGGTGTCGGCCCAAGCGAACGACATTCGTCCGATGCGGTGCAGCTTCGCCTGGAAGTCGAGGGCGACGAAGGCGCTGGCACCCACACCGAAGATCTCGATTCGCGGCGCCCGGGCCAGCGTTTCGGACACGACGTCCAGCGTGTCAATGTCGAGTTGACGGGCGGTCTCCTCGACCGCACGGGCGTCATTGAACGCGACCTTCTCGACGATTTGCTCCATCGTGTCGTCGGGGCCGATATCGCTCCCGACAACCCGACCGCGGTCGCCCTCGCGGGCCGACTCACGGGCGGACTCGGCGGCCAGTCGCAGCCGGAGCTCGGGATAGCCGGGAAGCCCGAGCACCTTGCAGAACCTGATCACGGTGGTCTCGGACGTACCCGCCGCGCGGGCGAGTTCGGTGATCGTCCGTGCGGAAGCCCGCGAAGGATCTTCGAGCACCAGCTGGGCTACGCGTTGCTCGGCCGGAGACAGCGACGGCGCGAGGGCGCGGATCCGGATGACGACGTCCTCAGTCACCGGGTCCGCTTCGGAAACCTTCGAGGTCTTGGCCATAGTGGAAAGTAACTTACCCTTGAAGCCTTGGAGCATGTATCCAGCCACGCTCGCGTTCAGCCGAACGAACCAACCCGCTCACATCCGCCCGCCAGGCGTACAGAAGCGGATGCGCCCAGCGATCCGGTCAGCGCGCCGCCTCGCTCCAACCGTCCGCGAGGAACCGGCCGGATTCCCGCTCGCCATTGACCAGCGTGCCCTCGGCGTCACCCAACCGAACCCCATCGACGTAGACGCCTCGGCCCTGGTAGAGCGGGTCCGTGACGTACCGCCAGCGAATCTGGACCTCACCTGGCGGCCCGCCGATCTCAGCGTACGCCTGCTGCCAATGCCGTCCGGCGAATCCGGATATCGTGCCGTCAACGTCACTGATCCGACCCCGACTCGACACGACGTACGGCATGGGAGACCAGGTGGCCCCGCCGTCACGGGAGAGCTCGAGGGTGAGGATGTCGCTCTCCTCCGTGTCCACGAAGAGTTCGAACCCGAGCCTGGTGAGACCAGCGCGGAGGCGGACCGGGAGGGTGAGTGTGGCGGTGGCGTTGTCGCGGGCGCCGGCGTACCACGCGGTGGCGCCCCGCCGCGGCGTTACCGCGAGCGCCTGCGCGATGCGCCCGGCGACCGCCCGCCGGGCCGGGTTGACTCCGCTCCATTCGCGGCGCGGGTGCACGCGGTTGGTCAGGAGGACCGCGAACGTCCGCGACAGCGGGTCGATCACGAGGGACGTTCCGGTGAATCCGGTGTGCCCGGCAGTGCTGGGTGAGGCCAGCGCGCCCATGTAGAAACGCTGGTCGAGTTCGAAGCCGAGGCCGTGGGCGTGGCCCGGAAAGCCGGTGTTGTAGTCCGTCAACATCATCTTGACGGACTCAGTGCGCAAGATCCGCTTGCCGGCGTACGTACCACCGTTCAGCATCGCCTGCGCGAGCCTCGCCAGGTCGGCCGCCGTGGAGAAGACGCCGGCATGGCCGGCCACCCCGCCCAGGGACCAGGCGTTCTCGTCGTGGACGCTGCCGCGCACCATGCCCCGCGGAGGATCGGTTTGGTACTCCGTCGCGGCGATCCGGTCGAGCTTGCTGGCGGGCGGGTTGTAGCCGGTGTCGACCATACCCAGGGGCTCGGTGACGCCCTCCCGGACGAGGACGTCGAGCGACTTGCCACTCACCTCTTCGACGAGGGCGCCGAGGGTGATGAGGTTGAGGTCGGAGTATTCGTACAACGTCCCCGGCGAAGCCTTGGGTACGACCTCGAGCACGGCCTGGATCCGGGCCGCCCGGTCGGGGTACGGGCGCCACAGCCGCATCCACGACGGCAGGCCCGAGGTGTGGGTCAGGAGATCGCGGACCCTGATGGACTCCTTGCCGTTGGCCGCGAACGCCGGGAGGTACGACGCCACCGTCGCGTCGAGGTCGATCCGGCCCCGCTCGACCTGTTGCATCACGACCAGTGACGTGAACAGCTTGGAGATGCTGGCCAGGTCGAAGATCGTGTCAGACGCCATCGGCACCCGCTGGTCGGCGGGAAGCTCGGTCCCGGCGGCGTCGGCGTACCTCAGCGCATGTCCCATCGCCTCGTGCACGACGACCTTGCCGTCCCGCGCGGCCAGCACCACCGCGCCGGGATAGAGCGGACGCGCGGCGCCCTGCGGTTGGAGGTACCCGCGCAGGTCCGACAGCATCGCGTCGATCTCACCGGTGTCCAGACCAGCCTCCTCGGGTGCTGCCGACGTGAGTACGGTCGACGGTGGAGCGAAGCCGGCGTACGGCTCGTCGAAGCCACGCGACGCACTGCCTCCGGCCGCCGCGGGTGCTCCGCTCGCCGGCACGAGGGTGGCCACCGCCAGGGCGGCGACGGCCAACCTTCCCACGGCGCGCCTACCCGGCACCCGCCAGGCGCGAACCCCCATCTCAGCCTCGCCGGCCCGGGTAGAGCAGGTACCGCTGCCGCCGCGCCTCGAAGGCGGCCCGCTCGTCCTGCCAGGCACCGACCACCTCGTCGACCCCGGCGCCCGCATCGATCATCGTCCTGAGCCGGGGCGAGCCGGAGAGCTTGTCGATCCAGTACGGCCGCTGGGGGTCGTAGGAGTCGTAGCGCCAGACGAAGTCGGTGTACTTCTTGGCCTCGACCAGCATCGCCACGGCGGTCCGGATCGGCTGGTAGGTCCGCGGGTTGGTGACGTGGAGCTGCACACCCGCGCAGGTCTGGTTGACGTACTTGTTGAACGTCGGGACGAAGTACGCCTCGCGGAACTCCACGCCGGGCAGGCGGTGCGTGTTGAGCCGGTCGCCCCAGTGGTAGTCGAGGTACGGCGCGCCGACGAACTCGAAGGGGCGGGTGGTGCCGCGTCCCTCCGACAGGTTGGTGCCCTCGAAGAAGCAGGTACCCGCATAGACCAGCGCGGTGTCCGGCGTCGGCATGTTGGGTGATGGCGGCGGCCACGGTAGGCCGTGCTCCTGCGCCCGCGAGTCGGGTCGCCACCCGTGGACCTTCACGACGTCAAGGTCGACTGGACGACCGGCGTCGGTGGGCAGGAACTCGCCGTTGTAGAAGCGGGCCAGCTCCCCCACCGTCATGCCGTGCTGCTGGACGATCTCCTTCTTGCCCACGCCCGAGGTGTAGCCGGGCGTCATCAGCGCACCGTCGGCCCGCCCGCCGATCGGGTTGGGCCGGTCGAGGACGACGTACCGCAGGCCGAGCCGGGCCGCGACCACCATCGAGTCGTACAACGCCCAGATGTAGGTGTAGAAGCGGGCGCCGACGTCCTGGATGTCGAACACGATCGTCTCGGCGCCGGACTTGCCGAACAGCGTGGCGAGCTTCGTCTGGCTCGCGCCGTAGGCGTCATAGACCGGAAGGCTGGTCCGCGGGTCGAGGGTGTCGCCCTCGGATCCCCCTGCCTGCGCGCTGCCGCGGAAGCCGTGCTCAGGACCGAAGACACCGACGATCTCCAGATCGTCATGCGCGGCCAGGTCGTCGACCACGTGCCGGGTATCGGACAGGATTCCAGTGGGGTTGCTGAAGATGCCGAGCTTGGTTCCGCGCAGCATCGACCAGCTTGCCGCCGCCGCGACTTCGGCGCCGGTACGCACCGGAGCGCTCGACCCGTCCGGGCTCGGCGGCGTGGCGCCGCCAGCCTCACCAGCCGCGGCGGCCGGGCTGGCGGCGGCGCCGAGGCCAGCCACCGCACCCGACGCGAGAGCGGTGCCGAGGAGCGCGCGGCGGGAGGGCATGTTCTTCGGTGGCAACGTCATGGAGGTCTCCACTCACCACGAAAGGCCGTGGCCGTAGGGATAGAGGACGACGCCGGTGCCGGGTGCGCCCGGGATCTCGACCGGGAGCTTCCCGCGCGGGGTGACCTCGCCGACCATCACCCGGGCGAGCGCGCGAACCGCCACCGCGTTCGGTGCGTACGTCACAAGACAGGTCCGTGCCTGCGGGAAGAAGGCGAAGTCGTACGGATCCTGGACCGAGACCACCACCACTGGCCGGCCAGTCGCGAGTAGCTCCGTGACCAACCGCTGCTGGCGGGCCTGCGGATCGGTGACCTCGACGTCCCACGCCTTCTGTGTCAGGACGATGGTGAAGTCGCTCGCGTCCGCCTGCGTCAGGGCCATCGCGATCGCCGCGTCGGTCGGGCGGGTGCCGGTCGAGAAGGCGGTGGCCGTGGCGCCCCGGGTGCGGAGCTCACCCGCCAGCGTCTCCGTGGCCGCACCGGCACCGGTGACGAAGATCCGCTGGCCGCTCGGGGCCAGTGGCAGGAGGCCCGCGGCGTTCGCGAGCACGGTCGTCGACGCCTCGGCGATCGCGTCGGCCCGGGCCAGCGACGCGGGCGTGCCCACGACACTCGGGGCCCGCTCGACGTCGACGAACGGCCGGCGGACGATGTTCCTCTCCAACTTGAGCCGCAGGATCCTGGCCACCGACTGGTCGAGACGCCGCTCGCTGATCTCGCCACTCCGAACCGCCGCGAGCAGCGCCTGGTGGGCGAAGTCGAACCTCGGCGGGCGCAGGAGCATGTCGACGCCGGCCTTGATCGCGAGCACCACCACCCGGTCGTCGCCGTACTTGTCGCGCACGCCTTTCATACCGAGGGAGTCGGTCACGACCACGCCGTCGAACCCGAGTTCCTTCCGAAGGATGCCGGTCATGATCGGGTACGACAGCGTCGCCGGATCGCCCGACGGGTCCAGCTCCGGAAAGACCAGGTGACCGGTCATGATCGAGTCGATGCCCGCCTCGATCGCCGCCCGGAACGGCCGCGCGTCTACTCGATCCCATTCCTTCCGGGTGTGCTTGATCTCCGGGATACCGGTGTGGCTGTCCACCTTGGTGTCGCCGTGACCCGGGAAGTGCTTCGCGGTGGCGGCGATCCCGGCGTCGCGCTGGTAACCCCGGACCTGCGCCACCGTCAGGTCAGCCACGAGCCGGGGATCGGCGCCGTACGACCGTACGCCGATCACCGGATTGGCCGGGTTGACGTTGACGTCGGCGACCGGCGCGTAGTTCTGGTTGATGCCGAGCGCCGCCAACTCCCGCCCGGTGATGGCCGCGGCGTCACGGGTCGCCCGCGCGTCCCGGCCCGCACCGAGCGCCATGTTCCCGGGGAACTGCGTCGCCGGCGAGCCGACCCGCACGATCGTGCCCTGCTCCTGGTCGGTCGAGATCAGCAGCGGTACGCCAAGACCGTTGTCAAGGGAGGCCTGCTGGATGCCGTTGGAGAGGGCGGCCACCTGGCGGGGGTTGGCGATGTTTCCCGACCAGGTGAAGTAACAGACGCCGCCGAGGTGGTACTTCGCGATGACCTCGGCCGGCGTGGCGACGCCGTACTCGCTCACGTTGCGGGAGTCGGCGATGTCCGCACTCGCGCCGTACACGTGGGTCACCAGGAGTTGGCCGACCTTCTGCTCGACCGACATGCGACGGATGACCGAGTTGATCCAGCCTTCGCCGGAAGGCCCCTGCTGGTCAGTTGGTGGTTGCATACGACCAGAATCCGCGCTCGCCGCGCGGGATCCGGCCAGGCTGGCGACGACACCCGCCGCACCCAGGAGGAGGGTACGGCGGCGAGGAGCGGAAGGCGGCGACCAATGCACGGTTCCTCCAGGTATGCGGCGAGCCGCCGGGTGGGGGTAGGCCCGAGCGGGGCCGGAACCACACTGCCCGGTACGAAAACTTCCTACATGCGCCACCCCCGTGCCTGGAAGCTACTCACGCTCCGGACGGCGGTCAACCACCCGGGCGCCATCCGCTGATCCGTCCCGTCGACTGATCCACCCCGTCGACTGGTCCGCCGCCATGCGGGCCACCCTCCCCCACGCCCGCGGCCGCTCAACGACGCGGCTCCCATCTCATCCAATTGGATGACGTCCATTTGGCTGTCATCCAAATGACTGTCATCCATTTGAACCACGCTCGGCTCGTCATTTTGATGAGTCAAAGTTCGACCCCAGGTACGTCGCCTCTCCTCACCGGGATTCCTAGGTTCGAAGACGTCCAGATCGCCATTGCCGGGAGGAGAAATTCGAAGGACTCGAGTTGTCGTCGTCGGTGACCATCCGCAGCTGATGGAAGCCCTTGTGGACCTACTTTCAGAGGAACCCCGCGTCCACCTGGTCGGCGTGGCCCCCAGTGGCGACAGGGCAATCGAACTGGCTCACACACACGAGCCACAGATGGTTGTCATCGACATGGAAAGTAGCGGCGCCAGTTCGACGTCCATCACCGACGAATTCCGAAAACATCTGCCCAACACTCAGCTGGTGGCACTGTCCAGCTACGACGACAGAGCCACCGTACGGCGAATATTCGCCCACGGGTTTCACCGCCACATCTGCAAGGTTGGCGGCGGGGAACTCCTGAAGATTCTCTTGGAGGAGCATGTTGACCTGGCTTAGTTCCCGGTATCGTCAGTCCAGTAAGCCTGTCCGAATCGCATTTGTTCTGGTACCCGTCATGGTGGTGGCGTTGCTCGCTTCAGTGATCAGCGTCGTCGCACCGAGCGTCGGAGCCAACGGCGCGCTGAACCTCGACGCAGCCGTCAAGGGATCCAGCGCGTCCGGAGCGCTGCAGGCCCCATTGCGCGCACAGGGCGGCAAGCTGGTCGACGCCAACGGCAAGCAGGTCACTCTCACCGGTGTGAACTGGTTTGGGATGGAGACGGGGACATTCTCCCCGCACGGTCTGTGGGCCCGTAACTGGGAGAGCATGCTCGACCAGATCAAGTCGTCTGGATTCAACACGATCCGGGTGCCCTACTCCAACCAGCTGTTCGACAAGAGCAGCGCTGCCACCGGCATCAACCTCGCGAAGAACCCCGACCTCAAGGGTCTGCAGGGTCTCGCGCTGATGGACAAGATCGTCAAGGGCGCCACCGACCGCGGTCTGATGGTGCTGCTCGACCGGCACCGCCCGACCAGTGAGGCCCAGAGCGAGCTCTGGTACACCGGCCAGATCAGCGAGCAGCGCTGGATCGACGACTGGACGATGCTCGCCAGCCATTACAAGAACAACCCGCTGGTGATCGGCGCCGACCTGCACAACGAGCCGCGCGGGCAGGCCACCTGGGGCACCGGCGACCAGAACACCGACTGGCGGCTGGCCGCCGAGCGGGCTGGTAACGCGGTGTTGAAGGCCAACCCGAACTGGCTGATCGTCGTCGAGGGTATCGAGAACTACAAGAACAACTACTACTGGTGGGGCGGCAACCTGATGGGTGCCAAGGACGCGCCGGTGCGGCTGTCGTCGCCCGACAAGCTCGTCTACTCCCCGCACGACTACGGCCCGGGCGTCTACCGGCAGGCCTGGTTCGACGCGCCGAACTACCCTGACAACCTGCCTGACGTGTGGCAGAAGCACTGGGCGTATCTGATCGGCAAGACGCCGTTGCTGATGGGTGAGTTCGGTGGTCGCTCGGTGAGCCCGAACACCGTCGAGGGCAAGTGGCAGCGCAAGTCGCTCGACTTCATGAAGCAGAACGGCCTCAGCTACACCTACTGGTCGTGGAACCCCAACTCCGGTGACACCGGCGGCGTCCTGAAGGACGACTGGCAGTCCGTCGACCAGGCGAAGCTGGACATGCTGAAGGGCCACCAGGCGCCGTTCGTCCAGGCGCCGGGTGCTCCGGCCGAAGCCGCGAAGTAAGGGAAAACTCCGCGCGACCGTCGAGGTCGCCTGACGCGGGGCCTGTCTCCTCAACGCTGGGAGGCAGGCCCCGCGCCTTTCGCTGCCCCGGGCCGACCACCAGCGGTTCCCCCAGGGGAAAGGAATGATCGGCGGCGGCAGGTGATCATTGCGGATGATCATCCACGCCCTTAGCGTGGTTGGCCATGGTGAGTCGAGCCGTTCACGCGTGGTCCCTGCACCGCACACTCGGACGTTTCGTATCCGACGAGGCCAACCCTCCTGGGGCCAGCGGCATGATGCCTACAGGTCCGGTCGGCGGCATTACGCTGCTGGACCTTCCGGGGCTCCTGATCGAGCGAGGCTACGACACCGTCCAGATCTGCCACTTCCACCTGCCGACCCGCGACGCGGCCTATCTCGCCGAGCTGCGTTCCGCGCTGGCCCATGCGGGGGTGACGCTGGACGCGCTCCTCGTCGATGCCGGCGACCTGGTCGACCCCGACCACGCCGACGACCACGAACGCTGGATCGCCGGCTGGCTTGACGACGCGGCCGAGCTCGGCGCGCACCGTGCTCGCGTCATCGCCGGCCAGGCCCCGCCGACCCCTGAGCGGCTTGCGGCCAGCGGGCATCGGTTGCGCCAGTTGGCCACCGCGTCCCCGGTCCGAGTAGTCACCGAGAACTGGCTGGACCTGCTGCCCTCGGCCACCCAGGTGCGGCAGGTGCTCGAGGCAGCGGATGGAGAGGTCGGGCTCCTGGTCGATCTGGGCAACTGGACGGGCCCAGACAAGTACGCCCAGCTGGCCGCGGTCGCGGCGCTCGCCGAGACCGCGCATGCGAAGTGCCACACCGGCCCAGCCGGCGCGCTCGACGTCGAGGACTTCCGGCGTTCGTTACGTGCCGTCCTCGACGCCGGGTTCGCCGGCCCGCTCGCCCTTGTGTACGACGGCCCGGACGCCGACGAGTGGACCGCGCTCGCGGCGGTCCGGGCGGTGGTCGTCGAGACCCTCGCCGAGACACGTTCTCAGGTCGGCGGCCCGGCCACGTCTGGATGACCGCGCCACGAGTGGCAGCGATCGCGCTTCGAACTACGGTGATCATCCGTACGTGATGATGGTGGGGGGCCGCGTCCCCGCGGCTCGCCACCGTCACCAAGGGGGTGCCATGCGTCGCCGGAAATTCCTGTTCAACACGGCATTGTCCGCCGCAGCGTTGGGTGGTCTGGCGGGGGTGGTCGGCGTTCCCACCACCGCGCGGGCGGCCACCCAGCGGGCCGCCACCCACCCGGGCTCGACCGACATCTTCCCGCCGACGTTCGCCCTGCCAGACGGCTTCCAGCCGGAAGGGATCGCCATCGGCAAGGATCCGATCGCGTACTTCGGTTCACGACTCGACGGATCGATCTACCAAGCTTCACTGGTCACTGGTCGCGGTCGGATCCTGAGCGCGGGTCCGGGCACACCGTCGCTTGGCCTCAAGGTCGATGCCCACCACATCTTCGTCTCTGGCGGATCGGGCGGCGACGCGCGAGTCATCAACTGGCGCACCGGAAACGTGCTGGCGTCGTATCAGTTCTCGACCGGCCCCAGCTTCGTCAACGACGTGGTGCTTACCGACGACGCGGCGTGGTTCACCGACTCGACCAACCTGGTGCTCTACGGACTGCCGCTACGGAATCGCCGCCTACCATCCGCCGCTGAGGTCATTCAGCTGCCGCTGACCGGCGACATCATTGCCGGGGATGGCATCAACGCCAACGGAATCGCGCGTACGCCCGACCGTCGGGCTCTGCTGATCGTGCAGTCGTCGACCGGCAAGCTCTTCCGGGTTGATCCGCGCAACGGCGTCACGCGGGAGGTCGACCTTGGCGGCGAGGTCCTCACGAACGGCGACGGCCTGCTGCGGCACGGGCCCCGCACGTTGTACGCCGTTCAGAACCGCCTCAACCGCGTCGCGGTGCTGCGGCTCAATGACGAAGCCACCAAGGCCACGGTGGTCACACACGTCACCGACGAACGCTTCGATGTGCCCACCACGGTGGCGGACTACCGCGATTGGCTCTATCTCCCGAACGCCCGCTTCACCACACCGCCCGGGCCCACCACGCCCTACTCCGTCGTCGCCATCCCCCGCCCGTAGGCGCTTCCGTGATCATGTTCGTGATCATGAAGGGTTTCGGGACGCATAGCCCTTTCTGGCTTCATGATCATGGCCCCTCGAGGCCCTGAGAGCGGGCCGTGCGGCCGGTCCAGGCGCCGTGATGCTTGCCGTTGTGGGTCGGGGGCACCCTTGTACGGCTCTATTGGCCAAGGGTGCCCCTGACCCAGAACGATGGCCCTACCGGATGCTGGAGGACCTTGTTTTGTTGGGGTTTCGGGGCCGGGTCTTGTCGGTGGTCGCCGCTAGTGTTCGGGTATGGATTCGACCTCGGCGGATGCGGGCCGGCACCCGTTCTCGGTGCTGGTCGGGCGGGTGCGTGTCCGCCTCGCCGAGGAATCGGGTGCGCNGTTGTGGTCGACTCCTGACGAGGAGCTCACCGGCCTGCTCATGAGCCTGGAGGCTCTCTCGGCGCAGCTGGAGGCGGTCAAGCTTCAGGTGATCCGCGAGGCGGACCGGCAGGACCTCGGCCGTACCGCTGGCGCGACCAGCACAGCCGCCTGGCTGTCGTCGCTGCTGCGGATGCGACCCGAACACGCGCGGGCTGCGGTGCGCCTGGCGAACGACCTCGACACTGCCCTGCCGTTGGTGCAGCTTGCGTTGAACGCGGGTGAGATCAGCGCCGATCACGCCCGCGTGATTGCGAAGGCGATTCGCGATCTACCGAAGGAAGCCGGTCAGGAGACACGCGCCGAGGCCGAGCAGGTGCTGGTGGAGCATGCTCGGGTTTTTGACCCGAAAGACCTTGCCGGTCTGGGTCGGGCGGTGTTGAACGCTGTGGACCCGGACTTGGCGGACAAGGTGTTGGCGAAGAAGCTCTCCGAAGAAGAAGCCAAGGCTGCCCGGCGGTGTGAGTTGTCGCTGTACGACGCCCCGGACGGCTCCGGCACCCACATCCGCGGGAAGCTCGACCCGATCGCGGCCGACCGGTTCCGCACCGCC
This sequence comes from Actinopolymorpha alba DSM 45243, assembly GCF_000373925.1. Classification (GTDB taxonomy): domain Bacteria; phylum Actinomycetota; class Actinomycetes; order Propionibacteriales; family Actinopolymorphaceae; genus Actinopolymorpha; species Actinopolymorpha alba. The sequence continues at coordinate 46,702 of NZ_KB892764.1, read as the reverse complement.
ATCGAGCTCCTCTCCAAACCACTCCCGACAACCGCCGACGGGCTGGACCCCCGAAGCGCCGCCCAACGCAGAGGCGAGGCGCTCGACGAGCTCGTCCGCCGCTACCTCAACTCCGGAGAGTCCCCCACCCAGGGTGGAGAGAAGCCCCACATCGTCGTCACCATCACCGACGAAAACCTCGTCAACGGCACCGGACTCGGCCGACTCCTCCGGACCGGCACCTACGTCTCCGCCCGCACCGTCCAAGAATGGGCGTGTGACGCCAAAGTCAGCTGGTTCGGCATCCGCGACGGCGAAGTCGCCCTCTCCGACGGCACCAGATTCTTCACCGGACGCCTCCGCAAGTTGCTGGAGCTACGGGATCGCGGATGCGCGTTCCCCGGCTGCGACCGCCCACCAGCCTGGTGCCACGGCCACCACCTCAAATCCTGGTTGAGCGGCGGACCGACCATCCTGGCCAACGGGGTCTTGCTCTGCGGCTACCACCACCGCCTCATCCACCAAGGAACCTGGCAAATCCAGCTAGCAGCCGACGGCATACCCGAATTCACCCCACCCGAATGGATCGACCCCAACCGCAACCCCATCCGCAACAACCGACTCCGAACCTGACAGGCCAGGAGCAGGAGAGATTCACCGATCCGCGACGAGCGCGTGCGCTTCAGCTCGCATCGGACCGCTGATCACTCGAGGGCGAACCCGGTCTATCGGCTGTTGCCTCGGGCGCGGACCCGGGTGCCCTCGCCCGGTGCGCTGATGATCTCGAGCGCACCGCCGATCTCGTTGATCCGCTCCCGCATCGAACGCAGTCCCAAGTGCCCCGGAAACGACGCGCTCGGGTCGAATCCCGTGCCGTCGTCGCTGATCTCCAGGACAAGCTCGCCGGCACTGCTGTCCAGGCGCATCGTGACGTGGTGGGCGTGGGCGTGCCGCGCGATGTTCTGCAACGCCTCCTGGGCGATGCGATAGAACGCCTGCTTCACCTTGAGTGCGGCGGCGGGTTCTGTGCCGAGATCCGCATGCGTCACGACGCCGTGCCGGGCGTGCAACGCCGCAAGTTGTTTGTGGAGCGCGACGACGAGTCCCTCCTCGGCCAGCGCCTGCGGTCGCAACTCGAAGATCAGCGCCCGCATGTCGGCAAGCCCCGCCTCGGCCAGTTGAAGGATGTAGCCGATCGGCTGATCGACCTGCTCGGGTGCGTAGTCGAGAACCTGACGAGCGGTGCGGGCGCCGAGCGCGATGCCGTACAACGCCTGCGACACCGAGTCGTGGAGCTCGCGGGCGAGACGCTGCCGCTCTTCCAGGGCGGCCTTCTCCTGGGCGGCCGCTACCAACTGCGAGCTGTCCACGGCCGACGCCGCCTTCCCAGCGATGATGGAAAGGTACGCGAGTTCGAGCTTGCTCGGATGTTCACCGGCCGGGCACTGCGAGCAGAGGACGCCCAACACGACGCCACGCGACATCAACGGAACGCAGACAAGCACCGCTTCACGCCCAGCCGAGCCCTGACGCCGCGGCCCGGCCGACTCCGGGCGCCCTCCCACCAGCTCCGCCAGCACCTCCTCCTGGACGATCGGGGACCGCGCCGCGATCGCCGCCTGAGCGAGGTTCGGCACTCCCGACGATCCCACTCCCGCCATGCCCGCCTCGAGCGTCTCGACCGGGCCGTAACAGGCGGAAAGCCGCAGCGACAGGTCACCATCGAGCAGGTACACCGCACACGCCCGCGCACCGGTCGCCGCGACGACGCTGCGGGTCAGGGTGTCGAGCGTCTGCTCAAGCGGTTTGGTGTCGGGCGTTGTGATCGCCAGCCGCTCCAGGTTGCTGCACGCGCGATCGTGTTCGACCTCCATGCCCACGTGCGGAGCGAACAGGCTGACCACCCGCACGTCCTCGGCGGTGAACCGCCGTCCCCCACCGTCGGCGACCTGGATAACTCCGCCGGGACGCTCATAGCCGGGTACGGGAACCAACAACACCGAACGCAGTCCCACCGCCGCGAGCGGTACGCCGTCCCGGTCGTCGACCAGGTCCGTGACGGTCATCGGCTGCTGGCTGCGTACGACGTCGCCCTCCAAGGTGTTTTCGGTCGGCACCCAGGTACCCCTGAGTTGGCGGACGGCCGCACCATCGACCGCACGGACCAGCAGGTCCTCCCCCTCTTCCAGAGTCATCACGGCGCAGGCGGAGGCGCCGACGAGTTCGCGGGCCCGCCGGGCGATCAGTGCCAGGACGGCATCGCGGTCCAGGCCGTCACGCACCGCCTCGTTGACCTCGGCCACAGCGCTCAGCGGATCGATCCGCGCGCGCCCCTCACGGTGGCCGAGAGAGTTTCGGCTCGAAAGTATGGTCATCGCTGTACCAGTTCGTACGCCAATCTTGGGGCCAGTTCGTACGTCATTGCTGGGCTAGCTCGTACGTCGATACCAAGCCGCTCTGTACGGCGTACAACGCGGCCTGTGTCCGGCTCTGGACGTTCAGCTTGCTGAGGATGTTGCTGACGTAGGTTTTGACGGTCTGCTGCCCGACGGACAACTCGCGCGCGATCTCCTTGTTCGATCGGCCGCGGGCGAGAAGGATCAGAACCTCCACCTCGCGCCGGGTGAGGTGCTCGGGGCTGCTCGGTACGCGGAGTTCTCGCACCAGTCGGGCCGCCGCGGCCGGCGACAGGTGGACCTGGCCCGACGCCGCCGCCCGGACCGCTCGCCGCAGCCCGTCGGCATCGGTGTCCTTGAGCAGGTATCCGATCGCACCGGCCCGTAAGGCGTCGACCACCAGGTGGTCCTCGAGAAAGCTCGTCAGGGCGACCACCTCGACGTCGGGCAGTTCGCGCCGGATCGCCGCGGTGGCGCTGATTCCGTCCATGACGGGCATCAGCAGATCCATGAGAACGACGTCCGGCTCCAGCTGGTGGGCGAGTTCGAGCGCGTCTCTGCCGTTTACCGCCTCCCCCAGAACGTCGATGTCGTCATCGAGCGTCAGGAACATCCGCAAACCCTGCCGAACCACAGCGTGGTCCTCAGCGATCAACAGGCGGACAGCCATCGAACCCCCCTCCCGCCGGGTCCGCACGCTGTGAGGTTCCAGCCCCGCTCGGGCTTCGCCTGCCGGGCCCACCCCCACCGCTGGTTCCGGCCCCGCTCTGGCTGCGCCCGCCCGGGCCAACCCCCACCGCTGCGGACCGCACCCCCAGCTTGCGGTGCCTCGTAGGTAGATGGCTCCTGGCTAAGAAGCCTACGTCGGCCCACCTTGGAATCTCCCCGGTTCGGCAGAGCGCCGCGTGCCCTTGGGCGTATCCATGCCGATGGTCGTCGATGCTTCGGATTGCCTGAATCCGCACGTTCGCACTGACTTCCAGTCCGGCCGGCGGAGTCCCGGGTGCCGCGACCAACTGCTGGCCCGAACCCCCCTCGAACAGGCGATGCGTTGACCGATCCGAGGGAGCTCACGCCCCCAGCGAGTAGGGGGCCCCTCCTCCCCCGAAGGGGGGCCCGGATCACTGAGCGAGGAGGGAGGTGTGCGCGGCATTCCCGCGCGCACGATTGAGGCAACGGGGAATCCATAAGGAATTTGGGGGGCGGCGCCGTATGTGCGCCCACATAGAGAAGATTTCCGGGGGGTCGTTCCAGCGGTGGTACCGCTGGTCGGTCCGGCGACTCCATGACCGCCGGGTCAGGCGCTTCGCGCTGGTCGGCCTGGTTGGCGTAGGCGTCAACAGCCTTGGGCTGTTTCTCCTGCACGGCGTTGCCAGGGTGCCGCTCGTGTTCGCATCCGCGCTGGCCGCGGAGCTGGCCGTCGCCCACAACTACCTGGTCAACGAGGTGTGGACGTTTACGACACGTCGCCCCACGCTGTCCCGCTTCGCGAAATTCAATCTGACCGCGCTGGTCGCGCTTTCGGTGAATGTCGTTGTGGTGCGTGGCCTGGTGGATCTCGGCCTGTTCTACCTGGTGGCGAACCTCTTCGGCATCGCTGCCGCACTGACCATCAATCTCACCGTGAGTACGACATGGATATGGGGTGGCAGGACAGATGGAGTCGTTGGTGTACGGCGCTTTGGTGACTATCTCGGTGCTCCTAAGCATCCAGGCGGCGCACATCCTCTACCTGATGATTTACACCTGGGACCAGGACGTGGGAGAGCTGACGAAGGCTCCGGAAGAACTCATCGAGCCGCGCCTGTCGTTCACCGCCATCGTCCCCGCCCGGCACGAGGAGGAGGTGATCGCCACCACCCTCGAGCGGATGGTCCACTGCAACTACCCGACGACGCTGCTCCAGGTGATCGTCGTCTGTTCCGTCGACGACACCGGGACGATCGACCGCGTCGCCGAAAAGATCGATGACCTTCGCCGGGAAGGTCTTTACAACGCCGAGTTGGTGGTGTTCGACGACCTCCCGATCAACAAGCCACACGGGCTGAACTGCGCGCTGCAGCGTGCGCAGGGAGAGGTCGTCACCATCTTCGACGCCGAGGACGAGATGCATCCGGAGATCCTCCGGGTCATCAACACCGTGATGTCGACCGAGGGTGTCAACATCGTCCAGGCGGGCGTACAGCTGATGAACTACGGCTCGAACTGGTATTCCACCTTCAACGTGCTCGAATACTTCTTCTGGTTCAAGAGCCGGCTCCATCACCACGCCAAGCACAACTCGATTCCGCTTGGCGGCAACACCTGTTTCTTCAGCCGCGAACTGCTGGCCCGCGTTGGTGGTTGGGACGAGACGAACCTCACCGAGGACGCCGAGATCGGCCTGCGGATGAGCAGCCTCGGTGAACACGTCCGAGTGATGTACGACGACAGGTACGTCACCAAGGAGGAGACTCCGCCATCGCTCGGGCAGTTCATCAAGCAGCGCACCCGCTGGAACCAAGGCTTCATGCAGACGCTGCGCAAGGGAACCTGGCGGCAGATGCCGACCTTCCACCAGCGTTTCCTTGCCTGTTACACGCTGGCATTTCCCTACGCCCAGGCGCTCCTTGGTCTGTACACGCCGGTCGCACTGCTCCTGATCTTCGTCCTGCACACACCGGTGCCGGTGGCCCTCGTGTCCTTCATACCCGTCCTACTGCTGATTGCCCATTTCCTGACCGCAGCGGTCGGACTGCGCGAATTCACCGATGCGCATGGAATGGTGCCGAGCCGAACGACCGTGGTGAAGATGGCGTTCATGTGGATTCCGTACCAGCTGGTCCTGGCCTACGCCGCGGTCCGCGCCCTGCGCCGACAGCTGAGTGGTCAGGGCAACTGGGAGAAGACCAAGCACGTCGGCGCCCACCGCACCACCCTGGAGAATGAGGAGGTCAGAAGTGGCGCCTAACTGGTCCACCCCTCTGGGGCGCTCTGGCCGACAGGCACTGGCCTTCTCTCTGGTCAGCGGCGCGATCACGCACGCCTACCACGTGTTCCAGTATCCGTTGTACGTCACGGATGAGGGCATCTATGTGCAGCAGGCCTGGTCGGTGGTGCGTGAGGGGATGCTGTCGCCGTACACCTACTTCTACGACCACGCACCAGGGGGCTGGCTCCTCATGGCGGCGTGGGCGAACATCCTGCCCGGGCAGTTCGAGGCGTTCGGAAACGCGATCAACACGATCCGGGTCCTGATGGTGATCGCCCACGTGATCAGTGTCGGGCTGCTGTTCGGGATCACCCGGAGGTTCTCCGGAAGCGTTTCGGGCGCGTTCCTTGCCTGCTTCCTGTTCAACTTCTCCCCACTCGCGGTCTACTACCAGCGGCAAGTCCTCCTTGACAACCTGATGGTGCTGTGGCTACTGCTGTCCATCTACCTGCTGAGCCGGGCCGACAACCGGCTCGTGACCGCGATGGGCTCAGGCTTCGCCTTCGGGGTGGCCCTCGTCACCAAGGAGAACGCGTTGTTCTTCGTTCCGGCGCTGGCCTACCTCTCGTACAAGATGGCCAGCGGCGAACGCAATCGTCGGTTCCAGCTGCAGTTCTGGTGGTTCGCGGCGGCGATTCCGGTGTCGGTGTACATACTCTTCGCCGAGCTGAAGAACGAGCTCCTACCGAGTGGATTCGACTTCAACGTCAGCAACCCGCCGGCCAACCACGTCTCGCTGCTGTACTCGATCTGGTGGCAGATCAGCCGGAGCGGTCCGCAGGGACGGAACCTCTTCGTCCAGCTGATGGAAGGAAGCTGGCTGTCCCGGGATCCATACATCCTGATCGCCGGCTGTATCGCGGTGGTCCTCGTACTCCTCCTCTGGTCGCAGGACCGCGAGAATCGCCTGGGCTACCTCGTCGCCGGCATGATGGCGATGGGATACGGCTTCTACATGGTGCGCGGCAGCATCCTGCTGGACTTCTACGTCGTCCCGATGATCCCGGTCCTCGCCATGAACATCGGTCTGCTCTACGCGGCCGTGATGAAGAAGGCACCGGAGCGAGCCAAGATCGCGTTGACCGCGGCAATCGTGGTACTCGCCCTGATTATCCCCGGTGGCTACTTTGTCGCCCGAGGCACCCAGGGAAACCTGCAGGCGCACGACCTTTACCACCTGGAAGTGACCGCGCTGCAGGAACAGCAGATCGCGTGGGTACGAAAGAACGTCCCACCGAACTCCCGGCTCATCATCGATGACGACATGTGGACGGCTCTGCACGACGTCAAGCCGTACTACCCCCGCGCGCACTCGCACTTCAAGGCGGCATCGGACCCGGCGGTAAGGGACAAACTGTTCCGCCGGAACTGGCAGAACATCGACTACGTGATCATGTCCAACAAGATGCGGGCAGCCATGGAACGTAACAACGGCAACGGCGCCGAGAACTACATGCTCGATGCGATTGATCAACACGGCCAACGGGTCTGGGACCTGAACCGCGGTGGTATCCACCTCGCGGTCTACAAGATCGAGAAGTAGTACACCGGCCGGATACCGGCGCGGAAGTTGGCAAAGAGAGGCGATGGAGATGCGGAACTGGAACGGGCCACAATGGTCCTGGAGGAAGGTTCTGATCGCGGTGGTCGCGCTCATGGTCGTCGTCGCTCTGGGGCGAACACTTGTACCCGGTGCGCCAGGGCAAGGAGCCGTTGACACCACCGGCAGAGGGGGGAGGAACGCTCAGGCCCCCGAACCCCGCAAACCCCAACGCATCGTCGAGTTCAACGGCAGGAGGGTGCCCGTTGGGGAGGGTCCGGTGGCGGTGCTCAACCCGGCACTGGCCAAGCCCGGCGGGATGGTCAGCGTGGATGCCTCCGGTTTCGACCGCGGCGCCCGGGTGCAGATCATCCTCTCGCTCGGCAAGGGCAAGGACACCCCGATGACCTCGGCCAAGGCGAACCGCGACGGGGTCGTCAGCACGACCTTCACCTACCCCATGTCGGCGAGCAACGCCGGCGGCAAGCAGGTGGTGAAGGTCGCCCAGGAGGGCAGCACCAAGGTGGCCGTGGCGGAGCTGAACGCCCAGGCCGGCGTCGGCATGGTCAAGATCAGCAAGGCCTACGGCCCGCCGGGCACCTCGCTGACGCTTGACGCGCAGGGCTTCATGGCGAAGGAACCCATCAAGGTCTACTGGGGCCGGATCACCGGTGCGCCGACGGCGACCCTGCGCGCCGACGAACACGGCACGCTCATGAAGGTGCCCATCCGGGTCGGCGTCGGCGCGGTCGGCGCGAGCACGATCATCCTGGTGGGCGCCAAGTCCAAGACGACCGCGGTGGCGCCGTTCCAGCTGCTCCGTCAGTACCCCGTGGTCACCACGAAGCCGTTCGCGGCCCGGGCGGCCTACCCGATCGCCGTGGCCGGCAAGGGCTTCGCACCCAACGAACGGGTACTGGTCTACTTCGGCGGCAGCACGCAGGGCACGCCGGTCATGACGATGCGGGCCGACAACAACGGCATGATCGGGGGGACGAGCTTCAAGGTGCCGTTCGGGCTCAAGGGGCGCCAGTCGCTGGTCTTCGTCGGCGAGCAGAGCCGGGCCTCGGCCAAGGGCGGGTTCCTCGCCCTGCCGTACAGCCCGATGGCCCGCACCAACACCTACGGCGGTCTGCCCGGCACGATGCTCAACTTCTACGTCAAGGGCTTCGCGTCCAAGGAGGCCGTGCACGTCTTCGCCAACAACGAGCTGGTGTCGGCGTTCCGCGTCGACGCGGCTGGTGCGGCGGCGGCGGTCGGTAGCTACATGATCCCCGGCGACGCGCAGGGCAAGTTGACCTTCAAACTGGTCGGCGCCCGAAGCGGCGGAGTCGGATCAACCACCATCACAGTAGACAAGTCGGGCGGTCCGGTGAAGTTGCCGCCGCAGCCGAAGTACCACCTGCCACCCGACCTCAGGAACTAACCGCCAGCACCGTCGTGGAGGAGGTGGAGGAGGTGGCGATGACCGGCATCTTCGGACCGAATACCCGGGAGGTGCTGCACATGATCTCCCACCTCGACGGGCTCGGATCGGAGGAGATCGGCACGGTGGCCGCGGCGTGGAAGGAGCACTCGCGCCCCGATCGCGCCGCGGCGTGGGCGGCCATCTGGCAGGCGACAACGCCAGAGGAACGGCAGGCGATCCTCGATGCCGCCGCCCTCGCCCGGCGCGAGGCCATGGACGTGGCTCTGCGTGCCACCTGCTCCGACTGGGCGTTCTGGGCGGCGGCCTGGGACGCGGCGGCGGCGGTCGCCGCGTGTGACCGGATCGACCGGCGGCACCACCGTGTCCTGGCCGAGCCGTTGGCGACCGTACTGCCGTGGCTGTCACTGGCTCTGCCCGACCGGGTCGAGGTGTCGGGCCTGCGGGCGGCGATCACGCACCTCGGGGACACCTGATGACCAGAATCAGGACGCGCGTCATGATCGCCGACGACGACCGGGCGCTTCGTGACGCGTTGGCTGACCTGATCGCCAGCCAGCCGGATCTCGAGCTGGTGGGCGAGGCGGTCAACCATCCTGACGTCGTACGCCTGGCCACCAGGGATCATCCACGGGTGGTGGTGCTCGACGCCCGGATGCCGGGCGGCACCGCACCGGCGACGATCCGGACGATCCGTGATCGGACACCCACGACCGCCATCCTCGTCCTCTCGGCCTACGAGGATCCCAGCAGCGCGCTGGAGTCCCTGGACGCGGGTGCCTCGGGCTACCTGGTCAAGGGCGTCGCCAACGAGGAGATCCTGGAGGCCATCGCCCGCGCCGCGCGGGGGCAGGTGAGTCTCTCGATCCCGCTGGCGAAGGAGTGCGTACGGGTGATGCGGCGCGACCTCGAGAACGCGCGGCGCGCCGAGGCGGTGGCCCTCCAGAACACCAACCTGCTCAGACAACTGCAGGACCGCGCGCCGACCGCCATCCTTCTGCTGGAGGCGAACGGCCGGATCGAGCTGGTGAACGCCACAGTCCAGCAGCTGTTCGGCTTCCGCCGTAACGAGCTGGTCGGTGAGCACCTCACCAGGCTGGTGCCGGTTTCCCGGTCAGGCGAACCCACCGACGAGCTGATCTACCGGCTACTCAGTCACGAACCGCCAGAAGGCGAACAGCCCGAGGCCCACTTCACGGCCGTGGGACGACGCCAGAACGGCAGCACGTTCCAAGTAGAGGTGACGGCGAGCCAGCTGCCTGGCCAGCGCGGCGTGTCGGTGTTCCTACGCGACATCAGCGAGCTGGCCCTCGCGGAGGCCCACTACCAGCAGCTGTTCGAGTCCTCACCGGAGGCGACCGTCGTTGTCGACGCGGACGGCGTCATCCAGCTCGTCAGCACGGCCGCCGAGGAACTCTTCGGCTACCCGCGAGAGGACCTGATCGGACGATCCGTGGACGCGCTCCTGCCGGATCATCCGGTCACCATCTATCGGCGGGAAAGCGACGAGGTCCCCACGGAAGCCGGGGCGCCCACGGCACCTGGCGGGTTGGAGCTCGTCGGCCGAAGGCGGGACGGCACCGACTTCCCGGTCGACGTGAGCATCCGCCGGATCCGCACCGACGAAGGTGCCCAGGTGATCCTGACCATCCGGGACCTCACCGAGACCGCCGGGTCCCGAGCTGTGCTGGAGCACAGCGTCGAGATGCTCCGTGCGGCCGGCCAGGAGCACCGGAACGTGCTCGTGGAGCTGGTCCGCGCCCAGGAACGCGAACGCCTACGAATCGCGGCCGGCATCCACGACGACAGCCTGCAGGTCATCACGGCCGCCGCGCTGCGACTCCAGCAGCTGCGGCGCCGACTGAGCGAACCGGAGGACCTGGCGGTGCTCACCAAGCTGGAGGAAACGGTCAAACTCGCCGCGGACCGGCTTCGCCGGATGATCTTCGACTTCCGCCCGCCGGCCCTGGAAAGCGAGGGCCTGATCGCGGCGTTGCATGATTATCTCGAACAGCTCAAAGGTGAAATCGGCATTGAATACGAATTGACCAGTAACCTCGAAACCGAGCCGCCCGTCCCGACCCGTGTACTTATTTACCGGATTGCCCAGGAAGCGTTGATGAACGTTCGCAAACACGCGCAGGCCTCGCGTATCCAGGTGCGCGTCAGTGACGTCAATGACGGTTGCCTGACTGAGATCATCGACGACGGAGTTGGTTATCTTCCGCTCGAAGCTGAGGCGAAACCTGGTCATCTCGGGCTTATTCTCATGCGGGATCGCGCCGAAATTGTCGGTGGTTGGTGCCGGGTGGAGAGCACGCCTGGTTCAGGTACCATCGTGGAATTCTGGGTCCCGCGCGAGTCGGGATTGACCGGAGGCGATCTGTGAGCATCCAACCCGTTCCCGAGCTCATTCGGGTCCTGATCGTCGAGGACCACCCGGTGGTTGCCGAGGGCATGACGGTCCTCCTCAACGAGCATCCAGACCTGGAGGTCCTCGGCTGGGCACCCAGCGTCGCCGAGGCCGTCCGTATCGCCGAGGAGCGGCCGGTCGACGTGGCCGTCCTCGACTTCTGGCTGGCAGACGGCAGCGGCGCCGACGCCGCGGCCGGCATCCGCACGCGCCGACCCGAGACCGCGGTGGTGTTCGTCAGCGCTGACGACAGTGACCAGGCCATGATGGCCGCCATCGAGGCGGGGGCCAGCGGTTATCTCCTCAAGGCCGCGAGCGCCGGAGAAATCGCGGACGCGGTACGCCGCGCCGCCGACGGCGAGATGCTCATCCCGGCAGGCAAACTGGCCGCCCTGCTGGCGCGCAGCCGGGAGACCGCCCGGCGCAGCGCGGGGCTGGTGCGGCAACTCGAAAGCCTCACACCACGCGAACGTGAAATTCTTGACCTAATGTCGCAGGGGCTCGACAACCGCCAGATAGCCGACCGGCTGAGCATCGCTTATCCGACCGTACGCAGCCACGTCCGGAAGGTTCTGGAGAAGCTCTGCGCCCGCTCCAAACTGGAGGCCGTCGTCAGGGCGTCCGGCTCCTGCGACGTCGAGCCGCCCGCCGACTAGCCGCCCGGGGGCCCTTCCTTTGACCGGGCTCGGAGCAGTCGGGGTCCTGCTCGCAACCGCGCGGGAGTTCAGAGCCTGGGCTGGTCGATCACCCACAACCAGGTGCCGTCGGACTGCCGGCGGGCCACCTCGACAGTGGTACCACCATCGGCCAGGCGTACCGACGTCAGCGCAAGGTCGCCTTGACGGAGGGTTGGCCGCGGCTCTCCCGGAGCGAAGACGGGACGATCGGCCACAATCCGCTCGTACGCCCGGCGGATTTCCTCCCTGCCGCTCGCGATCCCGCCGTCTGGCAGGGCCAGCACCGCGTCGGGCTCGTAGAGCGCTACCAGCCCGTCGACGTCGCCGGCATTGAGCCTCTCCAGGACGAACCTGCTGAGGTGCTCGGGCTCCGTGGCCGGCTCATGTGGTCGTTGCGAATCCTTCGCCATCCTTGGCTCCCGGCCTGTGCCTCGTCGGCCAGGAACCCTTCCTGAGCCAACGCGATCATCGCAGGCGGCTCCGACAGCGGCCCCGACCAGCGGTCCGGACACGAACGTCTTCTGCGGCATTCTGGATCCGTCGGAGCCGCGCTGATCAACTCGCCGGGGTGCGGCATCTCGGATCGTGGAGACTCCGGGGTGCTATAGCACCGCGCAATTTCCACGATCTTGCCGAAGACGGCACCGGAAACTCCCCACTAAGCAAGCTGAATTCGCCTTGCATGGTAGGGATATGCCGCGACGGCACTATGCGAAGTTGATCAACGGTCCGCAAATCGGGCACTCCCCGCGATGGGTGTCCGACTTCGGGACCGTTGATCAACTACGACAGCACATTTCCTCTACCCCGCGCCGCACGGATCAGGAAAGCAGATCGGGAATTTCCTGCCGGGCGTACCAGAGCAGTTCATAACCGAACGCCTCGTCCACCGTAAATACCGCGTCCTCATCGCCGGCGTCGGCCTTCTCCACCGCCTCCGCCGCGGACCGCACACTGCCGGCCGCTGCTTCTTCGTCCACGTGGACCGAAGCCACCTTGTCCATCGGGATCGCAGCCTGTATCACCACCGCGGCCCGGCCGACCGACGCGTCGGGGAGCACCAACCCGTCCGGTGCCTCCGCGGCGACCACCACGCGGCGCGGCGGCGCGTCAGGGTCGAGGCTCAGCCGCCGCAGGGACGCCTTGGCCGCCTCGGAGGTCGCGGCGTACTCCAGCTCCTCCAGGTCACCCTCGGCGTACCACTCGCGCAGGGTGGGCGTCACCGCGTACCCCAGCATCGGCGGCGGCCCGAAGCCACCCGCCGCCACGGCGGCCGCGAGTTCGGTGAGCGTTACGCCGAGATAGACCCGCATGTCCGTTCCTTCGTTTCCGCGATCAGTGTTCGCCTGACCGTTCCAGGCTGCCAATCTACGGCGCACGCACCTGACGGTTGGTTCCGGCGCTCAGACACGCCAGGCGGGCGGGGCGGCAGTCAGCCGAGAGTGTTCTACGATCCCCCGCGCCGGCGGACCTTCGACACACCGGTGGCGTGGTGCATGGCGCGGTGGTGGCGCACCGCCCGCGCCGAACCCGCATGAGGGGTACGCCGGTGCCTGAGGCTCCGGACCGCGGCTCGGCTCGTCCGCAGGGACGTCTCGAGAACCTCGAGCCGCCGGTGTTCGTCCATCGGGTTCGGGCCAAGAATCACGAGGTCCTCGGCCGACGGGGCGAGGATGGTCACGCGGGTCCCCTCGGCACGTAGTTGCTCGACCTCATGGCTCAGCTGCCGGGTCAGGGCACGCCGCCAGTGCTGCAGCATCCACATCGACGGACCCATCGACTCTGGCGACGCGAGCCAGGCCAGTGGCGCCAGGACATAGACCTCGTCGAGTTTCCGGCCGGCCAGCAGGTCGGCCGAGGCGATCGACGTCGTACCCCCGTCCACATAGACGCGACCGTCGATCTCCACGGGCGCGAACCACCCGGGTATCGCACAGGAGGCGGTCACCGCCTTCGAGGGAGGCATGGCGCCGTTGGACGCGGCACCGAAGACGACCCGGCGGCCAGCGTCGTAGTCCATCGCGACGACCTGCAACTCAGGACGCTTCGGCCAGCTCGGGACAACCTGGTCGACGAGTTCGGCGAGGGCGTTGATCGATCCGCGTCCCCGAGGGAGCAATCCGGCAAGTACGACAGGAGCACTGAGAAGGCGCCGGTCGCGAACGATCGCGGCCAGCAGCCGGGCCGATCCCACGCCGGGCCACGGTGTGGGAGGCCGCCCGCCCAGCGCGTAGTCGAACTCGACCCCGGCCAGCGGGCTCCCGTCGAGCACCTCGCCTCGCTGATGCGCGCGCTGCTCCTCCGGAGAGACCCCGGCGGCAAGGAGAGCCGCGACGACCGACCCCGCGGACGTTCCGAGCAGGAGGTCCGCCTTCGTGGCTACCAGCCCGGTTTCTTCCTCCAGCGCGCACAATGCGCCGATCATCCAGGCGGCGCCGAGTACACCGCCCGCACCGAGTACTAAACCACGTCGCGGGCGGCTCATGGCGTCCTCCTCACCGTGGGCTCAGAGTCCTCTCCGCTTTTCAGTGTGCCCTCCCGCGCCGACGCTCGGGTGGTATTGAGACTGGCTCCCCAACGCCGACCAGCTCAGCCAGGGCATCCGGGATGCACTGCGCGAGTACGTCCAGATCAGACATCGCGTCGCGGTCCGCGTTCAGACCGAAGCAGACAGTGCCGTTGTACGACGTCAAGCCGATCGCCAGCGCCTGCCCCTTCGCGAGCGGCACGACGGGGTACGTCGTCAGCATCGGCGCCCCACCGACATACAACGGCGTCTGCGGGCCGGGGACGTTGGTGACGACCAGGTTGAAGATCCGCCGTGACAGCGAGCTCGCCACCCGGGCACCCAGGGCGTGCAGGGTCGGTGGCGCGAACCCCGCCATACCGGCGAGCGCGCGGGCCCGAACGGCACGGCCGGTCTCCTGATGGGCCTTCATCGCGTACGACACCTGGTGAAGCCGCATCGCCGGACTCGGCTCACCGACCGGAAGGTCGACGACGTACTCCGCCACCCGGCTCTGTCCCTCGCCGGTGAGCACACTCATCGGGACCAGCGCCCGCACCGACGTCGTCGAGGACACCCGGACCCCGCGGGTGAACAACCAGGACCGCAGTGCACCCGCGATGGTGGCGAGGACGACGTCGTTGATGTCGCCACCATGCCGGGCCCGCACCTCGCGGTAGTCGTCGAGCCGGGTGTCGACGGTGGCGAACCTGCGCTGCGCCCCGATCGGGACGTTGAGCGGGCTGCCAGGGGCCGGCCGCGCGGCCGTCCGCATCGCCGTCACCACGCCACCGACCGCCGTACCCACGCCGCGGGCCAACCGGCCGCCGGCCACGGGTAGGTCGGAGACCGTGCGGAGAGCCGCGTCTAGCAGATCGCCCGGCCGGTGTACGACGTCCACGAGCGCGCCCGCCAGCAACTCAAGCGATGACGGCTCGGGTGCCGGTGCCCAGTTGTCCGCCGGTGCGTCCGGCGTGTGTGCCGTCCCGTCGAGCACCACCTGGCCGATGTCGACGGCCGTGATGCCGTCGATGACGGCCTGGTGGGTCTTGGAGAGCAGCGCGAACCGGCCCTCCTCCAGACCCTCGACGAGATACATCTCCCACAGCGGTCTCGAGCGGTCCAGCGGCCGGCTCATGATGCGCGCGACCAGCTCGCGCAGGCGGTCCGGCGTGCCCGGCCTCGGGACCGCGGACCGGCGTACGTGGTAAGTGAGGTCGAAGTCCTCGTCGTCGACCCAGACCGGGTTGGCGAGGTTGCCCGGAACCCACCGGATCCGCTGCCGATAGCGCGGGACGTACGCCAACCGCTCCCGGACCAGCGCGAGCAGCATCTCGAACCCGAACCCGCCCGCAGGCGTCTCGAACAACCCGACACTGCCGACGTGCATGGGCGTCGTCGGCTCTTCCAGATACAGGAACGACAGGTCCACCGCACTCAGCCGATCAGGCATCCCGCACCTCCCGCTCCTCGGAACCCTCATGGTGGCACGCTCGTACATTCCCAGCGGCCGCCCGGATGCACAGGCTTTCAGGAAGAACGCGTACCGTGAGCGGCCGACCACCTCGTCCGTCGTTCCACGGAGGTTGCCCAGGTATGCCCCGCATCACCGCTGCCCGCCGGGTCGCCCGAGCCTCGGCGGCCGCCCTCGTCCTCGCGGGCCTCACCGGCGGCCTGCTCGCCGGCTGCGCGAGCGGCGGGGAGACCGACCCCGCCGCGTCTCCACGCAACACCACGGAGCAGTCGGCGAGCCCGACCCCCTCTGGTGACGCGAGCACCCCGTCGACGCCCTCGTCCACCACCCCGAGCTCGACCCCGAGTTCGACCCCGACCGTGCGGGCGACCGTGCTCGACATCACGATCGCGAACGGCAAGGTGTCCCCGAACGCCGAACAGGTGAAGGTCAAGGCCGGCACGACCGTGCGGATCCAGGCGTCAGGCGACGCGGCTGACGAGATCCACGTCCACGGGTACGACAAGGCGCTGGCCATCAAGCCCGGCGCCGCCAGCTCGCTGGAGTTCGTCGCCGATCAGACCGGCAGGTTCGAGATCGAGACCCACGAGACCGGCGCACTCGTCTACCAGCTCATCGTCACGCCATGACCGACGGCGCTGCCGGCGGCGTGACCGTCCTCGCCCACGGCGTGGGCGGGCGCGGCGACCTGCCAGTGCCGTTCTCGACCGCGCTCGTCGGCGCGGCTGTCGCGTTGCTCGTGTCGTTCGCCATCCTGGCCTGGGCCTGGCGGACACCACGCTTTGAGGACGCCGACGCCGGCTGGGTGCTGCCGGAACGCCTCACCCGGTTGGTCGACTCGGCCGCCTTCCGGCTGGCCCTCCAGATCCTTGGCCTACTCACCACGGCGTACGTCCTCGTCGCCGCGCTCTTCGGGCCCGACCTCCTGGTCAACCCGACCTTCGGCGTGGTCTACGTCCTCTTCTGGGTCGGCCTGGTCCCTCTGTCGGTCGCCTTCGGGCCGGTGTGGCGGCTCGTCAACCCGCTCCGCACCCTCCACCGTCTCGTGTCGTGGCTCCTGCGGACGCGTCCAGAGGACGGCCTGCTCCCGCTCCCAGCCGGCCTCGGTTACTGGCCGGCGGCCGTCGGGCTCTTCGGCTTCGTCTGGCTGGAACTCATCGCGCCGTCCAACACCACGCTGCCTGTCGTGCGGATGTGGTTCGCGGTGTACGCGGTGCTGTCGTTGATGGCCGCGGTGATCTACGGCTCCCGGTGGTTCGATCGGGGCGATCCCTTCGAGGTCTACTCGAAGCTCTTCGGGCACCTCTCCCCGCTCGCCCGCCGGGCGGCCGACGGCCGGCTGGTGCTGCGTAACCCACTCGGCCACCTGGCGCGGCTGCCCGGCTCGGGAGCAGCAGCGCCCGGCCTGGTCGCGGTGATCTCGGTGCTGCTCGGGTCCACCGCGTACGACGGGTTCTCGCAGAGCACTTCGTGGGTGCGGTTCGTGCAGGGCTCGGGTGTCCCGGAGGTCCTCGCCGGCACAACCGCGCTGACCTGCCTCATCCTCCTGGTCGCCGGGACCTTCTGGACCGGCACGATCGTCGCCGGCGGCATGGCCGGGGTCCGCGGCGGCAGCGGGCTGCCGCAGGCGTTCGCACCCTCCGTCATGCCCATCGCCCTCGGCTACATGATCGCCCACTACTTCACGCTGCTGGTGCTCGAAGGCCAGCGGA
Organism: Actinopolymorpha alba DSM 45243; assembly: GCF_000373925.1. Taxonomy (GTDB): domain Bacteria; phylum Actinomycetota; class Actinomycetes; order Propionibacteriales; family Actinopolymorphaceae; genus Actinopolymorpha; species Actinopolymorpha alba. The sequence continues at coordinate 29,608 of NZ_KB892764.1, read as the reverse complement.
CGTTGATCCAGCTGTCCGATCCGCTGTCGAACGGCGCCAACCTGCTCGGTCTCTCCGGACGCGGCGTCGACTCCACGCTCGCCAACAGCCCCGAACTCGTCGCGCTGGTGAAGGTCGGCGCGGTCGTTGTCGGGCACGTCTTCGGCGTCATCGCCGCCCACGACCGGGCCGCCGCGCTGTTTCCACGCCGGACCGCCCTGCTCGGCCAACTCCCGCTGCTGGTCGTGATGGTGGGCTACACCCTGGGCGGGCTCACGCTCCTCTTCGCGACCTGAGCGCCTCCCTGGTGTGGCCGAAGCAGCCAATTGAGCTTCCCGGCGTACGCCCGGACAAGTACCTTCCAAGCGCCTGGACCGGTCCCCCTCGGAGGTGCGCCGTGCCCGACCACCATGCCAACGCAGTGCCGCCGCGTCTCCCCCGGCGTCTGGTCCTCGGGGCGACGGCGGCGACGTTACTCTCAGCCGTGCCCTTCGACCGCGACCAGGCGACTGCGGCTACCGGTCCCAGCGGCGGGCCGGACACGGCGGCCGGCGACACCTTCGACGCTCTCCGCGAGACGTGGGTCGCCACGCTCACCGGCGGCGACCAGGTGGACCCCACCGAACCCGCGATCGCGGCCGCTCTCCGCGGGCTCGACGCCGCTGTCCAGGCTGACCTCGGCCGGATCGTTCGAACGCCGCACCGCGACCGGGTCTTCAACGACCAGAGCATGGCCAACGACGCCCAGATCTCCAACACGCTCGTCTTCCTCGCCCGGATGGCGACCGCCTGGGCCACCCGGGGCTCGCGCTTCCACGCCGATGAGGCGCTGCTCGCCGACACGCTGGCTGGCCTGGAGACGGTCAACCAGTTCGGCTACTACGCCGGCCGGAAGGAGTTCGGCAACTGGTGGAGCTGGGAGATCGGCGCCAGCCGGGCCCTGGCCGACGCCATGTGCCTGCTCCACGACCACATCCCGGCGGACGCGATGGAGCGGTACGCCGGCGCCATCGACTGGTTCGTGCCCGACCCGTGGGAGCAGTTCCCGCCCGAACGCGGCAAGGTCACCTCCACCGGAGCCAACCGGGTCGACCTCTGCCAGGCCGTCGCCGTTCGCGGCATCGCGACGAAGGACGCGGCCAAGGTCACCCGCGCCCGCGACGGACTCGTCGACGTATGGCAGTACGTCACGACCGGAGACGGGTTCTACCGCGACGGCTCCTTCGTCCAGCACACCTGGGTCGCCTACACGGGCACCTACGGCAACGTGCTGCTCGGCGGCCTCGGCAAGCTGCTGGCGTTGTTCGCCGGGTCGGCGTACGAGATCACCGACCCGAGCCGCCAGATCCTCTTCGACGCGGTGGAGCAGACGTTCGCGCCGGTGATCCACGACGCCCGGATGATGGATTTCGTCCGCGGCCGGGGGATCTCGCGCTACAACGCGTCCGACCACGGCGACGGCTACGCCACCATCGAGGCGATCCTGCGGATGGCCGACGGCGTCGAACCCTCGCTTGGCGACCGCTGGCGGGCAAGGGTCGCGGGCTGGCTCGACCGTGACACGTTCTCCGACATCCTCGCGAGCGCCTCACTCCCCCGCGCGGTCCTGGTCACCACGCTCCAGAAGTCGGGAATCGCGCCCGTGCCGGAGCCGGCCGGTCATCATCTGTTCCCGAGCATGGCCCGCTCGGTACACCGCCGGCCAGGTTGGGCGTACGCGATCTCGATGGCGTCGAAACGGATCTCCTACTACGAGTGCGGCAACGGCGAGAACGACCGCGGCTACCACACCGGCTCGGGTATGACGTACCTCTACGACGGCGACAACGGTCAGTACGCCGACGAGTTCTGGCCGACGGTCGACCTCACGCGCCTGCCCGGCATCACGGTCGACACCAAGCCGCTGCCCAACCGGGCCGGCGGCCAGTGGGGTGAGGCCCGCCCACCCACCGCCACCTGGGTCGGCGGGGCCACGCTCGACGGGTACGCCACCGTCGGGCAGCACCTCGAGGCACCCGTGTCACCACTGGTCGCCCGCAAGTCCTGGTTCTGCCTGGACGAGTACGTCATCGCCCTCGGTGCGGGGATCACCGGCTCGTCCGGTCACCGGGTGGAGACCATCGTCGAGAACCGCAACCTCCACGCCGACGGCACCAACCGGCTGGCGGTGAACGGCGCCACCCGGGTCAGCGAGCTCGGGTCGGAGGAGAGCATCGACGGTGCCAGCTGGGCGCACCTCGACGGCGTGGGCGGCTTCCTCGTCCCAGGTGGCGGGCGGCTGAAGGTCCGGCGGGAGGCTCGGACCGGCGCGTGGCGGGACATCCATCAGTCCGGGCCCATCACGCCGATCACCCGGCGCTACCTGACGATGTGGTTCGACCATGGCGTCGACCCCAGCGACGCGTCGTACGCCTACGTGGTGGTCCCGGGCGCGACGCCGCGGCGTACGACCGAGCTGGCTCGGGATCCGGGCTTCCAGGTCCTCGCCAACAGCTCGGCGGTCCAGGCCGTCTGGGCGCACCCGTCGGGCGTCCTCGCGGCCAACTTCTGGCGGCCCGGCGGGGTCCGGGACATCCAGGTCGACGCGCCCTGCGCCGTCCTCGTCCGCGAGCGGCGAGGGACCCTCACGCTCGCCGTTTCCGATCCCACCCAGGACGGCACGACCGTCACCCTCAGTCTCGACCGGCATGGTTTCAAGTCCGCGGACGCCGATCCGACCGTGACTGTCCTGTCCGTCGAGCCGACGATCCGCCTGCGAGTCGACGTCCACGCCTCAGCCGGCGCGAGCCATCGGGTGAGGTTCACCCGCTGATCTCGGTCTCGGACCCGGTCCCGGCCCCGGTCCCTGTCTCGGGCCCGGTCCCGGCCTGCTCGGCCAGGAACGCCGCCCACGTACGCTGCCCGTCGGCGTGGTCCGGCGTGAGGTTCGCCCCTGCCCTCAGCGAGCGGGCGAAGGCACCTGGGACGGGTACCCGCAGGATCGGACGCCGTAGTCCCCGACTGTGCAGGTAGCCGCGTACGAGGTCGTCGAAGCCGAGGACCTGCGGGCCACCCAGGTCTGCCGCCCGGCCGGTCGGCGTACCCCGTGCCAGCGTGACCAGGCGGGCCGCCACCTCGTCGGCGTCGATCGGCTGGAACCGCACGCCCGCCGGCACCGGCACCACCGGCAGCCTGGCCAGTCCCCCGACGAGGCGGTAGATCAGGTCGTGGAACTGCGTGCTCCGCAGGATCGTCCACGGCAGTCCCGAGGCCTCGACAAGACGCTCGACCGCCACCTTGATGCGGTAGTAGGCGAACGGCATCCGCTCGATCCCGACGATCGAAACGACGACCAGGTGTGGGGCCGGCGCACCAATGGTCGCCACCGAACGACGGGCCGCCGCCACCAGGCCGTCCACCGCGGGGATATCGCGGCTCGGCCGACGCGCGTCCCCGGCGCAGTGGATGATCGTGCCGACGCCCGCGAGCGCGGGTTCGAGTCCTTCGCCGCTCACCAGTTCGCCCACGAACCACCTGGCCGGCGTCTCCTCCCCAGGCGGTCGGGCCCGCCGGCTCAAGACCCGCAGGTCCGCGACCCGCGCCGCGGCGAGCCGGCGTACGACGTGGCGGCCCACCGTGCCGGTGCCGCCCGTGACGAGAATGCCTGTCTCCACGCCCTATGGACCAAGGACGGCGTGCGGATGTGACAACTGCTTCGCGAGGTAGGCCAGCTTGTCGGGGTTGGCGACGGTCCTGACCCGGCTGATCTGGCTGCCCACCGCCTCGAGGGTGACGGCTCCGAACACCGCGCCGCCAGGGGCCGTTGCGACCAACCCGACCTGGCCGTTGAGCTCCATCATGCGTAGGTTCACGGCACCCGCGCGGGCGAGTCCGCCGACGAAGTAGCGGGCCACCTTGGCCGGCCCTATGACCGGACGGAGCGCGGCGGACACCTTGCCCCCGCCGTCGGTCCAGGCCACGACATCGGCCGCGAACATCCGCTCGAGCCGGGCCAGGTCGCCGACCCGCGCCGCGGCGAGGAAGCGTTCGAGCAGGCGGCGCCGCTCCACTCCACTCACCTCGAACCTGGTCCGCGCCTCGGTCAGGCGGCCACGCGCCCGGCTGGCCAGCTGGCGGCAGTTGGGTTCGGACAGGTCCAGAACGGCCGCGATCTGGCGGTAGCTGTAGCCGAACGCCTCCCGCAGCACGAAGACCGCACGCTCGACCGGATTCAGCCGCTCCAGCAGGGTGAGCAGTGCGAACGACACCAGCTCCCGCTGCTCGGCCGTCTCCAGCGGGCCGAGGGCCCCGGTGTCGGTGGCGACGGGTTCGGGCAACCAGGGCCCGGCGTACGTCTCGCGCCGCGTCCGGGCCGCGGTCAGCCGGGTGAGGCACAGGTTGGTGACCACTTTGGCGAGCCAGGCCCGGGGCGAGTCGACCTGACACTGGTCGACGCCGTGCCAACGCAGGAACGCGTCCTGAACGACGTCCTCCCCCTCGCTCGCCGAGCCCAGCAGGCGGTAGGCGAGCGCGAACAACCTCGCCCGCTCCGTCTCGAACACCAGCAGGCTTTGGGGTTCCGGCCCTCCTCGGGCTTCATCCGTCTGGGCCCACCCCCACCTCCCGTCGGGTGCCTCGGCACTCATGGTGCGCTCGGCTCAGCGTTTCTTCTGCCGGCGTCGTTGCCGGGGCAGCGTGATGCCCATCAGCTCGGCAGCCAGGCCCCGCAGCGGCGGACGGGCCGGCGACTTGGGCGCGACTTCAGCCAGGGTGCGTCCCTGGGCGAGGGCGGTGTCGAACGACGTCCGGTCGTACGGCACGCACACCACCGTGTCGACCGCGGCGTATCTGCGGAGGGCGTCCCGGATCTGCCCTTCGGCATCACCGCCGACCGGGCCCTTGCGGACGCCGTTGACGACGACCCGCAGCGTGACTCCCGGCACGGCCTCCCGCAGCTCCTCGATGCCACGGATCAGGCGCTGGAGTCCGATCGGGTCGGCCGAGCCCACCACGACCACCGTGTTGGCGAGCTCGATCGTCGTGAGGGTCGCGCCGTTGCGCCGGGGCGCCGCGGTGTCGAAGGAGATCTCCTCGTCCTGCTCCAGGCAGAATCCGCAGTCGACCACGATCGCCGCGGCCAGCTGGCGGGAATACTCCCAGACCTGTTCGAGCGCCGACGCGCGCAGCTCCGGCCAGCGGTCGGAGCGCTGGATCCCGGTGAGGACCCGCAGGCGAGGAAGGACCTCGCGGGCGTGGCGGGCCAGCGCCGGCAGGTCGAGCGTGCCGTTGTTGGCAGACCGGCAGGCCGCCGCCAGACCCGGCGCCTCGTCAAGGAGACCCATGGCCTGCGCCACCACCCCGCCGTAGACGTCGGCGTCGGCAAGCAGCGTGGGGACGCCGAACACCGCCAGCTCCGTCGAGAGCGTCATCGCCACGGAGGTCCGGCCGGGTGCTCCCGTCGGACCCCAGACCGCGATCAGCTGGCCGGTGCCCGTGGTGGGTTCGTACGCCGGAACCTCCTGCGCCGGCGGGAGGTTGGGCATCGTGCTGCGGGGGTTGGACACCGCGAACGCCGCCGTCGGCGCCCCACCCGAGGACTGCGCGAGCTCGACCGCCTCCGCCACCGCGCTCGCGAGGACGTCGGCGGGCGCGTCGGCCGGAACGACGGCGCGGATGCCGAGCCGGTGGAGCCGGTCCTCGCCGTCGAGGTCGCCCGGCGTGACCACACCGACCACCGCGACCCCGCCCACGATGAGCCGGCTTACGGCGTCGCGGTCGAGGCGGCGCAGGTCGGCCGAGAGCAGGACCGCCCTGGCCTGGCCCGACTGCGCGGTGGCCAGCAGGTCTGGCAGGTCCACACACCGGCGTACGACGTCGAGGCCGAGTGCGCTGCGCTCCAGCGCACTCACCAGGTCGGACTCCCACTGCGCACCGGTGACCGCGGTGAGGACGGGCAGGCTCACGATCTCACCTCTTCGGCTCCGGTGCGACGTGCTTGACGACCACGGCCTTGGCGTTGGCGGCGTCGGCGACGAGTTGCTCGAGCGTCAGTCCCGTGCTCATCTGGTCCAGAGCCACCCGGATCGTCGCGCTCGCGTCACCACCGCTCAGCCCGCCACCACTGGGCAGGGCCACCACGATGACATCACTCGCGGCCAGCAGCGCCTTCTTGGGTGGGAAGGTGTCGTCGTTGCCGGCGACGAAGTAGATGTCCACCCGATCTCCGACCTTGATGCCCTTCGGCAGCAGCGAGGCGGCAATCGGAACCGGCGCGTCCCGAAGCTTCGTGTCTGGTTTGTTGGTCCAGGAGTCGCGGGGAAGGAACTCACCCCCGCCGACGGCCCGCACCATCCGCGCGCCCGCCGGAATCTGCTCGCGGGCGGAGACGTACCGGTCGGCGTCGCCCTGACTGGTGAAGCGGATGGTCTTGGCGATCAGCTGGTCCTGCGTGAGCGTGGCTGGCGGCACGAGGTCGACGTCGTCCTTGACGGCCCACACCTCGACGGTCGCGTCCGCCTGGGCGATCACCCGGGCCCCCAGCGCCATCGAGGCGAGCACGAGCAGGATGCCCAGGAAAAGCTTGGGATCGAGCCACCGGGGCCGCGGCTGCCGAGTGGCCCGGGGCGACGGCACGTCCGACAAGGTCTGTCCTCCGGTTCATGGTCGTGAGGGCGTCGAGACACATTACGGCACCGAGCGTGACCGGCGCTCGGTCCGGCTGGTCCCGACCTGCCCCATGTGCGACGGGCCACTCGGCCGGGGGTTCGCGGAGATCCCGCGTGCGTGTTCTTGTCCACAGGACCGCTGGCCCGACCGCTCGTGGCGACACGCCATCTGGAATCGGTCTCACGAACCTGTGGACAAGTGAACGCAACCGCAAGCAACCGCGTGGCAGACTTGCAAAGCACCAAGTCCGGAAGGAGATCGCATTGCCTGCCACACCAAGGTTTCTGCAGCTGGCCGATGTTGCTGAGGTCCTCAACATCTCGTCCGCGCAGGCTTATGCCTTGGTCCGCAGCGGCGAGCTTCCGGCGATCAAGATCGGCGGGCGCGGCCAGTGGCGGGTCGAGGCTGCCGCCCTGGAGCAATACATCGAACGGATGTATTCGGAGACCCGAGAGTTCATCTCCGCACACCCCTACGGCAAGGCCGACGACTTCTGATCCGCTCATGAACGCCGGACGAACGCCACACCGGCGAACGGCACCGTCCGCACGCCGGTGATGTCTCGCGTACGCCGGATCTCCGCCGGTCCGTGCTCGGCCATCTCGAAAAAGTCAGCGCCCACCCGGTCGATGGTGCCGGTGACGACTGTCTGGTCGCGCAGTGCCACCGCGACGGGCGCACGGTCGCGGGCGATGCCGCGCAACGCATAGCCGAGCGTCAGCTTGGCGGCGACCTTGCCCTCACTGCCGGGTGCGGCGGTGAGGGAGCCCAGACCGGTGATGCCCGTGATCGCGTCCAGCGGGACCAGCGCCTCATACATCCGGCCCTCTGAGACGAGAAGCCAGTCGGAGCCGACGCCGGCGACCCGCCCGGCGACCTTGCCACCGCCGAGGGTGAAGACCGTGACCGGATGCCCGAAGGTCGGGCGGAGCCGGTCGACGAGACGGAACTTCGCGACCTCACGGCGCGTACGGTCGGCGACCTCTGACGCGAGTTCGGCAGCCTCGAGCTCCTCCATCTGAGCATCGAGGTCGGCGAAAAGACTCTCCCAGCGCACGGACCCCACCGTACTGCCACCAAGTCGCCGATACCGGGCCCCCTTCGCGACGGCATGTCAGCGACCTGACTGGACGTTTCTACAAGCAAACACAGGCAAACGCATGCTTTCGAGCGCGACGAAGGTCAGATCGGACCTTTGTAAGGCAGTGCCACGCGGCGACGGCGGCAACGGAGAAGTCGACCGTGGCCGCGCGCGGCGACAGTGCGCCACGCTGGAGCGAGCGCCAAACCCCTGGTCAGCCGGCGTTCGCGGCAGGTGTGGAAGCCTGCACATCCGGGACATCCTGGGATCTACCTTGACAGGTCAACGAACGGGAGAGTATGAAAGCAAACGCAAGCAAACGAACGGTTTGGAGGTCAATGATGAGGATCGCTCGCCGGGTGCTCTCACCGATCGGCGTGCTCCTCGCGTTCGCGGTCGGCGGCTGGCTCCTCCGATGGCTCACCGCGGGAAGCTGGAGCGCAGTCCAGGGCGGCAATCCGACCTTCGACTCCCTACTGATCTTCGTGGTGGCGTTGCTGGCCTGGGCGTGCTTCGCCTGGCTGGCCCTCGGCACCCTTCTGATGGCGCTCTCGGCGATTCCCGGTGCGCTCGGATCCGCCTGTGGCGCGCTCGCCGAACGCATGACGCCCGCCGTCTATCGCCGGGTGGCGCGGGTGGCGCTCGGCATCTCGGTCGCCGCAGGACCCGTGCTCGGTGCGCTGCCTGCCCACGCGGCGACCGTCAACCAGCCCACCCAGGCCGCCGCGGCCGCTCAGCTACTGCCCGGCCTTGATCGTCCGGGCTCCCTCGACCGCGCCGGCACGGTGGACACCCAGCTCCCGAGCGGTATCCAGCTGCCCAACCTCGACCGCGCCGGGACAGTGGACAACCAACTCCCGAGCGGCATTCAGCTGCCCAACCTCGACCGTCCCGGTGGCTCCGACATCCGCGACGAGCTGCCGATGCCTGATCGGCCGACCTCCAGCCAGGCCGGCCTGCCCAATCCCGAACGCCCTCAGACCACCGACCCTGTGCTCCGACCGCCCACCCGTCATGTCCAGGCGGAGGAGCAGTACGTCGTCAAGCGCGGCGACAACCTGTGGGACATCGCCAGGCAGCACCTTCCTGACGGAGCGAGCAACGCCGAGATCAACCGCGAGTGGCACCGCTGGTACTACGCCAACCGCCAGGTCGTGGGAGACAACCCCGACATGGTCCTTCCCGGCCAGGTGCTCACCCCACCTCCGCCGGCCTGAAGCGGAGCCCACCATCCGTCACTGACATCGACCACTGACATCGACCGGGGGATTCACCGATGACTGCCACCCAGACCCTGCCGCGGTCCAGAGCCGAGAGCACCGTTCGCCACCTTCCCCGGCGGGTGCCCGCCCCTGCGACCGAGCCGCCGTACGACAACCACCACGAGGCCGCGTCAGGTCTGGAGCCACTCACGCATGGCTCACTCGCGCTCGATCTGGCGACCGGTCCCTCGGCCCCGGTCACAGCCGCGCAGCGCCATCTGAGTGTCGTTGATGACGACACGTCTGAGGAGGAGTCGGAGGACCCGTTCTTCGCGCCCCAGCCGACGCCGCGGCTCGCACTGCCGGACCCACGGTCGTGGTCGGGGCGGTTCGTCCAGGCCCTCGTGGAGGTGTTGACCGGCGACCGCCCATCCGCACAGCTCCTGCGCTGGACCAACGCGGACGTCTACGGCGACGTCATCGCTCGGGTACGCGCCGTCGGATCCGCTTCCGCCGGGCTCATCGGCCGGGGCGGACGTGAGCGGGCGATCGTCCGGTCGGTGCATGTCTGCGAGCCGTGCGACGGGATCGCCGAGGCGTCGGTTCACGTCCGCCACGGCGGACGGTCGCGCGCGGTGGCGTTGCGCATCGAAGGACTCGACGGGCGCTGGCGCTGCACGGCCCTGGAGCTCGGCTGATCCGCACGCTGACGCTGGTCGGCGAGCTGGCCGTCCCCCACCCAAACAGTCAGGTGCCCCAGACGACATCCGTCTGGGGCACCTGACTGTTTGTCTTGCGCTGATTGCTCGGGGTCGGTGGGAGCTGACCGGCCGCGGCGCGGTCAGCCCATCATCCGGGCCCGCACCTTGGGGTCACCATGGCACCGCTTGTACTTACGACCTGACCCGCACGGGCAGAGCGCGTTGCGCGGCGTTCCGGGGTAGTCGCCGTTGGCACCGGCCCCGCCACCGCTACCGGGTCGGCCAGCAGCCGCGGATTCGTTCCGCTGGACGACACCACCCTCACCGTCGACGGTGGGAGCGGTGTAGGAGAGGCGAGTCGGCCGTTGGGGCCCGGCGAGCCCGCGGGCCACCACCTGCGGGTGTTCGTGCCCGTCCACCACGGCCTCTTCCGCCTGCGCCTGGTCGGCCTCAGAGACGGTTGGGGACGCGACCCGCACCTCGAGGTTGAAGAGGTGCTCGACCGACTTCTCCTTGATGTCGTCCATCATCGCCGCGAAGAGGTCGTAGCCCTCACGTTGGTACTCGACCAGCGGGTCGCGCTGTGCCATCGCCCGCAGGCCGATGCCCTCGCGGAGGTAGTCCATCTCGTACAGGTGCTCGCGCCACTTGCGGTCGAGGACCTCGAGGATCACGCGGCGCTCGAGTTCGCGAATGACCTCCGAGGTGAGCTCGGCCTCGCGGCGTTCGTAGGCCCCGTGCGCGTCCTCACGAAGCTTCTCGAGCAGGAACTCCCGGGTGAGACCCGACCTGCCGCCGGCCTCGTCCTCCAGGTCGGCGATGCTGAAGCTCACGGGGTAGACCTGCTTGAGATCGGCCCACAGCTGATCGAGGTCCCAGTCCTCGGCGTAGCCCTCGGTGGCGGCCACGACGTACGACTCGATGGTGTCGTCGATCATCGGGCCGATCTGGCTGTGGACGTCCTCACCCTCGAGGACACGGTGACGCTCGTCGTAGATGATGTGCCGCTGGCGGTTGAGGACGTCGTCGTACTTCAGGACGTCCTTACGGATCTCGAAGTTCATCGACTCGACCTGCGCCTGCGCCGAAGCGATCGCGCCGGTGACCCGTTTGTTCTCGATCGGCATGTCGTCGGGAATCTTGAGGCTGGTGAGCACCCAGTCGACCCAGTCGGACTTGAAGCGCCGCATCAGCTCGTCCTCGAGGGACAGATAGAACCGGGTCCCCCCCGGGTCGCCCTGACGGCCGGAGCGGCCACGCAACTGATTGTCGATCCGCCGGGACTCGTGCCGATCGGTGCCGAGGACGTAGAGGCCGCCGAGAGCCGTGACCTCCTCATGCTCGTAGGCAACGGCTCGCTTGTGGCGCGCGAGGGTTTCCCGCCACTCGCGTTCGTACTCCTCGGCGTGCTCCACCGGGTCGAGACCCTGGGCCCGAAGGTCGGCGTCGGCGAGGAACTCGTCGTTGCCGCCAAGCATGATGTCGGTGCCTCGACCAGCCATGTTGGTGGCCACCGTGACGGCGCCCTTGCGGCCGGCCTGGGCGACGATCGCCGCCTCACGGGCGTGGTGCTTGGCGTTGAGGACCTCGTGGGGTACGCCGCGCCGCTTGAGCAGGCTGGACAGGAGCTCCGACTGCTCGACGCTCGTCGTACCGACCAGGATCGGCTGGCCCTTGCCGTGCCGCTCGGCGATGTCGTCGACCACGGCGGCGAACTTCGCGTCCTTGGTGCGATAAACCAGGTCAGCGGCGTCGAGCCGCACCATCGGCTTGTTGGTGGGGATCGGAACGACGCCGAGGCCGTAGATCTTCTGGAACTCCGACGCCTCGGTCATCGCCGTACCAGTCATGCCGGCGAGCTTCTTGTAGAGGCGGAAGAAGTTCTGGAGCGTGATCGTCGCGAGCGTTTGGTTCTCGTCCTTGATCGGGGCGCCTTCCTTTGCCTCGATCGCCTGGTGGAGGCCCTCGTTGTAGCGACGACCGTGGAGCACGCGACCGGTGTGCTCGTCGACGATGAGCACCTCGCCGTCCATGAGGACGTAGTCCTTGTCGAGGTGGAAGAGCTCCTTCGCGCGGATCGCGTTGTTGAGGAACTGCACGAGCGGAGTGTTGGCCGCTTCGTAGAGGTTGTCGATGCCGAGGTTGTCCTCAACCTTGTCGATTCCGGGCTCGAGGACGCCGACCGTGCGCTTCTTGATGTCGACCTCGTAGTCGACGTCGGCCCGCATCCGGGCCGCCAGCCGGGCGAACTCTTCGTACCACTTCGAGCTCTGCTCGGCCGGGCCGGAGATGATCAGCGGGGTGCGCGCCTCGTCGATGAGGATGGAGTCAACCTCGTCGACGATCGCGAAGTTGTGGCCGCGCTGGACGCACTCCTCCAGGCTCCAGGCCATGTTGTCGCGGAGGTAGTCGAACCCGAACTCGTTGTTGGTGCCGTAGGTGATGTCGCAGGCGTACGCCTCCCGGCGCTCGGCCGGACTCATGGGGGCGAGGATGAAACCCACGGAGAGACCGAGGAAGTGGTGAATCCGCCCCATCAGCTCGCCGTGGTACTGAGCGAGGTAGTCGTTGACGGTGATGATGTGGACGCCCTTGCCGGTCAGCGCGTTGAGGTAGGCCGGCAGGGTCGACACGAGCGTCTTACCTTCACCGGTCTTCATCTCGGCGATGTTGCCGCGCTGAAGCGCGCCGCCGCCCATGATCTGGACGTCGAAGTGGCGCTGGCCGAGGGTGCGCCTGGCCGCCTCCCGCACGGTGGCGTACGCCTCCGGCTCGATGTCATCGAGCGTCTGGCCGTCAGCCAACCGCGCTTTGAACTCGTCGGTCATGCCGCGAAGCTCCGCGTCGGTCATCGCCTTGAACTCGTCCTCGATGGCGTTGACCTGGGCAGTGATCGCCTGGAGCTTCTTGAGGGTCTTGCCCTCACCGGCGCGCAGGATCTTGTCGAGCAGGGCAGGCACGGACTCTCGGCTCCTCATCTGGAGGTCGCGACTACATTGCGTCAGAGGTTGTGTCGCAGATGTGTATTCAACACCCTCGACACGTCTCCGGCCATGGTAGGCGACGCCGCAATCCGGCTCCCGGAGCCCGAAGCTCGACGTCGCCCCTCTCCGGTGGTCTCTCCTCCCGCCCATGGTGGCAGCCGGATCACCCGGCGTGGGCCCGGCCAGGATGAGAGACCTCCGTCACACGAACGATCCAGACGGCCGGATTGTTCTCGCGGGCGCCATCCAGTTTTGAACAGCCTGGTCTCTTTGGCCTGATCAATCCCCGCCCTTTGATCAGTGCAACCGCTTTGATCCTGGGCCGTCGGGTAGGCAGTATCCCCTCATGGATCCCGTACGCCTCACCGCCGGCGCCGTCGTACTCCGTCCGCACCGGAAGGACGACATCGACGGCATCTTGGACCAGTCGCTCGATCCGGAGTCCCAGCGCTGGACGTCGATACCGGTGCCCTACACCCGCCAGCACGCTGAGGAGTTCGTGGAGACGATCATTCCGGCCGGCTGGCGGGACGGGAGCTACCTCGCTTTCGCGATCGCGGATCCCGCTTCGGACGAATACCTCGGGACGCTCGATATCCGGCTCAAGGGTGCCGGCGGCGGCGAGATCGGCTTCGGGCTGCGGCCGCGGGCTCGGGGCAAGGGCGCCATGACGGCTGCCGTCCGCACGCTGGTCGACTGGGCGTTCGACGCGGGCGCTCTGGGCCTGGACGTGGTGCACTGGCGCGCCCACATCGGCAACTGGCTGTCCCGCCGGGTGGCCTGGCGGGTCGGCTTCCAGATCGGGAGTGCGGTCCGCGGGCTCTGCGTGTCCCGCGGTCAGCGCTACGACGGCTGGATCGGGTCGCTCCGCCCGCGGGATCCGCGCGAACCCACCAGTCCGTGGTACGACGTGCCCACCCTTCGGGGAGAGCGCTGCGTGCTCCGGAGGTTCCGGGAGACCGACGTCGACGCCGTGGTCGAGGGCTGCACCGATCCGCTGACCCGCCACTGGCTGAGTGCTCTGCCCGATCCGTACACCAATGTCGATGCGCTCGGCTACATCCAGAGCCGGGAGGAGGACCACGCGAGCGGTCAGGGGATCTACTGGGCTGCCGCCGACCCGGCGACCGACCGTTGCGTCGGGTCGTTCGGCCTCATGGACATCGACCGCACGATGGGGTCGGGCGAGATTGGGTACTGGGTGCACCCGGGCGCCCGAGGACGCGGCGTCGCCACGGAGGCGACGCGGATGATCATCCGGCACGCCGCCATCCCGGTCGAGGATGGCGGGCTGGGCCTGCGCCTGCTCACGCTGCGCGCGGCCGCCACCAACACCGCCTCCCAGCTGGTCGCCGAACGCGCCGGCTTCCGCCGCGCCGGGACGTGGCGGGCGGACCAGCGCCTGGGCGACGGCACCTTCGACGATCTGGTCGGCTTCGACCTGCTCACCAGCGAGATCTCGAGCAGCTGAGGCGACTGAGGCAACTGAGGCGGCCACAGGAAGGGGCGGCTGCCTCCCACGCCGGACAGCCGCCCCAGGCCCCGGTGACCTTCGCCGCGAACGCCCCCTCGGGTAGGGCTGGGCGGGGAGCGACGTGGCCTCGCCGGAAACCAGTGTCAGAGCATGCCACTTTTGCCCCTCGGCTGAAAAGCACCTGCGGGAATCGTTGCTCACCTGCGGCACGAGCGGGCCCGCCGCCCGCCAGTCCGCTCACATCGGAAGCGCCTTGCGGAGGGGAACGGCAAGGTCACCGCGCTCGACGACCTCGACACCAGACAGGCCGAGCCAGCCGGCCATGGCGGTGAGCTCGGCGGCCAACTCCCCCGCGGTCTCGGGCGGAGCGTGGTCTTCGGCGTACGCCGACTGGACCCGCAGCGTGCCCGCCGCCCGATCTGCCTTGAGGTCGACCCGGGCGACCAGCCGATCGCCCAGAAGGAACGGGAGAACGTAATAGCCGTGGACCCGCTGCTCGGCGGGGACGTAGATCTCGATCCGGTAGCGGAACCCGAACAGCTTCTCCACGCGGGTCCGCTCGAAGACCAGGGAGTCGAACGGGCCAACCAGGGCACGGGCCCGCACCCGGCGCGGGATCCGTGCCTCGGCGTGGAGATAGGCGGGGCGGTTCCAGCCCTCGATGCCGACCGGGATGAGCTCGCCGTCCTCCACGAGTTGGGCCACCGCGACCGCGGTCTCGGCCGGCGAGAGCCGGAAGTAGTCACGCAGACACTGCGGTGTGGAGACGCCGTAGGCCCTTGCCGCGATGCGGACCAGCTCGCGATGGGACTCCTCGATGGTCGGGGTCGGTGTGTCGACGACCTCGCGCGGAAGGACCCGCTCCGGGAGGTCGTAGACGCGTTCGAACGCGCCGTTGCGGCGCGCCGAGGTGACCTGCCCGGAATAGAACAACCACTCCAGCGCGGTCTTGACGTCGCTCCAGTTCCAACCCCAGTGATCGCGCCGGCGGGGTACGTCGTGTTCGATCTCGCGCGCTGTCAACGGGCCCTTGTCACGGACCTCGGCATAAACCCAGCCAACGAAGTCGGGCTTGTCGGTCGCGAGCCGGCGCATGCCACTCCAGGCCTGCTGGCTGGCCCGGGCCATCCGGAACCGCAGGGCCGGCTGGGTCGACACCGGGACCAGCGAGGCGACGTGGGCCCAGTACTCGAACAGCCGGCGCGGCGCCGCGCCGGCCGCCCGGTCGAGCAGGCTGGTGGGATAGGGGCCGAGTCGGCTCCACAGCGGGAGATACTGCGCCCTGCTCAGAACGTTGACGCTGTCGATCTGGATCAACCCGATCCGCCCGAGCACCCGGGCGAGGGCGCGGGCATCCGGCCGGCCCTTCGGCCGCGGGTCGGCGAACCCCTGGGCGGCCAGAGTGATCCGCCGGGCCTGCGCGACGGTGAGAATCTCCACGGCGAGAAACTCTCGCACGAAGCACCGACAGCCGCCCAGTGACACCGGCAGCCCAATGACACCGGCAGCCCGGAGCCATCGACAGCCCAGAGCGACCAGCGGCCCAGTGGCGAGCCCGGCTCGAACCCGGCCTACGCCGCCCGTGACTTGGCGACCAGCCGGACCGCGCCGGCGACATCCTCGATCGGGCTGTCCTTGCCGACCTGACCGTCGGCGCCCACGACCTGCACCGCGACCGACTGGTCGTGGACGTCGGTGAGGGCCACGATCCTCGTCGCCGGCGCGAGCGCCTTGATCCTCCGGCACAGCTCGCCGCTGTCCCATGACGGCGTGTGGAGATCCAGGAGTACGACGTCCGGAAGGTGCTGGCCGACGAGGTGAAGAGCGGCCGGACCGTCGCAGGCCTCACCGACGACCTCGATGTCGGGCTCCTGGTCAAGGAGCAGCCGCAGCCCCCTACTGAGCAACTCCTGATCATCGACGACGACCACGCGGAGCGCATCAGGGACGTGCGGTCCCGCGCGAAGGTGCGAGGCCTGGGTCACCGGGGCATGATTGCATGCCCCGGTGACGCTACGTGCCGCTTTTTGTGTGCTGCCTCCGACCACGACAGGACTCCCTCTCGGCTGGTTCTTGGCCAAGGATGTGGCTACCCGTCCGGGCGGGAGCCCTCGCGGCTGGCGGCGACTGGGTGGATCCGATCCGTGCTCCTATCCGCGTCGCGCCACGGTGGCCAGGGCGGCCTGCTGTGCGGCACCTTCGAGACGGATCACGCCATAGTCGTAGCCACGCCGACGGTAGACGACGCTTGGACACAGCGTGGTCGCGTCGACGAAAAGATAGAAGTCGTGGCCGACCAGCTCCATCTCGTACAACGCCTGGTCGAGGGTCATCGGCTCGGCAAGGTGAGTCTTCTCACGTACGACGAGCGGCCCGTCGCCCACGACCTCGATGCCACCGATGACCTCGATCTCGGTGGTCGCCTCGGCCTCCTGCTCCGCCTCGGCCGCCCGCCGGCCGTTGTCCTCGGCCGCCTCCGCGGTCGCGCGAGCGACTGACTTGGGCGTTCGTGCGCCGTGGTGGACCCGCCGACGATCGGCGGCCTTCCTCAGTCGGGCGAGCAGCTTGTCGAGGGCCAGGTCGAGGGCCGCGAACCGGTCCTCGGCGGTCGCCTCGGCTCTTACGAGCGGTCCACGCGAGTAGACAGTGAGCTCGACCCGTTCTGACTGGTTGGCCATCCGGGTGTGTTCCTTGGAGACTTCCACCTCGATACGGATGATCTTCGCGGCGAACCGCTCCAGGCGGCTGAACTTCTCCCTGACATGCCGGCGAAAGCGGTCGGTCACCGCACAGTGCCGACCTTGGACCACAACGTCCACGCGAACCTCCCCAACAAAAGGAACTCTCTGGCGTCTCCGTCCGCCTCGGACCGGCCCGTAGGGGGTCAAAAGGCAGGTGTATGCGGTCATACCCACCTGAGACGGTGAATATGACCCACGCGGAGAGTTGGGATGGACTTGTTGAAAAGCGGCACCCGCCCGGCCGACCTGGTCTTCGTCCCCACATCCGCCTGCCGAGGGTCTCGCGGCTGCGTTGCGCTTTGTGCCACTACTCCCCTTCTCCCGTGTCGGAGGGCATCGGACCCTCCGCCGGGGCAGGGCTTACATCTAAGCCGCACCGTGATCGGTCGACGACAAGTCGCCTTACGTGGGCCGTTTAGCCTGCGGCTGGCATCGGCTTGCCGGACGTGACCGATCGCTTCGGCCTGGCGTCCAGCGCAACCACGGACCCGGGCGGGTGCCATGACGAAACGCTAACGCCATCCCGCCCTTCCCGAAACCCAGGCACGACGGCAACCTTTGGGATCCCGTCAATAGGTTGGAACGCCATCTGGCCGGAACCGGACACCGTCCGGCCCGCGACGGCGGGTGGCGGCGACGACGGCCGCGGCCACCACTCGCACGCCGGTCCGTTGGAGCGCCCGCGTCGCCTCGACCAACGTCACTCCGGTTGTCATCACATCGTCGACGAGGACGACATTCCGCTCCGCGAGCACCGGCACGAAGCGCCTCCTGACCTCGAACGCATCCCGCAGGTTGGCCTGGCGGCCGGCGGCATCGAGCCCAGCCTGGTCGGCGACCGGGCGTACGACGGCAAGGGCCGGGCAGACATACGTGGCGCCGCCGTTCCCGCGCACCGTCGCCGCCGCGCGCCGGCTGATCCGGAGCAGGGGATCGTAGCCGCGCCGGCGTACCGTGCCCCGTGCCGACGGGACGGGCACCAGGAACGGCGCCGAGCCGGCTGCCGTCGCCGCCACCGCAAGGGCGCGCCCGAGCGGGCCGACCAGGCTGGTCCGGCCGCGGTCCTTGTGGGCCAGCAGCGCCTCCCGCGCGACGCCGTCGTACGCCGCCACCGCCCACACCGGCGGAAGGCCGGGTGGAGCCGGCACGGGAGCGGTCCGGAACGCCGGCCGGTCCAGCTCCGGCGCGCAGTCCCGGCACAACGCGCGGCCGGCCCGCGCACAGCCGACGCACCTGCTTCCCAGCAACAGATCGGCGAGGTCGTCACGCACGAGCCGGTCGAGGACCGCGAGGACGCCCGCGGCGGGGGTGCTCAACCCGGATAGGCCGGGCATGTGCCCTCCCCGCGGTCACTCCACAGGTAGTTGGGGTCCTCGCGATGGATGTGCTTGTCATCGCCGCCCAGGATGAGGGGCTGGCCGGGTGCGGCGGCGATCGCGCGGGCGTCGGGTCCGGCGCTGAGCTGATCGACCTGGGACCCGTCGACCGAGACTCTGATCGGGCGGGGTGGACCAGCGCCGTTCGCTCCGATCACCGCCACCTGGTCGAGGTCGGACCAGGCCAGGTCGCTCATCGACGTCATCGGCACCGGCAGCCTGCGCAGGCCCCGGATTGCGAGGCCGCCCCGGCGCTCGATCCGGCCGATCAGCAGGTCGGTCTGGCCGGAGTTCCGGACGAGGGCCGCCACCCGGGCCCCGTCACGGGACACCTTCAACCCGCGCACATCCTTGTCGACCAGGCCAGGTGCGCTCACGGTCAGAAGTTGGTTCCGGTCGTCGACGGCGACGATCCTGGCCCGGCCCCCGCGCCGGTCGACCAGCCACAGCAGGCCGGTCCGGTCCCAGGAGGGTTCGAGGATGTCCTGCCCTTGGAGGACGGTCCGGGGTGCCTGGCCCGCCGCACCATGAACGGTCGCCTCATGCCCGTCGGCAGAGACGGTCGCGAGCCAGTTGACCGACCCGCCGTCGTCGCGGCCGAGCGGCTGGCCCGAGCTGCGCTCACCGTGCACGCTGACCGCGAGCGACCGGGCCCGCAACCGACCCGCCGCCGACACGCCACTGACCGGGACCATCCGGTCGGGCCCGATCACGACCACCCGTCCACCCGACAACGCGTAGGCGCCACGCGCCGCGCCAGCCACAGCCGGGTCGTACGTCGACCACTGCTCCACGTCCGCGGCGGAGCTCTCCCCCGCCATCAGCGGCACCCGCTCCACCGTGGCCACGACCCGGCTCACCGAGGGGACCTGGCGCAACGTCCAGGACAGCTGCGCGAGCAGGAAGCGGCGTTGGGAGTCGTACAACCTGAGCACCTTGCGGTCGAGATCGACCGTCGCCGTCTGGCCCTCGACCGTCACGGACGGGGCCTCCAGCCGGGCGCCGTCAGGGAACGCCGACCTCACCGCGGGGCGCAGCCAGGCGGACGGACCGCGCAGGAGCGCGTTGACCAGCAGGGTCACGGTGTGCCCGCGAATCGGGAGGTAGACCGGATCGGGGACCAGGATCTCGAAGTCGGGATCGAAGAAGTACAGGTTGTACTCGGTGTACTCCCGGCCGAAGTTGAACGCCGACATGATCAGGGCGTTCGGCGGCTTGCTGATCCGCCACTCCCCGTTGACCTTCGTCATCCCGAGGTCGAGAGCGAGCTTCTTGTTGGGCGTCGGCGACCAGCTGCCGTTGGCGCCGACCTCGGAGACCTGGGGTACGTCGATCAGGACCTTGCCCGGTGTGGGTTCTGACAGGGGGACCGCTCCGCTGTCATAGACGAGGACCTTCGTGGGCTGCCAGCGCTCGCGTACGGCCGGGCTGAGGTACTTACGGGCGATCAGCTGGCCGGTCTGGTAGGTCGCCATCGCGTCGATGAATCCCCTGGCCACCTGCAGCGCGCTGTCGCCCGAAGCTGGACCGTCCACCAGCACGCCCACCGGCGGGGTGGGTCCGGGTTGGCTCGATCCGAGGCGTTCCATGTGGAGCGGCCCCTGGGTGGGGACGGTCGCGCAGCCGGACAGTACGGACAGGACGCTGACCGCGAGGGTCAGCGTCACCAGGGCCAGTGTGCGGGATCTCATCCGGCACCTCCGAGAACTTCCGGAGCGGGCACCCGCCGGCCTTCGAGGGCCGGCTGCCGCGCGTCGTCGGGCACGAGCGGAATCGGCGAATGGTTGAGCTGCTCGACCGCCCGGCGCGGAACGGTCAACCGGAAGTGCGCGCCCTTCCCCGGCTCTCCCCACGCCTGCAACCAACCACCGTGCAGCAGGACGTCCTCCATCGCGATCGCGAGACCGAGGCCGGTGCCGCCGGTGGTCCGGGCCCGGGCGGGGTCGGCCCGCCAGAAGCGTTCGAAGACCATCGCGGACTCCCCGGGCTTGAGCCCGATGCCGTGGTCGCGGACCGAGACCGCCACGGCCTGCTCGTCACCGGCGACACGGACCACCACGTCGCGTCCCTCGCCGTACTCGATCGCGTTGATGACCAGGTTGCGCAGCACGCGTTCGATGCGGCGCGAGTCCACCTCGGCCAGGGCCGGCGTCTTCGGAAGCTGGAGGTCGATCCGGCTGCCCTTGCGCCCCGCGATGGGTTGGGCGCCGTCGACCACCCGCTGCGTGAGGTGGCGAAGGTCGAGGTCCTCGAGTTCCAGACCGGCCGCGCCGGCGTCGAACCTGCTGATCTCCAACAGGTCACCGAGCAGCGCCTCGAACCGGTCGAGCTCCGCCTGGAGAAGTTCCGCGGCCCGGGCCACACCCGGCTGGAAGTCGGTCCGGGCCTCGTACAACACGTCGGCGGCCATCCGGACCGTGGTGATGGGGGTCCGCAGCTCGTGCGAGACGTCAGACACGAACCTGCGCTGGACCCGCGAGAGGTCCTCCAGCCGCCGGATCTGCCGCTGGAGGCTGGTCGCCATCTGGTTGAACGAGGTCGCGAGCCGGGCAAGGTCATCCTGACCGCGTACCCGCATCCGCTGGTCGAGGAGTCCCGCCGCGAGGCGTTCGGCCACCCGGCGCGCCATCCGGACCGGCGTCACGACCTGGCGGGTGACGAACCACGCCACGCAGCCCAGAAGGACGACAATCAGGACACCGACCGCGACCAGCGAACGCCGGAGCAGGTTGAGCGTCTCCTCCTGCTGCTGGAGGTCGAACAGGTAGTAGACGTTGAGCAGCGCACCGCTGCGTGGCTCGCGCAACTGGGAGCCGACGGCAAGGCCGGGCGACGAACTCCCGTCCCGCCTGATCAGGGTGTAGCGGTAGGTGATCTGACCGGTCCCCCGGTCGGTGACGGCCTGCTCGAGGTCGGGCGGGACGCTGTCGGTCTCGACCGTCGTCCGGGTGGATCGACCGACCGCCTGCGAGGCTCCGGTGGGGATGACGTCGAGGACGATGTCGTAGAGCCCGCCGAACGACCCCCGAAGTGCGAGGTCCTGGGCGAGGCGGGTCGTGAGCTCTCCCAGGTCACCGCTCGGCTCGGCGGCGTCGATCGCCGCCTGCGTGGTGCGGAAGCCGGCGGACGCCTCGCTCACCGACGCCGCGACCTTCGCGTCAAGGACCCCGTCGGTGACCTGACGTAACAGGATCCATCCGACGAAGAGGGTCACCAGAGCAGACAGCACGAGCGTGCCGCTCACGACCCGCAGGTGCAGCGAACGTTGCCAGACAGCGACGGACCGGCGGATTACGCGCACCGCCGGTCGCACTATCGTCGCCTTGATCTGCATGGGTCCAGAAGGGGGCTCGCAGGAACTTGTCGCTGGGTGGGATCCGGCCCCCACGGGCTTCGCCCGTAGGGCTTACGTACTGCCGCCGTACACACTCTGCGGCACCGACTCTACGAGGTGAGGCGGCCGGCGAGCGAGCCGTGGAGGTACCCGCCGACCCGGGAGGCCGACAGGCGCCTCGACTCAGTCGATAACGGCAGTGGCCTCGACCTCGACCAGCAGATCGGGTTCTCCCAGCGCCGCAACGCCCAGCAGCGTGATCGGCTTGACCGGGTCGACCCCCAGCTTCGCCGCCGCCCGAGCGACCCCCTCGCCCAGCAGCGGCATCTTCTCGGGTGTCCAGTCGACGATGTAGATGGTCAGCTTGGCTACATCATCGAAGGATCCGCCGACCCCAGCCAGGGCGGTGCCGATATTGAGGTAAGCCTGCTCAACCTGAGCCGCCAAATCCCCCTCACCGACTCGACCGCCCTGAGCATCGCGAGCCACCTGGCCCGCCAGGAACACCAGCTTCGATCCGGTGGCGATCGACAGCTGGCGGTAGACGTCGGGTTTCGGCAGCCCGTCGGGGTTGACCAGCGTCACGGTCATGTCCGCTCCTCGCACATCGGCACAGCACGGTCGGTACTCACCGAGAACATAACAAAGCTATGTATTGTGGCGCCATGGTGAGGATGAAGGACCCGGCGGTCCGCTCCCTGCTCATCGACCGAGCCGCGCAGATGCTCGCCGCTCGGCAGCCGGTCACCCTCCGCTCGCTGGTGGCCGGAACCGGAGCGTCGACCATGGCCGTCTACACCTACTTCGGCGGCATGGACGGCCTGTGGACAGCGATGCGACAGGAAGGCTTCACCCGCCTGGCCGCCCGTCTCGCCGCGGTCGCGCCATCGAAGGATCCGGTACGAGATCTGGCCGCTCTCGGCGCCGCATACCTGTCCAACGCCCTGGCCAGTCCCGATCTCTACCGGGTCATGTTCGACGCCGGGTTCGAACTCGAGAACGCCGCGGCCGCGGATGACACGCTGCACTGTCTGGTCCGGGCCGTCGAACGGGCCACGGCCGCCGGCCGCTTTCGCGACGACATCGACCCGCTGGAGCTGGCCACGCAGAGCTGGACCATCGGACATGGACTGGCATCGCTGGTCGCCACCGGCCCCCTGCCCCACCAATCGCTAGCCCATGGCGTGCCGCTGCTGACCGCTCTGTTCACCAGCGCAGGCGACAACCCAGAACGATGCGGTCGGTCAGTCGAACGCGGCTGGCGCCTCTGACCTCTGATCGCCGCTCTCAACTCTCCGACACGTCGTCAGCGAACGTCTCGCCTCGATGACCACAAACTCAGGCCCGCACTAGGACGGTCCGGCCTTGTAGCCGACTCCGCGTACGGTGACGACGATCTCCGGATGCTCGGGGTCCTTCTCGATCTTGCTGCGCAGCCGCTGGACGTGGACGTTGACCAACCGGGTGTCGGCGGCGTGGCGGTAACCCCAGACCTGCTCCAGCAGCTCCTCACGGCCGAACACCTGCCAGGGCTTGCGGGCCAGGCACACCAGGAGGTCGAACTCCAGCGGGGTGAGGGCGAGCGCGAGGCCGTCCCGCTTGACGGAGTGGCCGGGTACGTCGATCACGAGGTCACCGATGTGCAGCGTCTCGGGGACCGCCTGGTCGACCCGGCGCAGCCGGGCACGGATCCGCGCGACGAGTTCCTTGGGCTTGAAGGGCTTGACCACATAGTCGTCGGCACCGGACTCCAGCCCGAGCACGACGTCGACAGTGTCGGTCTTGGCGGTGAGCATCACGATGGGTACGTCGGACTCTGCCCGGATCTCCCGGCACACCTCGATGCCGTCCTTGCCGGGCAGCATCAGGTCGAGCAGCACGACGTCAGGCCTGGACTCGCGCACCTTCGCAAGGGCAGCTTCCCCAGACTCACAGAAAACCGCTTCCAGACCTTCGTTCCGGAGGACGATTCCGAGCATTTCCGCGAGGGCCATGTCGTCGTCGACGACCAGAATGCGACCTTTCATGGAACCATCGTCCCACCGAGCGTGGCACGATGGCTCGGCACGACCCGCTGGCAGTGTGGATCGAGCCTGCACTTCATGGGTTCACCTCCGCGGCCGGGCGGGTTCGGGCTGGTTCGACCCCTTCCCGTGGGGGTCAGCGCCACTGGCACCCGTGGCATCCAGCCACAATAGGGGGCCACCCCAACGACGTGAGGTGCGCCAAGATGACCGACACCGGTACGCCGCCGCCCGGACAGGAGTCCGGCAGCGGGTGGGGTACGCCACCGCCGGGCCAGTGGGGCACTCCACCGGCTGGTCAGCAGGCGGGCGGAGGATCGGCGACACCCTCCGGGTGGAGCACACCCCCTCCCGGTGGTCAGGCCTCCTGGGGCGCACCGCCGACCGGTGGCCAACCTGGCTGGGGCCAACCGCCGCCCACGTGGGGCGGCGGCCCGTGGGGCAGCAACACACCGCAGGCCCCGAAGCCCGGCGTCGTGCCGCTTCGACCCCTCGGGTTCGGCGAGCTCCTCGACGGTGCCTTCACCACCGTGCAGCGCTACCCCAAGATCATGCTCGGTCTCTCCACCGCGATCATGGGCGTGCTGGTCGTCGCGAGCCTCCTGACGTTCTTCGTCGGCTTCGGCGATCTGTTCTCCGTGGCCACCCCTGCCGATGTACGCCAGATCAGCGACAGCACCTGGATCAGCTTCGCCGTGACGATGGTCGTCCTGGCCCTTGTCAGCTGGCTCGGGGGCACGATGCTCACCGGGATGATCACGGTCACCGTCGGCCGTGGCGTTCTCGGCCAGCCGGCCACCGTCGCGGAGGTCTGGCGGGCCAGCAAACGACGCGTTCCCAGACTCCTGGGCCTGACGTTCGTCCTTGGCCTGACGTTCACCTTCGGCATCACCGTTCTCACCGTGATCGTCGTGGTGGGCTTCGTCATTCATGTCGCCCTCGGCGTGCTCCTGGCGATCCCCGCTGTGCTGGGTGGAATCTTCGCCGGAGTCGTGTTCTACACCCGTACGGCCGTCGCCCCGGCCGCCCTGGTGCTCGAAACCCGTCCCGCTGACCCGGGCTTCCCACAGGGAGAGCAGCAGCCGCTCGGCGTCTTCGCCGCCCTGTCACGCTCGTGGGAGCTCATCAAGGGGCGCACTCCCCGCACGTTCGGCGTCCTGTTCGTCGCCAACCTGATCGCCTCGGTCGTGGCGTCGGTGGTGCAGACCGCATTCACCTTCCTGAGCACCGGTCTCGGCGCCGGATTCGGTGACTCCTTCGGCGGCGCCGAGATCCTGACGCTGAGTCTGCTCGGCATCGGCAACCTCGCCTCGGCGGTCCTCCAGGTCAGCTTCCTGGCCGCGGTCAACGCGCTGGTCTACGTCGACGCCCGGATGCGCAAGGAAGGCCTCGACATCGAGCTGGCGCAGGCCGCCGCCAACGCCTCCGCAGGCGGTCCCGGGATGGGCACGCAGGCCGGCTCGCCCTGGGCGACCCGGTGAGTGTGCCCGCGTCACTCGCCGCGGTGGGCGCCGTTCCGGAGCTACTCATACCGCCGCTCCGGCCATCGTCCGAACCCCCGATCGACATCTCCCGCGAGGAGGCGGCCCGAGCCGCTCGCGACGAACTCACGAAGGGCATCTACCACCGCGACGAGCCTGGGGTGGTGTCGCGCTTCCTGACCTGGGCGTTCGAGCAGATGCAGCGCTTCATGGCCTGGGTCGCGGACTACTCCCCGGGCGGGTTCTGGGGGCTTCTCGGGCTCCTCGCGATCCTGGTCCTCGCCGTCGTCATCATCCGTTGGCGGATCGGCGCGCTGGCCCGCAGCCGTGCGCGCGTGGACGTCGCGGTGTTCGCCGGACAGTCCCGGACGGCGGCCGAGCACAGGGCCGCCGCCGACGAGGCGCTCCGCCAGGGCGACTACGACGCCGCCGTCCGCGAACGTTTCCGTGCACTGGTCCGCGATCTCGAGGAGCGCACCCTCCTCGACGAGCGGCCCGGCCGGACGGCTGACGAGGTCGCCCGCGAGGCGGCCCAGGTCGCGCCGGGGTCAACCGAGCCGCTGCGCGCGGCGGCCCAGGCGTTCGACGAGGTTTGTTACGGCGGCCGCCGGGCCACGCCAGAGGCCGAGGCCGTGGTGCGGGCCGCAGACGACGCCGTACGCCAGCTCCGGCGACCGGCCCTGCTGGCCGCGGGTAATCCGTCGTGACCGTGCGGTCCATCGACCCGACCGCCCGGGAGACATGGCGCCGGCTACGCGGGCCGCTCGCGATCGTGCTGGTGCTGGTCATCGGGGGCGCGGTCTTCGCGGTCCTGCAGAGTGGCACCACCGGGGGCCCTCTCGACCCGCGATCGGCGCGACAGGCCGGCGGCCGAGCACTGGCGGTGCTGCTCGAGGAACGCGGCGTGGAGGTCCAGCGGGCCCGCACCCTGGCCGAGGCAGTGGAGTACGCCGCGCAGGATGCCACCCTGCTGGTCACCGAACCCGATCTGCTGGTGCCCTCGCAGCTCACCCGGCTGGCGGCGGCACCAACGCGCCACCTCGTACTCTTCAACCCGGGCGAGGAGGTGTTGTTCACCCTCGCCCCCAAGGTGACCATCGCCGGGGAGGCCCTCGCCCGGACCCGGTCACCCGGCTGCGACCTCGAGGCGGCCGTCCGGGCCGGCGCCGTCCGGGCCGACGGGCCCATGTACCGCATCCTCAGCGGGACGCCGGCGACGACGTGCTACGGCGACGGAACGCGGGGAGCCCTGGTCCGGCTCACCGCAGCGGCGGCGCCGGACTCCCCCAGCGGCCAGACAGCCGGCGGCCAGGCGCGGCGCACCATCGACGTGGTCGGCGTGGCCACATCGTTCGCCAACAACCAGCTGGAGAACGAGGGCCACGCCGCCCTCGCGCTCAACCTCCTCGGTGAGCAGCGCCGCCTGGTGTGGTACATCCCGTCGCTGGCCGACGTTCCGCTGGCCGGGACGCCCGGCGGCGAGGAGCCGACCAGCCCCTTCGCGCTCCTCCCCGACGGGATCAGGTTCGGCGTGGGGCAGCTCGCCGTCGCCGCCGCGCTCCTCATGCTGGCGTATGCCCGCCGGCTCGGCCCCGTCGTACCCGAATCCCTTCCGGTGGTCGTCCGGGCCTCCGAAGCGGTCGAGGGTCTGGCCCGCCTCTACCATCGGGCGCGGGCCCGCAACCGGGCCGCCTCCGCGTTACGGGATGCGACTCGGGCCCGGCTGTCCTCGCTGCTCGGACTCCCGCCGCACGCTCCCGACAGCGCGGTGGTGGCGGCGACCACGGCCCGGACCGGGCGTACGAGCACTGACGTGAGCGAGTTGCTGACGGGCGGCGACGTCGGCACCGGACCATCCGACGACGCCGCACTCGTCCGTCTCGCGGACGACCTCGACACCCTCGAGCAGGAGGTACGCCGATCGTGACCGACCAGGTGACCGTGACCGGCCAGCCCGCCGTGGCCGGCCAGGCGACACTCAACGCCGAGGCCGCGCGCGCGTCGCTCGCGGCCGTGCGCGACGAGGTGGGCAAGGCCGTCGTCGGGCAGGACTCCGCCGTCACCGGACTCCTCATCGCCCTGCTGTGCCGCGGGCATGTCCTGCTGGAAGGGGTCCCAGGTGTCGCCAAGACCCTGATGGTGCGGGCGCTCGCCGCCGCCCTGCGGCTGGACACCAAGCGGGTGCAGTTCACCCCCGACCTGATGCCAGGCGATGTGATCGGGTCGCTCGTCTATGACGCGCGGACAGCGGCGTTCGAGTTCCGTGAGGGGCCGGTCTTCACCCACCTGCTGCTCGCCGACGAGATCAACCGCACGCCGCCCAAGACCCAGGCCGCGCTGCTGGAGGCGATGGAGGAACGCCAGGTCTCGGTCGACGGCACGCCCCGCCCGCTGCCCGACCCGTTCCTGGTGGCCGCGACACAGAACCCCATCGAATACGAAGGCACCTACCCGCTGCCGGAAGCCCAGCTGGACCGGTTCCTGCTCAAGCTGCACCTCAACCTTCCGTCCCGTGAGGAGGAGGTCGCCGTACTCAGCCGGCACGCCGCCGGATTCGACCCGCGCGACCTCGCCGCGGCCGGCCTTCGCGCGGTCACCGGGCCCGAGGAGCTGGCGGCCGCCCGGGCCGCGGTCGCGCGGGTCCAGCTGCGACCAGAGGTCCTGGGGTACGTCGTCGACCTGGGCCGGGCGACCCGGGAGTCGCCGTCACTGCGCCTCGGTGTCTCACCCCGGGGCGCTACCGCTCTCATGCGCGCGGCCCGGGCATGGGCGTGGCTGTCGGGCCGCGACTACGTGACACCGGACGACGTGAAGGCGCTCGCGCTGCCGGCCCTCCGGCACCGCGTGGAGCTGCGGCCCGAGGCTGAGCTCGAGGGTGTCTCCGCCGACGCGGTTCTCGACGGCATCCTGGCCAGCGTCCCGGTCCCGAGGTAGGCGAGGTAGCCGCCCGATGGCACTCACGCCCCGGACCGCGCTGCTGGCAGTGGCCGGCGTCCTCCTGGTGGCATTCGTCGTACCCTCGCGGTCCGGCATCGTCGTTGTCACCGGCGCGGTTGTGCTGCTCGCACTGGTCGACCTGGTGCTCGCTGGTTCGGTACGCCAGCTGGACTTCGCACGTGCCGACGCCCGCGCCACGCCCGCCGGCACCGACACCATGTCCACGGTGCGGCTGGGTGAGAGTGTCGAGGTGGGCCTGCTCGTCACCAACCGTGGCGGCCGGCGGGTCCGGGGGCTGCTGCGAGACGCCTGGCCGCCGTCGGCGGGCGCGGTGTCGCAACGCCACCCGATCGACGTTCCGGCGGGGGAACGCCGTCGCGTCAAGACCACCTTGCGCCCCACCCGGCGCGGCGACCGGGACGCGTATCGCGTGACGGTCCGGGCCTATGGTCCGCTCGGCCTCGCGGCGCGGCAGGGTTCCTACGTCGTGCCGTGGACGGTGCGGGCACTGCCGCCGTTCGAGAGCCGCAAGCACCTGCCCTCCCGGCTGGCCCGCCTGCGGGAGCTGGACGGCCGCACCAGCGTGCTGGTCCGCGGCCAGGGTACGGAGTTCGACTCGCTGCGCGACTACGTGGACGGGGACGACGTACGCTCGATCGACTGGCGGGCCACCGCGCGCCGGCAGGGCGTCGTCGTCCGGACCTGGCGGCCCGAGCGGGACCGCCACGTGCTCATAGTCCTCGACACCGGGCGTACGTCTGCGGGGCGAGTGGGTGACGCCCCCCGGTTGGACCACGCGCTCGACGCCGCTCTCCTGCTCGCCGCGCTCGCCACCCGGGCCGGCGACCGGGTGGACCTCCTCGCCTACGACCGGAGGGTACGCGCCGACGTCAGCCGGGCCGGGCCGCAGGACGTGTTGCCGCGTTTCACCACCGCGATGGCGACGCTACAGAGCGAGCTCGTCGAGACCGACCATCGCGGCCTGGCCGCCGCGGTCGCCCTGCGGGCATCCCAACGGTCGCTGGTCGTCCTGCTCACCGGACTGGAGGCGGCGGTGGTCGAGGAGGGCCTGGTGCCCGTGCTCGGCCCGCTGACCCGCCGGCACGAGGTCTGCGTCGCCGCGGTTGCCGATCCGCGGATCGAGGAGCTGGCGCGGACGCGTGGGGACGCGCCTTCGGTGTACGCCGCGGCCGCTGCCGAGCGGGCCCGAGCCGAACGCCGTCGTGTCACCTCGACCCTCGAACGCCTCGGCGTCACCGTCGTCGACGAGCCACCCGACCAGATCGCGCCCGCCCTGGCCGACACCTACCTCGCCTTGAAGAAGGCCGGCCGACTCTAGCCTCGCGTGGTGCACCCGCGACGCCCGCCTTGTCAGAGGTTTCTCGGCTAAGAGGACCCTGTTGGCTTATTCGGGTTCAGGCGGCGGTGAGGTGGAGGCGTTGGAGGTGGGTGGTTCTGGTTCTGTCGAGGGGGTTGTGAGTCCACCAGGCGTCGAGGCGGATGAGGTTGATGGCGGTGGCGGCGGCGTTGTGTTCTAGGCGGGTCTTGTTCAGGCCGTGGTAGCGGGCGTGGCGGATGCCGGTGACGTGGGTGGCTTGGCGGATGGTGCCCTCGACGCCGGCGCGGATGTTGTACCGGTTCTTCCACTG
>NZ_KB892763.1 GCF_000373925.1 Actinopolymorpha alba DSM 45243 | reverse complement strand
CTTGCCGGTCTGGGTCGGGCGGTGTTGAACGCTGTGGACCCGGATCTTGCGGACATGGTGTTGGCGAAGAAGCTCGCCGAGGAGGAGGCGAAGGCGGCCCGGCGGTGTGAGTTGTCGCTGTACGACGCCCCGGACGGCTCCGGTACCTATCTTCGCGGGAAGCTGGACCCGATCGCGGCGGACCGGTTCCGCACCGCGATCGAGCCGCTCTCGAAGCCGCTCCCGACGACCGCCGACGGGCTGGACCCCCAAAGTGCGGCCCAACGCAGAGGCGANGCGCTCGACGAACTCATCCGCCGCTACCTCGACTCCGGAGCCTCACCATCCCAAGGTGGGGAGAAACCGCACATCGTCGTCACCATCACCGACGAGAACCTGGTCAACGGCACCGGACTCGGACGACTCCTCCGGACTGGGACCTACGTCTCCGCCCGCACCGTCCAAGAATGGGCATGCGACGCCAAAGTCAGCTGGTTCGGCATCCGCGATGGCGAGGTCGCCCTCTCCGACGGCACCCGCTTCTTCACCGGCAGGCTCCGCAAGTTGTTGGAGCTACGAGATCGGGGCTGTTCGTTCCCTGGCTGTGATCGCCCACCCGCCTGGTGCCACGGCCATCATGTCCAGTCGTGGCTGAAAGGCGGACCCACCACCCTCGCCAACGGCGCCTTGCTGTGCGGTTATCACCACCGCCTGATCCACCAAGGAACCTGGCAAGTCCAGCTAGCAGCCGACGGCGTACCCGAATTCACCCCACCCGAATGGATCGACCAGCAACGCAACCCCATCCGCAACCAACGCCTCCGAACCTGACAGGCCAGGAGCAGCAGAGCGCCACCGGCCGCCGACCAGAGCCCGAACTGTGGGCTCGGTCACGTCTGTCACATTCCTTGCTCGCCTCGGGTCGAGGCAGTGAAGCGACACCTGGCGGATGCGACCGCAAGCCGGGCTTGCGGTCGGAAACGAATGTGGAGAACACGATGAACGCACCCATCCTGGTCACCGGTGGTACGGGCACTCTCGGACGCCTGGTCACACCGCTGCTGCGGGACGCCGGCCACCCGGTGCGGGTCCTCAGCCGGCACGGCGGCCAGCCCGGCAACGGTGTCGAGCACGTCACCGCCGACCTGTCCACCGGCGAGGGGATCGAGCGCGCGGTGCGCGGAGCCGAGATCATCCTGCACCTGGCCGGTGGCGCCAAGGGTGACACCGAGGCTTCCGCGAACCTCGTACGCGCCGCGCGACAGGCCGGCGTGCGGCACCTCGTGTACATCTCCGTCATCGGAGCCGACCGGGTCCCGCTGGGGTGGTTCCGCTCGAAGCTGGGTGCGGAGCGGGCGGTCACCGACTCGGGCCTGCCATGGACGACGCTGCGGGCGGCGCAGTTCCACGACCTGGCCTTCAAGACGGCGCAGCAGATGGCGAAGCTGCCCGTGATCCCGATCCCCGGTGGTCTGCGGTTCCAGCCGGTCGACGCCCGCGACGTCGCCGACCGGCTCGTCGCACTAACGCTCGGCAAGCCGGCCGGTTTGGTGCCCGACCTGGCCGGACCGACGGTGTACGGGATGGCCGACCTGATGCGCGGATACCTGGAGGCGCAGGGAAAGCGCAGGTTGATGATGCCGCTGCGGATGCCTGGCAAGGCGGGCCGCGCCTACCGTGCCGGCGACAACCTCACCCTCCACGGTGACACCACCGGCACCCGAACCTGGGAAGCCTTCCTCGCCGAACAGAACTCCCAGACCCACTGAACAACCACGACGGGCACGCCCACCGATTCGCCGCGCCTTCCCGGCGTACTCCGGTCAGCCGCGATCGGGCGACGAGCCGTTGGACGCCGCCGTCTGCGACACGGCCTCGGACGCCAGTCGTACGACTCGACCGACGTTGAGATCCCAACCGAGGCCGTAGGCCGTGCGCTGAACGATCCGGTCGTCCTCGGGCGCCCACCACGTGGCGCGCAGCCGGTCGACCGTCGGTGGGCGGTAGTCGTAAGGAACGCCGGCGACCGTGCCGTGCCAGCTGCGATCGGTCGCCGGACGCCGGAGCTCCCGGATGACGGATGCGACGAGCAAGCCGCCCACAGCACCCACGAGGAGCGTCTCGAACCGACCCATGCGCTTCTTCTTGGACTTCTTACCCATGAGAACCCATCTCCGTTCTGTCACTCCTTACCTACCCAACGTTAGAGCCCACGATCTTTTCAGCAAGCTCCAACGGGTCGGTGACCGGACGGTCGCAGACAAAATGACGGCAGACGTACGCCGCCGCCCGCCCCTCCACCAGGCCTCTGTGCGCCAGGAGCGGGACGTCCACCGGCCGCCCGTCCACCGGCCGCCCGTCCTCCGGCGAGCCCGCCACGACGACCGCACCCGGCGCGGGAGAACGCAGGGCCGTCTGATGAAGAGCCGCGCGGCCCGGATCGCCCGGCTCCCCCACGATCGCGACCTCGACCGGCCCCGCGAGGACCGCTTCGGCCACGGCCAAGCCCCAGCCCGCCGCCCGTGGAGCACGCTCGGCCAGCCGGCCGGCCACGCCCAGCGCGCGCTCGGCCGCCGTACGATGCCGCTCCGAACCTGTAAGGGCGGCGTACGTCAGCAGCGCCCCAGCCGCGGCGTTCTGCCCAGACGGGGTGGCATTGTCCGTGGGATCCTGCGGCCTCCGGACCAGGCGTTCGGAGTCGTCGGCGGTGTCGAAGAAGCCACCCTGCCCGTCACCGAACCGCTGGAGTACGACGTCGAGAAGGCCGCCGGCCCGATCCAGCCACACCGGATCCCCGGTCACCGACAACAGAGCCAGGTATCCCTCCGCGACGTCGGCGTAGTCCTCGAGTACGCCTGGACTCCCGCCCGCGGCCCCGGACCGTGAGGTGCGGACGAGCCGGGAGTGAGCGTCCGTGTGGACCGAGACCAGCAGCTCGGCCGCCTCCCGCGCCGCGTCGACGTACGCCGGCTCCTCCAGCAGCGCGCCTGCCTCGGCGAGTCCGGCGATCGCGAGACCATTCCACGCCGCGACCACCTTGTCGTCCCGGCCAGGCGGCACCCGCTGCGCCCGCGCGGCGAAGAGGCGGGCCCGCAGGTCAGCGAAGCGTTCCGGGTCTGCTGGATCGGCGGGCAGCTGGAGGGTCGACGTGCCATGTTCGAACGTTCCCCGCTCCGTCACCCCGAAGATCTCCGCGGCGAGGTTGCCGTCGTCCTCGCCCAGCACCTCCCGCAGCTGCTGGGGAGTCCAGACGTAGAACTTCCCCTCCACACCTTCGCTGTCGGCGTCAAGCGCGGAGGCGAACCCGCCCTCCGGTGTGCGCAGGTCCCGCAGCAGGAACTCCGCGGTCTCGCGGACTACCCGGGCGGCCAGCGGCGCGCCAGTCAGCCGCCACCAGTGCAGGTAGACCCGGAGCAGCAACGCGTTGTCGTACAACATCTTCTCAAAGTGCGGCACCACCCACGCGCGGTCCACGCTGTAGCGGGCGAAACCGCCGCCGAGCTGGTCGTAGACGCCACCGCGCGCCATGCGTTCGCAGGTCTGCTCCACCAGCCGCAGCGCCGCCGCCGACCGGGTGCGAACGACGTAGCGGAGCAGGAACTCCAGCACCATCGACGGCGGGAACTTCGGCGCGCCACCGAACCCGCCGTTGTCGGCGTCGAAGTCCCGGCCGAGGACGTCGACGGCGCGGTCGAGCAGAGCCGGCGCCGGCGCCTCGCCACCGCTGATCACCGGCCGGTCGAGCTGGGCCACGATGTCACCGGCGGCCTGGAGTACGTCGTCGCGGCGCTCCCGCCAGGTCCGGGCCACCGCCTCCAGCACCTGACCGAACGCCGGCAGGCCGTGGTGGGGGGCGGGCGGGAAGTACGTACCGCAGTAGAACGGCTCACCGGACGGTGTGAGGAAGCAGGTCATCGGCCAGCCACCCTGGCCGGTCATCGCCTGAG
This sequence comes from Actinopolymorpha alba DSM 45243, assembly GCF_000373925.1. Classification (GTDB taxonomy): domain Bacteria; phylum Actinomycetota; class Actinomycetes; order Propionibacteriales; family Actinopolymorphaceae; genus Actinopolymorpha; species Actinopolymorpha alba. The sequence goes on along the minus strand of NZ_KB892763.1, from coordinate 76,152 downwards.
TCGCCTCCATGTAGATCGCGTCGACGTCGGGGCGTTCCTCGCGATCGACCTTGACGTTGACGAAGTGGGCGTTCATGAAGGCGGCGATCCGCTCGTCCTCGAACGACTCGTGGGCCATCACGTGGCACCAGTGGCAGGCGGCGTACCCCACCGACAGCAGGACGGGTACGTCGCGCTGGCGGGCCTCGGCGAACGCCGCCTCACTCCAGGGGTACCAGTCGACGGGGTTGTCGGCATGCTGCTGGAGATAGGGGCTCGTCGCTGTCGCCAGGCGGTTCACCATCCATCCACCGTAGACCGCCGACCGCCCGGCCCTCCCATCCACGGCCGCGCGCCTTGGCGCCATCGCGCCAGCCGAGGCATCCCGTGCGACGTCCACGCACCGCGACCAGATATCCGCACGGGCGACGCGTCCCGTCCAGCTTGACAGCGTGTCCAGGTCGAGCGTTCTATTGTGCTAGTTAACTAGATGAATGGAGCTTCGGATGATCGAGTTCCACCTGGACGAGCGGTCCGGCGTCTCGCCGTACCTTCAGCTGGTCCGCCAGGTTCGACAGGCCCTGCGGCTGGGTCTGCTGCAGGAGGGTGACCAACTTCCGACGGTCAAGGAAGTGGTGGCGGGGTTGGCGATCAACCCCAACACGGTGCTCAAGGCCTATCGCGAACTCGAGCGTGAGGGCCTGGTAGCGCCGCGGCCGGGAGTGGGGACGTTCGTGACCCGGACGTTGACCGACGCCTCACTGGCCGCGCACGGCGCGCTGCGTCAGGACTTGCGGCGCTGGCTGACCAAGGCCCGCCGCGCGGGCCTGGACGACGAAAGCATCGAGGCGATCTTCATGACGACCTTTCGGACCGCCGCTCAGGAGGACATAGCATGACCGCCGCCCTGCAGGCCCAGGGCCTCGGCAGGAGGTACGGCAAGCGCTGGGCGCTGTCGGACTGCACCCTGGACATCCCGGCCGGGCACGTCGTGGGCTTGGTAGGCCCCAACGGAGCGGGTAAGACCACCTTGCTGAACCTGGCCAGCGGCCAGCTGGCACCCACAACCGGCACCATCCGGGTGCTCGGCGGTCGTCCCGGGAGCGACCGGGCACAGATGGGAAAGGTTGGCTTCGTCGCCCAGGACACTCCCACGTACGCCGGGCTCACCATCACCGAGCACCTGAAGCTGGGCGCCAAGCTCAACCCGAGGTGGGACGACGCCCTGGCACGAGAACGCATCGAGCGACTCGGCCTCGATCCCGCCCAGCGGGCCGGAAAGCTGTCCGGCGGGCAGCGCGCCCAGCTCGCTCTCACGCTGGGCATCGCCAAACGACCGGAGTTGCTGATCCTGGACGAACCCGTCGCGGCGCTCGACCCGCTCGCCCGCCGCGAGTTCATGCAGGGCCTTCTGGAGGCCACCGTCGAGCACGAGCTCAGCGTGGTGCTGTCCTCCCACCTGGTCTCCGACCTGGAACGAACCTGCGACTACCTGATCGTGCTCGTCGACTCCCGCGTCCAGGTAGCGGGAGAAGTCGAAGAATTGCTGGCCACCCACCACCGGCTCACCGGCCCCCAACGCGACACCGGTCGGCTCCCGGCCGACCAGCAGGTCATTTCCGCCAGCCACACCGACCGGCAGAGCACCTTCATCATCCGTACCGAAGCCCCGATCCACGATCCCGCGTGGACCGTCAGCCAGCTCAGCCTCGAAGACCTCGTACTGGCGTACATGAACACCACCGCCCGTACCCACCACCGACCGGTCCTGGAGGCCCAGCGATGATCTGGCTGACCTGGCGGCAGTTCCGCACCGCGGCCACCGCGGTCTTCGGCGGACTGGCCGCGCTCGCCGCCATCCTGGCCGTCACCGGCCCGCGGCTGGCCGACGACTACGCCACCGGGCTCGCGGACTGCACCACCCAGGGCGGCGACTGCTCGATGTTCGTCCAGAGGTTCTTCAACGAAAACCAGAGCGGCTTTCTCGCCGTCACCGCCGTCATCCTGGTCCTTCCGGCGCTCATCGGGCTCTTCTGGGGAGCGCCGCTGATCAGCCGGGAGCTCGAGACCGGCACGCACCGGCTGGTGTGGAACCAGAGCATCACCCGCACCCGCTGGCTGGCCGTCAAACTGGGACTCACTGGACTGGCCGCCATGGCCGCCACCGCACTGTGCAGCCTGGCGGTGACCTGGTGGTCCAGCACGGTCGACCAGGTCGCCACCGAGAACTTCCCGCGGCTGGGATCGCTGGTGTTCGACGCGCGCGGCGTCGTCCCCATCGGGTACGCGGCCTTCGCCTTCGCCCTCGGCGTAACCGTCGGGATGCTGGTCCGACGCGCGCAGCTCGCGATGGCCATCACCCTGACCGTCTTCGTCGCCGTCCAGATCGCCATGCCGACGCTGGTCCGGCCCCACCTGCTCCCGCCTACCCGCGCGACCGTCGAAATCTCCCATTCCGTTCTGGACGGTTTGATGAGGAATCCCGAGAACGACGCCGTCCGGCTGCAGGCCAAGGCGCCGAAGGATGGAGACTGGTTGCTGTCCAGCCAGACCGTCGACGCAGCGGGAAAGGCCGTCGACGACATCAACGTGTCACTGTCCTCGGGAGCATGCGCGCCAGCAACGGTCGAGCAGGACCGGATGGCGACGTGCTTCGCCGAGATCAGCCGACTCGGCTACCGGGTGCAGATGACCTACCACGCCGCCAACCGATTCTGGCCCTTCCAGTGGATCGAAACCGGCATCTACACCACCAGTGCCGTGGCCCTCACGGGGTTCTGCTTCTGGTGGACCCGCCGGCGCCTGTCCTGACCAAACCCGACCCGGCCGTACGACAAAGGGTCCGTACGGCCGGGCATCCGCGACCGCGGCGCCGCTGGTCGCGTACGGCAGGCGGCGAGCCGGGTGAGGGCTGTCGGCGGGCCCGGCTAGCCTGCGGTGCGTGGGAGGTCAGGTCAGAGCGCGCGGCACGAGCCGGAGTCGAGTCAGGACTTCGGCGACCAGCAAGCCCTCCGCCCCGGCGCGGGCGGACCGGGCGGTCGGCGTTCCGGCCGAGCCGGGGGTTCCGGAGCCACCGGCGTTCCATCTCCACACCGGTGACGTACGCAAGGCCTATCCACAGTGGCCCACCCCGGTGACGATCGTCAGCGACGGGGCTTACGGCGTCCGCGGTTTTCACGGCGACACGACCGGCCCGGATGGCCTGGTGGAGTGGTATCGCCCGCACGTCGAGGCATGGTCGGCCGCGGCCCACCCGTCGACCACCTTGTGGTTCTGGAACACCGAGGTGGGCTGGGCCACCGTCCACCCGCTGCTGACCGAGTCCGGTTGGGACTACGTCCAGACGATCACCTGGGACAAGGGCATCGCGCACGTCGCCGGCAACGTCAACGGCAAGACGATCCGGCGTTTCCCGGTCGTGTCCGAGGTCTGCGTGCTCTACCAACGCCGGTTCGCCGTCGACACCCCGACCGGGTCGCTTCCCGTCCAGCAGTGGCTGCGGCACGAGTGGCAGCGCAGTGGGCTCCCGCTCTATCTGGCCAACGAAGCCTGCGGCGTCAGGAACGCCGCCACCCGTAAATACCTCACGCAGGACTGGTTGTGGTACTGGCCGCCCGGCGAGATGCTCGAGAAGCTCGCGACGTACGCCAATGAGCGCGGCCAGCAGACCGGCTGGCCCTACTTCAGCCTCGACGGGCACAGCATCGTCACCGCCAAGGAGTGGGACGCCCTGCGTTACCGCTGGAACCACCAGCACGGCATCACCAACGTCTGGCACCGCGGCCCGCTCCACGACGACGAGCGGCTCAAGGGCACCCTGCGCCGGGCCGCACCGCGGGTCTACAAACCCACAGCTGGCAGCTCCGCGCACCTCAACCAAAAGCCCCTGGAGTTCATGGAACGCCTGGTCAAGTCCGTGACCGAGCCTGGTGACGTGGTCTGGGAACCCTTCGGCGGGCTCGCGTCCGGATCGGTGGCCGCGGTGGCGCTCGGCCGGCAGGCGTACGTCGCCGAGCTCGACAAGAGCTTCGCGCGGCTGGCACGGGAACGCCTGCGCGGGGCGCTGGAGGCGGCCAACCCGGCGGAGGAGGCAGCCGCGGTCCCGGCCGACCGGCCCCATCCGGCGCCCGCCGGTCGCGACGACTCCGCGGTCGCCCGCCTTCGACCCGCCGGCCAGACGTCCGGAAGGTCCCGCTCGTGACGGCCGCCTCTGATGCGCTGTTCGACCCTTCCCTGGAGACACCGGCCGGGCCGGGCGCACCCGTGGAGCCGGTGCTCGACCCCGACGATCCGCGGACGCGGCTCCAGCGCCGGCTGCGCACCCTGCTGCTCGGGCTGCCGGCGTACTTCGAGTTCACCAACCACGTTGCCGGCGTCAACGCCACCGACCTGCACAGCCTCAACACCCTGCTCGGAACGTCCATCGAAGGGCAGGTCGTCAAGGCTCTCAACCAGCAACGCGCGCTCTGGGACCCCGACGACGAGTGGCTCGGGTACACCTTCGAGCGCCAGTCCCAGCGGTTCCCTGACGTACGCCTGGTCCGCAAAGGATCGCCGTCAGGGCCCAACATCGCGCTCGGGATCGAGCTGAAGGGGTGGTTCCTGCTCGCCAAGGAGGGCGAGCCGAGCTTCCGGTTCACCACCACGCCGGCGGCCTGCGCCGAACACGACCTGCTGGTCGTCGTGCCGTGGTACCTCGACAACGTGCTGTCAGGGTCGCCGGTCGCGGCCGAGCCGTACGTCGTGTCCGCGCGCTGGGCCGCCGACTACCGCAACTACTACTGGCAGTACGCCCGCGACGCGGCCAAGGGCACCGACCGTGCGATCCAGGCGCCGGCCGGCGCGCACCCCTACCCGGGCAAGGACGCGCAGATCGCCGACCAGCCGGCGTACGACGGCGGCAAGAACTTCGGCCGCGTCGCGCGGGTTCGCGGGCTGATGGACGACTTCATCAGGGCCAGCCTCGAGCTCGAGGTGCTCGGCATCCGGATCCTCGACTGGTACCGCTTCCTCAGGATGCACAGCGACCAGGCCGACCCCGACTCGGTCTCGGAGCAGCTGGACCGCGAGCTTCGACGGTCGCTGCGGGGACGGTCGGCCGACGACGTGGCCGGGGCGATGCGGGCGGTGCGCAACCTGGGCAGACTGTTCGGCGCACCGTAGGGCTGCCAGCCCGGCCGCATGCGCCCGAACCCCTTGACGGCATACCATCTTGGGGTATGGTTCACTGGCAGGCGCAGCTACCCCCCGGGGGTAATGAGGAGAAAGCCGTGGAAAGCATCGCGAACGAACAGCCGGCCGCCAAGGGCACCCAGTCTCCCCACGGCGCGTCGCCTGGTTACGTCAACAGCAAGGACGCGCACCTCAAGCGCCTCCGCCGTATCGAGGGACAGATCAGGGGCCTCCAGCGCCTGGTGGACTCCGACACCTACTGCATTGACGTACTCACTCAGGTGTCGGCCGCGACCCGCGCTCTGGAGTCCTTCGCACTCGGCCTCCTGGAGGAGCATCTCGCCCACTGTGTGAGCGAGGCGCTGACCAAGGGCGACGAGGAGGCCCAGGCCAAGGTCAAGGAGGCCTCCGCGGCGATCGCGCGGCTCGTCCGTTCCTGACCTCGGCCACGCGCCACGCGCCACGGCGATGCTCTTGCCCTGCGAGATCACCTCACACCATCGCTTATCGTGAGCGCGGTGTCGCGATCTGCGATCAGGTGTGAGCTCTCGACCTCTCTCCGCCGTTCCAGAACCCATCCGTTCCGCCACCGAACCGTTCCCGTAGGAGAGCTCACATGACCACCACGTCCACCTACACCGTGTCCGGCATGACCTGCGGGCACTGCGTCTCCGCCGTCACGAGTGAACTCGAAGCCCTGGACGGCGTGACGGACGTCAAGATCGACCTGGTCGCGGGCGGCAACTCGACCGTCACCGTGACCAGCGCGGCTCCGCTCCTGATCGATAACGTGACCGAGGCGATCGACGAGGCCGGCGACTACGCGCTCGTCCAGTCCTGATCCGCTCGACTCCCCGATTCCCGCGCTGCTACCGCACCGAATGCACGTCCCAGCCGCATCAGACGCGATGACCCGAACGAATTCCAGCCGCCTGCGACGCCTGTGCACTAGAGCGTTGCTGGTCATCGCGACCCTGGCGGGACTGCTGGCGATGCACGGGTTCGCCAGCGATCACGGCACGACATTCGCGACGGCTCCGGCCGATTCCATGGCCGGAGCCGTCGAACGTGAGGCCAGCGCGCTGCTCACCCCACCCATGGCGGATGGGATGGATCAGGCGGCCTCGGCGGCCGGCGAGGAACAGCTTCGCGACCAGGAGCCGATGGATACGCACGCCGGCATGGCGGCCGGGCTGTGCATCGCCGTTCTCACCCTCACCGGCGGGCTGCTGGTCCGCCTCCTCACCGCTCGCCGATCCGACCTTTCTCACACCTTCGCCGTCCGGGTCCTGGTGGACCACGTCAGGTCCGCCCGAGCCGGGCCGAAGTTCCCACCGTCGTTGTCGGCCCTGTGTGTCCTGCGTACGTAGGAGCCGCCGCTCCTTCGCTGGACCACTTCGACATCGACGAAAGGAAGCACATCCCATGAAGCGCAACGTCGCGCTGCCCGCTGGCGTGCTCGCGGGCGCCCTCCTCCTCGCCGGGTGCGGCGGCACGTCCGGCAACAACTCGACGCACGACATGTCCACGATGGACTCCACCACGTCCGCGACGCCGACAACCCGCCCGACGGGCGACGCGGCCGGGCGTACCAGCACTTCCAGCCCGCACAACCGTGCGGACGTGGAGTTCGCGACCGCGATGATCCCCCACCACGGGCAGGCCATCGAAATGGCGGACATCGCCCTGGAGAAGGCCACGAACGCCGAGGTCAGGCGGCTCGCCACCGCGATCAAGGCCGCGCAGGCGCCCGAGATCAGGCAGCTGTCCGACTGGCTCGCGGGCTGGGGTGAGCCGGTGCCGTCGGCATCCATGGACATGAAGTCCCATGACATGGACATGGGTGACGGCATGATGAGCGCGCAGGAGATGAAGGAGCTCGACGGAGCTTCTGGTGCGGCCTTCGACCGGCTCTGGACCGAACTCATGATCAAGCACCATGAGGGCGCGGTCGCGATGGCCAGAACCCAGCTGCGGCAGGGCGTTTCGCCCGAGACGAAAAAGCTCGCGCAAGCCGTCATTGACGGACAGACCAAGGAGATCACGACGATGAAGGCGCTGCTGCCAACGCTGCGATAGCGCGCGTGAGGCGAGCCGGCGAGCAGAAGCTGAAGCCGGCAAGCGATCGGGGTCTCCTTCGGCAACCCTGCCGAAGGAGACCCCGATCGCCCGTTCGCGGATCAGGCGTTCAGCGGATCACGCGTTCAGCGGATTGCGGCATCGAGGGGACGAGGGCGTCGAGAATGGCGCGGAGGCGGCTGGCGAAGTCAGCCGGATACGTGTGACCGAGGTCCGGTACGACGTCGAGGCGACAGGCAAGTCCCGCTTGACGCAGCGCCTGGTGCGTCCGCATCGGCCCGTCGCCCACCTCGTCATCGTCCTTACCGGCGACGATGACACCGTCCACCTGGCGGCGTACGGCGGCCACAACGTCGTCACTTGGCAGGTGTTCTGGCTCCATCGCGGGGGCGACCACGACGAAGCCGACCGGCGTCCCCGGGCGCCCGACCAGCGCCCACCGCAGCGCCTGCCGGCCACCAGCGGAGAAGCCCGCGGTGACGAGCGGGAGCGAGCGGTCGCGAGCCGGAAGGCTGGCCAGGGCGGCGGCGATGTCGCGTTCGGCAACGCTCGGATCGGGCCAGGAGCGGTACGTCGGCGTGTTGCGCTGCGAGGACTCGACCGCCATGAGAACGAACCCCGCGTCAACCGCGGCTTGCCACTGGTCGGCCGCATCGTCCGCGCCGTCGCCGGCTCCATGCAGCGCCACCAGGAGGCCGCGCGGTGTGGTCTCCGGCCTCTGGATGACCGGCTCGCTCGTCTCGTCGAGAGCACTGTCGGCCCGCTCGCGCGACAGGCTTACCAGCTCGGCGAATCCTTCCCGGCCATGCAGCGAAGCGAGATCATCGTCGTCGAGCAGGATCCGCGGATGCCACCATCCCCCGTCGTCGAATGCCGCTCTGAGTTCGTCAAGTGCGCCTTGCGCGTCGCCTGACGCCGCCCGCAGGCAGGCCGCCGTGTGGGCGAGATCGGACCGATAACGAGGAAGCTCCGGCATAGCCTCATGCACCTCGGTCACCGCCTCGGCGTACAGTTCGGCCACGTACAACGCGAACACCTCGTCGTTGACCGCCTGGTACCGCGTCCGCTCGTCGTTCACTGTCCACTCGCAATCTGTTTCAGGTCGAGCAGGAAGACACCGACCGCGCCCCAGGACGCCATGCCCTCCTCGACCGGTCTGCCGTTCAGGGTTGGCCGTCCATTTGTCGCCGTGGAAAGGATGGCCGGGACCAGCCAGCCGAACTTCGCCGCCGCGCCCGCCGCCACCGCCCGGCGTACGTTATCGATCGGGAGGAGATGGCCGCTGTCAGCCAGGCCGGCAGCGTAGCCGTCGACGAGCACGTCGAAGAGTACGGGCAGCAGGTCGGGGGCCAGATGGAAATCGGTGACCGCATCGACGACGAGGTTGCCGGGGTCCTCGCCGAGTGCGCCCACGCCCGCGAAGGCCCAGTCGATCACCACCGTGTCGCCGGCGACGTCGAAGAGGTTCCTGGGGTGTAAGTCGAGCTCACACAGCGTGCGGGGAAAGGAGTCGAGCACCGCCTGGAAACGCTCGCGATCGGCCCAGAGTGCGCGGAACTCCCCCGCGCGCCCGGTGGGCAACACCTTCTGGACCAACGGGTGGCCCCACGCGTCGGGATCGTCAAGCGGCCCGCACCAACGTACGCGGCGTTCGAGATAGGTGGGTAGCCAGCCGCGGCTCAACCACGGTTGGTCAAGCGCGCCGGCATCGGCAAGGCGACCTTGCAGCTGGCCGAGGTGGCGGGCAGCCAGGTGGTAGCGCCGCAGGTCCCAGTCCGAGCCGGAATTACCCGCCACGTCCTCCATCCAGACGGCGACGGTGCCGTCGGGCCGGTCGACGACACCATGGCTGGCCGGCGCCCGCAGGCCGCCGATCTCAGGCAGGCTGGCCAGCAGGTCACTTTCGAACGCGTCCGCCTCGCGCCGCCAGTAGAACGGATGGCGCGGGTCCTTCTCAGACTGCCATGCGGAGGTGGCCTCACCGTCGGCATGTCGGAGGACCTTGACGATGATGGTCCAGTCCGCGCCGCGTACCCGCCAGATGCCCACCGTGGCCAACCCGGCGACCGCCGGTCGGGCGACGAGCTCCACCTGCCAGGGGCCGAGTCCGTCGCGGGTACGCCCGAGGGAGGGTGCCACCACGTCCCTCAACTCCTCAGCGAGGAACTCCTCCTCCGATGACGTCATCCCGCCCAGTTTGCCGCACCGGAACCCGGCGGCGCATCACGATTTGAGCGAGCCTCCCGGCGTCCTGCCAGGTGTGTGCGCGATCTCGACCGCGGGGGACCCCGCCTCGTGATCGCAGGCCGGCTCAGATTGGGTACAGAAAGAGGTCCTGGTGTTCGACCGGGACGGCATCGAGCACCGCATCATCAGCGGCTGGATCTCCCGCCGCCCTCATCATGACTGTCGGCAAGCAATTCCAATGTCCGTAAAGCTGGCGCCTCCTGCTCCACCGCATCGGCCGCGATGCCACCTGCTTCGGGGTCTTCTGGTTCCCCGCGCCAGCGCCGCAACGCCTGGAGCGGCGTAAGCCCTTCCCCCTTAGCCTGACGTAGCCGTGATATCCAACGCCCCTCGGCATAGAATCCATCAACTCCGGCACCCGTCCGCTTGACGAAAAAGGCTGCGTCTTCAGACTCCGAAGCCCATAAATAGCCCAGTAGTATTCGGGCTCGCGTCACAGGAAGATAGCGAATCGCCCCGTCGACCAGGAAAGCGTAACCAGGTCGTTCGAGAGTGAATGGTGCAAGATCCTCCCAGCCCTGCGATCGATCCATGGTCGCTTCGTCCGGAACGGTCGAGCACTCATCCTCATCCTGTGGGGCCATTGAAAGGATTATGCTCCATTGCTCTGTGTGGGTGCCCCGCGGTGGCAGGTTGCCTCACGGACTGAGCGGCTCGCGCGGCTCGCAGCTGGTTCGCTCCACTGCCTACGCCGGCGATGCGATCCGCCCCACGAGATCGGGGTAGTCGCGGTGCGCGCGCTCGGCCCGCGGTAGCGGACCGCTCAACAGGACTCCGGCCCGCACCGTCGCCGTTGGGAAGTGTCCCTTTCCGGAAGTGCCTGGCCCACTCGCCTTCACCGGCGTACGTTATGCGTTGCTTCAGTGTTGTGAATCCGGGTTCACGTATCCGAACCCCTCAATCCAGGTGTCACACCAGCATGGGAGCACCGAAGTGAACGATGTGGCGAAAGGCGCGGTCAAGTCGGCGGAACGCACCCTCGCGATCCTCGAACTCCTCACCAGCCGCGAAGATCCGTTGACGTTTACCGAGATCGCACAGACCCTGCACTACCCGCGCTCCAGCCTGCATGGCCTACTCCGGACGCTGGTCGAGCGAGGGTGGGCGGAATTCGACCCGACCCAACGGTCATTCGCCCTCGGAATTCGTACCCTCGAGGCGGGCAACGCCTACACCCGCGCGCTGGGCCTCGTCGAACGCGCACTTCCTCATATGGAACAGGTCCGCGACAACATCGACGAGACCGTGCAACTGGCGGTTCTCAACGGCCTGCACAACGTCTACGTCGCCAAGGTCGATGGCCGCCAAACCCTCACCCTGGCGTCCGAAGTCGGACGGCGCCTCCCGGCGTACGCCACCGGAGTCGGCAAGGTGCTGCTGGCTGGACTAGGCCAGGCCGAACTCGACCGCCGGCTTGGCGACTTCCAGCTCACTGCCATCACGTCCCATACGATCACTGACAAGGCGCGGTTGCGCGCCCACCTGCAGAACGTCCGGCGGCGTGGCTTCGCGGTCGACAACGAGGAATACACCATCGGGATCCGCTGTGTCGCGGTTCCGATCTTCGACTACAGCCGGCAGGTGGTGGCCGCCCTGAGCATTTCGGTCCCGGCGATCCGCTTCACTCCCGCCCATCGGGAACGCGCTCACCGGCTCCTCGTCGAGGCTGCCTACCGGTTGTCGACGGCCCTGGGTTATGCGACGGCGAACCCCGCACGATCAGGATCCGCGGAGGTCAGATGAGCGCTGGGGCGTAGCGTTGGGGGATCCAGCGCGCGAGCGCCGGATCCCCGAGGAGGAACGGTTGATCGAACTCCGGCCCGCGTCGACCGCGGAGACCGCACATTGGCAGGCGCAGTGGGAGGCCCGGCACCGCGCCTGGTGCGCCGCGCAGGACCTCGCCGAGGAAGACGTGGCCGGACACTTCGCGTGGATCGCGGACTGGCGGGCGCGGGCCTCCGAATCACCTGTCCTGGCTCTGGTCGCTCTCGGTGAGGTGGTCGGTTTCGCCGCTCTATCGGTGTACGACGACCCCACCCGCCGCCGGGCGACCATCGACGACCTCTACGTGCTACCCGCACACCGCCGGAGCGGTTTTGCGATCGCGGCCCTTACCGCGATCGAACAATGGTGCCGCGACCAGGGCGCGGTCCGGATCAACACGACCGTGGATCCGGGCGACCCGGCCCAGGACGCGGTGTTCAGGTCGTACACCGTGATCTCGCAGCGGATGAGCCTGGTGCTCGCCGAGCCGCCGCTGCCGCTGCCGGAGGGACTCACCGGCCGGCCGATGACGGAGGCGGAGTTCGACGTGTGGTGGGACGCGGAGGTGGCGGGCTACGCCGACAGCATCGCGAGCAGTGGCACCCTCCCACCCGGCGAGGCGAAGGCCCGCGCCGTGGCGCAGGTCGCCGAACTCCTGCCAGACGGCCTGCATACCAAGGACCACAGCCTGTCAATCCTGGAAGCCGACGGTGCGCAGGTGGCGACGATCTGGATCCACCACCACCGGCGGGTCAGGGCGTCGTACATCTATTCGGTCGCGGTCGAGCCGGCGCAGCGCGGCAAGGGATACGGGCGAGCCGTCATGTGGCTCGCCGCCCGCCGTTCCCTGGAGGCTGGCGATCAAGTGCTGGCGCTCAACGTCTTCGGTCACAACACCGTGGCGATCAATCTCTACACCAGCCTCGGCTACCGCATCACCGACCAATCGCGGCTCCTCGAGTGGGTTTCGCCGCCGAGCTAAGGAGTCAGCAAATCTGGCCGGGCCGCGTCGCGGTGGCCTTGAGGAGATCCCGGAGCAGGTCGAAGTCGATGGTCTCGGGTCGCCGGAATCGCAGGCAGCCCTTGCCCATGTCCTGCCCGGCCAACCGCTCGGCGAACGCCGCCCGGACGTCACTGCGCATCAGGTAGAAGGAGATGTACTGCTTCTGGCTGGCGAACGCGATCTCGGCGACACCATCGCGTTGGTACACGGGCATGCCGTACGCCATCACCTCATCGAAGCCGGCCAGCTCCGTCTGGCACAACGTGCGCAGTCTGGTCAAGGCGTCCTTGCGCGCCTCGGGCACCTCGGCCAGATAGCCAGCTACATCGTTCGCGTTGCTCTGCACCATTCCGCGAGGTTACGCCACACAGAACTCGTTGCCCTCCGGATCGGCCAGGACGACCCAGCGGCTACCGCCTTCCTGACCCTCGCCGATCCGGGTCGCACCCAGCTCGCACAGCCGGGCGACCTCCTTCTCGACGTTCTCCGGGCCGTGGTGCAGGTCGAGGTGGACGCGGTTCTTGCCCTGCTTGGGCTTGGGCACCACCTGGAAGAGCACCCGACCGCCGAGACCTGTCCCGCGCTCAGGATGCACCGGGTGATCCGGATCGCGCACGGCGGCCGCATGCCGCCACGCGAACCGCCCGTCGAGCTCCGTGACGGCATCCTGAACCGGGACGCCGTCGTCCAGCAGTCGCTGGATGAACGCCGAGTGGTCTTCGACGACATAGCCGAGCGCCTCCGCCCAGAATGCCGCGAGCCGATGCGGATCGGCACAGTCAATGCACACCTTGTAGCTGACAGCCATGCCAGCACCGTAATGGAGGCTTCCGACACGGGCCCGCTATGCCGGGGGCGCGGCCTCGGCGCCCGCCCGGGCCAGCGACTCGAACTCCTCCTCGGAGAGCTCGATCAGGGCAGCGGTGGTGTTCTCCTCCAGGTGGCTCACCTTCGACGTACCCGGGATCGGCAGCATCACCGGCGACCGCCGGAGCAGCCAGGCCAACGCCAGCTGGCCGGGCGAGGCACCCCGCGCGCGGGCCAACTCGTCGAGCGGTCCGCCCGGACGTGCCAGGTCACCCGTCGCCACCGGGAACCACGGGATGAACCCGAGCCCTTCCTTCTCGGCGTACTCGAGGACGGACTCGGACTGCCGGTTGGCGAGGTTGTAGAGGTTTTGTACGGACACGATCTCGGTGATCCGGCGCGCCTCGACCAACTCCTCCACGGATACCTCGGACAGGCCGATGTGGTGGATCTTGCCCTGCTCCTTCAGCCCCACGAGCGCGCCCAACTGGTCCTCCAGCGGCACCTTCGGGTCGATCCGGTGCAGCTGAAACAGCTCGATGCGTTCCAGACCGAGGCGGCGCAGGCTGAGTTCGGCCTCCTGGACCAGGTATTCCGGCCGGCCCAGTGGGATCCAGACATCGGGGCCGGTGCGGGCCAGGCCGGCTTTCGTGGCGATCACGAGATCAGCCGGATACGGATACAGCGCCTCGCGGATCAGCTCCTCGCTGATCGACGGCCCGTAAGAGTCAGCCGTGTCAATGAGGTTGATGCCCAGCTCGACGGCTTTGCGCAACACGCGGATGGCTTCGTCGTGGTCAGCCGGCGGCCCCCAGATACCGGGTCCGGTGAGGCGCATCGCGCCGAAGCCAAGCCGGCGTACCGTCACATCGCCACCAAGGGCGAACGTTCCGCTCGCATCGGCGGGCCGGGTTGCCGCGGAATTCGTGCTCATACAGCCGACGTTACGCCCGCCCAGCACGTCGCCGGCAAACAACCGCGCGCATCTTCGGTCGATCAGGAAGAATGCCGGGGTGCTTCTGACCTTGACGACGACCGCACCGGCGCCGGCGATTCCGGCCTCCGACCTGGGCTTCCTGCTCCACAAGCATCCCGGCCGCGCCCAGTCGTACCCCGTCGCGGGTGGCACCGCGCACGTGTTCTACCCGGAGGCGACCGACGAGCGGTGCACGGTCGCGGTCCTGCTCGAGGTGGATCCGATCGCGCTGGTACGCGGCCGCAAGGGAGGTGGCGAGGGATTCGCGCTTGGTGCGTACGTCAACGACCGGCCGTACGCCGCATCCTCGCTGCTCGCCGTCGCGATGGCCCGGGTCTTCCGCACCGCGATGTCGGGGCGTTGCGACGATCGCCCCGAACTCGCCGCCGGCCCGCTGCCGCTCACGATCAGGATTCCCGCCCTGCCCTGCGCGGGTGGTCCGGGGGTGGCCGAGCAGATGTTCGCACCGCTGGGTTGGCGGGTGGAGCTGACCACGATCCCGGCCGATCCGGAGTTTCCCCAGTGGGGCGATTCGGCGTACGTCGATCTCGAACTCCGCGGCAGTATGCGTCTCGCCGATGCCCTCACCCATCTTTACGTGTTGCTTCCGGTCCTCGACAACGCCCAGCACTACTGGGTCGGGCCCGCCGAGGTCGACAAGCTGGTTCGCGCCGGCGGTAGCTGGCTGGCCACGCATCCACACCGGGACCTGATCACCCGGCGCTACCTTGCCCACCAGGGTTCGTTGGTGCGGTCGGCCGTGGACCGGCTGACCGAGCTCGATGGCTCCGAGCCCAGCGCGCTCGACGCGGAGCCGTCTGTGGCCGACGCGCCTGGAACCGCGACCACACCGCCCAGCCTGGCCGTACTCCGCCGTCAAGCCGTCCTTGACGCGATCCAGAAGTCAGGGGCAACCCGCGTTCTCGACCTCGGCTGCGGCGAGGGCGCCCTGCTCGCCGCGCTGCTCGGCAATCCGGCGTACGCCGAGATCGTGGGCGTCGACGTCTCCGTGCGGGCACTCGAACGCGCGAGCCGGCGGCTGCGGATGGACCCGCCCTCCTGGGACGCGGCCGGCGACGCGACTGGCGCACCAGCGTCCGCGTCCACCGGACACCCCGGTCGTGGCCGTGACCGGCTCAGGTTGTTCCAGTCCTCGTTGACCTACCAGGACGACCGACTCGCGGGATTCGACGCCGCGGTCCTGATGGAGGTCATCGAGCACGTCGACCCGCCCAGGCTGCGCGCCCTCGAACGCACCGTCTTCGGGTCCGCGCGACCCGGCACCGTCATCGTCACGACCCCCAACGCCGACTACAACATCCGCTACCCCGACCTCGATGCGGGCACCCACCGCCACCACGACCACCGCTTCGAGTGGACCCGCGAGGAGTTCCGCGCGTGGGCCCGGAACGTCGCCGAGGCCAACGGCTACGTGGTCACCTTCACGCCTGTCGGCGAGGACGACCCCGAGGTCGGTCCACCCACGCAGCTGGCGACGTTCGTCCTGACCTCCAGCCCCACCACCGGGAGCGCCGCATGACCGAGTCCCCCACACAGGTGTCCGCCGGAGAGTCCGGAACGGCACCGAGGCCCCTGGCGCTGCCCGAACTCTCCCTCGTCGCCCTCGTCGGCGTCACCGGCTCGGGCAAGTCCACCTTCGCCAGCAGGCATTTCGCCCCCACCGAGGTGCTGTCAAGCGATACTTTCCGCGGCCTGGTGAGCGACGACGACAACGACCAGTCGGCGACGAAGGATGCCTTCGAGGCGCTCTACTTCGTTGCCGGCAGGCGCCTCACCCGCCGGCGGCTCACGGTGGTGGACGCGACGAACGTCCAACCCCGTGACCGGCAACGCCTCGTCGAACTCGCGCGTGCCCACGATGTGCTCCCGGTCGCCATCGTGCTCGACGTACCCGAACGCGTCTGCGTCGCGCGCAACCAGGCGCGACCCGACCGGACCTTCGAGTCGCACGTCGTTCACCGGCAGCACGCGCAGCTCCGGAAGTCGCTCAAACACCTGACGCGGGAGGGATTCCGGCGCGTCCACGTGCTCCGCGGTCTCGCGGAGATCGACGCCGCTACGGTGGTCCGCGAGCGGCTGTTCACCGACCTTCGCCACGAGCCCGGACCCTTCGACGCGATCGGCGACGTGCACGGCTGCAGGTCCGAACTCGAAAGCCTGCTTGGAATGTTGGGGTACGTCCTCACCCACGACGCACAGGGCCAGGTGGTCGGCGCCCACCACCCTGAGGGACGGCGGGCGATCTTTCTCGGCGACCTGGTCGACCGGGGACCCGACAGCCCGGGCGTCCTGCGCCTTGCGATGGGCATGGTCGCGAACGGCGACGCGTTCGTCGTACCCGGCAACCACGAGAACAAGCTGATGCGTGCCCTGCGGGGTAGCAAGGTTCAGATCTCGCACGGGCTGGCCGAGACGCTGGACCAGCTCGACAAGGAGCCGCCGGAGTTTCGTAGCCACGTTCAGGAGTTCATCGAGGGCTTGGTGTCGCATCTGGTCCTCGACGAGGGGAAGCTGGTGGTCGCCCACGCCGGGCTCAAGGAGGCTTACCACAATCGGTCGTCGCGGCGGGTGCGGGAGTTCGCGATGTACGGCGACACCACCGGCGAGACCGATGAGTTCGGGCTGCCAGTGCGATATCCGTGGGCGAACGACTACCGCGGCGCGGCAATCGTCCTTTATGGGCACGTTCCCACACCGGCGCCGGAGTGGGTCAACAACACCATGTGCCTCGACACCGGATGCGTGTTCGGTGGCCGGCTCACTGCGCTGCGATACCCCGAACGCGAGCTGGTGTCCGTACCCGCCGAGCAGGTGTGGTACGAACCCGTCAAGCCGTTCTTGACACCGGATCCCAGCGCGGCCGGCGACTCCGCGCACCCCGAGCAGTCCCATGGCTCGGTCACCGATGCACCCCGGCGCGAACCCGACGTCCTCGACATCACCGACGTCCTCGGTCGGCGTGTCATCGAGACGACCCACCATGGCCGGGTGTCCATCCGCGAGGAGAACGCCGCCGGTGCGCTGGAGGTGATGAGTAGGTTCGCGCTCGACCCGCGCTGGCTGCTCTATCTCCCGCCGACCATGGCCCCATGCGCCACCAGCACGCGCGCCGAGCTGCTCGAGCATCCCGACGAGGCGTTCGCCGCCTATCGCTCCGACGGCGTCACACAGGTGATCTGCGAGACCAAGCACATGGGATCCCGGGCGATCCTCCTTGTCTGCAAGGACGAACGTGTCGCCCGGGAGCGCTTCGGCGCCGACGATGGCCGCACCGGCGCGATCTACACCCGCACCGGCCGGTCGTTCTTCGACTCCGACCTGACCGAGCAGATCCTCGCCCGGGTCCGCGAGGCGGCCGAAGCAGCGGGCCTGTGGAGCGAGCTCACCACCGGCTGGCTTCTCCTCGACGCCGAACTCCTCCCCTGGTCGGCCAAGGCCGAGGACCTGTTGCGGCATCAGTACGCCGCCGTCGGCGCCGCCGCCCGTACCGCCCTCCCTGCCGCGGTCGCGGCCCTGGAGCAGTCGGCCGCCGCCGGTGTGGACGTCGGCGAACTCCTCGACCGGACCCGCTCCCGCGTGGGAAACGCCGAGGCCTACACCCAGGCGTACCGCCGCTACTGCTGGCCGACCGACGGGCTCTCCGGTGTCTCGGTCGCGCCGTTCCAGCTCCTCGCCACCGACGGGGCGACGTACGCCGACCGCGACCACCAGTGGCACCTGGCCCTCGCCGACCGGCTGGCGCAGGCCGATCCGGAGCTGATCAGGACGACACCGCACCAGGTCGTCGACGTCTCGGACCCGGCATCCGTGGAGAGCGGTGTGCGCTGGTGGGAGTCACTGACCGCCGCCGGTGGTGAGGGCATGGTGGTCAAGCCGCTGGCGAACCTGACGCGGAGCCGGCGCGGGCTCGTCCAGCCGGGCATCAAGGTCCGGGGGCGGGAGTACCTCCGCATCATCTACGGCCCCGACTACACCGAGCCGGCCAATCTCACGCGGCTCCGCGACCGGAACCTCGGCCGCAAGCGTTCCCTGGCCCTGCGGGAGTACGCCCTTGGCCTGGAGGCACTCGACCGCGCGGCGCGCGGCGAACCCCTGTGGCGGGTGCACGAGTGCGTGTTCGGCGTGCTCGCCCTGGAGTCGGAGCCGGTCGACCCGCGCCTGTAGAGGAGGCTGGCGCGGGTCGACCGGCTGACTTCTCGCTCAGCGGGCCGCCAGCCGGTACGCCTGGTGCACCGTCTGGTCGATCGCGTTGCCGCTGGTGTCCCAGGCCCTGACCCGCAGCGACATCCAGCGCTCCCCCGCCCCACCACCAGGCGGGTGCACCACCGTCGCGGTGTACCGGCCGCCGCCCTCGCTCTTCACCCGGTCGACCGGCGTCCAGTGCGCGCCGCCGTCGGCGGACACCCAGACCTTGGCACCGGCGACCGAAGCCTTGGCCACCCGCGCCTGCCGGTGGACGTCGAGGCTGATCGGGAGCGGCCCTGACGGCTTGACCCGGTTGAGGAGGTCGACGTCGAGGTCGTAGTCGACCTGCAGCAGCGGGAGGAACGCCCGCTCGCCCGCGGCCGGCCGCTGGGAGGTGAACGTCCACGACGTCTCGGTCGCCGTCGAGTGCTGCCACCAGGGCGCGTCCCGGCTGACGCTCAGATCCAGCTGGTACGTCGCCCTGCCGGCGGCCGCCGGCCACTCGCCGTACACCCCGTCGCGTTCGAGCACGAGGTCGCCGTCGCGGTAGAGGCGGGCACGTACGTCGTCACCGGCCGACGCGTCGCCGTATCCCCCACTCGCGTCGAGGAACTCCCGGATCCCGATGGTGAGCTCGTCGCCCTCGCGATAGCCGGGGAACCCGTACCCGGCGTACCGCTCCACCTCATCGGGAACGCCCGGACGTACGACGGACCTGAACCACCCGCGCTCCCGCGTCGTACCCGCCCGGTAACTCCGGAGGGGGTCGGCGAGCCCGCCCCGCAACGAGGGGTTCGGCCACACCAGCTGCTGCCACCGCGTGTCGCCGGCCGACACCCACTCCGTCCGATGGAGTGGCAGCGGCAGCTTACGCGGGATCCGCAGCGAGAACGTCGTGTGCGGGCGGAACCCGTGCCGCGCCTCCGTACTCGCCTGGCCCTGGGTCCCCGCGTGGATGTTGGTGTCGAGGCGGGCGGTGTTCCTGCTGCTGATGTCGTAGCTCGGTCGGGCCGGGATCCGTCCCTGCTCGGGCAGCATCAGGTCGTAGAGGTACGGGCTCACCGCGACGCCCGTGAGGTCCAGTGTCAACGAGCCGGTCGCGCGCAGCTTGTCCCGCCACCGTGCGCCCTCCGTGGCCGAGATCGTGAACGACGGGACCGGCGAACCCGCGTCCACCCGTCCGAGCAGCCAGCCCGGCCGGTCGTGGTGGACGATGACCGCCCGGGCGCCCGCGGCCGCGGCCGCTCGGACCTGCGCGTCGATCGACCGCTCGTCTGACCGCTGGACCAGGACGGCCTTGCCCTTGGCGGGAAGTCGCGCGAGGTCGTCCAAGGTGGCGTTCTCTGGTGCGGCCACGACGCCGAGGGCCTGGCGACCGTCGATCTTCGGCGACCCGATGGTGTACTCCGTCTCGACGCGGGCATCCGTGCCACGGACGGCCAGCGCGATCTCGGGCGCGAACATCTCCCACTGGGTGTACATCTCGAACTCACCCCGACCGACCCGCGCGGTGGGCGCCGCGTACACCACGTCGACGTACTTGTCGAGCAGGTACGACAGCGTGAACCACTCCTTCTCGGCAGCCCGGTGATAGCTCACGGTCACACCCTGGTGTTCGGTCGGCTTGGGCGTGGCGACGACCAGCTTGTTCGCCGTCCGACCGTCGAGCACGATCCGGGTGTCGTCGGTGATCACCAGCTCGGGTTGCCCGACCAGGGCGACCTCGCGGCCGGCGAGATTGGGCTCATCGAGGGTGAAGAGGTAGGCCATCAGGCTGTACGTGCCCGGGCGGACCCGGAAGGTCGCCGGTTTGCTGGAGCCGCCCTTGCCCCCGAAGTAGCCGGTCTCCCAGGCGTCGGTGTCGAGGTTCCACAGGTCGACCGAACTGCTGCCAGCGGCAGTCCGACCGTCATGCGCGATCGCCTCGACGGTGAGCTCGACCATCCGGGGTTCCTTGTAGAGGCCGACCGACGTGTGCGCGAGGACCTCGCCGTCGGGCGTCGCCGCCGTGACGTACCCGCCGTAGAGGTCTGGCTCGCCGAGGGTGGGATCGAGGGTGAGCGTCACCTCGCTGGTGCCGTTCGCGGGTACGACGACCCGCGGGGCGCTCAGGGTGAACATCCCCGGTGGCGGGGTGGCGCCCTCCTTGCCGCTGACCGGGACCGCGAGGTCGAGAGTCACCTCCCGGGGCGAGGTGTTCGTGTAGGTGATCGTGCGAGCGACCGGCGGGTCAGATCCGTCGTGCGGCCAGTCGAACCTGCCGAGGTCGAGGGTGCCGGGGTGCGCGTACACCTGGCTGGTCACGGCGCGGCCGATGTCGACCCGGCCGCCGCCCTGCTGGTAGACGCTGAGATCCGAGTGCGGGCGGGCCGTGCTCACCAGCGCGGACTTGAGCTGGCCGGGATCCCAGTCGGGGTGCTGCTGGAGCAGGATCGCCGCCGCGCCCGCCACGTGGGGTGTGGCCATCGACGTACCCGAGGCGGTCGTGTAGCGCGCGTCGACCGGAGTGCCCATGGTCGTCCCGTCGGCGCGGGCCGCGACGATGGCAACCCCCGGCGCGGTGATGTCGGGCTTGATCGCGTAGTCACCGAGCCTCGGGCCGCGACTGGAGAAGTCCGCCAGTTGGTCGGACTTGTCGACCGCGCCCACCGTGAGCGCGGCGTCGGCGGTGCCGGGGTTGCGGACGGTCTGGTCCGACGGCCCTTGGTTGCCTGCCGCGGCGACGAAGAGGGTCCCGGTGGACGCGGTCAGGTTGTTGACCGCCTGACTCAGCGGGTCGGAGCCGTCTGTGGCCTCGCTGCTCAGGCTCATGCTCACGATGTCGGCGCCGCTGGTGGCGGCCCACTCCATGGCATCGATCAGCCAGGAGTTCTGGCCAGAACCACTGTCGTCGAGCGCCTTGCCCACCAGCAGTCGAGCGCCGGGCGCGACACCCTTGCGCGCACCGCCGGCCGCCGCGCCAGATCCCGCGATCGTCGACGCCACGTGCGTGCCGTGGCCGTGCCCGTCCTTGACCGTGCCGGAGCCGGTGCCGGTGAAGTCGCGGGAGCCCACCACCTTGCCCGCCAGGTCGGGGTGGGCCGCGTCGATACCGGTGTCGAGGACCGCGACGGTGACGCCGGTGCCGTCGAAGCCGGCCTGCCAGGCCGCCGGAGCGCCGATCTGGGGCACGCTCTCGGCGAGGTCAGCGGTCACCTTGCGGTCCAGCCAGATCTTCTTGATGCCGTTCGCGAGACGTTGCGGCGCTTGCGTGGTGGGGGCTGCCCGGCCGCTCACCGCGCGCCAGAAGTCCCGGGCTGCCGCCTTGTCGGTCGTGGCCGCGATCGCGTTGATGCTCTCGAGGGTGGCGGTCCGTGTGGTCCCGGGGAGCCCTTGGGGCGCGGGGCCGGCGTTCGTTCCCCGTTGCGGTGGCTCACCGGTGTAGGTGATCAGCACGGGCAGCGCGGACTGGTGCGCGTCGTCCAGGCCCTGCTCGATCAGGCCGGTGAGGTTGAAGAGTTCGCGGTCGAGGGCACCTGAGCTGACGCCGGCCACCACCTCGTCGGGGAACGCGTAGAGATCGCCATGGCTCTGGACCACCTTGACGTTGGCGCGCGCACCGTCGTCGTTCGGAACGACGGTGACGGCGTTCCGGCCCTTGGCCACCGGATCCACCCGCACTCGGGCGCCGGTCAGCAATGTCACGGTCCTGGCTTCGTCGGGTCTCGTCGCCGGCTGCTCGGGTGCGGTGCTCCGGCCAGGTGAGTCGGCTGTCGCCGGCATGGCCGGGGCCGCGCCCACCATCAGGAGCCCAGTGACGATGACTCCGGGCGTCGCCAGCGCCAACGCTCGCGACAATCTCCCCCACCTCGACGGCATCGGCCAGCCCCTTCCGGCGCACTCGTTCGATCCGCGGTAGCCGACAGGATGCCGCCATCCGCGAACGCCGGCGCCTCTCGTGGCTGGCGATTTCGCGCCGTGGCGCAGACGCGCCACGAGGCTCACAGCATGGTGGGGCATTGGCGATAACACGCCCGCCTCGTGGCTGTGACACAACACGGTCTGAGCTGTCCAGATGCTGTCAGGCTTTCCGCCAGCCTGTGTACGGTCTGAATTCGTCGACCTACGGTGAGCGCATCTCCGACCCTCATTGGGAGGTGCGCAGACGTTGCCTGCTATTTCCGCGAAACCGCTTACGACGCTGGGAGTCCTGGCTCTCAGCGTTGGGCTTCTGCTACCCGTCGTGCAAGCTGGGCCGTTCGCCGCAAGCACACCAGAGACGCGAGGAGCGGCCGCGGCGGACGCCCCGCAACCGCCCGGACCATTCCCAGACCCGTTCCCTGACGGCGACACCTACACCGTCCCTGGCGATCGGGACGGACCCAGCGAGTTCCCCGTCGTACGTTATGCCGAACTCCAGCCGAAGGTTCCAGGCAAGATGGACTTCGAGCATTTCCACAGCTCCAAGGAGATCAACTGGTGGCTGCGGAAGTGGGCGTACGAACACCCTGACATCACCGAGCTCTACGAAGTCGGCAAGAGCTTCGGCGGCGAACCGATCTACCAGCTGACGATCACGAACAAAGCAACCGGCAAGGACACCGACAAGCCGGCGGCGTTCTTCGAGGGCGGGCGCCATTCCGGCGAGATCACCAGCACCGAGAGCGTGCTGTGGCTTACCTGGCAGCTGGTCGAAAAGCACGGCTCCGACCCGAAGATCACCCAGCTGATCGACGAGAAGGCCATCTACCTCAGGCCGTTGAACAATCCCGACGGCAGCGACCTGTACCGCTGGACCGCACAGACCAACCGGAGTTCAGTTCGGCCACACGACTCCGACGGGGACGGCAAGCTGGACGAGGATCCCCCGCTCGACCTCAACGGCGACGGCTACGCGACGCAGATGCGTAAGCGGGTGGGGCCCGGCAAGGGCACACACGTGATCGACGACCGCGATCCGGCCGGGCGGGTGCTCCGCAACGTCGGCCAGGGCAACGGCGACTACCTCGTCTATACCGAGGGAATCGACCATGACGGCGACGGGAGGATTGGCGAGGACGGCATCGGCGGACTCGACCTGCACCGCAACTATCCCTACAACTGGCGGCCCGAAGCGTCCGCGGAACGCACCGGGCGGGGTAACACCCAGGCCGGTGCCGGCGCCTATCCGCTCTCCGAACCCGAGACCCGGCACGTCTTCACGTTCCTCACCTCCCACCCCAACGTCGGCGTCGTCAACTCGATGGACACCGCCGTACCCATGCACCTGCGGGGGCCGTCGACGTGCGAGGAGAAGGACTGCATGTTCGCCTCCGATCTCAAGCTCTTCGAGTACTTCGACGAGGTGGGAGTGTCGTTCACGGACTATCCGTGGGCCGGCGACGTCTACCGTGACTACGCGACCAGGTTTGGTGGCGAGCCGGAGGCGTTGTTCGGGCACGGCCCGGACTTCGGCTACTTCCAGTTCGGCGCGGTGTGGTACGGCGATGAGCTGTGGAACGGCGGCCGCTTCACCGACTACAACAAGGACGGCCGCTTCGACGACTGGGAACGTTCCCGGTGGTGCGCGGAGAACAACCGCGAGGACTGCTTCCTTCCCTGGAAGCCCTTCGAGCACGAAACCCTTGGTGCGGTGGAGATCGGTGGCTTCAACCCGAAGTTCTGGAACCAGAACGCGCCCGCGGAGCTGCTGGAGGAATGGGCCGCCAACCAGGCGAAGTTCAACCTGGCGATGGCGTTCGAACTCCCCCGCGTCGAGATCACCGACACGAAGGCACGGGCACTGGCCAAGGGGCAGAAGGACGGCGCCACCCACGAGGTGACGGTGACCGTCCGCAATCCGGGTCGCATCCCGACCGCGCTCGAACAAGCGAAGCGGGTCAAGATCGTACGCCCGGACACCGTGACCGTGCGGCTGCCGAGCGGTGCCGGCCAGGTCGTCGGCGCGCCACCGGAGTTCTGGCTCAAGGGGCAGAGCAGCTACCAGGCGACGGTGCGGGTCAAGGTCAACCCGGGAACGTCGCTCGACACCGTGACGGTGCGGGCGTCAAGCACGCGTGGAGGGGTTGCTGAACGCGCGATCCGCTGGCCTGGGTGACACCGCCCTGCGTCTCGGGGCTCACTCGGGGGTTTCCTCCTGAAATTCACTCCTGAGGTTCGAGGGTGATGCGGGTGGCGGCGTGGCGTTCGACGGCTCCGCGGCTGTACAGCAGCGGAATGTAGGCGCCACGCCGCCACGACTCGAGGAGGTCGCGGTAGTGCGGGCTGCGTGGATCTCCTGACTGCCCTGGCGTGTTGATCACCACCGAGTCGTCCCAGGCGCCCACGTCGAGCACCATCCGGAACGACGCACCGATCGTCTGTACGAATTCGTCCGAGAGGTACGGCGCGGCGTTGACGGTGGTACCCGAACCACCGACTGGGATCGGTCCCACCTCGAACGACGGATCGAGGAATCCCAGCGGATGCGGTTGTTGGTTACGGTGGAGGTCACCCCACCGCCAGGCGCCAGAATCCTTACCCAGTAGGCGTTCCAGTGCGGCGTAGGCAGCCCCTAGCGTGGAGAGCATCAGCGGCTCCCAGCCTGGTTGGCTGAGCAGCTCGTCCCGCATGCCGGTGTAGTCGACAACGCCGGCGGCTGCCGAGCGCGCCCTTGCCCCGGACGACGCCTCGGCGAAGGCCGGCATGAGATGCCGCGATATCCAGTACTCATAGAGGGCCGCCGCGGCGGAATCAGCCGACTCGACCGCATCCCAACCACGCAGGAGTTCCAGGGCCGACGCGGTCGCGGGCTCCTCTGAATGCAGGGTGGCCAGCACACCCACGATCTCGCGGGCCGCGACGGATTTTACGTCTGTCTGCAACCGCATCGAATCCGTCAACGAGTGTGGCTCCGACGCCGACAAGACCTCCACGATGCGCCGATGCCGCGCCGGGTCAGGCCATTCGTACGACAGGTGCCGATCGGCGGGGAAGCCCTCAGGAAGGTTGAACTGGTTGGCGGTCGCGACGAATCCCTCAGCGGGGTTGAGGATCTCGGGAAACTCCTCGCTCGCATGGAAGCCGTCCCACTCGTAGCGGCCGTCCCCCGGCACCGGCAACAGGCCGTCCCACTCCGGACGCCTGGGCACCAGCGCGGCCGCGGTCCAGCCGATGGCGCCGTCGACGTCGGCGTAGACGTGGTTCTCCCCCGGACCTCCCCAGCCTCGCAACGCCGCACGGAATGCCGCCACGTCCTGGGCCTGGAGGTATGCCAGGCTGCCGAGGTACGGCGCGGTGCCGGGTTCGGACCAGGTGGAGCGGACGGCGTACGCGCGGTGTCGTTTCTGGTCGACGTGGATCACCGGGCCGTGCCGGGTGAAGGCAAGCTCGCATTGACGCGACGGCTCGCCCTTGACCGGGATCTTCTCGGCGATGATCCGCAGCTCTTCCCAACCATCGGCGTACCTGTAGCGGGTCGGGTCGGTGGTGTCGAGTTCGTAGACGTAGAGGTCCTGCACGTCGACGGGAAAGATGGTGAAGCCGAACGCCACTTGGCCGTTGTGCCCGGCCGTCACCCCCGGCAGGGCAGGCTCGCCGGCACCGATGACCTCAAGTCCCGGCGCCGAGAGATGGGCGACGTACCTCAACGACGGCGTGGCGTAGGTGCGGTGCGGGTCGCTGGCCAGGATCGGCCGGCCGGTGGTGGTCCGGCTCCCGGCGACCACCCAGTTGTTGCTGCCTTCCGCCGTCGGATCGCTCGGCGCCGCGGCCCCGAGCGGCGCCCTCGGATCCCCACTGAACACCAGAGGCTGCGTAGCGAGTTCGAAGACCCGCAGGATCTCCGGCGGCAGGTCCAGATCCACGCCCTCAGCAAGGTGGGGTTGACGCGCCGGCTGGAGTCGCTGGCGGACCAGATCGGCCTGCAAACCGGCAACATTGGTGACCCGTGCCCGCGCGACCTCCTGGAGCAGGTTGTGGACGATACCGTGGCTGCGGATGCGCACGATGTCATCGGGTTGCCAGTACGCCGGCCGGTAGCCGAGCAACTCGAACTCCGGTGGCAGCGCTTCGGGATGCGTGTCCAGCCAGTCGACATAGGCGTTGATGCCTGACGTGAAGCTGGTCGCGATCGCCTCGGTGTCCGGTCCGTAGCTCGTCCATTCCCGCGCCATTTCGCCGCGGTAGAGGAAGAGTCGGGCGGCTCGGTCGCGCTCGACGTAGTCCGGGCCGAGGACCTCCGACAGCAACCCGAGCCCACGCCGCCGCCACAGGTCGATCTGGAAGAGCCGATCCCTCGCCGCGTTGAACCCCTGGGCGATGAAGGCATCCTCAACGGTTTCGGCGTAGATGTGCGGGATTCCCCACGTGTCGACGATGATCTCGACGGGTCGGCGTACGCCCACGCTTACTTTCATGTCCACGTCCATCTGAGTCCTGGTTGCACCTGTGGAACCTCGGCGAGTGGCGCATCTCTCCTCCTGACCGAAGGAGTCCGGCCGGGTGGATCAAACGGAAACGTCGACTCCACCATCGTCGAGAGCCCGTCCGCCTGCACCGGCTCATCCTCCCAGCTTGACCCCGTGGCGTCGACGGAGAATGGGCACCGCCCGGGCTGTCGGATCGTGCGGGCTTGGCTCAGCTGGCGACTCCCCGGCGAGTTCCAGAATCGGATCCGGCGCGTCGGGGCCCTCGAGGTGTTCGCGCAGCACCGACAACGGGCGTTCGTAGGCCCAGGCCCCCTTCGACCACCGCGGCAAGCGACGTGCTGAGGCCGAGTACGAACCTGCTGGTGTGCGCGCCCGGGACACGGTCAGGCTCGCCAGCCCTGAACCCGTTGCGAAGATTGTGGAAACTCCGGGGTGCTATAACACCCCGGAGTTTCCACAGTCTTACGAACGCACCTGCATTCGGCCCTGCTGGGCTCGGAACGCCTTGAAAATAAGGCGTTCCGATGGCCATCGCCGGTTGCGAGCCATGATCGTGATCGGCTAGCCTCGAACGCATGAGCGACGGCGATGGTGTGCGGATCTCACCGCTCCCGCCCGGGTTTGGCGACATGCTTCCCGGCCCGGAGTTGGTGGCCGCGCTCGCTCCTGTCGATCGGAACGCCTGTAACGGGTTTGAGGTGGGGGAACAAACAAACCGGCAGGCTCGAAACCTTTGAAAGTGAGGGCGATCGGGCCTGCCGTCATGCGTGATCAAGCCCGGGGTGGCCATCCGCGCCGCCCTCTCGCCGCCGCGTGCCGCCCCGTGCTCCCGCGCTGCGGAAGTCCCCACCGCCCAGGTGTAGGCGTACGGTATGAGAGAGGAGGAATCACCGCCATGCGGGCCGGACACCGGAGCGTGCCCCACACGGCCGACACCCGGATCGAAGCGTGGGCACCGACGCGTGAGTCCTGTGTGACCGAAGCGGTCACCGCGATGGTCGAGGCGTTCGTCGACCTGAGTACGGCAGAGCAGACCGACAGCGCCTCATTCGAGGTCAGCGAGGACACCGACGAGGATCTCCTGGTCACCGTACTCAGCGAGGTCATCTACCTCATGGACACCGCCGACGTCATCCCGCTCCGCGCCAGGCTCGACCCCGCCGAGGAGGGGTACGACGTCCACTTCGACGTCACCGGCATCGACCAGCTCGAGCTGGTCGGCGCCGTACCCAAGGCGGTTTCGCTGCATGGCCTGCGCTTCGACGATCGGCCCGACGGGTGGTTCTGCAGCGTCACCCTCGACGTCTGAGCCGGCCGTGGCCCACACCCAGACCTCCCGAGCCGGCCGTGGCCCACACTCAGACCTCCCGAGCCGGCCGTGGCCCACACTCAGACCTCCCGAGCCGGCCAACTCCGCCCGGACCTCCCTCACCCCTTGACCACACCGATCGGCCGCAGCCGCGCGACCGGCCGCGCGAGACCAGCGCCCTCGGCCGCCTCGATCACCGCCTCAATGTCCTTGTATGCCTCAGGTGTCTCCTCCGCCAGCCCTCGCCACGACGCGCCCCGCACCGCGATGCCCTGCGCCTCGAGCCGTCGTTTCAGGGCCTCCCCCTTCACCACCCGGACGGCCTTGTGCCGCGACAACGTCCGGCCCGCGCCATGGCAGGTTGACGCGAACGCCGGCGCGTCCTCCACGCCGGTGAGGACGTACGACGCGGTGCCCATCGAACCCGGGATCAACACCGGCTGCCCGACGCCTGGAATCTCCACCAGGTCCGCCGGCAGGTCGACGTGGCGCGGCGGTAGCGCCCGGGTCGCGCCCTTGCGATGGACACAGAGCCGGCGGCGTTCCCCGTCCACGTCGTGGGTCTCGATTTTGGCGAGATTGTGCGAGATGTCGTACACCAGATCAAGGCCCTGCCCGGTGACTCGTTCGAAAACCCGGCGCGCGGCCTCACCCAGCAACTGCCGGTTGGCACGCGCGTAGTTGGCCGCCGCGGCCATCGCACCGAGATACGCCACCCCTTCGGGCGCTTCGACCGGCACGCAGGCGAGTTGCCGGTCGGGAACCTCGATCGCGTACGCCCGCATCACCTTCTCCATCGTGCGGACGTGATCGGAGCAGATCTGGTGCCCGAGCCCACGGGAGCCGCAATGGATCATCACGCAGACCTGGCCCATTGTGAGCCCGTACGCCGATGCCACCCTCGCGTCCAGCACCTTGTCGACGACCTGGACCTCCAGGAAATGGTTGCCCGACCCGAGGCTCCCGACCTGGTGCAAGCCACGATTGACAGCGCGTTCGCTCACCTGGCTGGGATTCGCATCCTCGACCGCCCCGCCGTCCTCGCAGCGTTCAAGGTCACGGGCCACCCCGTGTCCCTGCGCGACGGCGTACCGCGAACCACCGACGAGCACCTCGTCAAGCTGATCGCGTCCAGCAAGGCTCCACACGGCGCCCTTTCCCATCCCGCGCGGCGTGGCCATGCCCAACCCGTCCATCACCATGTCAAGCATGGGCGCAAGCTGAGCCTGGTCGAGGTCAGTGGCGGCATACAGGCGGACGCCGCAGGAGATGTCGAACCCCACCCCGCCCGGAGATACGACACCGCCCTGCGCCACATCGGTCGCCGCGACGCCGCCGATCGGGAAACCGTAACCCCAGTGCATGTCTGGCATGGCATACGAAGCGGACCTGATTCCTGGGAGCGTTGCCACATTCACGACCTGCTGCAGCGCCTGGTCCTCGCCAGGTGAGGGAAGCAGCGCGTGGGACGCGAAAACAATGCCGGGCACGCGCATGCTGCCGGTCCGCTCGATCCGGAAGCGGTACGCCGACTCCTCGATCAGTTTCATCGCCGGTCTCCCGCCTACGCCGCGCCCGCCACCGGGCCAGGCCTCGGCACCTCGACGCGGAGGTGATCGCCCTCATCGCTCACCTCGAGGTCGGGGTCCAGCGCCTGGCAGGCGGCGACGAACCGGTCGCGGACCCAGGTGTACTCGGACGGGCGCGCCAGCCGGGTGAAGCAGTACTCCAGCGCCAGCGGCACCACCCGCAGGACCCGGGGCCGCGGACCGTCGAGGGTGAGGAGTACGAAGATCCCGAGATCGTTACGCAGGTAGGGATCCACTCGGTAGTCGTCGACGAAATCACCGAGGTCGAAAATCACCGAGTCCGCGACACCATGGAAGACATGCGCGGAATGTCCCGCGATCAGGGTCGCGCCAGCGGCCAGCAACACCGAGGCGGCGGACCGCAGATAGGGCAACGGCGCCGACGTCATGTTCGGCCCCCAGTGAGGCGTCACCAGCAATTCGTCGACCTCCGCCCGCTGGTCGCGGACAAGCGCCACCAGCCACGGAGGTACACCGTCGCGCAGGTCGGCGTACGCCACCCCAGGGCGACCCTCCCCGGCCGCGAAGTCGAGCGGATGATCAGTCACCCCCACGATGCCCAGCCGGGTCCCGCGCGCCGTCAGCACCGCCGGCCGGCGAGCCGCGTGCACATCCGATCCCGCACCCACACAGGCGATGCCGGCCTTCGACAGGAGGGAAACAGTGTCAAGCAGCGCTTGCTCACTGAAGTCGAGCGCGTGGTTGTTGGCGAGCGTCACGCAGTCAACCCCCAACCAGGCAAGGGTCTCGGCCGCGATCGGAGGCGCACGGAAGAAGAACGGCTTCCCCGGCGCGGGCCACTGCGTACCCCGATCTGAGAGGCAGCATTCGAGGTTGAGGACGACCACATCGGCCTCGGCCGCGACGTCCCGCACACCCGGATCGAACACCGAGTGCGGTCCCTTGGCACGCAGGTGTTCGGCCACCTCGCGCCCGAGCATCGTGTCGCCAGCCAGTCCTAGCGTGACCGCCATCGTGGATCGCCCCTTATGACCGCCCTTTGCGCAGGAACGCCTTGAGCCGGCGCAGCGGCCAGGTGTTGATCACGTCGTCGCGAGTGAGCCAGCCACGCTGGGCGGTGCCGATGCCGTACCTCAGCATGTCCAGGTGCGCGACGGCGTGCGCGTCGGTGTCAATCGCGAACTTCACGCCGTACCGCTTCGCGCGCAGGACGCATTCGTCGTTCAGATCAAGGCGATCGGGAAAGGCGTTGACCTCCAGCGCCGTACCCGTCCGGGCACACGCCTTGAACACCGCGTCGAGGTCGGCCTCCACCGGCGGGCGCTGGCCGATGAGCCGTCCCGTCGGGTGTCCGATGATGTTGACGTACGGATTCTCACAGGCCCGCAGCAACCGCTTGGTCATCTCGTCCCGCGACTGCGTGAAGTGCGAGTGCACCGAGGCGACGCAGATGTCGAAGCCAGCAAGGAACTCCGGCCCCCAGTCCACCTCGCCGTCGGGGTCGATGTTGAGCTCGGTGCCGTGGAGCAACCTGAGCTTGCCGTAGCGACCCTCGAGCGCCCGGACCTCCGCGCGCTGCGCCAGCATCTTTTCGTCAGTCATGCGTTGCATGGAGAGGTTCGGCGCGTGGTCGGTGATCGCGTAGTACGAATAGCCTCGCGCGGCCGCCGCGGCCACCATCTCCCCGAGTGAGGCCACGCCGTCGGTGAGGTTCGTGTGGGTGTGCAGGTCGCCGCGGATGTCCCGCTGGGTGACCAGGGTCGGAAGCTCGCCCGCGAGCGCCGCCTCGATCTCACCGCGATCCTCGCGCAGTGGCGGCGGAATCCATGGCAGGCCGAGCCGGGCGTAAACCTCGTCCTCGGACTTCGACACGATCAGCTTGCCGCTCCCGACTTCGAAGAGGCCGTACTCCGACAGCTTCAGCTTCTGCCGGACCGCGATCTCCCGAGTGCGCACATTGTGCGGTTTGGATCCGGTGAAGTACTGCAGGGCGGCACCCCAGGCCTCCGGCCGCACCACCCTGAGATCGACCTGCATGCCATGCGTGGTGCGCACCGACGTCTTGGTCTCGCCGTGTGCGATGACCTCCGACACAGCGTCCAGGTGGGTCAGCGTCTCCATCAGCCGCTGGGGATGTCGGGACGCGGCGAGAATGTCGATGTCGCCGATCGTCTCCCGCATCCGCCGCAGGGAACCCGCGTACGTACACCGGTCGCATCCGGTCACCGCCGAGAGCTCCGCGACGATTCCCTCCGCCACCTCCATCGCCACATTGATGTGGACGCGGCTGCCGATCTGCTGGAGGAGTTCGATGCCGTGCCGGAGATTCTCCTCGGTCTTGGGACCAAACCCCTTGAGACCCGTCAGTTTCCCCGCATCGAGCGCGGCCAGGAGCTCGGGCACGGAAGAAATACCGCGCTTGTCGTACAACACCATCGCCTTGCGCGGGCCGAGCGTCGGGATCGCGGTGAGCTCGCGCACGCCGGCCGGGATCTTCGCGCGGAGTTCCTCGACCACATCGATGTGGCCAGTCCGGAAATATGCCACGATCTTGTCCGCAATGGACGTCCCGACGTTCGGGATCCGCCGGAGCCCGGCAGCATCCAGCGTGGACACGTCCGCGTGATAGCCGGCGACGGACCGTGCGGCCTTCTCGTAGACCCGCGCGCGGTAGGCGTCGCCGCCGGTGATCGCAACCAGGTCGGCGTACTCCTGAAGCAGCGCACCGACCTCATCGTTTGGTCGGGCCATACGTCCAGCCTAGGAGGTACGGCCAGCCCTCACTGCACGAACCTGGACTCCTGAAGGAACCTCAGGGCGACCGGCCCGGCGTCGCGACCGCCGCCGCCACCGTCCTCGATCACGACGGCGAACGCGATGTCGCCGCGGAACCCGATCATCCAGGCGTGCGTGCGCGGTGGGTCCTCCGAGCCGTACTCCGCGGTGCCCGTCTTGGCGAAGACCGGCTGCGCGCCGGGCAGGTCCAGAGCCTTCGCAGACCCGGTCTCGACGACCGCCCGCATGAGAGTGCGCAGGTCGTCCCCCAGGTCGGCCGGCAGCACCTCGCCTGCCTTCTGGCCGGGAGCGACGTCAGGCAGCAGCACGGGTGTGCGCGGCTGTCCGGAGTCGACGGTGGCCGCCACCATCGCCATGCCGAGCGGGCTCAGGAGGACCCGTCCCTGACCGATCATGCTGGCGGCGCGGTCAACCAGGTCCTGGGGCTCGGGGACGGATCCGGAGTACGCCGGGAGCCCGAGCTTCCAGGTCTCGCCGATGCCGAACCGGTCAGCCATCGCGGCCAGTGCGGAGCCCTCCAGAGTCTCGGCCCGTTGGACGAGCGCGGTGTTGCACGAGCGGGCGAACGCCGTGAGGAGCGGGCCGTCGGGCAGCGAGGTGTTGTAGGCGTTCTTGAACCGCTTGCCCCCGATGTTGGTCTCCGCCGGGCAGGACACCCGGTCGTCGACCTGGAGGCCGCCCTCGAGCAGCGCCGCCACCGAGACGACCTTGAACGTCGAACCAGGTGGGTACTTGCCCACGAACGCGCGGTTGTACGACGTGACTCCCGGGCCGTTGGCGGTCGCGAGGATCTCACCGGTGCTCGCCCGGACCGCCACGAGCGCGGTCGGCTTCTCCTGGGACTCGATCGCGTTCTCGGCGGCCTCCTGAAGCGAGGTGTCGAGGGTGGTCTTGAGCGGCTTCCCCGGCCGCGCCGCCAGCCGGAAGACCTCGCGCACCTTTGTACCGCTCTTACGGTCGACCACGTCGATGCTGCCGCCGGGCGTCCCCGCAAGCTGGGATTGGTAGGCCTTCTGCAGCCCGCTGGTTCCGATCTCGTCGCTCTCCATCGCCAGCGGTCCAGCGTCCTTCAGGGACTCGGCCGTCGCCGGGCCCACCACGCCCAGCACCGCACGGGCGAACGTCGAGGTCGGCGCGAGCGACATGGTGTCCTTGTGCGTCACCACACCGGGAATGCCTTCCACCGCCGACCGGATCTCGCCGTACGCGCCCTCCCGCAGCGTGATGACGTCGACGAACTGCGTGGGAGGAGCGGCCTCGGCGCGGCTGCGGAGCTTGCCGGGATCGATGCCCAGCACCGAGGCCAGCCGGGAGTACGTCACCTCCGGCCGCACCTTGCCTGGCTCCACACCCACCCGAACGACCGGAAGCTCCTGCGTGAGCGGCTCGCCCTGCTGGTCGAGGATGGGCGCGCGCTCCGGAAGCTCTCGGGTGCGGTCGAGCTTGGTCGCGTCCGTGAGCTGGGGATGGAACGTCGCCGGCGCCCACCAGACCTTCCAGCGGCCCTCGCTGTCTTCGCGGACCTCAGCGGTCGAGGCGTAGCGCCAGGTGCCGAGCCCGGCAAGGTCGTGGGAGACAGCGATCCCTTGCCGGCAGACCCTGCGGCCGTCGTTGAGCTGGTCGGCCTGGTCGCCGTCGAGACAGGTCAGCTCACCCCGCGTCCGCACCGTCGTGCGCCGGATCACCAACTCGGTGGTGACCTCGGCGAGCGTCGCCTTGGCCACTTTGGACGTACGACTGTCAACCGCAGTGCTGGCCTTGCCGGCGGACCACGCGCGGGCGAACGCCTGCGCTGCGTCGCTCGCTTCCTTCGGCGGGCCATCGGGTCCGGCACATGCCGCGGCGGCGAGCGCACCAACAACCACGAACGTCCATCTGACGGCCATCCGGCGCTTCATGATCATCCCCCGACTCGGTCTGCGACGACGCAGGGAGTACAGCACAAAGGCCCGACATCTCGCGCGCGCAGGATCACCAACGTACAGTGATCGCCACGTTGGGCGATGCCCTTCGCTACAACGCGTTCGTCCTTGCCCGGCCGGAGGCCCAGAGGGCACGCCATCTGTGATCGTGGAGATTCCGGGGTGCTATGACCCCCTAAAGTCTTCCCGGTTTTCCTGGAGGACGGTGGATGTGAGACCGTCCGGCGGCGAGGTTTGAATAAGAGGTCGCGACTCGTCTCTAGGCGTGGTCGGCGCAGCACGCGGTGGGGTTGGGCACCTCGAACGGCGCTAGTACGCCACCACCGGCCGGCGTCACCGCGAGTACCAAGCGGCCGTCCCGCCACTCTGGGCGGACGAAGTCCCGCGTATCAACGGCGTCGTCCAGTGTCGCGGGCGGGCCACCGACGACAACGATCTCGTCGACGGCGGACCGGGCCAGTACCTCGCGGACCGTCAGCGTTCCCACCAGGGCGTCCACCCCCGGGAACACCACTGCCCGGCCGGTCGACCGGGCCGCCAGCTCTCCGGCGGTGAACGCCGCACCCGCGGCCAACGACGGCGGGCCATACCGCTCGTGTTGCCAGGCGAGGCCAAGCTCGGCGATCCCCAGGCGGTTCGACAGTGCTGCGAGGCCGCCGTCAGCCCCCGGCTCGCGCAGTTCGCCCGGCGCGCCCGGCGCGACCGGCTCGACCAGGCCAAGCTCGGCAGCGTCCACTGTCACTGACAGCGCGGCGTGTGGGTGATCGCCGCGGACGACATGCGTGCAGGCGAAGCGTTCTGGGGCGGCGCCGAGCACCTCCCCCAGCACGCGCTGGAGGAGGTGCTCGGCGGCACGGACCGTGGTGGACCCGGCATCGATACCGAGCACGGTCATGGTGCGGGTCGTCACTGCGTGAGAACCCAGATGGGGTTGGTGTAGAACCACAGGTCGATCCACGGGTCGGCGTCGCCTACGACGTCCATACCCGGACCGTGCGGGTCGACGTCCGCGCCGTGGTAGCCGGCCGCGGACCGGTTGCCGTCGGTGCCCCGGAGGCGAAGGTAGACCGGCCCGTCGACCGCACCCAGGTCGTAGGTGAAGCGCAGGGACGTCTTGCCGGCGGTCACTTCGTACGACTTGACCACCTTGGTGTTCGGCGCGGTCAGGGTGTCGCGGTCCTTCACCGAACCGGTGACGTCGCCCTGGATGACGTCGACGCGGGCCAGCTTGGCAACGAACTGCGCCCAGTTCGGCGTGGTGGCGAGGTCAACCGTGACGTCCAGCTGGACCTTCGTGCCGCGCTTGACCTGGAGCACACCGCCGAGGGTCACGCCCGGGCCGCCCGACGAGGGGCGCACCTGCGCGTCGATCCCGTTGATCAGTCGGCCGTGGTCGACCCACACGCGTCCAGCCCGCAGGCCCGCCATCACCGCGGCGTACGTCGCGGCGCTCGAGCCCACGTTGGTCCGGCTGTAGAAGCCCGGCCAGTAGTCGTTGTTGCCGGTGTTGATCGCACCGCCGTACACGGGGTCGTTGTAGAAGCCGTTGTTGTTGAAGTCGCTGCCGGGTCCGCGGGTGGCGGTGTCGGCGTACACCGAGTGGCAGTCGGAGTTGGCGGTGATCCACCACGGCTTGCCCTCGGCGAGCAGGCTGTCCCAGAGCCCGCCGACGGTGGCGGTCATCCAGTCGAAGCCGCCCCAGGTGCGGTAGCTCTCCAACGGATAACCGGGGAACGACTGCGTACCCGGGCTGGCGTTGTAGGAGCCCCGACCCGAACCCGGGCCGAGCGGCTTCGGAAGACCAGCGGCCTGGTGGCCAGGCGCGCCCTCGAACCCGAGCGCGATGCGGGGCGCAGCGTCCCGCCAGCCGCGGATCTCGTGCGGGGAGTCGATGCCCTGCCGGGCCGGGTGGTTGGCGAAGAACATCGCGTCCTCCACCTGCTTACGGCGTACGGCGTCGGCGAGGAAGTTCAGGCCGGCGATGGCGAGCGCCTCGTTGGCGGGCGTACCCTCCTTCGCGTTCTTGACGGTGCCGTCGTAGTCGTTCTCGAACTGCCTGAGGACGCCCACCTCGTTCTTGCCCGGGTGAACGAAGACGGTGCCGTGCTCGGCACCGGGGATGTTCCACTCAAGGCCCTGGAAAACAAGGGTGTCCCGGATCTCGTCCCGGGCGTTACGGATGTCGGGGTTGACCTTCTCGACCCCGATCTTGGCGTGCTGCACGGTGCCGTGGTCGGTGATGACCATCCAGTCCAGACCATAGGCGTTCGCGTGCCGGACCTGGTCGATGACCCGGTACACCCCGTCCGGGCTGTACTGCGTGTGGATGTGGTGGTCGCCGGCCAGCCACAGGTAGCCGCCCTTGCGCGCGACACCGCTGGTGTCCGGCGCGGCCGCCGCGGGCGCGGGCGTCGTCGCCGAGCCGAGGACACTGGCGGCCGCGCCGGCGCCCAGCAGGCCGGCGCCGCGCAGGAGCGAACGCCGGGACACGTCGGCCGGCGCGAGTTCGCTGTCAGGGATTTCGGAGTCGAGAACCTGCGAGGGTTCGATCGACGCCTCGTCGTGGCTGTGGTGGCCGTGACCGTGGCCATGCGGGTGATGGTGGCCCATCTGTGGGCAGTCCCTCCTGGACGTACGACAGGGTCAGCACCCCCGCACCAGCCATGTTGGAGGGGACGAGTGAATGTCAGGCCCGCCCGACGAGTGGGGTTACCCGAACACCAGGTGAACGATCGCACCTACGACAGCTGCCAGTCGACGGGTTCGGCACCCTGCTCGACCAGCAGCGCGTTGGCCCGGCTGAACGGCCGCGAACCGAAGAACCCGCGGTCGGCCGACATCGGGCTCGGGTGCGCCGACTCGATGCACGGAACCGAACCCAGCAACGGCCGCAGCCCTTGGGCGTCGCGGCCCCACAGGATCGCCACCAGCGGCGTGCCCCGCGCCACGAGAGCGCGGATGGCCTGGTCGGTGACCTGCTCCCAGCCCTTGCCCCGGTGCGAGGCCGGCCGGCCGGGCTCGACGGTGAGTGAACGGTTGAGCAGCAGGATCCCGCGGTCCGACCACGGCGACAGGTCACCATTGGAGGGAAGCGGATGCCCGAGGTCCGCGGCGTACTCGCGGTAGATGTTCTGCAGGCTCCGCGGGATCGGGCGTACCTCAGGCGCGACCGAGAAGCTCAGGCCGATCGGGTGGCCCGGCGTTGGATAGGGGTCCTGCCCCACGATGAGCACGCGTACCCGCTCGAAGGGCTGGTGGAAGGCGCGGAGGACGTTCGGACCCGCCGGGAGGTACGCCCGACCGGCCGCGATCTCCTCGCGGAGGAAGTCCCCCATCGTGGCGATACGGTCTTCGACGGGTTGGAGCGCCTGCGCCCATCCGCCGTCCACGATCTCGCTCAGGGGCCGGCGGGCCGCCGAACCGTCCTGGGTGCCGTCGGCGCGTTCGGTTGGTTCTGCCGCCGTCGCCGGTGCGGCCGCGTTGGCGAGGTCGGTCACGTCTACCTCCGGTGCCCGATGGACTGCCGTCTGTCGTGGAACAGACCCGCCATGCTAGTGGTGCGTACGCCAGCGGTGACGGCGGCTGAGGCGTGTCCGGGCCGGCCGCTTCACCAACCGGGTCCGCCACCGTAGGGTTGAGCGGCGATGACAGACCTTCCGCACAGCGCCTATCAACCCGCCTTCTACCAGGCCCGCCTGCGCGAGCAGGCTGACGCCTTCCGCACCACGGTCGCCGGCGGGCCGCCCTCCGCACCCGTCGCCGCGTGTCCCGGCTGGACTCTCCGGGACCTGGTCGATCACCTCGGCGGCGTTCACCAGTGGGCGACCGCCATCGTGGTGACCGGCCGGGGGCCCACGCACCCGACGGTCGATCTGGCCGACGGAGACGATCCCGCGACGTGGTACGCCGGGCACGCCGCCCGGCTGCTCGACGTGCTCGCGGCCACGGATCCGGATCAGCCCACCTGGACCTTCCACCCGGCGTACACGACCGCGCGGTTCTGGTCCCGCCGGCAGTTCCACGAAACGGCCGTCCATCGGGTGGACGCCGAACTCGCGCTCGGCCTTGACGCCGCCTACGACGCGGACCTGGCGGTGGACGGGATCAACGAGGTGCTGGACGTGATGCTGCCGCGGGCGACGCAGCGGTTCGGTGCACCGGACCTCGCGGCACCAGTGCTCCTCGCCTGCGCTGACCGTGCGGAGCGCTGGCTCCTGCGGCCGCCAGCCGCCGACGCCGGCACCACCTCAGGCGACGCCGCTTCCGTCCCGCCTACCGCGGACGGGCCGCTGATCCCGGAGAGCACTGCCGCGCAGGCGGCCGCGACGATCCGTGGAACTGCCGCCGGACTCCTCCTGACTCTGTGGAAGCGGCAGGTCCCTGAGCTGGATGCCGCACCCAACTACGGTGGGGACCACCCCCAGCGCGCCGGCGCCGCGCTCACCGTCGAGGGAGACGCGGAGGTCGTCGCGCGCCTGCTCGGTTCAAAGCTCACGCCCTGACGTCACGCCTCAGCCGCCAGAGACCGTTGCGGGGAACGGCGCGCCGTCGGCCGCTGGCGTGCGTTCCTCTCCTGGTGTGCGTTCCTCTCCTGGTGTGCGTTCCTCTGCTGGTGTGCGTTCCTCTGCTGGTGTGCGTTGCTCGGCCGCGGTGGGCTCCTGGTTAGGCGTACGCCGACCGCCCGCGCGACCACCCAAGAGGATCCCCATCGCGGCACCCGCCACGACAAAGCCCGCGCCCTGCACGACGAGCATCACCATCGGGCCCAGCTGGTCGCCGAACGTACCTGCAAGACCCGCACCGAGCATCGCCGCGAAGCCCATCGACGTTCCCGCGACGGCGAACACCCGGCCACGGAACACATCGGACGCCGCGGCCTGGATCTCCGCCATCGCGGCCGCGGAGATGACGACGCCCGGAATCCCCACCAGGACCATGAGCAGCACAGCCGGCCAGAACACCGGCCACACCAGTGGATAGGTGAAGAGCACGATGTCGATGACACCGAAGATCACCGACCCCACACAGAGAATGCGGACCTTGGAGAAGCGGGACCCGAACCAACCTGCCACCAGCCCACCGATCACACCCCCGACGGCCTGGGCTGACATCAGCCAGCCGACCTCGGTGACGCCGCCCCGCAAGCCTTCCTTGACATAGGCCGGGAAGAGCACACCCATGATGCCCTCACCGATCGACGTGGCCGTGAACACCGAAATGATGACGAGCAGCACCCTGGAACGGCGGACGAACGCGAGTCCCGCGACGAACTCCGTCCTGACGGCGGCGGTCGCCCGTCCGAGGCCGGACGGGCCAATCCCCGACCGCTGAACGTCCGACTGCTGAACGTCCGATTGCTGAACGTCGGGTTCTGGCGCCTGTTCGGCAGAGGCCGCGACGAATCGGCCGCGAACCAGCGCGAGCAGTCCAGCCGCCACCACGAAGGTGACCGCGTCGACGTAGGCCACCGCCGCGAGCCCCGCCCACGCCGCGAGGAGGCCACCAAGCGCAGGGCCGACCAGGCGGGCGAGGTTGTTGTTGACGGCGTTCAGCGCGTTGGCCGCGACCAACTGCGCGTCGCGGACCAGCAAGGGCAGCAACGCCGCCTCGGCCGGGCTGAAGAACTGCGACAGGCTCGCAGCCGTGAATGCGACCGCGTACACCACCCAGATCGTGTCAGCGCCGCTGACCGCGACCAGCGGTAGGACGACGAGCGCCTGGGCGAGGCTGGTGACGAGCATGACCTTTCGCCGGTCCCACCGATCGACGAACACGCCCGCGAGCGACCCGAAGAGCAGGGTCGGGAGTACGCCAGCGATGACGACGCCGCTGGTCGCGGTCACCGAGCCGGTGCGCTCGAGCACCAGGATCGGCAGGGCCACCCTGAGCATCCAGTCGCCGGCCAGCGAGATCAGGCCGGCGCACCAGACGAGCAGGAAGTTCCGCTGCCGGAGAGGCCGGAAGGAGTCGATCCATGCCTGTACGCCGCCCACTCGCCGCGCATGGTCAACCGTCGTCGTCATGACGTCACTATGACGTCAATTGGATCAACGATCAAGCCTCGCCGGGGCAAACCATGACGTCACCGTGACATTAGCGCCGCTTCCGTGATCATGATCGTGATCATGAAAGTCCGCGGGACGCATGGCCCCTTTCGGCTTCATGATCACGATCACGGGACAGGTCACGCGAGATCGATGGCTCGGGACCAGGGTCGGCTCCGTTCGGGCGACCGGCGTCACCGTGACTACGGACGGGCGACCGGCGTCACCTTGGCTCGGGGCCAGCGCCTCCGGATCCGCCGTCGGCGGCATCGCCATCGCCAGGTGGCTCCGCCTCGGCGCCCGGCTCAGCCGACGGCCTCACGGATCGCTTCGCGGACGGCTCCTCGAACCGCACCTTGCGCAGCTGTTTGTTCATATTGCGCCACAGCAGCACCATCGCCACGCCGATCCCGGCGATGACGACGAACCCGAGCAGGCCAGGACCCACCCACTTCGTGGGGTCGACGGGCGCGGACGCCCCTCCGGTGAGCGGCAACAACATCGCCAGCACCTCGACGCCAGACCTTTCTGGTTGTGGGAACGCTACGTCTATCCTGCGCCGCCGTACGAACGAACTCGGCGCCGCCCCGCCGCGGCGCTAGGAGTGGGTGCCGGCCGCCCTGGTGGACTCGATCGCGTCTCCGGGCCCGGCGGGGCTTCGAAGTCCGGCGAACAGGTCGACTTCGGGAAGCCCGCTCTCAACCAGGCTGCGGGCGAGTTCGTAGTCCTCAGTCGGCCAGGCGGTCATGTGGACGTCGAGCGGGCAGGCGAACCACGGGCCCTCGGGGTCGATCTGCGTCGCGTGCGCGAGCAACGCCTTGTCGCGGACCGCGAAATACTCGGCGCACGGAACCCGCGTGGTGATCCGCGCCGCGTGCGCGGGGTCGGGCTTCCACTCGGCGAGCCGCTCGGCGTAGGGCGACTCCAGGCCACGACGGACCATCTCGTCGTGCATCGCCTGGATGCGCTCGCGGTGGAACGTGTGGTGGTAATAGAGCTTGAGCGGGTGCCACGGCTCGCCGGCCTCGGGATAGGCGTCAGGGTCACCCGCGGCTTCCCAGGCCGCGATCGTCACGGTGTGGGTCATGATGTGGTCCGGGTGCGGATATCCACCGTTTTCGTCGTACGTCGTCACGACGTGCGGGCGGAACTCCCGCATGACCTTGACCAGCGGGGCCGCGGCCACCTCCACCGGCGTGGCGGCGAAGCAGCCCTCGGGAAGCGGGCCGGGCTCGTCGCCTTCGGGGAAGCCCGAATCCACGAAGCCGAGCCACACCTGCGAGATCCCGAGGATCTCGCGGGCACGATCCATCTCCTGGCGACGGATCTCGGCGAGGTTCGCGAGGACGTCGGGGCGATCCATGTTGGGGTTGAGGATCGAGCCGCGCTCGCCACCCGTACACGTGACGACGAGGACCTCGACGCCCTCCGCGACGTACCGCGCTGTGGTGGCGGCGCCCTTGCTCGACTCGTCGTCGGGGTGGGCATGCACATGCATGAGGCGTAGCGGCTCGGGTGCGGTGGACTGCACCGTAGTCTTCTCCTCTGGTCTCGCTCCGGTCACGGCGAAGATTGCCGCCACCATGGTGGCTGACGGCACCGACAGACCTCACACCGGCTGGTTAACGCCTTGACGCCGCTCGGCCCGGGATGGCCGAATCGGGTTCAGCGTTGTTAGCCTCATAGTTCAGTCCGTACAGTTCCGGACACGCTCCGAAACGCCGAAGCCACATCCCGGCATTCCGGACCGGCGAACTGTCCACACGAGCAAGGAGCACATCACCGTGACGCAATCGACCGACGAGAACGTCATCTGGCTCACCCAGGACGCCTACGACCGGCTCAAGGCGGAGCTTGACCATCTCACGGGTCCCGTGCGCGCGGAACTTGCCCGACGGATCGGCGAAGCCCGCGACGAGGGTGATCTTCGGGAGAACGGCGGATACCACG
This sequence comes from Actinopolymorpha alba DSM 45243, assembly GCF_000373925.1. Classification (GTDB taxonomy): domain Bacteria; phylum Actinomycetota; class Actinomycetes; order Propionibacteriales; family Actinopolymorphaceae; genus Actinopolymorpha; species Actinopolymorpha alba. The sequence goes on along the minus strand of NZ_KB892763.1, from coordinate 33,961 downwards.
CGGCCAAGGAAGAACAGGGCAAGACCGAGGCGCAGATCCGCAAACTCCAGGACATGCTCCGCCGTGCCCGGGTGGGTGACACGCCGCCGGACGACGGCATCGTCGAACCCGGCATGAAGGTCACGATCCGCTTCGAGGGCGACGATGACACCGAGACATTCGTGCTCGGCTCGCGGGAGCTCCTCGCCCTCGACGAGTCCGTCGACATCGAGGTCTACTCCCCGCAGTCGCCGCTGGGCGCTGCCATCAGCAACAAGCGGAAGGGCGACAGGGCCACCTACGCCGCTCCCAACGGGCGGAGCGTGACCGTCGAGATCGTCGACGCGGTGCCGTTCGGCGCCTGAGCCTTCGCGCCCGCACACCGTCGGGCATCCGCGTCGAGGCACCCCTGGCCACCTCCTGTGCCAGGGGGCCCTCACTTTTTTGGGTCGGGGCACCCCTGGCCAATAGAGGCCTACAAGGGTGCCCCCGACCCAAAGCGTTCCGACCCAAACCCGGCGATGAGGTTCTCAAAGAGCCTCCGCCGGTGCGGCGGTACGCGCCTACCCGACGATCCGGAGCTGGTCAGCGGCCGCGTCCACGCCGATCTCGCCTCGGGCGAGCATGGCCAGCACCTCTTCCCGGGTCGGCTGCGACTCCGGAGGAGCCGGCTCGGCGCCCTGCGGACCGGGGGAATTCTCCAGACCAAGCTTCGCCAGCAGGTCGGCGTACCTCTGTCGAGCGGTCGGATAGCTGACGCCAAGATGCCGCTCCACCTCGCGCATGTTGCCCCGCGAGACGAGGAACACCCGGAGCAGCTCCCGCTCCGCGTCGGTCAGTCCGCAGAACCCACACGACTCGAAGACCCCTGACAGCTCGCTCCCGCACGAGCCGCAGCCGAGCCGGGTGACCTGCAAGCCCGCGCCACAGACCGGGCAGTCGCTCGGCGGGCGGTACGCGGGGTACCGCGACCCGCCGGCGTCCCCGGCCCCGTCCGGACCGTAGGACCTCACGGAGCCTCCTTGACGGTGGCGGTCCCCATGACGACCTCGAGGCTCAGGATGCCGTCACCATCGCCGACGATGTGCTCCTCGCGGTCCTTGCCCGGCGGCTCCCACTGAACCCGGCCAAGCTGGACGTCAGGGCGGATCCGGACGCTCGAGCCCGGCAGCAACCGGAGCTGCATCGAACCCGACTCCGCCCGCAGCCTCGACCGACCCTTGATGATCTTGCCCTCGACCTGCGCGGAACCCGCCTGGACGAGTACGTCGATTGGTCCCTCGACGTCGCGGACCCGGGCCGACCCGGCGGTGACGCGGACCTGCTCGAGCCCGGGCAGGCGCTCGGCGGTCACGCTGCCGGCGGTCACCTCGACCTCGACGATGAGGTTCGGGTTGACGCGTACGGACAGCTCACGCCCCAGATCGAAGACCCGCTCCTGCACATCGCGCAGCGATCGGCTCCGCATCAGCGTGAACCCGTCCAGCGACGCCCCGAACTCGCCCTCGCTGGTGACGACCAGCGTGTTGCCCTCCTGACGTACGACGTGCGGACCGTCGACGGCGACCGTGGAGACGAACGGCTCGCCGATGATGCGGACCCGGCGCCCGACGGCACGGACCCGCAGGCGGGACGTCGTGGCCGTCGCGGGACTGGTCTCCGTCGCGGTGCGCGCGCCTGATGTCTCGGTGTCAGCCGCGGACGGAGTGGGGGCGCCGGCGCGTGCCTGCTCGAGTTTGGCGGCGGCGTCCTCGGGAGAGATCCGGCCGGCCGCGACATCGGCGAGGATCCGGCGGACGGACTCCTCGCGCGCGCGGTGCTCGTCTGCCCGAGCGGCCTGCTCGTCCGCTCGGCCGGCGGCTTCATCGGCCCGAGCGGCTTCCTCGTCTGCCCGAGCAGCGGCTTCGTCCGCGCGGGCAGCTTCCTCATCGGCGCGCGCGTGCGCCGCCACCGAGTCGGTGGCCTCGGCCCAGGGGTCAGACCGCGACGAGGGATCGGAATGGGGGGATGTGTTCTCAGTCATAGGTCGATTTCACCTCCCACTCGGCAAGAATGTCAAGGCGATCTTTATAGATCATCAAAATGACTTACGAAAGTACGATGGGGTACTCCGCCTTGCGGAGGCGAGCGAGTATCTCCTCCCGGTGCTGCTTGCCCCGCGTCTCGACCTGGAGCGACACCTCGACCTCGCCGACGTGCAGGTGGGAGGAGGTGCGTTCATGTACGACGTCCAGCACGTTCGCGTCGGCGGAGGCGAGCTCGCCCAGGAGGGCCGCGAGGCCACCGGGCTGGTCGGGCACGCGTACCCGGAAGGAGAGGTACCTCCCGGCCGCCGCCATGCCGTGCCGGAGGACCCGCATCAACAACAGCGGGTCGATGTTGCCGCCGGAGAGCACCGCGACGATCGGCGGCTCGAAGGCCTCCCGCCCGGCGTCCAGCGCCGCGGCCACACCGGCCGCGCCCGCGGGCTCGACCAGGAGCTTCGCGCGTTCCAGCAGGAGCAGGAGGGAACGCGACAGCGACTCCTCCGAGACGGTCACGACGTCGGCGACGTACTCCTGGACCAGCTCGAACGGCGTCGCACCCGGACGGCCCACGGCGATCCCGTCCGCCATCGTCGCCATCCGCTCCAGCGCGACCGGATGGCCGGCGGCGAGGGAGGCGGGGTACGCCGCGGCTCCGGCCGCCTGCACGCCGACGACCCGAGCCCGCGAGCCACGCCCGGCGAAAGCGGCGGCGATCCCAGCGGCCAACCCACCCCCGCCGACCGCGACGAGGACCGTGCCGACATCCGGGCACTGGTCGAGGATCTCCAGGCCGAGCGTTCCCTGTCCCGCGACGACGTCGGGGTGGTCGAACGGGTGGATGAAGACCGCGCCGGTGCGTTCGGCGTACTCCTTCGCGGCGATCAGCGCCTCGTCAACCGTGTGCCCGGCGAACCGCACGTCAGCGCCGTACGACCGGGTGGCCTCCTCCTTGGGGATCGGCGCTCCGATCGGCATGAACACCGTGGACCGGGTGCCGAGGAGGCTCGCCGCCAGCGCTACACCCTGGGCGTGGTTGCCCGCACTCGCCGCGACCACTCCACGCGCCCGCTCAGCCGCCGACAACCGGGCGATTCGGACGTAGGCGCCCCGGATCTTGAACGAACCCGAACGCTGGAGGTTTTCGCACTTCAGGTACATGGGCCCACCGACCCGATCGGACAGCCAGCCCGAGCTCACCATTGGAGTCACCCGCGCAACGCCCTGGAGTTGCTTCGCGGCGCCCTCGATGTCGGCCAGCAGTTGCGCGAGATCGAGGGGCTTACTCCTCGATCCTTCTGAGGAGGTCGATCCGGTCATGTCCGCAGTCTGACACCCATCCCGCTGTCCCCTCGGCGCCGCCCGGCGTAGAAACGGGATATGGAAGGTACGCCGACCGCCGGGCGCCGTTCAGGAGTGGCCCGACCAGTTGCCCGGCCGCCCGGACCGCGCGGCAGTCTCCTCTACGCCGGCATCGTTGCCCGGCGCGATCCGACGGCGTACTTCGAGGGCATCGTCCGCGACCATCCCCGGCTCGCCCATCTCCGGCTCGGCCGCGAACACGTCTACGTCCTCGGCCATCCGGAGTTGGTGCAGGAGCTGTTCGTCGCCCGCGGGCGGGCGCTCCGGAAGGGTCGGGCGCTCGAACGCATCCGCATGCTGCTCGGCGACGGTCTCCTCACCAGCGAGGGCGAACGCCATCGCACACAACGGCGCCTCATCCAGCCCGCCCTCCACGGTGACCGCATCGCGGCATACGCCGACGACATGGTGGCGACCGCCCGCGCGTACGACACCCGCTGGCGGGACGGTGAGGTACTCGACCTCGCCCGGGAGATGTCCGGACTCACCCTCACCGTGGTGGGTCGGGCGTTGTTCGGGTCGGACCTGCGCGAGGAGACGGCACGGGTCGCCGAGGCGCTCGCGGCCCTGCTGGGTGGGTTCCAGCGGCACCTGCTGCCCGGCGCGGATCTGCTGCTGCGGATCCCGACGCCGGGGCGGGCCCGGATGTTCGCCGCGATCGACCGGCTCGACCGGCTCGTCCGGGAGCTGATCGAACGCCGCCGGGCCGCACCACCCGGTCCGGATCTCCTGTCCACGCTGCTCGCTCACCTGGACGACGACACGCAGGTCCGCGACGAGGTCATGACCTTGCTCCTCGCCGGGCATGAGACCACCGCGACCGCGCTCACCTGGACGTGGTGGCTGCTGTCTGAGCATCCGGAGGTGGCCCGCTGGCTGCACGAGGAGTTGGACACCCGGCTGGACGGCGTTCCGTCGTACGCCGATCTGGACCGGCTGCCGCGGACCCGCGCGGTGTTCGCCGAGGCCATGCGCCTCTACCCGCCGTCCTGGATCCTCGGCCGTCGCACCCTCACGGAGGTGGAGCTGGACGGCTGGACCCTGCCCGCCGGGTCGCTCTGTGTGGCGAGCCAGTGGGTGCTCCACCGGGACGGGAGGTTCTGGGCAGCGCCGCTGGAGTTCGCGCCGCGGCGGTGGATCGGACCCGACGGGCGGTACGACGAGGCCGTGCCAGGGCAACCACGCGGGGCGTACCTGCCGTTCGGTCTGGGCGCACGGATCTGTGTCGGTCTGGCATTCGCGTGGATGGAGGGAGTGCTGGTCCTCGCCACGCTGGCCCGGCACTGGGATCCCGAACTCGCCCCCGGCCAGAAGGTCGAGCCGCTGCCCGCCGTAACCCTGCGCCAGAAGTACGGCATGCGGATGCGTCTCCGCGCGCGGCGTTGAAAACCCGCCAGAGACCGCAGCAGCGGGCACGGATCGCAGCCAGACTGGCGCGAACGGTAATAGTTGCATGACCCAACCAAGCGCATATACTTGCGGGATGCAAGCAGTCAGCGCGACCCAGGACCCGCAGGGGACCCCCCGGGACACCTCCGAGGCGCTCCTCGTCACGTTGATGCGCATGCTCAGGCTGATCAAGCGGGCCCACGACGCGCCGATCGAGCCGGCCCTGCAGTACGTCCTCTACAACGTCAACTGCACCGGGCCGTTGCGGCTGTCCGACCTGGCCGCGCAGGTCCAGCTCGACATCTCCACGGTCAGCCGACACGTCCGCGCACTCGAAGTCTCCGGACACCTGGAGCGCGCCGCGGATCCCGCCGACAAACGCGCCGCGCTCCTGTCCGTCACCGAATCCGGCCGGAAGGTTCTGCACGACACCTTCGCCCGCCGCCGCGCGGTGCTGTCCACCGCACTGTCGGCCTGGCCCGAGGCCGACCTCAACACTCTCGAACATCTCCTCAACCGGCTCGCCGACGACCTCGAGACCGAGCTGAAGCCCTCGGCACCCAAGCGCTCCGACTCATGAGCGAGCGAACACAGCGCGATAAGTGCCTCATGCGCGCCCGCAACGAAGCGAGGACGCGCATGAGCGCCCGAGGACTCGGCGGTCCCAGCAGCACTTCTCTCACCGTGGCTCTCCTGTGCCACCAGCACACGAAGAACGTCTTGGAGTTCATTCGATGACCGAAAGCCAACCGCCAGATACGGCAGACCCCAACTCCACCACGCCCACCGGCCCCGGCTACCTCTCCCACCGACAGATCCTGGTCGTGCTGGGCGGCCTGATGGCGGGCATGCTCCTCGCCGCCCTCGACCAGAGCATCGTCGGTACCGCCCTTCCCAGGATCGTGAGTGACCTCGGCGGCCTCGACAAGCTGTCCTGGGTCGTCACCGCGTACCTCCTCACCTCGACGGCCTCCACCCCGCTGTGGGGCAAGATCTCCGACCTCTACGGCCGCCGACCGATCTTCCAGGCGGCGATCGGCACGTTCATCGTGGGTTCGGTCCTCGCCGCGCTCTCCCAGAACATGGTCGAGCTCGTGGCGTTCCGGGCCATCCAGGGTCTCGGTGGCGGCGGCCTGATGGCCCTCGCCTTCGCGATCATCGGCGACATCATCCCGCCCCGCGAACGCGGGAGGTACCAGGGCTACTTCGCGGCGGTGTTCGGCGTCTCGAGCGTCGCGGGTCCCCTGCTCGGCGGCTGGTTCACCGACGGGCCGGGCTGGCGCTGGATCTTCTGGATCAACCTGCCGATCGGCGTCGCGGCCCTCATCGTGACGTCGTACGCGTTGCGGATGCCGCTGGTCCGGCGTAACCACCGCATCGACTACCTCGGCGCCGCCACCATCGTCGCCGCCGTGTCCTGCCTGCTGCTCTACCTGTCCTGGCGGGGCGAGTCGTACGGCTGGACAGAAGCGGGCTCCCTGCTGCTTCTCGGCGCGAGCGTCGTACTGACCGGGTTGTTCGTCTTCATCGAGTCGCGGGCCGCCGAGCCGATCCTGCCGCCGCGGTTGTTCCGCAACTCGGTCTTCACGGTCAGCAACATCTACGGCCTGCTCGCGGGGTTCGCGATGTTCGGCACGATCATCTACCTGCCGATCTACCTGCAGGTGGTCAAGGGCATGTCGCCCACGGCGTCCGGACTCGCGATGCTCCCGGCCGTCCTCGGCATCTTCACCTCGTCGATCGGCGCGGGCCAGCTCATCACCCGTAACGGCCGCTACAAGATCTACCCGATCATCGGTGCCGCGGTGATCGCCATCGGCGTCTGGCTGCTGTCGCAGCTTCACGCCGACTCGTCGATGTGGACCGTGGGCGCGTATCAGTACATCGTCGGCTTCGGCCTCGGGCTCACGATGCAGACCATCATGACCGCCGTCCAGAACTCCGTGCACTTCAGCGACATGGGCACGGCCACCAGTGCGGTGACGTTCTTCCGGACGATGGGCGGTGCCATCGGTACGGCGTTGTTCGGGGCCATCCTCACCAGCCGGCTCAGCACCCACCTCACCGAGGTCCTGCCCGCTGGCGCGGCGGCACACCTCCCCGCCGGCGCGACCCAGAACGTCACGGCCATCCAGAACCTCCCGCCCGACCTCAAGGCGCCGGTCGTCGAGGCGTTCGTACGCTCGCTTCACGACGTGTTCCTCGCCGGCGTGCCGTTCGTGGTGGCCGCGTTCGTGGTGGCGTTCTTCCTGAAGGAGCTACCGCTCGCCACCGGACAGGGTGGGACGGCACCGGGAGGTACGACAGAAGCGGACCTGGCCCCCTCAGCGCCGCACTAGCAGACGATCCCGGCCGTCATGCCGGACCATGATCAAGTCGGAGAGTGGCCCGCGTTCCGCAAGGAGCGCGGGCCACTTCGCCTTAGAGGCTTAGAGGTCGCGAGCGGCAGGTCATGATGGGGAAGGATTGTCGTCGCTATATGACTGAAATCCTTCCCCATCCTTGAACGCACTGCCCCCTGTCTCAACATCCAGACGCCTGCGCTGATTCAAGATCATTTCGGGGAAGTGGCCCACGCTTCGCGCGGATCGTGGGCGTTTTCCGCAAGTTGATCTTCAACTTCTCCGAAGCTATCGCCGGTTCGGTCCGGAGACGCCAGGAACCCGGCAAAGGCTCTGGGGAATTCCCTCGACGAGACGTCAAGGGAGCCTGCGAGCAGTCCGGCGAGGGAATTCCCCAGAGCCCCCAGAGCTAGCAGAGCCAGCCGCGCCCCCAGAACCAGCAGGACCCCCAGAACTAGCAGAGGGTCAGTAGCCGAAGCGCCACCGGGTCGGGACCGTGAGCGCGGACACGAGCAGTTGGTGCCGGTACGCGAATCCCTCCCGCCAGGCGGTGTCCTCGCGGACCGTCACCGGACCAGAGGAGAACCGCATCGGGTTGCCCGACACCGCGTGCCCGCTCCACAGATGGGCGGTCCCGTCCGCACCGATCGGAACCTCCCCGCGGTGCCCCACGAAACCAGCGATCTCCTGGAACATCCGCAGCGGCTCGGCGACGAAGTCCTCGTAGCGCACCCGCATCGTCGGCACGCCGCGGCGGGCGAGCAGCGCCGGTACGACGTTCTCGGCGGTCCACTGCACTGACGCCCGGGCCGGTGAGTAGCGGGCCATCTCCTGTTCTGGGCTGGTCCCCGTCGCATCCGGCCGGGGTACGCGTCTGGACCACGAGTGTGCGACCGCGCGAGGATCGCGTACGACGTGAAGGATCCGCATGCGGTCTCCGTAGCGGTGCCGGAGGCAGGCGGCGAGCGAGGCGTGCTTGCTGGCGTCGACCACGGTCGGCTGGCCACTCACCCGGGCGATCGCGGCGTACAGCCGGTCGTACAACTCGGTGTAGCGCTCGACCCGGCTGGCGAGTTCGTCGGGGAGTTCGCGGGCGAGGAGGTTCGGGATGAACCGCGTACGGTCCACCGAGGCCTTGAGGTCGAGGATCTCGTGCGGGTCCAGGCGGTCCCAGCCACCGAACGCCTCGACTCCGACGTCCTTCCAGAACGCGCACCCACTGAACGCCGCGCCGCACCCGCAGGACTCGTCGTCGACCAGACCGCGCCGCCACAGGTGAACGAGTTCGCCCACGGCGCACATCCCCGGCAGCTCGCCAAGCAGACGCTCGATCAGGGTCGAGCCTGAGCGCCCCATCCCCCCGACGAAGACCAGGCGAAAGTCTTCCACAAGCAGGCAAGCTACTACGCAGCCGATGGATTCATGGGCCGAACGCGCGCTCTGGGGCCGTTGGTCGTCATCTTCACCGGCTCCGCCGCCGCGCCGACGGCCGAGCCGCGGCCGCCGCCGCGGCGGCGCGTTCGTCGGCGAGGTGCTGGACGACACCGTTCACGACCGCGACGGTCGGGACGGCGAACAACGCCCCCGCGATCCCCCCGAGGTAGGCGCCGGCGGTGATCGCCAGGATGACCGCCAGCGGATGGAGCTTCACCAGCCGCCCCAGCAGGAACGGCTGGAGTACGTGCGCCTCCAGTTGCTGGACCAGGATGACGCCGCCGAGCATCAACGCACCCACCACAGGTCCGTGCGCGACCAGCGCCACGATGACCGCGACCGATCCGGCGATCAGGGATCCGACGATGGGTACGAACGCACCGAGGAACACCAGTACCCCGATCGGGAACGCCAGGGGTACCCGCAGGATCAGCGCGACGATGGTGATTCCCACGGAGTCGACGAGCGCCACGATCAGGGTGGCCCGCACGAACGCCTCCAGTGACCCGAACCCCCGCCGGCCGGACGAGTCCACCTCCGTGCGTGCCCGGCGCGGAAACAGCCGGACCGTCCAGCCCCAGATCCGCTCGCCCTGGTAGAGCATGAAGTACGTCGCGAACAACGCGACGAAGAAGCCCGCGACGACGTGGCTCACCGTCGTTCCGACGAACAACACGCCCTGCGTGATCTGGATCCTGCCGATCGCCCGCTGCACGCTGGCGAACGCGCTGTCGATCTGGCGTTCGGAGATGTGCAGCGGTCCATGGACGAGCCAGGCCCGCACCTTCTCGACCCCGGTGACCACCTGTTGGTAGAGGTCCTGGAAGCCGGTGGCGATCTGTTGCCCCGCCAACGCCAGCAGACCCCCGACGAAGAGGAGGACACCCACCAGGGTGAGCGCCGAGGCCAGGCCGCGACGTACCCCGAGCCGGGTGAGCCCGTCCACCGCGGGCAGGAGCAGGGCGGTGGCCAGCAGCGCGACGAACACCGGGATGACGACCACCTGGATCTGGACCAGGATGTACGCCAGGACGGCGATGGCCGCCGCGATGATCAGCAGTCGCCATGACCACTCGGTGGCCACGCGGATGCCATAGGGAATCGGCACCCGTGCTTCCTGCTCGGTGACAGCATCACGGACCAGCCTTGCCCGCCGAAGGCTGGCCGGCCACCGGGGCGCTCGGCGTGTGCCACGGTGGGGGGTGACCACGCCCGGCTCTTACCCCGCAGGATCGCCGGTCAGTCGGCGGACCAGTAGCGATCGCCGGCCAGGATGAAGGCGGAGGCCCCGACGAGTCCGGCGTTCTGGTCCAAAGTCGCCCGCACGACGCGCGCGTTCTGGGTGAACCCCATCCGCGCGTACGTACGCAGGTGACGCTCGAGCGGCTCGAACAACAGGTCACCCACCTGTGAGACCCCTCCGCCGACGACGATCAGGCCGACGTCGCACAGCGCGATGGAGGAAGCGATGCCGACACCGAGCGCCCAGCCCGCGCGCTCGAACGCCTGGAGCGCGATCTTGTCTCCCGCCCGGGCGTCCTCGGCAAGCTCCTTCGTCGTCGCGGCTTCCGTCACCTCCGAACGCCAGCCCTGCGCGCGCGCCCAGGCCGCGAGCTCGGGACCGCGGGCGATCGCCTCGACACAGCCGATCCCGCCGCACCCGCAGGGAGGTCCGTTCGGATCGGCGACCATATGTCCGACGTGGCCGGCGTTCCCGCTGGCGCCGTCGATGAGCCGGCCGCCCAGGATGAGCCCGCCTCCGACACCTGTCGACACGACCATCCCCAGCATGTTGCTGACACCCTCGCCGGCGCCGCGCCAGTTCTCCGCGACGACGACGGCCACCGCGTCGTTGTGTACGCGGACGGGTACGCCGGGATAGGCCTCGATCAGCCGCTGGCGAAGCGGGAAGTCACGCCAGGCAGGCAGGTTGACCGGCGACACCGCACCCTCGGGCCAGCGCATGGGTCCGCTGCATCCCACCCCAACGCCCTGGATGGCTGGCCGGCCAACGGCGTCCAGGACGCGTTCGCACAAGGCGTGCAGGCGTTCCCAGATCGCGTCGCCGTCGTCGTCAGGGCCAAGGGTGGTGAGTGCCCGATCGCTGACCAGCACCTGTCCGTCGGCAGCCACCAGACCGGCGGCGAGCTTCGTACCGCCGATGTCGACGGCGAGGACAGGAGCATCGGATCGGGTGGCCAGACGGCCGGCAGCTTCGTCGGTCATGAAAGGCATCTTGCACTGTCGTGCACAAACGCCGGTCATGAGGACGACACTGTGTGGATGTTGATCCGGCGGGAGTGCGCTCATGCGACGGTATGACGGGACGGACGCAGAGTCCGAGGTCGCCGAGCTCGCAGACACTCCGCGACGTTCGATACCTCGGTGGCTCCGTCTCGGCGCGCTCGCCTGCGTGGCCGTCGTTACCGGACTCCTCCTCTTTCAACGCCTGACGGAGCCGGCCGTGCGGGCCGAGGTGGCGCCTCCTCGGTTCGTCGACAACTACACCGTCGAGCTCGACGTGAGCATCTCCAACCAGTCCGGCGAGCCGCAGGTCGTCAAAGTGGACCCGCCGCGGATCGCCGGGTTTGACACCGCATTGACCGTCTTCAAGGGCTCGGGCCAAGGTGACGGCTCGGTCGTGTTGGCCGCGCACCGGCGTACGACGTACACGCTGGCGTGGCGGGTGCGGGACTGCGCGGCCACCCCCGCGGCCGGACCGGGCGACGTGGCCGCGCGGGTGACGTTCGGCCGGACCGTCGGCGTCAGGGAGACCTTGCGGTTGGATCTCGGCGAGCCGCGGAAGCTGGTGCCGTCGATCTGCCAGCTGACACCGGATCGTGGGCAGCCCCGGCTCGTGGACACCGGCCACGTTCGGTGGACGCGCGGACGTCCGCTCGCGATCACCATCACCGTCCAGAACACCGGCGGCCGCCCGCTGACCTACCGCGGTGCGGTCCTGCCGTCGGGCGCCACGGCCGGTGATGCCGGTCCAACGCTGCGACCTGCCCCCACCGTGCCGGTCGGTGGGCAGCAGGAGATCACCTTGTGGTTTGAGGCGAACGGCTGCCGGATGCCGGTCGGTGGGCCCTCGACGGTGGTCCTGCGGTTTACCACCGCGGGATCGAACCGACCGGACTCGCTGGAGGTCCGGCTGGCCGACAGCTGGGAGAACCTCCTCGGCGTCTGCGACCCGGACTTCTGAGCAGAGCGGTCAGTGGAAGCGGCCGAGCCGGGACAGGAAGTCCGGCTGAGCCTCGCCGCCGATGTCCGCCGCGTCGCGGTGGTCTGGTGGCAGGTCGCCGTTGGGGGTCAGGTGCGTTGGCTCGTCGCTTGCTTCCACCGCCGGAAGGTCGGGCACCTCCACCGTCAACGGCTCCGACCCGTTGGTACGCCGGCTGGCCGCGTCGACCGCGAGGTCGGCGAGATAGGTCGCCAACCCGGCGTTGCGGAGCTGACCTTCCGTCGGGGTGGCGGCCAGCAGATCACCGGCGGCGCGGGCGGCGTCGGAGGTGGTCGTGGCGCCGCGGCGTTCGACGACCCGCCCGAAGATCGTGGCGTAGTCGTTGGCGTCGAAGTCGCGGGTACGGACGACCCGCCACCATGCGGCCAGGGTAGGACTCGCGTCGACCAGCCGGCGGTAGCCGTCGACCGCACCGAACGCGACGATCTGCACCTGGGAGCCGTGCACGCTGATCAGCCGGTGAAGCTCCTCCGCCAGCGCCTTGCCGTTGAGGCCGTGGCTGACGAGCTGGTCGAGCCCGTCGATGGCGACGAGGCGCTCGCCGTCGCAGCCCTCGATCCGGTCGCGCAGCTGGGTCACGGCGTTCGAGGCGCTGAGCCGGGCGAACTGCTCATGGGTGAGCCAGACCGCCGTGCCATCGAAGCCGCGGAGGGTCAGCAGCCGGGCGAGGACGTCGACGGTGAGGCTCTTGCCGGTGCCGGGAGGTCCGGCGACCAGAAGCCGGATGTCCTGGTCGGGTGCGCTGAGTGCCTCACGGAGCGCGGCCGCGAGCGCCGGCTGACCCACGATGGTGTCGATCATGGCCAGGGCCTGCGCGATCGCGCTCGGCCCGACGTGCGTACCGTCGCCCTCCTCCTGCGCCGGCTCCGGGTCCGCGGGCTCGGGACTCGCCTGCTCTGAGCTTGCCTGCTCTGAGCTTGCCTGGTCTGGCCTCGGCTGCTCTGGCGTCGGCTGTGCAGAACTCGGCTCGTCTGAACGCGGCTCGTCGGGACTCACCGACTCGGGGTTCGACTGCTCAGAATCCGGCTCGTCGGGACTCGCCTGCTCCGGACTCGTCTGCTCCGGACTCGGCGGCTCGGGGCTCGGCGGCTCGGGGCTCAGCGGCTCCGCCCCCGGCTGCTCCGGACTCGCCTGCTCGTAAGAGACGTCTGGGTCCTGCACCGGCGCCGAAGGGCCGTGAGCGGCGGGCCGGTGACCCGTGTCTCCCGAAACGCCGTTGCGTTGCTCCGTCTGGTCGGCGAGGTGACCGTTGTCGGCGGGTTGGGGGGCCGCGGGCTTGGCGGCAGCGGACTCGCGGGTGCCGTTGCGTCCATAGTCACCGCTCGGGAGCACTGCCACCCGCTGCTGGTGGGCCAGCGGGTCGAGCACCTCGGTGAACTCCGGCTCCTCATCGGCTCCCGGCTCTGCCTCCCAGGTCGGCGCGGATGGCTCACCGACGGCCTCGTCCTCCGCCGCCTCGGGCCGCGCCAGCTCTGATTCGGCCGGAGCTTCCGCCGCCAGATCCGCCGGCGACTCCACCTCGGACTCCGACGGCACCTGGCCCGCGTCGGCGGGCGGCTTGTGCCCGAACGGGAACGCCTCCTCGGCCGCGAGCCAGCCCGGCATGGAGGTAGTACCGGTGAGCGGGTGGCGTACGCGGCGGACCCGGAACAACCGGCGGACGTCCTCCTGGAACCATCCGACCGGCACGTCGCAGGTGCGCGGTGTCACGGGAGTGCCGGGAAGGCCCTGGAGGCCACCGGTGAGGCGGACCGCCAGGTCGAGCCAGGCCCGGCACAGCTCGAACTCACCCGCCACCAGCCCGCGCGCCAACCACGCCCTGATCCGCCCGGCCCACAGGCGAGGGTTCCAGGACCTCGCCAGGGCTGGCAGTTGCGCCTGCACCTGGGCATAGAACTCACCGCGTACGCCGACCGCGAGCTCGGCGGGCACGTCGGTGATGCCCGCCTGGATCAGCAGGTGCGTCAACGTGGTGGTCGTGCTGTCAGCGCCCGTGACGGTCGCCGCGAGGCGTTCGTGGGCAGCCGTCCAGCCGTCGACGACCCAGCTGAGGTAGCCCACGGTGCCGGTCAGCTCCGGCAGCATCTGGACCAGGTCGTCGCTGGCCGCGTCGGCCCACCGCTCCTCCAGCGCCATCCACTCCGCCCGGATCAGCGGGACGGTGCGGGTCGCGTCCATCAGGTCGGCATCGCCCGCGGCCTGGTCGAACAACGCGAGGAGCGCCTGACGCCGGGCCTCCCAGGGCGGCACGTCGGCCAGCCTCCGCAGGATCTCGACCGTCACCTCCAGGGCGACCTCGCGCAGACCCGGATCGTCGCCGGCAGCGCGGAAGAGAGCACCACCGGGCGGACGCCACGGGGAAGCCGGTGCCGCCCAGCGGACGGTGGAGTCGGTACTGGCATTGGGGTCGGGACGGAAACGACGGACGAGGTCCCATTCGAACCGGTGCTGGTTGCCGCCCCGGACACCAGCGTCACCGCAGAGGAATCCGACGATGCCGACCACGTCTGCCACCACCGCCGGCACCGGCGCACGCAGACCTGGATAGGCGCCGAGAGTGAGCCGGGACGAACGACGGTCGGCAACCAGTGCGTCGATCCGTGCTGACAGCTCGTCGATCAGACCGTCAGGCACCCGCCACGGACCGTAGGCATACAGGTCCAGCACGGGCTCGTCGGCGATCAACAGGTCGAGGGATCCAGGGAGCTGGGACTCACTCATGCCGGTTGTCCTCCGCGCCAGCGGGTTGCGAGGCGCCTCGCGTCGGGTTGATAGGGGATCACTGCCACTTCTCTGCGCGATCGTGACAGATCGTCGCGAAGCCTATCGGAGCGGACGGACAATGCCACCGATAAGTACCGCGCCGAAGGCGTGCCACGCCCCCTTGTGGCCACACAGACCGTGACCCGCCACCGCGCGAGGGCCGCGGGGCGACGGACGGGCTGCGGAATGGCGCGGCCTGATTCCGTACAGCCTCACCGATCTCGCACACTCGGTGTGATCAGGAAAGATCACTCAGCGAGACGACACGGCAAACCTCCGAGCACTCGGTGCCGGATATCGCCCGATCACCTGCGACCGGTCGACACGTTCCGTCATCAGGGTGGCGAACGTCGCTCCACCGCTGGAGGCTGGAGACGAGCCGAACCTGGCCACCTGCTCCACATCCGCACCCGCACCCGTCATCCCCACCCAGATCCCCACCCGTCATCCGCACTCACCACTCGTACTCGTCCTCACCAGCGACCACACGGGAAGCTGATCGGTGGAAGCCGTACCCCGCCCCGCAGCACCCGCGGTCCGGACTCTTGTCCAGCCCGCGGAGCTCCGCGCCGCCGTCGCGCTCTACCGCCGGGTCCTCGGGCTCGGCCCGACCGACCCCGCGGTGAGTCCACGCCTGCTGGCCGCGCTCCGCCACAACGGCGGCTCGGTGATCGGGGCGTTCGACGGCACCCGCCTGGTGGGGTTCGCGTACGGCTTCGTCGGGAGGGACGCGGGCACCGGCGAGATCTACCACTACTCCCAGGCCGCGGTGGTGGACCCGGACGTCCAGGGGCGTGGGGTGGGCAGGGCGCTGAAGTTCGGGCAGCGGGCGTTCGTCCTCCGGACCGGTCTGACCCGGATGCGCTGGTCGTTCGATCCGGTACGCGCGAGCAACGGCCACTTCAACCTGGACGTGCTCGGCGCCCGGGCGCGGTGGTTCGTCCGCAATCTGTACGGCGTCGACGACATGGGCCGTGACCTCGGGCAGCCGAGTGACCGGCTGATCGTCGAGTGGGACCTCCTCGGGCCGCCGACGCCACCGATGCCGCCGGCCAGCCAGCCCGTCGGCGCGCTGGTGCCCGGCTGGGGTGAGGTCGTACCCACCGGCGCCGACCTCCTGATCGGCGTACCCCGCGACTGGCCGCCCGCCGCGACCGAGCCGTCCCGGGCACAGCGGATCCGGACCTCGGTGAGCGCGGCGTTCGAGGACGCGATGGCGCGCGGGTTCGTCGCCGTGTCGTGCCAGATCAGCGGCGCCGCCCCGGACTCCGCCTGGTATCACCTCCGCCCGGGGGACACCGAGCCGCGGTGCGACACTTGACACGAGCACTCCCAACCGGCGCCGGGAGGCTGCCATGGGATACCGCGTTCTCGCCAGCACTACCGCGGCGACACACTTCCTTTTCCTGGCGTACGTCATCGCCGGCGGATTCATGGCCTGGCGGTGGCCCCGGATGATCATCCCGCACGTGGTGGCCGTCGCGTGGGCGCTGGTCGGCGTGATCATCCCGCTGGCCTGCCCGCTCACCGCGATCCAGAACTGGCTGCGCCACAAGGGCGGCGAGGCGGTGCTGCACCGGGGGTTCATCGACCACTACGTCACCGGCGTGCTCTATCCGGCGCGGTACGAATCAGCCATGCGGGTGCTGGTGGCGTGCGTCGTGGTGGTCTCCTGGCTCGGGGTCTACCAGCGCCGACGGACCCGGCGAATGCGGATGGCCTGACCACCGCGGGCACACCGGCGTCGTTCACCCGATCGAACGCAGCCGCGGGAGCAGGCGCGCGACCTCCTCCGCGCTGGCCACCGGGTCGCCACCGCGCAGGACCACGATCACCTCGCCGATGCCGATCCGGGCGTACGCCTCGACTGCCGTGAGCAACTCCTCGGGCTGGTCGGCGTACCGCACCTGGACGGTACGCCGGATCGCCGCGGGGTCCCGGCCCACGTCCGCGCAGTGTTGGTCGAGGACCGCGGACAGCTCAGCCAGCTCCTCCACCGAGCCACCGGCGGCGTTCCAGGCGTCGGCGTACTTGGCCGTGATCCGCAGGGTGCGCTTGCGCCCGCTGCCACCGATCCACAGCGGAGGGCCCGGCTTCTGGACCGGCTTGGGGTTGGAGAGCGCGTCGGTGAGGCGGTAGTGCGTGCCGTGGAAGGTCGTCGTCGGCTGGGTCCACAGCGACCTGATCACCTGGCACGCCTCCTCGAGCCGGTCGAGGCGCTCCCGCACCGTCCCGAACTCAAGGCCGAGCATGGTGTGCTCGACCTCCGCCCAGGCCCCGCCCAGACCGAACTCCAGGCGCCCGCCGGACAGGTGGTCGACCGTGGTCGCCATCTTGGCGAGAACGCCCGGGTGGCGGTAGGTGTTACCGGTCACCATGCAGCCGATGCGGACGCGGCGAGTGCCCTCCGCCATCGCGGCCAGCAGGCTCCAGCCCTCAAAGACGTCGCCGCTCGGGTCGTCGCTGCCGATGGAGGCGAAATGGTCGAAGTTCCAGCAACTGTCGAAGCCGGCCTCGTCGGCCACCTGCCACACACCCCGCAGGGCGGCGACGGTGGTGTGCTGCGGAGCGAGCTTGATGCCGATCCGGGGAGGGGTGTGTGAACGCGCCGCGGAATCAGGTCGATGGGGTGCGGTGTCGGAGGTCATGCCCCAGTCCTACCGCTCGCTGGACGATCTCCGCGACTCTGCTGAGGACCTATTCAAACCTCCTGGTCGCCGCCCGCCGCGCATCCCCACCGCCGCGCATCTCCCCCGGCGACGCCAGGAGCGGCGACGCAGGGTGAGGGCGACGGCTGCAGCGGGTGTTGGGTCGGGGGCACCCTTGGCCAGAAGAGCCGTACAAGGGTGCCCCCGACCCAACGTGGCAGGGCGGTTGGCCTGGTGGCGGCAGACGAATCCCGCGGTCAGCGCTTCTTCGACCGCGGACGCGGCATCCTCGCCGTGACCCACTTCTTGAGAGCGGGACCCGACTCGAAGCTCGTGATCATCGCGTAGCGCGGCTCGGGCCCCGGGTGGTAGACCGCGTGCCAGAGCCGCTCTGTGTCAACCAGGAACTGCGCGTTCCGCGGCAGCGGGATGCGGTGTTCGGTCGACGGGTCGTCCTTGTCCTCGCGCAGGACCATGTAGCTGTCCGGGTCGTCGGTGAGGTTGACCCAGGCCCGGACGACCCAGCCTTCCCCGTCGGGATTCAGCCGGTTGTTGTCGTCCTGGTGCAGGAAGCGGGACGTCACCTCGTTCTCGCTCGTCGACGGGTTGAGTTTGATCACCCGGACCCGGCCGAAGCGAACCTTGGAATCCTCCACCCAACGGCGAAGCGTGGGCGCCTTTTCGGCGTTGTCCGTCCAGATGCCGTCCTTGTCGGGCTTGCCGAGTTCCCAGAAGCCGCGCGGATCATCCGTGCCGTCGGCTGACGCGAGTACGGCGAAATTCGTGTCACCGCCGGACTTCCAGTCAAGATAGTCGAGCGCCTCCCATTCCTCAGCCGCGATGTGACGTTCGTTCGGCTTCAGGATCACGAAACCATCGCGTTCGAGGATGTCGAGCTTTCGGTGCGCCATTATCTGTTACCCCCTCGGAATCAGTACGCCCGCGGACCTCGTACTCACCTTCCCCGCGATATCAGCCGCGTATTCTCTCGATACGGTCAAGTCGTCGAGGCCAGACCGTAAGACAAATACCGTCGGGTTTTCTGGAGACGATATTCACGGCGCCGAGGAGAATTCGGCCCGCCGCAATTCCCGGCGAGCCGGGAATTGCGGTCGAGTCAGTTGGGTCGGACGAGTACGAACGGCCTGCCGGTCGAGCGCTGACCGAGCGGATTGTCGGCGAGCACGCGAGCCAGGATGTCGGCCGGCAACGCCCGCGGTGAGACGGCCCGGACCGAGCCGCCGAAGTCGTTGATGTCGACGATGGCGACGCCTGAGTCGAGTTTCGCCTCGAGTTCCGCGCAGAGGGTGGTAGCGTCATCGACCGGGAACGGCGGGAAGAGCAGGTGGTCGTACGGCGGCGTGCCTCCGTCGACCGTCCGGGCGAGATCGCCGGCCACGTGGAAGAACATCCCCTTGAGCCCGAACGGCCGCGTCATGCCCGCCACCAAGGCCGCCGCATAGACCCGCGGACGCCCGATTTGGCGCAGGACCCACTCCATTTTCACGGGTATCGAAAGGCCGAGGGTGTCGTGGTGCGGCCGGACGAACCGAGAGAGAAAGCGCGCGTCCCGACTGATGGGAACCTTCTCGACCGGAATTGCCCGGCCGGAAAGGAGAAGCGCGACCTTCTCGCTGACGGCCACCGTGTCACCAGGCCGGCGATCCGCGGCATATTCGACCAGGATCTCGGCGAGGTCGTCGCTTTCCCGCAGCCACCGGGTCCTGACCGCACATCTGTGGAAGACGCGGCCAGCAACGACCTTCATGGTCCAGTGCGGTCTTTCGATAGCAGAAATCTTGAACACCCCCACCTGCACATTCCCGCGGTACTGTCGAAATCCAATTCTCGCCACGAACCGTAGGGGCATGGGGGAAATTAGAATTCTTTTAACTTCGCGTTCAACTCGAAGAGGTGGACCAGAATTATGTCCACCAATAACTCCGAGCCGGTGCCGCGATCTCGTTCACGCGGGGACGTGCGTGTCTCCCAGGTGCTCCAGCTGGATCGCCAGCGCCACCGCCACCTCGGGATAGTCGTCAGCGAGCAGGCCGACCGCGGCCAGGACGTACGCCCGGTCCACCACCAACCGCGGCCCTTCGGGAAGCAGCCAGGCACCGGCCCCGTGACCGTCCAGGGCAGCCGCCAGCAACGTGTGGGCCTCCCGCGGTTTGGCATGCCGGAGAACCCCGCCGGACCCGACGAGCAGGGTGACCTCGCGAAGGTCCTTGCCGGTTCGTTCCACCAGCCGGTTACCGGAACTCACCACCACCTGTGCCCGGCCGGAGTGCCGCCGCAAGGCAACCTTGACGGCGAGGATGGCCAGCCGCTGGTCGAGGCTCTGCTCGCCGGGCGAGCCCGCGTCGAGTCCCGGCTCGGCAATCCGGGGGCGTGCCGCGGACCGCAACGCGGGCTCCTCGCCCCCGGCAAGCAAGCCTTCCTTGACGGCCGCCTCGACAATTCCGGCGGCATTCCACCGGACTCCGAGATCGCCTTCGACGGTACGGCTGGCAGGGAGGGTCGAGACCACCTCGCGGCGAAGGTTCGCGTCCTCCGGGTCGAGTTCGACCACCGAATGGACGTCGGTCGTGGCCCCGCCGACGTCGACCACGGCCACACCCGCACCCTGCTGGGTGCCCGCGAGGACCTCCACACCACGCAGGACCAGGTCAGGCGTGGCGCCCCGGACGATGCGGACGAACTCCTCCTGCCGGGACAGATGCTTGCCGCCGATCACGTGGCGTACGAACATCTCGCGGATGGCGGCGCGGGCCGGCCCCGGGCATACGACACCAATCTCCGGCAGGACGTTGTCGGCAACGACACAAGGCGTTCCGGCTTGCTCGAACACCGCTGCAACCTCAGCTTGACAGGATGCGTTGCCGGCGACCACGACCGGAGTGGCATCCCCGGTCGCCGCGAGCGCCTGGGCGTTGGCGCGCAGGACTCGGGTGTTACCGCCGTTGGTACCACCAACGAGGAGGACGACGTCGGGCCGGGCCGCGCGGAGTTCCGTGACCACCGTGGCGTCCAGCGTCCCCGACACGACCGCGACCACGCGGCCGCCCGAGGACAACGCCACCCGATGGCCAGCCTCGCTGGTGACCAGCTGTTCGTTACCGACGACCGCCACGCGCAGCCCGCCACCGGCACTCGAGCACGCCCTTACCTCCCAGGTGGGTCGCTCGCCGGTGCGCTCCGCGAGCCGGGCGCGGAGCACGTCAAGGGCGTCCATCAGGTCAGTGCCGATGGTGGTCGAGTGGCTCGCCGTCGCCACCAGTGCGCCGGAGTCCACATCGACCAGGGCTGCCTTGGTGTACGTGGAACCGAAGTCGACGCACAGGATCCGGGTCACGGAGCGACCTCGGCGCCTTCCCCACTGGGACGCAGCTGCCTGGTGATCGCGGCCTCGAGTTCGTCGAGCGTGCGCGGATACTCCACCGACAGGTCGACGTCGTACAGCTTTGCCAGCACGAGCACCGACCACAGGCAGTCGGCGAGCTCATGCTGGAGGGCCGCGCGGCCGCCGGGCATGTCGCGCGCGCCCTCCTCAGCCATGACCAGCTTGGCGAGATCGCCCACATCTCCGACGAACCCGAGCATGAACTCCTCGCGCGTCCAGCTGCGTTCGCGCTGCCGCAGGTTGAGTTCGTCGTACAGCGCGTGGACGCGCATCGCCCGCGCGGTCAGCTGCTCGAGGTCCATCGGGTCAGCGTAGTGTCCTGCGGGCAGTATCCCTGGGCCGAGAAGCTCAGCTCAGCTCAGCGCCTGGGCGAGATCGTCCAGCAGGTCGTCGACCGTTTCGATGCCGACCGACAGGCGGACGAGATCATCCGGCACCTCCAGCGGTGAGCCGGCCGCGCTCGCGTGCGTCATCTGGCCCGGGTGCTCGATCAGCGACTCGATGCCGCCCAGCGACTCGGCCAGCGTGAAGAGTTTCGCGCGTTCGCAGGCGCGTACGGCCGCGGCCGCTCCGCCGGCGAGCCGGAACGACACGATCCCGCCGTACCTCCGCATCTGCTTCGCCGCGACCTCGTGGCCCGGGTGCTCGGGGAGTCCGGGATACAGCACCTGGCGGACGGCCGGATGCCCAGCGAGGAACGCCGCCACCCGTTCGGCGTTGTCGCAGTGGCGTTCCATACGGACGGCCAGCGTCTTGAGCCCGCGCAGCACCAACCACGCGTCGAACGGTCCGGCGACCGCGCCCATCGCGTTCTGGTGGAACGCCAGCCGCTCCCCCAACTCGGCGTTGGCGGTGACCAGTGCGCCACCGACCACGTCGGAGTGCCCGCCGGCGTACTTCGTGGTGGAGTGCACGACCACGTCGGCGCCGAGGGTGAGCGGCTGCTGGAGGTACGGCGAGGCGAAGGTGTTGTCGACGACGAGCAGCGCCCCCGCCTCGTGCGCCACCCCGGCCAGGGCGGCGATGTCGGCGACCGCGAGCAGTGGGTTCGTCGGCGTCTCGACCCACAACAGCGCGGTGGGCCGGCTGCGGACGGCGTCGCGGACAGCATCGACGTCGGCGACGTGCGCGGGTGTGTGCGCGACCCCCCACGGCTCGGCGACCTTGGAGAACAGCCGGTAGGTGCCGCCGTACGCATCATCGGGGATGACCACGTGATCGCCAGGCTTGCAGAGGGTGCGCAGCAGGGTGTCCTCGGCAGCCATGCCACTCGCGAACGCCAGCCCCCGGGTGCCCTGCTCCAGCGCGGCCAGGCACTCCTCGAGCGCGGCCCGGGTGGGATTCTGGGTGCGGGAGTACTCATACCCCTGGCGCGGCTTCCCGACGCCGTCCTGCTGGTAGGTGCTGGTGGCGAAAATCGGGGTGATCACGGCCCCGGTCGCGGGATCGGCCGGCTGCCCGGCGTGGATCGCAAGCGTCTCGAACCCGTGCTGCTGCTCGCTCATGGGGCGAGGCTATCCGGGGCGGGAGCGCGGGGTGGCAGCAGCCTCGGCGCGGCCCGGAATGATCACGTATACGTGGTCATTGCCCGCTTCGCATGGCACCCATGCCACGTGAGGCAGGTAATGACCACGTATACGTGATCATTCCGCACCAGGCGGGGCAGTCCCAGCCGCAGCCGCGGGCGCCGGTGTCGCAGGCAAGTCGGCCGGCACTGTCAGCCGGGGAAGCAGCACGTGCACCAGCGGCCCGATTCCCAGGGCGTACACCACCGTGCCGATCCCCACCGTGCCGCCGAGCAGCCAGCCGATCCCCAGGACCACCACCTCGATCCCCGTCCGGACCAGGCGCACCGATCCGCCCGTACGCCGGACCAGGCCCGTCATCAGCCCGTCCCGTGGTCCGGGGCCGAGCCGGGCGCCGATGTACGCCGCCGTCGCCACCGCGTTCAGAAGGACGGCCGCGACCAGGAAGACGATCCGGATGGCGAGCGACTCCGGCACGGACAGGATCCCAAGAACCAGGTCCACGACCAGGCCGATGATCAAAGCGTTGCTCAGCGTGCCGAGCCCGGGCAGTTGCCGGAGCGGGATCCAGCCCAGGAGGACGACCAGGCTCACCAGGATCACGATCGTGCCGAAGGAGAACGGCGTGTGGACGACGAGCCCCTGGTGGAAGACATCCCACGGGTCCAGACCCAGGTCGGCGCGGATCATCAACGCCATCGAGGCGCCGTACAGCACCAGTCCGAGGTAGAGCTGGACGAGCCGGCGAGTCAGTCGCCCTTCCTTGAGCGCGGCGAGGGGCGAGGACGCGTAGGCCGGGGCATGTGAGTTGTCGGACACGTCGGGCATCCTCTCCGACAACTGGCCTGGAATTCCAGGTCCACCTGTGTGACAGTGGCCTGCATGGTGGACCGCTCGACCACAGCCGGCCAGCTCGCCGGCCTCCTGGGTACGTGGCGCCAGAGCCGCCCGTCGTACCGCGCCCTCGCTGACCGCATCCGCGTCCTCATCCTCGACGGGCGCCTGCCACCCGGCACCCGGATGCCCAGTGAACGCGACCTCGCGCTCGCCCTCGAGACGAGTCGTACGACGGTGACCGCGGCGTACGCGGCGCTGCGGGAGTCGAGGTTCCTCAGCAGCCGGCGCGGCGCCCCGAGCCGCACCACCGTGCCACCGTCCGCGTGTGTCCCCGTGACCGGCGCCATCACGCCGCCCTCGGAGGAGGAACGCCACCTACTCGACATCGCCGCGGCGGCTCTCACCGCTCCGCCCGGAATGGCGGATGCGGTCGCCGCGGCCAGCCAGTCGCTGCCGGCGTACCTCGGCGGGCACGGCTACACCGCCCGCGGCGTGCCCGCGCTGTGCGAGCTGGTGGCCCGTCGCTACTCCGAGCGCGGCCTGCCGACCTCACCCGACCAGATCCTGATCACCGGCGGCGCCCTGCAGGCATTCGCCCTGACCCTGCGGACGTTCGTCAGCCCCGGCGACCGCGTCCTCGTCGAGCATCCGACGTACCCCAACGCGCTGGAGGCGATCCGGCAGGTCCCGGCCCGGGTCGTTCCGGTGCCGCTCGGCCGGGACGGTTGGGACCACGCGATGTTCGAGGCCACGCTGCGCCAGTCCGCGCCGCGGTTGGCGTACCTCATGCCGGACTTCCACAACCCGACCGGCCTGCTCATGGGCGACGCCGCGCGCGAACGCGTCGCGGCCGCACTCGCCCGGACCCGTACCCTCGCCGTCGTCGACGAGACGGTCCTCGACCTCGGGCTCGACGTGGCGGCCGACGCGATGCCGCGGCCGCTGGCGGCGTACGCGCAACGCGGCGTCCTCGTCATCGGGAGTACGAGCAAGACCTTCTGGGGCGGCCTCGGGGTCGGGTGGCTTCGGGCTCCGGCGTCGTTGGTGTCGCGGGTACTGAGTGCGCGGGCCGCGACTGACCTGGGCACCTCGATCCTCAGCCAGCTGACCGCCGCTGAACTCCTGGTCCGGCAGGAGCCGATCCTGGCCGGACGCCTTTCCGCCCTACGGTCCCAGCGGGCCGCGCTCGTCGCGGCGTTGCGTACGTACCTGCCGGACTGGCGCTTCGACGTACCCCTCGGCGGGCTGAGCCTGTGGTGTGAGTTCGCGGCACCTGTCTCCAGCGCGCTGGCGGTGCTCGCCGGGCAGGAGGGAGTACGCCTGGCAAGCGGGCCGAAGTTCGGTACGGACGGCGCTTTCGAGCGGTTTGTCCGGCTCCCGTACACGCTGCCCGAGGCGGATCTCACCACGGCGGTCGAGCGGGTCGCGAAGGCGTACGCCCGGCTCGCCGCGGATTACCCCCGCGGCCACGATGGCCGGCCGGTCCGCGCGGACGAGCGGTCGCGCCATTCCCGCGACCTCACTCCCCTGGTGACCTGAGTCGGCTGGTCAGCTGAGCCAGCCGGAATCGCGCCGGGGCCCGGTTGGTTACACCTGGCGAACGCCCCGGCAGAGTGTCTCTTGTCGGTGGCTGGTGAGGAGCGTCCGAGCCCGGGCGAGCGAAGGAGAGGCGACATGCAGTTCTTGCGTCACAAGCAGGAGATGCCGGACCCGGCGAAGGCCCTGCCCGGCCGGCCGGAGCGCCCCTTCGCGGTGCCCGCTCTCCACGCGGTCCTCGGGACGCCGCTCGAAGGTGCCGTACCAGCGGGGTACGAACTCGCGGTGTTCGGACTCGGCTGTTTCTGGGGGGCGGAGCGGAAGTTCTGGCAGACGCCTGGTGTCTGGTCGACCGCTGTCGGCTACGCGGGCGGCTACACCCCGAACCCAACGTACGAAGAGGTCTGCAGCGGAGGCACGGGCCACGCCGAGGTGGTGCGGGTCGTTTTCGATCCGGCGAAGACGTCATACGCCGAACTCCTGAAGGCCTTCTGGGAGGCGCACGACCCGACGCAGGGGTACCGCCAGGGCAACGACGTCGGCACGCAGTACCGCTCGACGGTCTACTACACGAACGAAGCGCAGCGGACCGCGGCCGAGGCGTCGAAGGCTGCGTACGCGGAGAAGCTTCGGCAGTCGGGTTATGGCCAGATCACCACGGAGATCGCGCCACTTGAGGATTTCTATTACGCCGAGGACTACCACCAGCAGTATTTGCACAAAGTGCCGAACGGCTACTGCGGCATCGCCGGTACGGGAGTCACCTGCCCCATTGGACTGGATGTCAAGGGAAACCGCTAAAGCCTGTCTGGCAAATGATCACCCGGCGGGTTTACGGTCCGACACGAACCGTACAGATCAAAGATCACGCCATGAAGCTCCTGCCCGACGAGACGGGCGGGTATCCGTTCTCCAGATAGGCGACGATGCCTGTTTCCCTGGCCTGCATGGCAGCACTGATCCTGCGCGCGTGGAGCGCCGGACGCATTTCGCGGACCTGCTCAATTGTCCAGAAGTCGAACTCGCCAAGTTCACTTTCCTGAAGTCTGATCGACGAGATCTCTTGTGGGGTGAGAACTCCGCCGTCGAACACGGTCATCAGCCCTTCGATGGGAATGGTCTCGGTGCGGGGTTCCCAATCCACAACGAGCAGCCTGCCGAGCGACCGAGTCAGGCCGAGTTCTTCCTTGACCTCGCGGGCTGCGGCAGCGTACGGAGGCTCATTGACCTCGACTACACCGCCGGGGTAGGCCCACCCGTCACGGTAGGTCGGCTTGACCACGAGCACGCGGCCGGCCGAGTCGAAGAACAACGCACCCGACGCTTCGCGCTTGCGCGGCAGGTTCAGGCTCCAGTGACCGTCAGGCGGCTCGATAGTTGCCATCCGGCGGATCATACCTGCGTCGGTCTTCGATGCCGCCTGTCTGATGCAGTCATGACCGCCTTCGGCGCCGCGCTCTGGTGAGAACGAGCTCCTGTGGACTCAGTGCACGAACAGACACACCGGATGTCCCACCGGTGTACTGCGCTACAAGCTCGGTACTACCACTCTCACGAGTGAATCACCTCTTGTTGCACGCGGGACGCACGCCACACCCCTGCCTTGCAAAGGAACCTCGGGCTCGCACGCTGCGCTGAGCGTGGATCGCCCCGGCGTCTCAGCCCGGCTGTCGTGACCGTCATTGACCGCTACGGACCATGATCGGTTCCGGCGTGGGGCATGCAGGGGGCACGCCGACCTTCTTATCCGTAGAGGTAGTTCGATCACGAGCTGGTCGTCTGCACTCCGCTGGTCGCCAACCTGGTGCCCGTTGGAACTGACATAATCCGCCCGTGCTTTCTCGCGTCTGGCGCGGCCTTCGATGGATCATCACCCCACCTGCCGTTCCCACCCGCTCTTGGGTCGGCGTTGGCAGGGTCACAGCTCGACCTACGCGTCTGAAGGAGTCGGCGTCCGTTGAACTGTCACGCTCTGTATCGGACGCCTGGCAGTTCATGTGGGACCCGGCGAGCCAGTTGGCCATCGATGAGGCCGTGGAGATGGCTGGCATCTTCCCAGGTACGCCAGTCAAAGGTGTCGGCGAGATTCAGGTTTTCGTTAATAAGCGCGAGGACGGCCGACGCTGGGGGTCGATGCTGGAGGTAGTTGAGCTTGAGCCTGGGCGACGTGCGGTTGCTCGGAGTCTCATGGAGGCGTATCCGAGTTGGAGCGTACTCACCCTCGAACCACTCGGAT
The DNA here is from genome assembly GCF_000373925.1 of Actinopolymorpha alba DSM 45243. Taxonomy (GTDB): domain Bacteria; phylum Actinomycetota; class Actinomycetes; order Propionibacteriales; family Actinopolymorphaceae; genus Actinopolymorpha; species Actinopolymorpha alba. The sequence goes on along the minus strand of NZ_KB892763.1, from coordinate 7,238 downwards.
CCGAGGCATGCCGCCTCACACAGGAGTTCTGGATTGATTTGCCTCAGGGAACGTTTATGAAGACCGTCCGGGAGCTACGCCGTCACCACAGAGAAGGACTTCAGACGCTGATGCGTCGGCTCGGGGATCTGGCTTCGGACGACTCGAGGTAGGTGACTCCCGCTTACGGGGCTCTGCAGCCACCGCGACGTGCAGCCAGTCAACATCATGGTCGACCCGGCATCCGGCGCGCGGACGTTGATCGACTGGGACGAGGCAGGCCCAATCAGCCCCTGCCGCGAACTAGCTGCACAGCTGTGGACATGGCATACCCACAACAACACCGTGGATACGGGCGGGGTGAAGCAGACCGTCAGGGCCTATCGCGAGTCTGGCGGCACCGCAGACCTCGCTGGCATCGACGTCTTCAGCCTCCGACTGGCCAACGACCTGAACTACCTTGCCGGCCAGATCCCGTCGGCCTGGTCACGTCCGAGTAGGACGACTGACCTACCCAAGCCCTCGGCAGGTCACCGTCATTCACTGGCTGGTGCAGCGCGTATTCTTCGCCCGTGGGACTTCGGCTCGAGACTCGCGCATCCGACTCACCGTGGGTCGACAGCGTGTGGACCTGCACGAGCGAGCAGGTCGCGGAGATGACCTCCGTCGCGGGGGTGCACTGGGGCCTGGTGTTCTGGGAACGCGAGGGCAGGGCGTATACGAGCATCACCGGCCCCGGGACCAGGACCGCCACCGCGCCGGTGCCGGAGGGCGCGACGTTCGTCGGCATCGAGTTCGCCCTGGGCACGTCGCTCCGGGCCGTGCCCACACCAGCCCTGGTCGACGGGGGCGTCGAACTCCCCGACGTGACGCGTAGGAACTTTCGGCTGGACGGCGTCCGCTTGGAGACGCCCGGCCCCGACGACGCCGAGGCCCTGGTCGACCGTCTCGTCCGCTCCGGAGTAGTCGTCCGTTGCCCGCTCGTCACCGAGGTCCTCCGGGGTCACCGTCCAGCGATCTCGGCACGCACCGTCGAACGCCGGTTCCGAGCGGCAACCGGGCTCACCCAGGGGGCCGCACGGCAGATCGAGCGCGCACGCAAGGCCTCGGCGCTCCTGGCCGCCGGAATCCCGGTCACCGACGTCGTCTCCAGGCTCGAGTACTTCGATGCGCCGCACCTGGCCCGTTCGCTGCGCCGGTATGTCGGGCGTACGGCGCGTCAACTCCGCGACGGCACCGGCGGTGCGATCGGTCTGGACCTGGCTCAGCCGACGACGTCGTAGATCAGCTTGACGATGCCGTTCGGGTAGGCCACAGAGTCCCGAAGGCTCAGCGCCTGCTTGTCTTTGTCCGCCTCGCTGAACAGGCTCTTCCCGGCTCCGAGCAGCACCGGGAAGACGAGCAGGTTGTAGCGGTCGATCAGGCCCGCGTCCGACAGACGTCGGGCGAGCTCCGCACTCCCATGGATGAAGATCGCGCCACCCTCGCTCTTCTTGACCTCGAGGACGTCGTCGGTCGAGCGCAGGATCGTCGTCGGACCCCATCCCTCGACGAGGGCATCGTCGGGCAGCGTGGTCGAGACCACGTACTTTGGCAGCTCCTTGTAGGCCGCGTGGTCCTCCGAGTCGCGCCAGACCGGCGCGAACATCTCGTAGCTCCGCCGACCGAACATCAGCGCCGTCGTATCCGCGAGTTCCTCGCCCTTGAGCGAGAAGGCCTCGGGCAGGAATTCGATGTCCTTGACCACCCAGCCACCGCTGCGGTGCTCCTCCCCCGGCCCACCGCCCGGGGAATCCACGACGCCGTCGAGCGACATGAACGCGGTATAGACCAGATCACGCATGTGGTGTTCTCCTCATAGTCAGGCGAAGTGATCGCCCGGCAGATCGACAAGCGAGCCGCAGCCCCGCCAACGCACTGTAGCGGGGCATCGCGCCCATTCTAGGACGCGGCCACCGCAGCCGTCTTGTACGGAAACGACAGCAGGTACAGGTGTGGCCTGCCCGGTTGGGGTGTTCGAGGGCGGTCAACAAGGCTGAGACGCCGGAGCATCACCTTGGCGAGGGGTCGAGATGATGCTGGCTTCCAAGGCCGCTGGATTCCGAGGAAACGATGCGCTTGGCGGCCTCGTGAGGCGACATTGTGAAGGTATCGAGGACAAGTGCGTCCGCGGGTGCAGGCAGCACGCCCTTGGTGCGTAGAAGTTCACGGAGGCCATCAGGGTCGCGCATTTTCAGCCGCTCCGCCCTTGCCGGCAACGCGACCCGGCGCACCAACTCTTCCTCCGGGCAGGTCAGCCACACCGGTAAGAAGCGGGCCTGCCGCTCCTCCGCAACAGCCCGAAGCTGGTGCAGGAAGTGCGCCTCGGACGGATCGTCACTGAGGTAGTTGGTGAAAATGTGGCTCGCCGTTGGGGCCGCTCGTAACACTGCCGCCATTGTCGCCTCACGGACCTGTGCCACCTGGTCCCAGATCCTGCCAGGCAAGGGAGTACGCCCGTCGGCACCGTACGCCGTGAAGATTGGATCATTGATGAGGTGATTGTCGATCAGGGCAGCTCCGGTCATGGCCGCCAGCTCCTGACCGATGGTCCGCTTGCCACTGGCTGGCGGTCCGACGAGGTACGTAATGGTGGGCATTCCGCTATTTTATGGACGCAGAAGCGCGGAAGTGAGACCGACCAGGCGGGCGCTTTCGTCCCATAGCCGATCGCAGCGCGTGCCGTCGGTGGTGTGCGGCGCGGTCGCGACCTGCGTTCGTTCGACGAAGAACCGCCCCGTGACGCCTTCGACGTCCGGCGACGTTGCCAACCACACCGGCGTATCCGCCCCGGCGTCCGCGCCGAGAGTGAACGGACTGCGCTCCAGCACGGCGCTGAAGAGCTTCAACGCTCCACGGGCGGTGCCCTGCCCGAGATGGCCACCCTTGACGATGCCTGGATGTACGCCGTTCACAGTGATCCGCGTGCCCTCGAGCCGCCGGGCGAGCGCGTAGACGAACATTGCGTTCATGTTCTTCGTGCGTCCGTACACCGCGAACGGACGGAAGCTCGGCAGGACTCCCAGCCCACGCCCGGTCCGGCATTCCAGGTCGTCCAGATCGACCGGCGCCCTGGCGAGCGCTCGCGGGTCCGCGCCCACGACGACGAACCTCGCGGGGCGCTGACCGATGGGTTCGACCAGCGTGCGAAGGAGCAGATAGGGCGCAAGGTGATTCGTCGCCACGGTGCGCTGCAGTCCTTCGGATGTGGCGTCCCCGAGATCCGCGATGACCGCCGCGTTACTGATCACGATGTCGGGCAAGGGACTGTTGACGAGGCGGCTCGCGAGTTCCCGCACCTCCGCGAGCAGGGACAGGTCCGCGCGTTCAAGTCGGAGGTCGGCATCCGGGGCGGCGGCGAGAATGCGCTGTCGCGCCTGAGCCAGGCGTTCCTCGCTGCGGCCGACCATGACGACGGTCACCCCGTCAGCCGCCAGCCGGCGGGCGATGGCTTCTCCGATGCCGGATGACGCTCCGGTGACGACGGCCAGCTTTCCTTGATTCATAACCGCCCCTCTCTAGGTTGACGGCGTCAACTTAGGCAGGTGCGGTTGACGGCGTCAACCCCGCGGCTACGATGAGCAGGTGGTGCAAGGAACCCGTGAGCGACTGATCGAGGTAGCCGCACAACTCCTGGACGAAGGCGGCGTGGAGGCTGTGACGCTGCGAGAGGTCGGCCGGCTGGCAGGCGTATCCCACAACGCCCCGTACAAACACTTCGCCAGCAAGGAGACGCTGCTCGCCGCGATCGCCGCCAGCGAACTCGAACAGCGGAATGCCGCGCTCACCTCGGCGATGAAGCGGAAACGGTCGCCGGAAGCCGCATTGCGGGCGGCGATGCACCACTATGTCGCGTGGGCACTTCAATACCCGGCGCGCTTCAAGTTGATCTTCGGTCGATGGACCATCGACTCAGAGGAGCTCCACGTCGCCGCGCACCGCGCCCAGACCACGCTCATCACCATCGTCGCCGCCACGCAGGAGGCCGGCGCGCTGCCCGCCGGCGATCCGGTACGCCTTGCCTCCCTGATCCGCGCACTCGCGCACGGGGCCGCCGACCTCGCCTTCGCCGGGCATCTCGCGGCCGGAGGAAAGGGCAATGCCAGCGCCGACGATCTCGTTGATGACCTGCTCGGCTACCTACGGAAGGCGGCCCACCGCTGAAAGCACACCGGGTGCAGCATCATCATGAAGGCTGCCAGGGCCTCTAACACCCCGCGGTCTTCACGCTCTTCGCGCAGTTGACCCGGCCAGCCGGCCGCCGTACGTTCATGGCAATCCTGGACTGTCACCAGGCACTGGCGCGTGGGGTGGGAGTTCTCATGTCGCGGATCCGCTGGATACACCTGGCCTTGGGCCTTGCCGCGACCGCCGTCGCCACGGCCGGTTGCGGCGCGGAACGCTCGAGTACGACAACCGTCAGGGCAGGTTTGGACGTCTTTCTGGCGTCGGCGAAGATCCAAGGTGCGGATGGTCTGGGGGTCCAACCGCTTCCGGCGGGGACCCTCCGCGACGGCGACCCGCTCAGCTCGCACGTACTTCTCGATGCCGGCTCGGAGGTGTCGATCGCCGGTCTGGCGCGGTTCGAAGGCACGGCACAGCGCGCGGGGGGTGAGGGTGAGCTTGGCGTGACCGGTGTGTGCGGGCAGGGGTGGACCGCTGACGGGGAACGGATTGACACCGATCCATGCTCCGCAGCCGAGTACGTCACCGACATTTCAGCCGGGCAGTCGCACCTACTCGAGGTGAGGCTCTATCCCGCCACTGATTCCGGCTCCGCCACGGCGGGGACCTACAAGCTGACCATCCCATTGGATGAAAGCGGCGATGTCCGGCTCGACCTGACCTACCGGCTCGCTGAGGCTGGCCAGTTGAAGCTCCCACCCTGGCCCAAGGAAACGGCGCCGCTGATGCTCACCTTCGAGCCATCATCCAACACCCGGTGGTGGGAGCTACGTATCCGGATCGAGGACGGGTACGGCAGGGTGATCGACGAGCGAGACCTCGCCAGATACAAAGACAGTCGACCCAACCTGCAAAAGGACGGCGTGTTCGCGGTTGACGTACCCCGCGGTTTGCCATTGCGGACGGTCCTGCTCAACCGCGATGGTGACAGCTGGGTGCCCTGCAATCGATCCGGCGCCTTTGTCGGCGAGGAACGCGGGTGGGTGACCCTCCTGACAGACGCCTGCCTCCGGCGATAACCTCAACCCCCGAACAGCGGTTCACACTCCCCGCAGGACATGCCGCAAGTATTCCTTGCGGTTGAGCGGATTGAGGTCAGTCCTGGGCCTGGTGGGGAACTCTCCGCGAACCGGCTGGTAGCGGTGGAAGGTGGTTTCGAGTACGCCTTCGCCACGGGTGACGCCCGGCACCTGTTGTTGCAGGGCGTACACCTGGGATGCCGGGATCTCACCCTCGAGCGTGCCGACCCGGCCGCGGACGTCCGGTGTCTGTGGCTGGGCACGCAGCCTCGCGAGTACCGCCAACACGGCTGGGAGCGTGTCGGCCGGGAACTCAAGGGCGAACTCGTGCATCGGCTCGCACACGATGGTTCCAGCCTCTTTCAGGGCGCTCATCAGAACCAGCGGCGCCAGTTTGCGAAAGTCTCCAGAGGTGGTCTCCGGCGACATATAGCCGGAATGCGTCAGGGTAACCACGTAGTCGATGACCTCCCACCCATGGACCCCCTGGTGCAACGTCTCCTTGACGGTGGCCTCCAGCGACTTCCGGAACTCCTCGATCGCCTTGTAGCGATAGAGCGGAATCGACTCGTGCTTGACGTCCAGCCGGAACTCCGTGCCGGTGTTGATCGGGGCTGGTTCGATGCGCAGCCCGACCGTCGCGAGGAACGGGTTGGCGTCCTTGCCGAGGAGTTCGACGGCCGCACCTGTGCCGATCGGGCGTTCGACACAGATCATGCTGGTCTCGCGGAACGTCACCGCAAGGCCGAAGTCGTTAGCCAGCGTTGCCTGGATGACTTCCTTCTGCACCTCGCCATAGAGGGAGACGAAGAGTTCCTGCCGGATGTCGTCCTGGCGAAGGTTGATCAGCGGGTCCTGCTCAGCCAGTTGGGTCAGCGCGAGGTGCAAGGCGCCCTTGTCAGCGGGATTGGCGGGAACGACAACCGACTCCAGGGTCGGCGGGGCGAAGAATCGTTCACCACGGGTCTCCGAATCCCAATCCACCTGTCCATCCGACGGCTCCCGCGGTAGCGCGATGGTGTCGCCGATCTGGACATCGCTGAGTCCCGAGACTCTTCCGATGTGGCCGGCCTGAAGCGATCTCCGCTGGACGGCGGTCCCGTCCGCGAAAACGCGGATCGCGGTGACCTTGCCGTCCCTCTCCTGCCCGAAACGCAGGCGGTCTCGCGCCCGGATGGTCCCGGAGAACATCCGGACATACGCGATCTTCTCGCCGGCTGGATCGCGCTCGACCTTGAAGACCGTGCCCGATGCGGAACCGTTGACGTCGCCCTGGCTTGTCGGCAGGAACTCCGTAAGGCCGGAGATCAGTGCTTTCACTCCCGAGCCGACGATCGCTGAACCGAAGTACACCGGATGCACCCGCGCCCGCCTGCCCTGGCGCGCGAGTTCGCCCCGAACGTCGTCGTACGAAAGACCCGCCTCACCCTCGACATACGCGGCCAGGAAGGCCTCATCGTGATCGGCGAGCACCTCAGCCACGCTCGCGGTGAACGCAGGATCGCCAGCAGGGTAGGGCACGAAGTCCGCGCGCTTCGAACCAAGCTCACGCGTCGATCCCATGGGAATGATGACGGGCGTGAGTTTCTCGCGGATCGCCAGCAAGGTGCGCTCATCATCCGCGCCGCCGCGGTCGATCTTGTTCACGAAGATCAGTGTGGGGATGTTGAGCCGCTGGAGCGTGCGCATCAGGACGCGGGTCTGCGCCTGTACGCCTTCTACGGCGGAAATGACGAGGACGGCGCCGTCGAGCACGCTCAACACCCGCTCCACCTCGGCGATGAAGTCGGGGTGGCCGGGCGTGTCGATCAGGTTGACCGTGACGTCGTTGATGACGAACGACACCACGGCGGACTTGATCGTGATGCCGCGCTGGCGTTCCAGAGCGAGCGAATCGGTCTGGGTGCTGCCGTCGTCGACGCTGCCGATCTCGTCGATGACACCGGCCCCGAAGAGCAGCCGCTCGGTCAGGCTGGTCTTACCGGCGTCGACATGTGCCAAAATTCCAAGGTTCAA
>NZ_KB892762.1 GCF_000373925.1 Actinopolymorpha alba DSM 45243 | reverse complement strand
TCGGAGCGTTTCACGGTGGAGACCGAGCAGCCACACGAGATCGGGGTGGCGTCGATGAACCGGAACTCATCAGACTGCGCCGACACCTCCCGCGCCAGATAGTCGAGCACTTTGGCGATCAGTGGCCCGGCTGCCTTGATCCGTTTGCTGTAGCCAGGCTGTTTGGGCAGGTACGGGAACAGGTGCCCGAGCCGGCCGTAGCAGGCGCGCAGCCAGTGATGCTGGGACGGGTAACCCAACAGAACTTGGGCAACCGCCAGACAGACCAGCTCGGCATCAGTCAGTTTCTTCGGCCGCCCGGGTGTGAGCCGGTGCGCCTGGACCACGTGATCATCGATGTACACATACAGTGCGGTCAGGAGGGTATCGAGGTTGTTCGTCACAAAACGACATCGGTACCCTCCGCCGCGTCAAGATCCCAGCAGCCACACCGAACAGAGTTAGGAATCACTCGTCTAGGTCTCTGCATGCACCTTGGCGGGTCGTTCGTGGTGCTCTGGCGCCGGGTTGTCTCACATTGTGTACACCCTGCGGGCGCCTTGCATGGCTGGTACCTGCTTCACATGGCATGGACGCCATGTGAAGCAGGTGCTAGCCGTGTGAAGTACCAGCCAGGTGTACACAATGTGAGACAACCCCTGGATTGGCCAGTGTGTGAGACGAGACCTGAGTGGATCCCGATCGCGCCACCGACCAGCCGTCTCACAAAGCACGAGGGCGCTCGTCATCCACAACGGCCAGTCAAACCCCAAGACCTCAACGAAGATCTACGGAACACGCTCAAATCCCCGCGAGCAGATGCGTCCAGTGATCCGGGCCGGTGGCTTATCCCAGAACTTTGATCAGCCCGAGTAGTGCTTCGCTGCGGCGATCGGGATATTTGAAGCGGCACGCTGACAGTGGCGGCTTCTCGTCGCCGTGGAAGGGGATCGGGATGCCCTCGAGTTGGGTGAGGTCGTAGATGGTGATCAGGTCGATCCTCAGTGGTACTCCGCCGCGGTCGACTTGCGGACCCACGTAGAAGTCGCTCACGGTCTTCGCCATCACCGATTGCGTGATGGTGCCGTGCAGCGTCGGGGTCTCCGTCATTCGTGATCGCAGGGACGTTGCCGAGACGGTGCAGGGGGCGATGTGCAGTTCGACGCCGTAGCGGGCGTAGCCCCCATCGGTCGGACCTACGCGCCGCGGGTCGTACCGATCCGTGCCGGTAGCGGTGATCACCTCGGCCAACGAGTCGTGAGTGTGCGCTGGGTGGTCGATCAGACTGACACCGCGGATGGCGACCTCGCGTTCTTCTTCTTGGCCGAAGTTCTTGCGGATGACTTCATCGAGAGCCGCGCCAACGGCCTCAACATCGGGAGGCCGCGTGACGTTGTACGCCGGAAGCGAGATGATGGCGATGACGGGCATGTTCCTCCGTGTCAGGACTTTGGATCGCTGCCTATCTGCTCAAGGGCTTCAGTCGCTTGTTGAAGCATTGATTGCGCCTTGTGGTCGCCGAATATCTTGGCGGCGAACGCGACGTACTTGAGGTTGATGCAGACGGTCGCGACCAAGTAGCTGCGCCGCCAGGCAGCGGTTTCGAGGTTCTGTCCAGTCAGTGTTTCCCAAGTGTCGGCGTAGGTCCTGTAGGCGTTACTGCCGGGCGGCCCAAGGTTCACGATGTCGAGTGCGGGTATCCCGACGAGGGCACCTCCCCAGTCGATGAGCCGGCCGTTTCCGTGTTCGTCGACAAGCACGTTGTTGCGGTGCACGTCGCCATGGAGCAACGTGCGTGGTAACTCCTCCAGCGCGTCCTGGACTCGAGGTTCATCCCGTAGAGCAGTGACCTGCGCGATCATTGCTCGCGTAGCCGGGCGTGCAAGTCCAGTGAGCCGTTCGATGGATACGGCGCATTCGCCTGCCACCAGGACGAGTCAACGACGGGAATATGGTCAGGGGATGGGCGCTTCAAATGATGGATGTGCATCCGGGCCAGTGATTCGACGACGTTGTCGGGGATGAGGGTCTCAGCCGCCGCAGGATTGCCGCTGTAGAACGGGGTGAGGATCCAGTGGCCATCCGCGTCGATGCCAGCGTCGATGATCTTCGGGATGGCCGCCGCCGACGGTCCCCCGCTTGCCGCGCGTAGGGCTGAAACTTCGATCGCCGATGTCCGCTTCAGCAGGGCGGTCTGCTCGACTCGCTGGCCACGATCCGCTATGACGATACGCAGCCGTTCCTTGGTCGCCGCGCTAAAGCCACCGGAAATGGGCTCTCGCGACACGATCTCGATCCGCGACCCGGAGCCGCCGAACGCTCCCGCATGTCTGGTCATGTAGCCGAGACTAGAGGCTCATCCCCTTGTTCTGACAGGGTGTACACGCCACTTCGGTCACGGGTCATGACGCCTACGTCCACCATCATGCGTCGCAGCGCGGAGAAGTCTTCGTGAACCTGCCTCACCACATGGTTGACCGCCGGTTCCTTGTACGACACGCCATCCGTGAAATAGCTCGCCAGGAAGAGTGCGAGGGACCTAAGGTGCTCGTACTCGACGGGAATACTGGTCAGTCGGCCGTGGGAGAACAGTGCTGTCAGGTGTGGATAGTCGTCGAGACGACGAACGACCGGATTGATCTCGTCCAAGTCTTGAGCGGCCTGTCGCAGCAGATCCAACCTGACTTCAATATCGGATCCGTTGGACACGAGCAGGCTTGAAGCTGTAAGCCTCCCGTAGATCCGTGCTGCAGATGCAGTGTCGAGACCAAGCGCCTCGGCGCAGCCGCTGACCGCGCCGCGCTCGCGCGGATCCCGTTCAAGCATCCAACAGACCACTCGCACCACGTTCGGATCCGAAAGCGTCGCCAGCAGCGACGCAGCGGTCGCCAGATGGGGAGTCGTTACTGGTGCGTCAACCCCAGGATCTTGCAAACTCCTCGCCTCCCTCGTGGCATGTCACCCATGCCGTCAGACAGATGGATCGTCCTACTATTCCGAGTCAGCAGCATGGTCTGATCAGGGCGCATCGACAATCGGATATTGGTCGGACCCGTCGAACTTCCGCCAAGTGTTGACGACTACCGGCGCCTCGGCACCCGCCTCGGCCGACAGCCAGCCCACTCAGAAGGGATTCATAGATGTATGAAGTGCCTGACCTTGGCCCTGTGCCGGCTCGATTTCCTGCCGATGTGGAGCTGGTGCAACGGCTGGTTGCGGCGCAGTTCCCGCAGTGGGCCGGCCTTCCGGTTCGACCGGTGGAGAACGAGGGGTGGGACAACCGGACGTTCCATCTTGGGAGTGAGATGTCGGTGCGACTTCCCAGCGCGTCGGAGTATGCTCTTGCGGTCGACAAGGAGCATCGGTGGTTGCCGATACTGGGGCCGCGGTTGCCGTTGTCCGTCCCGGTTCCGTTGGCGAAGGGTACGCCTGGCGAGGGTTACCCGCACGCGTGGTCGGTTTACCGTTGGCTCAGCGGAGAACCCGCGAGCCTCGCCAACATCGCTGACCTGACTGAGTTCGGCATCACCCTGGCGGGCTTTCTCGCCGCCCTGCAGCAGGCCGATCCCACCGACGGTCCCGTTCCTGGGCGGCACAACTGGTTCCGAGGCGGCCCGTTGGCAACGTACGACAAGCAGACACAGGGCGCGCTCGAGACACTGGACGGTCACCTCCGGACCGACCTCGCTCGGGAGATCTGGCACACCGCGCTGCAGGCGGCCTGGGACAGACGACCTGTCTGGTTCCACGGAGACGTGACCCAGGGAAACCTTCTGGTCAAGGACGGCGTGCTTGTTGCCGTCATTGATTTCGGTACGTGTGGCGTCGGTGACCCCGCCTGCGACCTGGCGATCGCATGGACACTGCTGTCGGCAGAGAGTCGAAAGGCCTTTCGCGACAGGTTGTCCGTCGACTCGGCGACCTGGGCGCGCGGGCGAGGCTGGGCACTATGGAAGGCGTTGGCTGCCTGTGCTGGTGCACTGGACACCGGTGATTCCCCGCCTGCGGACGCGACGTACACCCTCAACCAGATCTTCGCGGAGTACGAGCAGTCGAGCTGACACCGTGGGCGCAGTCGGTGGTCACTTCAAGGCGACGTAGTCACCGGGTGCCGAGACGGACGCGACGGTGGAACTGCCCGCGTACGACCATCGCCATGTTCCCGAGGTAGTGGCTGGAACGGTCCTGGCGCCCCTGAGACTTTGTGGTGGGATGGTCGTCCAGGGACAGGAGATGATGTTCGTTATGGGGTTGTCGACCGCGTTCACGGAGTTGTTTTCGGTGCAGCATCCGATTGCGTTGGCGCCGATGGGTGGATCGGCTGGTGGTGCGTTGGCGGCGGCGGTCTCTAACGGCGGTGGGTTGGGGCTGCTTGGCGGCGGCAACGGGGATCTGGAGTGGCTGGATCGGGAGCTGCCGATCGTTGCCGACGGAACTGACAGGCCGTGGGGGATCGGTTTTCAGAGCTGGGCAATCGACGTGGCCACGGTCGAGCATGCGCTGGCCCAGCGGCCGACCGCCGTGATGTTGTCCTTCGGCGAACCGCAATTCAAGCAGCAGCCGACTACTTCCGGCCGGCCGGTGATGCTGGGACAAACCGTCCCTCGTGAAGGTCCCTCTGCCGGAGCGAGGACCGGGAGGTTCGGAGGGCGGAGCCCTCTGAGTCCTTCGATGAGTGCAGGTGCTTCGCCGGACGCCGGCCGTCCGAGGACGGCCCCCAGGGCCGCCCGCAAGGGCGATAGCCGGGCGGTGCGCTGCGTCAGCGGCGCCTTGATCTAGGGGAGGTCAACTCAGCAACGCAGGGCTGTGGGCGAATGTGCTCCGTCGGCTGATGTGCGACAGGTGCCCGTCAGTTGATGTGTGACATGGCTCGCCGAGCTTGAGGTCGCGGTGGTGCCGGCAGAGATGCGGAGGGCCCGGAACTGGCTGTGGGAGGATCCTGCTCATGGCTCAGGTCGGCCGATACTCGGACGGCAACCGTTGGACCCGTCGCTGGTCGGAGCTCTTCAATGCCTGAACTGGATCACTCGTCGTGGTCCACGGCAGTCGACCGTACGAGCCCGATTCGCTCGCGTCGGGCGGTGAGTGCGGGACTGTGCGTCGTCGCACTGGGCGCCTGTGCGATCGTGCCGCTCCGCCCCGACGACCCCACACGGTCTGGCGTCGTAGGTGCAGTGGCGGCAGTTGTGATCGGTGCCGCGGTCCTCCTGCGGTCTGCGGAGGCGATTCGCGCGGCATCGTTCGTCGGCCCGCTCGTCGTGTGCTTCGCGATTGGCGCTGTCGGCGATGTACCTCCCGCGGTCACTGCCGTGCTGGTGAGTGTGCTCCCTTTGGCGTGTCTGCTGCTCGCTGGTCGACCTGCCGCGCTGCGCCCAGCGGCTCATTGGCTGAGGCCAGGAGTCGTGACGCGAGAGGCACCGTGGCTCGGTCTGGCCACCGTGGTACTCAGTGGAGCGGCGCTCACGGTGTGGGCTCTGGTGGTGCGCCCCGAACCTGCCGAATACCTCCGTGAACTACAGCGGCTCCCGCTGTGGCTGGCCATCTTGGGCATCGGTGGGTTCGCCTTGGTCAATCCGGTGTGGGAGGAGCTGCTCTTCCGGGGGGTGCTGTTGAGCGAACTTGCCGCAGTATGGGGCTCCTGGGCGGGGGTGGTGCTGCAAGCAGTGTTGTTTGGGGTCGCGCACTTTGCAGGCTTTCCGTCCGGCGCAGTTGGCATGATCATGGCGGGGAGCTGGGGATTCGTCCTCGGGGTACTGCGTCTGCGTAGTGGCGGCGTTCTCATCCCTTACCTGGTTCACGTGACCGCCAATCTGGCTATCGGAACGATTGCGGTCATGGTCCTGCGCTGAGCGGGGAACCCTGGCCTGTTCGGAGCCAACGGACGGAAGGTGAGCGGCCAACGGACCGCTGGCACCTCAGACGCTTGACAGTTGTGTCTCGGCTGATCCTTTACAGGCATGTCAGAGATCCACTCGACGCGGCACCACGGCGCGGTCAGCGGTAGATGAGTGCGGTTGGACCACTCGTAGCCGTGAAGATTTTGCCGGCAGCCTGTCGGATCCGGAGCGAGGCGTCCGTAGAACGGGTGGGAGGCTGCCGGAGGAGGCCGCCGGGACAAGGAGGAGACATGACCGAGTACCTCATCTACTTCAACCAGCAGTGGGTGGGCGACCACACCGAGGAGTGGTTCCGCGGCCGCGGGCCGCTCGCCATGGCGGTCACGGACGAGATGAAGGCTGCCGGCGTGTACGTGTTCGCCGGGGGGCTGGAGGAGGAAGATGGCCCGGTCTACAGCGCCGACCCCACCAGTGGCACCGTGATGATCACCGACGGACCATACGTCGAGACCAAGGAGTTCCTGGGCGGGTTCGCCCTGGTGGACGTGGCCGACGACGAGGCCGCCAAGATGTGGGCCGGCAAGATCGCGGAAGCCTGCGGCTGGCCCCAGGAGGTTCGACGATTCAAGCCGCGACCCAGAACCCAGTGATGAGGTCGCGACTCGTCAACGGAGAGCTGATCCAGGCGACGCCGAGGTCTGGGCCACGTCGCTAGTACGTGTTCACCGAACACCACCAGCAGTACCTCGCGAGGAACCTCGGTCGGGTACCGCTGCCACGCCAACACCGGCGTGGCAGCGGTACCCGAGACCGTCTGACGCCTAATGGTCGACCGCGACCTCATCGTGGAGCGCTCGGATCTCGACCCTCTTGGACGGTCCCGGATGGGACGCGGTTACGCGTCAGGTGGCGTCCTCCAGCGGCCTGGAGTGACCTCTGCTGTCTTGTGGGGTGCCGCGTATAAGGTGTCTAGGCGATCGAGCGCGAGCATTGACCGGGACGCTTTACGAGGAGGGCGAGGAAGGCCATGGAACCATCCGAAGTCCGGCGCGCGGTTGACGCCGCAGCGGCGACTGCCTCCGCCCTCGGCCTTCAAGTCGGCGATGCGGTCGTCGTTCACAACTCGGACCGCATCGCCGTACGCCTGACTCCTTGCGATGTACTTGCTCGTGTCGCACCGCTGTCCCTTCACGACGGTCGGGGGCAAGCGGGCTTGGAGTTCGAAGCAGAGGTTGCTCGCCGTCTCGCCGAAACCGATAGCCCGGTGGGTGAGCTCGAGCCTCGTGTGGAGCCCGGCGTCTATGTGCGTGACGACTTCGCTATCACGCTCTGGACCTACTACGAGCCTGTCGTTGCTGACCGGCGAGGCGCCGCGGCGCACGAGCAGCTCGGCATGTCCTCAGACCTCGCGCCGGCGGACTATGCGCACGCACTCGTCCGATTCCATGCCAGCTTGCGAAAGATCGATCTGGCGGCACCACATATCACCGCTCGAATCGCCGGTTGGACAGCGAGTGCTGACGACCGAGAGTTGACTCCCGACCTTCCCGACCGTGACCGCGAACTCCTCAGCGACACATTCAGGCGCGTGAGCGCGGCGATCAGCCGTTGGGGTGCCAGCGAGCAGTTGTTGCACGGTGAACCGCATCCGGCAAATGTGCTCAACACCAGGAAAGGCCCGCTCTTCATCGACGTCGGGACGTGCCAACGTGGGCCGGTCGAATACGACCTCGCCTACGTCCCCGACGAAGTTGCAGAGCACTATCCGGGGCCCAACCAAGACCTCGTTCACCAGTTCCGCATCCTCATGTGGGCGGGCGTCACGACGATGCGCTGGAACCGAAACGACCAGATCCCTAACCGGGACTACTGGAGAACCGAGGCGCTCAACCAGCTTCGAGCAGCACTCGATCGCTACGGCCTGGACTGAGTCCACGGGGTGCGCTCGGTGGGATGGTCACGTAGACCACTCATCAACCGCGTCGACGAAGTTGTGTGGCCAGGGTCTCCTGCCGAGGGAGGCCCCGCGTGCGGCGTGCGCCTCCCGCTTCCTGCCGCACCTTGTAGACGAGCAGACACTGCGTTGCCCGATCCCAACCCGACTCCGGCAAGGCGTTCGCCGTCCGCCAATGCGTCGCCATCGCGCGAGCTGGTACAAGCCGCGCACTGTTCGGCAGGATCACCCGAACGACCGTGTCGAGGTGCTTCATGGCGGACCGTCCCACCGATCCGAGACGTACTCGTTGCCTAATGCTACGCCGCGCAACAGGGCGAACCTCTGCCCGCGAGCTAGCCGACCGACCCACGGTGCTCCCGCCCGAACTTGGCCAACCTTCATTTCGCCCATGAACAAGCCAACATCATGGTCGAGAGTGCTTGATCCTCTAGATCATGTTTCCGCGGCGAATGGGGAGCATCTTGATGAGATGGAGAACGTCTCGAATCGTGACATCATTCGCAATGATGGCCGTTCCATTCGCAAGTACATCGGCCTTTGCTGCCCCGCCGAGAATGGCGCTACCGCCGGTTCGCCTGCGTACATCTTCCACTACGGCACCACGGGAGACACAACGGATAGGCCGGAGGAGGGTCGTTCATTTACCTGGAGCCTGATAGCTGATCTTCTTCTTGCTGGCCTCGTCGACTTCGCCGGGAGTCAGCAGCACGGTCGACTTGGTGTGTACCGCGCCGGTCGCGGCGATCGCGAGGCTGAGCGCTGCTGCAGTGGCGTTGTCCGGCAGATCAACTACTAGGTACACGTCGTCCTGTCCGAACGCGAAATAGTACGACTCGAGGGTGCCGCCAGCCGAGCTCGTCGCGTTCTTGGCTGCCTCCACCCGGGCCGTACCGCCTTCCTTGAGCAGGCCCTTCACTCCGTCCGCGGTGTACCGTGCCTGCACCAGATACTTCGGCATGATCCCTCCCGGTGGTCGCGTCCACTCTTTCCCCCACCATCAACGGCAACGATGGGTAGTCACAGGGCCGAAAGTCCACGCGCGCGGCTGAAACAGTGGGGGCGCCACCGGCTGTAGATCGTCGTGGAGATCATGGCCCGTCGTGCACGAGCGGCCTCGGCCAGGATGCCTTCCCTGATCCCATGCACCTGGCGCCAGAACGGGTCGCTCCCGAACTCGAAGACGGGTCGTACGCAGTCAGCGTTGATCATTGACGGCTGGGTGAGGGGCCATTCGGGGGCACGTCAGCGGTAGGAGGCTGACGAAGAACTGCGTCACCGGATGTTCTTCGTTGGCACCGGGCTGGTTGACGCGACAACGGGCAGAGTGCTCGCCATCTGGGAGCACGGCGGCCCACGCCCTGCATAACCCGCCCGATGAGCCCGAGGATGGCGTCAGCGGTAGCCCGGCGACCGCCCGATCGGGCACGCTCTGTCTGCCGAACTGACCTGTACGAGATCAAGGCGCCGCTGACGCGGCGCAGCGCACCGGCTTCGTCCTGCGGGCGGCCCGGCGGCCGTCCTCGGACGGCGCCGGCGCGGCCACTGACCGTCCGCGTGACTGGTTGAGGCCACAAGGCCGGCCCCGACGAATGCTCCGAGCGCGTCCACGCCCTGGACGACGAACTGGACGCTGCCGTTGACTCTTCCCCGAAGCCTGGCCGGGGTGAGCAGCTGCTGCATCGTCTCCTGGTGAACTTCCCACAAGGTCCAGCCGAAAGCGTTCACCAGGCGAGAGACGACCAGCAACGGCAGAGCGGCCGGCCCGGCCAGGGCGGCGAGCGGGACCAGGGCGATGCCAGCCGCACGCAGTAGCGATCCGGTGAGGATGGTTCGTCCGGTCGTGAACCGCACGCCCGCTGTTCGAGCGGCCATGCCACCCAGTAGTCCGCCGACGCTTCCGACCGTGAAGATCACGCCGATCATGGCAGGGGACAGGTTGAGGTCGCGGGTGAAGAAGACCATCTGGACGGCGTACACGATGGCGAAGGAGAACAGGAAGGTTTGCGTCAGACAGCGTAAACGCGCGGACCATCGGTTGCTGCCAGACAAAGCGCAGTCCGGCGGCAAGAGCGGGCCAGACTCTCTCGTGGCTGGTCTCCGAGCGGGTCGGCTCCTGGTGGCGGATACGCCACAGAAGGAGGCCGGAGCCGACAAAGGTCAGCGCTTGGACCGTCTCCAGCCGGCGTTGACACGGCGGGGTCATTGGCGTTGCCGTGACCCGCATGCTACCCAGAGGATCATGTCCTCATGGATCCAGGCGGACACCGTAGGCTCCCGCCCGGTTACTAACGCTGCGAACGGGGCGCGGCACTGGGGCCCTCTGGTGCCGCGCTCAAGCGTGATGCTGAAAGTCGGGACGATCCAGGAGGATTCAGGTGAGCACAAGCGGGGCTCAGGCAGCGGCCTTCTTCCGTGAGATCGCTCGGACTCGTACCGTTTGGTGGGTTCGAGACGACGATGGCAGTCCGACCCCGGTCTCAAGTTCTGGGCAACCAGCTTTCCCCTATTGGTCGTCGAAGACCCGTGCGCAGCGCGCCGCTCAGCTATGGGGTCCTCAATTTCGAGCTGTTTCAATGTCGCTGGATCATTGGCGAAGCGCGGCTTTGCCGGATCTAGCCAAAGATGACTTCCGGGTAGGGATTAACTGGAGCGGACAGCGCCTAACTGGATGGGACTTCACTGTCGGTGAAGTAGCCAATCGTCTCATTCACGCGCTCGGCGAGCTCTAAGCGAACCTTAGCCAAAGCACCTCTGACCTGCCGTTTTACCTGTCGGGGTGGCGAGATTTGAACCCACGACCTCTTCGTCCCGAGCTATCGGCGCGACGGTCGATGGCAGTCGGTCAGGCGTACGTCGCGCCATCCTGGGCCGGGACGGGGCGGGGCGGTTGTTGGCGCTGCTGTACTTCGCTGCTGTACGCCACCACCACTACGCGGGCAGTTCTGGTCGCTGGTCCGTTCGCTCGGTCGCGGTCCGTTGTTGTGCAAGCAAGCCTCGTAGCGTGTCGGGAACTGTGATGGTGAAGCCTTCCGCCTGCCTGTCGGAGATGGCGCGTCGCAGCAGGGCGACGTTCAGCGGAAGAGAGTCGATGACGGCGATCGTTGCCTCGATCCTGGCTGCTTGCTGTCGAGCGAGCATGGTGGCGATTTGAACCTCGATCGGGACAGTCGGGATGGGATGTCCGTGACAGTCGACAACTGTTCGCGCGCGCCACACCAGAGGTCCACGAGTCTCGATCATAAGATCGGCCGCCGTGGGATCCTCAATGTGAGCCAGCTCGACTTTGACACCATTGACGAGCCATCGACCGAAGGTCCACCGCTGGGCGTCGCCGAAACGCAGCGTCGGCTCCGCCGTTGTGCTCAGCCACGTTGCCGGGTCGCCCGGTTCGTGTCGCGGGTCCTGTCGTTGCGTCGCCTCGGGGGTCGGCAGCAGCGTCGCGGCACGAGCAACGTCCTCGGCGGTCGAGACTGCCACGTCGATGTCGCCTGGCTCGACCGCGACGCCGCGAAGCGCTGTTGCTGCACTGCCAACGAGCATCCAGTCGAAGCTGCCGTGGTTCAACTTGGCGGCGACGCCGGCCAGTGCTTCGTTCCATGGAGAACTCATGCCTCGAGGCTATCGGCCACCACCGACAGCACGGCTCTGCCGAGACCCAGGTCAACCCTGCCAACACCTTGACGCAAGACACACCCGCCACCGTTACCGAGGTGGCTGGCATGCTCGGTTTCGGGTTGTCGAAGACGAAGATGCTTGTTGCGTCGGGCGAGATTAGGTCGATCAAAGATGGTCGACATCGCCGGATTCTTCCTCAGTGGATTGATGAGTACGTAGCTCGCCGTCTGGGGTGAATACGCCAACCGGGTTGCGCATGCGGAAGTACGTGTATGGCAAGACGTGGGAGGAGGTCCATCGGAAGTGGACCAAGCTCCAGGAGAAGGCGCGACAGGGGCCGGTGGCATCGACGGTTCCGACCGTTCCGACTGTTCAGGCTTACCTTTCGTACTGGCTCGATAATGTTGTTCGGCCGAATTTGGCGCCGTTGACGTGGGCTACTTGCGAGACGCTGATCCGCCTCTACATCATTCCGGGAATCGGCACTAAACGACTCGACCGATTGCAGGTTCGCGACGTGCAAACGTGGCTTAACCGGGTACGCGTCACCTGCCAATGCTGCGAGCAGGGCAAGGAAGCCCGGCGCGGGGAGGGCAAGCGGCGGTGCTGCGCGGTTGGGAGGTGCTGCCAGACTGTGCCATCGGCTCGAACCGTGAAAGATCTTCGAACGGTACTGCGGTCCGCGTTGTCCAACGCTGTGACTGAAGAGTTGGTGGGCCGGAATGTCGCGCGCTTGGTGAAGCTGCCGACTGGGCGAGCACACAAGAGCAAGGCGTGGTCCAGTGAGGGGGCGCGTGCTTTCCTCGATACGGCTCGCTCCCGTCAGTACGCGCTCTACCCGGCGTACGTCCTGATCCTGGTGATGGGCCTTCGCAAGGGGGAGGTGCTCGGCCTGCAGTGGTCCAATGTCGACATGGACGAGGGGGAGTTGACGATCTCTCACCAGCTTCAGCGGGTGCGGAGGCAGCTCCTGCACCGGGAGACCAAGACGGAAGCGTCGGACGCAACGCTGCCCATGCCTGAGATCGGTGTCAACGCACTCAGGCAGCGCAAGTTTGATCAGAAGAAGGCTCGGCTGGCGGCGGGGGAGCTGTGGCAGCCATCAGACCTCGTGTTCGCGACGCCCGGCGGACCTGCGCGTCCCTGCTGGTGGATCTTGACGTACACCCGCGCGTTGTCATGCAGATCCTCCGGCCATGCTCAGTTCGCGGTCACCATGGAGATCTACACCAAGGTTTCGTCGAAGCAGACGCGGGATGCGCTCAAGCGCCTTGGGACAGCCTGGGAGAAGGCCTGGCCGGGTGAGTGCTGCTGTACTTTGCTGCTGTATGAGCGTTCAGAGGCCCTGCCGGAGTGATCCGACAGGGCTCCTGACCTGCGACTATCCGAGTCGGGGTGGCGGGATTTGAACCCACGACCTCTTCGTCCCGAACGAAGCGCGCTACCAAGCTGCGCCACACCCCGGAATCGCCAGGCGAGTCTATCGGGCGGCCGGATGTTCCTGCGACGGGGTATCTGTCATGGTGCCGCGGAGGGCCCCGGACGCCCCAATGGAGGACGCGTCACAGGGCCGAACGCAGGGTCAGCAGGCTCGCCTCGGGGTAGCAGGCGAACCGGAGCGGCGCGTACGGCGACGTACCCAACCCGGCCGACACGTGCAGCCACGACGGTCCCCACCGGGACAGCCCCTTGGCTCGGCTGGTGTCGAGGTCGCAGTTCGTCACAAGCGCGCCGAAGCCGGGCACGCACAGCTGGCCGCCGTGGGTGTGTCCGGCGAGCAGCAGGCGGTAGCCGTCGGCGACCATCGCGTCGAGGACCCGGCGGTACGGCGCGTGGGTGACCCCGATCGTCAGCTCGGCGGACGTGTCGGCCGGCCCGGCGATGTCCTCGTAGCGGTCCCACCGGATGTGCGGATCGTCCACTCCGGCGAACGCCAGCAGCCGGTCGTCGGTCTTCAGCTCCCCCTTGGCGTTGGAGAGGTCGAGCCAACCGGCCTCGGTGAACGCCGCCCGCAGATCCTCGGTCGGCAGCCGGGGCGCCGTGAGGTGGCGAGGGCCCTCTCCCCGCCGGATGAGGTACCTCGCGGGGTTACGCGGAACCGGCGCGTAGTAGTCGTTAGACCCGAAGACGAACACTCCGGGCAGTTCGAGCAGCGGCTCGTAGGCGTGGAGCGCGACCGGCACCGAGTCTGGGTGGGAGATGTTGTCGCCGGTGTTGACCACCAGGTCGGGCTCGAGCGCGGCCAGCCCGCGGACCCACTCCACCTTGTCCCTCTGGTCGGGCATGAGGTGAAGGTCGGAGATGTGGAGAACGCGCAGCGGCCTCGACCCCGGAGGAAGGACGGGTACGTCGAACCTGCGCAGCCGGTAGGCCCGGACCTCATAGCCCGCGGCGTACGCCACGCAGGCCGCCCCGACGGCCGCGGCGCCGGCGGTGGTCGCAAGGGTGTATTTGAGCAACGGATGCACCCTGCCAGGGTCCCACACCCAACCGTCCGAGGGGTGATCGCTCGGCGGGTCGGGCCGGGAAATGATCATCCAGTCGGGCGCGGACCAACGGAACGGACAAACGCGGCGGCGGGAGCCAGGCCATCGACCATAAGATCGGCCCATGAGTGCCCTCAAGGACCGCCTGCGTGCCGACCTGACCGCCGCGATGAAGGCGCGGGACAGCCTCCGCGCGTCGACGCTGCGGATGACCCTCACTGAGGTGACGAACGCCGAGGTCGCTGGTACCGCTGCCCGCGAGCTGAGCGACGCCGAGGTGCTGGAGGTTCTCGACAAGGAGGCGAAGAAGCGCCGCGAGGCGGCCGAGGCGTTCGACCAGGCCGGCCGCGCCGAGCTTGCCGCCAAGGAACGCACCGAGGGCGAGATCATCGCGGAGTACCTCCCGGTCCAGCTGTCCGAGGACGAGCTGGCTGAGATCGTTCGTACGGCGATCGCGGAGGTTGGTGCCAGCGGCATGAAGGACATGGGTGCGGTGATGAAGATCGTCCAGCCCCAGGTGAAGGGCCGCGCTGAAGGCGGCCGGATCGCCGCCGTCGTCCGCGGCCAGCTCAGCTGAGGCCATCGCGTCTCATCAGGACGGAGGGGCTCACGGATATCCGGTCACACGGATCGTCAACTGAAGAAGTGTGTCTTCATCCCTCGCCCGCGACCCTCATGTACCAGATCACAAGGGCTATGTCGCCGGGCGCGAGTACTACCAGCCAGCCCAGGACGACCGCGTAGCCGATACGTGCCGCGATAGTCGACCGATGCCTGAGCCCGCGGATGGGTATCAGCGCGGCAAGCGGGCCGAGGTATGGCCAGTACACAAGGACATACAACAGAAGAAGTTTCAGGATCTCCGTCCAGCACCTCCAGTCGTCGATCTGGTCGCCAGACGGTCGGATGGTATCCGTGGGTTCACAGATCGTCGATCTTCAGAGTGAGGTGGGCATCGATCTGAGGATTACGGCTCATCTTCCGGGGTAGAAATGACACTTCTGAAGGACCTCTTGGCCGGCGTCACCGGTGGCATCTCCGTCGTACGACCCGTCGCCCTCGATGACGTCGTGACCGACGTGCAACTGAACTCTCGGCTCATCACGACGGGAGCCGTCTTCATTTCCGTGGCGCGAACGGCGGAGGCGCGGGCCGCGCACATCGCCCAAGCGCGCACGGCTGGTGCGATCGTCGTGATCGGGCCGCCTGAATCGGATGCGGACATAGTTGTGGCGGATCCCGAGGCCGCGGCAGCGGGGGTGGCCTGCGCGTTCTACCGATATCCCGCGCGGGACCTGACGGTGGTTGCCATCACCGGCACCAACGGCAAGAGCTCGATCACCCACACGATGGGCGGTGTTCTTCGGACGCTGGGCCGGCGAGTTGGGATGATCGGCACGATCGGCATCACGCTGGACGCTGTGCCGGTGGACGTCGAGCGGCGAACACCGACCACTCCGGAATCGGTCGACCTGCAGTACATCCTGCGCTGGTTCGCCGATAACCGTGCCACGCACGTGGTGATGGAAGCGTCCTCGATTGCGCTGGCCGGGCGGCGGCTAGACGGTACTGATGTGGCGGTCGGGTGTTTCACCAACCTGAGTCACGACCATCTCGACGTGCACGGCTCGATGGCCGCATACGAGGCGGCCAAGCTGCACCTGTTCGATCTGGCCCGGGCGGCGGTGGCCAATGTCGACGATCCGGTCGGCCGCCGCATCCACCAGCGTTGGAAGAGCACCCGCACATTCGCGCTGCATACAAACGCGGATCTGATCGCCACCGATCTGCGGCGCACTCCCGACGGGACCGCGTTCCTTGTGCATGCGGGTGGTCGGTCGGTGCAGGCGTTGGTACGCGGCTTCGGCGAGATGAGCGTGTCGAACGCGCTGGCTGTGCTGGCCACTGCGCTCGAGCTCGACGTTCCGCTCGACGACGCGGCACGAGCCCTGGCGGCGCAGCCCGGGCCGCCGGGGCGGATGCAGATCGTACCGGTGGACCGGCCGTACACCGTGATGGTGGACTACGCGCACAGCCCGGACGCACTGGACCAAGTGCTGCGGACCCTGCGCACAGGTGCTATCGGCCGAATCGTGACGGTCTTCGGCTGCGGCGGCGACCGGGACCGCGCCAAGCGGCCGGTTATGGGTCGGATCGCAGCCGAGCTGTCCGACCAGGTCGTCCTCACGAGCGACAACCCGCGCACCGAGGATCCGGGCCGGATCATCGTCGAAATCCTCGCCGGCACAACGGCGCACGCCGATCGTGTCCGCACGGTCCCCGATCGCGCACAGGCGATCGCGGAGGCGCTGGCTGCGGCCGCCCCGGGCGATCTGGTTCTCATCGCGGGCAAGGGCAGCGAGCCGTACCAGATCATCGGCCACACAAAGATCCCGTACAGCGACGAGGCGACGGTGCTGTCGCTCGCTTCGGACGGCGCCGTATGACGCGCGCGATCATGATCATCGGTGCCGCGGCGAGCGGAAACGCCAGCGCCGCCAGCCTGCCACCAACAAAACGTGGCCGCCTGGGCTGACGGAATTCCGTCAGCCCAGGCGGCCACTGTGTGCTCTGGCTACCGCGGCCTACTCTGCCGGCGGTGGCTGGCCCAGCAGTCCGGGCTCTCCTACGCCGGGAATGCGCGGACCATCAGGCCCACCAGGACCACCAGGACCACCAGGTGGCCACGGCGGCTTCGGTGGGAGCGGCCCGCCTGTGGAGGTGGGGAACGGCTTGGGCCTTGGCTGCGGCGGCGCGGGCGGTGTGCCGTCAGACAGGTAGACCGTCACCGTCGAGCCCGAGCCGTACATCGAGTTGGGTCCGGGGCTCTGCCGGGCGATCGTGCCCCGCTGGGCACCCGAGTCGACCCAGCCGCCGATCACCATGCCGAAGCCGGCCTCGCTGAGGGTCTGCTTCGCGCGGTTCTGGCCCATCCCGATGACGGAGGGAACCTCGGTCGGGACGCCCTGAATGATGTCGCGGTTGGGTTCGACGAAGTTCGCGCTCTGGCGTCCCACGAGGGCGCCGTTCATCGCGTCGAGCCACATCGGGCCGGCGAGCTTGCCACCCCAGACCTCGGAGCCGCCAACGACGCGGCCACCGATGTTCATCCCGATGAGGGAGCGGAGCGGCGGGTCGGCGTCGACGATGACCGCGGCGGTCGCGAGGTTGGTCGTGTAGCCCATGAACCACACGGCCTTACGTTCCTCGTTGGTACCCGTCTTGCCGGCGGCCTGGCGGCCGTCCATGTGCATGTCCTTACCGGTGCGGCCCGGGACCGGACCGTCGACGACCTGGCGCAGGACGTAGTTGACGGCGTCGGCGACGTCCTTGGGCAGGACCTGCTTGCAGCTGGGCCCTTCGATCTTGAGCTGGTCGCCGTTGCGGTCGACCACCTGCGTGACCGGGGTGGCCTTGCAGTGCAGGCCGCGGGCGGCGAAGGTGGCGTACGCCTCGGCCATCGACAGCGGGGCGATCTCGTTGACGCCGAGCACGAACGGTTTGAACTGCTGGAGCGGCCTGCCGTCGGCGCGGGTCGCGCCGAGCTTCGTCGCGATGTTGGCCGGCTCACAGATACCGGTCGCCGCCTCGAGATTGGCGTAGAACGTGTTGACCGAGAGGGCCGTGCCGGTGAGCATCGTGCTGGTCGCCCCGGCGCTGGTGGAGTTGCCGACCTTCCAGGCCGTCCGGGCGAACCCCCGCTTGCCGTCCGTGCAGGTCTTGACCGGCTGGGTGATCACCGTACGTCCCGGTGAGGGGAAGCTCTGCGTCAGCGGGATGCCCTGCCGGATCGCCGCCGCCATCACGAACGGCTTGAACGTCGACCCCGGCTGGTAGCCCCAGGTGCCGTTGTACTTCACCGGCACGTTGAGGTTCATGAACGTCTTGCCCTTGCCCTTGCCATACCCCCGGGACTGCGCCAGCGCCTTGACGTAACCCGTGCCCGGCTCGACCAGCGACAGCGCGCCGATCGCCTCGTCGGTCGGCTTGACGTGCTTGGAGACCGACTCCTGCGCGGCGACCTGGGACTGCGGATCGAGCGTCGTCTTGATCGTGAGCCCACCCCGGGAGAGGAGGCGTTGGCGTTCTTCCTTGGTCTTGCCGAAGTGGGGGTCGTTGAGCAGGACCTCGCGGGCGTAGTCGCAGAAGAAGGGGTACTTCGCGTAGTAACAGCCCTGCCGCGACTGGGTCATCTTCAGACCGAGGCCCTGCTTCCTGGCCTCCGTGCCCATCTCGGGCGAGATCATGGCGGTGTCGACCATCCGCGACAACACCAGGTTGCGGCGGCCGAGCACGTCTTTGGCGTTCTTCTGCGGGTCGAGACCGTTGGGGTTACGGACCAGCCCGGCCAGCATCGCCGCCTGCGTCAGGGTGAGCTTGCTCGCCGTGGTGTTGAAGAAGTGCTTCGCGGCGGACTCGATGCCGTAGGCGCCGTCACCGAAGTAGACGATGTTGAGGTACTTCTCGAGGATCTGGTTCTTGGCCAGCGTCTTTTCGAGCTCGACGGCGTACCTCAACTCCTGGAGCTTGCGGCCGTAGGAGTCCTCGATGACCTTCTTCTGCTCGTCCTTCGTCTCGGCGGACTCGAACAGCACGAGCTTGACGTACTGCTGGGTGATGGTCGAACCACCCTGGGAGACCCCGCCGGCCTGCTGGTTTCGGAGGAACGCACGGAGCGTGCCCTGGGCGTCGAGGGGTCCGTGCTGGTAGAACCGCGCGTCCTCGATCGCGAGGATCGCCCGCTGCATGACCGGGGCGACCTCCTTGAGCGAAACCTCGACGCGGTTCTGGTCGTAGAAGGTCGCGATCACCGAACCGTCGGCGGCCAGCATCCGGCTGCGCTCCGGAAGGGGCGGATCCTGCAGGTTGCCGTCCATCTCTTGGAAACCATCGGTCACCGTCGAGGTGGACGCTCCGAGCAGCCCGGCGAACGGGATGAGTAGCCCGGCGGCAAGGGCGCCGATCAGCGCGCTGACGACGACGAACATGAGGACGTGAGTCACAAAGCCGTGCTCTCGTCGCGTCCGGGACATGGGGCTCATAGCCGAAGAGCCTACGCGGTCGGCCACGCTGATCGTTTCCTTAAGGCAGACGACCTTCCCGACCGCTTTTTCCCCCTGGGAGTGACGACACAATCACAAATCTGGCCATTGGGGACTGTCGCTCTGGGCCCCTCTGGCTTTACCGTTCTGCCAGGACGTTGGGGGAACGTCCGCGCGTCGGTCACCTTGCGTGGCCGAAGTCAGGGGAGGGACTACAGAATGACATGGAATGGCGACTGGGTTCGGCTGGCCGCGTGCCGCGGCGCAGACGAGCCCGACAAGCTGTTCGTCCAAGGGGCTGCCCAACACGATGTGAAGACGGTTTGCATGGGCTGCCCGGTCCGCACCGAATGCCTCGCCGAGGCGCTCGACGGGCGGATCGAGTGGGGGGTCTGGGGAGGAATGACCGAACGCGAACGCCGCGCTGTGCTGCGTCGCCGCCCCACTGTCACATCGTGGCGTCAGCTACTCGAAACCGCCCGGACCGAGTACGAACGGGCCTACCACCGGCACAGTCCTGAGAGGGTGCGTGCCGTCGGATAGCCCGAACAACTGACCGGGCGACCGCCAGGTCATGTCGTACGACCTGAGAAACCTGACCCGGGTCCTGGTGTGATGCCAGGACGGTCAGCCGCGTAGCAAAGGCGCCGGGTCCAGGGACGGTAGTTCGACCGTGAGCGACGTCGAGGAGGGGAGTCGCTCCAGCCGGACACCGGCCCTGGGCCCGGCGCCTGCGTGTCGCCTGGTGGCTACTCACCACCGAGCCGCGTGCCGATCTGGCGAAGGCCCGGCAGGTCGTGGACGTCGGACGAGAGCGCCGGCACGGTGGCGATCGACACCCCGGGGTGTGCTGAGGCGAAGCGTTCGGCGAGCCGGCGTTCGCGCGCGGCCCGGGTCATGCGCTCGCCGTGGAGGCGGAGCACCGCCGCCGCCACCGGATGCTGGCCCGACTCCGCGAGTGCTTCGGCGGCGGAGAGGCTGCGTTCGGGTGACACGTGCACCGCTGCCGGCGCCTCCATGCGGTTGAGGACCAGGCCGGCGAGGGGCATCCGGTCATCGCGTAGTCGTTCGACGAAGTACGACGCCTCGCGGAGCGCGTCGGGTTCGGGGGCGGCCACCACGAGGAACGCCGTCCGGCGCTCCTGGAGCAGCCGGTAGGTGTCCTCGGCCCGCTGCCGGAAGCCCCCGAACGTCGTGTCGAGGGCGGCGACGAAGGTCTGGACGTCGGTCAGGACCTGCGCGCCGAGCAGCTTGGTGAGGGCTCCGGTGACGACGCCCATCCCGGCTGAGAACAGCCGGATCGGTCCGCGGGCTGGTGTACTCAGCAGGCGGAGGAGCCGGCTGTCGAGGAACGACGACAGCCGCTTCGGTGCGTCAAGGAAGTCCAGTGCCGACCGGGACGGCGGTGTGTCGACGATGATCAGGTCGTAGTCGCCGTTGCTGGACGCGTCGGCGTGCAGCTGGCCGAGGCGTTCCATCGCCATGTACTCCTGCGTCCCCGCGAACGACGACGACAGCGCGATGTAGAACGGGTTCTCCAGGATCTCCCTGGCCTTGTCCGGCGAGGTGTGGGCGAGCACGACGTCGTCGAAGGTCCGTTTCATGTCGAGCATCATCGCGTCGAGCCGGCCGCCCTTGGTGGTGTCGATGTCCTCGACCTGGCGCGGGGTGTTGTCGAGTTCGGCGAGGCCCATCGCCTGTGCGAGCCGGCGGGCCGGGTCGATGGTGAGAACGACGACCCGGCGGCCACGCTCGGCGGCCCGAAGCCCGATGGCGGCGGCCGTCGTGGTCTTGCCGACCCCACCCGACCCGCAGCAGACGATGATCTCCACCGACGAGTCGTCCAGGAGAGCGTCGACGGCCAGCGGATGGGCTCCCGGTATCGGTGCGACAGACGGAGCGGTCACGCCATCCCCTGCTTGGTGAGTTCGCCGGCGAGGTCGAACAACGCGCCGAGGTCCGCCCCGTCAGCGAGGCGCGGCAGCTCGTAGATCGGGCGCCCAAGGTCGTCGAGGCGCGTCCGGAGCTCGTCCTCCATGGCGACCCGGATCGCGTGCTCGCGCGCGTCGGTGAGGAGTCCCTCGACGGTCGCGTCGTCGGCGGGGAGGCCGGTCTCGTGTAGTGCCGCCACGAAGTCGGCGCGCGGCAGCTGGTCGGCCGACGCCGCCTCGATCGTCGGCCGGTCGAGCGGACCACGCCGGGCGAGGTTGACGATGACGGAGCCGACCGGGATGCGGGCGGCCCGCAGCTCGGCGATGCCGTCGGAGGTCTCCTGCACGGGCATCTCCTCGAGCAACGTCACGATGTGGACGGCGGTCTGCGGTGACCGCATCAATGCCATGATGCTGTCCGCCTGGCGGCGGATCGGACCCACCCGGGCGATGTCGGCGACACCGGCGTTCACTCCCAGGAAGCGCGCGATCCGCCCGGTCGGCGGTGCGTCCAAGACAACCGTGTCGTACGTCGGGCGATCGTGGACCCGTTTCTTCTCTTTGCGGCGTACGGCCTCGTAGACCTTCCCGGTGAGCAGGACATCCCGGACCCCGGGGGCGATCGTGGTCGCGAAGTCGACGGCACCCACCTTGTCGAGGGCGCGGGCCGCCCGGCCCAGGTGGTAGTACATCTCGAGGTACTCGGTCAGGGCCGCCTCCGGGTCGATCGCCAGGCCGTAGACCTCGCCGGCGGTCGCGCCGTTGCGGGGTACGACCGCGATCCGGCGTTCGTCGTACGGCAGGGACGGAGCGTCGAAGAGGCGGGAAATGCCCTGCCGGCCCTCGACCTCGCAGAGCAGCACGGTCTGACCGTCGGCGGCAAGGGCGAGCGCGAGGGCCCCGGCCACCGTCGTCTTGCCCGTGCCACCCTTGCCCGTTACTACGTGGAGGCGGACGCCCTCCCAGTCGCTTTCGCGGCGCGTCACGCTCGCTGAGCGTAGCCGTTCGACGTTGACCTTCGGCACGGGACCGCCAGACCCGCGGGTTTCGCTGCCTGCGCCGCTGCGATCCGTGATCGGCTGA
The DNA here is from genome assembly GCF_000373925.1 of Actinopolymorpha alba DSM 45243. Taxonomy (GTDB): domain Bacteria; phylum Actinomycetota; class Actinomycetes; order Propionibacteriales; family Actinopolymorphaceae; genus Actinopolymorpha; species Actinopolymorpha alba. The sequence continues at coordinate 62,396 of NZ_KB892762.1, read as the reverse complement.
GCCGGGAGCGTCGCATGCTCTGCCCGATCGTTTGCCGCTGTAGAACGCATTGTTCTACGGTGGGCCTCATGGAACAGATCCCGGTCCGTGAGCTCAACCAGCACACCAGTGCCGTGCTCAGGAGGGTTGCCCAGGGCGAGATCCTCGAGGTGACTGTCAACGGTAAGCCGGTGGTTCGACTCGTCCCGGTCGGTGACCAGCCGGCACTGCTGGATCGTCTGATCGCTGAGGGACGCGCGACTCCCGCCACCCTCAGACGGCCCTTCCCCAAGCCAAAGGTGTACGGCGATCCTGGCATCAACGTCGCCGAGGAACTGGCCGCGATGCGGGAGGACGAGCGCTGGTGATCTACCTCGACTCCGCCGCCGTGGTGAAGCTGGTCCGGATGGAAGCGGAAAGCAATGCCCTCCATACGTGGCTTCAGGAGCGGCCACACGCCCGGGTCGTCGCGTCAGCTCTCGTGGAGGTGGAGGTTCCGCGCGCGCTGTATCGAGCCGATCCGCTGGCGCTTGCCGGCGTCAACGCGGTGATCGCCCGGCTCGACCGGGTGGAGATCGACCTGGCGGTCCGCGCGACCGCGGCGGCCTACCAGGACCCCGGCTTGCGGAGTCTGGACGCGATCCAGCTGGCGACCGCGGAGCTGCTTGCCGGTGATCCCGACGTGGACGAACTGGAGGCGTTCGTCACCTATGACAAGCGGCTGCTCGCCTCGGCGGCGGCGGTCGGATTACCCGCGCTGAGCCCGGGCATGGAGGAGGTCGGCCCGGCGGAGGAGTGAGGTCATAGGCTCGCGCTCATGACGAAATGGGAGTACGCCACCGTGCCACTGCTGGTCCACGCGACGAAGCAGATCCTCGACAACTGGGGCGAGGACGGCTGGGAGCTGGTCCAGGTCGTGCCCGGACCCAACCCCGAGAACCTGGTCGCCTACCTCAAGCGGGAGAAGGCGTGACCAACCCCGAGGCGAAGCTCGCCGAACTCGGACTCACCCTGCCGCCGGTCGCCGCACCGGTCGCGGCCTACGTTCCCGCCGTACGCACCGGCCGGCACGTCTACACCTCGGGCCAGCTGCCGTTCGCCGACGGGAAGCTGCTCGCCACCGGCACGGTCGGTGCTGAGGTGGGTCCTGACGAGGCGGCGGCCTGTGCCCGCCAGTGCGCACTGAACGCTCTCGCCGCCGTGAAGGCAGAGGTCGGTGATCTGTCGGCGGTGACCAGGGTGGTCAAGGTCGTGGTGTTCGTCGCGAGCGCGCCCGGCTTCACCGGCCAGCCGGCGGTCGCCAACGGCGCGTCCGAGCTGCTGGGCGCGGTCTTCGGCGCCGCCGGCCAGCACGCGCGCAGCGCGGTCGGCGTGGCTGCCCTGCCGCTCGGCGCTCCGGTCGAGGTCGAGCTCATCGTCGAGACGAGCTGAGCCCGGCATGGATTCCCCGGCGTACGACGCGACGATCCGCGCGGTGCCGCCGGCGCTGGCCGAACGCGCCCGCCGGCTCGCCGCTGGAGAGATCGTGCCGCCGGCACCGCGGCACGCCTCGACCGTCGTCCTCCTGCGCGACGGCGTGCAAGGGCTGGAGGTGTACGTCCTGCGCCGGCGTACGACGATGGCGTTCGCGGCCGGGATGTACGCCTTCCCAGGTGGGGCGGTCGACGCGCGGGACGTGGAGGACGGCGCGGCGGAAGGGGCCGGCTCGGCCGCCTGGGCCGGTCCGTCGCCGGCCGAGTGGGCGGACCGGTTGGGGTTCGCGGACGCGGGGATCGCCCGGGCGTCGGTCTGCGCGGCGGTGCGGGAGACGTTCGAGGAGTCCGGTGTCCTGCTCGCCGGTCCGTCGCCTGACAGCGTGGTCGCCGACACCACCGGAGACGACTGGGAACGCGACCGGATGGCGTTGCTCGGCCGGGTCGTGTCGTTCGGGGAGGTGCTGGCGCGCCGGGGCCTGGTCCTTCGGTCCGATTTGGTCGCGCCGTGGGACCACTGGGTGACGCCGCGGGTGGAGGAACGCAGGTTCGACACCAGGTTCTTCCTCGCGGCCCTGCCGGCCGGCCAGCACACCCGCGACGTCGCCGGAGAGGCTGACCGGGTGGCCTGGATGCGCCCCTCGGAGGCTCTGGCCTCGGTCGAACGCGGGGAGATGCGGATGCTGCCCCCGACCTACCTCACGCTGGCGTCGCTCGCGGACTTCCCCGACGTCAAGACCGCATTGACGGCGGCGGCTGGGCGGTCGATCAGCCCGATCATGCCGACCGTCACCTTCGACGGTGAGCAGGCGCGATGGGCGCTGCCTGGGGACGCGGGCGGCGAGGACGCGTACGACGAGGGGATCGTGCGGTGAACCCTCGGCCCTCCAAGTGGGCTGGTGGCCCGGCGGGGGACCGGGCGGTCTGTGTGCTGGCGCCCAACCCCGGACCGATGACGCTGGACGGGACCAACACCTGGGTGCTGGGTGACCCGGGCGCCGCGCAGGCCGTCGTGGTCGATCCGGGCCCCGATGATGAGGACCACCTCCGGCGGGTCCTGGATGTCGTACGTTCGCGCGGCGCCGAGGTGGCGGTCGCGTTGCTCACGCACGGGCACGCCGACCACGCCGGCGGGGCGCGGCGGTTCGCCGAACTCGCGGGCTGCCCGGTCCGGGCGTTCGACCCGGCGTACCAACTCGGGGACGAGGGCCTCCGCGACGGGGATGTGGTCGCGGCCGGGGGTCTGGAGATTCGCGTGCTCGCGACGCCCGGACACACGGCGGACTCGCTGTGCTTCCTCATCCCGGAGGAGGGTGCCGTCCTGACGGGCGACACCGTGCTCGGACGGGGTACGACGGTGGTCGCCTATCCAGACGGCGCACTCGGCCCCTATCTCGGCTCCCTGCGCCGGCTGCGTTCACTCGCCGGGCAGGTCCCTGTCCGCCGGCTCCTCCCCGGGCACGGGCCCGTCCTCGACCACCCGCTGGCCGTGCTCGACTACTACCTCGCGCACCGGGCCGAACGCCTGGAACAGGTGCGGACCGCCGTCGCCGCAGGCGCCCGGACGCCGCGGGAGGTGGTGGAGCGGGTCTACGCGGACGTTGACGAGGTGCTCTGGCCGGCGGCCGAACTCAGCGTCCGCGCCCAACTCGACTACCTCGCCGACGAGGACTGACCGGTCGTGGTTTAGGGCCCTTGCGCGGCAGCGCGGCAGCGCGGCAGCGCGGTGGCTGGCGGGGATCGGCGCGGGACACGTCCGCTTGAGCTCACGCCTGGTCGATGATCACCTGGATCCCGTCGAGTAGCCGCTGGAATCCGAACTCGTGGCCGGCCGCCGTCGCGTCGGAGGTCCCCTTGTCGAAGCCGCCGCTGGTCCAGATGTGGGTCATCGTCGGATAGCGCTCGACGTCGAAGTACTCCTCCCACAACGCCTCGCGCTCCTGCCACCACGCGTCGTGCGACTGCCCGGTCGCGCGTTCGATCTGGGCGCTCTCAACTTCCAGGCTCGCTGTCGCGTTGACGAACGTCGCGACTGCCATCGCGGCGGCGTCCTGCTGGGCGAAGGTGAGGCCGGTGCCGGCGAGGGTGGACAGGAGGTACTCGCGTTCGGCCAGCATCCCGGGCCCGATCGGCGGTCTGACGGTGGAGACGTGGCGGAGCCACGGGTGGCGGTCGTACATCGCCCGGGTCCGCTCCGCGTAGAGCTCGACCTGGGCGCGCCAGCCGTCGGGTCGGGGTTCGCCCGGGGCGGGGAGAGTGCGCTCGCCGAGGACCTCGTCGACCATCAGGTCGAGGAGTTCGGCCTTGGAAGGGACGTACGAATAGAGCGTCATCGTGCCTACACCGAGGGATCCGGCGACCCGGCCCATCGACATGGCCGGCAGCCCTTCCGCGTCAGCCAGGGCGATCGCGGCCGCGACGACGGAGTCGAGGGTGAGCCGAGGTTTGCGACCGCGCGGGGTCTTGGCCTCCGGGTCCGCGGGTCTGGTACGCCGCCAGAGCATGGCGAGGATCCGGTCGGGGTCTCCGCCGCCGCTGTACTCGATCGTCATCCAGATCTCCGCATCCAGATCTCCGCCGCCTCTGCATCATCCGGCCCTACGCGGCCCGATCCTACATTTCCGTATGGGTTACGCTCTTTCTTTGTCGTATCACGTACGGAAAAACTCGGAGGGGTGGGCGAGACTGGTGAAGATCCTGGTGACCGGAGCGACCGGGAGCGTGGGCCGGCTCGTGGTCGACGCACTGCTGGCCGCGGGCGCGACCGACGTACGCGCCCTGACGAACAACCCCGCGAAGGCGGCGCTCCCGGACGGCGTCGAGGTCGTGACCGGCTACCTCGGGAGGCCCGAGACCCTGCCGGCGGCGCTGGCGGGAGTGGACCGGATGTACCTCGCGCCCCTGGTCCAGACGGTGAACGAGGTGGTGACCCTCGCCAAGGACGCGGGCGTCGGCCGGATCGTCGACCTGGCCGGACCGGAGGGCGGATTCTGGCGCGCCATCGAGGAGGCGGTCGAGGGATCCGGCATCTCGTGGACCCACCTCGAGGCCGGGGAGTTCATGGCGAACACCCTGATGTGGGCCGATCAGATCCGCACCACGGGTATGGTCCGGGACGCCTATCCCGAGGCGGCGAACGCCCCGATCGCGATGGAGGACATCGCCGCCGTGGCCGCCACAGTCCTGCTCGAGGACGGGCACGACGGTCGGGCGTACGAACTCACCGGCCCGCAGACGCTCACGTGCGCCGAGATGGTGCGGCTCATCGGCGTCGCGCTCGGTCGGGAGATCCAGTTCGTCGAGGAGACCCGCGAGCAGGCGATCGCCCGGCTGGCGCCGGGGATGGGGGAGTTCGCCGGGTGGTACGTCGACGGGAAGGCCGCGCTGGTGGAGCATCCGCAGCGCGCGGTGCCGACCGTCGAGACGATCACGGGACGACCCGGCATGACCTTCGCGGAATGGGCGGAGAGGTACGCCGGTGAGTTCCGCTGAGCCAAACCGGGGTGTTGTCTTCAGCGGGCGCGGTTGGCGAGCCGGTCGACGTCCAGGATGACGACCGCCCGCTGCTCCAGCCGGATCCACCCGCGGTGGGCGAAGTCCGCCAACGCCTTGTTGACGGTCTCCCGGGACGCCCCGACGAGCTGCGCGAGCTCCTCCTGGGTGAGGTCGTGGTGGACGTGAACCCCGGTCTCGGTGGCCTTGCCGAACCTCCGGGCGAGGTCGAGCAGAGCCTTGGCGACGCGGCCGGGTACGTCGGAAAAGACCAGGTCTGCGACGGCTTCGTTGAGGCCGCGCAGCCGGGAGGCCAGCTGCAGCAGCAGTCCCCGCGCCACCTCGGGCCGCCCGGTCAGCCAGGTGGCGAGCTGCTCCTGCCCGAGCGCGAGCAGTGTCGCGTCGGTGACCGCCGTGACGGTGGACGAACGCGGGCCGGGGTCGAAGACCGACAGCTCGCCGAACATCTGGCCAGGACCCAGCACCGAGAGGAGGTTCTCCCGGCCATCGGATGACGTCCTGCCCATCTTGACCTTGCCGTCAATGACGACGTACAGCTCCTCGCCGGCGTCCCCCTCGTGAAACAGCACCTCGCCGCGACGAAGCCGCACCTCGTGCATGGCGGCGCGAAGCGCGGACGCCGCGCTTTCGTCGAGCCCCGCGAACATCGGTGCCTGCCGCAGCACGTCGCTCACTCCGTGATCCTCCTCCGAGGCGCCGGCACCGTGCCGGTCGCCGTCTTAGTGTGCCGCGCCGCCCTGCGAACGTGGTAGCGAGGCCACGTAGGCTGACCGCGTGACTCCCCCCACCGCGGCAACGACCGGATCCTCTACCCCGTTCTCGACCAAAGCCGCACCGGGTCGGACACGCGCCGGCGGCGGGCCGGAGAGCCGGCTCGCGTTGGTACGCAGGGCGCGCCGGATCAACCGGATCCTCGCCGAGACCTACCCCCAGGCGCACTGCGAGCTGGACTTCGACAACCCCTACCAGCTGCTGGTCGCCACCATCCTGTCCGCGCAGACGACGGACAAGCGGGTCAACCTGGTGACCCCAGCGCTCTTCGCGAAGTACCCCACACCGGCCGATCTCGCCGCCGCCAACCCGGCGGACGTCGAGACGATCATCCAGTCGACGGGGTTCTTCCGGGCGAAGTCGAAGTCGATCATGGGCATGGCCGCCGCGTTGTGCGAGCGGTACGACGGTGAGGTGCCGGGCAAGCTCAAGGATCTCGTCACCCTGCCCGGCGTCGGGCGCAAGACCGCGAACGTCGTCCTCGGCAACGCCTTCGGCGTACCCGGCATCACGGTGGACACCCACTTCGGGCGGCTGGCGCGGCGGTTCGGTTGGACCACGCAGACCGACCCAGACAAGGTCGAGGCCGAGGTGGGTTCGCTGATCCCCAAGAGCGAATGGACCATGCTGTCGCACCGGCTGATCTGGCACGGCCGCCGACGCTGCCACTCGCGGCGTCCCGCCTGCGGTGCCTGCCCGGTGGCGCCGTTGTGTCCGTCGTACGGCGAAGGGCCTACCGACCCGGCAGTGGCGGGGAAGCTCGTACGCAGTGACGCGGAGGCCCTGGACGAGAAATGACGCGTCAGGGCCGGGGCACGCGGGTGGCGGTGGCCGTCGCTGGGTCAGCGGCGGCCCTGCTGATGCTGGTGGGCTGTACACGACCGGAGGTTGGCGGGGTCGGTCCGCGGGTCGCGCCGACCCAGGAGGCTGACCGGGGTACGCATGGGGCGGGCGGGTCGACGCTGGACTCCCCGGAGTTGGCGAGCCTGCGAGCCCAGGCGCGGGTCGCGCCGTGCCCCGAGCCGTCGCGCTCCGCTGGTGCTTCCGGAACTGCCGCGGATGCCGGCCCCGCCGGCACCCGGCCGCTGCCCGAGGTCACCCTGCCCTGTCTCGGGCAAGGCCCCGACGTCGCGCTGGGCGCTTTGTCCGGCCGCCCGTCTGTCCTGAACGTCTGGGCCCAGTGGTGTCCCCCCTGTCGCAAGGAGGCGCCCCACTTCCAGGCGTTGTACGAACGCGCGGGTGACCGGCTGCTGGTCCTCGGCATCGACTACGACGATCCACGTCCGGAGTTGGCGCTGAAGTTCGCCCACGACCTCGGACTGAAGTACCCCCAAGTGGCCGATCCCGACAAACGGCTCAGGGCGCCGTTCGGCATCATCGCCCTCCCCGCCACGATCTTCGTCGACGCGCGCGGGCGGGTCGTCCACATCGCCCACCAGGTCTACGAATCCGAGCAGACGCTGCGGCGCGACGTGCGAACCTATCTGGGGGTGGAGCTGTGAGCACGAGTCCGCGGGCCGGCGCCGACGGGCTGCCGCCATGGCTGCGACCGGTGGTCGACCTGGCATTGCGGGCTCAGCCAGCCGACTTCGCCCGCGCCCTCCCACCCGACGGAGGTGGCCGGGCGTCGGCCGTGCTTCTGCTCTTCGGTGACGGCCCGACCGGCCCCGACATCCTCCTCATCGAGCGCGCCCACACGCTGCGTTCCCACGCGGGGCAGCCGGCGTTCCCCGGCGGCGTGGTCGATCCGACGGACACCGGGCCGGTGGCAGCGGCCCTGCGCGAGACCGTCGAGGAGACCGGACTCGATCCCACCGGTGTCGAGGTGTTCGCGACGCTGCCCGACCTCTACCTCCCGCCGTCCGGGTACCTGGTGACCCCCGTGCTCGCCTGGTGGCGTACCCCCTCGCCGGTCGCGGTGGTCGACCCCGCCGAGGTCGCGTCTGTGCATCGGGTCCCCCTCTCGACCCTGGTCGACCCGGCGAACCGGCTCCGCGTCCGACACCCGTCGGGTTTCGTCGGTCCGGCGTTCACTGTTGCGGGGCTCATCGTTTGGGGATTCACCGGCGGGATCCTCGACCGCCTGCTCGCGCTCGCCGGCTGGGAACGCCCATGGGACCGCGACCGGGTGGAGAACCTCCCGGCGCACCTGATCGAGCTCTCCCGGGGACCACAGACGACCCGGGACGCGAACGTACGGGGGCCACAGTGAATCTCTTCGACCTGATCCTGGTATTCCTCGCGATCGGGTACGGCGTGTCGGGATACCGCCAGGGCTTCCTCGTCGGCGCGCTCGGGGTCGCCGGACTCATCGGTGGCGGGCTCGCCGGTGCGTTGCTCGCGCCCGTCATCCTCGACCAGTTCGCGCCGAGCGTCACCGTGTCGCTCATCGCGCTCGCCCTCGTCCTTGGTGGTGCGCTGCTCGGTCAGACCGTGGGCGCGAGCCTCGGGGGTGCGCTGCGCGACCGCGTGACCTGGCGGCCGGCGCACGTCGTCGACGCGGGTGCCGGTGCGGTCCTGAGCGTCGTCGCGATGCTGGTCGTCGCCTGGATCCTTGGTTCCGCCGTGGCGAGCGCGCAGTTCGGTGAGGTGTCGCGGTCGGTCCGGATGTCGCAGGTCCTCGCGACCGTCGACCGGTTCATGCCGCGCGGTGCTGAGCAGGCGCTGCTGGCGTTCAGCAGGGTCGTCGATCCCGGGCTGTTCCCGCGCTACCTCGAACCCTTCGCCTCTGAGCAGATCACGCCGGCCCAGCCCCCGACCGCCGGAGTTCTGAAAGACCCCGACGTCGTACGCGCGGGGAGGAGCGTCGTACGCGTGACCGGTGTGGCGCTGCGCTGCTCGCGGTCGCTGGAAGGTTCGGGGTTCGTCTACGCGCCCGGGCGGGTCATGACAAACGCCCACGTGGTCGCCGGGATCAGCGAGCCGAAGGTCGAGACGCGGTCGGGGCGGAGCTACGACGCGCGGGTGGTTCTGTACGACCCTGACCGTGACGTCGCCGTCCTCGCGGTTCCTGACCTGTCGTTGCCCGCCCTGCCGCTGGACGCGGGTGCGGAGTCCGGTCACCAGGGAGCGGTGCTCGGCTACCCCGGCAACGGGCCGTTCTGGGCGGGACCCGCGCGGGTCCGGGGCGAGCAGCGGCTCCAAGGGCCCGACATCTACGGCGGCCGGATGGTCGTCCGCGACGTCTTCTCGCTGTACGCGCAGGTCCGGCCGGGCAACTCCGGAGGTCCGCTGGTGTCGCCGGAGGGCACCGTCACCGGGCTGGTGTTCGCCGCGTCGGTCGAGGACAACCGGACGGGGTACGCCCTGACCGTCAACGAGATCCTGAACGACGCCCGGGCAGGTGCCAAGGCGACCGCGCCGGTGTCAACGGGGGGTTGCGCCTAGGGCGTGTTTCTCGAGTGCGCCACGGGCCCTTTCGGTGATCATGATCTTTTTCATGAAGGGTTTCGGGACACATAGCCCCATTTGCCTTCATGATCACGAACATGATCACGGGATCGGGGCTGGCCGGGCTCAGCTTGGGCTGGGTGCGGGGCTCAGCTGTCGTCGAGCCAGGCGAGGAGTTCCTTGGTGAAGGCGTCCGGCGCTTCCTCGTGCGGGAAATGGCCGACCCCGTCGAGGAGGCGCCAGCGGTAGGCACCCGCGACGTACTCCGCCGACCCTTCGGCCGTCGCCGGCAGCACAGACGGGTCGAGCATGCCGTGCAGCTGCAGCACCCGTTGCGTCACCGGCTGCTTCATCCGTCCGACGAACCGCCGCCCGTCCGCACGGAACGCCGCCCGCACCAGCCAGCGGTAGTACTCCAGCGCGCAGTGCGGAGCGGGCCACAGCTGCATCGCCTGGCGGTAGCGGCGGGCCGCCTCCGGGTCGGGGAACGCCGAACCCGGTGCCGCCCAGCGCCGCAGCAGCGTCTCGACGAGTGCGCCGTCGTCGGCGACGAGCTGGCGTTCGGGCAGGATCGGCGTCTGGAACGACGCGACGTGCCCGGCCGATCGCAACTGCCGGGCGCTGCGGAACGCCGCCTGCCGGAGCCGCAGCGGATGGGGTGCCGCGACCACGGCGAGCCGGTTGACCTGGCGCGGGTGCAGCGTGGCGGTGGCCCAGGCGACGTACCCACCCCAGCCGTGCCCGACGAGGACGGCGTCGGAGTAGCCGAGTGAGCGCACGAGGCCGGCCACGTCTCCGGCGAGCGTCATCGGGTCGTACCCGCGGGGTGTCTTGTCGCTCCCGCCGTACCCCCGCAGGTCCATCGCGGCGGCGCGGTAGCCAAGCTCGGCGAGCGCGGGGAGCTGGTGCCGCCAGGCCCACCAGAACTCCGGGAAGCCGTGGAGGAAGAGGACGAGGGGACCGTCGCCGGCCTCGGCCACATGGAACCGGGCACCGTTGGCGGAAACCCACCGGTGGACCCATGGCCCGTCGATGTCGACGACCCCGCCGGCTTTGGCGTTCATGGTCCCACTGTCCCATAGCGGACAGTCAGGTGCCGCCGTGGAGCGGGGGATCGCCCCATGTCGTGTCGGACGAGCACCTCCTGCGCCGGTCGTCCATGCTTGCCGGGCTCGAGCGGATCTGCCCTAGTCGCCGCTCGAGCGGGCCATGATCGCCTTGGTGTCCTCGATCGACTTGATCGTCCGGGCGGGCGGGCCGGCCTTGCGTACGCTCCGGGCGCCGATGGCCGCGAGGATTCCCGCCACGATGAGATAAACGCCCGCGACGATGAGGAACCCGAGCGCTGGGTGCAGGCCCGCGGCCACCAGGCCGAACGCCGCCGCCACCGAGAGGAGGAGGAACGCGACGTACGCGAGGAAGCTGGCCGCACCGAACATCCCGATGCCCTTGCCGGCAGCCGAGGCGCTTTCCTTGAGCTCGGCCTTGGCGAGTTCGATCTCACCGCGGATGAGAGCGGAGAGGTCCTGGCTCGCGCTCGCGACGAGTTGGCCGAGGGATCGTTCGTCGTGCCCTGGCATGGTCTCGTCCTGGCCCGGCATGGTCGCTCCTTGCCTCGAGGATGACTCCCGGAGAGCCTCTCGTACGTCGTACCCACGGCGATCTTGGGGTATGCGCGGGCCGCTGGCAACGACGGCGCACCGTGGAGGCCCGATCTGGCGGGCAGTTCTGGCGTACGAAGGTCTGTCTTAGGCGGTTCTGTCGTACGCGATAGGTCAGGCGGCCCGGTCACTGTCGGCGACCTCCCCCTCGGACTCTGACGGCATGTTGAGGTAGGCGCGGTGTCGCCGCCGGAGCAGCAGCGTGGCCACCGTCGCGGCGATCACGGACCCGACCAGGACCGCCGCCTTGACCCGTGCGACCCGCTCGGGGTCGCCGGCGAACGCGAGGTCGGCGACGAGCAGCGACACGGTGAACCCGATGCCGGAGAGGACGGCGACCGCGAAGACGTCTCGCCAGGCGAGGTCGCTGTTGAGTTCGGCGCGGGTCAGCCGGGCGGTGAGCCAGGCGCCACCGAAGACACCGATGGTCTTGCCGGCGACCAGGCCCACGATGACCCCGACGGCCGCGGCGTCGGAGACCATCGCGCCGAGCGCGGCGGCGGTCACGGGCACCCCGGCGGCGGCGAGCGCGAAGACCGGGACCGCCACTCCCGCCGACAGCGGGCGGAGCCGGTGTTCGAGGCGTTCGGCCGGTGAGTGGTCTTCGTCAGGATCGGGCCGGACGCGGGTCAGCAGACCCATCGCGACCCCTGCGACGGTGGCGTGCAGGCCGCTCTCGTGGACGCACCACCAGGTCGCCACGGCGAGCGGGAGGTAGAGGAACGGCGTCGTGATCCGGCGGTGCTGAGCGAGGGCGTACACGCCGAGCAGCAGCACGGCGAGGCCGAGCCAGGCGAACTCGAGGTGGTCGGTGAAGAAGACGGCGATGACGGCGATCGCGCCGAGGTCGTCGACGACGGCGAGGGTCAGGAGGAACGCCCGCAGCGCCGATGGCAGCGCGGAACCCGCCACCGCAAGGACGGCCAGGGCGAACGCGATGTCGGTCGCCGTCGGCACCGCCCAGCCGCCCAGAGCGCTCCGGTCACCGGAGCCGAGGACCACCGTGGCGAACAGCAGGACCGGCACGACCATGCCGGCGATCGCGGCGATCACCGGCACCAGCGCGAGCGACAGCCGGCGCAGCGAACCCGTGATGAGCTCCCGTTTGAGCTCCAGACCAGCGACGTAGAAGAAGATCGCGAGGAGTCCGTCGGACGCCCACTGCTCGACCGAGAGCGGGCCGATCATGAACTCCCGCACGTGCTCGTAGCCCCCGTGCCACGGCGAGTTCACCCAGATCAGCGCGGCGAGGGCGGCGATGAGGAGGAGAGCGCCGCCGACGGTCTCCTGGCGGAGCGCGTCACCGAGGAAGGTGCGCTCGCGACCTGACTGGAACGGAAAGACGAAGCGTCGCAGTCGTGCGGCCGGGCGTGCCATGGAGGTACCCCTTCTCCTGGTCGGCTGGTCACTCCCGAGGGGACGGGGGACACGTGATCACTTCGCCGACCAGACTTCCCGGCACACCGACGTCCACCTTACCGGCGGGCGTCAACCTCTCCGGCGCTGGCGATCAGTCGCTGGCGCGCCTGCCACGGCGGCGCTGGCGGGCCGCCTCGTAGAACACCACGGTCGCGGCCACCGAGGCGTTGAGCGAACTCGCCGTACCACCCATGGGGATGCGGGCTGTCAGGTCGCAGGCGTCCCGCCAGGCGGCGCTCATGCCGCGGGTTTCGTTGCCGACGACGAGGAGGTTCGGGCCGGTGAGGTCGATGGCGTCCACGTCCGCCGAACCCGTCTCGTCCGTGCCGACGATCCGCAGGTCCACGGCGTTCGCGCGAAGACGCTCCACCCAGTCGAGCACCTCGCGGGTCGATCCCAGCCGGATGGTGGGTACGGCGAACAGCGAACCCGTGCTCGCGCGTACGGCCTTCGGGTCGTACACGTCCGCGGCATGTCCCGTCACGACGACCCCGCAGGCACCGAACGCGTCAGCCGAGCGGATCAGCGTGCCGATGTTGCCCGGGCTCGCCGGCCGGTCGAACACCACCACGAGCCCGTCCGGCGGAACCTCGATGCGGTCGGGGTCGTCCGGCGGGATCTGGGCGATGGCGATGAGCTCCGGGGTTTCGTCGGCCTTTTCGCCGAGTTCCCTGAGGAGGTCAGGCGCGACCTCCACGTGTTCGAGGTCGGCGTTGACTTTGCGGGCGGCGACCTCGGCGAGCAGACCGGTTGCCCAGCCGGAAAGGCGTACCCCGGCTGGGCGGAGAAGTGCGTGGATCGGCCAGTCGTGTTCGACCGCGAGGGTGATGGGGCGTACGCCGTGGACCACGAACTCGCCGAGCTGTTGCCGCTTGGTCCGGTTGTCGAGCAGAGCCCGCCACTGCTGGAAACGCGCGTTCCGCACGCTCACCATGGAGGGGGAACCACCGGAGCTCTGTCGAGGCTGCGATCGGCCGGCGCCCTGTCGGGGTTGCGTACGGCCGGCGCCCTGTCGGGGTTGCGTACGGCCGGCGCCCGGCCGGGATCGAGGGGCGTCAGCGCCCTCCTTGGGAGTTCTCCGCGTCCTGCCCGCCACGAGCCCGATGCTGGCACATCGTGCTGGCTGGCCCGCGCGCGGCGTGACGTTCCCATGAATTCTCGCGCAACGCACTTGACCTCGATCCGGTCCCGGGCATTGCCTGACGACCCGCCGCAATGCCGCGGTGAATGCTGGCGAATTGTGCGACTTCGCAGGTGAAGGCGCGTATGGAGGGCGCGAGGTGCGCCGGTGGAGAGCGCGACCGTCAATGCCCTGGTCTGCCGGCATGTTGTCGCGGAGCGGCCCTGCCGGCTCACGGTTTGCGTCGGCCCTCTGGTGAGCGGCCGCCTGCGGTGGCTAGGATCTCACGCACGCCGCCGCGGGTCCGTGATCCACTCGCGCACCGGCGTACCAGATGCTCGCAGGCCGACGCCGACACGCATCCCTGTGTGGCGTGGGCATCGATGCGTTCGCGGGATCTGTGTCCCTTGTCGCCGCCGCACCACAGAGGACGAGAGCACATGAGTGAGACGACCACCGGCGCCTTCCGTTTGGTGCGCCGGGGCTACGAGCCGACTCAGGTCGACCACCGGATCCGGCAGCTCACCGAGGCTGTGGACGCCGCGAGGCGTCAATCGGTCGAGCTGGCCCGGCGCGTGGAGGGCCTGGAGTCGTCACAGTCTGAGCGCGCGGATGACGTGAAGTCGTCGGAGCCGTCGTTCTCCGAGTTCGGTGAGCGCATCGGACGCATCCTCGCGCTCGCCGAGGAGGAGGCGTCCGATCTGCGTTCCGTCGCGGCCGCGCAGGCCGACGAGGTACGCCAGGAGGCTCAGCAGGCCGCCGCGGACATTCGTAAGGAATCCGAGCGGTACGCCGTCGAGAAGCGCAAGGAAGCCGACGGCGAGTCCGACGAGATCATCGCCCAGGCGAAGTCCAAGGCCGGCGAGATCCTCGACGCCGCGGACCATGACGCCACCGCCCGCCGCGAGGAAGGCGAGGCAGTCTTCGAGCAGCAGCGGGCGAAGGCCGCGCAGGCTGCCGCCGACCTCGAAAAGACGCTGGCCCAGCGTCGCGAGCGGGCCGAGCAGGACCTCGTCGAGCGCACCGCCGCCGCCGAGCAGCACCTGGCCGCCGTCCTCGAGCGTTCGGAGCAGACGCACGCCGAAGCCGAGCGCGCCCACGCCGAGGCGATGCAGAAGGCCGAGCGGATGGTCGAGGAGGCGCAGCGCAAGGCGCACGAGATCGTGTCCGAGGCCAAGACGCGGGCCGACCGGATCCGCAGCGAGTCCGACCGCGAGCTCAAGGCGCTCACCCAGCGCCGGGACAGCATCAACGCGCAGCTGTCCAACGTTCGCCAGATGCTGGCGACGCTGTCCGGGACGGACCCGTCGGCACTGCTCGGTGCGGCCAACCTTGGCGGAGAGGCCGCGAAGAAGGGCTAGGCGGGACTCCCCGCCGTTTCCTGCCGGCGCCTTCGTTCGGGCCGTCAGGCACACGTAGCTGGTACGCAGGCGAAAGGGTGCGCTCCCTGGGTTGTCGGGAGCGCACCCTTTCGTTGTGGGTGGCGTACCCGGATTCGTTTTGGGGTGGCGTACCTCGATTGTTTTTGAGTGGCGTCCGCGGGGGGCCGGACAGTAGCGTGCGGGCGCGATGACCTGTGACCTGTCCAAGCCCGAGCGCCATGTCCGCGACAACGCGTTCGCGCTGCGGCTGTCCGAACGCCTGCGAGGTTGAGATGGCGCATATCCAGTCCGTCAACGTGGGCAAGGCCCGGCCGAACCCGCACAAGAATGTGGGGCAGACCGGCATCGACAAACGACCGGTCGCCGAAGCCGTGGAGGTGCGGGCGCCGGGCCCCAAGCACGGCGGCCTCGGCAGCGGGCTCGTGGGCGACTTCGTCGGGGATCGGCGCAACCACGGTGGTGATGACCAGGCGGTGTACGCGTACGCCCGGGAGGATCTCGATGCGTGGTCGCTGGATCTCGGGCGGCCCTTTTCCGATGGCGCCTTTGGCGAGAACCTCACGACCGTTGACCTGGATGTCACCGGCGCACTGATCGGGGAGCGCTGGCGGATCGGCATTGACGTTGTGCTGGAGGTGTCGGTCCCGCGGATTCCGTGCGCGACCTTCGCGGGCTGGCTGGCGGAACGCGGCTGGATCAAGACGTTCACCCGGCGCGCCGTTCCCGGCGCCTACCTGCGGGTGATCAGTCCTGGCCTGATCCGGTCCGGTGACGCGGTGGTGGTCGAACGCCCCGACCACGACGTCAGCATCGGGTTGGTGTTCCGTGCGTTGACGCTGGAGCCGGAGTTGTTGCCCCGCCTGCTGGCCGCCGACGCGCTTCCGGATGAGGCGAAGGAACGCGCCCGCAGGCGCCTGCCGTTCGACCTCGACTGAACTCAGGTGACGATTTGCCTGTTCGTCAAACGCCTACCCGCCGAGGCAATCAGCCGGATCTGAGCCACGGGCGTTCTCCGACCGTAGCGATCGGGGTCCTCGTGCGGAACCTCATGATCGACCGGGTGAGTAATTTAGCCGCTCCGTCTCCGTCAGGGGGCCGATTCTGGGAGTTACCTGAACGTCGACGATGGCGAGACCGAAGATCCTCTGGCAAGAGATCGGTGACCTTCCTTCATGTAAGGCGACATCCCTTGTAAATAAGGCGTTCCGACGACCATCGCCAGTTGCGAACCATGATCTAGATCGTCTAGACTCGAACGTATGAGCGACGGCGATGGTGTGCGGGTCTCTCCGCTCCCGCCCGGGTTTGGCGACATGCTTCCCGGTCCGGAGTTGGTGGCGGCGCTCGCTGGCGTCGATCGGAGCGCCTGCAACGGGTTTGAGGTGGGGGAGCTGGTCCGCGCGGGTCGGAAGGTTGCCCGCTGGGCTGAGGCGTTGAGCCTTGGTGACACACAGGCCTTGGCGCACTGCCCACCATGCTTCAAGGATGATGAGGCGGAACGCTCGTCTCGGCCGGAGCCGCGCGCTGCTGAACTGCTAGCGCCGATGTTGGGGTGGACGAACTACCGCAGCGATCAGTTCATGCTCATCGCGTTGGCGTTGTCTGATCTGCCGAACACCCGCGGTGCGTTGGAACGCGGCGAACTTGAATACTCCGAGGTTCGGACGATCGTTGACCGGCTCACCCTCCTACCCCCGGCCGACCGTGCAGCGGTGGATGAGGCGATCTTCCCCGAGGTGTTGAAGCTGCGGGGCGGGCTATTGCGGCTCTACATCGAAGCCGAAATCTTGAAGGTCAACCCCGAAGCGGCGAAAGAACGCCACAAGAAGGCCCGCGACGATCGGGGTGTGGACGTCTATCCATCCCTGGATGGCGTCTCCGACCTGCGGATCCGTGGGATCTCCCACGACGTGGCCGCCCAGATCTGGGGATACCTGGACGCCATCGCCCGCACCATGAAATCCGGCGGCGACGAACGCACCCTGCCGCAGTTGCGGGCCGACATCGCCGCCTCCTTGCTGTCCGGTGAAGCCGACGTGATCGTCTGTAACGGCGAGAAAGAAGCCTGTGACAGTGGCGGCGAGGACGGCGACTGCGACGGCGAGAACGGTGACGGGGGAAACGGCGACGACGCCGGCCCGCGTCAAGGGTCCTTTGACGACCTGCTCGAGGAGCAGAACAACGCCGACAGCCCCGCCCAAGGCGAAGCTGAGGGTGCGCAGGACAACTCCGCCACCGAACCGGATGGGTGCCGGCACACCGGGTGCGGCCACGACCTGCACCTCGAGGGTTGCCCGTGTGAAGATTGCAAACCCGCCACCTACACCCACCCCCTCGACCAGCCCCGCCGGAAGCCCCGCAACGACAGGCCGGCCGGCAAAGCTGCTGATGAGAGCGGTCCTGATCGGGAACCGATCCCAGAGCAGGAGATCCCGGCCGCGTTCCGGTCCTGGAGAGCGGCGATCAAGGCGAAACTTCAGCTGAACGTGCCGATCACGACCCTGTTCGAGCTGGCGGAGCGGCCAGCGGAGCTGGGCGGGTTCGGGCCCGTGCTCACCGAAGTAGCGCGGCGGTTGATCGCGAACCATCTGGATAATCCGGATGCGATGTTCGCCATCGGTATCACCCATCCGGTGACGGGGCAGTTGTTGAGTTTGCATCCGCTGTCGAAACGCTTCCTACGCGGTCTCCCGGCGGAGTTCGTGCAGTCGTTGAGCCAGCGCTGCACCTGGATGCTCTGTAGGCGCCCAGCGATCTCCTGCGACCTTGACCATACGAAACCCTACGCTCAAGGCGGCGAAACCTCCGTGGCGAACATGGCACCAATGTGCCGACGCCACCACCGCGTGAAGACCGAGGGCGACTGGAAGGTCGAACAGACCAGTCCAGGACACCTCAGGTACACCGATCCGCACGGGCGGGAGTACCAGGTGACTCCGCCACGCCTCACCGATCCGGTACAACCAGACGATCCCGACCCCCCGCCCTTTTAGAGGTAGCGGCCCCCGGACAGCTTCAGATCCGCCAACAGGCTCGATAACCCTTGAGGAGAAGGGCTATCGAGCCTGTCCGCATGCCGAACCCAGTGGTCGGCGGCGTAGCTCGCGGGGGTTAGGGCGTGTCCCGTAGATCAGGCTGGGTCAGCGAGGGGCACGCATCCCGTGTGAGGTGGCTGGTCGGTGGGGTGGGTGGAACCTGCTCGAGCTTGTGTCTCACCTTCTGGTCAATCCAGGGGGTTGTCTCACATTGTGTACACCTGGCGGGTAATTCACCTGGCTAGTGCCTGCTTTGCATGGCGTCCATGCCGTGTGAAGCCCGTAATGACCACGTATACGTGATCATTCAGGGGGCTGGCCTCCACCGGAACGCCTGATCTACAGGACATGGCCCAGGGTGTGGGGTCGTCGAGGTAGAGGCCGCAGGTGAGGTTCCCCGAATCCGTGGCGGCTTCAGCTAGCTTGGCACACCACAGCAGGGGACAAACGTTGGCTGATGCCGCACTGGGCTCAGGTGAGGCGCTGAAACATGACGTGGAGGCCCACGCGACCAAGTGTTGGGTGCTCGAAGGCCTCGGGAACGGTGCCGATGAGCTCGAACCCCAGCTGCTTCCAGAGTCGTACGGCGACGTGGTTCGACTCGACCACCGCGTTGAACTGCATCGAGGCGTATCCGTTGTCGCGGGCCCACGACAACACGTACTCACCGAGGGCGCGTCCGACGCCACGGCCTCGCCCGCCGCTGGCCACCATGAAGCTTGCCGTCGAGACGTGCGAGCCGGGACCAGGACGGTTCGGGCCCATCTTGGCGGTACCCAGCACCTCGGAGCCGTCACATGCCACCACCGTCAGACCAGGCGGGCGTTCGACCCACAGGGCGCGGGCCTCGTCGGACGTGGCCGCGGGGTCGTACGCGTAGGTCTCCCCGGCGGTGACCACCTCGCGGAAGATCGGCCAGACGGCCGGCCAGTCGTCGTCAACGTACTCACGGATCAACACCCAAGCACCGTACACAGCACCGCCGTCCCACCTGCTCACTGGCCCCGCTGTCCGCGAACGGTCAAGCAGCGTTGGGGTTTTGGCCTCGGAGGGCGCCTGAACCAATGCTTGTGAAGATTTCACAACCGGTTCGGAACGCTGGTGATATTCATCGGCAACACCCCGGCTCCACGGTTGAGCCCGTCGTCAACCGAGGGAGAGGTGCATGGGACAAGGCGGGACGCGACGCGACTTCCTGAAAGCGGTCGGCGTGGCGGGCGGCGCGGGGGTGTTGTACGAAACCATGGGTGCACTGGGCCTGGCGCCGACGCCTGCCGAGGCCGCGGTGCCAGACTTCGCGCCACCGCGCGCATCAGACCTGGCGCTCACTGGCAGAGCAGCCAAGAAGGTGGTGATTCTCGGCGCTGGAATCGCTGGACTCGCAACGGCGTACGAACTCCGAAAGGCCGGCTACCAGTGCCGGATCCTCGAGGCCAAGGACCAGCCAGGCGGGCGTAACTGGACCGTGCGTGGTGGCACTCAGCTGCGTGACCTGGATGGCAACCTGCAACGGGCGACGTTCTCCGCGGGGCAGTACATGAACGCCGGACCCGCACGGATCGCTCAGTCAATGGTCACTCTCGACTACTGCCGTGAGCTGGACGTCGCGCTCGAGCCGTTCATCAACCAGAACGCGGATGCCTATATCTACAACGAGAACGCTGGACCGAGCGGCAAGCCGACCCGGTGGCGGACGGCGAAGGCCGACGTCTACGGCTACATCTCCGAGCTGCTCGCCAAGGCGACGGACCGGGGCGCGCTCGACGCGGAGTTGACCGCCTCTGACAAGGAGCGGTTGCTGGCGTTCCTGCAGAACTTCGGTGCCATCAAGGGGAAGGCGAAGAACTTCGCGTACGAAGGCACCGACCGGCGCGGCTACTCCGTCGAGCCCGGCGCGGCTGAGCAGGCGGGCACCGTGCTCAGTCCACCACCGTCGATGTCTGACGTACTCGCCAGCCAGTTCGGGACGAGGTTCTCGTTCGAGTTCGGCTACGACCAGGCGATGATGATGCTGCAGCCGGTCGGCGGCATGGACCGGATCGCGTACGCCCTGGTCAAGGCGGTGGGTTCTGACCTCATCTCCTACCAGTCGGAGGTACGCCGGATCACCGACCTGGCCGACGGCGTCGAGGTGGTCTACCGCGACGCGAAGGGCAAGGAACGTCTGGAGCGGGCCGACTTCTGCGTGGCCACCCTCCCGCCGATGGTTCTCGCGCGGATTCCCCACAACCTCGGAGCGTCAGTGACGTCGGCGCTCGGGTATCCGACGGCCACCCCGGTCGGCAAGATCGGCCTGGAATACAAGAGCCGTTGGTGGGAGACCCGCAACCGCATCTACGGCGGCATCAGTCCAACCGACCTCGACCTCGCGCAGATCTGGTACCCGTCGCACGGCTTCCACAGCCGGCGCGGCACGCTCATCGGCTACTACAACACCGGCGCCAACGCGAGGGTTTACGGCCAGCTCTCACCAGCGGAGCGGACCGAGCGTGCGGTCGCCCAGGGGGTGAAGATCCACGGCGACATCTACCGGACCGAGCTGGCGTCGGCGTTCTCGGTCGCCTGGCACCGTACGCCGTTCATCGAAGGCGGCTGGGTGTCATGGCCGTCGCGGACCAGTGGGGAATACACCCTGCTCAACAAGCCGGCGGGGCACGTCTTCTTCGCCGGTGACTGGCTCAGCTACTACATCGCCTGGCAGGCCGGGGCCTTCGACTCCGCCCGCAAGGTGGTCACCGAACTTCACGAGAGGGTGATGTCGTCATGAGGCGCCGGATCATCGCCGCGGTCTGCGTCCTGGCCGGCGTACTCGGTACCACCACGGCAGCGACAGCAGGGGGTTCGATGCCGCGACCGAAGGAAGTCAAGGTGGCGTTGCCCGCCGGCAACTCCAACCCGTCGATCGCCAACGGGGTCGCCACCGGCTCGGAGGTCGCTCTCTACACCAGCAGTGGGCTGGGGCCGCTGGAGGGCAATCCGTCGGCTCCGCCTGGTTCGCCGGAGCGGTGTACGGATCTGTCGCTGTTCCCGGGCGGCACCTGGCCGGCGGGGGTGACGGTCACCGAGGCGCAGGCGTTGAGCGTGCTGTCGCGGATCCGGGACAACCTCGCCGCCGCCGGGCTCACGCCGGCCAACGTGATCACGATGAAGGCGTACCTCACCCGGCCCGCGGGCGCGTCGGCGGCCGACTACGCGGGCTGGAACCGCGCGTACCGGCAGTTCTTCGCCAACGTTGACCTGAAGACCGGAGCGACGATTCCGGTGCCGATGGGGACCAACGCACCCGCGCCCCCGATCCTCGCCAACAAGGCCCGGCCGGCCCGGGCGACGATGGAGGTCGCTGGCCTCGCGGTGCCCTGCTGGCTCGTCGAGGTTGAGGTCGTCGCGGCGTACCAGCGCTGAGCCGGCCTTCGGCTGAGCTGGCATCCCGCGGAGCCGGCGTTCGGCTGGCCTGGCTGTGCGGGTGGCGGAGGCGTCTCGGGTTCTGAGCCGAGATACCTCCGCCACTTGCCGGGGACGGCCGGCCAGACAGCGCCAGTCCTGGCAAGATCACGCTCATGGAGACGGTGACGCTGTGGCGCCCAACGGGGCCTGAGGAATTCGCGCTGGTCGAGCAGTCCGGCTGGCGCGAGTGGCCGCCGCGTCTCCCGGATCAGCCAATCTTCTACCCCGTGCTGAACGAGAAGTACGCCACTAAGATCGCCCGCGACTGGAACGCGACTGGAACGTCAAGGCCAGCGGGGTAGCCGAGTACCGATGAGGCTAACGATGGGGGCGTTGTGATCATGGGTGAGCGTGGGTTCGAGGAGGCCGGTCCGTGCTCGACACCCTGTCCGATCGGAAGTCGCAGCTGGCGTTGCGAAGGGAGCTGATCACCCGCCTGGCGACTGAGCCACGGAACGCCGCGGTCGGCCGGCTGCGGCAAGTCCGTCAGGCACGCGTCACGGTTCCCGCGGCGGAGCTCAACCCCTCCGTTCTCCGGCGACTCGCCGTGATCCAGGCCGCGGACCTGTCATCCCAACCCGCCGTCGCCGAGTCCGTCAGGAAGAACAGCGAGTTGCGGGTCCACTTCGAGTACTGCCTGCTCACCATCACCCGACGGCTCGCTGGAAACCGCTGGTGGCATGCGGAGTTCATCGCCGACGACGGCTGGTATGTGCCCGGCATGAAGCGCGGGGAGCTGGTGGAGGAGCCGACTGAGGAAGGTTACGGCCGCTTTTTACCGCAGGCGCTTCTCGTCGTACGCAACGTCAGCCTCACCGGTTCGTGGTCCGACGAGGCCCGGCTGACGATGAGTAACAACCCGATCTCCTACGTCGGTCCGTTCCTCACGCGTACGCCGGTGTCAACCGAGTCGAGTACGGGGACTGCCGAACAACTCACCGTCCTGGGCGCCGGAGTCCAGGTCATCGGCGAACTTTGCTCTCCCCTCCCGCCCCTTCCGCCGCAGAGCGATCCGGAGCTTCGGTCCTGACCAACCGCATGGTCACGGACTGGCTGGCACTAGCCCAGAAACCCCACGACCACAGGCTCGGAGTTCACGATCCACCTGCCAGGCGCCGGCGCGTCCGGCTCGTCCGGCTCAAGATGAGTGCCCCGGTAAGCACCCCGGCGAGCGCGAGGATGACGGTCGCGGCTCCCGATCCGGTCAGCACTGCTCGTGGTCCGAACGCCGTGGTGAGTGGACCGCCGAGGGCCGCGCCCACCGGGCTGGCGGTGAGAAGCGCCGCCGAACGCGCGGCGAGCACGCTCGACAGGTGCGCGGGCGGCGTACGGGACTGGAACAACGTGAACGACAACGCGGGGAACGGTCCGTAGACCAGCCCACCGAGCGCGAAGCAGGTGAGCGTGACCGGCACCGGAAGGGGCAGGGCGAACGGCAGCAGCAGGACGCCCCAGCAGGCCACGATGCCGAGCGTCGCCGGCCACAACGGAAGTCTGCGCAACGCCCCCGCGGCGAGGCCGCCGACGACGGCGCCGGCTCCGAAGAGCGTCCAGTACGCACCAAGGAGATCCGCCTCGGCCCGCAGGTCCGCCGTGATGTGAAGGGGGAGTGCCACCTCCACCGGGCCGTACAAGAAGTTGAAGAACCACGTCAGGACGAGCAGCCCGAGGAGTTGTGGTTGCCGGCGCAGCAGACCCCGAACGGTGACCGCCTCGCCGCCGGCATTGACGGGTACGGGATCGGCGGGTGCCGGTCGGGTCCGGATCCGGCTCGTGAGGACGGCGAGGGCGGCGAACGAAAGCGCGTCGATCCCGATGATCCAGGCCGGACTCAGCCGGGTGGCCAGCAGGCCCGCGAGTGCCGGACCGACCACGATCGCCCCCGAACTGATCGAGCTGACCAGGGCGTTCGCGGCCAACCGCTGCTCGGCGGGCACGATCTCGGCGACGAGGGCGTACTTCCCGGCGGCTCCCCAGGCGTGGAGCAGCGACGACGCGGCCAGGATTCCCACGTACGCCACCGGTGACAGGACGCCAGCGAACCACGCCACGGGCACGCAGCCGAGAGCCAGTGCTCTCACCAGGCTGTCGGTCACCACGAGGCGGCGACCCGCGAGTGCCCGCAACCAACGCCGGAACACCAGCATCCCCACGACACCAGGAAGGGTGGACGCGGCGACCGCGGCGCCGACCAGGACGCCACTGCCACTGCCGCTGCCACCGCTTGGTGCGATCGCGATCGCCAGCAACGGCACCGCCACCATGCTCATCCCGTCACCGAGGTCAGAGACGGCGAACGCCGGGACCAGGGCACGCAGGCCTCGGTGGGCGAGGAGCCGTCGGTAGGGTGCGGGAATCAGCCGGTTGGCCAGGAGCAGGGGCATCCGGTCAGGGTTCCGGGTGAAGCGCGCTTGAGGTCAAGAGGGAGCGGTTCGATGCGGATGCTCGACATCGGAGAGCTCGGCCGGCGGGTCCGCATGCGCCCGTCCGCTCTTCGCTACTACGAGAAGGTCGGCCTGCTGCCGCGGGCCGAACGCGTCGGCGGGCGCCGTATCTATCCGGCCAACACCGTACGCCGGATCGCGTTGATCAAGATGACCCAGCAGGCGGGGTTCACTCTGGCGGAGATCCGCGCGTTGCTGGACGCCGGTGACTCCGACCGAGGCACTACCCGACAGTGGCGTTCCCTGGCCGAACGCAAGCTTCCCGAGCTGGACGAACGCATCGAAGCGCTGCGGGCCCTACGTCAGGCCGTGGCGGACTGCCTGGCCTGCGGATGCATGAGCTTCGTGACGTGTGGGCTCCTCGCCGCTCCGGAGTAATCTTTGCGGCGGCGGGGGCATCCGGGTAGCTCACTCGTTAGTTGCCTCACGATCGCGCTCGGCGAGGCTGAACCCGTCCGTCTGCTTTGGTAGAGGCAACAGAGCCGGCCTGGTGTCCAGCCTGGGCGTGCCGCCGGCGATGTCTCACATTGTGTACACCTTTTCCGGTGCGAGGCGAGGCAAATTCCTACCAGGCAAGGCAAATTTGCCTAGTGAGGTGGGGAGTTGGCGCGTGGGGTCCGCCAAAGGGTGCACACAATGTGAGACCAATGCCTGGCTTCTCACTTTCCGATACAACGGGTGTACGCCATTCGAGGCGCGCGATACCTCACCTGGCATTGCCCCACGGAGCACGCTCAATTCACCCTGCACCTCTGCCACGTCAGGGTTACGTCGGTTGCCGATCTCGCATGGTGAGCGATCTTCGAGCGGTTCATGAACCGGTTGTGAGTCGTCCGGTAAGCCATCCATAATGTGGACGGCTCGGGGTGAGTTTCGTCGAACCTTGAGTAGATGACCAATTTCGGGTCGAGAGTGGGCATCTACTCAAGGTTCGGTCTGAGAGTTCGGTCATCGCCAACCTCAGTAAGACCGTGGAAACTCCAGGGTGTTATAGCACCCCGGAAGCTCCACGATCTGAGCTGGCCAGGCTCTCAGAATGAGGCAATGCGTACAGCAACGAATAGGCCTCGGTCAGACTCGGGGATCGCTCACTAGGCGAGGCGCTTCTAAGCCTCCCAACGCTTACGAGGACCCGGCTGGACTCTGACGGAGAGCGATCTCGACCGCGGTGGCCGTAAACGTGTTGGAGGAACGTCGGCAAAGAAGCCGACAAACCTCCAACAGGTCGTTCTGGCGGGGGTCCGCCGTCTGCTCAGTCCTCGTCGGTTGCGCCGCCAGGCTTGCCGAGGTTGGTACGGATGAGGTCCATCACCGAGGAGTCGGTGAGGGTCGTGACGTCGCCGAGTTCGCGGTTCTCGGCCACGTCGCGCAGCAGCCGGCGCATGATCTTGCCCGACCTGGTCTTGGGAAGCTCCTCCACGACGAGGATCTGCCGCGGCTTGGCGATCGGGCCGATCTCCGACGCCACGTGGTTACGGAGCTCCTTCGCGACGTCGGGTCCGCCGTTCGCCGCCGACCCACGCAGGATCACGAACGCCACGACAGCCTGCCCGGTGGTGGCGTCCGCCGCCCCGACGACCGCCGCCTCGGCGACCTTCGGGTGCGACACGAGGGCCGACTCGATCTCGGTGGTCGACAGGCGGTGGCCCGAGACGTTCATGACGTCATCGACCCGGCCGAGCAGCCAGATGTCGCCATCCTCGTCCTTCTTCGCCCCGTCACCGGCGAAGTAGCGGCCCTCGAAGCGCGACCAGTAGGTGTCGACATACCGCTGGTCGTCTCCCCACAGAGTGCGCAGCATCGACGGCCACGGCTCGGTCAGAACGAGGTAACCGCCGGACCCATTCGCGACCGGATTGCCGGCATCGTCGACGACCTCCGCGCTGATGCCCGGCAGCGGGGTCATCGCCGCACCCGGCTTGCCGCTGGTCACACCCGGCAGCGGGGTGATCATGATGGCGCCCGTCTCGGTCTGCCACCAGGTGTCGACGACGGGTGCGCGGTCGCCGCCGATGTGCGTGCGGTACCAGACGTACGCCTCGGGGTTGATCGGCTCGCCGACGCTACCGAGGACGCGGAGCGACGACATGTCGTACTTCGCCGGGATGTCCTCGCCCCACTTCATGAAGGTCCGGATGGCGGTCGGCGCGCAGTACAGGATCGTGACGTCGTACTTCGCGACGATCTCCCACCAGCGACCCTGGTGCGGGGTGTCGGGCGTCCCTTCGTACATCACGCTCGTGACGCCGTTGGCCAGCGGGCCGTAGACGATGTAGGAGTGACCGGTGACCCAGCCGATGTCGGCGGCGGTCCAGTAGATGTCGGTCTCCGGCTTGACGTCGAACACCGCCCACTGGGTCCACGCCACCTGCGTGAGGTAGCCGCCGGTGGTGTGCAGGATGCCCTTGGGCTTGCCGGTGGTGCCGCTGGTGTACATGACGTAGAGCGGCTGCTCGGCGTCGAAGAACTCCGGCGTGTGCTGGTCGCTCTGGCGTTCCACGACGTCGTGCCACCACAGGTCGCGGCCGTCGGTCCAGTCGACCTCCTGGCCGGTCCGGCGTACGACGAGAACGTTGCGGACGTCGGGGCACTCGGCCAGCGCCTGGTCGACCTGCGGCTTGAGCGCGCTCGGTGCGCCGCGGCGGTAGCCGCCGTCGGAGGTGATCACGACCCGGGCGTCGCAGTCCTGGATCCGGTCGCGGAGCGCGGTCGCGGAGAACCCGCCGAACACCACCGTGTGCGGTGCGCCGAGTCGGGCGCAGGCGAGCATGGCGACGACCGTCTCCGGAATCATCGGCATGTAGATCGCGACCCGGTCGCCGGCCTTGACCCCGAGCTCGATCAGGGCATTGGCCGCCTTGGAGACCTCGCGGAGGAGTTCGGCGTACGTGATCGTGCGGGTGTCGCCGGGCTCGCCCTCCCAGTAGTAGGCGACCTTGTCGCCGTTGCCGGCCTCGACGTGCCGGTCGACGCAGTTGTACGCCGCGTTGAGCTTGCCGCCCACGAACCACTTCGCGAACGGCGCGTTGCTCCAGTCGAGAGTTTGGTCCCAGTCACGGGCCCAGTGCAGGCGGCGGGCCTGCTCCTCCCAGAAGGCGATCCGGTCAGTGTTCGCCGGGGCGTAGGCGTCGGCGGTCACGTTTGCCTGAGCGGCGAGCTCCGGCGGGGGCGGGAACCGGCGATCCTCGTGTAGAAGGTTCGACAGTGCTTCGCTGCTCACAGGTCGCTACCCCTCTCAGAGCTTCGATGTCTCCGGACCCTTGTCCTGCTGACCATGTGTCCTGCCGACCCTAGTCCCCCAGGGCAGCGGGGGACAGCAGGGCCGGAGGTGCTGGGCGGGCTCGCGTTGGGTCGGGGGCACCCGGGTACGGCTCTGTTGGACAGGGGTGCCCCCGACTCAACGACGGTCCTCTCGACGCGGTGCGGTGGAGGCGTGGCGCTCAGTGGCCGCCGGCGGCTGGCTCCGCGCCGGAACCGGTCATCGCCCGCACCTCGAGTTCGACGTACCGGCGGGCCGCCTCGCGATCCTTCGACAGCACGGTGCCGAGCCAGCCGAGGAAGAAGCCGATCGGGATCGAGACGATTCCGGGGTTCTCCAGCGGGAACCACGCGAAGTCCACACCGGCGGGGAACAACGAGCCGCTCTTGCCGTCCGCCAGCACCTTGCCTGACACGATCGGTGAGAAGAACACCAGCACCACCGCGCTGATGAGGCCGCCGTAGATGCTCCACACCGCGCCCCGGGTGTTGAACCGGCTCCAGAACAGGTTGTAGAGGATCGCGGGCAGGTTGGCCGAGGCGGCGACGGCGAACGCGAGCGCCACCAGGAAGGCGACGTTGAGCCTCTGTGCTGGGATCGCCAGCAGGATCGCCACCGCGCCGATCACGACCGCCGCGATCCGGGCGGTGCGTAGCTCCTGGCGTTCGCTCGCCTCACCCCGCTTCACCACGTGCGCGTAGATGTCGTGCGCGAACGACGAGGCCGATGTCAGCGTGAGTCCCGCGACCACGGCGAGGATGGTCGCGAACGCCACCGCGGCGATCAACGCGAGCAGGATGGCGCCTCCGGTGGTGCCGGCCCCACCGCCCGCGGCCTGCGCCAGCAGGGGCGCCGCCACGTTGCCGGCCGTTGCCGCCACCTGAGACTCGGGACCGGTGTCGAGGAGCGCCGCCGCGCCGAATCCGAGCACCAGCGTCATGAGATAGAAGGTGCCGATGATGCCGATCGCCCATTGCACGGAAGTACGCGCGGTCCGGGCCGTGGGAACCGTGTAGAACCGGATCAGGATGTGCGGAAGACCGGCCGTCCCGAGCACGAGCGCGAGCCCCAGTGAGAGAAAGTCGATCTTCGACGTGAGCGTCTGGCCGTACTTCAGACCGGGTTCGAGGAACGCCTGACCCTTACCGCTCCTGTCGGCCGCCGTGCCGA
Source organism: Actinopolymorpha alba DSM 45243 (assembly GCF_000373925.1). Classification (GTDB taxonomy): domain Bacteria; phylum Actinomycetota; class Actinomycetes; order Propionibacteriales; family Actinopolymorphaceae; genus Actinopolymorpha; species Actinopolymorpha alba. The sequence goes on along the minus strand of NZ_KB892762.1, from coordinate 34,337 downwards.
GGAGGTCGGAGAGGTTGAAACCGAACTTCGCCAGCACGATCCCGGTGACGAGGGCCGTCCCGCCCATGAGCAAGACGGCCTTGACGATCTGCACCCACGTCGTGCCCTTCATACCTCCGACCGTGACGTAGAAGATCATCAGCGCGCCGACCAGCACGATGGTGAGGTTCTTGGCGGTGTCGCTGGTGACCCCGAGCAGTAGAGCGACCAGCGAGCCGGCACCGACCATCTGGGCGAGCAGGTAGAAGATCGAGACGCCGAGCGTCGAGACGGCCGCGGCGGTGCGGACCGGGCGCTGGCGCATGCGGTACGCCAGCTGGTCGGCGAGCGTGAACCGCCCGGAATTCCGCAGGAGTTCGGCGACGAGCAGCAGCGCCACCAGCCAGGCGACCAGGAAGCCAATGGAGTAAAGGAAGCCGTCATATCCCGACAGGGCGATCGCCCCGGAGATACCAAGGAACGACGCGGCTGACATGTAGTCACCCGAGATCGCCATGCCGTTCTGGAAACCCGAAAAGGAACGGCCGGCGGCGTAATAGTCGGCGGCGGTTTTGTTCTGTCGGCTGGCCATCAAGGTGACGTACAACGTGATCGCGACGACCGCGAGGAACAGCACCAGCGTGAGCGTGCGGTGGTCGGAAGGGGCGGGTGCCGCGAGAATCCCGGTGGCGGTGAGGGAAGCGCTCATGAACCAACCGCCTTCCGGTAGCGGGCGATGAGTTTGTCGGCCAGCGGGTCAAGACGTCGACGGGCGTGCCGGCTGTAGAGGAAGGCGATGACGAACGTCGACACGAACTGCAGGAGCCCGAAGACCAACGCCACGTTGAGGTTGCCGAGCACCTTCGTGCTCATGAATCCTGGCGCCCAGTTGGCGAACACGACGTACAGCAGATACCAGATCAGGAAGGCGGCCGTCCACGGAAACGCGAACCGGCGGTAGCGCTGTCGGAGTTCCTGGAACTCCTCGGCACGGGCGATTTCGGTATACACCTGATGCTGTTTGACCGGTGTCAGTTTGGCCACGTTGACCACCTCCCGTGATGACGACGGCGCGGCTCCCTGTCACGCGACGGTGCTCACCGTAGAACCGCTACAGGCGATCGGGAAGGGTTTTCCCGTTTTCGGCGCGTCCTGATCCGTCGATCTCAGTCGAAGTCCGTCTCAGTCGAAGTCTGTATGGCGGCCCGGATCACGGTGGTGGGCGAGGAGGATGGCGAGCTGCTCGGCGGTGCAGCGGTTGGTCGACAACTCCGGGAGATGCTCGAGGTCGAAGAATCCGACATCGGTCGTCTCACCGTCGAGTCCAGCTCGCGGCTCCGCGTCATCCAGCCGTTCGACAAGGAAGAACAGCTTGTAGGTGTGCCAGGGGCTACCGGCGTGGCCGTTGCGCCGCGACCCGTCGAGGACGGCGGCCAGCTTCGCCGCGCGCACCGGCAGGCCGGCCTCCTCGTGGAACTCCCGCTCGACCGCTTCCGACGGCGCGTCGAGCGCGTCGGCCCAGCCACCAGGCAGGGTCCAGCGCCCGTCCCGCCCCTCCCGGACCAGCAACACCCGGCCGTCCTCGACCAACGCGCCACGCACATCGACCTTCGGCGTGGCGTGCCCGGCCTCCGCCGCCAGCGCAGCCTGGAACTCACCGGCGTCCGCGCCCGCGACCAGTCCGAGGATCTCGGCCGTCATCGCTCGCATCCGGTGGTAGCGCGCGAGGTCATAGCGGTCGGTGCCGTAGGTGAGGCCGTTCTGGGCCATCGCGGCGAGCTCGACCGCAAGCGCGTGGAGACGCGGGCCGGGGGCGGTCAGGTCGGGAGTGACCAGGTCGGTGGAGGTCGGGTCGGGAGAGGTCGGGTCGGTGACGGTGGCGGGCTCGGTCTCCGATGTCATGCGGGCCAGTCTCGCAGGCCTCACCGTTTGCGGACGCGGGTGCGAAAGCACGTCGTGACGTACGGCATCACGAGTCCGTCCGGCTGTCGCGCGGTCATGTCATACAGCTCGCCGACGTGGTGGAGCACCTCCTGGCGCTCGGCCGGCGGGAGGTGCGCGACGTACGACCGGGAGGCGACAAGGTGCAGCAACCCGTCGCGGTCAAGCTTCTGCCACAGGCGGAACCCCGAGTACTCCGGGGGTTCGAAGAGCCGGCTCCACTCCAGGGTCTCGATCAGCTCCTCCGCCTGGCGGGCCTCGATCCGCTCGGCGGCGGCGAGCAGACTGGAAAGCTGGCGGACCCAGGGCACCGACTCGTCGCGGTAGTTCCAGACCAGGCCAAGGGTGCCGCCGGGGCGCAGGACGCGGGCGATCTCGGCCAGCGCGGCCTCGGTGTCGAACCAGTGGAACGCCTGCGCGACCACCACGGCATCGGCGGACGACGCGACCAGCGGGATCTTCTCCGCGACCGCCTGCACAGGAAGCGCGTACGGCACGTGGCGGACGAGCCGGGCGAGCATCGACGCGGCCGGCTCGACCGCGATGACCCGGTGGCGGTCGGCGACCAGGGAAGTGGTGAGCTTGCCGGTGCCGGCGGCGAGTTCGACGACGGTCGCCGGCTCGTCGACCGGCGTGGCACCGGCGTGCTGGGTGTCGTGCGGACTGCCGTCGTAGCGGCTGGTGCCGTCTTGGTAGCCGTCGTCGACGACCACGGCGTAGGAGTCGAACGCCGAACCAGGAGGCCGGCCGTCCGGCGCGGATCCGGGATACGAAGAGACGTGGTCTGCGAGCAGCCAACGAACGGCCTCGGCGGGATAGCCAGGCCGGCTGCGTTCGTAGACGTCGGCGACGGACCCGAATGACCGACTCCGCGACCGCCGTACCGACTCGTCCATGGTGTCGCGATGCTACGCGAAGTCGGGCGGTCCGTGACGTTTCGGGGTTGTCGGGCCGCGATCTTCACATGCGAACGGCGCTCTCGTTCCTGCCGGAGAGCGCCGCCGCTGGCACGACCAGTCGGGTTACCAAGCGCGCAACTCACATGGTGTCGCCCCAGCGAGCCTGGGATCGACTGCCCTCGAAGACGGGCTGGTCGCCGTGTGGGTGCCCGACTGTCGTGTGTGTCTCGTGGTGATCAGAAGCCGTGCCGTGGCGCTTCTTCTGGTCCCACGGGACATAGCACCTTTCTACGACGTTCGGTGGCGAGAGTGAAGAGCCTGGACCAAGATCTTTGTATTTTTTGGTCAGACTCCTGGGTCTGGGCCTATTCCTGGCGTTGTTCGTGAGAGCTGGCGAACGCTTCGGCGTGATTCCCCAACGGCGAATGGGGCTCGGTCCGAAGAAATGCGGGTGTGAAGCGCCCCCGGCGGACGAACCACAAAACGGCCGCGGCGGCGACGGCCACGGCGGCTCCGGTCAGCATGGGTCGATTCGCGCCGAATCTGGGTCCTTCCTTCACGACGACGGGCCGGCTGAATATCAGCACCGGCCAACCGCGTTCGGCGGCGGTTCGGCGAAGAGAGCGATCGGGGTTGACGACATAGGGGTGGCCGACTTCCTCGAGCATCGGGAGATCGGTGATCGAGTCGGAATAGGCATAACAGCGGCCAAGATCATAATGTTCGGACTCGGCGAGCTCCCGAATGGCCTTCGCCTTGTTGTCGCCGTACGCATAAAAGCCGATCTCGCCGGTGAAACGTCCGTCGTCGATCACCATGCGGGTCGCGATCACCCGGTCGGCGCCGAGGAGTTCGCCGATCGGCTCGACGACCTCCTGGCCGGAGGAGGACACGATCACGACCTCGCGACCGGCGGTCCGGTGCTCGGCAATGAGGGTCACCGCCTCGGCGTACACCAGCGGATCGACGACATGGTGCAGAGCTTCGGCCACGATGTCCTTGACCGTCTGAACCTCCCAGCCAGCGACCAGCGTGGAGAGATATGCGCGCATCTTCTCCATCTGATCGTGATCGGCCCCGCCCAGGAGATAGACGAATTGCGCGTACGCCGACCGGATGACGGTTCGCCGGTTGATCAGGCCGCCCTGATAGAAGTGGCGGCTGAAGGCGAGCGTGCTCGACCTGGCGAGAATCGTCTTGTCCAGATCGAAGAAGACGGCGGTGGGGGCGGCATTCGGTCGGGACCCATCGGTGGCGCTCATCTTTGAGAGCCTAGGCTGGTCGGGCAACAATCTCTGCTGATTAGCCGGACATTTCAGGGCAACCTTCGCCAACCCGGTAACAGCTCTGCGACTGTTTGACACTCTTTGCCTTTGCGGGGATTGGCGCGGTGCTTCCTTCTGGGTCACACTGGAGGCACGCTCCACGAGAGTTTGAGATCTCTCGAGGAGGGAACGTGGCATTTCAGCGGTATCCCCCCGCCGCTGGTGCCGGCCCGGCTCGCTGGTGGAGCTGCGGCCAGGGGCAGCCCCCGCTCTCCCCCCCGGCGGGGGCTGTCGCCTTTCCACGTCATTTCCTCTTCTGCCCAGGCGTTCTGGAACCGAACCTTTGTTGGGCGGGTGTTCTGGAACCACTGGAACCCTCTGTCGTCGGGGTATGGGTCGGTGCTGCCTGCCACATCTTGTCCACAGTCGCAGATTCCGCGTGCTCATCCACAGCCTTGGCCTTCGCGTTCCTGGCCAGGCCTTCGTGCGGCGATCGTGGTGGTCACCCGGGCGCGTACGCCTCGCCCGCCCGGGTCCGCTCGTCCGTCGAAAGGTGCCCCACGGTGTCCGCACTCCCACCACCCGCCCACCCCCTCGCCGTCACGGCCGACCTCACCCTCCTCGACGATCTGGTCCGGCTGGCGACCGCCGGTGGCGTCGCTCTCGACGTGGCCAACGACGTCGGGTCCAGCCGGCGGGCCTGGACGTCGGCCCCCTTGGTGCTCGTCGGCGCCGACCTGGTGGCCGACCTCGCCCGGGCCGCACCACCTCGGCGGCGCGACCTTCTGATCGTCAGTCACGACATCAATGAGCGCGGCCTCTGGGAAGGCGCCGTCGCCCTCGGTGCCGAGCACGTCCTCAGCCTTCCCGACGCCGAACGCTGGCTGGTCAGCCGGCTCGCCGACACGGTCGACGGCGCGACCCGGGAGTCGGCGACGGTCTGCGTGCTCGGCGGGCGGGGTGGTGCCGGCGCGTCGACGCTGGCCACCGCCCTGGCCGTGACCGCGATCCGGTTGGGCCGCATCAGCTATCTCATCGACGGTGACCCGCTCGGCGGCGGTATCGACCTCGTCCTGGGTGGTGAGGACTCCGCGGGCATGCGATGGCCCGACCTCGTGGCGACCGAAGGCCGGGTGAGTTCTGGTGCGCTGCGGTCCGCTCTGCCGTTGGTCGAAGGGCTCGTGGTGCTTTCCTGGGATCGCGGCGACCTCCTCACCATTCCGAGACCAGCGATGCGGACGGTGCTGAGCGCGGCCCGCCGGGGCGGCGACCTGGTCGTCGTCGACCTGCCCCGCCACACCACCGAGGCAGCCGAGGAAGCACTGTCCCAGTGCACAACAGCGCTGCTCGTCGTCCCGGCGGAGGTGCGTGCGGTGGCCGCGGCATCCCGGGTCGCCAGGACGCTCACCACTGTGGCTCCGGACGTTCGGCTGGTGGTCCGTGGGCCGGCGCCGTCAGGTCTCGACGGCCGCACTGTGGCCGCGACCCTCGACCTCCCGCTCGCCGGCGAGATCGCCGCTGAGCCACGCCTTGACCTGATGCTCGAACGCGGCCAGGCTCCAGCCCGGCACGGCAAAGGGCCGCTGGCGGCGTTCTGCCGTTCCCTCCTCACCGATCTCGGCGTCCTGCCCGCGGACCGGAGCGGGACGGCGGCGTGAACGCCCGGATCGCGGGCGTCGACCCGGCTCTGCTCCAACGGGTCCGCGCCACGCTCGCGCTCGACGCGGGGGAGCCGACACCGGCCCGAGTGGCCGCCGCGCTCCGGTCGGAGGGGCGACTCCTGGGTGACGCGGTGGTCCTCGACGTGGTGGAGGCGCTGCGCAGAGACATCGCGGGTGTGGGACCGCTCGAGCCGCTGCTGGCCGAGCCGGGCGTCACAGACGTGCTCGTCCACGGTCCCGCGCAGGTCTGGATCGATCGGGGATCCGGTCTCGAGCCAGCGGGCGTGACCTTCGACGACGACCATGCCGTACGCCGGCTCGCGCAGCGGCTCGCTGGCTCGGCCCGGCGTCGCCTCGACGACGCCACGCCGTTCGTGGACGCCCGGTTGCCGGACGGCAGCCGGTTCCATGCGGTGCTCTGGCCGGTGTCGACCGGCGGCACCTGCATCTCCCTGCGGATACCACGGCGGCGGGCGTTCACGATGGACGAGCTTGTTTTCGAGGGTTCGGTCCCGCCTGACGGTGCGCGGTTGCTGGCCAGGATTGTCAAGGCGAGGTTGGCATTCCTGGTCTCGGGTGGCACCGGGGCGGGCAAGACGACCCTGCTGGCCACCCTGTTGTCGCTCGTCCCCACCAACGAGCGCCTCGTCATCGTCGAGGACGCGAGCGAACTCACGCCGGCTCATCCCCACGTTGTCCACCTCGAGGGCCGGCCACCCAACGTCGAAGGCGCCGGCGAGATCGACCTGCGCACGCTGGTACGCCACGCGTTACGTATGCGACCTGACCGGCTGGTCGTCGGCGAGGTGCGTGGTGCGGAGATCGTTGATCTGCTGGCCGCTCTCAACACCGGCCACGAAGGTGGCTGCGGCACCCTCCATGCCAACTCCGCCGTCGAGGTCCCCGCGCGGGTGGAGGCATTGGGGGTCGCCGCCGGCCTCGACCGCGGTGCTGTCCACAGCCAGCTGGCGGCCGCGGTGGAGGTGGTCATCCAGGTCGCCCGGGGTCGAGACGGGCGCCGGCGAGTGGATGAGATCTGTGTCTTCGAGCGCGCGGCCGACGGGTTGGTGAGGGCAACGCCCGCGGTGGAGTTCGGGGCGGCGGGCGAGGTCGTCCCTGGTGCCGGTATGGCCCGGCTCTCGGCCCTCCTCACCCGCCGGCTCGCCGAGGAGGGCGCCTCGTGAGCGAGCGCAGCGAGCGAATCGTCCAACACAGCGCGCCTGGTGCCTCGTGCGCGCCCGGAGCGGAGCGAGGACGCGCATGAGCGTGGGTCTGGTGATCTGCCTCGGCCTCGCGGCGTCGGCAGCCGCACTCGCGATGCCGGCGCGGCCGGGCTCCCTGCTCGCCCGCCGCCTGGGTACGCCGGATCCGCGAGCTCATGCAACCGGTGCCGGGCTGGTCACGCGACTGCGGCGGTGGCTCTCAGAGACTCGGTTGGCACGGAGCGGCCGGACCCACCAACAGGCCCGGGCCGCGGTCCGCGAGGCCTACGACGTCCTCGCCGCCGAGCTGCGGGCCGGTCACAGCCCGAGTCGAGCGTTGTCGGCGGCGGCCGAGGTGCTTTCCGAGCTCGGACCCGCGGCGGCGGCGAGTCGCGCGGGCGGCGATGTGCCGGCCGCGTTGGCGGGAGTTCCACCACCCGTGGGCGACGTGCTGCCCGGGCTGGCCGTGGCCTGGTCCGTCGCGGCTGGCACGGGTGCGGGGCTCGCCGCCGTTGTGGACCGGCTCGCTCTTGGCGTTCGGGCGGAAGATGCGCTCGGACGTGAGGTCGCCGCCGCACTCGCCGGGCCACGGGCGACCGCACGCATCCTTGCTGCCCTGCCGCTGTTTGGACTGGTGGTCGGGATGGGCGCCGGGAGCGATCCGCTCGCCTTTCTGCTCGGAACGCCCCTCGGTTGGGGCTGCCTCCTCCTCGGTGGGGTCCTCGCGGCGCTGGGCCTTGTCTGGGTCGAGCACCTCGCGCGGCGAGCGGAGGACCCGCGGTGACCGCGTTGGCCGGACTTCTGGCGGGGCTTGCCGTCCTGTTCTGGTGGTGGCCGGTGGGGTCGAGGCGGCGGCTGGTCTCGCTGCGGCCGGCGGCGGGGTGGGAGGGCGGCGGGTCAGCTGGGCCGATGAGGTCAGACCACGGTGGCGCCACCACTGGGATTCCCGCGAGGCCTGCCCGGGTCGGCCAGCGTCACCTGGGGCAGGGGAGAGCTCGGTGGCTGGTCGCGGCGTTCGCGGGCCTGGTCGCTGGTTTCGTGGTGGGTGGCGGGGCGGGATTCGTCGCGGGGGCGGTCGTGGCCGTGCTCCTCGGCCAGGTCCTCGCGCGCCTCGAACCCCGCGAGAGCCGGATCCGCCGCGAACGCCTCGCCGCCGAACTTCCGCTGGCGGCCGATCTGCTGGCGGCCTGCCTCCGCGCTGGGCATCCGCCGGGCCTGTCGATCGAGGTGATCGGACGAGGGATGCGGGGTCCGCTCGCGGCCGAGCTTCGCCAGGTCGCGGCCGCGCTTCGGCTCGGTAGCGATGCCCAGACCGCCTGGTCGGGCTTTCTCGAGGACTCCGTGCTCGCACCCTTCGGTCGGTCGATGGTCCGCGTGTGGGACACCGGCGCGCCGCTCGCGAGCACTCTCGAGCGGCTCGCCGACGACGCACGCCAGTCCAGGCGGGCCGATGCGGACCAACGCGCCCGCGCGGTCGGCGTGAAGGCGGCAGCGCCGTTGGGGCTCTGTTTCCTGCCGGCGTTCGTGTTGGTCGGGGTCGTCCCGCTGGTCGCCGGGGCTGTCACCGGGTTGCTGCGATGACCAGCCACACGCATGCTCTGCCACCGAATTGTCCACAGCTTGCCGGACTGCGGAGTTGTCCCCAGACCCTCGCCGGAGCCCGCCAGCGCGACCGCCACCGGCGCATTCTCGATTACGCCCCGATCCGGGGCGCCGCGCCGGCCGGCTGCCGGACACCCCTGAGGAGGTCTCCCTTGCGCACACCACGGTCGCTTGTCGACGACGAGCGCGGCATGGCAACGGCGGAGTACGCCATCTGCACCGTCGCCGCGGCCAGCTTCGCCGGGCTGCTCATGAAGCTGGTCGGCGGTTCGGAAGTGCAACAGCTCCTGATGAAGCTGATCAAGGCCGCGCTCAGCATCGCGAGCTGACGCGCGTGGCGGGTGGCCGGCCAGGCCGGCGCGCGGGGCTTTGCTCGGCCACCCAGCCCAGCCAGCCGGACGGGCTGGCGGTCAGGAAGAAGGCAGTCAGAAACAAGGCCGTCAGAACGAAGGCAAGTCAGAAACGAAGGCGTCAGAAAGGAGGTGCGCTGTGATGCGGGTCGGGCTTTCACCCGCTCTCCCCGGGCGTAGTCCAGAGCGGGGAATGGTGACCGTGGAGACAGCGCTCGCGCTCACCGCCCTGGCGGTGGTCACGGTCGGCATGGCATGGGTCGTGTCGGTCGTGGGCGCCCAAGCTCGGTGCGTGGACGCGGCGCGCGACACCGCTCGGGCCGTGGCGAGGGGTGAGACTCTGTCCGCCAGCCGAGCCGAGGGGATGCGAAGCGCCCCTGAGGGTTCGCGGATCGCGATCCAGGTGGAAGACGGCCTCGCCACGGTCCGGGTTCGGGTGGCTGCGCGGCCACCGTGGCAGGTCCTGTCCGGAGTGCCTGGCATCGAGGTCACCGGGCAGGCCGCCGTCGTGCTCGAGCCGGGATCGCCATGATTGACAGGCGCCGTGCGGCGGGCTCCGGCGGTTCGGGGGAGGTGCGCCGAACCTCCCCGCTCGGCACCGAACGCGGTAGCGGCAGCATCTGGACTCTGGCCGTCGCCGCTGTGCTGATCCTGGCCGGACTCGTCTCGGTCACCATCGTGGCGGTGATGTCCGCTGGGCGTCGTGCTGACACCGCCGCCGACCTCGCCGCCTTGTCCGCGGCTGCCGGCGGGCCAGCGGCGATGGACGGTGCCTGTTCGGTCGCTGCTCGGATAGCCGCGGCGCATCAGGCTCGTCTGATCAGCTGCACCCTGACCGGTGCCGTGGTGGACGTCGTGGTCGAGGTTCGACCGCGGACGCTCGCAGGCGACCTGCTCACCATGCGAGCTCGGGCCAAGGCGGGCCCGACCTCGGAGTGGGGCCGTGCCCGCCATGACATGGGCGCGTGGAGCCGTGCTCCGCCGTGACGGGCGAGCCGCCGGCGGATGGCAGGCCTACCGGCCTAGGGATGCCAGTCGTGCTCGCTGTCGCTTCGCGATCGGCGAGGGATCGCACGCCCGGACTCGTCCGGACGCTCTTCGCCGTCCGCCCACTGCGACTGCGCTCGCCACGACTGTGCGCGCTGCGACTGGGTGGGTTGGGACTGTGTGGGTTGAGACTGCGTGGGCTGGGACTGCGTGGCTTGGGACTGCGCCCGCTCGGACGGATATGGCGCGGTGTGCCACGGGTGTTCGTCGGTGGTCGCCTCACCTCGATGCCGCGACGGAGGAACGTCCGGTGACGACGCCGCGGCACGAGGCGACGTCCAGGTGCCAGAGAGATCGACCGACTCTCGTCCGGCCCACGTATCCGGCCTTCCGGCCCACGTATCCGCTGAGGACGCCTCACGATCACGTTCCTCTGGACGCTGCTCGGCGATGCTGGGGTACGGCTCGGCGGTGCTGGGGTACGGCTCCGCGACGGCGCCCGGTTGCGGAGCCGCGGACCCGGGGAGAGCCCGTTGGTCACCTTCCGGGAACGCCGGAGCTGACCTTTCCTGCGGACGTTGGCGTAGCTCGTGGAGTACCTCCCGCCGGTGGCGCCAGCGCCTGACGCCAAGGAGTACGAACCACACCCCGACCACGGTGGCCAAAGTGACTCCCACGCCAAAGAAGAAGAACGTCGACGTCGAGCTCTCGATCCGAAGGCTGCCGATGTCCACTGTCGTGGGTTGTGAGCCGCCCACCACGAAGCCGGCGACCACCGCGATCGCGAGGAGGATGAGGATGATGCCGACGATGATCATGGCGAGCCGTCATCTCCTTTGGTCGGTGCGGACTGACGTGGGGCATGTGACAGCAGGACGTCGAGCAGCCGGACCGCGCCGGCCTTGTCGAGCGGATTGTTCCCATTCCCGCATTTCGGTGACTGTACGCATGACGGGCAGCCCTCGGCGCATCCGCATGCCGCGATCGCCTCCCTTGTGGCCCGCAGCCACGCCGCGGCGGCGGTGTAGCCGCGCTCGGCGAAGCCCGCGCCGCCCGGGTGGCCGTCGTACACGAAGACCGTGACCCGGCCGGTGTCGGCGTGGCGTCCCGTCGAGACACCACCCACATCCCACCGGTCGCAGGTGGCGAAGAGGGGCAACAACCCGATCGCGGCATGCTCGGCGGCGTGCGCGGCACCGGGTACCTCATCGGGGCCGAGCCCGGCCGCGGCCACCTGCTCGTCAGACACCGTCCACCAGACGGCGCGAGTTTGAAGGGTGCGCGGTGGAAGGTCGAGCGGGACCTCGCCGAGCACCTCGCCCGAGGCCAGCGCCCGCCGGAGATAGGAGACCACCTGGTTTTCGACCTTGACCGATCCGAAGTCGAGGGTCGCCGGCCCCCACGCCTCCGACCGCTCGCTCTCCAGCACCTCGATGTCGGTCACCTCGCGCGCCGTCGTCGTGTAGTCGGGGTCGGCCGCCTCGACCAGCGCCACCCCGGCTTCGAGCTCGAGCCGGTCCACGACATACGTCACGCCCTGGTGGAGATAGACCGCACCGTCGTGGACAGACGTGTGGGCCGCGCCGCCGTCGACCGTACCCAGCAACCGGCCGGTCGACCCCTCCACGACCCGGACCAGTGTTCCGCCGAGGGACCGGATGTCGGCGAGATCGCACGCTCGCCCGCGCCGCGTCCAGAACCACCCGTGCGGTCGCCGCCGCACCATGCCCTCGGCCTCGAGCTCCTGGAGCGCCCCGGCCGTGGACGGGCCGAACCTCTCCAGGTCGGCGTCGGTGATGGGCAGCTCGGCCGCGGCCGCCGCGACGTGTGGTTTGACGACGTACGGGTTGTCCGGATCGAGGACCGTCGCCTCGACGGGCGGCCCGAAGACCGCGTCCGGGTGCTGCACGAGATAGGTGTCGAGCGGGTCGTCGCGGGCGACGAACACCGCCAGCGCCCCCTGCTGGCCCCGTCCGGCACGGCCCGCCTGTTGCCACAGGGACGCCCGCGTTCCCGGATATCCCGCCACCAGCACCGCGTCGAGCCCGGCGATGTCCACACCAAGCTCCAGTGCATTGGTCGCGGCGACCCCGAGCAGCCGCTTGTCCTGCAGAGCGCGTTCGAGGGCGCGGCGTTCCTCGGGGAGGTAGCCGGCGCGGTAGGCCGCCACCTGCTGGCTGAGTTCGGGGGAGACATCCGCGAGGTGTTCGCGGGCCTGGATCGCGACCACCTCCGCGCCGCGCCGGGACCGTATGAACGCGACCGTGCGCACGCCGTCCGACACCAGATCGGCGAGCAGATCGGCGGTCTCCGCGGTGGCGCTGCGGCGTACCGGCGCTCCGCGCTCACCCGTCTGCCTGGTGAAGGGCGGCTCCCACAGGGCAAAGGCGAGTCCGCCGTGCGGCGAGGCGTCGTCCGTGACGGCCGTGACAGGAGCACCGGTGAGCCGCGCGGCGGAGGTCGAGGGTTCCGAGACCGTGGCGGAGGCCAGGACAAAGGTCGGGTTCGCGCCGTAGTGGGCCACGATCCGCCGCAACCGGCGCAGCACCTGCGCGACGTGGGAGCCGAACACGCCCCGGTAGTGGTGGCACTCGTCGATGACGACGTACTCCAACGCCCCCAGGAAACGGGCCCACCGCGCGTGTGCCGGCAGCACCGACCGGTGCAGCATGTCGGGATTGGTGAGGATGAACGCCGCGTAGTCCCGCGCCCAGTCGCGCTCCTCCCACGAGCTGTCGCCGTCGCAGGTGGTGGCCAGGACGTCAGGCCCGGCGAGTTCGGTCAGCGCCCGGAGCTGGTCGGCGGCGAGCGCCTTGGTCGGCGCGAGGTAGAGGGCGGTTGGCCCGCGTCGCCGTGCCTGACGTGCCGCCGGGTCGGGGAGTACGTCAGACAGCACCGGCAGGAGGTAGCCGAGCGACTTGCCCGATGCCGTTCCGGTGGCGATCACCACGTGCTGGCCGGAACGGGCGAGTTCGGCCGCCGCGACCTGGTGGGCCCAGGGGCGCGTGATGCCGTTGGACCGGAGACCTTCGAGGACCCGGTCGGGTACCCAGCTCGGCCACTCGACGGTTTCGCCGGCGCGGGCGGGCACCCACTCGACGTGGGTCACCCGGGCCGCGCGGCCAGGCCCCGCGCACAGGCGCCGAAGAAGGGACTCCGGACGCCTGGCCGCCGCGGCGCGCGTTTCGGGAGCCGTTATCGGCGTCGAGGGCTCGGCAGCGGGTTCGTCGCCGGTGCGGGTTCGGTGCGGCTGGCGAAGGGACACGTCGGACAGTGTCACACCGAGTTGGCGACAGGCACAGGGCCGTTGGCATAAGGTCATTGGCGCCCCTTGCCACGCCGCCGTCACAGCAGGTGATTGAATTCCCATGCGGTTGGTCGTCGGCGTGAAGTGCTGGAGGAGTTCGTGGACCTTTCCCTCTCGAACCACCCTGCAGGCGACCACATGGTGGTCGAAGTAGGTGGGGAGATCGACGTCTACACCGCACCCAGATTGCGGGAGAAGATGGTCGAGTTGGTCAATGCCGGCCACTACCACCTGGTGGTGGACATGGAGGGCGTTGATTTTCTCGACTCGACCGGGCTAGGCGTGCTCGTGGGAGGGCTCAAACGGGTCCGCACCCACGATGGTTCCCTGCGCATCGTGTGCACCCAGGAGCGGCTTCTGAAGATCTTCCGCATCACGGGACTCACCAAGGTGTTTCCCATCCACAACACCGTGGACGAGGCGGTCGCGCCGCCCGGGTGACGCGGCCGGACCAGCCGCTCATCACGTCGCGGCGTCGCCCACCGAAGCGACCTGGATCTTCAGTCGTTCGCCTCGTGTTCGGGTCACCGTCACCATGGCGGGGGGCGCGTCCCACCAGGCAGGTGCCGGCGCTGTAGGCTCTGGGCCCGTCCCGGATTCCATCCGGTGGCACCAGCTGTCCGTGCGCCTTCGACGATGCCGGTCGGTGCCGGCATTCGGTGGTGCGGATGGAGCGCTGGACCGGGGAGCACGCCCTCTCCCGGCTGGCACCGACGAGGAGCGCCCAGGCGCGGAAACCACGCGGTTCGGTCGGAGACGGTAGCCCTGATTCTGGTAATTCTGTCCGCACGGCCTCACCGTCAAGGTGCTCACGAGGGGGACCAATGAAGCCCCCCGCCAAGGAGGACGAATGTCCGCGTTCCTACTCGCTGCCGAGGGGGACGTCGTCTCGCTCAGTGGCGGCAATCTCGGCTACGTAGCCGCGGTTGCGTGCATCGGCGTGGTAGCGCTGGTGATGGCGGCGGTCTTCAGGCGCGAGGTACTCGCCGCGCAAGAGGGCACCGCCAAGATGCAGGAAATTGCCCGCGGTGTCCAAGAAGGTGCCTCGGCTTACCTCAACCGCCAGTTCAAGACGCTCAGCATCTTCGCCGTCCTGGTGTTTCTCGTTCTTTTCCTACTACCCGGTGACACGAGCGTCCGGGTCGGCCGTTCGATCTTCTTCCTTGTTGGTGCGGTTTTCTCCGCACTCATCGGCTATCTGGGCATGTGGCTTGCGGTCCGTGCCAATGTCCGGGTCGCCGCGGCGGCTCGCGACCAGGGGCGTGAGCCGGCTATCCGGGTGGCGTTCCGTACCGGCGGCACCGTCGGTATGGCGACTGTGGGTCTCGGGCTCCTCGGCGCCGCCCTCGTCGTCCTCATCTACCGCAGTGACGCGCCGAGCGTGCTCGAAGGATTCGGCTTCGGCGCCGCGCTTCTCGCGATGTTCATGCGGGTGGGTGGCGGCATCTTCACCAAGGCCGCCGACGTGGGTGCCGACCTGGTGGGCAAGGTCGAGCAGAACATCCCCGAGGACGACCCGCGCAACGCGGCGACCATCGCCGACAACGTGGGCGACAACGTCGGTGACTGCGCCGGTATGGCGGCCGACCTGTTCGAGTCGTACGCCGTCACGCTGGTCGCGGCGCTGATCCTGGGCAAGGCCGCGTTCGGCTCGCAGGGCCTGGTCTTCCCGCTGATCGTTCCGGCGATCGGTGCGCTGACCGCCGTCCTCGGCGTCTACATCACCCGGCCACGTGCCGGAGAGAACGGCCTGCGGACCATCAACCGCAGCTTCTACATCTCCGCGGTGGTCTCGGCTGTCCTTTCCTGTATTGCCGCGTTCGTCTATCTACCGTCAACCTTCGCGGGCCTGTCAGGTGTACCCCCGCAGATCGCGGGTCTCGGCGGCGATCCACGGCTGATCGCATCCGGAGCAGTCGTCCTCGGGATCGTGCTGGCCGGTGTGATCCTCACCCTCACCGGCTACTTCACCGGCACGGAGCACCGCCCCGTCAAGGACGTGGGCAAGACGTCCTTGACAGGTGCCGCGACGGTGATCCTGTCCGGCTTCGCCCTGGGGCTCGAGTCGGCCGTCTACACCGCGCTGGTGATCGGTGGCGCCGTCTACGTCGCCTTCCTGCTCGGCGGCGGCTCGATCATCGTCTCGCTGTTCGCGATCGCTCTGGCCGGCTGTGGTCTGCTCACGACGGTCGGCGTGATCGTGGCGATGGACACCTTCGGCCCGGTGAGCGACAACGCCCAGGGCATCGCGGAGATGTCCGGTGACGTCGACGGCGAAGGCGCACGGATCCTCACCGAGCTCGACGCCGTGGGCAACACCACGAAGGCGATCACCAAGGGCATCGCGATCGCGACTGCCGTGCTCGCGGCCACTGCGCTGTTCGGCTCTTACAACGACGCTGTGGCCACTGCGCTGAGCGCCGCTGGCGTCAACCTCGCCCAGGCCGGCGCCGCCTTCAGCACCCTGGTGGACGCGCCCAACGTGCTGGTGGGCCTGATCATCGGTGCGTCGGTGGTGTTCCTCTTCTCCGGCCTCGCGGTCAACGCGGTCAGCCGGGCCGCCGGCGCGGTGGTGTACGAGGTACGCCGGCAGTTCCGGGAGATCCCGGGAATCATGGACGGCACTGGCAAGCCTGAGTACGGCAAGGTCGTCGACATCTGCACCCGCGACTCCCTGAGCGAGCTGGCGACGCCCGGTCTGCTCGCCGCGATGGCACCGATCGCGGTCGGCTTCGGTCTCGGGGTCGGCCCGCTGGCCGGTTATCTGGCGGGTGCGATCGCGGCCGGCACGTTGATGGCGATCCTGCTCGCCAACTCCGGCGGGTCGTGGGACAACGCCAAGAAGCTCGTCGAGGACGGCACTCACGGCGGTAAGGGATCCGATGCACACGCGGCCACCGTGATCGGTGACACCGTGGGTGACCCGTTCAAGGACACCGCCGGCCCGGCGATCAACCCGCTCCTCAAGGTGATGAACCTGGTGTCCGTGCTGATCGCCCCCGCGGTGGTGCAGCTGTCGGTGGGCTCCACCGCCAACACCCCGCTGCGGGTCGGCATCGCGGTGGCCGCCGTCCTCGTCGTGGTCGCCGCGGTCACCGTCTCCAAGCGCCGGCCGGTGGCGCTCGGTGCCGAGGACAGCGACAAACAGCCCGCCGAGGTCGCCTGACGACGCGGGTTACCACCTGTTCGCCCACTGCCGGGCGAGGTGTTCGAGGCCCCGGCACATCGGTCCGTCGATGTGCCGGGGCCTCGTCATGTGGTTATCCACAGGCCGATTCGCGCGGCCCGCGGGCGGGTCGTACTGATCTCTAGGATGAGCCCTGCTCCAGCGTCGCTGACGTTGTGGTGCGAGCCGGCGACGTGCCGGCTACCAGGTGATGCACGGACTGCCGAAGGTCCCACTCGCCTCATGGCGGTCCTTCGTCACCTGGTCTCGGCAGAAGATTGGGGATACGGGGATGGCACGCTTGCGACGTGCGTCTGTCGTTTTTGTCTTGCTTAGTCTTGTTTCAGCAGCCAGCTGCAGCAGTGGTGCGGTGACCTACTCGGGCGGGAAGGTCAAGGAGCCAGAGCAGTTCCTGGCGAGTGTCGACAACCAATGGCGCAACGACCTCGGCGGCGCCCGGGTCACCAGGCACAAGGAAGCGCGGTGTTACTTCTCCGCCCCCACTGAGTCCAAGGAGCTCGACTCGTCGGTCTACTGCGGTCCGGTCCGTCACTTCGTCGACCAGATCAAGTCAGACTCGACCTCAGATGACTCTTCGGACAGCCAGAGCTCTGAGGACTCCGAGGACACCAAGGACCGGCCCGGCCCGGGTGTCTGCACGGACCTCCCCGGCAGTCTCCAACTACTCCGGCCGGACGGTCAGAAGCCGCCCGCGGACGGAGACAAGCTGGTCGCGCCACCGCCTCCGCCGGTCGAGGCGGGATACCTCGATCCGCAAGCGCAGGTTGACATCAAGGGCGGCACGAAGCCTAAGGATGGCCGGGTCATCACGCCGCGGAAGACCGTGACCGTCGAACAGGTGGGCACCACCGACAAGGTCGCGACCGACGACGGTACGAAGGGGCCCGCCAGCGGCGAGAAGTTCGTGGTGGCCACGTTGTCATTCGCGGGCGGCCCCTTCGATCAGACCTACGGCGGCACCTGGGACTCCAGCGATCTGGTCAACGCCGACGTGAGCTACGCGCTCCAGGTTGGTAGCAACCGCAAGCCGATCAAGTGGCAGGAGTCCTACGGCAACGACGGCGCCGCTCCCAAGACGATCGTCGCTTCCGTGCCGAAGGACGCCGACCCGATGCTCGTCGTCAGCGCGGCCGGCAAGGACCAGACCATCTCGCTGGCGACCGGCGAGCGCAAGGAGGAGGTCGCGGGCTTCTACCGGAGCAAGACGGAGGTGGGCGTCTCCCGGCAGTACGCCTCGAAGCAGTTCACCAAGGGCGACTTCGAGATGTCGGTGTCCCTGCTGTTCAAGGACGCGCAGCTCACGCCGTTCGACCCGGCCCGCGGTTGGGCACCGGACGGCAAGACGTGGCTGGTCCTTGGCACCGAGCAGGTGGAGTTCGACTGGAACTCCTATAAGTACTCGGTCTTCATCGATCGGGCCAAGACCACCACGGTCAAGGGCGACAAGGGTGGTAGCTATCGGGACCTCACCCCGTCGGACACCAAGGACAGCTCCTCAGATGACCTCTCGCCGATCTTCGAGGTCGACGAGAAGGCAACCAAGTTCGACGTGACCTTCGCGCCGACGTTCACTTTCTCGGCGACCAGCGAGTACTTCACGCCCAGGACGGGCAGCGGCAGTCTCGCGAAGCTGGAGTTCGCGCTGGAGTTCTGACATAAGGAAGGCGGCCGGTGCGGGTGTCCCACACGTTCAGGGCAGGATGGTGAGAATGTTCGACCTGCCCGATGACGTCGTGGCGCGGTTCCGGGACCACCTCCAAACTGTCGACTACACGGTCGACGGCGTGGGCGAGCGACTCGGTTCGCTCGCCCACGCGGCGCTCCACCGCAACGAGACAACCCCGGGACTCCGTGCGACCACCGACGGCGACCCGCTCGCCACGCTGATCCGGCTCTGGCTCCTGCAGGCACCGGTGCCGCGCGCTCAGGCGGCGCGGGCATTGCCGGAGTTGCTGGACCCCCTGCTCGCCGCGGGGGTCCTCCACCGCTACGGCGAGGAGGTGTGCGCCCTTGTTGACGTACGCCCTTACGGCACCAGCGGCGACGGGCCTGATCGCGACTGGTGGGTCGTCGCCGACCTCACGCCCGGCATGGACGGCGCCCGCCCCACCGTTCCGCCCGACCACGTGCTCGGCGTCAACAGCGCGGCCACCACCTTGGCGCAGCTGACCGTACGCCGGCCGGTCGGCAGAGCGCTCGACCTCGGCACGGGCTGCGGCGTCCAGGCGCTCCACCTCGCCTCGCACGCGGCCGAGATCGTGGCGACGGACGTCAACCCGAGAGCGCTGGCGATGGCCCGCCTGACCGGCGCCCTCAACGGACTTCGGGTCCCAAGCACAGAGAGCGGGCACGCCACGCCTGCCGGACAGCAGGCGGGAGGCGCCGGGCCCGCCCCGTCGTCCGCTCTCCTCGACCTGCGGGAGGGGAGCCTCTTCGAGCCGGTCGACGGCGAGCGGTTCGACCTCATCGTGTCCAATCCGCCGTTCGTCATCTCACCGCGTGGCGGGCTCACCTACCGCGACAGCGGGATGGCCGGCGACGAGGTGTGCCGGTTGCTCGTGGTGAACGCCGCGAGGTACCTCAACGAAGGCGGCGTCTGCCAGATCCTCGCCAACTGGCTGCACATCCGCGGCGAGGACTGGCGGGACCGGTTGTCCACCTGGCTCGTCCGCGCCGGCGGCGACGCATGGGTGGTGCAGCGGGAGGTGTCAGACCCCGCGGAGTACGTCGAACTCTGGCTCAAGGACGCCGGCCTGCACGGTGCGCCCGGCTACTGCGAGCGGTATGACGAATGGCTCGGGTGGTTCGAGGCCCAGAACGTCGAGGCGGTCGGTTTCGGTTGGCTCACCCTGCGACGCGACGGCGGCCGGCGACACACCCTCGTCGAGAACTGGCCGCACGCGATCGCGCAGCCGCTCGGGCCTCCGGTGGCGCGCTGGCTGGACGCCACCGACCGGCTTTCGGCGTACGACGACGAGGCGTTGCTCGCGGCCCGCCTGGAGGTCGCCTCCGACGTCGACCAGGAGCAGCTCGGCCGGCCTGGTGCGGCCGATCCCGAGCACCTCATCCTGCGGCAGCGACGAGGCATGTGCCGCGCCGTTCAGGTCAGCACGGCCGAGGCCGGCCTGGTGGGTGCGTGCGACGGCACCATGACGGTCGGGCAGATCACCGACGCGCTCGCGACACTCCTGGAGGAGGACCACCGTGAGCTGCGCGAACGCCTCCTGCCACGGGTCCGTGAGCTGTACGCCGAGGGCTTCCTGTCCGAACCCGGCAGCCAAAGGTCCGGTTCGGATGCGAGTCTGGCCGGGTAGGACCTCACCCGGCCTGGTCGCGCGGCGCCCGTGGTTAGACGTACTCTCACTCCTCGCGACGTACGTTGGTGGGGATCTGCCCCAATCTCTCCCGGCGACGATGCAACCACGGAGCGTGCAGCGGAGTTGGGCACCCAGAGGTAGCAGCGTGGGTACCCGCGGAACGAACGACCGCGCGGAGCGGTTACCGTCTAGCGGGCCGCGTGCGCCGCGGCTCCAGCCGGACAGCCCAACCAGACAGCTCCAGCCGTACAGATAAGGGATATAAGAGAGGAACAACGTGCCCGCCAAGAAGACCTCCACGTCGACCGAGGATGGTCACCGGCTCGTGATCGTCGAGTCGCCTGCCAAGGCGAAGACGATCGCCGGTTACCTCGGCCGCGGCTACGTCGTGGAGTCGAGCGTTGGTCACATCCGTGACCTCCCCGGCGGCGCGTCCGAGGTTCCCGCGAAGTACAAAAAGGAGCCGTGGGCGCGGCTCGGCGTCAACGTCGACGAGGGGTTCACGCCGCTTTATGTCGTTCCGCGCGACAAGAAGCCGACCCTCAAGCGCTTGAAGGACCTGGTCTCCGACGCCGGCGCCGTCTATCTCGCGACAGACGAGGACCGCGAGGGCGAGGCGATCGCCTGGCACCTGCTTGACGAGCTCAAGCCCAAGGTCCCGGTCCACCGCATGGTCTTCCACGAGATCACCCCCGAGGCCATCACGCAGGCGGTCAGCAACCCGCGCCAGATCAACGACCACCTCGTCGACGCGCAGGAGACGCGGCGCATCCTCGACCGGCTCTACGGCTACGAGGTCTCGCCGGTGCTGTGGAAGAAGGTCATGCCGCGGCTGTCGGCGGGCCGGGTCCAGAGCGTCGCGACCCGCCTGGTCGTCGACCGGGAGCGGGACCGGATCGCGTTCCGCGCGGCCTCCTACTGGGATCTCGTGGCAGACCTCGACGCGGGCGAGACGAAGGACCCCCGGTCGCTCACGGTCCGGCTGGTCAGTCTCGACGGGCGTCGGGTGGCGCAGGGCCGGGACTTCAGCTCCAACGGTGCCCTCAAGGACGCCGTACGCGACGCGGTCGTCCACCTCGACGAGGCGCGTACCACCACACTCGCGGCGGGCCTGCGCGACTCGACCTTCACCGTGCGCGGCGTCGAGTCGAGGCCGTACACCCGTAAGCCGTACGCGCCGTTCCGCACCACCACGCTGCAGCAGGAGGCGGCGCGCAAGCTCGGCTTCGGCGCGGCCCGCACCATGCAGGTGGCGCAGCGGTTGTACGAAAACGGCTACATCACCTATATGCGTACCGACTCCATCACGCTGTCGGAGACGGCGATCGGCGCCGCCCGCGCACAGGTGCGCCAGCTGTTCGGCGCCGACTACCTGCCGGACAAGCCGCGGGTCTACCAGAGCAAGGTCAAGAACGCGCAGGAGGCGCACGAGGCGATCCGGCCCTCTGGCGACCGGTTCCGTACGCCCGCCGAGACCGGACTGCGGGGCGACGAGTTCCGGCTGTACGAACTCATCTGGATGCGGACCGTTGCCTCGCAGATGCGCGACGCCGAGGGTCGCAGCGTGACCGTCCGGGTGGGAGCGCGCGCGGCGACCGGTGAGGACGCGGAATTCAGCGCGTCCGGCAAGGTCCTCACCTTCCACGGGTTCCTCAAGGCCTACGTCGAAGGTGTCGACGAGCCGACCGCCGAGACCGACTCCTCCGAGCGCCGGCTGCCCAACGTCGTCGAGGGCGACGCGCTCAGCCCCACCAGGGTCGAGGCCGAGGGCCACGAGACCAGGCCGCCAGCCCGCTACACCGAGGCCACGCTGGTGCGGGAGCTGGAGGAGCGGGAGATCGGCCGGCCGTCGACGTACGCCTCGATCATCGGGACGATCCTCGACCGCGGGTACGTCTACAAGAAGGGCACCGCGCTGGTGCCGACCTGGTTGGCGTTCGCGGTGGTGCGGCTCCTGGAGCAGCACTTCGCCCACCTGGTCGACTACAACTTCACCGCCAGCATGGAGGATGCGCTCGACGAGATCGCCCGTGGCGGGTCCGACATGCAGACCTGGCTGGCGAGGTTCTACTTCGGGAACGGCGATGACGGCCTGAAGCACCTGGTCACCGAGCTAGGCGAGATCGACGCGCGGGAGATCTCGACGTTCCGTATCGGCGATGAGGACGACGGCATCGCGGTGCGCGTCGGACGCTACGGACCGTACGTCGAGGACAGCGACGGCAACCGCGCCAACATCCCCGAGGACCTGCCGCCCGACGAGCTGACGGTCGAGGGGGCCCGCGAACTCCTCAGCCAGCCGGCCGGTGCCGAGCGGGAGCTGGGGACCGAGCCCGAGACCGGGCGCACCATTGTCGCCAAGGTGGGCAGGTTCGGGCCGTACGTCACCGAGGTCCTCGAGGAGGATGTGCCCAAGGGCGCCAAGCCACGGACCGCCTCGCTGTTCAAGCAGATGAGTCTTGAGACGGTGACGCTGGACGACGCGCTCAGCCTGCTCTCGCTCCCGAGGTCGCTCGGCAAGGACCCCGACAACGGCGAGGAGATCACCGCCCAGAACGGCCGCTATGGGCCGTACGTCAAGAAGGGCTCAGACTCCCGGTCGCTCGGCTCCGAAGAGGAGCTGTTCACGGTGACGCTGGAGCAGGCGATCGAGCTGTTCAAGCAGCCGAAGGCCCGCGGCCGCCGGGGGGCGTCGAGCGCGCCGCTGCGCGAACTCGGCGCGGATCCGGAGACGGGCAAGCCGGTGGTGATCAAAGATGGACGATTCGGGGCGTACGCCACCGATGGGGAGACCAACGCGACCCTCCGCAAGGGGGACGAGGTCGAATCGGTGACGCTGGAGCGGGCGGCGGAGCTGCTGGCCGAGAAGCGCGCCAAGGGCCCGAGCCCGCGTCGGCGTACGGCCAAGAAGACGGCGGCGAAGAAGACCACGGCCAAGAAGACGGCGGCCAAGAAGGCGACCACGGCGAAGAAGACCGCCGCCAAGAAGACCAGCGGGTCCACGTCCAACAGCTGAGGTTCCCGCTGACGTTCCGGGGATGCGACGCAGCCGCCAAATGACCACGTATACGTGATCATTGCCGGCCTCGTGGGGCCCGTTTGCTGATGCCCAGGTTTGGGGTCATTGATCATCTCCGGTTCCTCCGCGCCAGCAATCTCTGAGTCGGTCCAGGCCGACGCGCCGGGCGTACGTTGGTGGGAAAGGGAGGATGTAGGGGGCTTCTGGTTAGGCTGGCCGCGTGTCTGAGCGAGAGCGGTCCACCCGTACGAGCGAGCGAGGCGCCGCGGACCCCGCCTACGACGTGCGCGGCGTCCTGCGGATCGCGCCATTCCGCACGCTCTGGATCGCCTTGGGGCTGTCCAGCCTCGGCGACTGGCTGGGACTCCTTGCGCTCACCGCGATGGCGGGCCAGTTGGCCGCCGGCAACTACCGCGCCGAAAACTTCGCGATCGCGGGCGTCCTCCTCCTCCGCCTGCTGCCGGCGGTCGTGGTCGGCCCCCTGGGCGGCTACATCGCGGACCGGCTCGACCGGCGATGGACGCTCGTCATCGGTGACGTCATCAGGTTCGCGCTGTTCGCCTCGATCCCCGTCGTCGGCACCCTGTGGTGGTTGTACGTCGCGACCGTCCTCATCGAGGCGGTGAGCCTCATCTGGCTGCCGGCCAAGGACGCCGCCGTCCCCAACCTTGTGCCGCGCGAACGCCTGGCCGTCGCCAACCAGATCTCCCTCGTGACGACGTACGGCTCCGCCCTGCCGGCCGCGATGCTGTTCACCTTCCTGGCCCTGATCAACACCTGGCTGTCCAAGACGCTGCACGTCTTCACCAACTCCGTCGACCTGGCGCTGTACTTCAACGCGCTGACGTTCCTTGTCGGCGCGATCGTGGTGGCGCGGCTGCGCGAGGTGTCGGGTCGACCTGGTTCGCGGGAGGCGGAGGCGCAGCCCAACGTCATCCGCGCGGTGGTCGACGGCTGGCGGTTCGTCGGCAGCAACCGCCTCATCCGCGGCCTTGTCATCGGGGTGGTCGGTGCGTTCGCCGCGGGTGGCGTGGTGATCGGCCTTGGCCGGACGTACGTCACCGACCTCGGCGGTGGCGCGGCGGGCTACGGCGTCGTGTTCGGTGCGCTCTTCCTCGGCCTCGCCGTCGGCATGGCGGTTGGTCCGCGGCTGCTGGTCGGACTGTCCCGGCGGCGGATCTTCGGCCTGGCCCTCACCGCGTCGGGCGTCGCCCTGGTCGCCGTCGCGTTGTTCCAGAACCTCGTGCTCGTGGCGTTCTGGACGGCGTTGCTGGGCGCCTTCGCCGGCATCTCCTGGATCATCGGCTACACCCTGCTCGGGCTGGAGGTCGAGGACTCGATCCGCGGCCGGACCTTCGCGTTCGTCCAGTCGCTCACCAAGATCGCGCTGGCGGCCGTCCTCGCGGCGTCGCCCGCCATCGCGGGTTCGATCGGTGCCCACCGGGTCCAGCTTCCGGGTGCCATCACCCTGACCTACAACGGCGCCGCGATTACGCTGCTGCTCGCGGGGATCGCCGCTACCGCCATCGGCGTGGTGTCCTACCGGCACATGGACGACCGGGCCGGCGTATCCCTCGCCCGCGACGTCCGCGCGGTGTTCGGCGGCTACGACCGGGGTGTCTTCTCCGACTCGGGCCTCTTCATCGCGCTGGAAGGCGGGGAGGGCGCCGGGAAGTCCACGCAGGTACGCCGGCTCGCCGACTGGCTGAGGTACGACGGGCACGAGGTGCTGGTCACCCACGAACCCGGCGGCACGAACCTCGGGCTGGAGTTGCGGCGCCTGCTCCTCCACAGCGAGGACCACCACATTTCGGCGCGTACCGAAGCGCTGCTCTACGCCGCCGACCGGGCCGAACACGTCGAGTCGGTGATCCGGCCGGCGCTCCAGCAGGGCGCGGTCGTCGTCACCGACAGGTACGTCGACACGACGCTCGCCTACCAGGGCAGCGGGCGCGACCTTGGCCACCAGGACATCCTCAAGCTCTCCCGATGGGCGACTGGCGGCCTACGACCGCACCTCACCATCGTTCTCGACCTGTCACCGGAAGTGGGCCTCGCCCGGATGGACGGGCCTCCCGACCGGCTGGAGCGGGAGCCGTTGGAGTTCCACCAGCGGGTCCGGCAGCAGTTCCTCGACCTGGCGTCGCTCGATCCGGAGCGCTACCTGGTGCTGGACGCCACCCTGCCGGCGGACGCGCTCGCGACTCGGATCGAGGAGCGGGTGCGGCAGCTCCTTGCGGCGAGGCACTTCCCCGGCGCGGGTGAGTCGCCCCGGGCTGACACCACGGCCACCGCTGATGCCGCGGAGCCGAACGGCCGGGCCCGTCGTCGTGACCTGGTGGGCCCGCTACCGGACCCGGATGATCCGGATGTACGGGACCGGGACGAACGAGACCGGGACGAACGCGATCACGACGTACGCGACCAGGCCGTACATGATCAGGACGTACGGGAGTCGACGCCGACCGGGCGGGAGGCGCAGACGTGACCGAGCGGAGCGAGCGAATCATCGAACACAGCGCTCTGAGTGCCTCATGCCCGCCCGCAGCGAAGCGAGGACGGGCATGAGCGAGCGGAGCGAGCGAATCATCGAACACAGCGCTTTGGGTGTCTCATGCCCGCCCGCAGCGAAGCGAGGACGGGCATGAGCGAGCGGAGCGAGCGAATCATCGAACACAGCGCTTTGGGTGTCTCATGCCCGCCCGCAGCGAAGCGAGGACGGGCATGAGCGAGCGGAGCGAGCGAATCATCGAACACAGCGCTTTGGGTGTCTCATGCCCGCCCGGAGCGAAGCGAGGACGGGCATGAGCGAGGTGTCAGGCGTCTGGGCTGACCTGGTGGGCCAGGAGCCGACCGTCGCGGTCCTGCGCACCGCCGCCCGGGCCGCGGCCGCCAGACTTGCCGCCGAAGCGGCCAAGTCCGCGGGCGAGGGGGCCGCGCCGAGCCAGCCGGCCGGCCGGTCGGGCATGACCCACGCGTGGCTCATCACCGGGCCACCGGGGTCGGGGCGTTCCAACACCGCCCGGGCGTTCGCGGCCGCCCTCCAGTGCGAGCGCCAGGGATGCGGCGAGTGCACCGCCTGCCGCACGTCCCTGGCTGGTACGAATCCCGACGTCACGCTGGTCCGCACAGAGCAGCTGTCCCTCCGGGTCGACGAGATCCGCGAGTTGGTCCGCAAGTCCGCGATGTCGCCGGTTGGCCGGCGCTGGCAGGTCCTTGTCGTCGAGGACGCCGACCGGCTCACCGAGCAGGCGGCGGACGCGTTGCTCAAGAGCCTCGAGGAGCCGGCCGACCGTACCGTCTGGGTGCTCTGCGCGCCGACCGTCGAGGACGCCGTACCCACCATCCGTTCCCGCTGCCGGCTGCTGGTCCTGCGTACCCCTCCCACCACCGCGGTCGCGCAGGTGCTCCAACGCCGGTACGCCGTCTCGCCCGACCTGGCGGTGTTCGCGGCCCGCGCCTCGCAGGGGCACATCGGCCGGGCCCGCGCGCTGGCCACCCAGGAGGAGGTGCGTGCCCGCCGGGAGCAGGTGCTCTCCGTGCCCTCGAAGCTTCGGGATCTCGCCGGCTGCCTGACCGCCGCCGCGTCCCTGGTCGAGCTCGCCGCCGAGGAGGCGCGGGCGGCTACGGCCGAGCTGGACGCCACCGAGAAGGCCGAACTCGAACGCGCGCTGGGGGTCACCGGGAGCGGGGGGAGAGGCCCGCGGCCGCGGCAGCTGCAGGCCGCCCAGAAGGAGCTCGAGGACCAGCAGAAGGTCCGCGCCAAGCGTCTCCAGCGGGATGCCCTCGACCGTGCCCTGCTCGATCTGGTGGCGTTCTATCGCGACGTCCTCGTTGTGGCGCTCGGCGCGAGCGCGGAGCTCGTCAACGAGGAGTTGCGGGACGACATCGAGCGGCGCGCGCACGCCAACCGGCCTGAGCTGATCCTGCGCCAGATCGACGCGATCCTGGCCTGCCGGGACGCGATCGCGGCGAACGTCGCCCCCCTGCTCGCCGTCGAGTCGATGACCATCGCCCTCCTCGAACCCACCCGGCGCTGAGTCCCCACGTACCCCTACCCTCCTTTGCGGGGAGGGGAGATCGTGCGGAAGATTCGATGGGTGGGGTGTGCGGCGATCCTGGCCGCTGGGGTGGTTTCGATAGCGGCTGGGTGTGCGGTGGTGCCCAGTGCGGCACCGCTGGCGCCCACGCCGACCGGGTCGCCGGCGCCCGCCACCCCCAGCGCGGCACCGCCGCCGGTCACCGCCGATCCGGCGCCGACCGCAGGGACCCCGCCTGAGCTCCGTCGCTTCTACACCCAGCGGCTGGAGTGGGAGAACTGCGAGAAGCACTTCGAGTGTGCCGAGCTGGAGGTCCCGGTCGACTACGCCGACCCGGGTGCGCTCAGCGTCATGCTCCCGGTGCTTCGACGTCCCGCGAGCGGCCCCGGCAGCCGGCTCGGGTCCCTTCTCGTCAGCCGGGCCGGCTACGGCTACTCAACGGCATTGCACGCGCAGAACACCATGGGTGAGGACCTCCTCGCGCGGTACGACATCGTCGGGTGGAATCCGCTGTCGATGCAGATCCAGTGCCTGGACCCCTACGAGTTCGACAACTACCTTGCCGCTGACGTGTCGGCGGACACGGCCCAGGAATGGCGGGCGCGGCTGGCGGCGGCCAGCAGGTTCGCCAAGGAGTGCGCGTGGCGGTGGGGAACACAGGAACTCTCGCATCTCGACAGCGGCGACGCGGCGCGTGACCTCGACATCCTGCGGGGCGCTCTTGGCGAACGCACGCTCACCTATTTCGGCGCCGGCTACAGCACCGAGTTCGGTACGGCGTACGCCCGGCTTTTCCCGGAACGCGTGGAGCGGATGGTGCTCGACGGTGCGGTCGACCCGGGCCTGACCGCGCAGGAGTTCGCGCTCGGCCAGGCACGGGGTTTCGAACGTACGCTGCGCGTGTTCGTGGACTACTGCGTCATGAGCGAGGAGTGTCCGCTCGGCGAGTCGCCGGCAGAGGCGTACGACACTCTCGACGGTTTCCTCGCGAGCCTCGACACCGCGCCGCTGCCCGGATTCGAGGAGCGCAAGCTGACCCAGACGCTCGCGCTCACCGGCGTGGTCATGGGGCTGCTCTACGACAGTGGGTGGGATCGTCTCAGTTCCTCGCTCGGGGCCGGGTTGCGCGGCGAAGGGCGCCCGTTGATGCGGCTCGCCGACGAATACATCGGGCGGTCGGTGGACGGCTCCGTCTCGCCCTGGATGGCGGCGATCACGGCGACCGGGTGTCTGGAGCGCCCCGACGTCGACTCCCAGGTGGCGGCCAGCGACCTCCGGCGTGCGCTGATCAGGGCTTCGCCGCGGTTCGGAGCACTCCTCGCCCGCGACCAGCTGCCGTGTGTTTCCTGGCCGGTCCGCCCCGGTCCGCGGCGCGAAAGAGGCCCGTCCGGGCCGGCCGGCTCGACCCGCGCTCCGGCACCGATCCTGGTGGTTGGTACGACCGGTGACCCGATGACGCCGTACGCCTGGGCACGGTCGCTTGCGGACCGCCTGGACGGCGCGGTCCTGCTCACCTACGAGGGTGAGCGTCACACGGCGTACGCCGCGGGCGACCCCTGCGTCGACGCGGTCATCGAGCAGTACCTCTTGGCCGGTTCGGTCCCTGTCGACGGAATGCGGTGTACGCCGGAGAGCGGTGCGTACCAGCCGGTTCGCCACTGGTCGTGAGGGGTCATGACGGGTTGTCGGGGCCGTCCCGATCCTGGGGACAACCTGTGGACGACCCACGGCGGCCTCTTCCGCAGACCCCTTAGGGTGGCCTGGTGAGCACGTCCGTCGCGCTCGGCGGTGTGCGCAGCCAGACTCCGAGAGGCAGATGCGGGTGCGACGAACGTTCAACGCACGGGTGAGTGCCGTGCTGGTGGCCCTGGTGGCCGTGGTGGTCCTCAGCAGCTGCGGCCTGGCACCCCGGGCCGTCGACGCCGCCGGTCGGTTGTCGGTCGACGGCACACCGGGACCCACCACGTCGGGTCGGTCGTCCGACCAACAGCAGCTCCAGTCGCGCCCGGCACCCATACCGTCCGACGTCTCCCCGGATCTCCAGCGCTTCTACAACCAGCGGCTGCAATGGGAGAAGTGCCAGGTGGGCGGGTCATTCGAGTGCGCGACCCTGCAGGTCCCGCTCGACTACGCCAACCCGGGCGGCAAGGTGATCGAGCTTGCCGTTCTCCGCGTCCGAGCCAAGGACCAGAGCCGCCGGCTCGGCTCGCTGGTCCTCAACCCGGGTGGGCCGGGCGGGTCCGGTGTCGAATACGCCGCGGCGGCGCCGTGGGTGGTCAGCCGTGCGGTGCTCGACCGTTACGACGTCGTCGGCTTCGACCCGCGTGGCGTCGGCCAGAGCAGCCCCGTCAAGTGCGTCACCAATGCGCAGATGGACCACTACCTCAGCATCGACGGCTCACCCGACACCGCACGCGAACGCCAGGACCTGCTCCAGACGGCGCGGCAGTTCGCGCAGGGCTGCGAGTCTCGTAGCGGTGAGCTTCTCCCACACGTCTCCACCATCGACGCGGCGAAGGACATGGACGTCCTCCGCAGCGCCCTCGGTGACAAGGAGCTGACCTACCTCGGCAAGTCCTACGGCACGTTCCTCGGTGCGACTTACGCCGAGCTCTTCCCCAAGCGGGCCGGGCGGCTGGTGCTCGACGGCGCTCTCGACCCCACCCTCAGCGCCCGCGAGCTGGGGCTCGAGCAGGCCAAGGGCTTCGAGGTGGCGCTCCGGGCGTTCATCGAGGACTGCGTACGCCGCAGCGACTGCCCGCTCGGCGGCAGCGTCAGCCAGGCGTACAAATCTCTCGACGGCTTCCTGGCAAAGACCGACACCACTCCGCTCGCCACCGGCCAACCCCGCAAGCTCACCCAGGCGCTGGCGGTGACCGGGATCATCATGCCGCTGTACGTCAAGGAATACTGGCCGCGCCTGCGGACGGCCCTCCGGATGGCGCTCAACGGTGATGGGAGCCGGCTGCTGAGCCTGGCCGACGAATACGCCGAGCGCGGGCCCGACGGCAAGTACCGCTCCAACTCCGGTGAGGCCATCCTCGCCGTCAACTGCCTCGACCGGCCCGACATCACCTCCGTCAAGCAGGCGATGGCGGAGGAGCCGGCGTTTCGGGCGGCCTCGCCCCGGTTCGGGCCGTTCATCCTGTGGGGCTCGTTGACCTGCGCCGAGTGGCCGGTGAAGCCGACCGGCCGGCCGGGTGCGATCCATGCGACGGGCGCGAAGCCGATCCTCGTCGTGGGTACGACGCGCGACCCGGCCACGCCGTACGAATGGGCCGTACGCCTGGCCAAGCAGCTCGACTCCGGCGTACTCCTGACCCGCGAAGGCGACGGCCACACGGCGTACATGAGCGGCAACCACTGCATCGACCAGGCGGTCGACCGCTTCCTCATCGAGGGCAAGCCGCCCAAGAACGGGACCAAGTGCCCGGGGTGAACACCTCCGAGGATGGGCCAGGTATGCTCATCGCTCGTGCCCGAGGCACATGCCGCCTTAGCTCAGTCGGCCAGAGCGACGCACTCGTAATGCGTAGGTCGTGGGTTCGATTCCCACAGGCGGCTCAACATCAACAGGCCTTTGACCAGCGGAGACGCTGGTCAAACCTCTGCCCGCCGCATCAGTAGCGACCGTCGTGGGCTCAGTTGTGGTCTCAATTGCGTTCACTGGGCACCTCCACCGAGGTCCCGAATAGCGCCCGCCCGATGCGCGCCGCAGCGTCTTGCGCGAGCACCGAACCGACGTGTGTGTAGCCCTGCGTCACTCGTAGATCGGAATGGCCCAAGATCTCCTGAACCACCCGGATGTCAACGCCCTGCTGGTCCCCGCGGTATGGCGTCCGTCATGCACCCGCGCGTCAGCGACGCCGGCAAGCTTCAGCAGGGTCTTCCACTCCTCCCAGTCGTCTCGTGGATCGACAGGGCGGCCATTGGGCTGAGCGAACACCAGGTCGTGGTCCTCCCACACGTTCGCCGCGGTGACCCGCTCCCGCTCCTGCCACTCCCGATGCGCCTGCAGCACTGGCACCAGCTCCGGCGGCAACGGCACTGTGCGTCGACTCTTGCCCTTGGGCTCCCGGAAAACCAAGCCGCCGCTTCGGCGCTGAGAGCACCGCGATGCATGCCGCTGGCATCCAGGTGGCAGACAGGCGGGCATCCTCTTAGCGCCTTGGCATGCGTCTTGCAGTTCGGGCGACACGGCTCGATCTTGTGTAGCCGGGCCCCGCACGCGTAAGGAGCGTCCGCTGCGGCTCACGCTCACGATCTTCGCCGGCGACCGCAACCGCATCATGTACGAGCTGGGCGACCTCGAGGCCTACCGCCGAGAGGACAGCGCCTCGTGATCATCGAAACAGCCAGCATCACCGACCTGCCCGTGGTGCTCGCGATGCGGACCGAGGCCAGCGAATGGCTCGCCGAGATCGGCATCAATCAGTGGCGCCAGCCATGGCCAACACACGAGGCCATGGTCGAACGGAGTGCCGCGAGCATCCGCGCCGGCGAGACCTGGATGGTGCGCGACAACGAAGGAGCAACCGCAGCGACCATCACTCTCGACACCTACGCGGACCCGCAACTCTGGACGACACGGGAACGCGCCGAACCTGCGATGTACGTCCACCGCCTCATCGTCCGCCGCGGCTGGACCGGACTCGGCACCCGCATCCTCAACTGGGCCGCAGCCAAGGCAGGCCGCCAGGGCAACGACTGGATCCGCATCGACGTCTGGACCGACAACAAGCCCCTACACAACTACTACCAACGCAACGGCTTCGAACACGTCCGCACCCTCCACTCCGACTACCCATCCGGAGCCCTGTTCCAGCGCCCAACCAAAGTTGCCCCCGTTCCAGGGCCGCCCACTCTTGCCGAACAGGTTCAGAGCCTGACCGACTGAGAACCGACCGTGTGCCAGCAATCCACTCTCGCTGGGAATAAGTCCCGCCACCCACACGCGGTACAGCATGCTTCTAGGCACGTTCGGGGCGAGCCACCCTCGCGCCCGCCGGCCACGCCCGCGGGGAGGTGAGGCGAGCACGTCGGAAGGAACCTGGACGCTGGAGCGAGCTGCGCCGTGCGTAGTGCGATGGTCAGGTCCGCGGTGGAAGTCTCGTCGCAAGTATGGGTACTTATCGGCAGGCGGGTGGTGGATACTCGGAATGTAAATGTTCCCCCAACTCGATGAGGCGATGGGCGCGGTGATTGCCAAGCTCGCTTCCACTTCACTTCAAGCTTTCTTCGACCGGGCACTTCTCGCGCTCATGGATTTAGTCTTTCGGAAGTTCGGTCAAGAAATGCACCTGATTCACTACTACGAATCAGGTAAGTTCCAGGATGTAAGCGACAGTCAACTGGAGGAGGAGTTACGAAAAGACATCAAGGAAGCCGTAGTAGGGTTGTGGTTCACATTGGCCACTGTTGCTTGCCTAGCTGGGCTCGCCATACGTGGTCGAATTACGGTTGGCGGGGCAATCGAAGTCTTCCTCGTCGCCACGTTAGCGCTAGCTTTGGCAATACCATTCTCACTATTTGTTATCCACGGCATCTTGGATGCAGTGAGCGCGAGGCGAAGATGTGCTTCTTATTTTCATCGACTCAGGCCAAGGAGTAACTTCGTTGCACTATTGGTTTGGATCATCGTCTCAGTCCTCGCGTATGTAATCTATATCTGATCTGAACCATCGAGTTAGGTTAACGTGGCCGGTTGACGCGGACTCAACTTTGGGGGGGTTTAGTGATTGTGATGCCCGCAGCGACATTCCTATTCTCCTTCGCCTTATTGCTATTGGGCGTGCTGAGAGATAGGCGACTGCTCGGCTCGCGGCTTCCGCTTGCGTTAGTGGCGTGGGCCCTCAGTGCAGGCGCCGTCGCCGTTCGGGCGAACATGGAGGGGCAGGGGATAGGAGAGATACTGTTTTGGCTGAGTGGGATGAATTTCCTTGTCCTGCTGTGCAGCCTTGGCAGGCCCGCTCTTCTCATGACCGACCTATTCGAAAATGAGTATGGAGAGAGCGAGCTCCCAAAGAAACTGCGTCGACGAGGGCGTATTGGCCAAGTGCTGTACATCTCTGGCGTAATCATCGCGGTTGTCATCTTCACGGATTAACGCAGCTAGCCACCCAGCTTGCCTTTGAGGGATGCTCACCATGCCAGTCCCGGGAAGCCGGCCAGGTATTAGCGTGGACCCGCAACCTCACCGACCGGGCAGCCACCCTCGACCAGATTGGCGATCTCGTCTGGCAGATATGTGCGGCTGAACCGACCGCGAGTGTGATCCGACAGCTGATCCGCGACACGCGTCCGCCAGTTGATGCCTCGACACCGCCAAGCTGCTCGTCTGACTGACCGGCTATGCCATCGGTGTCGCACGTCAACTAACGGACGGGTGTCGCACATCAGCCGACGGAGCACACTCCTGCATAGCTCGAACCGGTGAGAACTTTCTGTACGTCTTCAAGGGCGGCCCCAAACGGGCCGCCGCGCCCGCCACAACAGGCGCCGGCCCTCCCTCCCGCCTGACGGCTCCGGTCGGCCGGCGCGGCTGGGCGCGAAAACGAGGGCCGCCAGAAGACTGACGACCCTCACAGTGTCGGCACCGGTTCCTCGAGGAAACCCGGCGGTGGTCGGGGCGGGCCGGCGGCTTTACCCACCTCGCTTGGTTCGGGTCCCGAAGACCGGGGGCCCACGGCGGACGGTTGGCGGCAGGCAGCAAGCTGCCCGCCGAGCCGGGCAAGGCTACGGGCCCCGGCCTCCCGGACCAAGCCAGGCCACCGGCCAAACCCGCCGACCCTCGAGGCCGACCTGGCGCCGACGCCGGCAAGGCCCGCCGACCTACTTGTCGAAGGTTCCGTCGTTGACGGCGGCGACGAGCTCGGCGATGCGGAGGTTGGGTGACTGTCCGGCTGTCAGTCTCTCCTTGTAGACGACCCGAATCCGGCCGCCCCACTTGGTGTCCTTGACGCGGACGACCCCGACCTTCCAGGTCTTGACTCGACCCCAAAACAGGAACGCAGCGCCCTTCATGATCGGAAGCAAGATCAACCCCACGAGAGATCCATCCCAGGTGAGATTGCCGACAAACGGCTCCCCGACCTTGACGCCCCTGACGTAGAAGATCCAACCACCGCGAGCAACGCACACATCGTGATCTCGCGGCGTGACCCGAATTGGCTCCCACTCCCGGCCGGTCCTTACCACTTCGGGGCTCCTCAGCGTATGGCCTGCGACTGTACCGCCTGCTCGGCGACGACGCGAGGACGACTTTGGCCGCCTGACCTGCGCCGACGTCCGGGCGCCCGAGGAGTGGCCGCTGGCCGGCGGGCGAGCGGGGCTGTACAGCAGGAAGGCGCTGTCTGCGGACTCGGGACAGTTGACCGTGGAGGTCAGCCGCCGGACGAACCAATGGTGCGCCGGATCGCCGTCGTCTCAGTCCAGATGGCGTTACGGAGTTCAGCGAGGCGCGTGTTAACGGCACCTTCTTGTGCCTCATTGATCTCGTGGCCGTTGACGCGAAGCACCAACAGGTCGTTGAGGCTGCCCATGCCACCGAACGCGCTAAGTAGGTGGTCGAGGCCGTATGTG
>NZ_KB892761.1 GCF_000373925.1 Actinopolymorpha alba DSM 45243 | reverse complement strand
CGGGCGAACAAGCGACCAACTCTGCACATCAGCTCGCCCAGTTCGGACTCCCAGCGACCGACCTCTATGCTGAGCGCAGCGGCCATCGCGGCATCTTCATCTGTTGTCTTCACAAACACAGACAATGCAGCGGTGGCCGCCCGTCGTCACGCACCGACCCGCCGACACCCAACGCCCCTACCCAGCAAGGCCGATCAGGCAAGATCACGATCTACGGCTGTAGTACTAGGAAGATCCGGTCCGGGAAGCGGACGACCCTGAACCTGCCGGCCGGGGCGCCGTCGAACTCGATGATCGAGAGGATGCTCTCCGGCTCGTCAGCGCCGAAGTACCCGTTGATTCCCTCGGCGATGGCCTTCCGACGTTCCTCGACATCGATCGACGCATCGACTTGTGCTTCGACCTTCGCCAGCACATCAGCGAGGACGGGGATGTCATCCCTCGTAGCGGTGCGAAGTGAGATCATGGCTCCTACAGTGGTAAGGCATCGGTCAGGTCACAACCGGTTTTCTGGGACTGCATCGGGCTGGCGGGCCGACCTTCGACGTCCCCGATACCATCGCCCCACGTCTGGACGCGGTCGCGTTCGTGCGGAAGCGCATCGACTCTTCGCCCGGCGGCATAGCTCACCGTCTTAAGCCTCGATCCGTGGACCGGCTTGGCGGCGCCCGGGGCGCCCCGGGACGGCGATCGCCTCATAGACGGCGAGGAGCGCATCGAGATAGTCCACCCGGACCGAGGAATCTGGCTTCTGCATTTCGTCTTTGCCTGCCTTTCTCACGTGACGTGGGTGAGTTGCCTGGTGCGCGTACGCCGAGTGTTGCGGCTGGTCAACCTTTTTCCTTGCCGTCCCGGCACCGAAGAGTCAGCGGGCGTATATGCGACCAGAACGCAAGATGCAGCGCCCGCAGCGAGCTTGCGGAGCGGTGGACGAACGATCTTGCGTGGCGCGGGAGCGCGCCCGCAGTCTTGGAGGGCCGGGAAGGCAAGGAACTTTGAAGAACTGCGCGCCGAAGGCGCTCCGATTGTTCTTTCAGCTCTTCATCAAACAGTTGAGCTTGGGTCCTTCGGGGTGCAGGTTCCCCGGAAGACCCGGCCCTCTTCTTTCACGCGTTTGCTCGACCAGATACGGGCCAAACACGCAGTTGCCGAGATTCCCTGAATGGCACTGCTTGGCATGCCAATGGCGGCGTAGGTTGGAGGTTGAGACTGGAGTAGATGATCTTTGGTGTGCCGGCGAAGCCGGCCTGGAACGGATGTAGAACGGACTTGAGTGCTTTCCCTTTAGGCTTGCGTCTGTTTGGCGGATTTTGGGGTCGGGTGGTGACTACGTACGTTTTCAGGTTGTACGTCACCGGTCAGACCGAGCGGTCGGTGCTGGCGGAAGCGAACCTACGGCGGCTTTGTGAGTCTCGCCTGGGGAGCGACTTTCGGGTGGAGGTAGTCGACGCGGCTGAGCAGGCGGATCTGTTTGATCAGGAACGGATTCTGGCGACCCCGACGGTGATCCGGTTCGCGCCATCCCCGAGGCGGCGCGTCGTGGGTGACCTGTCGGATCAGCATCGCGCTGCCGTCGCCTTGGGGCTTCCCGACACCCTGGCGGTGCCGGCAAGCAGCGAGAGAGGGGGAGGCGATGGCGGCGGCGATTGAGCAGGTACGGACCGGCATCAGTGGGTTCGACGATGTGGCGTTAGGCGGCCTTCCAGCCGGGCGGTGTTGTCTGGTGACTGGGACGACCGGCAGTGGGAAGACACTGTTCGCGGTGGAGTTCCTTGCCCGCGGGATCACCGGTTTCGACCAACCCGGCGTGTTCGTAACGTTTGAGGAGACCCCCGACGACATCCGCCGGAACGCGGCTTCGTTGGGTGTTCCGATCAAGACCTGGGAGGCCCAAGGGAAGTGGGCGTTTGTCGACGCCTCTGCCGACATTGCCGAGGAAGAACCAACCATCGGTGAGTATGACCTCGGCGGCTTGGTCGCTCGGATCGGTCACGCCGTACGCCGGGTTGGCGCCAGCCGGGTGTCGGTGGACTCCCTCGGCGCGATCTTCACCCGGTACGACGCGGTCGGCATCGTCCGCCATGAGATGTTTCGGATCGTGGCCGGGCTGGAGGCGCTTGGCGTGACCTCGGTGGTGACGGCGGAGCGGGTCACCGATTACGACGGGGTGTCGCGGTTCGGTGTTGAGGAGTTTGTGGTCGACGGCCTGATCATCTTGCGGAACGCCCTGCATGAGGATCGGCGGCGGCGCACGATCGAGGTCGCTAAGTGCCGCGGTCTGGCGCATCGAACCGGGGAGTGGCTTTTCACGATCGACCCCGACCGCGGCATCGTGATCCTCCCGTTGGCGTTTCTCACCCCCCGCGCTTCGGCTTCCCGGGTCCGGGTGTCCACCGGCGTCGCCGGCCTGGATGAGATGCTCGAAGGCGGTGTCTACAAAGACGCGATCACCTTGATCACCGGGCCGACCGGCACCGGCAAGACGCTGACCTCCCTGCACTTCGCTATGGCCGGGGTCGCCGCCGGGGAGCGCTGCCTGCTCTTCACCTTCGACGAAACCCATGACCAACTGGTCCGCAACGCTGCTGGCTGGGGGATGGACCTACCGGCGATGGAAGGCTCCGGCCTACTGCGGGTAATCACCGATTATCCGGAGGTGGCCGCACTGGAGGATCACTTCCTGCGGCTGTGGGCCATCCTGGCCGAGTTCGCGCCGCACCGGCTGGTCATCGACTCGCTGACGGCGCTGGAGCGGATCGCCACTCCGCGGGTGCTACTCGATTTCGTCATCGCACTGGGATCGCTGCTCCGGCAGAACGAGATCACCACGCTGCTGACGGCGGCACCGTCCAGCCGGGTTAGCCGGATCACCCCACCGATCGTGCTGGAGATCGCCAGCTTCATCGACGTCAGCATCTTGTACCGCTACTTCGAAACCGCCGAACTAGAGATCCAGCGGTCTGCCGCTGTCATCCAATCCCGCGGCTCTGGACACGACCCCCGCATCCGGCGAATCCATATCGACAACACTGGCCTGCACATCCTCACCCCCCTCCGCGGCGGCCAAATCAGAGAACCACAGCTACCCGAAAACCCCGAATGGCCGCTCCAGCCCCGCCCCGAAACCTGACGCGGCACCATGCAACACCAGCCCGAAGACCACGAGAACGAACCCCGCGAGAGGGATACGAGGCACGGCGAGAGCCCTGCCCAGAGCCGACCGCCGCCCGATCCCCGCCGCCGCGGCAACACACCGTCGAGTCCGGAACCGGCTCCCGATGCAAGCCGGGTGCTGATGTCGGCGATGGCCGACGGCATCATCGCCGTCGACGAACGCGGCATCATCTGCGTGTGTAACCCTGCCGCCGAGCGGCTTTTCGCCCGCAGCGCGGGCGAACTTGTCGGCACCGAGTTCGGGTTCCCCCTCGCCGACCCGGTAGCCGAAATCAGCCTCAGACTGCCCGACGGCAGCGAACGGATCGTGGAAATGCGCGCCACCGCCACCACCCTGGAACAGCAGCCCATCCACGTGGCGGCGCTGCGCGACATCACCAAGCGGCGCCGAGCAGAACAACAACTCCAAGCCAGCGCACAGATAGCGCGTCTGCTGATGAGCGAGGTCGACCTTCACAAGGCGATGCGTCTGGTGACCCACCGGGTGCGTGAGATATCTGGCGCGGCGTTTGCCGCGGTCACACTTGCCGATCCTGCCGAGCCTGACAGTCACATGTTCGTGGTGGCGAGCAGTACCGATATGCAGGACATCCCCGTTATCCGCATCGCGCGGCAGGGTCTCATGGGCGACGTCCTCAAGTCCGGTCGCCCTATGATCACGAACGATCTCATCCACGAACCTGGCTATAAGCCGCTGGCACAGTTGGCAGGCGCGCAGTCTGCCCTCGGTCCGGCCATCTACATGCCACTGTCGGCGGGCGAGGTCGCGGGGGTGCTCTGCGCCGGATGGCTGCGGGACTCACCGCACGCCTCCACCGGACGCGAGATGGGACTGTTGGAAACCCTCGCCGGTCAGGTCGGGCTCGTCCTACAGCGGGTGAAGGCTCTACAAGACCGCGACCGCCTGCTCGTCCTGAAAGACCGTGACAAGCTCGCCCAAGACCTGTACGGGTCCGTGCTCCAACGCCTGCTCGCCGCGGGAACACACCTGCACGGCGTCGAAGCCCTCAGCACCGAGCTTCAGGTGCGACACCGGGTGCACCAAGCCATCGAGGATTTGAACGAATCCACCCAGCAGCTCCGATCCAGGATCTACGAGATTCCGTCTGGCGAAGCCGACCAGCCACTCGCAGCCCAACCCGACCAGGCAACGGTCTCTGACAAGCTGGTCCACGAAGTCGACTCCGCCAGGGACCAACTCGGATTCACCCCGCGACTGGTCGTACTCGGCCAGATCGACAGCGACGTCTGTGCCGAGGTGCAGCGCGAACTCGTTCCCGCCGTCGGAGAGGCGCTCACCAACGCCGCCGAGTACTCCCCGACCGAGGTCGAAGTGCTCGTGCAGGTCAACACCGAAAAGCTCACACTTGCGGTGTCCCACAACGGCACCCCAACCAAGGAAAGGTCGAGCCCTCTTGTAAACCTGCAAGCCAGCGCCGAACGCCTCGGCGGGACCTGCCACCGCCGCCCAAACCAACCCGGCCGCTACATCATCGAATGGCAGGTGCCCCTGCCCTCCGGCCCCAGAAGCCCTCACTGACCCTTCACTAACCGTGAATCAGGCTCCTGCGCAGGGCCCCCGGCAGCGGTTCTGAATCGGCATTCACATTGGTGAAGGTTCCGCACCATCGTTCTCTGAGTATCACAGCAGCGCAGTTGATAGGACTGCCCGAGTCGTACCCGCCCTCGGCTGGCAACGCCAATACGAACAGGCACAGGACGGGAGCGAGGATCGGTCCGGCGTCCGAGCCGTTCTGTTGTGACCGCTGTTGACCGTCACTGACCATGACCTGCCGCGTCATCTGGCACGGAAGTGGCACGCGGGCATGAGATCCAAGGCCAGGCACCTGTCCCGTTGTCAGGTCCGTCGCTCGATGAGTCGCGCTCTTAGCGCGTTGACCTGGTTGTCATTTAGACCTCCGTGGCGAAGGTACGGCTCAACCCCGCCGTACCTGTCGTCGAGATGCCTGAGTGCTACGAGCATCGTCTCCGGTCGGGCGGTGAAGGACTCAGCCAGTTGGCTCCGCTCGGTGGGATCGTTGATGAGGACGAGCTGTGCGTCGAAGTGGTCGCGCATGCGGTCGTCCAGGACGGCGTAGTCGGCCGCGACAGAATCCGCTGGAACTCCTGCCAGGCGTAAGGCCAGTGCGACCACGTTCCCGGCACGGTCCTTTCCGGCATGGCAATGGACGACGACTCCGCCGATCGGCGCATCCGCGATCGCCCCGACTGCGGCGGCGAACAGCTCGGGGTGGAGGTCGAGCATCGCCACATACTGCTGGTCGATGCTCTGGGTCGGGTCGTAGCGATCGTCGGCGTTGTAGAGCGGCATGTTGCGATAGACGGGATCGGCCGCGAACGGTGACCGATCACCTTCGCACTCCGGTGGCGTCCGTACGTCGATGATGCGGCTCACGGAAGCATCTCGCATCGCTTGAACGCCGGCCTCAGTCAACCGGGTGAGGTTGTCGGAACGGATCAGTGCCCCAGCCCTGATCCGGCAACCGTCACTCGTGGATAGACCTCCGAGGTCGCGGACGTTGAGACAGTTGGGCCATCTCAGAGACATCGGTCCGGTCACAGTTATCTAGCCCCTTCCTTCCGCAAGCCGACCTGCGGAGTCGTCAGGACGGCGGGCACGAGTCTGCGCCACTGGGCGCCGAAACATAAGTCTTGAAGTTGCGGCGCCAAGCTGCGAAAAATGGATGGGGAGAAATCCACGGTTCGGTGAGGACGGTCACCTGAGGACGCTCCAACCCTCGTCAGACAAATGCTGCAGTCTCCCCCACGGGAGGCGCTGAGGATCCAGCTGCAGGTCATTGACTCGGCGTCGCCAGACTTGCTCCAAGCCGCGGCGGGCGAGCAGGCACGCTGAAGAGGTGCACCAAAAGGGAACTGAGGGCTCCTCTCTCCGGGACCTCCCACAGGGTCTACGGTCAAGGCCCGGACTCACCATCTGTTCCGTAGGCCGCTGAAGATCATCTACCGGCGTCCGTCAACGTCCAGATCACGCGGGGAGTCGGCGTGCTGTGATCACGATCGTCCCAAGCCGTCCAGGGCTGTCCAGCCCACGTGTTAGCAACTGCGTTAGCAAGATCCGCTGATTAAGAGGAACAGGCACCGTGATGACGAGCTGCTCGTCCGCGCTCCGGCGCTCGTTGACCTGGTGCTCATCGTCGCCCGGTATTGCAGCTCGTTGGGGTCGATCACCTGGAGGGCGGCCTCGCTGGACGGCTGCCCACCTTGATCCTAACCATCGGTTGGCGGCCGAGTCTTAAATCCTTGGAGCACGTCCGATCGCCGCTGTTAGCGTGCCGCGATGATGACAGAGGTTCACAGCGGCTACCTCCAGGCATCCGCGCGGCCGTCCTCGATCGACTGCCTGCCGCCGACCTCGAGCGCGCGTCCCTGCTTGGGAAGGGGATCGCTACGCGGGCGTATCAGGTTGATGACCCGTCTGGTGCATGGGTCGTTCGTGTCGCCAGCGAGTACCCGAAGCCCTGGACGTGGCGAGGTGGGCGAGCCTACGAGGTCCCGCTCCTGCGAGCGTTGGCCAATCGGGGACTGCCGGTGCCGCGGGACCAGTTCGCTGTCTGCGACCACGGCGGCCTTCCCGTCGCAATCGTCGAACGCAAGGTGGGCGGCGGACCGTTGACGTCACGTCCTCGGG
The DNA here is from genome assembly GCF_000373925.1 of Actinopolymorpha alba DSM 45243. Taxonomy (GTDB): domain Bacteria; phylum Actinomycetota; class Actinomycetes; order Propionibacteriales; family Actinopolymorphaceae; genus Actinopolymorpha; species Actinopolymorpha alba. Next base: position 78,157 of record NZ_KB892761.1, on the reverse strand, counting down.
GTGGGCGGCGAGATTGCCTAGCCCGACAGCTCGCCGAGTTTCTGACCGAACTTCACACCTTCCCTGTTCCAGAAGCGCGTTCGCTTGGTCTGACGAGTGCGCCGGTTGCGGTGGACGCGCGGCAGCACCTCGACTTAGCGCACTCCATCCTCACCGACAAGGTTCGTTGGTGGCTCGACCAGGAAATCAGCTGGCTTGAGAGGCAAGACCTTCCTCTGGCCGTCGTACACCGCGACTTCCGGGCTGAGCACCTGTACGTCGACGCCAACGGTGATCTGGTCGACGTGATCGACTTCGGAGACACCACTATCGATGATCCGGCACTCGACTTCGCCAAGATCGCCGGGGACTTCGGGGACCCTTTCCTAGATCTCCTGCTTGCGTACTATCGCGGACCAGCCGACCAGGCTCTACTCGCCAGGGCGCAGCTCTATCGCCGGCTAGACACACTCTGGGAAGTCGCAGAAGACGCCTGGGGGGACCGCTCTTCGGCCCTACGCCGCTTGAGATCCCTCGCAGCCGCCGCGACGCGTCCCGGGACTCGCAGCGAGTCGGTTTCTGCCCGCCGTGCAATGGCGACTCGTTCGTAACACACGACTTAGGAACTCATCCTCACCCGCGTCGCTGAGTCCTTCGAGCAGCGAGACCAACTACCTCGGCGAGACCTTCGGCAGACTAGCCACAGACGTGCAGATGCCGTGGTGGGAGCCCGACAACGCCCAGGAGACCGTGGAGTTCAGTGGTGACATGTACGCCGCTCCCGGGGAGTCCACGGAGTTCATCGTCGACAACTACCGTCGGGCCTGCGCCCATGCTGACCAGACCATCGCCGAACTGGACCTGGACGACATCGGAACGGTTCCCCATGACGGGGAGAAGATCACCCTCCGGCAAGCACTCGTGCACGTCATCCACGAGACCAGTCGTCACGCAGGGCACGCTGATATCGTGCGCGAGCTCATCGACGGGTCGATCGGCGGCGAGAGGGAAACCCCTGGGTCCACGATCTGGCCGATGAAGCCTGGTGGCAGAAGTACCTCGCACGCGTTGAAGCATCAGCGGCTGCCGCTAAGCAGGCTTCGAACGAACGTCCATAGAAACACCTACCGCGCTGCGCGCAAAGGCCGGCGGTGAGGGCACCGAAGTCGTATACCCCTGCCTTGCAAAGGCATCCAACAGTCCATCCGACCTCCGCCCTGTCCTGGGGCACGTGGAGGCGTCCCGTATCGTCGCGGCGTGATCTCGACCTTCCGCTCGCTGCCTGCCCCTGAGGCCCTCACCGAAGTCGTTCACACGGCGTACGCGCTGGATGTCATGGGCTGCGTACTGGTGCGATCCCTCGTTAACGATGTGTACGAGGTAACTACGGGCCAAGGGCGCTATGTACTGAAGGTCTATCGACGCGGCCACCGGTCCGCTGAGGAGGTGGCTTGGGAACTCGAATGCGCGACCCATTTGGCCACGTGCGGCCTTCCGGTCGCCCGAGCGCAGCCACTTGCGGACGGCCAGCTGGTTGGTGAACTCGATACTCCCGAAGGAACTCGGCCCTTCTCGTTGACTGAGTACGTGGACGGCGAGAAACCACGCCCGCCGTTCAGCGACGACCTCTACCGAGAGTTCGGCCAGCTTATTGCCAGGCTCCACTCAGCGGCCGACACCTTCCGCACTCAGCGCCGTAGAAGGCCGTTCGACCTGCAACGCACCCTCGACGAACCATTGGCGCTCGTTCTCCCAAGGCTAGCGGCGGCGCCAGACGATCAGGCCCTGGTGCGCGATCTAGCCTCTGCTGCTCGGGCGCAGGTGACGCAGTACGCGGCGCAAGGTCTCAACTGGGGCGTCTGCCATGGCGATGTGTCGTTGGATAACGTTCACTTGACCGAGACTGGTCTGACAATCCACGACTTCGATCTGGCTGGCGAGCGGTGGCGGATAGCCGACCTCACCGGCGTCTCAGCGACACCGCATTGGGACGCCTTCGCCGCCGGCTACACCGAGATACGTGGCCTGGGAGAAGCCGATCTCGCCGCGCTCCCTTGGTTCCGCGTCATCAATGGGATCTTCAACCTTCGGTTCCACCTCGTCGACAAACCCGCGATGCGCGGCACGGAGTCGCTTAGCGAAGGATGGGTGGATCAAGGTCTGGACGGGCTGCGCAGCGCTGCCAGCGAACTGCTGGCCTGAGGGCCTTTCTCCCGTCGGTCGGACAGCTTGTAGCGGCGACGACCCCGCCGCGATCCTCCAACGGCTCATCGATGTCAAGAAGTTGCAATCTCCCGCGCTCGCGCTCCCCGATCCGAAGAAGACCCTCAGCGCGCACGATGCGTGAAGGTTCCGTACGTATAAGACCCAGGTTGTCCTAATCGGATGCCAGACTATCGGGCCGATGGACAAAGCCGTACCTCACGAGAAGAGGGAAGATGAGCGATTCCGCACCGGTTGTGACCGGTGGACCGTATCCAGTACTGGATTGTCTCCACCCACGGGAGCTGGCCACGTTCTACCGCGAACTCCTGGGATGGCAAGTGGCCGACGATGACGCGGGCGACGACGACCCGGGCTGGGTGGGTCTCAGATCCCCAGATGGTCAGCGGATGATCTCCTTCCAGCGCGAAGCTCGATATGAACCACCGACCTGGCCGGCAGACGGTACACATCAGCTGTGCTACCCCGACGCCCTGGCAGCCACAGGCCGACGTGCGGGTATGTACCGATCCCGCCGGCCACGTGTTCTGTCTGTTCGGGTAGCTCTGCCGCCAGCGCGTTAATGGCCCGGCTGGCACTCCGATGCGCGACATCCCCGAGTACTCCACCCCGCGCCCGCCCGGCCGCTAGTCAAGTGGCCAGACTGCGCTCGCGCGGTACCAATAGCCGTCCTGGAGGAACCCGGGATCCTCGAACCTGAATCGCACGCGTTGGCCCGCTCGGAGTTCTTTGAATCCAGGCATCTGAATGTCTGAGAAGTGGACGAAGCAGCCACCGGGGACTTCGGGTGCCGTGATCGCTCCCCAGCCTTCGTCCGCGTCGAACCACTCGACAACGCCCGTCACGGACTTATCGGCCTTCCGGCGCTTCGCCATGCGCTGATTATGCGTCATGCGCACCGCCACTCGCGTGCTGTCTGGAAGGCGCCTCTTCCATCGGTCGGACAGCTTGTCCCAGCCCAGGATCCAGCTCTGAATAGCTGCACCCACGTCCTGCTAGGAAGAAAGGTAGAACACCCCCGACATCGCCTCGATTTCCTTTGACCGAAACAGGGGACGGATGTCGTGTTCGAAACTCGGTTCCTGCTGGCTCACTGCGTCGCACCAGAGATCTACTGGACTTGGTCCCTGGTGGGCGCGTTGGCGAGGTTCGTGCGGTCCTCGCCGTTGTTGACGCGCTTTGCGAGGGCCTCGGAGACCTCGGCGTCCACGGCCTGGGCGCGTGGCTGCCCGACGGGGACCCGCACCGGCGGTAGACACACTGGCCTGAGCAGGAGGCTGCGCCTATCAGCTGGAAGCCAACGGGTCCCGATCCAGGCCGGTTGGGCTTTGACTTCCCCTTCCGTGACTGTCTACGTTCGAAATAGTCGACCGGTCGGCTAGTGGCAGTTCCATACCTGTCGAAGAAGGTCCGTGATGAGCACTCAGGACCAGAAGGTCGCAGTCATCACCGGCGCGTCGCGGGGCATCGGCGCCGGCCTCGTCGGTGTACCGCAAGCTTGGGTACGCGGTCGTCGCCACCTCGCGCTCGATCACCCCCGCCAACGACGAGAGGACCCTGACCGTCGCCGGCGACATCGCTGACCCCGCCACCGCCGAACGCGTCATCGTGGCGGCCATCGACCGCTTCGGCGGCGTCGACACCCTGGTCAACAACGCGGGCATCTTCGTCGCCAAGCCCTTCACCGACTACACCGCGGACGACTACGCCGCGGCGACCGGCGTGAACCTGACCGGGTTCTTCCGCATCACCCAGCTTGCCGTCGAGCACATGCTTACCCACGGCGGCGGCCACATCGTCAACGTCACCACCAGCCTGGTCGACAACGCCGACTCCAACGTCCCATCCGTGTTGGCGTCGTTGACCAAGGGCGGCGTGCAGTCCGCCACCAAGTCCCTCGCCATCGAGTACGCCAAGCGCGGCATCCGCGTCAACGCGGTCTCCCCGGGCACCATCAACACCACCATGCATGACGAGGACAGCCACCCGGTCCTCGCCGCCCTACAGCCGGTCGGCCGGATGGGCGAGGTGAGCGACATTGTCGACGCGGTGATCTACCTGGAGACCGCCCCGTTCGTCACTGGCGAGATCTTGCATGTCGACGGCGGCGTGAGCGCCGGCCACTGACAGCGCTCTCAGCGGAAGCGTCAGAAAACCATGATGAGCAGTACGGCAGACAGGAATGCGATTCTGCGGGGCGTCCTCGACCGGTGGAAGGCGGCCGTCGACAAGCACGAACCTGAGCGGGTCGCCTGGACCTTCACCGAAGACGCGATCTTCCAAGGACTGCACCCCTACAGCGTGGGACGGCAGGGCATCGCCGAGTACTACGATTCCCAGCCCGTCGGGATGACGGCCGAGTATCGGATCCTGGAGACCAGGCGGCTTGCTGACGACCTCGTGCTCGGCTATTTGGACGTGGACTTCTCGTTCACCGACCGGCCCACGCTGGGGCTCAAGCTCGGTGTGCTGGTGAAGCGCTTGGAAGACGGCTGGTACATCAGCCACTACCAGGTCTCCCGGCCCGACTAGCCAGTTCGCCTGAAAATGTCGTCGGCTGGGTGAGCGGTCGATGGCTGTGGGCGTCGGCTGCGCCCCGGGCAGGTGGTCCTTGGTCGTGGTGGCTTGGACAGGGCCCATCTGCGTCGTCAGGGGATCGAGGTGGCCAGGTGCACCGGCCTGGTGCTGACCTTGCCCGGCCTCCTGGTCATCGACAGGGCTCGATTTCGCAGGTCTTTGCCTGTAGGTGGGTCGGGACGGATTCAAGCTTCGGGAGCAAGTGTCCGCATGGCGGCGGCTAGCAGGCGTCTCAGGTTCGGGCGGAGGTCTGCCGCCTGGAAGTGGCCCGCCCAACCTTCCTCGGTGAGTAGGTCGCTGACTACGAAGCCGGCTGCTGCCTCGTAGCCCCGGAGTTGGGCTACCGCGAAGACTGAGGCTGCTTCCATCTCAACTGTGGCGATGCCCTCATCACGGTAGCGTCGGACCTCCTCGGCTGTCTCTCGGTAGGGGGCGTCCGTCGTCCATGTCGGTCCAACTCGAACGGCGGCTCCGTCTTCTCGCAGCTCGGCCGTCAGTCTCGTGGATAGCTCTTCACTTGCTTCGACGTATCTACCGGGTGGCAGGTAGTGGTGTGAGACACCTTCGTCGCGAAGAGCGCGATCACAGACGGCGAAGCCGCACGGCTCGAGATCCTTGTGGAGGACTCCTGCCATACCCACGACAATGAAGCGGTGTACGCCGTGAGCGCCGAGCTCTTCGACCAGCATCGCCGCCGCCGGACCTCCGACTCCAATCCCGCCAACCAGCGCGACTCGGCCACCAGTAGCGTCGAGACGATGGACGTCACCGCGATAGCTCCACTGGTACTCGCTTGTTGATTCTGACTCGATCACCTCACGGGAGAGCCAGCAGGGATAGCAAATGATGGCGGCGTCCGGTGAGCCCGACGGTAGGCGTCCGGAGGGTAGCGGAACCACGGCGCCGAAGGTGTGCTTGCCGTCCATCATCGGGTAACTCATGGAAGGAGCATGACGGTCGGACAGCGCGTCAAGCCACCTAGTTACTACCGGTGAGCGCAGGTCGAAGACTGCCATGCCGCGAGATCGGCGTTGGTACCTATGCAGAGCGTAGGTACTCAACCTCCCGTAGATGCGTTCCGCCGCCGAAGTCTTGGAGCTTGGCGGAGCCTGTCTCGCGGAATCCAGTTTTGGCGTAGAAGCGCCGAGCGCGACCAGCACCTTCGAGGGTCCAGAGGCACACACGAGCGAACGCAAGTCGGGCAAGGCTGGCCTGTGCACTCGACATGAGCATCGCGGATGCGCCCTTCCCCCAGACTGATGGATGCGCGTAGAACGCATAGATCTCGCCAAGGTCCCTGGGCGACGCTTGATGGTCTTCGTTCCAGATTCCTACGGGCCCGAAGTGTGTGAACGCGACTGGCTGACCGCCAATGTCCTCCGCCACGAGCAGGGTTGTGCGCTGCATGTTGGGATTGTCGAACATCGCCGCCCACATGCCTCGCCGCCGGGAGGTCTCACTGGCGAGATAGTCAGAGTCGAACAAGTGGGCAAAGCCGGCTGCCCACGCGGCGGCGTGAATCTCCCCGACCGCCGCCGCGTCGCCGCGATCGGCCTTCCGCACAGCGAATGAGCCAACCGGCGAGAAAGGCACTTCGTCGTCCGAGTTCGTAGGCATAGCACAATCGTTCCAATGGGCGGTCCGCCTGTCACCTGAGATTGGACGCATGACGGACTGGCCGGGAGTCAGGGCAACGCCCCCTGGAAAGACCTCAGCCGGCAACTGGCCTACCCCGGGAACACAGCCTGGACCATCCACAGCGACAGGTCGCCGTGACCTGAACCAGTCCGCCGGACCGTCAGTGGCCGCGCGCAGGTCAGCAGGTCCTTCGAACCGGCGTTCGACGTTAGTCGCGTACCCCAGCGTTTCTGCCCATGCATATTGTGTGGTCCCCAAGTGGTCCCCACAGCACGAAGTGCCAGCCATAGGCGACGAGCTCTTCGGCGTGAACCCGCCGGCCATCGGCCCCTTAATGATCACCTCCCCGTGGAACTGCTGGAACGCGGTGTAGGCATCGGGCGCCAGGGGCATCTCGGTGATGTCAGGCCGGCTCCAGGCGGCGCGGGTGAAGGCTTTGACGCCGTCGGCGTGGGCGACGACATCGCCGCTGCGACGATGAAGGGGATTCTGCCCGGCCGGTGGATGGCGGGAGGAACGCACATGGAGATCAAGCCGCAGGCGGCTGTCATCCCCAAGGACACCGACCAGCTCGAACAGGGGAAGTACGGCCCGATTTTCCCGAAGACGCCCGCGTGTTACGGCTTCACGATCGTCGCGAGGGTGAAGCCGGGCCGGGCTGAGGCCATACGGGAGTACGGCTACGCCCTGGCCAAGGCGCTGGAGAGCGATCCGTATCTTCTCGCGCCGCTGAAGCTGCACTATCTGCGCTGGGTGCTCTTCGACGACGACACGCGTTTCATGTACCAGGGGATCTTCGACACCGATTTCGACAAGTACACCGAGGACGCCGTCGCGCTGTTCAGCAAGGCGGGAGTGAGCACGGCTTTCGAGAACCTCGAAGGGTTTCCCGAGGACTGGAAGACCAACCCTGAGGCGTTCGTCAGGTTCGTGCGTGAGCACCACTGCCCGAGCTTCATCGAGTACGGGGAATACCCCTACGTCACGGCCGACGAGATCAAGAAGGCGCTACGGATCAAGAACGCCCTGTCGGAGATGCTTGACCAGGTGCAGTGAGAGCCTGCGGCCCGCGCGGAGCGCGGGCTGACGCGCCGATGGCCCACGGCCGAAGGGAGGCGGAATGAGCGAGGTCACCACCGCCCGCGTCTACAACCAGAACCACATCCCGCGCGCCCCCACGCCTGGCCGGCGGCGGGTGAGTATCTATGTCTCGTGGAGCTATCCGGCTGAGGCGGGCAGGAACCCGGCCGAGCTGGACAACCGGTTCTCCACAATGACCGAGGTCCGGCGGGTGGCCTGGCCTGCCTACGAGGACCCGAAGTGGTCCTACCCGCAGCGGTTCCAGCAGGGCATCGCGGGATCGCTCGAGTTGTTCTTCTGGGCCTGGGTGCCGTTCCAGCAGTTCGTCGAGGAGACCACAGGACACCCCGTTCCCGTGTACCAGCGCATCGACCAGGCCGGTTTCCACACCCCGCTCGACGAGCGGGTACTGGCTGACACCGACACCCTGTTCGTTTTCGGACTGGACCACGTGGTCACCGGCCAGGAGGCGGAGCCGGGAGAGGTTGAGGCGCTGCGGGCGTTCCTCGGCCGGGAGGACGCCTGCCTGGTTCTCGGGCCCCACCACGACGTGGGGGCATCGGACGACCTGGCGGTGCGGGAGGTCGAGTACCACCATCACGGCGATCCTCTGGTCCCCCGGCAGCAGCGCTTCGCCGGATACCTCCGGGGTGTGATGCCCGGGCTCGGCGTGCCGGTGGAGAACCGGTGGGGGCTGCGGCCCGCTGTGGGGGAGCAGAACAAGATCGCCCCGTTCGCCGCGTTCAAAGACCTGGACCCCAAGGGGTGGCTGGAGGGAGTGACCAACTTCAACTTCCACCAGCACCTACCGCACTACGCCGTAACGACGGACGAGCCGGACGTCGTTCACGTCCTGGCCAGGCAGCCGATCGACACCTCCAGGCGGCATCCGTTCACCGAAGCCGGCAACACCGCGTTCAACATGTTCCTGTGGATGCCCCCCGAAGGTGAGCGGGCCGGCGACATCCTGCTTGCCGACTCCACGATCTTCAGCTCCTTGTTCGGCGGCGATGAGAGCCTGCGCAATTTCTGGCGGAACCTCGTCACCAAGTAGCGCGGCAGGCCACCGCAGTCAGCAGCGAGGAGGTGATGTCCGTGAGCGCATTGCGAGGCGCACTGGAGCTCGACGACATTCAGCGCGGAGTGCTCAGCCCCCGGCCGACCCCGTACGCGGCGACCTATCTGGTGTTCCGCATCGATGACCGAGCGCACGGGCGGGAGCTGATGCGGCGCGCGAGCGCGGTTGTGACCTCGGCCGCCGACTCAGTCAGCCCCTTGGGGGAGACGTGGGTGAGTGTCGCGGTCACCTGCCACGGACTGGAGGCCCTCGGCGTGCCCAGCGCCTTGCTGGAGACGTTCGCCTGGGAGTTCCGGCAGGGGATGGCCACCCGCGCCAGGGCGCTGGGCGATGACGGCGAGAGCAGCCCCGCGCACTGGGAAGCACCGCTGGGCACCCCGGATGTCCATGTGGTGCTCACCGCGGTCGCACCCGACCCTGAGCGGCTTCAGACGGCCATCGACCGGGCCCGCCCCACCTACGACCAGCTCACCGGGGTGACCGCGATCTGGCGGCAGGACTGCTACGCGCTGCCCACCGAGACCGAGCACTTCGGATACCACGACGGCGTCAGCCACCCGGCCATCGAAGGCAGCGGCATCGCCGGATCGAACCAGCTGGAGGCGCCGCTGAAGGCCGGAGAGTTCGTACTCGGCTACCAGGACGAAATCGGCGGCATCCAGACCCCGCGGCCGGAGGTGCTGGGACGCAACGGCAGCTACGCGGTCTTCCGCAAACTCCACCAGGACGTCGCCGCGTTCCGCCGCTACCTGCGCCAGGCCGCCACCGGTCCTGAGGACGAGGAGCTGCTGGCAGCCAAGATCATGGGCCGCTGGCGCAGCGGAGCTCCGCTGGCGCTCAGCCCGCACCACGACGACCCCGCGCTCGGCGCGGACCCCGGCCGGCGCAACACCTTCCTGTACGCGCGGGAGGATCCGGCGGGGTTCATCACCCCTGGCGGTTGTCATATCCGCCGGGCCAACCCCCGCGACGCCTCGGTGGCGGGCGAGGTGCGGCTGCACCGCATGATCAGACGCGGCGCCGTCTACGGCCCTCCGCTGCCCGACGGAGTCCTGGATGACGACGGGGTGGACCGGGGCCTGATGTTCGCGTTCATCGGGGCCCACCTGGGGAGGCAGTTCGAGTTTGTCCAGTCCCAGTGGATGAACGACAGTGTGTTCTTCGGCGCGGGCGATGCCAAAGACCCCGTCGCCGGGTCCCACGACGGCAGCAGCGATTTCACCGTTCCCCGGCGGCCGGTGCGCCGGCGCCTGCCCCCGCTGCCGCGGTTCGTCGTCACCCGCGGCGGCGAGTACTGCTTCCTGCCGGGCCTGCGCGCCCTGCGCTGGCTCGGCGATCTGCGGGACTGACCGTGCGGCGAGGCGGCGCCCCGTCGCCGACATCGAGTTTTCCGGAAGCCGTCGCGACGATCCCCGGTAATTAATCTCTCCCCCACCGTTTGGTTGCGACGGTCGACCAGAGCCCAGTTCATCCTGGGCCACGAGACCAGAGTCCGTTGCCACCTGCCCCAGACTGCCTGTGCAGGGAGACCCGGCCTCGCTATCCAGCGTTCGTAGGTCCCATCTGGTCCCCCGTGCTCCACGCTACGAACATCATCTCGCCGACAAGGTTGCAGAACCCAAACCATCGCTGACCTGGGCGTTTACCGCCGCCGCGCCAGGTACGACCTACGCGTCGGGCTGGCGGGACTTGAACCCACGACCCCTTGACCGCCAGATTCCATGGGTAATGTTTGCCCAGGTCGGCACGGGCCTGACCTTCAAGGGACCCCAGGGGTCGTGGCGGATAGCACACGGACGGCACGGTCCAGGGACTTCGTGTATGCGGAGCTACCTGATGTGTCGGAGCAACTTGGCCTTGAGCCAGTCGGCGGATGGGTAGTGCACCTGGTCCAGTGCCGAGGTGACCGCGTCGATGTCGTACGGGACAAACCGTTGCTCGACGGTGTATCCGGTTTCGTCGGCGACGAGCAAGGTCCACATGGCCCGCCGCTCGGCGGTCGCCGGCACGCTGACGCTGCCCAGGTTCACTACCCGGACGTCGCCGACGGTGCGATCGAGAGGGAGGTGGGTGTGGCCGACGAAGATGAGGTCCGCGCCCGCGTCGGTCAGCCCAGCATCGCGGAGCTGTTGGTCACTCATGGCCGCTTGTACTCCGGGACCGTCGTCGTGGCCCGGGGCGGCATGGACCAGGAGTACTCGCGTTCCGTCTGGCAACGTCACTCTGTGCTCTATCGGCAGCGCAGCCAACCAGTCGTAAACACCTGCGGCTGTTATCGCGCCGCGTGTCCAAGCAAAGGCCATGGCAGCCTCGATCCGCACCTGGAGCTCCGCGGTCGACAGTGCCCGATCGATCGAGGGGATCATGCTGGGTAGGTCCCCGGTGAGAACGTAGCGATCGGTATTGCCTCGAACCACGCGTGACCTGGGCAGATCGATGAGGCGCCGAGCGGTCGTAGCGGGATGCGGCCCGTGCGCCACCAGGTCGCCTACTACCCAGAACTCCTCGGCCCCGACACCCATGGCATCGGCAAGCACGGCATCCAGGGCCGCGAGGTTGCCGTGCACATCGGAGAAGACAGCTGCTCGCATGCGCATGACTGTAGCGACCCAGGATGGCAGAGCCCGTTTGTCGACACCAGCTTGGAGGCTGGCGGGGACCCCTGGTCGAGGCTCCGGTCTCGCCTAGCGGGCTACCCCTGAACGACCGCTCGTGCCCCATAGATGCCGCCCATAATCGCACGCAGCGGTCTGGCTGGCACTGGGGTCAAGCCGGCATACGGGTAAGCCGCCAGAGGAGGAGAGCAGGGGCTCGGGCGTGGACAGGCAAGGCCTAGCGTCGATCGCCGTCTCGACCCTGCCGTCGTGACTGTAGTTGACCGTTGCGGACCGTGATCGGCCCTGGCTTGGGGCACGCGGAGGGCACGCCGACCGCGTGAAAGGATGTTCAGATGTCATCTCGCGCGAGTGACGTGGATCCTGCCCGTCTTGCCCAGTGGTGCATGGAGCATCTCGGCAGCCCGCCAGCGGGTGAGATCTTCAGGTCCGGGTACCTTTCCGCGGTCATCGGGCTCCGGCTGGCCGACGACCGGGCGGTCGTGGTCAAGGTGCGTCCGGACTCGCCGCGGATAGCGGCCTGCGTCGAAGTCCAGCGCCGCATGTTCCAGGCCGGTTATCCGTGCCCCGAGCCGCTCACCGGCGCAGCCCCTTTCGGCGAGGATGTCGCAACCGCGGAGGCTTATGTCCCGGGCGGCGCCGTGCTCCCGAGCGCGGACCACGCGACCCGGGCCTTCGCTGAAGCGTTCGCGCGGCTGGTCAGGTTAGCCCCCCCCCCCCCCCCCCCCGGCCGGCCGAGGTGTCCGCGCTCGACCCGGCGCCGTCATGGGCGGCCTGGAATCACGCCGAGGACGGACTGTGGCCGTGTCCCGAGGACCCTGACGTCAACCTCAATGAGGTGGCCGGCCCGGAGTGGATCGACGATGCCGGGCGCCGCGCCCGTGACCGGCTGCGGGCGGGCGAGTCCGAAGCCGTGATCGGTCACTGCGACTGGCTTGCCGACAACCTGCGCTGGAGCGGAGACGAGCTGCTGGTGGTGCACGACTGGGACAGCATGATCGCTGACAGCGAAGCTGTCCTCGTCGGCTTCGCTGCCGCGCTGTATCCGGCGGTCAGCGCGGACGAGCCAGCCACCGTCGAGGACACTGAGCGATTCCTCGTCGCGTATTGCGATGCGCGTGGCCGGGAGTTCAGCACCGACGAACTCGAGCGGGCGTGGGCGGCTGGCGTCTGGACCAGGGCCTGCGACGCCAAGTGTCAGCACGTGGTCGGGCAGCCCATCACCTCACTGTGCGAGAGCGAGGCTCGCGAGCGCCTCCGTCGTGCTGGGACCGGCTCGCAGAGGCCATAACAACCCGCTGCGGAGGAACCCCCGGGCGGGCCCAGTGCCTCCGAGCCTGAGGACGGCGCCCCGGCGCCGCCGCAAGGGCGGTAGCCGGGCGGTGCGCCGCGTCAGCGGCGCCTTGAATCTGCACAGGTCAGTTCAGCAGACACGAGTGACGGTTGACGCTGCCCTACTCCCCTCGCACCGGCGATGGCAAAGTGAACCGCTGAGGGTCGCCTGATGTTGCTGAGCCTGTGGACAGGTGCTCCCCCTCCCGGAGACCTCCCACAGGGCTTACGAGTAAAGACCAGGCCGGAAAGGATTCGCTCACCCCTACCGCGCGGCACGCCGGGCATGCCGACATCATCCGCGAACTCATCGACGGCCGAATCGGCGATGACGGATCCGTCGCTGCCGACCCGACGTTCTGGAGCGACCAGACAAGCAGGGTTCAATCGGCTGCCGACTACTTCGCCGGCTAGTCGGCGCCTTTCGCGGTGTGCCGTCCCTGCACAAACTCAGCCTGAATAGCGGAAGGTCGGCGGTTCGACCCCGCCCCTGCCCACCAGTCTGGCCAGGCCATATGGCGGAACGTGACTGCCCGCCAGTAGCCGTTGATCACCCTCTTTGACCGCCCGCTGTTGCATGTGGATTGCACGGACAGCGGGCGGTCCCGCGTCGACTCCTTGTCCGTAGTCGCGCGCACTGTGCCCATCGCTCAGGGGCTGCGCGAGTTGGAATCAGGACGGCGGGTTGTTTTCGTCGCCGCTACAGAAACGCCGCCCTGCCGGAAACGTTCGTGCCGAGCAGAGTTCGACGCCGATACGATCCACCGGTGACCTCCGAACAGCTCTCATCCGCGGTAGTAGGCGTTCTGACAAGCCTGACTGCTGACGGCACGGTGACCCTGCCCGATGGAGTACCGGCTCGGGTCGTCATCGAGCGACCGAAGGTCCGGGAGCATGGCGACTACGCCACCAACATCGCGCTCCAACTCGCCAAGAAGGCGGGGATGCCGCCTCGCGACCTCGCCGCGCTACTGGCCGACCGACTCCGCGAGGTGACCGGGATCGCGTCCGTAGAGATCGCCGGTCCGGGATTCCTGAACGTTCGCATCGATGCCGGCGCACAGGGCACCATCGCAGCGGAGATCGTGTCCGCCGGCTCGTCGTACGGCCGTAACCGGATGTACGCCGGGGAGAAAATCAACCTCGAATTCGTCTCCGCCAACCCCACAGGGCCGATCCACCTCGGCGGCACCCGGTGGGCAGCCGTGGGTGACGCCCTGGGCCGGATCTTCTCCTTCAGCGGCGCGGAGGTCACCCGCGAGTACTACTTCAACGACCACGGCGGGCAGATCGACCGCTTCGCTCGCTCGCTGCTCGCCAGCGCACGCGGCGCGGCCACCCCTGAGGATGGGTACAGCGGCCAGTACATCGTCGAGATCGCCCAGCAGGTACTCGCCGCACATCCCGACACCCTTGCCCTGCCCGACGACGAGGCGCAGGAGGTCTTCCGGTCCGTCGGGGTGGAACTGATGTTCGCCGAGATCAAGAAGACACTCCACGAATTCGGTGTCGACTTCGACGTGTACTTCCACGAGAACAGCTTGCACGACTCCGGCGCCGTCGAGCGGGCCATCAGCCGGCTCTCCAGCATGGGCAACACCTACGAAAAAGATGGCGCGTTGTGGTTGCGAACCAAGAAGTTCGGTGACGACAAGGACCGGGTGATCATCAAGTCCGACGGTAACGGCGCCTACATCTCCGGGGACGTCGCCTACTACCTCAACAAGCGCGAGCGTGGCTTCGACCGATGCCTGATGATGCTGGGCGCGGATCACCACGGATACGTCGGGCGGATGAACGCCGCGTGTGCCGCGTTCGGCGATACTCCGGGTGTCAACCTGGAGTTCCTCATCGGACAGATGGTGAACCTCCTCTCCTACGGCCAGCCACTGCGGATGTCGAAGCGCGCCGGCACCGTGATCACCCTCGACGATCTCGTCGAGGCGATCGGCGTGGACGCTGCTCGCTACGCCCTGGCCCGCTACAGCTGCGACAGCACCATCGACATCGACTTGGACCTGTGGGCCAAACAGACCAACGACAACCCGGTCTACTACGTGCAGTACGCCCACGCACGGCTGTCCTCGATCCTGCGGAACGCAGCCGAACTCGGAATCTCAGCCGACGCTCCCGCCCGACTTCTCGAGGCCTTCGACCCCTCGCTGCTGTCCCACGAGAAGGAAGGCATTCTGCTGCGGACGCTTGCGGAGTTTCCCCGCGTGGCGGGCACCGCAGCGCAGCTTCGCGAGCCGCACCGGGTCGCCCGCTACCTCGAGGACACCGCGTCCGCGTTCCACAAGTTCTACGACCTCTGCCGGGTACTGCCGCAGGACGACGAGGAGTTGTCCGACCTTCATCGAGCCCGGCTGTTGCTGGTCACCGCCACGCGGACGGTCCTGGCCAACGGGCTGGGCCTACTCGGAGTGTCTGCGCCCGAGCGGATGTGAGGTGCAGTCGCACGCAGTCGGCACCTGGCAGCAACCACTGCCTTGCGCATTGGTTGTTGTCCGGGCCGCGCGGCGGCGTGATCACGACGGCGACGCTGAGAGACGCGACCGGCTGGGACCGGCGTGGACGTCCATCTCGGCATCCACGACGACGCGAGCCGGAGGGTGGCGTACGCCGTACTGACCGACGCATACGAACTGCCGCTGCGTACGACGACTGGGTCGCAACTCGCGAAGGTCAGTCGTACTTCGACTGGTCACAGATCACGACCGTCACGATCGACGGGCGTATCGTGGCGGCGTGTGAGTGCAACGACCAGTACGCCGACAGCCACACAGTACGGCGTCGGCCGTCAGGGCGAGAGGATTCGGGCCGCGGCGCCCTGGATGTGTTCCCGCATGGCTTCTGCCGCGGCATCGGCATCCCCGCGGGAGATCGCTTCGTAGACGCGTCGGTGCTCGGGTGCTGCATGCTGCACGCCCGTGCGGCCGATCTTCGAGAACATGCGGAACCTCTGGATCTGGCCGGCCAGCGCGAGATACATCGATTCCAGGAACGGATTTCCGGCCTGAGCGGCGATCAGACCGTGGAAGCGATCGTCCGAGCGCCAGTACGCCTCGAACCCCTCCGTTTCCCGATCCGCGACCCCAGCTGAGGACTCGAACTCTTCGAGAAACGCCTTGAGGCCAGCCAGGAACTCGGGCGTGCCATGCTCCGCTGCTCCGGCGGCGAGCACCGGCTCGACGGCGAGGCGAGCGTCCCGCAACTGCCGCACCTCGACAAGGCTCATCATCGGCGCGACGCGGTACCCCCGCAGGGCCTCGCGGCGTACCAGCCCGGTGTGCTCGAGCCGAGCCAGCGCCTCACGCAGCGGAGTTTGGCTGACCGAAAGCTCCCGTGAGAGCGCGCCGATGTTCAGCGGCTCGCCTGGGCCCCGCACGCCATTCATGAACTGGTCGAGCAGCACCTGATACATCTGATCCGCCAGCGGCTGCCGGCCGGTCCCGTTCTCACTCACGTTGCCCCAACTTACTCGTGCTCACAGGTTGACCAAAATAGTATAGTCAATACTATTGCTGGACACGGGAGGTGCAGTGTCCGCCTACACAGCACAGCCACTCATCGACGGCTTCCCCGGCAAGTCCTCATCACACGGGGGGTTCGGTTGGAGCAGCCTCTGGCTGCTGATGTCCGCCTCGCGAAGGGTCCTCATCGACACCGGCCCGCCGCAGTACATCCCCCTCATCCACGACAGGCTGCAGCAGTTGGGCCTCACGACATCGAGCATCACCGACGTACTGGTGACGCACCTCCACTGGGACCATGTCCAGAACTTCACGATGTACGCCGGCGCGCGGGTGTGGGTCGGTGACCGCGAGCTCGAATGGGGCCGCAGGCAACCAGCGGGTACGGCGTTCGTTCCCGACCTGCACATCCAGGATCTCGTACGGCGAGGCGACGCGGTCGGACGCATCCGCGGCGAGGACGAAGTACTGCCAGGGATCGGCGCCATCCACTCCCCCGGCCACACTCCGGGCCATCTCGCATTCCAGGTCGCGACGTCCGCCGGCGTGCTGATCTTCGCGGGCGACGCGGTCAAGAACATCCACGAACTCACGAAAGGTGCCGCCGACTCCACCATGGATCAAGACCTGAGCCATCGCACCATCGTCCGTCTCCGAGGCATCCTCCGCGAGACCGACGGGATCCTCGTCCCCGGCCATGACGTCGGCCTGCGCTTCGACGGACCGAGAATCGAGCGAGTCAAGCCGCAGACAGCTCACATCGGGTACTTCGCCGACGGCGAGTGCGGTGCGCGGGACCGGAGCATCGCATGACAAGAGTCCTCTACACCGGTGGTCGCGGACGGATGGGACAGGTCATCCGCGAGCACCTACAAGGCCGGTACGACGTCGTGCTCTACTCCCGTGAAGCTCACGACACCGCCCTGCTCTCTGGCGAGCAAGAGGTACTCGGCGATCTCACCGATCTCGAAGCCCTCACTCGAGCATGCGAGAACGTCGATGTGATAGTTCATCTGGGCGCTGTCACGGACGAGACGAGCTACCCCGAGATCGAGCAGACCAACATTCGCGGCACGTACAACGTCTACGAGGCCGCCCGATGCGCCGGCGTACGCCGCGTCGTCTATGCCAGCACCAACCACGCCGTCGGCTTCTATCCCGCGCAGCAACGCATCGACGAGAACGTCGTACCGCGCCCCGACACCTACTACGGCTTGTCCAAAGTCTTCGGGGAAGCGTGCGCCCGGTTGTACTACGACAAGTGGGGCATCGAATCGGTCTGCCTGCGGATCGGAACCTTCCGGCCGGCACCCGAAGACGTCCGGCAACTGGCGCTCTGGCTGAGCTGGCCGGACGGCGCCGAACTCGTCCGCTGTGCCATCGAAGCAACCGGAGTCGGGTACGAGATCGTCTACGGCTGCTCGGCGAACACCGACGGCTGGTGGGACGCGGACAAGGGATGGCAGTCCATCGGCTTCCAGCCCCGGGATAACGCAGCCGATCATGCCAACGCCGTCGACCGGACCGCCCCGCCGCCGACGTTGCACGGCGGAGCGTTTGCCGACGTGGACTACCGCGGAGGCCTCTGGTGACCTCACCGCACATTCTGGTGACGACCGCGTTCCTGTATGCCGGCGACGCGGTGACGCGCACGCTGGAAGACGCTGGTTACGTCGTCGAGCACGCGCCGGATCTCGACCAACGTCCTGCTGACGAACGAGTTGGGTTGCTCGCTCAGGCGGACGCCATCATCGCCGGCACGCGGCCGTTGACCGCCGATCACCTTTCCGCGGCCGAGCGGTTACGGCTCATCGTCCGCACTGGTGTCGGGTACGACAACGTTGACGTCGAGGCCGCAAGCAGGCAAGGAATTCCTGTCTGCATCACCCCGGGGGTCAACCGGCAGGCAGTGGCCGAATACGTGTTCGCGCTTGCCCTCGCCCACTCCCGCCACATCGTCCCGAATGCCGCTCAACTGGCGGCCGGCACCTGGAACCAGCCGACCGGACGCGAGCTGGCCGGGCGAACGCTGGGGGTCGTCGGTCTCGGCTCGGTCGGCAAAGCGGTCGCGGACCTGGCGAAGGCGTTCAGGATGAACGTGCTCGCCTACGATCCGGCCCTTGATCATGAGTACGCCGATGCCAACGCCGTCGAGGCAACGTCTCTTCCGGACCTTCTCGCCCGCGCCGATATCGTGACGCTCCACCTCTTCCTGGACGACACGACCCGAAATCTCATCGACGCCTCAGCCCTCGCCGCGATGAAGCCCGACGCTCTCATCGTCAACACCTCGCGCGGCGGAATCGTCAACGAGGAGGCACTGGCCCAGGCCGTACGCTCCGGAGCTATCGCGGGCGCGGCGATCGACGTCTTCTCCGAGGAACCATTGCCCTGGGAGAGCCCGCTCCGTTCGGTGGACGGCATCCTCACGACCAGCCATATCGCAGGCGCAACCCAAGAGGCCCGGGCAAAGTCCGGCGCCCTCGCCGCGGAGATCGTCATCTCGGCTCTCAACGGTGCCGAACCCGCGCATGTCATCAATCCCGACTACGTACGACGCGTCGCATCATGATCATCAAATTGCCCGGTGGCCCCGTCCGGCTGGCGGCGAACCTCGGCTGGCTGTTCACCGAGGTGCCGTTCCTCGAGCGCTTCGAAGCCGCCGCCCGCGCGGGCTTCATCGCCGTCGAGTACTCCCAACCGTACGGCTACGACGCAGCCCTCCTGCGGCACCAACTGGACCAGGCCGGCCTACGCCAGATCCTCATCAACACGCCGGCCGGCACGTCCAAGTCGACCGCCAAGGGATGGGCCTTCGATCCCGATGCGAGAGCCGAGTTCCGCGACGGGCTCAAGTCCGGACTCGACTACGCTCACGAACTCGGGGCATCGGTCCTGCACGCCACGGCCGGCCTCCGACCCGCCGGTTGCGATCCCGATCGTGCCTTCGCCTGCTATGTGGCGAACATTGTCTGGGCCGCCGACCAAGCACGCGGCAGCGGCATCAGCATCGTGCTCGAAGCCATCAACAAGCGCGACCAGCCGACCTACGGACTCGCATCCGCGGAGACCGCTGCGTACGTCGCTGAGTCAGCCGGAACCGACGTGGTCGGCGTCCTGTACGACGTCTACCACGCGCAGGTGGATCGCGGTGATCTGCTGGCACGGTTCGATGCCCTGCGCGACGAGATCAAGCACGTGCAGATCGCCGACAGTCCGGGCCGAGGTGAGCCGGGGACCGGTGAGATTGCCTACCCGAGAGTCCTCGACCATATCGCGCGATCGGGCTACGAAGGCTGGGTTGGCTGCGAGTACCAGCCGACGGGAGACACGGTGGCGAGCCTCAACTGGATCGACGAACTCGCCGACGGGCCGACGTACTCGATGGAGCAACGATGACCGCGGTTCCCCGGATCGCTTTGATCAGTGCCGCTCCGGCGGCTATGCAACCGGCGCAGGAAGCAGTCATCGCCGAACTGCCACAGGCGGAGATCTGGCACCTCCTCGATGATCGCCTCCTTGCGGACGCGGAAGCTGCGGGCGGAGTCGCCGCGAGCCTCCAGGTCAGGATGAATGCGCTCATCGACATCGCCATCCGTGGTGGAGCGGATGCGGTCCTGCTGACCTGCTCGCAGTACGGCGCTGTCGCACAGGATCGGCGGGAGTCCGATACCCCAATCGTGGGATCCGACGATGGTGCCTTCGCGGAGGTGGTCGAGCTCGCGCCGCGGAAGCTGCTGATCGTCGCCTCGCTGGAATCTGCCGCTCTGGACACGAAAACGAGGCTCGGTCACGCCCTCGCAGATGCCGGTATCCAGTGCACAGTCGATGCCCGGATCGCCGCCAGCCGCGAGATGCTAGGCCAGGTGCGCGGTACGTACGACACGATCCTGCTCGCCCAGTACTCCCTCGCCCCGCTGATGAGCGAGCTGGATGTTCCCGTGATCTCCCCGCCAACTGCGGCCGCGGCAGCGATTCGTCGACGGCTGTCAGGCGAGGCGTCATGATCGGGGTCATCGCCGACGACGTGACCGGGGCGACCGACGTCGCCGCTGCCATCGTGGTCGGCCTCAAAACGCGAACAGCAAACGTCGATGACGCCGTCGCACTCTCGCTGCGGGCACTGGAATCCCTGCCTGAGTGCGAGGTCTCCCGCTTCTACTTCAAGTACTGTTCGACGTTCGACTCGACGCCTGTGGGCAACATCGGTCCCATCACCGACGCTCTCGCCGACGCCCTTGATACGACGCTCGTCGTCACCACCCCCAGCGCACCTCGACACCGTCGAACCGTCTATCAAGGGCATCTGTTCGTCGGGGACACGCCACTGGCCGAGACTCATATGGTTGATCATCCGCTGACCCCGATGACTGACTCGTCCGTCCTTCGCCTCCTCCGTGCGCAGACTCCTCACACGGTCTCCCACATCGCCCACGAAGTGGTAGCCCAAGGCGAGACTGCTCCACCGCGATCAACGATAAGAACAGCGATCACCGCCGGCAGCTGCTCGCAACGAACACTCGAGCAGATAGACCACTACGCGGCAGCCGGAGGAGCTTCCTACCGGATCTGTGCGAGCGAGCACACCGTTGTGGCGGACGCTCTCGGATGGTTCGACGATCTCCCGAATGGGCCGGCACTGTTCTTCTCTTCGCAGCGGCCCGCAGAGCGTGGTTCCGACCCTGACGTGTACGAGCGTGTCGCCGGCCAGTTGGCCAGTGGGCTGGCGGAACGCGGCATTCGTCGCCTGATCGTGGCCGGCGGCGAAACCTCAGGTGCCGTCATCGACCACCTCGACGTGCGGATCTGCACGATCGAGGAGGAGGAGGCTCCCGGAGTCCCGTGGATTCGGAACGTCGAATCCGGCACAAGTCTGCTCTTGAAGTCGGGCAACTTCGGTCCACCTGACCTGTTCACCAAGGAGGCGGGATGGACGTGAACCAAACTCCACTCAGGGTCTTGAGCGGCCTGGCACTCCGTACCGTACTACTAGACAGCGTCAACCCAGCCTTTGAGGCGGAGTACGGCGTGCATATCGACGCCGTGTTCGACCCCACCACGATCCTGATGGAACACATTCGCGCCGGTGAACACGCAGACGTACTGATCGGCACCGAATCCGGAGTCGCTGCCCTCGCGACTGAAGGCGTCCTCGACGGCAGCACGACCACGGCCGTCGCGACCTCCAGCATCGGGTACGCCGTACCACCCTCGCACACACCACAGTTGTTCGAGGACGCGGACCAATTCCTCGACTTCGCCCTCGCCGCACGATCCGTCGCCTACACCAGAACAGGCGCCAGCGGCATCCATTTCAGCTCCGTGCTGGAAAGGTACGGCGTAGCAGCGGACCTCAATGCCCGCGCCACCGTCCTGGACAGCGGGTTCACCGCCGAGGCTCTCCTCGACGGACGCGCGGACCTCGCGATCCAGCAGCTGAGTGAGCTTGCTGCAGTCCCCGGCATCCGCATCGTCGGCCCGCTCCCAGAGGAGCTCCAGAGTTACGCGCGCTTCGCAGCAGCCGCGAGCACCGAGCCGCATGGGCTGGCCACTCGATTCCTCGCGGCGCTCTGCGGACCCGACGCTCGACGTGCCTACGAGGCGATCGGACTACACCTCCCGGCCGCCGAGTCAGACCCTCGGCCTTCGTGATGCCGTGGGCGAGAGACGGGAGACCGGGCATTGTTGGAACTGCACTGGGTCACCACGTTCCTGGCAATCAACGAACACAAGGGATTCGGTCGCGCCGCGGACCTCCTCGGCTACTCCCAGCCGACGGTCAGCAACCACGTCGCCGCACTCGAGCGCGAGCTCGGCACGCCGCTCCTGCACCGCGATCGCCGTCCGGTCGAGCTGACGCAGGCCGGCGCCGCCTTCCTGCCGCACGCGCTCGCCCTGGTGCGGGAAGCCGAGGCGGCGAAGGGCAGCGTCGCCGAAGTACTCGGACTGCGACGGGGATCCGTCAGCCTCGGCGCCTACCCCAGCGCCATGGCGGCGTACGTTCCCGGCCTGCTGAGCAGCTTCCGCGCCCGCTACCCGGGGATCGCCGTCCGCCTGCTCGAGATGCGCGCCAACGATCTCGCGCGGGCCGCGTCGTCGGGCGAGATCGAGCTGGTACTGCGGCCCACCAGGTGGCCTGAACCCCAGGACACGTTGAACGGGCTCCCGCTATGGCGCGAACGCTACATGGTCGTCTTCCATCCCACCCACGCGCTGGCCAAGCAGGACGGCCCGCTCCCCCTGGACGAGCTCGCGGACCTCGACCTGATCCTCACCGGGCATGGCGAATTGGAGAGTCCCACGCACCCGATCTGGCGGCGACTCGGGCGGCGTCCGCGACTCGCCTACGAGGTGACTCAGCCGCAATCGCTCGTCGAGCTCGTACGGCACGGGCTGGGAGTCGGCGTGACGAACGAACTCTCGCTCAGCGTCTCGGCGACCGAAGGCCTGGGCACGCGCTATCTGGACACCACCGCGGGAGTGCGCGACATCTGGGTGTGGTGGTCCTCCGACCGAACCCAATCCCCTGCCGCCAAAGCTCTGCTGACCTGTATGCGCGACGGCGCCCGTCCACCCGGCACCACCCGCCTCGAATGATTACGCACGGATTCCCGATAAGAATCACTGATCATCACGATCACAATCATTGCCTGGACCTCATCACCTCCAGGTAGCACGCTTGGCCCACTCGACCTGCAATAACGGAGATCATGCTGATGAAGGACTCGATCGTGGATCCGAAAGCACTGAACCTGAGCCAGGGTCAGTTCGGCACCACATTCAACGGCCAGACCTATCAGATCGATGCATTGGCCACTCTGAACGATTGGCAGTACGCCACCTATGTCGATTCTATGGGCCGGGTATGCGTAGCGCGCCGGCAACTTCCGGACGGCGATTGGGACTCCCTTTCGTTCGATGATTACGTGATCGACCACACCGACGTGCACAACGTTCCAGTGCTGGGCATCTGCCCGTCCGACGGCACCATTCACCTGGCGTTCGATCACCACAACAGCCCGCTGCACTACCGGGTCTCCCAGCCCGGAGTCGCGACCTCTCCGGAAAGCATCGCCTGGTCGACGGATCTCTTCGGGCCCATTACGTCCGAGCTGGTCCGCGGCGTCGAGCTGACCAAGCTGACGTACCCGATCTTCGTCACCATGCCCGACGGTGCGCTGCAGCTGTACTACCGCATCGGCATGAGCGGCGACGGCGACACGCATCTCGCGGAATACCGCCCGGACGCCGACGGCTGGAAGATCCTCGGCGCCTTCGTCAGCGGGCAGGGCAGGTTCGTCGACAGCACTTCGCGTAATGCGTACCACAACGGCTTCGACTTCGACACCGCCGGACGCCTGCACACGACCTGGGTCTGGAGAGAGAGCATCAACCTCCTCAGCAACCACGACCTGCAGTACGCCTACAGCGACGACAGCGGTCACACCTGGAGGAATCGAGAAGGAACACGAGTCGGCGTCACAGGGCAGGAGCCGATGCATCTGCACTCACGAGGCATCACGGTCCGGCCGATCCCCTACGGGTGGGGAATGATGAACCAGGTAACCCAGACGCTGGACGACCGCGGGCGCATCCATGTCGTCCTGTGGCAACAGCCACCGACAGCTGCGGAAGCGTCGGCCGACCTCGGCACCTGGCGCTACGTCCACTACTGGGGCGACGATCGCGGCACCTGGCACCAGCATCAACTGCCCTACTTCGGCCGTAAGCCCACTGTGCTGGCCGGCGGAGACGATCTGATCCTGGTCTTCACCAAGTCCTCCGATCCGGACTATCACGGGAAAGACTCGGGCGGTCCCCTGTACGTCATCGCAGCCGCGTCGGCCGACGAGTGGAGTACCTGGCGGGAGATCTACCGTTCCACCGACACCTTCGTCGGTGAACCTCGGGTCGACAGGCACCGGTGGCAAGCATCCGGAGTCCTCTCGATCTACGCCCAGCAGGCTCCGACCGCCCCCGGCGCGCCCAGTCCGCTGCGTGTCCTGGACATCGACCCCGAAGTCAGATGAGCGTCGCACCCGCGCCCGCTCGAGCGCGTCACCAAACCGGGCACCGGCCTTCGTCGCCGTCACCCGCTCCTCGCCGCCGGTCCTGGTGGGAGCGGCTGAAACGCGACAAGTTCGTGCTTCTGCTCGCACTTCCCGGCATAGCCGTCATCATCACGTTCCACTACTATCCACTGCTCGGGAACGTGATCGCCTTTCAGGACTACCAGCCTTACCTCGGAATCCGGGAAAGCCTGTGGTCCGGCTTCGACAACTTCAAGATCCTCTTCAACGGCGATCCGGATCTACTGAATGCACTCAAGAACACGCTGACCATTACGGCCTTGCAGACAGTGTTCGTCTTCCCGGCACCGATCATCCTGGCCCTGATTCTGAACAGCCTTGCCTCGAACCGCCTGCGGCAAATTGTCCAATCAGTGCTCTACCTCCCGCATTTCCTGTCCTGGGTCATCCTGGTCGCAGTGTTCCAGCAGGTGCTCGGCGGCGCTGGTCTGCTCAACAACTACTTACGCTCCTCCGGGCACGAAGCGTTGAACATCATTGGGAACGCCGACGCCTTCAAGGCGTTGGTCACCTCGCAGGTCATCTGGAAGGACACCGGATGGGCCACGATCCTGTTCCTGGCCGTGCTGGCCCAGATCGACCGATCCCTCTACGAAGCCGCCAGTGTCGACGGTGCCTCGAAGCTACGGCAGACCTGGCACATCACGCTTTCGGGGATGCGGCCGATCATCATCCTGCTCTTCATCCTCAAGCTCGGTGACTCGCTGTCCGTCGGCTTCGAGCAGATCCTTCTCCAGCAGCCGGCGGTCGGACGGCAGGCCAGCGAAGTGCTCGACACGTTCGTCTACAACAACGGGGTCGTCGGCGGCGCGTGGGGTGTGGCAGCAGCGGTCGGTCTAGTCAAGGGAGTCATCGGCCTCCTGCTCGTGCTCTCGGCCAACAAGATCGCCCACGCGTTCGGCGAAGAAGGGGTCTACAAGGCATGAGCATCGACACCATCGCCGGCCGAACCAACATCGTGGGCCGGGGCGCAAAGGCAACCGTTCTGATCGTCGCGTGCGGACTCGTTCTCGTCCCGTTCCTGGGCATTGTGTCCACGAGCCTCGCCTCGCCGGCCGAGGTGACCCGGGCCGGTGGCTTCGTACTGTTCCCATCCAGCATCGACTTCGGAGCGTACCGGTCGATCCTCGCCGGCGGCGTCGTGACACGTTCACTCCTGATCTCGCTGTTCGTCACCGGAGTCGGCACCCTGCTGAGCATCACCTTGACCGCGATGCTGGGCTGGGCATTGAGCCGGAAGGGGACATTCGGGAACCGCTACCTGTTGATCCTCGTCCTGGTCAGCCTGCTCTTCAGCCCTGGCCTGATCCCCAGCTACCTGGTCGTCCAGCAACTCGGCCTGCTGGACACATTGTGGGCGCTGATCATCCCGACCTCGGTCACCGCGTTCAACGTCGTCGTGGTCCGCGCGTTCTTCGTGGGCCTGCCCAACGAAATCATCGACAGCGCCCGGATCGACGGCGCGTCCGAGTGGCAGCTCTTCCGTCACATCGGCGTACCGCTGGCCAAGGCGGCGCTGACCGTCGTCGGCCTGTTCTACGGGGTCGGCTACTGGAACTCGTTCTTCAACGCGCTGCTCTACATCAGCGACTCCGGCAAGTGGCCGCTGCAGCTCGTCCTCCGTACGTACGTCGTCGACAACACCCAACTCGGCGCCGAGGATCTCGGCGCGGCCGGTCATGCCCTGCCGCCGCAGACATCCATCCAGATGGCGATCCTCGTCATCTCGATCGTCCCCATCGTCTTGGTCTATCCGTTCCTTCAGCGCCACTTCGCCAAGGGTGTACTCACCGGCGCGGTGAAGGGATGAACCATCTCAGGCAGAGGAGCGTGCACATGCCCGAATTGAGCAGGCGACAGGTTCTCGGTGGCGGCCTCGTCGCGGTCGCTTCGGCTGCCGGCTTCCCGTTGCTCCAAGGATGCAGCAACAAGGGCCGTGGCGGAGCGGATGCGGGCGGCGCCGACGGCATCAGGCTGCCCAAGTACATCGCCTACCAGGGCTTCACGCCCGATCTGATCGGCAAGGACGGTGTCGACAGCGCAACCTTCAAGTACCCCGCCAACCCGACTGCCGCCACCAGCGGTCCGCCGGGAGACGGAAAGAAGGTCGCCGTACTCACCGTCACCAACTCACCGGCTCCCCCGGCGAAGAACCGAAACGCGTACTGGCAGGAACTCGAGCGCCGACTCGGCTTCCCCGTGGACATCGAGATCGTCCCGAGCACCGACTACGGCCAGCGGTTCCAGACCGCGGTCGCCGGCGGCAAGCTGCCCGATCTCTTCAGCATCTACCCGGGCCAGGTACCGTCGCTGCCCTCCTTGCTGCAGAAGAAGGCCGTTGATCTCACATCACATCTGTCCGGGGACGCGATCGCGAAGTACCCGCTGCTTGCCAACATCCCCACGGCCAGCTGGAAGCAGACGGTGTACGACGGAAAGATCTACGGAATCCCCATCCCGCGCGGGGCGCAGATCACCCTGACCCTCTATGCCCGTGACGACCTGCTGGGCAAGCTCGGCATTACCAAGCCACCGGCGTCATTGCAGGAGTTCCAGGATCTCTGCAAGGAGCTGACCCACTCGAAGACCAACACGTGGGCACTCGGACGTCTGCCACTGTCCTACCTGCGGCAGATGTTCAAGATCCCCAACGGATGGTCGGTCCGGGACGGGCGTCTGGTGAGTGCCTTCGAGGCCGAACAGCAGAAGGACGCGCTCGAGGCCGGCCGCAAGTTGATGGCCGCCGGTGTCGTGCATCCCGACGGATTCAACGCACCCAGCTCGATCCGCAAGACCTGGGTCGCGAACGGCTCGACCTTGATGGTGGATGACTCGTTCAGCGCCTGGCACGCGTTCTACAACTATCCCCACCCGGACACCTTCCGCCTTGCGGCCTGGGCTCCTCCGCTCGCCGACGGCGGCGGCACCGCACCGGTCTGGCTCGGCGCACCGACGATCAACATCACCTCGGTCAACCTCAACGCCGCCGATCGGGTCGAGGCACTGCTCAGCTTCCTGAACTACCTCGCAGCCCCGTTCGGAACGTCGGAGTACCTGTTCAAGAACTACGGAGTGAAGGGCATCCATCACACGCTCCAGGGCACCGACCCGGTGCTGACCGACAAGGGACGCGCCGAGATCGGCCTGGGTATCGAGTACGTCGCGAACGCCCCCTGGATGACCTACCAGCCCGGATCCCCCGACGTCACCAAGGCGCAGTTCGACGCTCAGAACACGCTCGTCCCCACTGCGCTGGCCGATCCGACGATCAGCCGGTACAGCGAGACCAACGTCCGCAAGGGAAACCAGATCGGCATGGGCGACCTCGAGCTCGACATCCTGCAGGGCCGGAAGCCTGTCTCGGCCTGGGACGCGGGTGTCGCGAAGTGGAAGAAGGCCGGTGGCGACAGCATCCGCGACGAGTTCCAGAAGGCTCTCGACCACCCGCCCGGCTGAAAGTCCGTCCAAAGTGAGGAGAGGCATGAAACCAAGAACGCTCGCGGTACTGGCCGTCCAAGCACTCGTGAGCCTGCTCCTGGTGGGCCTGCTCACCGCGCCCGCACAAGCCGCTGGCACCGCCTACTACGTGTCCGCAACAGGCAACGACAGCAACACCGGACTCTCGCCCAGCCAAGCCTGGAAGACGATCGGGAAGGTCAACAGCTTCACGTTCCCGCAAGGGAGCCTGATCTACTTCGAGGGCGGGCAGACGTTCACCGGCTGTCTGGTCTTCAACCGTACGAACGTTCCGACGTCGGACGCGTCGACGCCGTTCCGGGTCTACTCGTCCGGCACCGGACAAGCCACCATCCAGTCCGACTGCACCGGGAACACCTCTGCCGCGATCACCGCGGACGACGTCAGCGGCTTCCATCTCAACAACATCAAGGTCGTCAACGGCAGCACGACCGCGGCCGGCGTACTGCTGGAGAACACCACGTCGTCGACTCCTACGAAGACCCTGAAGGTCACCAGCAGCGACATCTCCGGGTTCGGTCCGCCGGCCGGCAGTACCAGCGTGTTCGGCGCCCAGATCATGGTGCTCGGGTACGCCGTGAACAACCACAACGGGCCACTGGACGACGTACAGGTCCTCAACAACAGGCTGCACGGTTCGAGCGTGACCTCGAGCGCAGGCCCGGGCATCTACGGGTGGGGTTACGGGACGAACATCACGAACGTCCGGGTCGAGGGCAACACCGTCTACAACCTCGGTATGGCGGCCAAGACCACTGGTGCGGCGCTTCAGGCGAACGGCTGGGACGGCGCCGTCATCCAGCACAACGTGGTGCACGACATCGGCGCGAACGTCACCTCGTGCGGCGGCACCAGCGGCATCATGGCCTACACCTCGAACAACATCACGATCCGCTACAACGAGGTGTACAACGTCCAGCCGGTGCCGACGTGGACGGCCGGTTGTGACTGGGACGGTATCGACCTCGACGGCGGTACGACGAATTCGCTCGTGGAGTACAACTACACCCACAACAACGCCGGCAGCGGACTGGCGGCGTACACCCTGACCGTGGCATCGCGGGTCTGGGGACCGAACACCTTCCGCTACAACATCTCGGAGAACGACGACTGGGCGAACGCCCAGGGCGGTCTGTTCGTGGTGGTTCCGAGTGCGCCGAAGAACGCGATCTCGATCTACGGCAACACCATGTTCACCAACAAGGATCAGAGCGCCAACAAGCGCACCGGCTCGAGCGCGTGTTTCAACTTCGGGTTCAGCACAGGCGTCTGGGCAGCAGGCTCGCAGATCAAGGACAACATCTGCTACATGGCCAACAAGGGCACGTCGGGCGGGAAGACCGGGCAGTTCATCTACAACCCGTACACCCAAACCGGCATGACCCTGTCGAACAACCTCTACTACGGCACCAACAGCGGCGGCTGGCGCTGGGGCAACACCGTCTACCCGGACTTCGCTGCGTGGTCGGCTGCGGGTCGGGAGACGAACGCAGTCTGGGGCGACCCGCTCTTCACCGCCCCTGGTGCCGGCGGCATCTGCTCCTGGTCACCCCCCACCGGCACCGGACCCCAACCATGCCCACAGGCCTACTCCCTCAAGGCCGGCTCCCCCGCCCTCGGAGCAGGCGTCACCGTGACCGGCAACGGAGGGGTGGACTACTACGGCACCACCATCCCGGCTCCGCCCAACATCGGAGCAGACGCGGGCTAACCTGACCGCCAACTCGTAGCGTCCGGCATCGGTTCCTGACTGCGGAACCGATGCCGGACCTGCTCCGGAGCAGTCTGGACCAGATACTGGTTCTGTCGGTTACCGGCGACCACGCTGAGCGATGGCAATGGGTCCATGACGATGCACGAGGGGATCGTGGACGAATCCATCGAGCATCAGGTGGACGGCTGGGAGCTGGCGGGATTCCCGGGGCGGCTCAAGGTCGCTGCGTACCTGACCGCGGATCAGTACCGGCTGATCGTCGACGCGCTGCTCGACGCGCAGGAGCACCCGCTGACCGGCGTCGGCCGGGACGAGCTGTTCGTCGCGGTGCGGGTCGGCTGTCGACTGCGACCGACGCCGCGTGGAGCGAGCTCGTCGGCTTACTGCCTTCCAGTTTCCGTGGAGACAAGCTCGACATCCACTGGAAGCTATACGAAGTGAACGGCCGCTTTTACAGCGGCCGCCCGAAGGACGGTTCGATGCGCACCGCGGACCTGCCGCCCTTCCTCAGCAGCCTGTTTGCCAGGCATCTCGAAACAGCGTCGCATCACATGTGCAACTGCCGAGAACAGAGCGGCAACGGCGATGTGGAGTGGTGCGCAGGGTCGGAGTACGTGTTCTTGGGCTCCCGGGGAGGGCACTTCACCCGCTCGAACTTCAGTGAGCGCGTCATGCGACCGGCGGCCGATGGGTGGTACCCACCAAGGACCGGAACGCGGCCGCGGGCGAAGCTCCCGGTCCTGGTCGATGCTGGGACGTCGTGGCCGGAAAGCCGATGCCGCCGTGGCCGGCCGCCACGCCGGGCCTACCGACCTACACCCCACCGGCTGGCCGCGGTAGGCCCCGCATCACCGAGAGCACCTTCCCCGCGACGTGGCTACCTGTCCTGCCTGGGCTCACGCCCCACGGCTTACGACACGGACACCAGACCTGGATGGACGAGGCCGGGATCTCCTGCGTCCTGCAGTCCGAGCGGATGGGCCACGAGGTGCCCGGCATGCGCGGGGTCTACAGCCACATCAGCGAACGCATGCGGAAGGGTCTGATAGGTGCTCTGGAAGAGTTCTGGGAAGACTCGCTGGAGGAGCGAGCCCGGCTCGCCCAACTATCGGCGGTCAGCGTCCTTGATGGACTGCTCCGTGATCGCGGAGGAAGTGGAAGAGCGGTCTGAGCACGATCCGTCTTGGCCGTACCCGCAACGATTCCTGCTCGCGGAGTAAGGGGTGTCGGTAAGAAACGTGCCATTGGGCGCCACGTCTGCCGGTTCGGTCGAGACCCTGGTAAACCGTTGCTCGGGAAGCGCTGAACAGCTCCGCGCGGCCGGCGACCTAACGTTCGCCGGTTCCAGGGCCGTCAGGCGGACAACTTCACCTTGAGCTGCTCGAATGCTGTGGGAGTTGGCCGTTGCGGCAGGAAGTCCTTGATCTGCCGGGCGCATTCGAGTGGGCTGGTTGTGCTGGTGTCGACCTCAATGTCGTAAACGCCGTGGGCATGGACCCGTTCTAGCTGGCTTGCGGCCAAGCCCGTGGAGCGGTCGCTGCGTGCCCGCTCGCGGCGTTCCAGTTCCTCCAGCGGGCAGCGCACGCCCACCAGTACGACGTCCTTGGGAGAGAACAGGGCAAGGCAGTCCATCAGTCGCCACGGATCGCTGAGAACGTCGTCCACCACGACGTTGTTGCCTGCTGCGGCCATCCCAGCTACAGCACGGTGGAAACCCATCAAGGCCTGCCGGAGGACTGCTGGCAGCTCGTCAGGCTTGTAATCCGTCCATGTGAGCATGGTGTCGATGGCGTCGACAGGCATGTAGAAGTAAGGGCCACCAAGGATCGGTAGAAGGTCCTGGGCGATGCTCGACTTCCCGGAACTCGACGTGCCGTTCAAGAGGATGATCAATCCACTGCACGGCCGCGACGCTCCCATCGAGTGGGCAGGTTGATCGGCCTGAGCGTCTACAGGAGCTGTCACCGCGTCATCCTCCGCAACGTGTGCTGCTGGCGTCCGATCAGGATGCACGCTCCGGCCTCGCACGTCACTGCCCAAGAAGTGACCAGCGTTCTAACGAGGCTCTGAATCGCCCTCAGCGTGGTCTGCACCGTCCGTCGGTACACCGCGACTCTTCTCGTCTTGTACTCGAGCACCAGCTCCCGCAGCGTCTGCTTACCACCCGAGGAGTCAAGCCGACCCCGGGAATGTGGGCGGCTGGTGACACGAGTCCTACCGGGCACCCCAAGCAGCTGGAAGAGCGGTTTGAGCAAGATCCGCTCCCATTCCGCTCCCAGAATCGGACACCGCCGGGTCCGAGGCAATTGCCGATTCATCATTTTGTGCCTCTGACCTGCACCTTCGTGTGTCGGGCTGGCGGGATTTGAACCCACGACCCCTTGACCCCCAGGACGTGGGTGTAGGCAGCTTTGCAGGTCAGAGACAACTTGACCCGCACGAGCGCCGTTCGAGCGCAGTCGGACTGTTCACCACCGCGCACACCGTGTGGTCCCCACATGGTCCCCAAGTAGTCCCCAAGCAGGGGATTCGATCTGAGCATAAGCAGGAACTAGTACTCCAGCAGCATTTCGTGATCTATGGGCGTTGCTGGCGTTGGTAGTGGCAGCGGCGGGCTCGGGCTTGGTGGTGGCGTCTCTTGGACCGATCCGATCCACGGATTGAGGCTAAGGCTCAGCGGGTGTCGGGTTTGTTTGGGAACGTGTGCGGGCCCGGAGGAACCAATGCGCGGCGACCAATGGGATGACGCCGACGGGGTACCAGGCAACATCAATAAGGTCGAACTGGGCGCCTAGCAGCTGGCGCGCGAGCCAGCTGCGTTGGGAGAGTGCCGCGGGCATGGGGGTGAGCTGTGCAAACTCGATGAACCAACAGTATGCGATCGCGGCGCTGCCGGCGGCCAGTGGGGAGATCAGCGGCCATATGAAGATCACTATCGTGTAGACGATGGCCGCGGACAAGGCGGCGCCTGAGTACTGTTCGATGGGCCCGTCCATCGTGGCGCGGATTGCGAAGGCCGCGCCTGTAAAGCCGGCTGCCGACACCACCATCAGCAGCCGAGCCCAGCGCACTGCGAGCGACATCGCGCAATCATAAGTGGCAGCGCAGCTAGCCTAGGGACGCCGGGGACGGTCGTCAGCCCGCGCGACGTCTGCCTGGACACCGGGCTCGTCCGGCTGTCGTACGGCCAGGCCCGTGCCCCTGCTGGATGAGCACACCGGACTCGGCGGCGTGCCGGGTACGGGCTGGGACCTGCACGAATACCGGCACTCCGGCCTCACCCATCTCGGAGAGGCCTGGGCCAGCCTGCCGATGCTCATGGCGAAGTCGCGGCACAAGAAGCCGGAGAACGTCCGCCGCTACTTCAAACCGTCGCCAGAGGCGATCGCCGAGCCCACCGGCCTGCTCGCCCCCGGCGACACCAGCCGCTGAGCCGCGTTCCTTGCTTCTTCTCGGGCGGTAGCGGCCGTTCCGTAGTGCCTCGTGATCGAGCATGCTCAGCGGGCGACGGCGGAGGCGGAGAGGAGCGTCGCGGCGGCGAGGCCGAAGCCCGTGGAGAGCTGGAAGCGGGCGAGGGCGCGTCCCAGGACATGCGCCGGGGCGAGGGCGGTGGCGCGCCCCACGACAGCTCAATTCTGCAATGGCTGGCGGTCAAGTAGAGGTAGGTCGCGCAGCGAAGCTGGATCCTCGTCACTGAGTTGGTTATCCGTGGTCCCCAGCTGGCCAACCTAACGGAGCGGCACCGCACTGACCTGCGGAAACGTTTGTCGGGCTGGCGGGATTTGAACCCACGACCCCTTGACCCCCAGAGAAACGCGGGGCGTCCGGAAGAGTACGGCGTAGTCCGGTTTCGCAGGTCAGGGTCCACCTGGCGTCCACAGCGGACGCCTGAAATCCGGTGCCGTCTCACCAGTTTGTGAGAGGGCTGTGAGAGGCCCCACTCCCCCGCATCGCGGTGTGGGGCTCCTTCGGTCTCACTCCGGCGGCGACGCAGGCTATCGCGCGCATATCCTCGTCCTACCCGACCGGAAGATCGCGTCCATCGTACTGTCGAACGCGGCGGAGATGCCTTCGCAGACACTGGCGCGCAGGATCATCGACCTGGCGCTGCCGGAAGAGCATGACAGCTCCGAGACCACGCAGTCGCCAGAAGGCGAACAGCCGGAGGCCGCTGACATCGAAGCTCTGACGGGTCGATACCTCGACGACGATGCCGACNTGGTGTACGACGTGACGGTGGTGGATGGCGAGCTCAGCCTACGGTCCGGTGCNGCGAGCTTGCGGCTGCGGCACGACGNAGAAGGGNGGTTCGTGAGGGAGGGTTTCCGAGTCCAGCTNGCNCGTGCATCGGACGGCATCGTTGTTCATCCTGAACAGAGTGGGGAGCGATTCTGTCAACGCCTCGACGCCCCGATGGAAGAGACTGCGGACCCGAGCTGCGCCGGAACGTTCCTCAGTGACGAACTCGAGGCAATCGTTCACATAGACATCCCCGCAACCGGACCGCTTCGCCTGCGTCGCACCGGATGGCCCACGATCGACATGCGCCCACTCGGCCCTGAACTCTTCCTCGCCACCGTGCCACACTCCACGGGATCCGGCGAGACAGACATTGTGATGCGCTATTCAGCCGACCGTTCGCAACTTCGCATCGGTGACCCGCAAGCCCGCCGAGTCCGCTTCATCCGACTCAACTAAAATCTGTCGCCCAAATCTGATCTGACAGGGGCGAAGTGTCAAGACTGCCGTTCGGATGTCGCATGCCGGACTCCCAGGACAGCCCGCCAGCGCCACCCGCGAGGGCGGCCGCGCATGCCGTCCTCGGGCTGCGGCGTACGGCAAGCGCTGGCAGCCGGATCAGTAGGTGGCAGGGAACTCCTCCGAGCACGGATCGCCAAGAGGGAGGACCTCGACGGGGGGCGACTAGAGCCAAGTTGTGATCGGCCGGGACGAGCACTTCTTGCCGGTCCGTCAGCCTCCGGCGTGACAAAGGGACCGGGGCCGCCCACCACGTCATGATCTTGCTTGACCCCGGGCACATGGATAGCATCGTCGCGCGCGATGTTGGGCGGCCACGACGCGGTACGGCAGGTGCAGGCGGCCCGGCCCGGTCCTCCACCCGAGCGTGCGGATAACGAACCAGCAGCGACTCTCGTGGAGGCAACATGCCAGGACCTGATGCCGCTCCCCCCGGTGTCGACCCGACCAAGCCCGCGGCCGCGCGAGTCTACGACTACATTCTCGGCGGTAGCCAGAACTTCGAGGTCGACCGGCTCACGGTCGAAAAGACCCGGCAGGGTCTGCCGGAGCTTGAGGACATCGCCTGGTCCAATCGCGGTTTCCACCAACGGGCCGCCCGGTGGCTTGTGGCCGAAGCCGGCATCCGACAGTTCCTCGACATCGGCTCGGGTCTTCCGACCCAGCGCAACACGCACGAGGTTGTCCAGGAGGTCAATCCTGACGCGCAGGTCGTGTACGTCGATATTGACCCGATGGTCAAGGCGCACGCCGCGGATCTCCTCCATGGTTCGCCTCACACCACCTTCATCACCGGCGACGTCCGCGAGCCAGACGGGATCCTCAAGAACGTCCAGACCCGGGCACTCCTCGACTTCGACCAACCCATCGGGTTGTTCATGACCGGGCTCCTGATGCTCGTGGACGACGATTTCGATCCGCGCGGCCTCGTCACGCGCTACCTCGACGCCCTCGTGCCTGGCAGCTACCTCGCCCTGTCACACCCCACCGACGACAAGCAGAGCCCCGAGGTGGCGAATCGTTTCCGCGGCGTTCTCGGCAAGGGAGGCAACTTCAACCTGCGTTCCCGGGCTTACATCGAAAATCTCTTCGATGGACTGGAGTTGGTGCCGCCCTACTCCGGCGCCGACCCCCACATCACCTTCGCCGGCCTGTGGGGCGCCGAGGATCCCACCGAGGCCGACAGCGACGGGTCCCGGTGGATGTTGGCCGGACTGGCCCGCAAACCCTAGGGCGTGCCTTCTCGGATCATGAAACGGGATCGCGGAGCCAGACCTTGATGGACGCGACGTCGATGGTTCCCTAGTAGATGACCTCGCGCTTGTCGAAGCGTGTGGCCACAACGCGGAACTGGCGGAGTTTGTTGACGCAGCGCTCAACGGTGTTGCGTTCCTTATAGTGTCCGGCGTCGAAGTTAGGCGGACGGCCCTGGACGAGTCGCGCTTGAGCCGGTTGGCCTTCTGATCCTTCTTGATCGGCATAGCTACCTGCACTTTGTGCTCACGTATGTGAGCTCGGTTGGCTCACATCTCGCGGCGGCCGCGCCGGTGATGTAGGTGGCACCCTCACCGTCATCGACCACGAGATCGTTCTTCAGCGGATGCGGGCGCAGGTACATCGCAACGTGCCCAGACAGCGACAGGTCGATGCCGGCCTCGTCGAAGGCCCGCGCAATGTCGAGATATGCCGGCAGGTGATTCCGCCGGCCAGGTATGCGATCGCGACCGCGTCGGAGACCTCCCTGAACACCGCCGAGAGTACGGCGACCGCGATCAACAGCAACTGCAGCGGCTCAGTAAGCCACTCGGCGAGTTCGGCCCACCACCGCTCTGGCTTACGTTCGGTCGGGGCGTTAGGCCCGTAGCTGGCCAGCCGACGCGCCCGTTCGGCCTCGTCCAACCCGGTCGGCCCACTATCAAGACGCTCCAGGACGGCCGCCGCCTCGAGCGCGTGCCAACCCAGTCCCTGGTCTCGCTCCGGGGCCGAGACGCCCGCGTCTCCCTCGCGCCCTGGCAGCGTGGTCATGATCCCC
Source organism: Actinopolymorpha alba DSM 45243 (assembly GCF_000373925.1). Lineage (GTDB taxonomy): Bacteria > Actinomycetota > Actinomycetes > Propionibacteriales > Actinopolymorphaceae > Actinopolymorpha > Actinopolymorpha alba. The sequence continues at coordinate 42,091 of NZ_KB892761.1, read as the reverse complement.
CTTTCGCACCGCGGTTGGAGGTGCTGCGCCACCATGCGCGCAGCGCGCGCAGTCCGCGAGGCCGGGCAGGGTCGAGGTTGTCCTCGAGCCGGGCGAGCAGGATCAGCAGGACGGCGATCCCGCCCATGAACCCCAGGATCAGCACGATGATCGCGTCGGCGTCACTCCACATGCGACCTACCGGGAACAACCTGCTGATCCGACCCGCGCAAGCCGGAGCGCTTCCGCCTCGAAAGCGATCGGCTCCCCGATCCCGACGACGACACTGTGCGGGCGCCCCTAGCTGATTCGAGGAACCGGACCACGCCCGCCCGCACCGGCGACTCGGCCGGGTAGTGCCGGCGGCGCGTGTCGGTGAACGCCCCGCCCAACTGGCCGCGGCGAGCGCCATCGAAACGTTCGTGCATCACCGGGAGGACGCGGGCCTCTTCCGCCCTGATATGGCACCGCACAGCGTCGATGAACGCGTGCAGAGCCCGGACGAAGCCGGGTTCGCTCGGGCCGATTGCTCTGGCGCCGGGGTTTGTGGGCAGGGTATGTGGTGGTGCCTGGCCTGGCTGCCAGCTTGCCACGTTGAGGTTCCGGGTCGCGCCGTGCGGCTGGGTGGTCAGGTCGTCGCCGGGGTTGGTGGGCCGCAGGCGTGGGTGAACAGTCGGGTCCACGCGGTTTCCCACGGCCAGGCGGCTGGCAGGAGCACGGTGATCCGTCGGGCAGAGGATGCCCGGCGTGCGGGGACGGCGATCCGCTTGCGTCGGACCGTCGCGCTGGTCGCCCTCGCAAGTGACGGGCCAGTGGTCACTGCAGCGGCGCGGGTGAGGTTGAACGCCATGACGGCGAGTACACGCACGTCGTGAGCGTCACCAGGTCATCGCTCGCCGTGACGAGCAGCCTCGCGGTCAGCAGCGGCGAGGGCTACCTCGACAGCACCGACGGCGCGTTCGACCACGAGGTCGTCGTCGAGGCGGACAGCAGCCGGTTCGAGACGGAAGGCCTGCGCACCATCACCTACACCGATCCGAGCGCCGGCGCGCTCCTGCGGACGGAGACTCTCCGGTCCGGTCCCACCCTCCTCACCGAGGAATGGACCTGCCGCAGCCCGGCCAATGGGACCGACCTCACCGCACGGATCTGAAGGGAGACCACGATCAGGATCCTCTTCCTTACTGCTGATCTGGGCGGGAACGTGCCGCCGACCCTCGCGGTCGCGGAGGCGCTGATCGCCGAGCGACGCGCCGACCTGGTGGTCGTCGACTGCATGCTCCCGGCTCTGATCAGGGGCGCTCTCCGCAGCGGTGTCCCGGCGGTGATCCTCTTCCACACGTTGCGCCGAGCTGGTGGAGAAGGTCCCCAACGAGCAGGTTGGCGCCGACCGTGGCGCCTGGCAGACAGGCGACGCGACGACGTTCCTCCGCTTCGTCCGTGAGGACCGCCTGTACGCCGCGTGGCTCCTATCCCTGTTCGGGATGCAGCGCGGTGAGGTGCTTGGACTCCGATGGTCCGACGTTGACCTGACCGGAGACCAGGCGTCCGCGCGGCGGATGGACGGACCCTCCCTCATGGTTCGGCATACCCGCGTCACCGTGGCCGGGGAGGTCATCAACTCGGCACCGAAGACGAAGGCCAGCCGGCGCACCCTTGACCTTCCAGACCTGGTCGTCGATGCCCTACGTGCTCTGCGGAAGAGGCAGGCGGAGGAGAGGCTGGCGGCCGGTGTCGCCTACTGCAACGACGACGACCTGGTGGTGGTCGACGAGATCGGCCGCCCGTACCGGCCAGAGTGGTTCTCCGACCGGTTCTCCAGGCTGGCCGGGCAGGCTGGGGTACCGGTGATCCCATTGCACGGTGCACGGCACTGCTCGGCGTCTCTGCTGGCGGATCTGGGGATGCCGGACGTGATTGTCGCGGCGTGGCTCGGTCAGTCCCAGATCACGGTGACCCACGGCTATCAGCACGCCGTGCGGGAGGGCCTGAAGGAAGCCGGGAATGCCCTCGCGCGAGCCCTCGCCCAGTGATGTGTGTGAGATATCTGTGAGATTCCGCGGCCTACGCGGGCCGAGTCGACCCGCGTCGATACCACCGAAATAGCCTCTGACCTGCAGTGATGCTTGTCGGGCTGGCGGGATTTGAACCCACGACCCCTTGACCCCCAGTCAAGTGCGCTACCAAGCTGCGCCACAGCCCGTTGCCCGCAGAAACTGCCGAGCGGATGGAACCTTACCGCAGCCCATCCGCCCGCCCGCCACCGGCTTAGAGGTCGCGCTGCGACCTCTTAGCCTTGCCGCTTCCGCTTCTCCCGTACCCGCTGCGTGATCACCACTGGCGACCCGTCGAACCCGAACTCCTCCCGCAGCCGGCGTTCGACGTACCGTCGGTAGCTCGCCTCCAGGAAGCCTGTCGTGAAGAGCAGGAACTTCGGGGGCGCCGTCTGCGGCTGGGTCCCGAAGAGGATCCGGGGTTGCTTACCACCACGAACCGGATGCGGGTGGGACGCCACCAGCCGCCCGAGGAAAGCGTTCAGCTGCCCGGTCGAGACCCGCGTCGACCAGCCCTCGAGGGACGTGTCGATCGCCCGGACGAGCCGGTCGACGTGCCAGCCGGTACGCGCGCTGAGATTGACCCGCGGCGCCCATTGGACCCGAACCTGCCGGTCCAGCTCCTTCTCCAGCCGCAGCCGCCGGTCCTCGTCCAGCAGGTCCCATTTGTTGAACGTCAGCACCAGGGCCCGCCCCGCGTCCACGACCATCGAGATGATCCGCAGGTCCTGTTCGGACAGCGGCTCGCTCGCGTCGAGCAGGACCACTGCGACCTCGGCGCGTTCGATCGCGGCGGAGGTACGCAGGCTGGCGTAGAACTCGTGCCCGGACGCCTCGCGGACCCGGCGCCGGATGCCGGCGGTGTCGATGAACCGCCAGGTCCTGCCGCCGAGTTCGACGAGCTCGTCGACCGGGTCGACAGTGGTGCCGGCCACCTCGTCGACGACGACCCGCTCCTCACCGGCGAGCCGGTTGAGGAGGCTGGACTTGCCGACGTTCGGCTTGCCGACAAGGGCGATGCGGCGCGGACCGCCGGTACCTGGCTCGCGTTCGGCGGGCGCCTCGGGAAGCACCTCGAAGAGGGCGTCGAGAAGGTCACCGCTCCCCCGCCCGTGCATCGCGGAGACTGGCTGGGGCTCGCCGAGGCCAAGTGACCACAGCGCCGACGCCTCGGCCTCCCTGCGCGGGTCGTCGGCCTTGTTGGCGGCCAGGATCACCGGCTTGCCGGACCGACGGAGAATGCGGACGACGGCCTCGTCCACGTCGGTCGGACCGACGGTGACGTCGACGACGAAGAGCACGACGTCGGCGGCGGCGACCGCGAGTTCGGCCTGCGCGGCCACCCGGGCCATGAACCCCCTCGCGTCGGGGTCCCAGCCACCGGTGTCGACCAGGGTGAACCGCCGCCCACGCCAGTCGGCGTCGTACGCCACGCGGTCCCGGGTCACGCCCGGCACGTCCTCGACGACCGCCTCGCGCCTGCCGAGGATGCGGTTGACCAGCGTCGATTTTCCGACGTTTGGCCGGCCCACCACCGCGACGACGGGCGCGTCCTCAGGCGTCGCGTCACCGTCACCTTCAACGCCGAAGCCGTCGAGCTCCTCGACGTCGACGTCGTATCCCTCAAATTCCTCGTTGCTCACGAAACGTCCTCAATGTCGGTGCTGGGCCGGGCGATCGCGACCGCGCCGGGTTCGGGCTCGGTGGAGGCCCCGCCAGGTAGCCGCTGGCCAGTGACCTCGCACGCATAACGGACGTGGGCCGCCAGCCATTTCTGTAACCAGCGTGCGCGATCTTGGACCACGTCCTTGAACCGGGGCCACGGGATCGCCTCCAGGGCCTGTGGCTGGCCGAAGACGACGTCGAGCGTCGCACGCAACGCAGGCAATGCTCCCACCGACCCACCTCGTGGGCGTACACCGAGGCAGGCCACGGGTACGACGGGAGCGCCGGTGCAGAGCGCGAGGTAGGCGACGCCGGCCCTCATGGTGGAGAAATCTCCACTACACCGCGCACCCTCCGGATAGATGGCGAGCACGTCCCCGCGGTCCAGCACCGCGAGCGCGGACCTGACTGCCGCCCGGTCGACCGCCTGGCGATCGACCGCTATCTGACCGAGGTTCCGGAGTACCCCACCCACGCCGCGGAACATCTCCTCCTTGACCACCGCGTGTACGGGCCGGCGTACGACTCCGCACAGCAGCGGCCCGTCGAGGATGCCCGTGTGGTTGGACGCCAGGATCACCGGTCCCGCACTCGGCACGTGCCACAGGTCATGAACGCGGACCTTCCAGGCGGCCCGCACCAGCCCGGCGACCAGCGGTCGCGTGGCCCGCACACCGAAGCGGGGCGGGCCACCTCCTCCGTGCCAGTACGGCGGAACCTCCAGGCCGTCCATCGTTCCCCCTTGACGATCGTGCCTACGAACCGCGAATCATGGCACCCGATCTGGTCCGCTCCGATCCGGTACGCCGGTACGCCGGTGCGCGGCACGCCCCGGCCCGGTGTGCTCAGCAGGCGCCCGAAGCTCCGACCCGCTCGTCGGCCAGGGCGCAGATGCGGTCGATGACCTGCTCGAGGTTGAGTTCGGTGGTGTCGAGGACCACAGCGTCAGCGGCCTGGGCGAGCGGCGAGGTGGCCCGGCCGGAGTCGAGCTGGTCGCGGCGGGCCATTTCCTGCTGGGCGAGGTTGACCTCCACCTTGGCGCCGGCGAGCCCCTCGGCCGCCCGGCGCCGGGCGCGCTCCTCCGCGTGCGCGGTCAAGTAGACCTTGACGTCGGCATTGGGCGCCACCGTCGTACCGATGTCGCGTCCCTCGACGACGATGCCTCCGGCGTCGATCTCGGCCCGCTGCAGCATGATCAGCCGTTGTCGCACGGCCGGCACCGCGGCGACCGCGCTCACGGCGTTGGTCACCTCGCGGGACCGGATCGGGCCGGAGACGTCGACGCCGTCGACGGCGACCGTGGGAGCGTCGGGGTCGGTGCCGATCTCGAGCCCGGGCGCGCCCGAGCGGGCAGCCACCTCGTCAGCGTCATCGACGGGAACGCCGGCCCGCAGCATCCACCAGGTGATCGCGCGGTACATCGCACCGGTGTCGAGATACCGCAGTCCGAGCCGCCGTGCGACCCCGCGGGACGCGCTTGACTTCCCCGAACCTGACGGGCCGTCGATGGCCACCACGATCCGGTCCAGACCTGCCTTGTCGGCCCGCTCCACCTGTTGTCTCCTCCCTCAGGGCGACCTGCCCTCGATCCCGTTGGAGGCTACCCGTGGACGTCCCACCCGTGCTGCGCCAGGGCCTCGAGCAGAGCGGGTACGACGTCCTGATGGACGGCCAGCTGCACCAGACCCGCCGGAGCGCCCGGGCTGTGATCGATCCGGACGTCCTCGATGTTGACGCCGGCGGCGCCGACGTCGGCGAAGAGCCGGGCCAGCTCGCCCGGCCGGTCGGGCAGAATGACGGGTACGGAGGCGAACTCCTCCGGGCGGGCGCCGTGCTTGCCGGGCAGCCGGCGGACGCCGGTCCCGCCGCGTTCGATGGACGCCCGCAACTCCTCGACGCTCGGCGATCCTGGCTCCAGCTTCTCCAGCGTGAGCGCCACCTGGTGGAGGTTGTCAGCGGCCTCGTGCAGGAGGCGGGCCACCGGCTCGGCGTTGGCGAGGAGGATCTGGGTCCAGAGGTCGGGGTCTCCCGCGGCGATCCGGGTGACGTCCCGCAGGCCCTGCCCGGCCAGGACCAGATGCCCCTCGGCGGCGGTCGTGAGCATCCCCGCAACGACGGAGGACGCGACCTGCGGTAGGTGCGAGACCAGCGCGACCGCCTCGTCGTGGTCGGCCGGCGTCATGCGTACGGCGAACGCCCCGCAGGCCGCGACCAGGCTCTCCACCACCTCGACCGCCTCGGGACGGCTGCCCGGATGCGGGGTCACCGCCCACGGCCGGCCGTCGAAAAGCTCGGCCCGTGCGGCCAGCGGCCCCGACTGCTCGCTTCCGGCCATCGGATGGCTACCGACGTACCTGTCAAGGAGTGCGGGCGCGTGCCTGGTCGCGTCGGCGAGCGCGGCCGCCTTGACGCTCCCGAGGTCGGTCACGGTCGCCTGGGGGAACCTCGCGAGCGCGGCCGCGATCACCGGCCCGAGCGCCGACGGGGGTACGCCGACGATCACAAGGTCGGGCTGCAGCTCCGCGTCGGGCGGCATCGGACCACCCGCGCCCAGCGACACCGCGACCCGCAGGTGGGCCGGGTCGGCGTCCTCCAGATAGACCTCGACGCCCGCACGCCCCAGGGCGAGCGCCACCGAGGTGCCCATGAGACCGGCACCGATGACGACGACCTGGCGCAGGGGTGGCTGAGTCACGGCCGGACCTCGGACGCTGGCGCGGCGCCGGCGAGCGACCCGGCCGGCTCGTCAGGGACGGCGTACACGTGCGAAAGGTCGCGCCGCAGGGCGGCCGCACCGTGGAGGTAGACGTGGGTGATCTGCTGGCGGGAGAGGTCGGTCTCGACGTGGGCCATCAACCGGACGACCCGCGGCATGGAGCCGTCGATCTCGAGTTCGCGCGCGCAGAGCAGGGGCACGTCGGTCATGCCCATGAGGCGGGCGGCATAGGCCGGGAACTCCGAGCGCACGTCTCCGGTGGCTGTGAACACGACGCTGATCAGGTCGTCGTTGGTGAGGTCGTTGCTCCGCAGGACCTCCTTGACGAGCTCCGCGACGCGCTCCAGCAGGTGCTCGCGTTCGTCGGCCTCGAGCTGGGTCGCGCCGCGCACTGCCCGAACAGCCACCGTCCGTGTCCTTTCGTACGCCGTGTGGGCGCGGCAGCCTGCTGCCGCCTCCTGGTTTCCGGCTCACCATATCCACGCCCGCCTGCGTGCCCGGCGTGCAGGCGGGCCTGCCCCGCGGCGTGGCCCCGATGATCAGAGCGCGTTCCCGATGATCAGGGTGGGTTGCAAGTGATCAGAGTGCGACCCAGCCCGAGCGGACCTTCCAGTGCTTGCCCGCTTCAAGGTGCGAGACGACCGCGCGTTCCAGGGTGGAACGCCGCGGCAGCTGGTCGATCGACGGGTTGATCATCCGGAACACGAACTGGAAGACGTCCTTGTCGCCGTCGTGCCCGCCCGGCACCACCTGGAAGCGGCGCTGGAACCTGATGATGTTGGAGTCCTCGGGCAGGTAGTCGGCAAGCTGCGGGTCGAGGAGCCAGGATGTGCAGAGCGCGTACCGGTAGTTTTCCTCCGGAAAGTACCGGTCGTAGAAGTCCTTGGCCCTCCGGAACGACTCCTCGCACGCCTCCTGAGTCATCGGACCCGACTCCGGAATGTGAACGCCGAGCGCGGTGTCGCCCGGACGGAACGGCGCGCCCGTCGCCTCGATCATCTGCTCGTCGTAGTGGATCTTGCCGCGGTTGAACTGCAGCCGGCCCATGTCATAGATGAGGCCCCGGAAGTGCAGCGAGAACCAGAACTGCACGTCGAGCCCGCCCACGCCGTTGATCCGGCGGTAGATCGCGATCTGCCGGCCGAGGTCGGCGAGCGTCGCCCAGCTCACGTCCTCGGAGATCCCGCGCTTCTCGTGATAGCGGAGCACCGCCGGGATCGAGGCGAGGAACACGTGCGGGTAGAAGAACCGCCCCTTCGCACCGAAGTCCGCCGGCAGGTGCGGCCACCGCAGCCACTGCGCGTCGAGGTTACCGAGGTCCCGAAGCAGGGTCTGGTGACATCGCTGGAGGAGCCACCAGAGTTCGGGATCCTCAGACGGCGAGGGCCTGGTCGCCTTGAGGTCCTCCGCGTCGTCGGCGTGGACCCCGAGTCGCTCGAACAGCTCGTCGAGCTGGTCAGGCTCAGGGAGCGCCACCTCCGCGGCCGGCGGGCCGATCCGGTCCAACTCCTCCACCCAGGTGGTGAACTCCTCCGCCGACCCCAGGCGCGCGGCCACCGCCGCGGCATCTACGAACGCACTCACGCGTCGCCTCTCCCTTCAGCCGAGCCGCACTTTCCGTCGCTGTCGTCCCAGTGGGACCCGCCGAGCCTAGCTGCGCGCAGGGCCCGGCGGCGGGGCGGCGTATGCCACTCGCGGACACGTCGTCCCCCCGGTCAGCGCCTGATGACAAGCTGTTGCTCCCATGAGACCTGGCCGGGAGAACACCTCCAGACAGCGCCCACCCGCGAACGCCGACGAGCGCACCATGCTCACCGGGTGGCTGGACTGGCAGCGGGCCACGGTACGCCTGAAATGTGCCGGGCTTTCGGACGTCGACGCACGCCGAGCGCCGCTTCCGTCCTCGCCGGTGATGACCATCGCGGGCGTGGTTTCGCATCTGCGCTGGGTCGAGCACGGTTGGTTCGAGACCAGCTTCCTTGGCGAGCCGGATCGCGCGCCGTCGACCGACGATGACCCGCACGCCCCGTGGCGCGTTGGCGGCATCCCCCTGGCGCGGCTGCTGGATGAGTACGACGAGCAATGCGAACGCTCGCGGGCGATCGTGGCTGCGCACGACCTGGACGAGCTGGAACGCTTCGCCCCGCCGGGCCTCGAGCTTGTCTCGCTGCGATGGATTCTCGGGCACCTGATCGAGGAGACCGCGCGGCACCTCGGCCACCTGGACGCTCTCCGCGAACTCGCCGACGGCGTTACCAGCTACTGAAGCGACGGTCGTCGGTGGCCGCCGGCAGGACAGCGGAGCCCAGCTCCGCCGAGATCGCCGCGGCGGCCTGGCGTACCGCCTCGATCGCCTTGGGGAGGCGCTCCCCCATGAGTTCCCGCGCGAACCCGGTGACGCCGACAGAGAACGCCGCCCCGCCAGAGGCGTCGAAGACGGGAGCCGCCACACAGCTGATCTCGGCCTGCTCCTCCTCGTCCTCGACGGCGTACCCGCGTTCACGGGTCGTGGCCAGCTCCGCGCGGAACGCCTTGACGCTGGGACGCCGCGCGTTCGGCCCGCTACCGGCGACGAGCTGGTCGACTAGCGGCACCAGCGCAGGCTCGGGAAGGTACGCCGCGATCGCCCGGCCGAGGGCGGTCAGGTTGTAGGGCGCGACCTTGCCTACGAACGTGTCGAACTGGATGAACCCCGGAGTCGCGGCCTTAGCGACGTACACGATCGTGGCCCCGTCGAGCACGCCGAGATGGGCCGGCATGCCGAGTTCGTCGCTGAGGCGGCGCAGGTGACGCTGCGACACGCTGGCCGGGTCGACCTTGCGGATCAGCTGGGTCGCGAGCGCGTACATCCGCAACGTCGGACGCCAGAAGTGGCTGCGCCCGACGACCTGGCGGGCGGCGTACCCGCGCACCTCGAGGGTCTGAACGATCGACGCGCAGGTCGCGAGGGGGACGCCCGCGGTCTGCGCCAGCATCGTGAGGGTCAGAGGGCCCTCAGCCTCGACCAGCGTTTCGAGCACCGTCAGCGCGCGGTCGGTCGACGGTGACGCTGGCCGGGACTTGGGTACGGCTGCTTCTTCCGCGCTCACGCGGCCCTCCTCGCTGGTCACTCCGGTCCCCCGGATCCGATCCCGCCTTTCTTCAGCATCTCGAAGATTAGCTGTCGGTGACGCCGGCAAGCTGCAGGCTGTCGGCGTAATGGCACCTCGCGGCGGCCGATCTCCCCAGAGGAATGAGGGCGGGCTCATCGGTGGCGCAGCGGCCCTGGGCGTACGGGCACCGCGGGTGGAAGGTACATCCAGGCGGTGGGGACGCCGGATCAGGCACCTCCCCCCGCAGGGGCACGCGCTTCTTGGTGCTCCGTAGCCGAGGATCAGGCAGCGGCAGTGCGCGCAGAAGGCTCTCCGTGTAGGGGTGTCGGGGACGGGTGAAGAGGTCGTCAGTGGCGCCCTCTTCGACGATCCGTCCGAGATACATCACCGCCACCCGGTCGCACAGGTGCCGGATCACCGACAGATCGTGGGAGACGAAGAGGTAGGTGAGGCCGAGCTGTTCCTGCAGATCCTCCAGCAGGTTGAGGATCTGGCTGCGTACGGACACGTCCAGAGCCGAGACCGCCTCGTCGGCAACGACCAGACGCGGCCGGGTGACCAGCGCACGGGCGATGCCGATCCGCTGGCGTTCACCCCCGGAGAACGCGTGGGGATAGCGGCGCATGTATTCGGGGCGCAGGCCAACCAGCCGGAGGACCTCCGCCACCCGATCTCTCAGCTCCGCTCCGCGGGCGAGGTCGTTGACCAGGAGGGGTTCGCCGACGATCTGCAGCAACGTCATCCGTGGGTTCAACGAGGAGTTCGGGTCCTGGAACACCGTCCGGATCTCACGACGGTACGGCCGCAGCTCGCCCCTCCCGAGCCTGGCGAGGTCGACGACGGTGCCGTCCTCACGGCGGTACGCGAGCTCCCCATGGGTCGGTTTGTACGCCCGCAGGACACAGCGGCCCAGGGTCGTCTTGCCGCAACCGGACTCGCCGACGAGGCCGAGGGTCTCGCCGCGGCGGATGCTGAGATTGACCTCGCGGACGGCGTGGAAACTCGTCCGGCCGGTGAGCCCCAGGAAGCCGCTGGAGAGCTGGAACCGCATGGAGAGGTTCCTGATCCGCAGCAGGACGTCGGCGCTGGCGGCACCAGACGGTGCGTCGGTGTGTGACCGGTCCGCGTTGACCGTGGTCATCGGCTCACCTCCCCGAGGGTGTCGACGCCGGCCGCGACGTCCGCCGGAGTTTGGTAGAGCAGGCAGCGGACAGCGCGGCTCCCGGGGTGGTCCGCGGTGCCGGTGGCAAGGACCGGCGGAAGCTTGTGGTCGCACTCGCCGGGTATCGCCTGGCGGCACCGGGTGTGGAACGGACAGCCCTTCGGTCGGTGGTAGGGATGCGGCACCGAGCCGGTGATCGTCGTCAACCGCTGCTTGGCGCGCGGACCCGCGGTCGGCACTGACTCCAGAAGTGCTTTGGTGTAAGGGTGTCTGGGGTCGTGGAAGAGTTCGTCAACCCCGCATTGCTCCACCACCAGGCCGAGATACATGACCGCGACCTCATCCGCGATCTCGGCCACCACGCCCAGGTCGTGGGTGATGAACATGACGGCCATCCCGAGCTGTTCCTGGAGCTCCTGCAGGAGTTCGAGGATCTGGGCCTGGGTGGTGACGTCGAGGGCGGTGGTCGGCTCGTCGGCGATGAGGAGTTTGGGACGGCAGGCTAGCGCCATCGCGATCATCGCCCGCTGCCGCATGCCACCTGAGAGCTGGAAGGTGTACGCGTCCACCCGGTGCTCGGGTCGCGGGATGCCCACCCGGCGCAGCTCCTCGATGGCGCGGTCGCGTGCCTCCTTTTTGGAGACGTCCTGGTGGGTACGGATGTTCTCCGCGATCTGGTGTCCGATCGTGTGCACCGGACTCAGGGAGACCATCGGCTCCTGGAAGATCATCGCGATCTCCTTGCCCCGGATCCGCCGCATCGCACGACCGCGCGGATCCAGCCGGGCCAGGTCAACCACACCGTGCTCGGCCGCCGCGGCCCGCGGTTCAGCTGGCGCGCCCAGCCGGAAGAGGATCTCGCCGTCGACGATCCGTCCGGGCGGGTCGACGAGCTGGAGGATCGAACGTGCCGTCATGCTCTTGCCGCACCCCGACTCCCCCACGACACACAGCGTCTGGCCTTCGCGTACCACCAGGTCGACGCCGTCCACGGCGCGGACCACGCCCTCCGGCGACGCGAAATGTGTGCGCAGCCCGCGCACCCGCAACAACGCAGGATCCATTGTCCTCAGCTCTCATAGGGATCGGCGGCATCACGCAGGCCGTCACCGACGAAGTTCAACGCCATCACCGCGACGACGACCGCGGCCCCGGACAGCAACAGCCACGGCGCGGTCGAGAGCACTCGGACGTTCTGGGCGTCGTTGAGCAGCACTCCCCACGACACGACTGGAGGCTGGAGTCCGAGACCGAGGAACGACAGTGCGGTCTCGCCCAGGATCATCCCGGGGATCGAAAGGGTCAGTGAGGCGATCACGTGGCTGGTGAACGCGGGCAGCATGTGCCGCCGGATGATCCGCATCCGGCGTACACCATCCAGCTCCGCGGCCAGGACGTAATCCTCCGATCGGATCTGGAAGAACCGCGAGCGCACCACCCGCGCCAGGCCGGTCCAGCCCATCAGCGACAGGATGATCGTGATGGCGAAGTACGACGTGATCGGTCCCCACCCGGACGGGATGGCGGCGGCGAGACCCAACCACAACGGCAGGGTGGGTATCGACATGAAGAACTCGATGAATCGCTGGATGAGATTGTCGGTGATCCCGCCCAGGTAGCCGGAGATACCGCCGAGGAGCACGCCGAGTGCCAGGCTCAGGAAGACCCCGACCAGGCCCACGGACATCGAGATCCTCGAGCCGTAGATGAGCCTGGAGAAGAGATCTCGTCCCTGCTCGTCAGCCCCGAACAGATACATCGGGTCCCCTGGTTTCACCGGTCCGAAGAAATGCCGGTCGGTCCCGAACAACCCCCACAACTGGTAGGTCTCACCGCGCGGAAAGAACCGCAACGGCACCCGGGTGGACCGGTCGACGGTGAAGGTCCGCAGCAGCGTCTCCGGGTCGGGCCGGGACTTGTAGCCGTACACGAAGAAGTGCACACCACCGTCGAACGACACGTGGATGCGTTGGGGAGGTGCGTACGAATAGACGGCACGATAGTGGTCCTGGGTGTGTGGGGCCCAGAACTCACAGAAGGCCGCGAGCAGATAGAGGAACCCCAGCACCACCAGACCGGCGACCGCCAGCCGATTCCGGCGGAAGCGCCACCACACCAGCTTGTACTGCGGCGCGACATAGATCTCCTCGTCCCTGTCCGGGTCCCTAACAGGGTCGCTCGCCGGGTCACTCACAGGGTCATTCACAGGCACCCCTCCTTACGCATAGCCGGCACGGACCCGCGGATCGACGAGCACGAGCAGGATGTCGGAGATCAGGGTGCCGATCACGGTGAGCACGCAGGCGATGAAGATGATGCTGCCGGCGAGGTACATGTCCTGACTTTCCAGCGATCGCAGGAGGAGTGGGCCAGTTGTTTCCAGTCCCAAGACGGTCGACACCAGCACCTCACCGTCGAACAACGCCGGAATCAGCCAACCGACCGTGGCGATGAACGGATTCAGCGCGACCCGCACGGGATAGGCGACCAGCAGCCGGCGTTCGGAGAGCCCGCGCGAGCGTGCCGTCACGACGTACGGCTTGCGTAGCTCGTCCAACAGGTTGGCCCGCAACACCCTGATCGTGCCGCCTATCCCGCCAAGCGACAGCACCAGCACCGGGAGCCAGAGGTGGTCCAGGAAATCCAACAGTTTCCCGAGATTCCAGGCCGCGTCGGCGTACTCCGGCGAGAACATCCCGCCGACCGCCTTGTCGAAGTACCTGAACTGGATGAAGGCCACCGTCAACGCCAGCAGGAATCCGGGAACCGCGATCCCGACGAAGGCCATGGATGTCAGCACGTAGTCGCCGAGGGAGTACTTACGGACGGCTGAGTAGATGCCCGCGGGCAGCGCGATCGCCCAGCCGAACAACCACACGGAGACACCGAGGCCGAGGGTCAACGGAAGACGCTCACCGATCAACTCCGAGACCGGCTTGCCATACAACATGGACTGGCCGAAGTCGCCACGGGTGACGATGTTGGTGATCCAGGTGGTGTACTGAACGACCATGGGCTGATCGAGTGCGTACCTTTGACGGAGCGCTGCCAACTGAGCCGGCTCGATCGTCTGCCCCTGCTGGGAGAGGTTGGCCACCACCGTGTCGAGGAAGTCGCCCGGCGGCAGCTGGATGATCGTGAACGACACCAGGGACACGAGAAATACCGTCGGTACCATCGCCAGGACACGGCGGAGTAGATAGAGCCCCATCCTCCTCCCCTCTCCCTGTTGTCAGGAATGCCGGTCAGGATTCTTGAAGTACAGCTGGGAGAGGTCCATGGCGGCCTCATAGTGCGTACGGAAACTCGCGACGGCCTTCTCCCGGACGTTGCCCAGGTCCTCGCTCACGACGACCGGCGTGAACGGCGGCTTGACCGTGCCGATGATCCAGACGTTCTTGTCGTGGAGCTTGAGGACCTCCTGACCGATCTGGAGTCGAGCCTGGTCGTCGGCGGTCTGCTTCAGCTCGTCATAGAGCACCTGGAGCTGCCGGATCTCACCTTCCGGCTTCATCGAGAACTTCCCCTTCGGGTCGCCGTACCAGTTGCCGTACTTCGGTGCCCAGTAGGTAAGGCCGCTGGTCGGGACGTACCACAAGGAGTCGATGTCCCACAGGTAGCCGGCCGGCGGATAGCCCGCGATGTCGTAGTTGCCTTGTGGAATCTGCTGGTACCACAACGTGTTGGAGATGTTCTTGATCGACATGGTGATGCCGACCTTCGCCCAGTAGCGGCGTACGTACTCCAGGACATCCACCATCGCGACACCGACACCCACCTCGAACGTCGTCGCGATCAGCTTCAACGGCCGGCCGTCCGGTCGCAGCCGCCTGCCGTCGCTCCCGCGTCTGGTGAGTCCAGCGCTGTCGAGATATTCGTTGGCCTTGTCGAGATCGAACTCCGTGAAGCGCTCACCCATGCCCTTGACGAAGTACGGATCCTCCGGCTGCGCACACGGATGGGTCATGATGCCCTGGCCGGCCAGCAGAGCGTCGTTCATCTCCTGCCGGTTGATCGCGTGCGAGAGGCCGGCACGAAACTCGACGTTCTGGAAGAGCCGGCGAAGCACCGGGTCCGGGTGGCTCTGGTTGAGGTTGACCGCCGAGAACATCCCGTCCGGCGTCCACCGCAACACCTTGTAGGGCTTGGCCTCTTCGTTCTCGATGAGCAGCGGGATCACCGCCGACTGGATGTCCCATGCGGCCAGGTCGAGTTGACCGTTGGATGCCCGTAGTCCGAGCGTCTCTCCCGGAAGCACCGTGAACACGGCGCCATCGATGTACGGCAACTGCCGACCGTCGGGATCGACCTTCCAGTAATAGGGATTGCGCTCCACCGTCGCGGTGTTACCCGAACCCGAGATCGGCTTGGTGACCCGCCAGGGCCCGAGGACCGGATAGTCGGGGTTGAGCCAGATGCTGCGCCGGTTTCCGTAGAGGTCCTGCCAGGTCGCGACCTTGTATTCCTTCAGCAACGCGGCCAGCTTGGTCTTGTCGACAAACCGCGGGTGGAACTGCTTCAGGTAGTGGCGCGGGTGCAGCAGGTCCCCTGACGCTCCCATGAAACAGAGGTACTTCAGCAGCAGACCGTGCGGTGCGGCGAACTCGAACCGGATCGTCTGCTTGTCGACCTGCACGAACTTCGCGGGCTTGCCGCCGGCGGTGAGCCAGGTCGGGAAGACGGGATAGTGCTCGGGGTTGGTGTAGACGTTCTCGTACACGAACATCAGGTCGTCGGTGGTGAACGGCTCTCCGTCAGACCATTTCAGGCCGTCCCGCAGGTGGAAGACATAGGCCTTCCCGCCGTCCTCGATCTCCCAGGATTCGGCCAGACCGGGGCCCGGCTCCGGGGGTGTCGTCGGCGTCCATTCGACCAGCGACGCCCAGGTCATGTACTGGTTGCTGCTGAAGTTGCGGTCGATCTGGGCCCGCTGGAGCATCCCGCCATAGACTCCCGGCCCTTGGAGCGGTTTCACCACCATCGGCTTCTTCGGGATCCGCTCGGCCAGCGGCGAAAGCTTGCCGGCCTTCACCTGCTCCGCCAGCATCGGCGCTTCCTTCGCACCTGACGCTGCCTTGGACGGACCCGCCTTCTTCTTCGGATCGGTGGAGAGGAACGAACACGCACTCAGCATCGTGCCGCCCACCAGGGCGCCACCACCGACCTTCATGAGATCCCTGCGAGAGAAATTCGAGGCCACTTCCAGCCCTCCTCGTCGCCGGCGACCGCGCCGCATCACGCGGCACAGGTGCGCCACCATCGCCAGGTCGCCCAGAGCCCCCGAAGTGCTGCCCACCGGGCCCGTCTCATCTCGGCCGCAAGAGGCCTTGACGAGAACGAAAGATATTCGAGAATGGAGACATATCTACGAGATAAGAGATAGTAGCGTGATCGCGGTCGCGTGCCCAGCCCCTGCCGGTTACGGCTTCGTCACCAGCTGGCTACGGCTCCCGGCAACGCCTTCGCGCCCCTCGTGTCCACGACAGCTTCGAAAGGGACGTCATGACGACCGGGACAGCCACGGCAGGCCGGCACCGCCCGAGCAATCTGATCCCGCCGGGCGGCATCCGCGCCACCCAGTGCGGGGGCAACACCGTTGGTGCGGCCCTACGGGAGGCTTCGCCCCGCGAGGACGGATATCGGCACCTCGACACGCCCGCCCTCATTGGCAGGCTCAAGGAACTCGGCGCCAACACCTATATCTATGGCATCTGGGATTCCCCCACCGACTGGGATGACCTGCGACTCGAGTTCGCCCCGGCGGCGGCCGAGGCCGGAATCGACGTCTGGATCTACCTCGTCCCCCCGAGCGAAACCGACCGCGCGGGCGGCCGTGCCTCGCGGCCTTACGTCATGGACTATCTCGCCTGGTCCCGCGCCTGCGCGGAACTCTCGCTGGAACACCCGAACGTCAAGGCGTGGGGCATCGACGACTTCGAGTTCAACCAGGACACGTTCACCACCGAGTACGTCGCGCACATGCGGAAGATCTCCCGCGACATCAATCCCGAGCTCGCGTTCTACCTGTGCACCTACTACCACGCGGCAACAAACGCGGAGTTCCTGGCGAAGTACGGACCGCACCTCGATCTCGTGCTCTATCCGTTCCTCGACGGCCACAACCTCAACACCCAGGTGGCCGGGAGCGTCGGCCAGTGCCTCGACGACATCCGCGCGGCCGTCGCACCCCACGACCTCGACGTCGTACTTCTCGTCTACACGGGACGTTTCCTGGACGCGTGGTACGAGCCGACCGACGACTACAGCGCCGCCGCGGTCCGGACGGGCCTGGAGTATGCCCGAGACGGCCGGATCGCCGGTGTGACGGCGTACGGTCTCCAACTCGACGACGCACCGACGATCTCCTCGCACAACAAGGCGATGTACGGCAACGGCCGGCTCAGCTTCCTGGTCCCACCGATATCCACTGAGGAGGGCGCGTACGCCGAGGCGGCCCAGATCGTGCGGGTCGACCCCGACGCCGCGAGATACGAACTCTCCTTCTGGCACAACGACGTCTTCAGCTCGAAGTTCGGAACTCCTGGCAAGCACCTGAAGCAGGTGCTGATCGACGATGAGGTCGTGTGGTCCGAAGACGTCGCCGTGCCGTACGGATTCCCACTGTGGCAGCAGTGCTCGACGCTGCACGGCCCGCTTGACGTGACGAGCAGGCTGCGTGGCAAGAGCAGCGCCAAACTCGCTTTCCGGCTGTACGAATATCGCGGCGGTGGAGAGGTCTTTCCGGTCGACACCGGCTTCGACCACATCGAGACGATCGGGTTCACGGTCGACAACCCTGGTTTCGAAAGCCGCGCGGGCTGGACTCTGACCAGGAGCCACGGCGTGCCGCTGGTCGCGATCGATCTCATCGTGCCCGATCAGCCACGGCGTACCTTCGCCGCCGTCGCGGCGGAATACCACGCGGCCGCCGAACGCCTGGCAAGCAAGGGTTGACACCGGCGGGTTGATCCAGGGGTTGTCCCGGGGGACGGGCTTCTGGAGTTGGCGGAGTGAAGTTGATCAACGGTCTCGGATTCGGACATCCGCTGCGGGGAGCGCCCGTTCTGCGGACCGTTGATCAACTTCACCATGCGGCTGGGCCCGGGAACGACCCCGAAGTCGAGGGTCGGGCCCAAGTGATCGCGATCCAGGTCAGATATCGACCGGCGGCAGGTAGTCGGCGAACTCCGCCAGGAACCTGTCGATCATCGCGACCTCTTCGGTGTCCAGCTCGTGCGCCGGCATCCGGCAATGTGAACTCTCGAAGAGCCCACGGCGCACGGAGATCAGCTTCTCCGCCGCGATGATCAGCTCCGTTTCGAGCATCCAGTAGGAGATGTACGGCAGCAGCCGGCGATGGAGCTCCGTCGCGCCCTCTGGCTCACCGGCCTCGAACCGCCGCCAGATCTCGACGTACACCTCGGTGGCCGAGCAGCCCGGCTGGAGCCCGACGGCACCTCGCCGCACCGCGTCAGGCAACTGCACACCGGCATACCCCACGACCGCGGACAGCGCGGGCTCCTGCGCCCGCAGGGCCGCGATGAACGCGCCGGGTGGTGTCGACTCCACCTTGACGAGCGCGAGGTTCGGGTGGTCGCGGGCAAGGGCCGCGATCGTCCCGGCATCGAGGCTGGTGCCGGTCTGGTGCGGGGCGTACTGCAGCACGACAGGAACGGGCGCGACCGCGTCGAGCACCGCACGGACGTGCGCCCGCACGGCCGCGGGCGTGGGCGCGAGGAAGTACGGCGGCAGCAGGTTGATCAGGTCGGCGCCGTCCGCGACGAGTTGGCGAGCATGCGTGATGGCGAGCGTGGTCGCGTGATCCTGGACGGCGAGGATCGCCGCCACGTCCGGACGGTCGCGGGTGTGCTCGAGCAGGACGCCGACAAGCCGCTGGCGTTCGTCGTCGGAGAGCTTGTGGAACTCCGACGCGAAGCCCGGGAACATCACGCTCGTGACCCCGGCCCCGAGCACGTGGCGCACCACCCGGTCGAAACCCGCGTAGTCGACCTCACTGGTGTCGGTGAAGGGGACTTCCAGGACGGGTGAGACCCCACGCACCAAGGAGATGGGATCAGGGTCGCGCCGGGCTGACGCCAGCGCCTCAGGGTTCCTGGTCGTGGACACCCGCACCTCTCAAGCTCGCCGCTGTTTCCTGAGGACCAACTCTCTACGAAATGCCAGCCATATTTCTTAAATACCGAACGTCGTTATTGAAGCACAGCGAACGCCGTCCGTGAAGACGCGATCGTTCAGCTCCAGGTCGAGGGCGCGTGCGGGCCGAGCAGGCGGACGACCGAACCGCTGAGGACGTCAGCACGCTGCTCCGCGGAGATCGTGGACCATTCCAGGACGCGGGCGAGTTCGGCCCTGGGCACGGTGTAGGGAGCATCCGTGGAGAAGGCACACCGCCGGGTGCCAATCTCCGGGTCGCGGGCGAACTCACTGAGCACCGTGTCCCACGGCGCGTATGCCGTGTCAGCCCAGAGGTTCGGCGCGTGCCGCAACGCCGGTGCGGCATCGATCCAGAAATCCGTGGCGCCGCTCTTGCCCATGAAGAACCGTAGCTCCGGATAGCGCCGGGCCAGCGTCGCCACCGGCAACGGCAACGCGGTCGGCGGGGTGCCCGTACGGATGTAGACGAACCAGTCCTGCTCGCCGGCGTACGCCAGCAACGGGTCGAGCAGACCGTCCAGCACGTCGAAGCCCTGCAGGACCGGGTCGACCGCCAGCGCGACGGCACCGGCGTCACGGGCGCGGGCAAGTTCCTCGACCGCTCGTCGGCCACGCCAGGGATTCGCCACCGCGTACGCCAGCAGGCGACCGCCTGAGGCAAGTGCGGCTTGACAGACGGCCGCGTTGCCCTCCTGGTTGTCGTAGGCCGTGCAGCGTTCGTCGGGAGCGACGAGTGCCTTGTCGATCCCGAGCTCATCCATGGTCGCGAGGAGCTGGTCGGCGACCAGCGTGACCTCCCGGCCCTGCCCCAGCCGCACGTGGGCATCGATGATCATCGCCGTGCTCCTTCCGAACCTGGCTTCGCCAATCCCAAGGCGCTCAGGGCGTCCGCGTGGATGATCCGCTCGATCGCGTCGTCTGGTACCCGCGGAAGTTTGCTGCCCTCGACGATGGCGTTGACCCGTCGAAGTCCGTCCATCGCCTCCGCCGACGTCGCGATCGGATAGTCGGAGCCGAACAACAGCTTGTGGGTGACGTTCCATTCCGTCGCGAACGTCAGCGCCTCCCAGCACAGCCAGGGACGCAGGTAGATCGAGGACACATCCGCATAGACGTGCGGGTGCTTGCGGATCACCGACACGGTTTCGCGGACGAATGGATGACCCAGGTGGGCCATCACGATCCGGAGTTCGGGAAAGCGCAGGGCGATGTCGTCCATCACCAGCGGATGCGTGTAGCGCAACGGCGCCTCCCGGATCGGCGAGGTGCCCTGGTGGAAGAGGATCGGCAGGCCGGCGCGTTCGCAGTACCCGTAGAAGGCCAGCGCTTCGGCGCACTGCGGATCGAAGTTCTGGTAGTTGGGGCCGAGCTTCACCCCCACGAGGCCAAGCTCGACACAGCGTTCGACCTCGTCGAGGACAGCTGTCCAGGTGGGGTTGACAGACATGAAACCGATCCGCCGGTCCGGGGCCGCGGCGACGAACTCCGCGGTCGCGTCGTTGGTGCGTTCCGGCGGATAGGGCAGGCCGGTCGCGTGCAGCGGATCCTCGACGGCGATATTGAAGACGATGGTGACGTCGGCGGCGGCCTGGTGCCGGTCGAAGTCGTTCCAGGAATTGGTGGTGACGACGGGCCGATCTGACCGCCAGCCCTCAAAGACAAGGCGTTCGCCGTCGGGAACCTCGAAGCGGTGGGTGGGTGTGTGGTTGTGGACATCGACGATCATCAGGGACCGGCGTCCTTTCTCCTACCAGGTAAGGGGAATCACGCTGCCAGGGCTCACCGCAGCAGGGCGAGCACGTCGTCACGGAGCCGGACGCCAAGGCCGGGGCCGCTCGGCAACCGGACGTTGCGCCCGTCGCTGTCCAGCGGCTCGGCGAGGATGTCGTCGGCGTAGTAGTGCGCGCCGATGATGTCGGACGGAAACACCGTCGTCAGTCCCGGCAGGGCGGCCGCGACGTGGACCTGCGCGGCCGCGCCCAGACCAAGCTCACCGTTGGAGCCGATCAGAGCCTGCAACCCGAACGCCTCGGCAACCCGGCCCAACTCGACCGCGCGGCCTGGTCCCCCGGCCTTGCCGACGTACACACTCACCACGTCCGCCGCGTCTGACCGGATCACCCGGCGCAGGTCGGCCATGCCGAAGACGGACTCGTCGGCGACCACCGGACACCCCTCGGCGCGCAGGGCCGCCATGCCTTCCAGGTCGTCGGCGGCCACGGGTTGTTCGACGAAGGCGATGTCGTACGGCGCGAGACCACGCACCGCCGCCCGCGCGTCGGCCCGGCTCCAGCCACCGTTGGCATCCACGCCCAGGAACGTGTCGGGTCCGACCAGCCCGCGGGCATGCGCCACCCGGGCGAGGTCGCCGGGCACGCCCAGCCCGACCTTGACCTTGAACGCCGCGAAGCCGGCCTTGGTCGCGGCGGCGTGGACGCGTTCGAGCCGCTCGCCGTCCCCAGACAGCGAGAGCTTGATCGGGATCTCGGTGCGCAGTGGTCCGCCCAGCGCCTGCGCGAGCGGCACGCCGAGGGTCCTGGCGTACGCGTCCCACACGGCGATGGCCACACCTGCCTTCGTGAACGGGTTGCCGGCAAGCACCTGGTCCATCGCCTGCTCGAGTCCCGCGACCGGCGTCAAGGGTTGGTTGACAAGGGCGGGCGCCAGGACGGTCTGGATGAAGTGCCGCGCGGACGTGCCATCCTCACCGCTCCACAGGGGCGTCGCACTGACCTCGCCGTATCCCTCGACGCCGTTGCTCCCCACCACCCGCACCACGCAGAAGTCGGAGCGGTCGTGCGTACCCTTCGCACCGCGCACGACGAGGTCAGGATGTGCCGGCAGGCTTACCAACGCGGTGTGGACGGCGGCGATCGTGACCGTCACGAGAGCCAACCCGACAGCAGCGCCTTCGGGGCCTCGACGAGCATCGAGTGCTTCTGCGCCGGGGTGATGCCCCAGCCGTCGATCTCCCGCACCCGCGCCACCGCGTAGTCCTGGCTGGCCTTGTCGGACAGACCCGCGTCGGTCCCGAACATGACCTTGCCAGGCGGCGCCTCGGCAAGGATCCTGCGGGCGGCGTAGGGCGGGGTGCCGCAGATGCACAGGTAGAGGTTCGGCGTCTCGACGGTGGCGGCCAGCGCCTCCCGCCAGCAGTCGTGCAGGCCACCGTGCCCCAGGACCACCGGCAACCGCGGATGCCGGCGGGCGAGGGCCGCGATCTGCAACGGCGTGGAGTACGGCGGCGTCCCGTCGTGGCTCAGCAGGATCCCGCCCGCCCCGGCGACGACCTCGCAGATCGGGTCGAGCGATCGCTCGTGCAGCGAGAATCCCTGCAGCCATGGATGGAGCTTCAACCCGCGCATGCCCAACCCGGCGAAACAGCGTTCGACCTCCGCCACCGCCGTGCTCTGCCGGGGGCTCACCGTGCCGAACGCCACCATCCGGTCGGGATACTCCGCCACGAAGGCGGCCACCTCGTCGTTCGCCTCCGGCGTGGGATCGAAGAGGCCGTCGTGACTCAGCACGACCGCCGCGTCGATCCCAGCCGAATCCATGAACGCCACGAACTCCCGCGCACCGAACGTCGCGCCCGCAAGCCAGGTCGCGCTCTTCCAAGCCGGTGTGTGGGTGTGGAAGTCGATCACGTCAGTCTCCTTCGCTCCGCCTCGCCAGCTGCGCCACCCGCTCGCTGAGCTCGAGGCTGGCCAGTCCCTCCGCGATACCAGGCACGGCAGTGTCGACCCGGCCGGCCACCAGGTCGGCGAACGCGGCCAGCTGCCGATCGAAGCACCGCGTCGTACGGTCCACCGGGTCGTCGACGACCTCCTCACCGGCCGACGATCGCAGGTGGAGCCGGAAGGTGAAGCCGTCCAGCACGGCGTACCCGCGCTGCCCGAGGAAGCTCAGCTCGCAGCGCGGCAGCTCGTGGGTCAGCCAGCCGAACTCCACCAGTGCGGTCGTACCACCGTCGTAGACCAGCCGGGCGCCGTTCAGGTTGGGCAGGCCGGCGCCCGGATCCGTGCAGACCGCCCACGCGTCCACCACCCGCGCGGGCGCCGCGTCCAGCACGAAGGCCAGCCAGTCGAACACATGCGCGCCCTCGTGCACGACCGGCGGTCCGTGCTCGAGTGTGGTGCGCAGACGCGCCGCGTGCGTGGGGTCAGCGGGGTCGAGGCGTTCGTCGTAGATATGCGCGCGGACCAGAAGCGGACCGTCCAGCGGGCCATCCCTGATCCACGTACGCAGCCGGGCGAGCGCCGGGTCGTGCCGGTAGGTGAGGCCGACCTGCAACCGGCGCCGGAGGTCCGCCGGTAACTCGGCGAGCGGTCGGGACTCCTGGAGTGACGTCGCGAGCGGCTTCTCCGCCAGCACAGCAAGGCCAGCTCGCAGGAACCGCCGGGCGAGCGCCGGCGTCACCCACGGCGGAGTTGCCAGGACGACGCCGTCCACGCCCGCCAGCCCTCGGACCTCACCGACGTCGGCGTACGCCGGAACGCGACCATGGGTCATCGCGACGGCATCCGCTCGGCGCTCCGGCGAGGGATCGACCAGGCCGACGACCTCAACCTCGTCTGATCGCAGCAGTGCCGGCAGATGGGCTTTCAGGCCGATGTCTCCGAGGCCCACGAGGACCAGGTGGATTCGACGCATGAGGCAGCCTCACCGGATCTTCTTGAATATCGTAAACAATTCCCTGATCCGAGACGATTGATCGTACTGACTGGCGGGCGCTTTCCTCAACAGGAGCGACAAAATCCGCTTGCACCACCCGTGGAACAGCCGGGCAGGATAGGCGCCATGGCCGGCACCTTCGTACCCTCGCTCCAGCTCAACGACGCCTTCTACCGCGAGGTCGTGGCGCCGCTCGTGGCGCCCTACCCGCACGCCGCGGCCCTGCTCGGCTGGGGCTCTGACGTCCTCGGCTACGACACCGAACGCTCGACCGACCATGGTTGGGGGCCGCGCCTACAGCTCTTCGTCGACAAGGACGACGTGGACACGGTACGCCGGCAGGTGGACACCGGGCTGCCCGAATCGTTCCGGGGCTGGCCAGTCTGGTACGGCTGGGACAACGCCGAGGTAGCCCACCGGGTCGACGTCCTGCCCCTCGGTGACTGGCTGGTCGGCCAACTCGGCGTCGACCCGCGGCCTGACCTGGACCCGCTCGACTGGCTCGCCATCCCCCAGCAACAGCTGCTCGGTGTGGTGAAGGGCGCGGTGTACGCAGATCCCGCCGGCGAGCTGGCCGCGGTGCGGAAGGCCCTGGACTGGTATCCCCACGACGTCTGGCTGTGGCTGCTCGGCGCGCAGTGGCAGCGGATCAGCCAGGAGGAGGCGTTCGTCGGACGGACGAGCGAGGTCGGCGACGAGCTGGGATCCCGCCTCGTCGCGGGCCGCCTGGCCCGCGAGCTGATGGGGCTGGCGTTCCTGCTCGAACGCCAGTACCAGCCGTACACCAAGTGGTTCGGAACGGCGTTCAACCAGCTCGCCAGTGCGGCGGAGCCCCGCCCGATGCTGGAGCGGGCCGTGGCGGCGACTGACTTCGCGACCCGCGAGGGCGCGTTGGCGGCGGCCTACGAGGCGCTCGCCCGCCAGCACAACCAGGCCGCCCTCACCCCAGCACTTGACCCGACCGTCCGGCTGTTCCACGACCGGCCGTTCCGGGTGCTGGACGCGGGAAGGTTCGCGCGGGCCTGCGTCGACGCGATCGCCGATCCCGCGCTTCGGGAGCTCCCCCTCGTCGGGTCGGTCGACCAGTTCGTCGACTCCACGGACGTGCTGAGTGCGGCCGGACGCGCGCGGCAGCTCCGGGCGTTCTACGACCGCGTCGGTTCCTGACTGCCGGAGGGCTGGAGTACCCGCCGTACCTCGCGAACGATCTCGAGATCCTCGCGGGCACCGATGACGAGGCAGCGGACGGACGCGGTGGGAGCACCGATCTCCGAGTCGCCGTCGGCGTCCGCATTGCGTTCGGCATCGACCTCGACACCCAGGAACCCCAGCCCCGTGGCCGCGCCCGCCCGGATGACCGGGGCGTTCTCACCGACGCCGCCGGTGAAGACGAGGACGTCCAAGCCGCCGAGGCTCGCCGCCATCGAGGCGATGCCGGCCCGCAACCGGTGCAGGTAAACCTCGAGCGCCACCAGTGCGGCGTCCTCTCCGGCCTGCGCGCGTTCGATGACCACCCGCATGTCAGGCGTACCCGCGAGGCCCATCAGCCCCGAGCGGTGTTCCAGCGCCTCGTCGAGGTCGTCGATGCCGATGCCGGTGTTGCGCAGCAGCCACACCAGCAGCCCGGGGTCGACATTGCCCGGGCGGCTGGCCATCACCAGCCCCTCCAGCGGGGTGAAGCCCATCGTCGTGTCGATGCTCTCGCCCGCACGTATCGCACACAGCGAGGCCCCGGCGCCGAGGTGGCACACCACGATTCGCAGCTCCTCGATCGGGCTGCCCACCATCGCCGCCGCCCGCCGTGACGCGTAGGCGTGCGACAGACCGTGGAAGCCGTACCTGCGCAGGCCGTGCTTGTCCCGCCATTCCGCGGGGATGGCGTACGTCGACGCCGCGGGCGGCATCGTGGCGTGGAACGCCGTGTCGAAACAGGCCACCGCGGGTACGCCGGGAAGCACCTGGCTCACCAGGTCGATGCCGGCGAGCGCACTCGGCTGGTGCAGGGGCGCGAGCGCGACGAAGTCGCCCAGCCGGTCCCGTACCTCGACATCGATGCGGACGGCGTCCGTGAAGACCCCGCCGCCGTGCACCACCCGGTGGCCCACCGCGTCGGGGTTGTCGAGATCGGCGAGCGCCTCCGACAGCGAGCGCTCGCCCTCCTCGACACTGGCGATCTCCACGTGCTGGTTCGCGAGCAGGTGTTCGCCGTCGAGGAGAGCCAGCTTCAGGCTGACGGATCCGGCGTTCACCACGAGGATCCGCATCAGGCCGTCCCCGGCCAGGTCCACTCGCGGATGTTCGGCGCGTCCTCACCGTACTCGCGGGTGTGCCGCCGGGCCGCCAGGCGTTCGTCCATCATCCGCTGGCGCAGGGCGGCCGCGCGGACGGCAAGACCTGGCACGCGTTCGATGACGTCCATGACGAGGTGGAAGCGGTCAAGGTCGTTGAGCATCACCATGTCGAACGGCGTCGTGGTGGTGCCCTCCTCCTTGTAACCGCGGACGTGGATGTTGGCGTGGTTGGTCCGGCGGTACGTCAGCCGGTGGATCAGCGGCGGGTACCCGTGGAACGCGAAGATCACCTGCTTGTCCGTGGTGAACAACGCGTCGAACTCGCGGTCGGACAAGCCGTGCGGGTGGTCGGTGTCCGGTTGCAGGCGCATCAGGTCGACGACGTTGACGACGCGGACCTTGAGTTCGGGCAGATACTCGCGGATCAGGTCGACCGCGGCGAGCGTTTCGAGGGTCGGCACGTCACCGGCGCAGCCGAGCACGACGTCGGGTTCGCCGCCCTCGTCGTTGCTGGCCCAGTCCCAGATGCCGATGCCGCGGGTGCAGTGGTCGATCGCCTCCTCCATCGTCAACCAGTTCGGCGCGGGGTTCTTGCCCGCCACGACGACGTTGATGTAGTCCCTGCTGCGCAGGCAGTGGTCCATGGTCGACAGGAGGGTGTTGGTGTCGGGCGGCAGGTAGACCCTGATGAGTTCGGCCTTCTTGTTGACCACCACGTCGAGGAAGCCCGGATCCTGGTGGGAGAAACCGTTGTGGTCCTGCCGCCAGACGTGGGAGGAGAGCAGGTAGTTGAGGGACGCGATCGGACGCCGCCAGGGGATCTCGCGGGTGACCTTCAGCCATTTCGCGTGCTGGTTGAACATCGAGTCGACGATGTGGATGAACGCCTCGTAGCAGTTGAAGAGCCCGTGCCGTCCGGTGAGCAGATACCCCTCCAGCCAGCCCTGGCACAGGTGCTCCGACAGCACCTCCATCACCCGGCCGTCTGGAGCGAGATGGTCGTCGGTCGGCAACCGCTCGGCCACCCAGGTCCGGTCAGTCGCCTCGAAGACCGCGGACAGGCGGTTGGATGCCGTCTCGTCCGGCCCGAAGAGCCGGAACGACGTGGGGTTGTCCCGTATGACGTCGCGCAGCCAGGTGCCGAGCACCCGCGTCGGCTCGCTGGAGGTCCCACCTGGCGAGGGCACTACCGCGCCGTACGCCCGGAAGTCGGGCAGCTCCAGGCCGCTCAACAGCAACCCGCCGTTCGCGTGCGGGTTGGCGCTCATCCGATGCTCGCCCTTCGGCGGCAGCTCGGCGAGGTCCTGCCGCAACCGCCCCTCCGCGTCGAAGAGCTCCTCCGGCCGGTAACTCAGAAGCCAGTCCCGCAGCTCGGCCAGATGGGCCGGGTTGGTGCGTACCTCCGCGAGCGGCACCTGGTGGGACCGGAACGTCCCCTCGACCTGGACGCCGTCCACCGTGCGCGGACCGGTCCAACCTTTTGGCGTCCGTAGGACGATCATCGGCCACCGCGACCGGGTGACGTGACCTCCCTCGCGAGCGGCGCGCTGGATGGCGGCGATGTCGTCGTACGCCCGGTAAAGAGCGGCGGCGAGCTGGCGGTGGACCAGCTCCGGATTCTCGCCGGCCACGAAGTACGGCAGGTGACCGTAGCCCTCCAGCAGGCTCATCAGCTCCGGCTCGGGGATCCGCGCCAGCACTGTCGGGTTGGCGATCTTGTACCCGTTGAGGTGCAGGATCGGGAGCACCGCGCCGTCGCGTACGGGGTTGAGGAACTTGTTGGAGTGCCAGCTGGCGGCCAGTGGTCCGGTCTCCGCCTCACCGTCGCCGATCACGCAACAGGCCAGCAGGTCGGGGTTGTCGAAGACCGCGCCGTACGCGTGCACCAGGGAGTACCCGAGTTCGCCACCCTCGTTGATGGAACCCGGTGTCTCAGCCGCGGCGTGGCTCGGGATCCCGCCCGGGAAGGAGAACTGCCGGAACAACCGTCGCAGGCCCGTCTCGTTCCGGGTCACATGCGGATAGATCTCGCTGTAGGTGCCCTCGAGATAGGCGTTCGCTACGACGGCCGGACCGCCGTGGCCGGGCCCGGTGACGAAGATCGCCGAGATGTCACGGGCCCGGATCAGACGGTTCAGGTGCGCGTAGATGAGGTTGAGGCCCGGCGTCGTGCCCCAGTGTCCGAGCAGCCTCGGCTTGAGGTGCTCGGGCCGCAGCGGTTCCCGAAGCAGCGGGTTGTCGAGCAGGTAGATTTGCCCGACCGACAGGTAGTTGGCAGCCCGCCAGTAGGCATCCACCCGCAGGAGCTCCGACTCGGGGAGCGCCGTATCCGTGGCGGCGATGCGTGCGTTCACGCGTTACCTCCCCGGTGGTAGCCACACCCGTGGCAGCTTCCCGATCACGAAGCCAGGCAAACCCCAAGGGCTGTCTCGGACGGCCCCTGCTGGGGTCCATGCTCGCGTGGCGTGCCGCGGGTGGCGTCTCACATTGCGTACACCTTCTCTGGTACCAGGCGGGGCATTTCCCCACCAGGCAAGGCAACCCCGTGTTGTCATAGGAATGTCGGCTAAGAGACCGAGAAACCTATGACGACTCGACCAGACCAAAGGGCTTGTCTCATATCGCGGACAGACCTGAAGAAGCCCTCGCGTCGATCCTCGAGTAGATGCCCAGTTCCACGCGAAAGTGGGCACCTACTCAAGGTATGGCGAGCATGGGATCCCCCGGCCACCACATCGTCGCCATGTCCCACGTCAGCCTCCGCTCGGGCCAGGCGCAGCAAACTGTCGGGCGCGACGGAGTTTTGAATAAGCCACCATTCGAGATAGCCGCCACCTCACGCGGCATCTACCCACGAAGCACGCCCAATTCGCCTTGCTTGGTGACGACTCGGCGTACGAGAACCCGAACTGCTCTCACATCCGCGGTACCGCAGGAAGACCGTGGAGACTCCGGGGGTTATAGCACCCCGGAAAAAATCACAGATGGCCCGCCCACCACGAAGCTGCCGCGCCCGATCGCTGCTGGACCTCACCCGCCAAATCCCCAGCTTATGCGGCAAATTCGCCGTGCCTGGTGGGAACCTGCCCCGCACCGCTGAAGAGTTTGAACAACCCCTCAACCCTGCGGGCCGTCTGGATGCTGAGACATGAGGCTGCGCCTTCAAGGATCATGAAGGATTTTGGTCAAATAGCGACGAAAATCCTTCATGATCATGGCCTGGCTCTAACGGCCGTCCTGAACGACGAGCAGGCGGGACGGTCCGGCGTTGACCGCACGCCAGCGATGCGGTGTGCCGCCGGCGTAGTAGAGCGTGTCACCGGGCCTGAGCAGGTGGCGGCCCTGGTCGTCGAGGTCCACCTCGATCTCGCCCTCGACCACGTGGACGAGTTCGTCGCCGGCGTGCGTGTAGTACTCGTCGTACGTCAGTGCGGCCCCGGTGAACTCCACGGGATACATCGCCCGGCGCCCGCGCACGAGGCTCCGAGCGTGCCCGTCGCCGTGGTCGAGCGGCTCGCCGTCGCCGGCGCGGACCAGACTGACCGGCGAGACGGCCGGCGCTCCGGGTTCGGCCGCCATGAGCGCCTGCTGGGTGGTGCCGAGCGCCTGCGCGATCCGGTGGAGGGACGACATGCTCGGCCGGGCCAGCCCGCGTTCGACCTGGCTCAGGAACGGGTGGGACAGCCCCGCGCGTCCCGCCAGCTGCACCAGGGTCAGTTGGCGCTGCCGGCGCAGCTGCCGGATCGCCGCGCCGAGCCGGCGTACGCCATCCTCGGCGGAAGCCTCCACGGCATGGCTGTTCAGGTGCGTACCGGCAGCTCGACCCACGACCCGGACCGTAACACCCGGACCACCTGGTGCCAGCCGCTGCTGCGGTTCGGGGAGAGCTCCGGGAAGGCGCTCGGTGCCACCGCGACCCGCAACCGGTGGCCGGCCGGCACGATGGCGTGGACGGGTGCGAGTTCGACCTCGAGGTCGCCGGTGCCACGGGCGGCGCCGAACGCCAGGTTCCCGCACGAGCCGTCAGGCGCGACCGAGCACAGCGTCACGCAGCCGTCGTGCGTCGGGGCGGTGCTGCTGAGGGCGAGGTGGGCCGTCGGCGTTCCGGCGATCTCCAGCGGCTCGGTGAGCGGCTCGCTGGTGTAGACCAGTACGTCCGTGCGGTCCTGGACCGGGCCCTGATCCACCCGACCCACCCGCCCGACGTTCCCGTTGGCAGCGCCGCCGAGCGACGGCACCGGGACCGCGGGTTCGTACGTCGCCACCACCGGCGCACCGGTCCGCGGCTGCGGTGCGAGGCAGCCGTCGCCCCAGCGGGTCGCGGCGTTCCCGTCGCTGGTGAGGTAGAACCGCTGCCGGGTGGGCGCCGGCGGCCAGGCGGGAAGGTCCTGCCAGCCACCGTCCACCGCCAGCGAGCGGGCCCGCGGCAGCCGGGGCCCGGGCCGTCCGGCCACGTGCTGGTCGAAGAACGCCAGGTGCGTCTCGAACGCCACGTCGGAGTCGGGCGACCAGGGCATGTGGGCCCACGGGGCGCCGAGCAGGTAGCCGTTGTCGCTGAGGGCAGCGAGGTCGCGGGCGCCGCCGCCGGCGAAGGTGTCGTACCACCCGATCGTGACCAGGGCCGGGACCTCGACCGCCCTGAGGTCGGCGACCGGGCCGCAGCGGCCTTCCGTCCAGTCCTGCCAGTACGCCCAGTCAGGAACGTCCTCGGCCGCGATCCGGGCAGCGAGTACGCCGGCCGCCGCCGGACCGAGGAACCCGTCAGCGCCGGACAGCTGCGATCCCCAGCTCACCGCGTAGCCGAGCCGCAGGATCCCGGCATGAAAGAGGAACCCCTCCGCCGGATCCGCGCTGCACATCGCGGGCGCGATCGCCCGGAGCGCTCGGGGTTTGTTGGCGGCGGCCAGCAGTTGGGCGCAGCCCTGGTAGCTGAAGCCGTACGTGCCGACCCGGCCGTCACACTCGGGGAGACCCGCCACCCAGCCGATCGCGTCCTCACCGTCGTTCGCCTCGTGAGCGAACGGCACGAACTCCCCCGCCGAGTCACCGCGGCCGCGGACGTCCTGGGTGACGACGAGATAGCCGCGCCGGGCGAGGACGCTCGGATGGGGCGAGGTGATGGCGGACGCGAGCGTACGGCCATATGGCGTACGGACCAGCAGTGCCGGCCACGGCCCGGCGCCCTCGGGATGCCACAGGTCGGCGACCAGCGTCACGCCGTCGCGGGTCCGCATCGGCACACCCGGCCGGTGGGTCACGTCGAGCCCGGTGAGGACGCCCGGCGAGGGCGCCCCACCAGCGGGGAGATCCGTCGTGGTCATGCCACTCCTCAGGTCTGCGGTGGGAACGGCGCCGGGCCACTCTCGGCGGCCACGGCGAAGCGCAGCAATGCCCGGTCGGTGCCGGGCGCGCCGATCACCGCGAGCCCGGCGGGCAGGCCGCGGACTCGCAACCGGGGAAGGACCACCACCGGGAGCCCGGCAAGGGAGGCCAGGCAGGTGAGCCGGAGCGTCGCGCCCCGCAAGGCGTCCTTGACGGCAGGATCGAGGTCCGGTGGTGGGGCCACCCCGCTGGTCGCCGGGAGGACGAACGCCATCCCGTCAACGAACTCTTGACGGACGGCATCGCGAGCGTCGGTGAGCACGCGCTCGGCCGATTCGCGCTCGTCGGGTGTGACCCGGGCGCCCATCGCGAACCTCGCGGCGATACCGCCACCGAGCGCGTCGGGATGGCGGGTGATCCATCGTCCGTGGACTTCCCAGGCCTGCGTCGCCTGCACGGTCCGGAACGCCGCGAACCACTCCTCCAGCCGCCCAGCGCAGAGGGCTTCCGCGCGCTCGATCCGCACACC
This sequence comes from Actinopolymorpha alba DSM 45243, assembly GCF_000373925.1. GTDB lineage: Bacteria > Actinomycetota > Actinomycetes > Propionibacteriales > Actinopolymorphaceae > Actinopolymorpha > Actinopolymorpha alba. The sequence goes on along the minus strand of NZ_KB892761.1, from coordinate 10,432 downwards.
GGGGAGACCGGCGAGGGCCCGGCAGGCCGCCTCGAACGACGTACGCACCTCTGGTTCGGCGAACGCCAGCAGGTCCTCCGGCACCACCAACCGGCGGAGGGGTCCGGCGGCACCCGGCGGTAGCAGCACGTCGCCGGCGGCGGCCAGGGTCGCGGCGTCCCGCGTGAGCAGGCCGACCGTGTCGAACGACGGTGCCAGCGGCACGACGCCCTCCACCGGCACCACCGCGTGGGTGGTGCGGAGCCCGTAGAGGCCGGAGTACGACGCGGGTACCCGGATCGAGCCGGCGGTGTCGGTGCCGAGACCGATGTCGGCCAGTCCGAGCGCCACGGCCGAGGCCGGACCGCTCGACGAGCCGCCGGTGATCCGGCCGGGCGCCGCCGGGTTGGGTGGGGTGCCGTAGTGCACGTTGGTGCCCGAGAGGCTGTACGCCAACTCGTCGGTCTGGGCGATCCCGGTGAGGTCGGCGCCCGCGTCAACCAGGGCTTGCACCGCCCAGGAATGCCGGGGTTCGGGCACGGCCTCCGCGAGCCAGGCCGGATTGCCGGCGCCCACCCGGTGACCCGCCACCGCAAAGAGGTCCTTGACAGCCACACCGCGTCCCGCGAGTGGCCCTTCAGGCACCCCCGTCACCAGTGGCGTACCGACCTCCCGCCAGACCGCGCTCGTATCGATCTCCTGCTCTGCCGGGCGGACCCCAACGCCGTTGTGACCTACCCCCGCCACGCTGGCGGCGGCGATCCGCCACCCGTCTGGCGTCGCGACCCAGGTCTGGCTCTGTAGCCCCCGGGCCCCGTCGGGACGCCGGGTTTCGGCGATGACCACCGCGCAGCCGTCCCCGCAGACCTGGACGTGAACCCGCTCGGCGATCCGGAACGGCGCGCCGCCGCGTTCCCGGCGGAAGTCACTGATCGCCTGCTGCCCCACCAGAACGCCGACCGCATCGGCGCGCAGCGTGGTCGGTGCGTCGAGGAACCAGCGGTCCAAAGCGTCGAGGTCGTTCGTCGCCAGCGCGTTCTCGTACGACCAGAACGCCTCTATCAGTCCAGCGGGTTCGGTGCCGAGGCCCTTCACCGCCACCTCACCTTCGTTCGCCCTCATCGGGTACGGGGAAACTCGAACGCCGCCATCTCGGTGAGTGCCACCGCGAGCCGTGCCGACCAGTGCCGCAGGACCCGCTCCCCCAGCTCCGCGTTCGCTCCGCGCGCGTCACCGATCACGCCACTCTCGGAGAGGTCATCGGTCAACCAGGCCGTCGGAATCGCGCCTTCGAGGGTGAGGTGCTCGCAGTCGGCGAACAGCTTCGCGACGTCGGCGCCGTCCACGGGCAGCCGGTCGGAACGCACCGTCGACGGCTCCAGCGCCATCATCACCGACGTCTCCACTTCGCCGGCGTGGATCCCGAACCCCGCGTCGGAGGAGACCACGTCCTCGGGAAGTCCGAGCCGCGACACCATCAGCGGGAACACCTGCAGGCCGGTGTCGTACCGGATGTCGCGGGCGACCATGTCCAGCAGTGCCGGCTGGCCACCATGCCCGTTGACGAACGCCAGCTTGCGAAAGCCTGACGCGGCGAGCGAGCGGCCAAGGTCGAGGCACACCGAGACGAGCGTCTGCGCCGACATACTCACCGTGCCGGGTCGCCCCAGATGCTCGGTGGACTTGCCGTACCACAACGGCGGCAGCAACCAGACGTTCGCGTCAACCGGAAGTTGCGCGACCGCCCGCTCGGCCGCGGCCTGGGCGATCAGGGCGTCCGTGAGGCAGGGCAGGTGCGGCCCGTGCTGTTCGGTGGCGCCGATGGGCTGTAGGACCAGCGCGTCCGCCTTGCTGATCGCGGCGATCTCGTCAGTGGTGAGCATCCCGAGGCGACGCTCGGGCTGCGAAACAGTGGCGCTCATCTGCCTCCTCAAGTCCTTGGGTGAGTCCGCCGCCCTTACGCCGCGGGAAGCTTGCCGGGATTGAGGAGCCCGGCCGGATCGAGTCGCGCCGCGGTCGATCGGATCAGCCCCACCCGGTCATGGTGGAGCTCCCAGGTATGCGGGCTGCTCACCGTGACACCAAGCCCTTCCAGGCCACGAATGCCGGCAAGCAGCGCCGCCTCGCCGTCGTACCTACACATCAGCATCCCCGCGTAGCTGGGTCCCTGAACGCCGTCCAGATGCAGGAGCGTTTCGGGAAGCACCTCGCGTGCCTCACGCGTCCGCTCCACTAGGCCCGCTCCCCCGACCTGTAGGTGAGTGAACTCCGGGCGCGCCTTGCGCAGGCGGTAGGTGCTGTGGTTGAACGACAGGGAGGTGAGCAGCCCGGCGCCCTTCGGGCGTACCTCCTCCACCGTCCCGCCAGCGGCCGTGACTACCGCGCCGGCGTCTGACACCACCGAGGTGTCGATGATCGCCCGCAAGCTCACCTTGCCTAACGGCATCGCGGCTGGATCGCCGTAGTGCTCGACGAGGCCGGGGTCGTCGATCGACAGCAGGCGCGGTGGCGGATCGAGCGCCATGATCTGCCGGCCCGCCTCCACCGCGTCCGCGAAGTGCTCGAAACTGGTGAAGAGCGCGGTCCACTGGCGGGCCGGTGCCAGGCGTACGGTCGCGGTCGCGACGATCCCGCTGGTGCCGAACGCGTGACAGAACGGCAGCGTTTCCTCGAATCCCTTGCGGGCAAGGAGATCCGCGTCCTCGGTGCACGGCACGACGTCCAGCGCCAGGATGTTGCCGTCCCAGGTGCGGCCATGCTCCACCGAGCCCGTACCCCCGCTGCCGCCGGAGATGAAACCGCCGACGGTGCTCCCGACAGTCGACGGAAAGACACACACGTCCTGGCCGGCGCGGTGTGCGGCCGCTTCCATCACCACGAACGTCGCACCCGCCTCGGCCTTCATGTAACCGTCACCGATCTCGAGGATCCGCCGGCAGCGGGTCAGGTCGATGACGAGCCCGTCGGCCAGCGGGATGGCCTGGCCGTAGTTACCGGTGCCTTTGCCCCGTGGCGTCACGGGTACCCGACGCCGGTAGGCAGCCTGGAGGACCCGCGCGAGTTCCTCCGGCGTACGCGGGAACGCGACGACATCCGCCAGGCCCGCCGGAAGTTTCGCCGACAGGACCGGCGACATGTGCGCCCAGTCGGTTGATGCCGTCCGCCGGACCCGCTCGTCGACACTCACGCCGACCGATCCCAGCAGGTCCTCCAACTCACTGGCGAGTTCCACCACGCTCACGTACCCCTCCCGTTTCGGTGGTCGACAGGTGCCTACTGAGTGGCGCCTACTTGAGTCCGATCGTGGAGTCGATGAACTGGTTGGTGTAAAGCTCCGTCGGCTTGAGACCCACCTTCGGGTTCTTGCCAGACTTCTTCAACAGCGGGGCGATGGTGTCGAACGATTTCTGAACCCGCTCGGAGCTGAAGTTGCCCAGGGTATTGCCGTCCTCGTTGCCAACAATGGCGAGCGTGCGCATCTCCTTTGCAGCGAAGGCCGCCACTCCTTCGGAGTACGCCCACCCGTTGTTGTACTTCTCGACGAGTTCGACGATCAGCTTGTTGGTGCGATCGGGCGAGCTGATGTAGTCGACCTGGGCCTGCTGGATGATCGGCACCAGCTTCTTCAGGCATGGCGAGAGCTCCTTCAAGGCGCTCGCCCGCACCGAAAGGGCCTGCGGATAAAGGTCGTAACCCGTGTCGGCGATCAGTTGGTACTTCACCGGCCGGGCGTACGCACGGACCTCGTGCTCGTAGATGTAGGGCTCGGCGGTCGCGAATCCCTGCTGGGCGATCTTGTCGACCTCGGCGACGAAGGTCGCGGGGGTTCCCTTGTAACTCCCGTCCAGCTGGCTCTTCTTCAGCAGCCCCTTCTCCACGAGGTAGTCGCCGTAGGGCGAACCCTGGACGTAGAGGACCCGCGCATCGCTCTTGCCGATGTCGGCGATGGTGTTCCAGTCGGGATGTGCCTTCGGGTCCCACATGAGGATCTGTGGGTTCTTGCGCAGCGGGGCCACCACGCCGACGACCGGCTGCTTGTCGGAGTTACCGATCGCGCCGTCAGTCGACACCATGCCAAGCGTGATCGACGGGTCGAGGTACATCTGCGAGGTCACCGTCTGGTAGGCGATCGCCGGCCCGCCGGTGCGTACCTCGATCCTGACCCCGGTGTCCTTCCCGCCGATCATCAGCGGACCCGAAACCCGCTTCTTGTCCGCGTCGATCTGGTAGCCAGGACCCACGAGTTCGTACAGAGCGCCGTGCTCTGCTTCGGGATTCCAGTCGGTCTGCGCGACCACCGTGGCGGGGCAGACACCGGCCAGGGTCTGCTCCGGCGGAGCGGACGAGGCCGCGGCCGCCTTGGCCGGTGGGTTCTCCGTGGTCGCGTCGCCCCCGCAGGCGCTCGCGGCGAGGGCGAGCGCGGACATCATGACTGCCACGGATCCAGCCGTGCGAGAAGAGAGTTTCACTGGTGTCACAACCTCCAAGAAGCGGAAGACTCAGCGCTCCCGGCCGCTGCCGCCGCCGAACGTCGACCACGAGCCGACGACCAACCGACCCAGCAACCCGAACGCGGAGAAGACGACGATGCCCAGCAGCGAGGACAGGAAGATCGCGGCGAAGAGTTGTTCTGACTGCAGCCGGGACCGGTAAAGGTCAAGCAGGGTTCCGATTCCGGGCTGGCCCTGCATGAAGAACATGTCACCGACGACGGCGCCGATGACAGAGAGGCCGGCGGCGATCCGGAGACCGGTGAAGAGTGCCGGAAGCGCGGCCGGAAACTGCAGCTTGACAAGGCGTTCCCACCGGCTCGCGCCGTGCAGTGTAAACAGATCATGGTGGGCCGCGTCGACTGACTGCAGCCCGAAGAGCGTGTTGGCGATCAGCGGGAACAACGCGATGAGAACGCAGACGATCACCCGACTCGTGAACCCGAACTCGAACCAAAACCCGATCAGCGGAACCAGCGCGAGGATCGGGATCGTCTGCAGTACGACGGCGTACGGATAGAGCGCACGCTCGATCGCCCGCGCCTGGCTCATCACCACCGCGACGCTGACCCCGATCACCGTGGCGATCACCAGGCCCACCATGGCCACCTGGGTCGAGAGCAGCAGGGCGCTTAGCATCTGCGCCCGGTTCGCCGGATCGAGGAACCCCACCTTGGCGATCTCGTGTGGCGGCGGCATGAGGAACCGCCGCTCCGGCGCGAGGATGACGTACGTGATCGTCAGCCAGATGCCGAGGATCACCGCGAGCGTGACGAATGGCGGGATCGCGAGCCGGACCAGCCGCGGTGCGCCGGCCAGCACACCTGGTCCCTTCGCCGGCGTGCTCCCCGCCGTTCTGAACGCCTTGGTCAGCGACAGGCTCATGTCAACTCACCCTTGCCTTTCCGTCGCAGGGCGGCCGACACCACGCCTGTCATCTTGGCGAACTCCGGGGTGAAGCGCAGCTCCGTCGACCGCGGGTAGTCGAACGGAATCTCCACGTCGGCAACGATCTGGCCGGGTCGGGCCGACATGACCACCACGCGGGTCGACAGGAAGACCGCCTCCGCGACCGAGTGGGTGATGAACAGCCCAGCGAACCGCCGGGAGTGGAACAGCTGCTGGAGTTCGTCTCCCAGCCGCTCCCTCGTCATCTCGTCGAGCGCGCCGAACGGCTCGTCGAAGAGGAACAACCCCGGATCCAGCAACAACGCACGGGCCAGCGAGACCCGCATCTGCATGCCGCCGGACAGTTGGCCGGGACGCTGACGTTCGAATCCTTCCAGGCCGACCAGCTTGATGATCCGCAACGCCTTCTCGCGACGCTCGCTCCGGGGCAGCTTCGCGAGCTCACCGACGAGTTCGACGTTGCCGAGGACCGTACGCCAGGGCAACAACGTCGGGTCCTGGAAGACATAACTCACCCGCACGTCGCCCGTGACCACCGCACCAGCCGTTGCCTGGCTCAGGCCGCTGGCAAGGCGCAGCAAGGTGCTCTTGCCACAGCCCGAAGGCCCGACGACACTGACGAACTCGCCCGCGTCCACGGTCAGGTCGATGGCGTCCAGGGCCAGCGTGCCGGTGCTGAACCGCTTGCTCACGCCCTCGAACCGCAACGCGGACGGGGAGGTGGAGCGAGCGGCGGCTGTTGCTGGCACCGCTTCTGCGCTTGCGGACAAGGGGATCCTCCTCGTTATCCAGAGGTGGCGACGAGTTCGGTCGCCTCGGGACGGCCGGACCTGACGCCAGACAGCGCGGGACCGCTGCGGGTCACGGTGGTCCGGCGGATGACCTGGCCGGCACGGATCACCAGCCGGTCCTCGGTGCCCGTCGCGATCGCCTCGGAGAGGCTTTCCGCCTTCACCGCAAGGAGATCCGCGGCCGCGCCCTTGACCGGGCCGGCCGGGTCAAGGCCGAGGACGCGCCGGGCCGTCGTACTCACCGCGTCGTACGCCTCGACCACACCGAGGTGGCCGGCGGTCACGAGCAGGGACGCGGTTTCGAGCGGATCGGCGCGGCCCATGGGATTGAAGGGGTCGCGGATGTTGTCGCCTCCGGCCGCGACCGGGATCCCGGCGTCAAGAAGCGATTGCACCGCGGTCAGCCCCCGTGGTGGGCTGCTCGACCATCCCCTCCCCTGCAGGTAGAGGTTCGTGAGGGGCAACGTGACGATCCCGATGGTGGTCTGGGCCAGCGCCTCGACGACCTCCTGCCGCCGGCTCGGGGCCAGCATGCCAAGACTCACGCAGTGGCTGGCCGTGATACCGCGCGGCAGCGGAGTATCCCGTGCCAGCCGAGCGAGTTCGAGCAGGGTGAGCGGCGCAGGCGCCAGGTGCTCGTCGATGTGGAGGTCCAGTCCCGCGCCCGCGTGTTCGGCCAGCGCGAACAGCCGCCTGGTCTCCGCAGTGGGATCGTCGGCGAGGTGGGGAACGCCGCCCACCAGGTCGATGCCTGCGGCGAGCGCCTGGCGTACGACACTCTCCGGCGTGTCCGGAGCGGTGAGTGCCGCCAGCTGCACCCAGACCGCACCGGCCACCTCGTCGCGGAGTGACACCAGCGCCTCAATCACCGGCAGCCGGCTCGCCGTTGGTCCGAGGTCGACATGCGTGCGTACGGCGGTGGCTCCATGTGCCACCAGGTCTTCCAGAGCCCGGAGCGCGCGCTGGCGGACGTTCGCCGGCGAGAGCTTTCGGGACCATTCCCGCCAGGAGACGACGGCATGGCGCAGGTCGCCCGGCGCGCAGCCCACCGCGTCCCAGGTGAGGGCCTTGTCGAGATGCGCGTGGGGTTCGGCCGCTGCCGGCAGGAGCACGTACCCCGTGAGATCGAGGTGCTCCCTGCGGTTCACGGGCTCCGTGCCGTCGGCGCCGGCCGAGGAGCACTCGAGGGCAGCCGGCGTTTCGGCCACGTCCGTGACCAGGCCGCGTTCGATCCGCACCAGCCCGGGCTGGCCACCCGCAAGTGTGGCGCCGGTCAACCGCAGGCCGCCGACTCCAGAAATGGTCTCTGTCAACGCACGCCCCCCTCGGAGGAAGGAGCAAAATGTTGATGGCATCAACATATTCTGGGACGGCTGTGTCGGCCCAGTCTCCGCGCTGTTACTTGTGTGTCAAGAACGCTTAAAACACCTCAAGGTCGGCCGGCGTGAGCTCCGCGGGCTCTCCGCGCAGGATGAGATCGGCGAAGCCGTCGTCGGGTGACATCGTCGTGATCGCGGCCATCGGACCCGTGCCGGTGTTGACGATGCGGTGGTTGGTGCCCGGCTCGAGGACCAGGAAGTCGCCGGCCGCGACCGGCCGCTTCTCGTCGTCGCAGTACGCCTCACCCTCGCCCGCGAGGAAGAAGAACGTCTCCGTCGACCGTGGATGGCTGTTGAAGGGCTGGGCGCCGCCGACGTCCCACAGCTCGAAGACCACCGTGACGTCGTGGTCGGGAGTCGGCGCGTGGACGAGCGCGAGCCGGACGGTGTCTCCGGGCGAGATGCGGTAACAGCGGAAGTCCGCGGGTGCGTACACCTTCATCGGCAGGTTCCTTTCAGACAAGGGATCAGCGGTCACTCTCGATGCCGTGTGCGAGTGCCTTGGAATCAGCCACGAACCCGAAACACTGGCGTACGTTGTAGTGCGTCGCGTCCTCGCAGTACGCCGGCGAGGTGGTGGCGCAGCAGTCCTTCAGAAGGATGCAGTCGTAGCCGAGACAGGCCGCGTCCGTGAGCGTGGCGAACACGCACTGGTCGACGTTCACGCCCGCGAAGAGCAGCGTCGTCACGTCGAGGTTGCGGAGCACACCGTCCAGGGCAGTGTCGAAGAACCCGCTCATGCGGTACTTGTCGACGCGGATGTCGGTGGGCTCGACCGTGAGCTCGTCCACGACCGCCGCCGACCAGCTTCCTGCCTGCAGAGTGGGCGAGCCGCCGGGGCGCGGCCGCTCGCCGATTCCGGGCGCGTGACCGTCGGGGCTGTAGACGTGCAGGACGTTCGGGGGCAGGTTCGCGCGGTCGGGCCGGTTTCCCCAGTTGAGCCAGACGATGGGTACGTCCAAGCTCCGCAGCGCCGGGATCAGCGCGCGCAGCGGCTCGATCGGGCGGCGAGCCGGCTCGACGTCGACGCCGATCGAGGCCAGCCAACCATGCGGTGAGCAGAAGTCGTTCTGCATGTCGACGACGATGAGAGCGGTACGGGCGAGGTCGACCACCAGCGTTTGGGGTTCGGTGTCAACCCGCACTGGGCGGCTCGTCCGGGTAGGCCGGCGCAGATCCACCAGCCGGTCGCTCACCTGCCAGGAATTGCGCTCATTCGCTCCAAGGGTGCGCACCCCCCACAGGCTGGCAAGCGCCGATTTCAACGGCGTAAAAAGTCGCTACAGCGTCTTGGCCAGGTCGACGAGCCGATCCGCCAGCACCGCGACGAGATGGTCAAGCCAGGCTTGCCCCTTCTCCCCGCTCGCTTCCGATGGCTCGTCGGTGAAACCGTCCTGCTCGTGCCACGACGCCTGCCGGTGGATCTCGAGCCCGGTCACCGCGGGAATCTCCGGAACGACGGACCGGCCGGCACGCTCCTTCACCCAGTCGGGCGCCACCGCAAGCACCAGCGAGGTCTCGAACCCGCCCGCGTGCCCCGGCAGCGGAGTCCCGCCAAGGTCAGCCCCGACCGCGGCGTCCCAGTAGTCGGCGTACGCGACCGTGATCGGTGACCGCACCGACGCCGCGGCGGCAGCGGCCGAGCAGATCCCGCGGTTACCGCCGTGACCGTTGACGATGACGAGCCGGCGCCCACCGCAGTCGGCGACCGAACGCGCCAGGTCGACCAGGACGGCGAGCAGCGTCTCGGGACGCAGCGACAGCGTGCCTCCGAACGGCAGGTGATGGTCGGACGCACCCACCGGAATCGTGGGCGCCAGGACGAGCGGACGCGGTGCGGCCTCAGCGGCCCGCTCCACGGCGCGTTCGGCCGCGGTCTCGGCCATCAGCGCGTCGGTGCCGGTCGCGAGGTGCGGACCGTGCTGCTCGGTCGCGCCGATCGGCAGGACGACCACCGCTTCGGGCAGGAGCTCGTTGAGGCGTTCCCGGGTCTGCTCACGCCACCGCAGCACGTTCATCTGCCTTCCTTTCCTCAAAGGAGCACCGACTCTCCTCGACGCAACACCGATCCTCGAAGGCCACACCGACCAGTCCACCCTCGCGTGTGGATCACCCATCAGGCAAGGTACGGCGGACAAGGTGGTGCGCCCGATCGGGCTAGACCAACCAGACGCCGTCCTTCATCAGGTCCCTGCCATCGAGTTCGTTCTCCTCGCGCCACGCCTGGATGCGCCGGGGAGTGACCTGGAAGAAGGCGTAGGGGTTCGTGCCTCCGCGCGGATCCCACAACACCTCAGCCACGAAGTCGTCAGCCAGCTTCAGCGGGACGGCTTCTTCGGAAAAGGCTTCGACCACGCCATGGACGAGGACGACATCACGGGTCTCACCGAACGCCAGGCGTACCTCGCCGGCCGTCCGGAGGTTGCGCGCGGTCGTCGTCTGCTCGGCGGTCGCCATCGTGAAGGTCGCGCCGTTCCAGTGGTACGACAGCGGGGTCAGATAGACGTCACCGTCCTTGCCGGCGGTTGCCACCCAGGCATCGACTTCGGTCGCGAACCTGGCCAGCGTGTCCTTCTTGCGCTGTTCGGGTGTACGAGGTGCTGGGTACACGATCTCCTCCTAGCGGGAGTTTCCGGTCTTTCTTGATCGTTTAGCTGGTTTTGCCTGGTGGGGCTGGGTTTGCGGGCTCGGCTGGTGTATTACCCAAGTCGTTGGGTGGGGTCAGCGGGTGGGTGCGTACTGGTGGATGTTGAACAGGTCGGCTAGGTGTTGCTGGGTGGGGGTTGTTTCGGTGAGCATGCGGCGGGCGCGGGGGCGTCCTTTGCCGCCGTCGTGGTAGAGCAGCACGGTTTCTTCGATGCCGCCCAGGGTGGCGAGTAGTTCG
>NZ_KB892760.1 GCF_000373925.1 Actinopolymorpha alba DSM 45243 | reverse complement strand
CGGAACACCACACTCCAACGCCACCGAAGACACCCAGTTCGCAGCCTCGTTGACCGTGTGCAGAGTCGCCGACAACGCGGCGGCCTGGTCGGCCTCCGGTACCAGCTTCACCTGCACGACGATCTCCACGGACACGATCCTATCATTGGTCTATGTCATCACGATGGGAGCCAAACCCCGATATCCGCAGGGGCCGTAGCGTCGTCTACACCCTCCATGCACACTTGGTCTTCACTCCGAAGTACCGGCACGGACCGTTCACCGACGACACCCTTCAACGCTGCGAGGAAGTCATGCGGGACGTGTGCACCAACTTCGGAGCGGAGTCGGGGGAGTTCAACGGCGAGACCGACCACGCCCACCAGCTCCTCCACTATCCACCCAAAGTCGCCCTGTCCCGGCTCGTCGGCAGCCTCAAAGGCGTCTCCGCCCGCAGGCTCCGGCAGGAGTCCCCGGACACATCCGCAAATACCTGTGGGGTGAACACTTCTGGTCCCCGTCCTACCTCGCCGCATCCTGCGCAGGCGCCCCGCTCGCCGTGGTGAAGGAGCACATCGAGAACCAGAAGCATCCCGGCCGAGGCAGACAGTGCAGACCCGTGCGTCCGTGCAGGTCACCCCGGCTTTAAGAAGCGACTCCACCCCGGGCCCGAAGGCCCGGGGTTCCTCGCTAGATCCTGCTGAACGGTTTCGGCGATCAGCGCCGCCGGTGTCGCTGCGCGCGAACCGCTGGGATTCAGCGGCTCATAGCGGTTTCGCGCTCTATACGCGACAGTTTCTGTGGGTTGCGCACGTAGTAGATCCCGGTGATGAGGCCGTTCTCGACCCGCACCGAGTAGACGCCGTCGATCTCGCCGTTGAGCCGCATGATGAGCGCCGGGGACCCATTGATCTGTGCCGGCTTGACCGACATCTGCGCGCCGACCATGTCCAGGGCGACGGCAAACAACCGAGCCACCTTGTCGGCTCCCACGATGGGCCGCGGAATGGCCTGCTTGACGCCGCCACCGTCGCTCAAGGCGACGACGTCNGGNGCGAGGATGTCGAGCAGGCCCTGCAGGTCGCCNGTTTCGACCGCCCGTTGGAAGGCCTCGAGCGCGGCTCGGGTCTCGGTCGGGGAGACGACCCCGCGCGGCCGGCGCGCGGCGACGTGTGCCCGCGCCCGGTGGGCGATCTGGCGGACCGCGGCCGGATTCTTGTCGACGGCTTCCGCGATCTCGTCGTACCCCAGATCGAACACCTCGCGCAGCACGAACACCGCCCGCTCCGTCGGCGTCAGCGTCTCCAGCACCAGCAGCATCGCCATCGAGACGCTGTCAGCCAACTCGATGTCTTCGGCCACGTCNGGCGCGGTNAGCANNGGCTCGGGCAGCCAGGGGCCGACGTAGGACTCCCTGCGCCGNCCGAGCGTACGCAGCCGGGAGAGCGCCTGCCGGGTGGTGATCCGGACCAGGTACGCGCGCTGGTCCCGCACTGTNTCCAGATCACCCTGCTGGTTTCTGGCCGCCCACCGCAGCCAGGTCTCCTGGAGGACGTCCTCCGCATCCGCCGCCGAGCCGAGCATCTCGTAGGCGACCGTGAAGAGCAGCCTGCGGTGGGCGACGAACACCTCAGTAGCCGGGTCCGGACGGCCGTCCTCGCTGATGCTTCCCGCCGCGGTCTCCGGCGCGGTCTCCGACGCGGCCATGGGTGGCTCCCGTCTCTTCGCTCTCGACTGTGCCGCTCACAAGACACCGGGACTCGGGGTTCTGTGACACTGCCTGTTTTTGTTGCGCCGGTCACGTAGGCGAAGTGTCACAAGGATCGCGTCGCCGGCATCTCATGGTGGACAAGGAGGCCGACATGCCGGACTCGCCGACAGCCCCGCAAGGAGAAACCTCATGAACGTCGCTCTGTGGATCGTTGCCGGACTGCTGGCCGTTGCCTTCCTGGTCAGCGGCATCGGCAAGCTGATCGTCCCCAAGGAGAAGATGGCCGCCATGGGTGCCGCTTCGAGATGGGTCGAAGACTTCAGTCCCGGAGCCCTCAAGGCCATCGGAGCCGTCGAGGTCCTGGGCGCGGTGGGCCTGATCCTGCCCGCCGCCCTCGACATCGCGCCGGTTCTGGTGCCGCTGGCCGCGGTCGGTACGGTCCTGCTGTTTGTCGGTGCGTTGATCACGCGCCTCCGCCGTGGCGAGAAGGTAACGATCGTGGCCGACCTGGTCTATCTCGCCATGGCGGTCTTCGTGGCGTGGGGCCGCTTCGGCCCCGAGTCCTTCACCGGCTGACCGCGAATTCTGACGAAGCCGCACCCGTAACGAGGTGGACCGCGGCCCCTGGACGGACGAGGCCGTCAGGCCTCGCCGCGGCGCAGCTGCGCGAATGCTCGCTCGGCGGCGAGGGCGGCGTAGCCGGGTTTGATCACGTCGTTGATGAGGGCGAGCCGCTGGTCGAACGGCAGGAACGCGCTCTTCATCGCATTCACGGTGAACCACTGGAAGTCGGCGAGGTCGTAGCCGAACGCCTCAGAAAGCCGGGTGAACTCCACCGACATCGACGTTCCACTCATCAGGCGGTTGTCGGTGTTGACCGTCACCCGGAAACGCAGGCGCGCCAGCAACCCGAACGGATGCTCGGCGAGCGAGGTCGCGGCACCCGTCTGGACGTTGGACGAAGGACACAGCTCCAGCGGAATTCGCTTGTCACGGACGTACGCCGCGAGCCGGCCGAGCTGGACGTCCCCGCGCGGTCCTACCGAAATGTCGTCAACGAGCCGGACGCCGTGGCCGAGCCGGTCGGCCCCACACCACTGGATGGCTTGCCAGATCGACGGCAGGCCGAAGCCTTCGCCGGCGTGGATAGTGAAATGGGCGTTCTCCCGCTGGAGGTATTCGAAAGCGTCCAGATGCCGGGTGGGTGGATATCCGGCCTCCGCACCGGCGATGTCAAAACCCACCACACCGTCGTCGCGGTACCTCACCACCAGCTCGGCGATCTCCATCGACCGGGCCGCATGCCGCATCGCGGTCAGGATCTGGCGTACGACGATCGGCCGGCCGGCCGCCGCGGCCCGCTTCTCACCCGCCGCGAAACCGTCGCGGACCGCCTCCACGACCCCGTCGAGGGTGAGCCCGGCCGACAGGTGTTGCTCGGGCGCGTACCGCACCTCGGCGTACACCACACCATCGCGGGCAAGGTCCTCGGCACACTCGGCAGCAGCCCTCGCCAGCGCGTCCGGAGTCTGGAGGACGGCGACGGTGTGAGCGAACGTCTCGAGATAGCGCTCCAAGGACCCCGAGTCCGCCGACTCCTGGAACCACCGGTCGAGCCGCTCCGGATCGGTGCTCGGCAGCTCGTGCCCCACCTCCGCGGCCAGCTCGACCACGGTCCGCGGCCGCAGGCCACCGTCGAGGTGATCATGGAGCAGCACCTTCGGTGCGCGGGCGATCTCGTCAGGGCTGGGCTTCATGGCACCTTCCTACCCCAGCCGGTCGATCACCAACGGCTGGTCGGGGCGCGCGCCTGCGGGGGCGATCGTGATCGCTCCCTTCAGCGCCTCGACCGCCCTAGGGAATCTCCCCGGATCATCAGCGTGCAACGTGAGCACGGGTTGGCCGGCCCGGACATGGGCGCCCGGCTTGGCGTGCAACTCGACGCCGGCCGCCGCCGACACCGGGTCCTCCTTGCGGGAACGCCCCGCGCCGAGGCGCCAGGCCGCGACACCAACCTGGTAGGCGTCGAGCTCGACGAGGACACCCTCGGTGGGCGCGAGGATGTCGTGGGTCTCGCGGGCGCGCGGCAACGGCGCGTCCGGATCGCCGCCCTGGGACCGGATCATCCGGCGCCAGACGTCCATCGCGGTGCCGTCCTTGAGCACATCGGTGGGGTCAATGTCACCCTCGACCCCGGCCGCGGCCAGCATCTCCCGGGCCAGGGTGACCGTCAGCTCCACCACGTCTGATGGCCCACCGCCGGCGAGCACCTCCAGCGACTCGCGTACCTCGAGCGCATTGCCCGCGGTGCGGCCCAGCGGGCTCGCCATGTTGGTCAGGAGCGCGACGGTGCGGACGCCGGCCGCCGCGCCCAGCTCGACCATGGTGGCGGCGAGCTCGCGGGCGTCGTCGACGTTCTTCATGAACGCGCCCGACCCCACCTTGACGTCCAGGACCAGCGCCTGCGTACCCTCGGCGATCTTCTTGGACATGATCGAGCTGGCGATCAGCGGGATCGACTCGACCGTGCCGGTGACGTCGCGCAACGCGTAGAGCTTCCGGTCGGCCGGTGCAAGGGTGTCGGTCGGCGCGCAGATCACCGCGCCGACATCGCGGAGCTGGTTGACGATCTCGTCGTAGGCCAGGCTGGCCCGCCAGCCCGGGATCGATTCCAGCTTGTCGAGCGTGCCGCCGGTGTGCCCGAGCCCGCGACCCGACAGCTGCGGCACCGCGACCCCGCAGGCCGCGACCACGGACGCCAGCGGCAAGGTGATCTTGTCACCGACACCCCCCGTCGAATGCTTGTCGGCGGTGGGTCGGCCCACACCAGCGAAGTCCAGCCGCTCCCCCGACGCGATCATCGCCTGCGTCCAGCGGGCGATCTCGTCGACGTTCATGCCGCGCAGCAGGATCGCCATCAGCAACGCCGACATCTGTTCGTCGGCGACGGCTCCCCGGGTGTAGGCGTCGATCACCCAGTCGATCTGGTCGCCGGACAGGCTCCCGCCGTCCCGCTTCGTACGAATGACATCGACCGCGTCGAACTCAGTCACCAGCCGGCCCTTCGGTATTCAGATGATCGGGGCCGAAGGCGTCGGGAAGGACCTCGCGCATGGGCTGGATCCCGCTCACACCGTCGACCAGTAGGTCCGGTCCGCCGTGCTCCCACAACAGCTGCCGGCAGCGACCGCACGGCATCAACCGCGCACCCGCACCATCGCAGCAGGTGAAGGCCACCAGCCGGCCGCCGCCGCTTGCGTGCAGGGCCGACACGAGCCCGCATTCGGCGCACAACGTCATGCCGTACGACGCGTTCTCGACGTTGCAACCGACCACGATCCGGCCGGTGGCGGTGAGCGCCGCCGCACCCACCGGGAACCGCGAGTACGGCGCATAGGCGTGCGTCATCGCCTCCCGCGCCGCGGCCCGCAGCGCGTCCCAATCGACATCCACGCTTCAACCTTTCACGTATGGCTCGCCGTCGGCCTTCGGCGCGCGGACCCGCCCGACAAGTCCCGCCACGGCAACGACTGTCGCGAGGTAGGGCGCCATGATCAGCAGCTCGCTCGGGATCGGCGTCTCGATGATCTGCAGCTGTCCCTGCAACTGTTGGGTGAACCCGAAGAACAACGCCGCGATCGTCGCGCCCAGCGGGTGCCAGCGACCCATGATGAGCGCAGCCAGCGCGATGAACCCCTGTCCCGCGGTCAGGTCCTTGTCGAAGCCGCCGGTGAATCCGACGGTGAAGAACGCCCCACCGAGCCCGGCGACCACTCCGCCGGCCAGCACCGCCTGGTAGCGCACCCGCAGCACCTTGATGCCCACCGTGTCGGCCGCGCGCGGGTGCTCACCGACCGCACGGACCCGCAGACCCCAACGGGTCTTGAAGAGAACGAACGTCACGATCGCGACCGCGGCGTACATCGTGTAGACGAGCAGGGTCTGCCGGAAGAACGTCTCACCGATGACGGGAATGCTGGACAGCACCGGGATCGGCACCGCCGACATGACGCCGGGGTTGTTGAACTTCGCCGACTCTCCCTTGACGAACTGGTCGAACAGGAAGCCGGTGATCCCGGACGCGAAGACCACCAGGACCACACCGAGCACGACCTGGTTGACGCGGTAGCGGATCGCGAAGACCGCGAGCATCGCGGCGATCAGCACGCCCGCGAGGACCGCGGCGACAACACCGGCCAGCAGGCTGCCCGTCACCGTCGCGAGCACCGCAGCCGCGAACGCCCCCGCGAGGAACTGCCCCTCGATCGCGACGTTGATGACGCCGGCCCGCTCACACAGGACTCCCGCCAGCGCCCCCAGGATGAGGGGCGTCGCGAGGTTGAGCGTCCCCTGCAGCTGGTTGGTCAGCGGGAACGTCTTGCCGGCGGCGGCCCAGCACAGGAACGTCACGACGAACGCCAGACCGAACACGGCCCAGAGCAGCACGCCGAGCCGTCCCGACAGTCCACGCAGCAGGTGCGCCAGCGCGACCGCAACGGTGCAGGCGGCAAGGGCGAGCGCCACCGGAAGCGCGGGCAGCTTGATCGCCGACAGCGGTGAGTCCGCGAGCTGGCCGGAGAGGGCGAAGGTCACCGTCTCGGGCGCCGTGAACGCGGCGAGGAGCACACCGATGCCGGCGAGCACCAGCGCGAGGACGCCCATCCGGATCCGGCGGCGGCGTTCGTCCGGGGACTCCAGCGTGGCCGGCACGGGTGCCGTCTCCCGGGTCAGCGTGGTGGTGGCGTCGTTCATGCGTTCCAGCCTTTGGCGAGCACTGTGCCGGTGCCTTCGGCGCGGATTCGGAACACCGCACGGACCAGCGCGGGCGCGGCGATGAACAGCACGATCGTGGCCTGGAGGACGGTGGTCAGGGTGAGCGGTGTCTGCGTCTGCAGCTGCATCTGGAGGCCTCCGGCGTTCAGTGCACCGAACACCAGCCCGGCGACGACAGTGCCGATCGGCGAGGCGCGGCCGAGGAGCGCGACCGTGATGGAGTCGAAGCCCACGGAGCCGGCGATTCCGTCAGTCAGCGGGTAGTCGGTGCCGAGCACCTGCTGCGCTCCCGCCAACCCGGCCAGGGCTCCCGCCGCGAGCATCGCGATGGTGTAGGCCCGACCGACACTCATGCCGGCGGTCCGCGCCGCCTCGGGGTTGGCGCCGACGGCCCGCAGCTGGAAGCCGGTGGTGGAACGCGCCAGCAACCACCAGACCGCGGCGACCGCAAGAAGCGCGACCAGGAATCCCAGGTGCAGGCGGGTGCCGGGCCAGTTCGGGAACTGCGCGGTCTGCTCCACGACCGGGCTGATCGGGTCGTTACGCCCGGGCCGTTGGAGAACGTCAGTCGTCAACAACCACTGCAGGAGATAGAGCGCGACGTAGTTGAGCATGATCGTGAGGATCACTTCGTGCGCGCCCGTGCGGGCCTTGAGCAGGCCGACGAGGCCGCCCCAGACCGCACCGCCGAAGAGACCCGCCGCCAGGGCCAGCAGGAGGTGGACGACGACGGGCAACTCGAAGCTGAACCCGACCCATCCCGCGCACAGTGCGCCGGCGATCAGCTGCCCCTGCGCACCGATGTTGAAGAGCCCGGCGCGGAACGCCAGCGAAACCCCGAGCCCCGCGCAGATCAGCGGCGTCGCCTGGACGAGCGTCTCGCTGATCGGTTTCCAACCGCCCAACGCACCAAGGAACAACGAGGTGTAGGCATCGGACACCGCGGTCCACGAGGCCTGCAACGCGTCCGGCGGATACGAGAAGAAGTATCCCCAGGTCGCGGCCACGTCGGCGTCGCTCACGATGATGAGAACGGCGCCCACCACCAACGCGAGGATGACGGCGGCAAAGCTCACCACCAGCTCCCGCACCCATGGTCGACTCATGCGCGTCCTCGCTTCGCTCCGGGCGCGCATGAGGCACCCAAGACGCTGTGCTTGATGATGAGCTCGCTTCGCTCACTCATGCGCGTCCTCGCTTCGCTCCGGGCGCGCATGAGGCACCCAAGACGCTGTGCTTGATGATGAGCTCGCTTCGCTCACTCATGCGCGTCCTCCAGGGCACCAAGCACGGTGGGGTTCTCCTCGGCCTGCTGGGCCGCTTCTTCGGGCGGGATGCCGGCCATCATGCAACCCAGCTGGTCCCAGGAGGTGTCGGGGCCGACGATGCCGACGATCCGTCCGCGGTACATCACCGCGATCCGGTCAGACAGCGCCACGATCTCCTCGAGTTCGGTGGACACGATGAGCACTGCGGTGCCCTGGTCGCGTTCGCGGACGATCCGGTTGTGAACGAACTCGATCGAGCCGACGTCGAGCCCGCGGGTCGGCTGCGCGGCGATCAGGAGTTCCAGCGGCCTCGACAGCTCACGCGCCAGCACGACCTTCTGCTGGTTTCCACCGGACAGGGCACTGACTTCCGTCTCCACCGACTGGGTGCGGACGTCGAACTCCTCCACCCGCTGGGCGGCGTTCGCCCGGATCGCGGCCGGCGAAAGCGTGCCGTTCCTGGAGAAGGGCGCGCGGCTGTGCAGGTCGAGGATGAGGTTCTCGGCGACTGAGAACGTTCCCACGTACCCGTCGTGGGAACGGTCCTCGGGGATGTAGCCGATGCCGGCCTCGAGATGCTCGCGCGGGCCCGCTCCGACGAGTTCGCGTCCGCCCAGCTTGACGGAGCCCGACGCCGCGGCGGTCAGGCCCATCAAAGCTTCGACGAGCTCGGTCTGGCCGTTGCCCTGGACCCCGGCGATCCCGAGGATCTCGCCACCCCTGACCTCGAAGGAAACCCCGTCGACCGCAAGGAAGCCTTGCGGGTCAACGACGTCGAGTCCTTCGACCGCCAGTTTGGCGCCGCCCAGGTTGGTCCCCGCACGCTTGTCAACCTGGAGTTGCACCGGCCGGCCGACCATGAGTTCGGCGAGTTCGCTTTCGGAGGTGTCGGGGGCCACCGTCGCGACCACCTTGCCGCGCCGGATCACGGTGATCCGGTCGGCGATCGCGCGGACCTCCTTGAGCTTGTGCGTGATGAAGATGACCGAGGTGCCGTTGCGCTTGAGCGCCCGCATCACCTCGATGAGCTCGTCGATCTCCTGCGGGGTGAGGACCGCCGTCGGCTCGTCGAGGATCAGAACCTTTGCCTCGTTGGCGAGTGCCTTGAGAATCTCGACCCGCTGCTGGACGCCGACCGGGATGTCCTCGACCCGGGCGTCGGGATCGACCGCGAGGCCGTAGCGCTCGGAGAGTTCCCGGACGAGGGTCCGCGCCGCACGCTGGTCGAGAACGCCGAGACCACGGGTGCGTTCCCTTCCCAGCATGACGTTCTCGGCGACCGTGAACACCGGCACAAGCATGAAGTGCTGGTGCACCATGCCGATCCCGGCGGCGATCGCCGCACCAGGCGACGTACACGTCAGGGGTTCGCCGTCGAGGAGGACGCTCCCCTCGTCCGGCTGCAGAAGTCCGTAGAGGACGTTCATGAGGGTGCTCTTGCCGGCACCGTTCTCACCAAGCAGGCAATGGATTTCGCCCGACTCGACGGTGAGGTCGATATGGTCGTTGGCGACCAGGGACCCGAACCTCTTGGTGAGCCCGCGGAGTTCGAGCTTCACAGGGCGACTCCTCCAGGGGGCGTCCCTTGGATCATGTCAGGCTCCTCAGACCCGCGCGTGTGTGAGGCATACGGACTCCAGGTGAGGAGGGGGACACCGGACAGCCGGTGCCCCTCCTCCTCGGCCCGTGGACGACGCCGACACCGCAGTGGTCACTGGGATTGCGGCTGCACCTTCGACTTGATGGCGATCTTGCCGTCGATGATGTCCTTCTTGAGCTGGTCGATCTCGGCCTTGAGATCCGCCGGAATCTTGCTGTCCCACTCGTGGTACGGCGCGAGTCCGGTGCCGCCGTTGTCCAGCGTGCCGACGTACGGCGTGTTGTCGAACTTGTCCTGGAACGACGTGGTGATGACGTCCTGGACCGCGACGTCCATGCCCTTGTCGACGCTGGTCAGTAGGACATTGCAGTACTCCGGCGCGCTCACACAGCCGTCGGTGTCGACCCAGATGGCGTTCACCTTGCCGCCGGAGGCTTTCGCGGCCTCGAGGCCACCGAGTCCGGCCGGGCCGGCCACCGGGAAGACGATGTCGGCGCCCTGGCTGATGAGGTTGCTGGCGGTGTTCTTGCCCTGGGCTTTGTTCTCGAAGTCGTTGGTGAACAAGCCCTTCTGGGTGGTTTCGTTCCAGCCGAGCACCTGGACGTTCTTTTTCTTCTGCTGGTTGAAGTACTGAACGCCTTCCCAGAACCCGTCCATGAAGATGGTGACGGTCGGGATGGGAAGCCCGCCGAACGTGCCGACCTTGCCGCTCTTGCTCATGCCGGCGGCGAGGTAACCCGCGAGGAAGCTCGACTGCGCGGTGTTGAACAGCAGCGACTTGACGTTGGTCGGGACCTCTTTGAGGTTGGTCTTCTTGAGGTCGGTCGCCTTGATGTCGTAGTCGACGATGCCGAACTTGATGGTGGGGTTCTCGGACGCGGAGATCGCCGTCTGGTCACCGAGCTTGAAGCCCACCGTGACGATGACGTTGCACTTCGCGTCGACCATGCCGCCGACGTTCTTGGGATAGTCACCGTCCGACTTGCTTTCGGCGGTGGACGAGGAGACGCCGAGTTCCTTTTTGGCGTCCAACAGACCCTTGTAGGACGTCTGGTTGAAGGACTTGTCGTCGAATCCACCCGAGTCCGAAACCATGCAGGCCCGGAAATCCTTGGCCCCCGCCTGCGGACTCGCCGAGTTCGTCTTGTCTGACCCCTCCGACTGATTGCTTTCAGTTGGCCTGCTCCCACACGCGGTGACGACCAGCGTCATCGCGCCAAGAACAGCGAGGCCCTTCAGGTACTTACTCAAGTGCCGCCCTCCTAAGCGAGACTTTGGTGGATGCGCGCGCACGCCACCTGTCGCGCCTGCGGGCGCCGAGCAATGCGCATGGGTGACTATAAGGCGCGCCCGTTTCAGGGGAAGACACCCGAGGTCACCTGCAGGCACGTGAGACCGTCCCGTGACCTTTGGGCCGAGCCGGATGATCTCCTGTGTTACCTGCCTGTAGGCGAATGCCCGCGCTGAATCAGGTCGCCGCCGGCAAGATCGCGGGACAGATCCGGATCAGGATCCGGTGAGGGCCTCGTCCCATCCGCCGGCGAGCAGGGCGGCGGCGACGAGCAGGCGTACCCCCACGACGATGGCGTGCTCGTCGACGTCGAAGGTGCCCTGGTGCAGGTCGTACGGCATCGGGTTGCCGGGTGCCCGCACACCGAGCCGGGCCATGCAACCGCGTACCCGCATGAGATACCAGGCGAAGTCCTCGCCACCAAGGCTCTGCTCGGTGGTCGCGACCGCGCCGCGTCCGAGCGTCGACTCCACCGCGTCCTGCATGAGGGACACCGCCAACGGGTCATTGACAACCGGCGGCACCCCTCGGTGCACCTCGGCCTCGACACCGACGCCGTACGGCGCGACGATGTCGCGGACGAGCGCTGGCACCAGGTCCGCGGCTGTCTCCCACACCCGCGCGTCGAGGCAACGGAGCGTGCCCTCAGCCTCACCCTCCATGGGGATCGCGTTGGCCGCGGCACCCGCGTGGACCCGACCCCAGACGAGCGTGAGTCCCGACCTCGGGTCCACCCGCCGCGACAGGGCGGACGGCAGCTGGCTCACCAGCGTGCCGAGTGCATGGATGAGATCGGCGGACAGGTGCGGGCGCGCCGTGTGGCCGCCCGGCCCGGTCAGGCGTACGTGCACCCGGTCGGCCGCGGACGTGAGGGACCCGGTCCGCAGGCCAACCATCCCGACGTCGAGGCGCGGGTCGCAGTGCAGACCGAAGATCTGGTCGACCCCGTCGAGACCGCCCGCCTCGATCACGTCGAGCGCACCGCCGGGGATGACCTCCTCCGACGGCTGGAAGATCAGGCGTACGCCGTGGCGGAGCATCCCCGTCGCGGCCAGCTCCGCCAGGACGAGCCCGGCGCCCAACACCACCGCAGTGTGAACATCGTGGCCGCAGGCGTGACAGACACCCGGCCGGGTCGAGCGGTAGGCCACGGACTTCTCGTCGGCGACCCGCAGCGCATCGAGGTCGGCGCGCAACGCCACCCGGCCCATGTGCGGGGCCGACGGCCCGATGTCGCAGGTCAGGCCGGTGCCCACCGACAGTGTCGAGGGCGTGAGACCGGCGGCAAGA
Organism: Actinopolymorpha alba DSM 45243; assembly: GCF_000373925.1. GTDB lineage: Bacteria > Actinomycetota > Actinomycetes > Propionibacteriales > Actinopolymorphaceae > Actinopolymorpha > Actinopolymorpha alba. The sequence goes on along the minus strand of NZ_KB892760.1, from coordinate 76,038 downwards.
AGCCGGTCCGCGACGGCCTTGGTCGTACGGACCTCCTCCCGGCTGGGCTCGGGATGAGCGTGGAGGTCGCGCCGAAAGACGATCAGCTCGTCGGCGTAAGTCTTGGCGAGCCGGTCCACCTCGGCAGCGACTTCGGAATCGAGGTGCACCGTTTGATTGTCCACCTCACCTTTGTTGTGACCCACGCCACCCCACCCTTCACGGAGCGTTGCCACCCTCCCTCCGTCACGACCCATCCTTCCCACCGAGGAGGTGCCCCACTCGGAACAGCATTCCCACCCCGCTCGACTGCCCCGTGATCATGATCGCGTTCATGAATGGTTTCGGGACGTATAGCCCCGTCTGGCTTCATGATCACAGGGGCTGCGGCGATTTCATCCACAAGAGCCCGTCCGGCAAAGCCATCCACAATCTGGCCTTCGAAACGCACGCGGCCTTGAGTTGAACGTCACCGTTGATCCGTGATCAAGGACCTTCCTCCCGCCCTTCGCGCCGATGTCGAACGCCAGGCCGGCATGATCGCCCGCCGGCAGATAAGCCGCGCCAGCCTCAGCGCCGATCTGGCGCGCATGGAAGTACGCGCCGGTCGCTGGCAACGGGTACACCCCCGCGTCTACGCCACGTTCAGCGGGCCGTTGCCGCGCGTGTCGCAGATCTGGGCGGCCCTGCTCTACGCGGGAGACGGCGCGACACTCAGCCATGAGACTGCCGCCGAACTCTGGGGAATTCTCGACGCATCCCCCCGCAGGATCCAGGTCACGATCCCGGTCCACCGGAGGGTCGCCAGCCTCGCCAGCGTTCAGATCCACTACGCGACCCGGCTCGACGAGTCCCGGCATCCCACCCGGTTTCCCCCGATCACCAGGCCGGAAGACACGATCCTCGACCTGATCGACCGAGCCGGCCGCCCCGAGCAGGTGGTGTCGTTGCTCACGGTCGCCTGTCAACGCCGTCGTACGACACCTGAACGGCTCGGTATAGCACTCGACGCTCGCAAGAAGATCCGATGGCGAAAGACGATCAACGAGATCCTCTCGGAGGTATCCGCAGGCGCCGAATCACCACTCGAGGTGGCCTACGTCAGGAAGGTCGAGCGCGCTCACGGACTCCCCGAAGGACGCCGACAGCGACGCCACCAAGTGGGCGGTCGGAGCAACCGGACTGATGTGGAGTACGACGCGTACAAGCTGATCGTCGAGTTGGACGGCCGCCTCGGCCACGAGACGGACGGAAAGTTCCGCGACTACCAACGGGACAATCTCGCGACCACGCGAGGGCGCGACACCCTCCGCTATGGCTGGACGGACACCACGACCAACAGCTGCCGGGTAGCAGCACAGGTGGCGCAGGTCCTGCGCGCCAACGGCTGGACGAGTTGGGCGGGGCCATGCGGGCCTACCTGCGCCGTTGGTGAGGTAGTCGCATGATAGGGACGTTCGCTACCAAGATCATGAAGGCAGAAGGGGCCATAGCTCCCGAAAACCTTCATAACTCAGGTCATGATCACGGTCAGGCTAGGTCGGAGAGGTCAGAGGGCGTCGGTGGGGGTGTAGACGCCCCACACCTCGCGCAGCGCGTCGCAGACCTCGCCCACTGTCGCGCGCGCGGCCAGGGCGGCCTTCATGGGATAGAGCACGTTGTCGGTCCCGGCCGCCGCCGCCCGCAGCGCGGCCAGGTGGCGTTCGACGTCGGCAGACGAGCGGTTCGCCCGGAGCTTGGCCAGCCGGGAGCGCTGCGCCTCCTCGATCGCCGGGTCGACGCGCAGTGGTTCGTACGGCTCCTCCTCCGCCACCGTGAACCTGTTCACGCCTACCACCACGCGCTCACCGTTGTCGATCTCGCGGGCGATGCGGTACGCCGAATGCTCGATCTCCGCCTTCTGGTAGCCCTTCTCGATCGCGGCAACCGCACCGCCGAGGTCTTCCACTGTTGCCATCAACTCCAGCGCCGCCTCCTCGACCTCCTCGGTGAGCGACTCCACGGCGTACGAACCCGCGAACGGGTCGACGGTCTTGGTGACGTCGGTTTCGTACGCCAGGACCTGCTGGGTACGCAGCGCCAGCCGGGCAGCCTTCTCGGTGGGCAGCGCGATCGCTTCGTCGTAGGCGTTCGTGTGCAGCGACTGCGTGCCACCCAGCACCGCGGCCAGGCCCTGGATCGCGACCCGCACCAGGTTGATCTCCGGTTGTTGCGCGGTCAGCTGAACCCCGGCCGTCTGGGTGTGGAACCGAAGCATCTGGCTCCGGGGGTCGCGCGACCCGAACTCCTCCCGCATCACCTTCGCCCAGATCCGCCGGGCGGCCCGGAACTTCGCGACCTCCTCCAGCAGCGAGGTGCGGGCCACGAAGAAGAACGACAGCCGCGGCGCGAACTCGTCGACGTCCAGGCCTGCACCGATCGCGGCCCGGACGTACTCGATCCCGTTGGCGAGGGTGAACGCGATCTCCTGCGCGGGCGTCGCACCCGCCTCGGCCATGTGATAGCCCGAGATCGAGATCGTGTTGAAGCGCGCAAGCTCGCGTTGACAGTAGCGGAAGATGTCGGACACCAAGCGCAGCGAGGCCTTCGGCGGGTAGATGTAGGTGCCGCGGGCGATGTACTCCTTCAGGACGTCGTTCTGGATGGTGCCGCTCAGCAGCCCGGGCGCGACCCCGTGCTCCTCCCCCACGAGTTGGTACAGCAGGAGAAGCACCGCGGCCGGAGCGTTGATCGTCATCGACGTCGACACCCGGTCGAGCGGGATCCCGTCGAAGAGCAGGCGCATGTCCTCGACCGAGTCGATCGCGACACCGACCTTGCCGACCTCACCGTGCGCCACGGGAGCGTCGGAGTCGTAGCCCATCTGGGTGGGCAGGTCGAACGCCACCGACAGGCCAGCGCTGCCCGCCTCGATGAGCTGGTGGTAGCGGCGGTTGGACTCGACGGCGGTCCCAAAGCCGGCGTACTGGCGCATCGTCCAGGTGCGGCCGGTGTACATCGTCGGGTAGACGCCCCGGGTGTACGGATACCTGCCGGGCTCGCCGAGTTTCTCGGCCGGCACCCATCCGGGGAGGTCGTCCGGACCGTAGACCGGCTCGATGGCAAACCCCGACTCCGACGGCCGGCCGGCGGGCCGCGACGCCGCCGACTCCGCGCGGTCCTTCATCCTGCAATCGCCTCCACGTCGAGGGCACGGTGTCAGTTGGGCTGGTCTGACCCAGATGCCGCCAGCGTACGGCGCACGAGGCGGGCAGGACCGGATGGCTCAGGCGTCCGGCGCGCCGCCGGCGACGACGTTCACTCGGCCAACGGCCGCCAGCTGCCACGCACCCGCGACTCTCCGGACACGGCGTCCTTTTTGCCCGGACAAAGGGCGATCCCAAACCCGCACGAACCTCGCGGGACCAGACCCGGCCAGTTAAGAACTGATCACATCCCTTCCCGCGAATGATCTCCGACCTCTAAGCTCCCGGCCACTGTGGGTCGATCGGCTCACAGCCGCCATGCCACACCCCCGCCCTGGTCCGCTCGTGTCCGGAAACCACGCGCGGCGGGCTGAGAGGGGGCCGCGGGGGTGCCCGCCGCCAGCAGCCGACCCTCGCCATGGCGGGCCCGCTCTGTGCACCTACTGGAGGTCATGTCTCGTGTCCATACGACGCAGGGGGTTGAGGTCGCGCCTGAAGGTAAGGCGCCCCGCCCACCTGGTGCTCCTTGCCACGGCGGTGGCGGCACTGGTCGCCGCACCGGCATCGGCCGGCGTCCTCCCCGAGGCGCCCAAGTCCGCCCCCACTGACCTCTACCTCGTCCAGGTCGACGGCGAGCCGCTCGCGTCGTACACCGGTGGCGTCAAGGGTCTGCCGGCGACCAGGCCAGCCCAGGGCGGGAAGGTCGACGCCCGGTCCGCGGCGGCCAAGGAGTACCGCGCCGAGCTCAAGAAGTCCCGGGACGACGTACGCCGCAGGGGCGGGATCTCCGGCGTGCCGGTCCTACGTGACTACGGCGTCGCCTTCAACGGCTTCGCGACCCGCCTGACTCCGGCGCAGGTCAGCAAGCTCCGCCGGACGCCCGGTGTCCTCGGCGTCTGGAAGAACGAGATCCGGAAGGCGGACACGGTGTCCACCCCGGAGATGCTCGGCCTCGAAGGCAAGGACGGCGTCTGGAACACGCGGTTCGGCGGCGACGCGCGCGCTGGCGAAGGCGTCATCGTCGGCGTTCTCGACACCGGTATCTGGCCGGAGAACCCCAGCTTCGCGGCCCTGCCCGAACCCCGCCCCGACGCGCGGGCCATCTCCAGTAAGTGGAAGGGCACCTGCGACCGCGGTGAGACCGGCCGGATCGCCTGCAACAACAAGGTGATCGGCGCCCGCTGGTACAACGCGAGCGGCCTGGGCGACCAGCTCGACGGCGAGTTCAAGTCGCCGCGCGACTTCGGCGGTCACGGTTCGCACACCGCGTCCACCTCCGCCGGCAACCACGGCGTGACGGCGGCCATCAACGGCCTCACCGTGGGCACCGCCTCCGGCATGGCGCCCGCCGCGCGGATCGCCGTCTACAAGGTGCTGTGGCAGCAGCCCGACGGTGGCGGCAGCGGCGGCACGGTCGACCTCGTCGCGGCGATCGACGACGCGGTCGCGGACGGCGTCGACGTGATCAACTACTCCATTTCCGGATCCCAGACGTCCTTCGTCGACCCGGTGGAGCTGGCCTTCCTCGGCGCTGCTGACGCCGGTGTCTTCGTCGCGGCCTCGGCCGGCAACAGCGGCCCGGGCGCGAGCACCGTCGCGCACAACTCGCCGTGGGTGACGACCGTCGCGGCCAGCACCCACGACCGGTCGTCGCCCAAGAGTGTCACGCTCGGCAAGGGCCAGACCTACGCCGGTATCGGTGTCGGACCGGCGGTGGCGAGCACCGGGCTGGTCGACGCCGGCGCGGCGGTCAAGGCGGGCGAGTCCGCGTCCGACGCCGAGCTCTGCAAGGCCGGCTCGCTTGACCCGGCGAAGGTGATCGGCAAGGTCGTACTCTGCAAGCGCGGCGACAACGCCCGGATCGACAAGAGCCGGACGGTTCGCGACGCCGGCGGGGTCGGCATGGTCCACTACAACGACCCTGACAACTCCCTCAACGCCGACTTCCACTTCGTTCCGACGGTTCACGTCAACAGCGCGGCGGGCCTGGCCATCAAGGCGTACGCCGCTACGGCGGGTGCCACCGCCTCGCTCTCGGAGAGCGTGAGCGTCAAGGCGCGGGCACCGGAGATGGCGGCGTTCTCCTCAGCCGGACCGGCCCGCGCGGGTGCCGGCGACCTGCTCAAGCCTGACATCACCGCGCCCGGCGTGGACGTGATCGCCGCGGTGGCGCCGCCAGGAAACAACGACAACAACTGGGACGCCTACTCGGGTACGTCGATGTCGAGCCCGCACATCGCCGGCCTGGCCGCGCTCCTCATCGGCAAGAACCCCACCTGGTCCCCGATCTGGGTGAAGTCGGCCCTGATGACCAGCGCGGGCCAGAAGGACAACGCGGGCGAGCCCATCCAGCGGGCCGGTCGCGCCGCCACGCCACTGGACTTCGGCGCGGGGCACGTCCGTCCGGCGGAGTCCTTCACGCCGGGCCTGGTCTACTCCAGCGGAAAGGCCGACTGGGAGAAGTTCCTCTGCGGCACGGGTCAGCGCAGCGGCAAGCCGCAGTGCGCCCGCGGCTCGATCGACCCGAGTGACCTCAACTACCCGTCGATCAGCATCGGTGCTCTGCCGGGCGAGCAGACGGTGACCCGCGCGGTCACCAACGTGACCGGTCGCGACCAGGTCTTCACCGCGAAGGTCGAGGCGCCGGCCGGCTACTCCGTGGCGGTCGCTCCCGAGCGCCTCACGATCAAGAAGGGTCAGTCGGCGAAGTTCACGGTGAAGGTCACGCGGACCACCGGCACGCTCGGACAGTGGGCGTTCGGCTCGCTGACCTGGCAGGCCGCGGCCAAGGACCTCACCGACGTACGCAGCCCGATCGCCGTCCGCGGCGTGGCAGTCGCGACGCCGGGCGAGGTGACTGGCACGGGCGCCACCGGGTCCACCACCCTGAAGGTCAAGACCGGCTACACCGGCACGCTGACCGCGCAGGCCGCTGGCGTCGTCCCGGCCAACACCACGACCATGGAGCTGGTCGGCGTCAACACCTCCTTCGACCCCAACCGCCCGGCCACCGGCCCAGCGGTCGGCAAGGTCACGGTCGAGGTACCCGCGGGCAGCAAGCTCGCCAGGTTCGCGACGTACGACGCCGACTACGGCGTCGGCACGGACCTCGACCTGTTCGTCTACAACGCGTCGGGACAGCTGGTCGGGTCCAGCGCCTCCGGTACCTCCGAGGAGTCGGTGACCCTCAGCGCGGCCGGGACGTACTCCGTGTACGTCGTTCAGTACGCCCTGCCGACCGGCCAGACCAAGGGGACGGTGAAGCACTACGACTGGGTGGTCGGCCCGGCGACCGGAAACCTCACCGCGACACCGGCCAGCCAGCAGGCGACGACCGGCGGCGACGCGACGGTGACGCTCGCCTGGAACTCCCTGACCGCCGGTGGCCGCTACCTCGGCGTGCTCTCCCTCGGGGACGGCACCAACGAGATCGGCCGCACGATCGTCACGCTCAGGCCATGACCGGGCGCTGAGCGACCTGATGAGCCGAGGGGTCGCCCGACCTCTCACGCATCGGCCGACGATGAACGCCCGCCGCACCCGACCCGGTGCGGCGGGCGTTCGCTTTCTCACGCACCCGACGTTGCTCGGCAACGCCAACAGTCCCGGGCGTTCACCTCGGGACGCGACCGTGTGGAGCTGTGCGCATCATGGTCGTCGCGGAGTCCTTCCTGCCCCAGGTCAACGGCGTCGCGAACTCCGTCCGCCACCTTGTCGACCACCTGGTCAGGCGAGGGCATCAGGCGTTGGTCGTCGCACCGGGACCCGGCGACACGACGTACGCGGGTACACCGGTTGTCCGCGTCAGGAGCCTGCCGCTGCCGATGTACCCCGACTTCCCGCTCGGTCTGCCGGACGGTGCTCTCCGTAAGGCGGTGACGGAGTTCGCGCCCGACCTCATCCACCTGGCTTCACCGCTCGTCCTGGGCATGTCGGGGCTGCGGACCGCCGAGCGGTACGCCATCCCGACGGTCGCGGTGTACCAGACCGACGTGGTGGGCTTCGCCCAGCAGTACGGCTTCGTCGGGGTCGAGCGGACTCTGTGGGCGTGGACCCGCCGGATGCACGTCCGCGCCGGGCGTACCCTCGCGCCGTCGCGGGCCGCACTCGACCAGCTGCACGCCAACCAGATCCCCCGGTTGTACTGCTGGCCGCGGGGCGTCGACCTGCGACTCTTCCAGCCGTCCCGACGGGACGCCGAGCTTCGTCGCCGGCTGGCACCTGACGGCGAGGTCCTCGTCGGGTACGTCGGCCGGGTCGCGACGGAGAAACGGGTCCACCTGCTCCGTCGGCTGGCGGACCTGCCCGGCACCAGGCTCGTCGTCGTCGGGTCCGGGCCGGCGCTCGAGGAGGTCCGGGCGATCGCTCCAGGTGCCGCCACGCTTGGGATGTTGAGCGGCGTCGACCTGGCGCGTGCGATCGCCTCGCTGGACATCTTCGTGCACACCGGAGCGCATGAGACCTTCTGCCAGGCCGCCCAGGAAGCGCTGGCGAGTGGCGTCCCGGTCGTCGCGCCGGCGGCGGGCGGACTGCTCGACCTGGTGACGCCCGGAGAGACGGGGTTGCTCTACCCGCCCGAGGAGTCTCCGGAGGCGATGGACGCCTTCCGCGCCGCCGTCCTCTCCCTCGCCGGCGAGCCGGTGCTCCGGAGCGCGATGGGCCGCGCCGCCCGGGCGTCCGTCCTCGACCGCGGCTGGGAACCCATCCTCGACGAGTTGATCGACGTCCACTACCGCGGGGTCCTGCGGCAGCCGACCTCGCCCGACCTCGCCGCCTGACCAGCCGCTTCACAAAAGACCGCGGGCCTTCCAGGACGGGAACATGCGCATCGCACAGCTCGCGAACTTCTACGCCCCGACGTCCGGCGGCCTGCGGACCGCCGTGGACGCGCTGGGACGGGGGTACGTCGGGGCCGGGCACGAACGGCTCCTGCTCGTGCCGGGACCGCGCGACTCCTGGCACGAGGACGAGCACGGCCTCACGGTGACGTTCCGCGCGCCGTACCTGCCCGGCACGCACTATCGGGTGGTCGTCGAACCCTGGCGGATCAACGACGTACTCGACCGCCTCCGCCCCACCAGCGTCGAGGTGTCGGACAAAGCGACGATGGTCACGGCGGCGCGGTGGGCCCGGCGGCGCCGCGCGGGCAGCGTGCTGCTCTCGCACGAGCGCCTCGACACCCACCTCGCGCCCCGGATCCGTTGGCAGGCTGGCCTGGTCACCGGATCGAACGCTGTCAACCGGTACTTGCTGCGGACCTTCGACACCGTGGTCGTGACGTCGGGCTTCGCGGCGGAGGAGTTCACGCGGGTGGGTGCGGGAGCGGGATCTGGCGACCGCGCCAAGGCACCCGCGCGCGTGCGGCGGATCCCGCTGGGCGTCGATCTGGCGACGTTCCATCCCGACCGGCGGCGGCGTGGGCCGTCCGGTGATGGCGTCGCGCGTCTGGTGCACGCCGGGCGGCTGTCGTACGAGAAGAGACCGGACCTCGCGATCGCCACCGCGGTCGAGCTGCACCGGCAGGGTTTCGCGTTCCAGCTGGACGTGTACGGCGACGGACCCGACCGGGACGCGCTGGTGCGGCTGGCTGGGGAGGCGCCGGTGGTGTTCCATCCGTACGTCGCGGACCGCCACGAACTCGCCGCCAGACTCGCGAACGCCGACGCGGCGCTGTCGCTGTGCCCGGATGAGACGTTCGGCCTTGCGATCCTGGAGGCGCTGGCCTGTGGTACGCCGGTGGTGACGGCGAACCGCGGCGGCGGCCGTGAACTCATCACCCTGGCGTCCGGCGCCTGCGCCGAACCCGAACCCTCCGCTCTCGCCACTGCGGTGCGGGCGGTCCTGAGCCGTCCCGAGGCGGCCCGCCGGCTGGCCGCCCGCGAGCGAGCCGAACGCTACCCGTGGGGTTCGACTGTGGCCGCCATGCTCGCGGTCCACGCGTCCGTGAGCGACGAGGCAACGGTCCTCACCCGCCCGGCGGCACCCCTGCCCTGGCATCCGGGGGTGGGTTCTCGGGCTGATCTTGGGGGACGGTGAGGGTGAGGAATCTCGCCGTCGGCCCGCGTCTCGAAGATCAAGAACCGCCGCAGCGTCCTGTGATCGAGTTGGAGCCGCTATACGCATGCGGCAGACCTACGGCTGCTCCCTTGTCTCCACATCGAGGTCGAGGGGGACATCCTCCACCGGCATGTCCCTGATCCGAAGCAGGCGCACGGCGTGCCGCCACCGCCGACCACGGTCGGTCGCGATGTCTGCGCTGATCTCCACCACGACAGTCGGCTCGACCCGCACATACCGGACGGGGCCGCGCCAGCCGATGTTCAGCTCTTCGGGCCATGGGTGCCGACCACCAGCCGGCGTGAGCTCAGCGGCAATCTCGGCCGCCTCACGATCCGATAGGCGGGTCGTGCTCCCAGCGACCCGCAACCGTCCGGTCTCGGAGTCATAGCGGCCCAGGATCAGGGACTGCGGCCGTCGTAGCGTCCCAGTGACCCCACCGGTGATCGCCTCTGTTGTCACCCTCGCCTTGTACTTCCACCAGAGGCGCCGGCCCTCCTCGTACCTGCTCCTCGCCGGCTTGATCACGAGCCCTTCCACGCCCACGACGGCGAGATCGTTGTACCACCCCTCCGCTACAGCAAGATCGCTCGTCTGCATGCCCAGTGCGAGCGGGGTACCTGGTCGTACGCGGTGGAGCAGCGTCTCCAGGACCCGCCTGCGCGCGGTCAAGGGTTCCCGTCGGTAATCACACCCGTCGAGTTCGAGGACATCGAATACAACCAGGTGACACGGCTCCACCTTCGCCAGGTCGCGCGCCCTGGCGCGCCTGGCGTAGCGGAGCTGGAGGGCGGAGAAGTCCAGCTTGCCGCGGGTCCAGCAAACAACCTCCCCGTCAAGGCACGAGCCCTTCGGCACCACGGCGAACAACGTGCCGACGATCTCCGGAAACGCGCCTGTCAGGTCCGTCCCACGCCGACTGGCAATTCGTGTGTCGCCTTGGTCCGTGACGATAGAGATCGCCCGAAATCCGTCCCACTTCGGCTCATACAGGCACCCACCCGGGCAGGAACCTGGCGCGGGAAGATGATCGATGCTGCGTGCGAGCACCGGCTCCACCGGAAGCCTGACGTGCACACAAGCACAATAGGTGTCCGTCGATGGAACCCAGCACGCTAGCCAGGTGGCGGCCCACGACAAGTGCACAGGAGCCGATCGTGGATGATCGTGTGCGTGTCGCAGATCGAGCGCCCCGGGGAACCTGTTTGGGCGCCTATTGACCCGAAAGCGCTGGCAACACTGCAAACTAGAACTATCCGGGGTTGATCAGCTCTGGAAGCGACTCGATGTTGCTGTCGTGACGCTGCCAACAGCAGGCAGCCAGGCGAGCGTCGACCTGGCGGACAAGCTGCGTGCGTACGCACATGACCACGCAGCAACGGCGATGCGCGCCGCCATAGATCACCTCAGAGCATGGCGAACGATGCTTCTCGCCGGAGAGATGCCGGCCTACGCCCACCTGTCCCTCCTGCGCACCGCACACGAAGCCGCACTCCTGGCGTATTGGCTCACCGAGCCTACGATCGACACCGACACACGCCTCGCACGGGGCGTTGCAGCGGCTGCTGCTGACTACGAGGAGCGGCGCAAGTTCGAGGAGGCGGCCGGTCGCGTCGCTACGCCCCCCGGCAAGCTGGCCGTCGAGCGGCTGGCCGATCTGATCGCCGCCGCCGACCATCGCGGGCTCGGGCTCGTTCGCAAGAACCGACGGGGAGACCCAATTCTCGCCCTCCAGGTGCCCGCAACAGTCGAGCTATTCGACCTCTACGAGGCGGCACGGCAGGGCGCCAAGCCGCAGCTCCTCTATCGCTTTTACTCGGGATATGCCCACGCCAAGCAGTGGGCTCTGGTGCAAGGGGCCGAGCAGCAAGCACCGTTCGACCCCTCGGGGCGCACATTGGCGTTGATCCAAGGGAGCGACGCCGTAGCAGTCGTCGCAACACAGCGCACAATCAACGCAGTGCGGCGCGCCATTACTGCCTACGAGGAACTGCGGGGAGGCTAAACGTCCGGGGTGCAGCTTCCGACGCCTCCGCCCCACTTCCAAAGCTGGCGCGGCCGGCGGTGGCGAGGGCGGCCCGCCCCAGACGTGTCGACGATCATGCCGCATCCGCGCGACGTCTCGCTGCGGCTATCTACAAGTTCAGCGCAGATGCCCTTGTGGGGTACTGTCCGCGGGTGAGCTTCGCGCGTACGCAGTGGAAGATCCACGGCGAGCGGGTCGTGGATGAGAACCGGCATATTCGGCTGTCGACGGTCGATGTGGAGCTGCCTGATGGAACGCACTTCACTCAGTACGTCGCCCGCATGCCTCGGTGTGCGATGACCCTTGTCCTCGACGACCAACGGCGCGCCCTACTCATGTACCGGCACCGCTTCATCATTGATCAGTGGGTCTGGGAACTGCCGGGTGGCTATGTCGACCACGCCGAGGATGTCGCTGCTGCCGCGGCGCGGGAGGTCGAGGAGGAGACTGGCTGGCGACCCCGGACGATGACCAAGCTAGTGACGTTCCAGCCATCGATCGGATCACTCGACCAGTCGCAGGAGATCTACCTGGCTCGCGGCGCGGACCGTGTGGACACCGATCCGGACATCAACGAGGCCGAAGCCGTCCGCTGGATACCACTGACGGAAGCCGCGGAGATGATCGAGACCGGCGAGATCGTCGGTGCGGCCACCGTGGTCGCCATCTACCGTGCGCTCAGTCTCACACCATGAGGGCTGCGACGCGGCGGCAGAACTCTCCAACCTCAGGCAGCCCGTTGTGCGGGCTGAGACGGCGCCGCAGGTCACGGAGGTAGCTGAGGCTTCTCCGGGAAGAAAGTCCCTCGACGATGCTGATCGCTTCATCACCGATCCGCACCGCTTCAAGCGGCTCCTCGGCGGCGCGAGCGGACGCGAGCAGGCAGAGATTGAAGGCCCGGCCGCGGCGATATCCGTCCGACATGTTCAGAGACCGTTCGGCGTAATAGCCTGCCCGGCGGTCGTCGGAGAGCTCACGGAAGCAGTGAGCGAACTTGGCTGACAGATACGCCTCATCGAAGTACGTCAGCCATTCCGGTGCCGTCGCCTCGGACCGTTCGAAGGCCTTCTCCGCTGCTGTAAGGCTGCCTGCACAGGAGGAGGCATCGTCCCGAGCCGCGTGTCCGTGAGCCTCCACGATGTGGCACTCAGACTCCAATGCAGCCAAACCTGCCTTCCGCGCACCGATCTGGGCTGCGCGGGCGAGGTCGACGGCGTCGCCGGGGCGGCCGATGTAGGTCGCCTGGTGACTCATCGCGGCGAGAACTTCCGCTCCGAGGGCGTGGTCATTCGCGGTCCGGGCCAGCCGCAGGGCCTGGATGAGGTACCTCTGAGCGAGACCGTGCTCTTCCTCGTCGTACGCCATCCAACCGGCCAGCTTCGTCAGTTCGGCGGCTGCGGCGAACACGCTGCGGCCGATCTGCTCGGTATACCGACCGCGTAGAAGCGGAGACACCTCACTGTGGAGGTACTGGACGACCGTCTGGCGAATCCGCCCGCCGCCGACGCGGTTGTCGAGGTCGCGGAACGTACCGATCATGGACCGGAGCGCCTCGACATCGGACTGACCCACCTTGCGCCGTCCAGAAGAGGCCGGATGGTCGGGGCCGGGGAGCGTTAGCCACCGCATCGATGCCGCTGTGTAACCCGCGACCGCATAGCTGATGCCGGTCAAGACCTTTCGGCGCTCCACGTCACCTCTCCACAACGCCGTTACCGTGTCCACGCCTTCTGTCCAGCTCAGGGGGAACTCAAGCCCAAGGTCTACCTGCTCGCCATCGGCATGCATTCCGCAGTCGGAAGGCGTCGTCCGACGACCAAGTGCCTCGCTGAGTACAGCCGCGATAAGACCCGGCCCAGGCGGTCTGGGTTGCTCTCCTTCAAGCCACCGCCGAACTGAGTTGTGGTCGTAGCTCAGCTGGTGGCCGATGCCACGGCCGCGTTCGACGACGCGACGGGCAAGCCCTTTATGGGTGAGCCCGGCCTCATCGACGAGCTCGGCCAGCACGCGGTTTGGCTGCTTCGGGCAACGTCCCATCGTTGTCCTCCTGGACTCAGATGCGCAGTTTGGCATGGTCTGGCCTTTCCTGCCATGTATCGCCAAAACACGCGCCCCCCGTGCACTCCCCCTCCCCTTACGCGCGCCTTATGCAGCGTCACGAAATGCGGTGTCGTCGTGTCGTGGACAAAGAGCGCGTGGTGGCGACCCTTCACAGGGTTGCCGGCGAAGTCGCTCAACTCATCGCCGAACGTGAGGACGCAGCCGCAGTTGCAGCACCTCACGGGGGAGGTTTCAGTGGGGATCACGTACAGCGAGGCCGAGGCCCGCGTTTGCCGGCGCCTGGAAGCGAACCTGGCGATCAGCGAGCAGAACGCGTGCAAGCTTCGTGACCGGCTGGCCGATGAGATGGGCTGGCACGTAGAGCTGAGCTACGACACGATGCACGGTTGGGGAGTCCATGCCAGGAACCCGAAGCTCCCCTTCGACAGTGGCGTGACCTTCTACTGCACGGTCACGGACGATGGCGACGCCCGCTGGAGCTTTATCCGTTCGTTCGCTTGGGCTGTCCGCAGCGACGACTTGGACGGCGTGATCGGCTATATGCGGCATCTGCTCCCGGATCCCCGGCCGTTTTGATGGCCGCCATCATCCCCGCTCAGTCGCACGCCGACATCTCCGTCGCTGTCCTCGTCCGCGAGTACGGGACCAGCCGCGTCCGCGAACTCGCCGAGGAACTCGAACGCACTCACCGCCCTAACCGGGCACGCCTGATGATCCGTTGGAGGCGGCGGATCATCCCCGTCCCCGCGCTGCGGGACGCCTGGTGCGTCTCCTGCGGACGGCCGTGGATGTGCCCGCAGGCCCGCATGGCCGAGCTGGTGTTGCACCCGCTCGCCTGACACGGGCCCCTGGATGGATCGCCGCTTGGACACTCCCCACCGGCTGGCGGTCCCTGTCGGGCCCGGGGCGTACCGCGCCCCCCGGACGTCCCGGGCCTACACCCATGAGACGCCCCAGCCGCCAACAGAGTCGGTAAGGGGTTCAGCAACACCACATTGCCCGGATGCAGCCGGGCCCAACGAAGAAGGGCAATTTGATGCACGAGAGCACCCCTGGTAATGGCAGTTCGTCGTACCTGATCGACGTCGAGCAGGTCGAGGCCGCCGGCCACTCCATCTCCGCCGGCCACGGCGCCAGCGGGTGGCTGGAGGCCAGCCTGAGCAGATCGCTTCGCAGTCGGAGCGACTTGCCCCCAGTTGCTCCGAGGACGAAGACCGGACACCCCTGGCACACACCGATGGGGAGGGAAGGCATGGCGCCTCAGACCAGCATCAAGGTCGACCACGATGACTCTGGCTTCCACATGAGCGACGCCAACCAGGGCGAGAAATCAGCCGTGCTTCATTTCACTCCGGGTGAGTGGGACGCGTTCCTGCGCGGAGTCAACGCTGGCGAATTCGACTTCTCCGACCACCCGCCACACGTCCCCGGCGGGTAACGCGACGGTCTGACCCGTCACTCGGCCATTCAGCTACGAAGGAGGTGAAATGCAGAAGTTCGAGAACGCCGCGTGGCGTAAGTCGTCCTTCTCCGTGCACCAGCAGAACTGTGTCGAGGTCGCTCCCGTTGACGGGGGTGTCGCTGTGCGCGACACGAAGGACCGTCAGGGGCCTGTTCTGACGTTCCCCGCTGGGGAATGGAAGGCCTTCACGAGTTCGGTCAAGTCCGCCTGAAGCCGTTGCGGTGGCCTGGCTGGTGACTCCTCTCGGGGCACCAGCCAGGCGCCACGAACAATGAGGTTCGAATTGAGCAGGTCCTTTCCTCCACCCGCCGTCATCAGGCGGAAGCTGAACGAGCGGGGGCAGCCGGTCCGCAGGGCGCTGCGGGAGGCGTTCAGCGGGTGCCTGGTCGAGAATGCAGAGCGGCTGGAGGCCGCGGTCGATTCGTGGACACCGGCTGAGCTTCACGAGCGCACCACCCGGTTCCCGGTCGACGGGCCGATCCCGTACTCGCTTGCGGCCCTGCCTCCGACTCTTCTACTGCGGCTTCCCCGCGATGACGCCGGAGTGCCTCTCATGCCGTCGACGGACGATGAGGCCCGGCGGGTGATGGCGGAGTTCTGGCCGCAGCGGTTCGTGCACCCTGCGGGCGTCATGTACCGGCGGGCGCAGGACGAGGACAAGGAGGTCCACGGCCGGTGGCTGCGGGAACTACGGAACCGGATCGGCACCCAGCTGGATCTGGCCGCGTGGGGGCAATACCTCGCGGTCCACGACGCCCAGCTGGCGCGGGGTTGGTACACGCTCGACTTCACCGCCGCCAAGATCGCCTACCAGTGGCCTGAGATCTGGATCGACCGGGCACTGTGGGCGCGAGCGACCACTCGGCACGGGTCGTTCGTCACGGCTGACACCGGTGCCCGCGGCTCCGATCTCGTCGCCTGGATGCAACTACCCATTGGTGAGTACGGCGTCGAGTTCGCCACCCACCTCCTCCGGACGGTCAACCTGATGATCGCCTTCACGGAGCAGGACGAGGCATTCCGCGAGGCGGCAGTGCGCCAGGCGGACCTGCACCACGACCTGGTGGCGATCCACACGGTGCGGGCGCGTTTCCACCAGTCTCCGAGCGTCCGCGAAAGCATCGTCCCCTCCCTGCAGGACGGGGACCAGTCGATCGCCATCGCGGTCGCGATGCTGACCAGTGAGAGCCTGCCCGGCTATGAGCACGATCCCGTTGGCGCGGTCGAGCAGCTGGTTGCCGACGACCTAGTGAACGCGCTGACCCTCTGGTCGGCGTCCCCGCTGGCTGGGAGCGGCATCTTCCACGGCACCTACCTGCCGGGACTGGTCGGCCGGGATGATTCCGGGCGGTTTCAGCTTCACCCCGACGCAGTGAGCCGGCTAAGTCTGATCCGAGACCACGCCCAGAAGGCCGACTGGCAGGAGTGGTCCGCCTACGACGAGCGCCACGCCCGGTGGGTAGAGGCCGGCCTGTACGGCGCGCCTGCGCCGCCGTTCGCGACCGGGTTGACGTGCCCGTTCGCCGGCCCCCACCGGCCCTCGGGTGCAGCTCGGGGCGACATTCAAGACAGCGTCGTGAGCCGCCGCACCCGAACCTTCCTGCGCGTGCTGAAGCGCATCCAGGCGATCGAGTAGCCGAACTCTCGACGACATCAATCTGTCCGACTATGAAGACACAGGGTGACGTGGCCCGGCAGGGCCCACGTGAAGGGAGGAGTCTGCATGCGGATCGTCGCGTACTCCAACGAGTACATGCCGGACGGTCGGTGGGGGGCGCAGAAGGCGCTGCGGGACCTGCTGCGGCCGTTGACCGACCCACACGAGGTGTCGGTGGTGTGCTGGGACGGTCACGGCCTCAGCGATCCGTACGAGTGGGAAGGCGCCCGAGTCCTCCCCGACAAGGACAGCCCCGAGTCCGTAGAACGGCTGCGGTCGGCGGACCTGCTCATCACCCACCTCATGGGCACCTTCTTCACCACAGACGTCGGCGAGACCTACGACATCCCCGTCGTCCAGCTCATCCACGGCAACTTCCCTGGCGACACGGGCGAGCATGGCTTTCTGCGCCGCCGCTGCGACCTCGCGATCTTCAACAGCCACTGGCTGTCGGCGGAATTCCCCGAGTACACCCGCCCCAGACTGGTGACTTACCCGCTCATCGACCCGGCCGAGTACCGCACCCAGCCTGGCCCGGCGGTCACCCTGGTCAACCTCGGCCCGTGGAAAGGGAGCGACATCTTCTACGCCCTGGCGGAGGAGTTCCCGGACGTGCCGTTTCTCGGAGTTCTCGGCTACGACGAGCCCGACGTCCGCGACCTGCCCAACGTCACCGTCTCCCCTAGCGTCGATGACATGCGCCCCGTCTACAGTCAGACGCGAATCCTGCTGATGCCAAGCAAGAGCGAGTCGTTTGGACGGTGCGCTGTCGAGGCCGCAGCTTCTGGCATCCCCACCATCGCCGCGCCAACCGACGGTCTCCGCGAAGCACTCGGGGACGCCGGCACCTTCTGCCCCACAGACGACCTCGACGCCTGGAAATCCGCGCTATCCCGGCTCCTGCAGCCCGAGGGATGGGAGGAGGCCAGCTCACGCGCTCTCGCCCGGTCGACAGAGCTAGCCGAGATCACGAAGGGACACCTGGAGCAGTGGCGCGAGGCGGTTGACGCATTCGAAGCGGCACAGGCTACTTCGTGACCGTAGTCAGCAATGCGTACGCCGTGCCAAGATCGCGGCCATGAGTGGCGAACTGGGGCGCTACGGCGAGGATCGGCCAGACACGGGATCGGACCGCAGGCCTGACGACTTCAAGTGCCGGTTCGAGGAAGAGGTCGTGGCAACCCGCCACATCCGCGACCGCAACGCTGCCGACCCCGACCGGCCGTTCTTCGACCCGCTGAGGTACGCGGACATCGCGAAGGTCACCCGCCCCGACCGACCCACCAAGGAGCCGGAGAAGCCGAAACCGCCGGAGGCTTCGGAGCGGCGCGATGCTGACCGGCCGGCACCGTACAGCGCCGAGATCGCTGAGCGGCTGCCGGAGGCGTTGGAAGGGAAGGGCACGAAGGCTCACGGGCTGCTCGCGGACGGGAAAGGTGCGCTGATCTGGGACCAGCCCAAGCCCAGCGGCTACGAGGGTCCGGCGAGCGAGGTTGGTTGGCGGAACCTTCGGCTACCGCGATCAGAACTCATGGTCATCTCCCACGTCGAAGCGCACGCGGCCGCGCAGATGCGTCAGGAGAACCGGCAGGAATGCACGCTCTACATCAACAGGGCCGTGTGTCCGTTCGACAGGGACACCCCTGAGAATGCGGAGAAGTACAAGCCGAGCCGCCATGTGCTTCTCCCGCACATGCTTCCGCCAGGTGCGAAGCTGACAATCTACGGGCCAGGCGGGTTCCAGCAGGTCTATCGAGGGTTGGAGAACGAGAAGTGACCGAACCGGTCCAGTACCTACTCGAATACGGCGACGGCCCTGCCCAAACCGAGGTGTCGACGGTCGACGAGCTTGACCATGCACTGGACGAGGTGAACCGAGAGGCCGAGCAGGACCAGGTGCCCTACGCCGTCTACGTCTTCACCCCAGCCGCCTGGGATGGTCCTGTCCTGGCCCTGGGGGTCGGTCGGGACTTCTCGTTCCTCAACTTCGACAACGCCCACGTTGTCGGCGACCTCGACAGCGACAAGCCCACCGAGTGGTGGTATGGCAACGACTGGGGCCACCGGCCACCAGGTCGCGGCATCCCCGTCGAGACCGCACGGGAGGCGGCGCGGGAGTTCGTCCGCACCGGCCAGAGGCCGACGAATGTCGAGTGGATCGAAGCCGAGTAGGCAGGCCGGTCTATCTCCGTAGCCGCGGCGTGCGCGAGCCTCGCCAGCCTTCTTGTGGTGGACGTATGACCGCCAGATCCCGACCGGCAGGAAGACGAGCTGCCGTGTGACGCCATGCTCGCGGTCCACGCGTCCGTGAGCGACGAGGCAGCGGTCCTCACCCGCCCGGCGGCGGCACGCCGGCCCTGGCATCCGGGGGTGAGTTCTCGGGCTGATCTTGGGGGACGGTGAGGGTGAGGATCTCGATCTCCTCCTGGAGATCCCGGGGCAGCCAGGCGATCGCGTCGGCGACGTAATGCACCTGGCGCAGCGGGCCGAGCGAGGAGATCTCACCAAGCTGGTTGAGATCGTCGAGGAGAGACTGGTCCTGCTCGCGCTCGTTTCGTTCGGCGGCGGCCCGCGCCGTCGCGTCGTCCGCCAGCGCCGCTAGCGCGGCAAGTGCGCGCGCCTTGCTGGCGTTGAGCCAGACGGCGAGGCCGTTGCCGTCTGTGGTGGCGAAGGCGGCGCCGGCCTTGGCGTACCTGATCGCGGCGTACGGCCGGCCGGTCCAGTACGCGACGATGGACTGCAGACCGCGTACCCACGCGCGCAGGCCGTCATGGTCGGCGCGGTCGGCGCAGATGAACGCCGTGTGGGCGTGCGTCATCGCCATGTGTGCGTCAGATCGGTCGTGAGAGACCTTCGCCAACATGCCCGACAGGACGGCGGCGAGGAAGTGCAGCCGGCGCGCGTGGGCCGGCTTGGGCCCCTGCTCGAGGAGCTCGAAGACGGCCCCCTGGGCATCGACGAGCGGTCCGAGAATCTCCGGAAGTGGGCGCTGGCGGTAGGCGCGGACGAGGTGGCGTACGTCGTGGTGGACCGTCCGGATGCTCTCGTCGTCGACACTGGCTCCGCCCACCCGCAACCCGAACCTGCGGGCCCGCCGGGCGGCGAGCTCCAGCACCTCCTGCTCCTCGCCCCGAGCGAGTCGTTCGACCGCGGAGATGCCAGCGGAGGTCGCGGTCGCTGGGTCGATTGAGCTTGCCGCGGAGGTTGAGGTTGCGGCCGTGGTTGCGGCCGTGGTTGCGGCCGTAATTACGGTCGCCTGCGGGGGCACGAGCAACTCCGCGGCCGGCCTACCGAACATCTTCAGCAGCACCCGTCTGGTGATGGGTGTGGTGCCGGTCCGCTGTCCGGACGCGAGCCGCCGCAGGTGCCGTGCCGACATGCTCGCGCCGCGCTCGCCGCACTGGCTCGCGACCTGCTCGAACTCGGCTGCCACCTCGTCGTAGGTCTGGTCGCGCTGCCAGATCAGCTGCTCCAGGACGGTGCGAGGGATGGCTGAACGTCCGCGCGTCATCCCGCCTCCTTACGGCGGACAGTTTTGCTTGCCCCACCCCCGAACTCCAGCCGCGCGCCCCGTAGGTCCGCGCGAGGTCCGCGTGATGTCCTTACGAGGCCCTCAGTAGGACCTCGCGAGGTCAGACGCGCGCGCCAGAGACTCAACACCCATAGCTGATTCGCCGACGACGGCCCTGGATTCTCGCCGCAGTCGGCACGTCACATCCTTTGCGTGACAAGGAAGTCATTCAGACGATGCCAGCAGAAGACCCGAACCCGGATCGCTCAGAGCGGGAACGCCAGATAGCGGCCGCCGAGTTGTCCCTTCAGACCGCCGGTTACCAAGCATTTCCACGTGTCGGCCATGACGGCGAGCAGTACGCCCTGGAGGTTCCGTTTCCCTCCCTGCCCGAACTCTCGGTCGTCCTACGCTGCGACCGTTGGGAAGGCCGATGGGTGTTCCGACAGACCGGCTGCCGCCCGGTCGCCGACGCGAACGACCTGGAGGCCCTCCTCGCCTGGGTCAAGCGACTGGTCGAGCCACCTTTCGGGGAGTCCCTGTGAAACTTTGGGAGTCGCTGTGAAGCCACCCGAACTACCTCTGACATTCCTTCCAGGGTTGGGATCCGTGCGCTGGCCCGAGGCCGCGATCGACAACTACGCCGCCGCGCTCGACGTGGCGCACAGACCGGACCGGTCGCGGGTCGGGGTCCGCTGGAGGTGGCGGATCATCCCGCGACCGGTCCTTCAGAGCACGCACTGCCTCCTCTGCGAACTTGACTGGCCTTGCCCAGCAGCCGCCTGGGCTCAGTGGCGGCTGTCCAGCTACGCGCGACAGACCCTCTCAGACGCCGTCTGAGGAGAGGCGTCAACCGTTCCTTGCGGCCAGGTTCCCCTGAACTCCACGCGATCCCGTCTGAGCGCGGCCGCCATGATGGGGAAGGTGCTGGATCTGATTGAAGCTCCGGTAATCCATCCAGGGCGCGACCGAACGCGGCATGCCTCCACGAAGCACGCGCCATATAAAGCTTATTCAAACTCGCATCGGCTGCCTGCTGCATCAGGCGCCGCACTTTCGCCAAATCGGGGAGGTGCCGCGGGTGGCGTCTCACATTGTGTACACCTTCTGCGGTACGAGGCGGGGCAAGTTCCCACCAGGCAAGGTAAATTCGCCTAGCGAGGTGGGGAATTGCCGCGTGAGGCCCCTACAGGGGCGTACACAATGCGAGACAAAAGCCTGACTTTCTCACTATCTGATACAACCAGGTGTACGCCATTCGAGACGACCGCCACCTCACGCGGCAACTCCCTACGAAGCACCCTCAATTCAGCTCGCTCGGTGACGACTCGGCGCACGAGGACCCGAACCGGTCGCACATCTGCCGCACTTCAGCAAGACCGTGGAAACTCCAGGGGTCATAGCACCCCGGAGTCTCCACGATCCTGAGATGCGGCACTCAAGAAAAGGATCTTGGACTGATTCGAGAGCTGCTCACTATGCGAGATCGCCCACCGAGGTTGCGATGCCTTGGCGGAGGAGTTTCGGCATAGAAGCCGAGACACCTCCGCCAAGTCAGCTCCCGCTGCCTTCACGATGAAGGAATCTCCTCGAAACTCAAGGTCCTTCCGGGCCTGTGCGTCAGCAGGGTTCGCGACGCTGAGATGACTCACAAAGGGACACGGCGCCACCAGCCCGTCCCGAGGTTGTGGGTCACCCACATACTGGAGCCGTGCGCATCACTCGGAAGATCGCGGCGTTCCTCCTCGGCGTCGCGGCCTGGAACGTCATCACGTACGCCACTTTCATCCGCAACCTCGCCAAAACCGAGGGACGCCCGACCGGCTACTACGTCGCCCACACGGTGTTGATCATCGTCAACCTTGGGATCGCGGCTGGTCTCGGCGTGCTCGGCGCGAAGGCCTGGCGCGCGGAGCGCGGCCGGGAAAACGCCCCGGAAAGCACTACGGGAAGCCAGGCCTCCCGCTAGCTAGGACCCGGGCAGTTCCGTGGTGTTCGCTCCTGAGATGACCACCACGACCGTCTCGCCGGGTTCAGGGCGGAACGCGCCGGAATGCAGAGCCGCGAAGGCCGTCGCACCACCGGGTTCGGCGAGGATGCGGCAGCGTTCCCACAGGAACGTCCGTGCCGCCACGATCGCGTCGTCCGGCACGAGCACGGGTTGTACGCCGTGCTGGCTCGCGACCGCGTGGGCGATCCGCCCGGCGGCGGCCGCGCCCATGCTGTCGGCCGCGACGCCTCCCACCTCCGCCTGGACGGGCGAGCCGGCCACCAGGGCAGTGTGAAGCGTCGGGCAACGCTCCGGCTCGACCGGCACCACCCGACTGTCCGGCAGGGTCTCCCCCATCGCCAGGGTGACACCGGCGAACAACCCGCCTCCCCCGCACGAGACGAGGACCGTCGAAGCCTCGGGCACCTGTTCGGCGAGTTCCAGGCCGAGTGTGCTCTGTCCCGCCACCACCTCCGGAGCGTCGTACGCATGGATCTGCGCGACGGCCCGGCCCTCGGCCCACTTCTGGCTCGCCACCCACGCGTCCGGGTAATAGCCGTCGACGACGACCACCTCAGCGCCGTACGACGCGACCCGCGCGGCCTTCACCGGCGGCGAGGTCGACGGCACGAAGATCCTCGCGGGTACGCCGACGCGGGCAGCGGCCCAGGCGACCGCCGCCCCGTGGTTGCCGCCCGAGGCCGCGACGACGCCGTCAGATGGGACCGGTCCCGCGAGCAGGGTGTTGAGTGCGCCGCGCACCTTGAATGATCCGGTGTGCTGGAGCAACTCCAGCTTGACAATGACCCGCGCGCCGGCGACACCGAACTCCTGCCCGTCAATCTCATACACCGGAGTACGCCGGACAATTCCGCCCACCCGGGCAGCAGCGGTATACAGATCGGTAGCGCTTGGTAACACAACGGGATCGGTCGCGTTCACTGGTCGCTCTCCTTGCGGCGAGGTCCTGCTGACTGTGTTTCAACGGTTATCCACTATTCACGCGCGCTGCAAAACGCATTCAACGCTGGCGTACTAGTCTGTGCGACACCATGTCCCCGGATCTGCCCCCAGGGTGTCTCCGCGCCGCGCAGGCGGCGACAACCGGCCTCCTTGCCCTGCTTGTGATGCTCGGCTTTGTCGCCATGCCGCCCACGGCGCCGGTCGGCGCGCCAGGCACCGCCCGAGCGGAGAGCCTCGCCCTCGAGCCGGGTCCGGCGGCCACGACAGCACCAGCGACGGCACCCCCTGGCTCGACGGCCCCAACGGGTACGCCCACGCCAGGTATCACCACCGGCACCAACCCGGCCAACCCGTTCACCGAATCAATCGGCGGTGCGGCACTTGGCCAGACGGGTTCGGTCGTCGTCGACCCGAAGGCTCCGGTGCGCCCGCCCAACGTGGACGTCGCGTCGTACGTCGTGGCTGACCTGGACACCGGCGAGATCCTGGCGGCCAAGAACGCCCACGCCCAACTCCCCCCGGCGAGCACGCTCAAGACCCTCACCGCGATCGCGCTTCTGCCCCGCCTCGACAAGCGTGCCCGCTACACCGCGGTCCAGGCTGACGCCAACATGGAGGGCAGCAAGGTCGGCGTCGAAGCCGGCAGCATCTACACCATCGACCAACTCTTCTACGGTTTGTTCCTTCCCTCCGGCAACGACGCCGCCAACGCGCTCGCTAACGCCAGCGGGGGCATGCGGGCCGCCGTACGCCTGATGAACGCCGAGGCCAAGCGGCTCGGCGCGTTCGACACCCATGCCGTCAACAGCAGCGGACTCGACGAGCCCAAGCAGGTCTCCTCGGCGTACGATCTCGCGCTCTTCGCGCGGGAAGGCATGGGCCGCGCGGACTTCCGCAAGTACGCCACGACGCCGCGGTACAACTTCCCGGGCCGGGGCGGCAAGACGTTCCAGATCCAGAACGGCAACAAGCTCCTGGCCAACTACCCCGGAGCGATCGGCGTCAAGAACGGCTACACCACCCAGGCACACAACACCTTCGTGGGCGCCGCCGAGCGTGGCGGCCGAAGGCTCGTGGTGTCCCTGATGCGCACCGACCGGCCGTCCTGGGAGAAGGCCGGCAAGCTCCTTGACTGGGGCTTCACCGTCGCGGAGAAGGCCAAACCCGTCGGCACCCTCGTCACTGCCAACGAGGTCGCGCTGGCCGCGGCCACCCACCTCACTCCCCAGACCGCCTCCCCCGGACCCACCAGCGCTCCTTCGCACTCGCCCACGGGCGCCACCGCGCAGACGCAGGAAACCCCGACCGCTGGGGCCGTCCCGCGCACGGTGCGTCCGGGCGTGACTATCCTTCCCGACACCCTCCAGCGGCTGCCGCTGTGGATCTGGGTCACCGGTGCCGCGTTCGTCGTCCTCGCGGGGCTCCGCGTCTACTCTCACGTCCGCACGCGGCGGCGAGCCCCGGCGGCACGGGTTCCGTAGGACGCGGAGCGCTCAGCGCTCACGGCCCGCCTCCTCCTGGCCGCGAGCCAGCCGACAGCCAGCGCTCCACACACCGCCGACACCGCGTGCGTCGCGGCGTTCCTCGCGCGCCCTCCCGCTTTCTCGCCGCGCGTCGTCGCTACCGCGCTGGCATCCTCCGCGTGCTCCGTCGAGGTGGCCGGCGAGGTGGCCGCCGTCACCGCCCACGCAGCACCGAGGACCGCCAGCCGGTCGAAGTAGTTGATCCAGATGAGCAGGGCGACCATGATCGCGAACGCGCCGTACAACGGGTTGCTCGTGACGCTCCCGATCACCAGGCTGGCCAGCTGTTTGAGGATCTCGAACCCCACACCGGCAAGGAGCGCGCCCTGCCACAGCGCCCTCGCCGGCACCTCGTGCCTGGGCAGCAGGCGGTACAGCGTGAAGAACAGCACCGTGTTGGCTCCGATCCCGACCACGATCGACGCCGCCACGAGCAACCAGCGCACACCGGGCGCCCCGGCGAGCCCGAGGAAACGCAGCACAGTGTCGGTGAAGCCGGTCACCGACGTACCTAGCCCGACAGAGATCACCAGGATGATCCCGACGGCAACCAGGACGAGCAGGTCATGGGCCTTGTTCACAAGGAAGTTCCGCTTCTTGACCGCCACGGCCTCAAAGACCGCCTGCAGCGCGCTCCGCAGAGCCGAGATCCAGCCGAGGCCGGAGTACAACAGCACCAGCAGACCCACGATCCCCACGCCGGCCTTCTGGCTCGCGATCGCCATGACGTTGATCTGGTTCGGGCCCGTCCCGATCATGCCGGGGAAGGCGGCGGTCAGGGCGGCGGTGACCTGGCGTTCGGCGCCCGGCACGTAGACCACGACGTACCCCACCGCGGCGAACGTCAGTGCCATCAGCGGAAAGAACGACAGGAAGGCGAAGTACGTCGCGGCCGCCGCGAGCTGGCTCCCCAGGACCGCCTGGTAGTGCGCCAGAGCCCGCGCGAGGTGATCGAGGAGGCGGGAGCGTTCGCGGGTACGCCCGACCAGCGCCTCGACTCGCTGCTTGATCTGGCTGACCCGCATGACATCACCGCTACCCAGTGTGCGACCCGACCAAAGATCTTGACGTCCTTGGTTCCCCTACAAAGGCCGTAGGCGATTTCGCCTTTGGGCCGCCGCCGGTCACGCCCGACATGAGTGGACTTGCCGGTGTCCTCCTCCATCTGGGCGCGCTCGATGCCGAGTTGGAACAACGGGGTGCGGACTCGGGCGCCGACCCGTCCGTTCGACGTGATGCCCGGTGCCCTTGTCCAGTCAGTTCCTGAGCTGAGGGAGGCCAGCCTGGTAGGCGAGCGCGACGAGCTGGGAGCGGTCGCGGGCGTGGAGCTTGCTGAGGAGGCGACTCACGTAGGTGCGCGCGGTGGCCGACGTGATGTGGAGTTCGGCGGCGACCTCGTCGTTGGACCGACCGCATCCGATCTGATAGAGCACCTCTCGCTCGCGTTCGGTGAGCCCGGCGACCAGGTCGGTGCGGGGCGGCTGGACGACCGTGCGAGCGGCGGCGTTCATCACCCGGCGAGTCACAGCAGGCGACAGCAAGGCCTCGCCGCCGGCGACGACGTGGATGGCCCGGCGCAGATCGTCTGGGTGTGCGTCCTTGAGAAGAAACCCAGCGGCTCCGGCGCTGATCGCGTCGAAGATGTGCTCGTCGGTGTCGAACGTGGTCAGCATGATGACCTGGATGTTGGCCAGCTGCTCGTCACCGGTGATGCGGCGGGTCGCCTCGATGCCGTCCGTTCCGGGCATCCGGATGTCCATGAGGACCACGTCAGGGCGCTGCTCCTGACAGAGTGCCCGCGCGTCCTCTCCGTCGGCTGCTTCGCCGACGACGGTGATGTCAGGCGCGCGTTCCAGCAGCGCACGTAGTCCGGCACGAACGAGCTGCTGGTCATCGACAATGGCCACGCGGATCATCGCACTCCCTCGATCGGCAGTGAGGCGGAGACTTCGAAGCCGTCGTCGGCCGCCGTCGCGGTGAGTGTGCCACCGACCAACTCCGCCCGTTCCCGCATGCCGGCCAACCCGTGCCCACCGTCCGTGCTCGTACCACCGCCGTGGCCGTTGTCTTTCACGGCGATGTCGACACGGTCGGACCGATAACGCAGGTACACATCGACGTGGGTCGCGTTGGCGTGGCGTACGGCATTGGTGAGCGCCTCCTGCACGATGCGGTACGCCGTCACGTCGACGACGGTGGGCAGCGGTGCTTGCTGCCCCTCGAGGTGAACGGCGACGGGCAGCCCACTGTCGGTGGTGGCGGCGGCCAGACGGTCGAGATGTTCCAGGGTGCCCACCGGGGCACGCGGCGTGTGTTCGGCCGGCTGCCGTAGCAGAGTGACCGTGGAGCGCAGTTCCTGAGTGGCCTGTCCGCTAGCGGAGCGGATGACGGCGAGAGCGGCCTGCGTGGCGTCGACATCGCGGTCGTCGAGCGCCTCACGGGCGACATCGGCCTGCATCGAGATGATCGTCGTGGTGTGAGCCAACACGTCATGCAGATCGCGAGCGAGCTGCAGGCGTTCCTGGGTGATGACCCTGACGGCTTCCTGCTGGCTCGTGCGTAGGAGGTCCTGCTCGCGTTGACGCTGTTGCGCCGTGCGGATCTGGCGGTTCCGTACGCCGTCGCCGAGCGCGATGGCGCCGGCCATGATTGCCACTGACCACGGCAGTTCGTAGCCGAACAGGTAGCCGAGCGCCGTACCCTCGCGCAGTCGGAAGAAACTCGATGCCGCCACCAGGACTACGGCCGTGCTGGTGGCCAGCAGGACCTTGCCGTGTTCAGCAGCGGAGTAGAGCGCGGCGGCGAGGGGTACGGCGAGCCCGATCGGCGGATAGTCGGCGATGTAGTAGCCGGTCAGTCCCACGGCAGTCGCGAGCAGTGCCAGCGAGGGATGGTGGCGCCGGACGAGCATCAACAGGCCGAGACCCACCGCGAACATGTACGCACCGACGTCGGGTCCACGGCTCCCACCGACGTTCGCGGTGATCGCGACCGCGACGACCAGTGACACGACGCCGCCGAGGCAGGCGTCGAGCACGACCTGTCGTCTGCTCACACCCACGCCCAGCCAGCGTAGTCGACGCGGCAACGGGTCCTGGGAAATCTCGTCGGTAGCCGGTTTGATGTCGACAGCTGACG
Source organism: Actinopolymorpha alba DSM 45243 (assembly GCF_000373925.1). GTDB lineage: Bacteria > Actinomycetota > Actinomycetes > Propionibacteriales > Actinopolymorphaceae > Actinopolymorpha > Actinopolymorpha alba. Next base: position 48,486 of record NZ_KB892760.1, on the reverse strand, counting down.
TACTCGCCGCGAAGACACATACCCCAAGCTGCGACACCCGATTGTTGATTCAGGAGGGACGACGCAGCGGCCGGCTCATGCGTACCTTCTCAGATCATGAGAACACTTGGGGTGGCCATCCTTGGTCTGTTCATCGGCCTGGTCGCTGGCGCCTTGCTGACCTCGGCCCTCGGCCGACCGATGGTGGCCGGCGGCGGGGACATCTCGATCAGCGCTGGAATCCTCCTGGGGATGGTGATGCCCGTCCTGGGCGTCGCGGGCGCGGTCATCGCCGTGATCATCGATCGGAAGTCGCGGGACGCACCATGACCACCGCGTTGGTACGACAATCCGTGGCTCTCGTACCCCGCTGGGCAGTGTGGTCGTTGCGCGGCCCCGCGCTGCTCGTCACCCTCCTCATCCTCGCGCAACCGGTTTTTGCCGGGCTGTTCGTCACTGGCGACGTCGGCATGCTCGACCTGCACAGCGCCACCGCGTCGTTCCTGGTCGCGCTGCTCTTCTTCCAGGTCGTCGCGGCGATTCTGGTGTGGCGTCCGGGTCGGGGTCCCGCCTGGCCGATCGCCGCGAGTGCGGCCGCCTTCGTGCTGGCCGAACTGCAGGCCGGGCTCGGGTACGCCCGCGTCGTCGCGCTGCACATCCCGCTCGGCGTCCTGCTGTTCGGGTTGTCGGTGGCGTTCCTCATCACGCTGTGGTCTCCGCGTCTGCGTCACCGCCGCCCAAGCCGGAAACGAGGGGCAGCACGATGACGTCGCGACGTTTGTCCCGGCGCGGCTTTCTCGGTGCCCTCGCGACCGCCGCTGTCGGGGTGAGCGGCTGCGGGTCGCTCACCACCGAACGCAGCGCTGTCCCACTCCCCAGTCGGCTCCGGCTCCCAACGCCGTTCACCGTGCCGCTGGCTGTCCCCGCGACCGCCGAACCCACCCGTGACGGTACGTACGAATTCGTCCAGGAGCCGGCCCGAGTGGAGATCATTCCGGGCACCCGTACCGAAATCTGGGGTTACAACGGCGTGTTTCCCGGACCGACGTTCGATGTGCGTGGTCAGCAGCCGATCAAAGTGCGGGTCGTCAACAAGCTACCCGTCCCCACGTCGACGCACCTGCACGGCGGCGTCACCCCGCCGGAGTTCGACGGCTATCCCACCCATCTGGTCGTTCCGCCTCAGCTGACCGAGCGATTCGAACCTTCCGGTGCCCACGCCGCACACGCTCCGTCGGCGTGGAAGCTCACTCCGGCGGAGTTCGTGCACGAGTTTCCGCTCGACCAGCCAGCCGCCACCTTGTGGTACCACGACCACCGGATGGACTTCACCGCACCACAGGTCTACCGCGGACTTGCCGGCATGTTCCTCGTTCGCGACGCTGTCGAGGACGCACTGCCGTTGCCCCGCGGCGACCGGGAGATTCCCTTGCTGATCTGTGACCGCGCGTTCGGCGAGGACGGCTCGATGCTCTACCCGTCCGCCGATCCGTCACTGCTGGGTACGCCGGGGGTGACCGGCCCCTACCACCAGGGTGTCGAAGGTGACGTGATCCTCGTCAACGGGGCGCCGTGGCCGCAAGCCGAGGTTGCGGCGGTCCGGTACCGGCTGCGGATCCTCAACGCCAACAACGCTCGCCGGTTCGACCTTCGCCTGGACCCGCCACCACCGTCGGGAGCGGCGTTCACCCAGATCGGAAGCGATGTCGGGTTGCTCGCCCGACCGCAGCCGCTGGACCGGCTGGTGCTCGCGAGCGCCGAACGCGCCGACGTCATCGTCGACTTCGGGGCATACCCGGTCGGCACCCACGTGGTGCTGCGTAACCATCTCGGTGCCGGCACGACCCGTGATGTCATGCGCTTCCACATCACTCGCCGCGCCAGGGACGACAGCGCCGTACCGGCCACACTCGCCGACGCCCGCCGCCTCTCGGCGGACCAGGCGGTACGCAGGCGCCGGTTCGATTTCAGACTCAGCGGCCCCGGCCCGCACGGCAAGCTGTGGATGATCAACGGGCAACCGTTCGACCCGGCCAGCGCGTTGGCCAGTCCCGAACTCGGTACGACCGAACTGTGGACGTTGACCTCCGACTTCCACCACCCGGTCCATGTCCACCTCGGGCACTTCCAGGTTCTGAGCCGCAACGGCAGGACGCCGCGTGCCTCGGACACCGGCTGGAAGGACACGGTTGACGTTCGCCCCTATGAGGTAGTCCAGATCCTGGTGCGTTTTGACGGGTTCCGCGGCCGGTACGTCATGCACTGCCACAACCTCGAGCACGAGGACATGGCGATGATGGCCAACATCGACGTCAGTTGAGAGCTGGACCCGTTGTCACCGGTCGAGTCGGCCTGCCGTCGTGGTTGGTGTTGTTCCCGATCTGGTTGGGCACCGGATTCCTCGCACCCATCGCCGTGGTCGGCCCACTCGCGGGGGTGTTCGTCGCGACCACCGGCAACGCCGCGGTGTCACCGGACAGCCCGGTGCGGCCCTGGGTGTTCGGTGTCGTCTACACCGGGTTCGTCGCCCAGGCGCTCACCCCGTGGTGGGTGAGGCCGCGACCGGCGCCGAGGTGGTCCCGCTGGTCCGGAACCTCCGGCCGGATGTCGTACTGATGGACGTCCGCATGCCCGAGCTGGACGGCCTGCGGGCCACCCGGCTTCTCCTCGACACGGTGGCCGACCCGCCGAAGGTCCTCGTGGTGACCACGTTCGAGAACGACGAATACGTCTACGAGGCGCTGCGCGCCGGCGCCAGCGGCTTCCTCCTCAAGCGGGCCCGGCCGGCCGAGATACTGCAGGCGGTCCGGCTCGTCGCGAGCGGCGACTCCCTGTTGTTCCCCGCGGCGATCCGGAGCCTGGCCGCCCGGCACGGCACGCCGCGCCCGCCGCACCCGCTCACCGGACGCGAGGCGGAGACGCTCCGGCTGATGGCCGAGGGCCTGTCCAACGCCGAGATCGCCGGACGGATGTACGTCAGTCCGGAGACGGTGAAGACCCACGTCGGCAACATCCTGGCCAAGCTCGGCGCCCGGGATCGCACGCAGGCCGTCATCGCCGCCTACGAGTCGGGGTTCGTCACGCCCCGGTGAACCCGCGGCTCTGGTGCCGAGCGAGTGGATCAGATGTCGAGCGGCTCGAGCATCGGGCCGGGCAGCGGGCCACCCAGGGCAAAGTCGCGCTGGGGCCGCCACACGGAGTCGGCACCGTGCTCGAAGAGGCTGAAAGCCTGCACGTTGAACGCACATTCGTAGCCGTCGAGCGCTTCGTACGCCTTGTCGAGCACGTGCTCGGGCAGGTCGTGCGCGATGGTGACATGCGGGTGGTAGGGGAACGCCAGCTCCCGGTTCAGCGGCCCGCTGCGAACGCCGTCGGCCAGGCGTTCGCAGGAGGAGATGCCCTCGGCGAGCGCGACGAAGACCACCGGCGAGACCGGCCGGAAGGTCGCGGTGCCGTGCAGCCGCATCAGGAACGGCCGGGAGGACTCTGCCACCGCCAGCAGGTGCCGCTCGATGGCGAGCATCTCCTCGTCACGCACCTTGGTCGGCGGCAGCAAGGTCACGTGGGTCGGGATGGCGTCAGCCAGCGGATCACCAAGTGCCGCTCGCCAACGCTGCAGCTCCCCGCCGTACGGCTCGGGAATCGCGATGGCGACACCGATCGTGCGCACGCGGCGGCCACCTAACGCTTCGCGGAGATGAAGCCGACACGGTCATTGACGGCGCGCAGGGTCTCAGCCGCCACCGCCCGGGCGCGGTCAGCGCCGCGAGCAAGGATGCTGTCGAGGCTCTCCCGATCCTCCAGCAGGGCGAGCGTGCGTTCGCGGAACGGCGTCACGAAATCCACCACCGCGTCGGCGACGTCGCGTTTGAGGTCGCCGTAGCCCCGGCCGGCGTACGACTCCTCGAGCTCAGCGATGCCGCGCTCGGTCAGCGCGGACAGGATGGTGAGCAGGTTGGAGACACCCGGCTTCTCGTTCTCGTCGAAGCGGATCTCCCGCCCCGAGTCGGTGACCGCGCTGCGGATGCGCTTGGCCGACACCTTGGGATCGTCGAGCAACTCGATGATTCCCGCCGGCGTCGACGACGACTTGCTCATCTTGGCGTGCGGCTCCTGCAGGTCGTAGATCTTCGCGGTCTCGCGGAGGATGTAGGGCTCCGGGACCACGAAGGTCTCACCGAACCTGCTGTTGAACCGCTGGGCCAGGTCCCGGGTCAGCTCCAGGTGCTGCCGCTGATCTTCGCCCACCGGAACGGCGTTGGTCTGGTAGAGCAGGATGTCGGCCGCCATCAGGACGGGGTACGTGAACAGCCCGACGGTGGCGCCTTCGACCCCCTGCTTCTGCGCCTTGTCCTTGAACTGCGTCATCCGGCTGGCCTCGCCGAAGCCCGTCAGGCAGCCGAGGATCCAGGCGAGCTGGGAGTGCTCCGCGACATGGCTCTGCACGAAGAGCGTGCAGCGCTCCGGGTCGAGACCGGCCGCGAGGAGCTGGGCCGCCGAACGCAGGCTGCGTTCCCGCAGCAGAGCCGGGTCGTGGCCGGCGGTGATCGCGTGCAGATCGACCACGCAGTAGAAGGTGTCATGCGTGTCCTGGAGCCCGACCCACTGCCGGACGGCACCCAGGTAGTTGCCGAGGTGGAACGAGTCGGCGGTGGGCTGGATGCCCGAGAGCACGCGCGGTCGCGACATGATGTGAATTGTGCCAGCCCCACAAGATCGGGTTGACCGCCCGTCCACTCCCGGACGGAGGGGGCGTGCGGCATACTGATCGATCCCGACGGCGCGTTCGCGACCAGTCGCCGACCGCTTACAGCCGCTGCCCCAAAATGACCACGTATACGTGGTCATTGCATGCCTCACATGGCATCGGCACCATGCGAAGCAGGTAATGACCACGTATACGTGATCATTCCGGCGGGCCGGGCGGCGCGCCGTCCGCGAGCGACCTCGCTCACCGCTGGCCGACCGACCGGGCCTCCTCGTCATCGGCTCCCGGGTCGGGTCGTCCCGCGGTCGCCGGGTGCTCCCGATCGGGCTCCGACACCGGATCCCGCGACGCCGCCGGACCCCGCTCGGCCGCCGGTGTCGCGGCCGTGTCCTCGGCCCCTGTCGAATCTTCGGGCGGCCGGGGAGCGAACCGCAACCGGGCCACCCGGCGCCCGTCCAGCTCGGTGATCGTGAACCTGTGCCCGTCGACGTCGACGTACTCACCGACCGCGGGCAGGTGGCCGAGGCGGGCGATCACGAAGCCGGCCACGGTTTCGTACGGCCCGTCAGGAATGGCGACCCCGGTCTCCTCGGCGAAGTCGTCCAGGCCGAGCCGGCCATCCACCTCGATCTCGCCGGACAGAAGCCGCCGCGACGACGCCTCCGCCACCGTGTCGTACTCGTCCTGGATATCGCCGACCAGCTCCTCCACCAGGTCTTCGAGCGTCACGATGCCAGCCGTACCGCCGTACTCGTCGAGCACGATCGCGAGGTGGTTGCGGGTCGCGCGCATCTCTGACAGGGCGGGGAGGACACGCTTGGTGCCCGGCAGGAACAGCACCTCGCGGGCCAGGTCACCTACCCGGACCGAACGCGTGGCCATGTCGGGGTCGAGCAGGTCGCGGACGTGGACGAACCCCACCACGTCGTCAGCCGACTCCCGAGTGACCGGATAGCGGGAGTGCGGCCGCTCGCTGACCAGCTTCACGGTCTTGTAGACCGGCGTCGACGCGTCGAGGAAGTCCACCTCGGTCCGCGGCATCATCACCTCACGCAGCTGCCGGCTGCCGGCCCGGAAGACCTCGTCGACGATCGCGCGCTCCTCCACGCCGAGAGTCTCGTGGCCTGAGACGAGCTCACGCAGCTCCTCATCAGACATCTGCTCGCGCCCGAGGTTGGGATCACCGCCGAGGAGGCGGACGACGACGTTGGTCGACTTCGACAGGAACCAGATGATGGGTCGGCACAGCCGGGCGATCCGGTCGACGAGCGGGCCCAGCGCCAGCGAGAACGTCTCGGCCCGCTGCAGCGCGAGCCGCTTCGCCGCCAGCTCACCCACGACGATCGAAACGTACGACACCGCGATCGTGATCAGGATCAGCGCGACCGGCTGGGCGATGCCGCGGGGTACGCCGAGCCCGCGGAGCACCGGCGCGAGGTTCGCCGACAGGCTGGCGCCGGCGAACGCGGAGGCGAGGAAGCCGGACAGGGTGACGCCGATCTGCACCGAGGAGAGGAACTGATTGGGGTCTCTCGTCAGGTGCGCGACCCGGGCCCCGCGCTTGCCGCGCTGGGCGAGGCTCTTGACCTGGCCCTCCCGCAGCGAGACGAGCGCCATCTCCGCCGCGGCGAACACGCCGCCGATAAGGACGAAGATCAGGGCCAGTCCGATATCGGCCAGAACGTCGTTCATGGGTGTTTCACCGCCCGCTCAGAGGTCGCGCGGGCGTCCTGTATCCCAACCAGGACGGCGGGTCTTCGCCATGAGCCCAAGACTAACGACTCCCTTCAGGCCGGCGCACCGCTCCGGAACCAGCTCGGTGACGCGACGCTAGGGTTTCTCCGACGTACGCGCGGCCGGATTGGTTGCGTCGGGCATGTCCGGGCGGCTCGTCGCTGGTCCCACGGCGCGTGGCTGGCGGGCAGGGAGATTGCGGGCAGGCATGAAGAAGACGACGACTCGACTGGCCGACGGGCGCGAGCTGATCTACTTCGACGAGGCCGACGACGTGGTGCGCGACGCGGTCGACGAGCGGGACCTTCCCGCCCGTTCCGGCGGCTCGGAGCTGCGCTACGACGCGGTGATGGACGAGTGGGTGGCGCTCGCCTCGCACCGGCAGACGCGTACCTTCCTGCCGCCGGCCGACCAGTGCCCGCTCTGCCCGTCCCGTCCGGGGCGGCCGTCCGAGATCCCGGCGAGCGCGTACGACGTCGCGGTCTTCGAGAACCGCTTCCCCTCGCTGTCGATGGACGCGCCGGCGGTGGTGGGCCCGACGGTGGACGGGGCCGAGCTGTTCGCCCGGCGACCCGGCATCGGGCGCTGCGAGGTGGTCTGCTTCACCTCTGACCACGGCACGTCGTTCGGGTCGCTCACGCCGTCGCGGGTACGCACGGTGATGGAGGCGTGGGTCGACCGCACCCTCGAGCTCAGCGACCTGCCCGGCGTGGAGCAGGTGTTCTGCTTCGAGAACCGCGGCGAGGAGATCGGCGTCACCCTGCACCACCCGCACGGCCAGATCTACGGCTACCCCTTCGTGACACCGCGGACCCAGCGCATGCTCGCCTCGGCGGAGGCGTACGCGGGCCGGACGTCGCGCAACCTGTTCGAGGACGTCCTGGCGGCTGAGCGGACCGCCGGAGTCCGGGTCGTGGCGGAGACGGAGTACTGGACGGCGTTCGTCCCGGCGGCCGCCCGGTGGCCGGTCGAGGTCCACCTCTATCCGCGCCGACGGGTGCCCGACCTGCCCGCGCTCACCGACGCCGAACGCGACGACTTCGGGCCCCTCTACCTCCGCCTGCTCCGCGCCTGCGACAGGTACTTCGATGGCGGGGTGGCCCTGCCGTACATCTCCGCGTGGCATCAGGCGCCGGTGCGGGTGGGCCGGGACCTCGCCGCCCTGCACCTCGAGGTCTTCTCGATCCGGCGGGCGGCCAACAAGCTGAAGTACCTCGCGGGGTCGGAGTCGGCGATGGGTGTCTGGATCAACGACGTACGCCCCGAGGACGTCGCGGCCCGGCTGCGCGACCTGGTTGACGCGATCGACGTCGACGGCGCCCCGCGGTGAAGGAGAAGCGGATCATGAAGCTGCTCGTCGTCGGCGGCGCGGGCTACATCGGTGGCATCGTGGGAGCACTGCTGGTCGAGGCGGGCCACGACGTCACCGTGCTCGACGACCTGTCGACCGGGCACCTCGACGGCGTCCCCGACGGTGCGAGCTTCGTGCAAGCCGGGGTTGACAGGGCCGCGGAGGTGCTCGACGGGTCGTACGACGGCGTGCTGCACTTCGCCGCCAAGTCACTGGTCGCCGAGTCGGTCCAGAAGCCGGATCTCTACTGGCGGACCAACGTCGGCGGCACGCTGGCGCTGCTCGACGCCATGCGGGAGCACGGCGTACGCCGGATCGTGTTCTCCTCGACGGCCGCGACGTACGGCGCGCCGGCCACGATGCCGATCACCGAGGACACTCCCCCGGTGCCGACAAACCCCTACGGCGCCTCGAAGCTCGCGGTCGACCGGATGCTCGAGGGCGAGGCGCGGGCATACGATCTGGCGGCGGTCAGCCTGCGGTATTTCAATGTCGCTGGGGCTTACGGCCGCTACGGCGAGCGACATGATCCCGAGACGCACCTCATTCCCAACCTGCTCGCGGTCGCGGCTGGGGAGGTCCCGCACGCGCGGGTCTTCGGCACCGACTACCCCACGCGGGACGGCACGGCGGTCCGCGACTACCTGCACGTGGTCGACCTCGCCGACGCACACCTGCGGGCGTTGGACGCGGCAACGCCGGGCCGGCATCTGGTCTGCAACCTCGGCACCAGCGCCGGTTCGACGGTGCGCGAGGTCCTCGACGCGGTACGCCGGATCACCGGTCACGCCGTCCCGGTGGTGGAGAGCCCGCGCCGGCCAGGTGACCCGCCGTCTCTGGTGGCGTCGTACGACCGCGCCCGCACCGAACTCGGCTGGTCACCGCAACGCTCCCTTGACAGCATGGTCGCCGACGCCTGGGCGTTCCGGCAGCGGCGAGCCGGAATTGGCTCCACGTACAACGACTCCACGAACAAAGCCACCTCCGAAGGCGGGCAGCAGTGAACCTCCGTGACGCGTTCGAGTCGGCGTTCGGCACCGCACCGGACGGGGTGTGGGCGGCGCCCGGCAGGGTCAACCTGATCGGCGAGCACACCGACTACAACGACGGGTTCGTCCTCCCGCTCGCGCTCCCCCAGGGCGTGGTCGCCGCCGCGTCAACCCGGTCGGACGGTCTGCTGCGGATGGCTTCCCTGCAGGCCGAGGGCCGGATCGAGGTGCCCGTGGACACCCTGACGCCGGGCTCGGTCACCGGGTGGGCGGCGTACGTCGCGGGCACCGTGTGGTCCCTGCGCGCGGCCGGACACGAGGTCGGCGGGATGGACATCCTCGTCGACGGGGACGTCCCCCTCGGGGCGGGCCTGTCGTCCTCAGCCGCGCTGGAGTGCTCGACCGCCCTGGCCGCGACCGAACTCCATGACCTCGCGATCGAACCCTCCACGCTCGCCCGCCTTGCCCAGAAGGCAGAGAACGACTTCGTCGGCATGCCGTGCGGCATCATGGACCAGTCCGCCTCGCTCCTCTGCGTCCGCGACCACGCGCTCTTCCTCGACACCCGCACGCTCCAGACCGAGCAGGTGCCGTTGGACCTCGGCGCCGACGGCCTGGCGCTCCTCGTGATCGACACCCGCGCGCCGCACCGGCTGGTCGACGGTGAGTACGCCGCTCGCCGGCGTACCTGCGAGGAGGCCGCCGCAGCGCTCGGGGTGCCGGCCCTGCGCGACATCGAGCCCGACCATCTCAAGGGCGCCCTCGACCGGCTCCCTGACGAGGTTGCCCGGCGGCGGGTCCGGCATGTGGTGACCGAGGACGCGCGGGTCCTGCAGACCGTCACCCTCCTCCGCGCTGGCTCCACCCGGGAGATCGGCCCGCTCCTCACCGCGTCGCACGAGTCCCTCCGCGACGACTACGAGGTCACCGTGCCCGAACTCGACACCGCCGTCGACGCCGCGCTGTCGGCTGGTGCCCTGGGCGCGCGGATGACCGGCGGCGGTTTCGGTGGCTGCGTCATCGCACTGGTCGAGGCCGACGCCATCGAGGTGGTCGCGGGCCGGGTGGCCGACACCTTCGCCGCGTCGGGCTTCGCGGCTCCGGCGCCGTTCGTCGCCCAGGCCTCGGCTGGCGCACGGCGGTTGGTCTAGGCCGCGGGGGTTGCCGCTGATGTCGAGCTGCTGTGGACCGTCTGCGGGACGAGAGGCGCCAGCTGACCATGGGGCCGATCCGGTGCCGGAGCTGGGGTTCGAGGTGCCCCACCGGGACCCACGCGAAGCGGCCCGCGGCATGGTCGCGATCCCGGGCGGGGATTTCCTCATGGGCGGCGACGATCCCGACGCCTTCCCCGAGGACGGCGAGGGTCCGGTCCGGACCATCCAGCTCACGCCGTACCTCCTCGACGCGACCGCGGTGACCAACCGGCAGTTCGCGGCGTTCGTCCGGGCCACGGGGTGGGTCAGCGACGCCGAGCGGTTCGGGTGGTCGTTCGTGTTCCACCTCTTCATCGGTCCAGCCCAGCGACGGCACGTGATGGACGCGTCGGTCCCGGGGGCGCCGTGGTGGCGCGCGGTGGAGGGCGCGTCCTGGCGTACGCCGGAGGGCCCGGGGTCCGACGTCACGACCCGTCCCCAGCATCCCGTCGTCCACGTCTCCTGGCGGGACGCCTATGCGTACGCCCGCTGGGCCGGCAAGCGGCTGCCCACCGAGGCGGAGTGGGAGCGCGCCGCCCGTGGTGGCCTCCCGCACGCGACGTACGCCTGGGGCGATGAGCTCACCCCGCGCGGACGCTTCCGGGCGAACATCTGGCAGGGCCAGTTCCCCCGCGTCAACACGGCCGAGGACGGGCACGTCGGGACCGCACCCGTGAAGTCCTTCGCCCCCAACGGGTTCGGGTTGTACGAGGTGGCCGGGAACGTCTGGGAATGGTGCCAGGACTGGTGGAGCACCGACTGGCACGTGGCTGAGAGTCGCGAGACACGGGTCGATCCGGCCGGGCCAGCGACCGGTGTGGCCCGGGTGATGCGCGGCGGCAGCTACCTGTGCCACGCGTCGTACTGCAACCGGTACCGCGTCGCGGCCCGCACCAGCAACACCCCGGACAGCTCCACCGGCAACACCGGCTTCCGCTGCGCCGCGGACCTTCCGGCAACCGCTACTCCCAACTGAATCCGGGCCCTGCCGGCGCGAGCGCGCAGCCGTCCTCGAGCCTCGGGAATGCCTCCGGTGAAGCCCTGAGCCCCGTCTCGAGCCAGATCGCAGAGGGCGCGCACAGCAGGAGGCTCAGCGCGGCGGGACCGCCGCCGTGGGATGCGTACGGAACGTCGAACGCCGCCGCCAGCGCCCCGATCGCACGGATCTCCGTCGGTCCACCGGCGCGACGCAGGTCCGGCTGCACGATTCCGATGGCCCGCCGCTCGAAGAACCGCCGGAATGCCCTTGCTCCGTAGAGGTTCTCGCCGGTCGCGACCGGTATCCGGAGCCGCCGGGTCAGCTCGGCGTACCCGTCGATGTCGTCGGCCCGCAGGGGTTCTTCGAACCATCCCACCCCAAGGTCCCCGAAGGCCTCGCCACGACGGAGCGCCTCGTTGACTGTCAAGACCTGGTTGGCATCGACCATGATCTTTATGTCAGGCCCGATTTCGGCGCGCACACTCTCGATCCGGTGCACGTCCTCCTCCAGAGTCGGCGCACCTGCCTTGAGCTTCACGCCCCGGAAGCCTTCCTCCACTGCCAGGACACACTGGCGACGGAGTTCGTCGACCGAGTAGTTGGACCAGCCCACCATCGCGTACGCCGGGATGCGGTCACGGTAGGCGCCCCAGAGCTGGTAGGTCGGAACCCCGTGCGCCTTCCCGAGTAGGTCCCACAGGGCAACGTCGAGCACGCTGATCCCGAACGTCGCGATCCCATCGGTGCCGTGGTATTCCGTCTCCGCCTTGAGCGACTCGATGATCTGGCCGATCCGCTCGGCGTCCTGGCCGACGACCTTCGGCGCCAACTCCTCCTCGATGAGGACCGCCAGTGTGTGCGGCGCACCGTCACCGCGACCGAACGACGTCGTCGCCTGCCCCACCAGGCCGTCATCCGCGATCACCTCGACAGCCACGTGGCCGCCGCCGCTCAACGTCTGCAACGCATCACGGATCGGGCGCTCCGCGTGCGGGCGCCGAGCGTACTCGACCCGAACTTCCTTGATGTGCACGAGATTCCTCATCCTTTCAGGCGCCTTCTTAGCCGAGAAACCTATGACAACTCGGGCCTCACCCGCTGTTCAGGACGCGCTGGCATCCGCGAGCCGGCGTACGACGTCCTCGTCCAGGTCCACGCCGAGACCGGGTCGCTCAGGCGCACGCATGCGACCATTCTCGACCAGCACCGGTTCCTGCCAGATCGGCCACTCGTCTCGCAGCGGGTGCGGCTCGATGTTGTACTCCTGCGGGTAAACGCAGTTGGGGGTGCTCATCCACAGATGCAGGTGTGCCAGCGTTCCGATCGTGGGTTGGGTGTTGTGGACGGTGATGGGCTTGTTGAACGTCTGGGCCAGCGCGGCGATCTTCTTGAATTCCGTGATACCGCCGCACTTGATGACGTCGGGCTGGAGGATGTCCACCTGCGCGCGCAGGATCAGGTCCCTGAACTGCCACCGGGTGTACTCCTGCTCGCCCGCCGCGATCGGGATGTCCACCGCCGCCGCGAGTGCGGCGTAACCGTCGTAGTCGTGCGCCGCGAGTGGCTCCTCGAAATGCCAGACGCGGTAGTCCTCGAGGGCCCGCGCGATCCTGGTCGCGGTGTGGGGGTAATAGGAGTTGTTGACGTCCACCAGGATGTCGAAGTCCTCTCCCACCGCCGCCCGCATCTCGCGCACCGTGTCGAGAGTCTGGTCGAACCCGTCGTCGTACATCCAGGGCGAGGCCGAGTGGATTTTGTACGCCCGATAGCCCTCTTCCTGAAAGCCCACGGCGCGGGCCGCTTCTTCCTTCGGCGTCATGTCGCGGCGCATCGAGCTGGCGTAGACCTCCGGCGCCTCGCGGAACTTCCCACCCAGCAAGTCATACACCGGTTTGCCCGCGACCTTGCCGGCGATGTCCCACAGGGCGATGTCGATCCCGGCGATGGCCTCCAGCTGTGCGCCCATCGGACCCAGCTTGTATGGCTTGTGGTACATCAGATGCCATAGCCGTTCGATGTTTGCCGGGTCCTCACCCACCACGAGCGGGGCGAGCGCCTTCTCGACCAACGTGTGCGTGACCGCGACGTTCATCGGGCTGACCTCACCGACTCCCGTGACGCCCTCGTCGGTGTGCACCCTCACCAGCTGAAAGCGCCCGAGAAGCACGATCGACTCGACCCGCGTGATCCGCATGATTCCCCTTCCATGTCTTCGGTTCGCTGACTAGCGGCGCCCGGCCAGCGCTTGCTCCACCCGGTCCCTGACCTCGCCCAGGGCGTCGGCGGCGGACTTCTGACCGGTATAGATGAGATCCAGCTGAGGCCGGTAGATCGCCCGCGCCTGCTGGATATGCGGGCTGAAGTTTTCGTTGACACCGTGCTCGGTCGCCGCGATCACGAGCGGGAGATGCTCTGGTGTCGCTCCCGCCTTCTCCAGCAGCGTGGCTGCCTGCCTGCTCGCCGGGACAAGGTTCTGCTGCTCCGCGAGTTCCTGCGCACCCTCCGGGTCGGTGAACGAGCGCAACAGCTTCCAGGCCTGGTCAGGATGCTTGGCCTTCGCCGGTATGGCCCAGACGATCAACGTGCTGATCGTCTGCTGGCTCTTTCGGGCCGGAATGGGAGCGAGATCCCAGGTGAAGTCCTTGATGTTCTGGCGGAGGTACGACGCCGCACCGAAGTTCCTCGTCATCATCGCGACCTTGCCCGTCGCGAACAACGAGAGCGCATAGTTGGGATTTCCCGAACCTGCCTGGATCGTCGACCAGGGCGGCTGGACCTTGTGCTTCAACGACAGGTCCGCCAGCCACTGGATTCCTTCGGCACTAGCAGGATCCGCCAACGTGAATCGCTTACCGTCCTTGGAGTAGATCCCGTCGGTGCCGTTGTTGACCGTGAACGTCGTCTCAGAACTCGTGTCGTCGAAGACCAGCACACCCCAGCGCTTGCCCGGAATGGTCAGCTTCGTGGCCGCGGCGAGGAAGTCCTCCCACTGCCAGTTCTCGTCGCTCCAGGTCGTCGGCGGCAACGGGAGTCCCGCCTCCCTGAACGCATCGACGTTGTAGAAGACCATGTTCGGCTGCGTACCCGAAGCCCAGGCGGTGTGCCGGCCGTCCGACTGGATCGGAAACGTGAAGGGATGCTCGAAATAGTCGGACTCCTTCAGCCCGTCCCGCTTGATGTAGGGGTTCAGGTCGAGCAGCTGATCCTGCTGGGAGTACCCCAGCACGAAGTCATCGTTGATCCTGATCGCGTCAGGGGGCGATCCAGACGCCATGATCGTCAGAAGCTTCGTGTCATAGTCGGAGCTCGGTGCCGGCTGGATGGCCACCTTCACCCCGGACCCCTTCTGGAAAGCCCTCACCGCGTTGGCCAGCGGCGTGCCCTTCTCGACCGGATCCCAGTTGAGAAACGTGATGCCATCGTCGGCAGAGGTGGACCCGCCCCCGCCGCATCCCGCGGCACCGGCGAGCCCGGTGGCGGCAACGGCCGCCGACGTCCTTAGAAAGCTCCGCCGTGTGAACATGACCCCTCCACTCTCGACGTCATGGAGCGACTGGCTCGAAGACTTCAGCCGCGCAGACCCGTCATGGTGACGCCCTGCACGAAGTACTTCTGCGCGAGCACGAACAACACCAGCGGCGGAACGACCGAGATCGTGGCCGCGGCCATCATCAGGTTTGTCTGGGTGAAGTACTCACCCTGAAAGAGCGCGAGTGCGACGGGGAGAGTCTGAAGGTGCTGGGAGTTGACGAAGATCAGCGGACCGAAGAGGTCGTTCCACGACTCCAGGAACGTGAGGACACCCACCGCCGCAAGGGCCGGCTTGACCTGGGGAAGCATGATGCGCCAATAGACGGTGAAGGTCGAGGCACCGTCGATGGCGGCCGCCTCCTCAAGCTCACGAGGAATTGTTCTGAACGCCTGGCGAAGGAGGAACGTCCCGAACACCGGCGTCAGAACCTTCGGCACCCACAACGGGTAATGTGTGTCGATCCAGCCGATCTGGCGGTACATGATGTACTGCGGGATCAGGTAGACGATGCCTGGGATCATCGCGGTGGCAAGCAGCGCGGCGAACGCGACATTCTTGCCACGGAATTCCAGCCGGGCAAACCCAAAGCCCGCCAGCGAGGCGAAGAGCAGCAGGAACGCCACGTTGAGCAGGGCGAGCTTGGCGCTGTTCCAGAAGAAGGGCAGCACCGCGTCCGCCGCAGCCACGTAGTTGGCCCACTGCGGGACCGACGGAAGCAGATCCGGCGGCACCACCATGACCTCGTTCTCAGGCTTGAGCGAGGCGCCGAGCATCCAGACCATGGGCAGGACGAAGGCCCACCCGAGAGCGAGCAGGACCGCGTACAGAAGCAGTCGCCTGGCGGCTCGGCGGACACGCCGGTTGCGCGTTGTCGCCGGCGACCCGCGGCCGCCGGTGCCCGCACCGGCGGCGTGCCGGGACGCGCTCACGGTCTCCAGCATCCGACCTCAGCCTTACTCGCCGTAGAACACCCAGCGTTTCTCGAGCTTCCACTGAAAGAACGTGACGACACCGACGATGACGAAGAGAATCCATCCCATCGCCGCGGCATATCCGAGCCGTCCGTAGGAGAACGCGCTCTGATAGATCTGGTAGATGTAGACGTTCGTGGCGTTCGCCGGGCCTCCATGTGTCATCACGAAGATGATCCCGAACACCTGGAACGACGTGATGAACTGCGTGACCAGCAAGAAGAACAACGTCGGGGTGAGGAGCGGCAGCGTGATCTTCCAGAACCTCGACCACGCCGACGCACCGTCCACCGTTGCCGCCTCGTGGAGTGACTCGGGGATTCCCTGCAGACCAGCCAGCAGGATGAGCATCGGATAGCCCACGCCCTGCCACACGGCGACAATGATGACCGCCACCATCGCCCATCGGTTACTCGTCAGCCAGGCAGGTCCCTGGATGTGGAGTTCGGCGAGATACCCATTGATGAGCCCTTCCTGCGGCTGGTAAAGCCAGAACCACACGAATCCCACCGCGACCGCGTTCGTCACCACTGGGGCGAAGAACGCGGCCTTGAAGATGCTGATTCCAGGCACCTTCTGGTTGCCGAGAACCGCGAGCGCCAGACCGACAGCGATGCTGAGAACGACGCTGCCCACAGTGAAAACCGCGGTGTTCCTGAGGGTCAACCAGAACAACGGGTCCCTGGTCAGAAGCTCGACGTAGTTGGACACACCGGCGAACCTTGGCGGCGTGAGGCCGGTCCAGTCCGTGAGCGACGCGTAGAGCGAGATGAAGACCGGAAGGAACTGAAACGCGATCACACCCAGGATCACCGGACCGACGTACAACCACCCGGTGAACCCGCCTCGGCGGCGGCTACGCGGACTCCCCTTCACGATGCGCGAGGGGACGTGAACCTCGGTTGTCATGGCCTTCCACAATCGCGTCGCGAGCGCTCATCGGCACTGGATCGTTTTCATGTATGTGAAGGCATTTCTTATCTGAGGATCGGTGTCAGAGTAGGTCTACTCCAGATCGCGGAGGAAGCCACTGTCCGTACTTGGCCGTGGCGAGGCGAGCCGCTCCGCAAGCATCTGTTGCGCCCGAAGGAGGAGTTCGGCGAGCTCGCGAGTCCGCGCCGCACTGAGGCGGGCCGTGGGAACCGCGAGTGAAATGGCGTCCCGCGGCGGCAGGCGATCAGGGACCGCGACCGCGACACAGCCGAGGCCCTGGTCACTTTCCTCGGTTTCCGTCGCGTAGCCGATGCGCCGCGTCCGGGCGAGATCCTTCGACAGAGCCTCGATGCTGGTGCGCGTCCGCTTCGTCAGCGTCAGAAGTGGCGCCGTCAGGATCGATCGAACCTCAGCATCGCTGTGTCCGGCCAGGATCGCCTTGCCAAGAGCGGCCGCGTGTGCGGGAATCCGGCGCCCGATGGCGGAGTAAATACGCAGCGGGTGCCGCGACTCGCGTTTGGCGAGATAGACGATGTGCGCACCCTCGAGCCGGCCGTAGTGCACCGTCTCGCCGGTCTCTTCGCTGAGCCAGTCGAGGACGGGTTCGGCTCGGACCAGCACGTCGTCGGTCCGAGCGTACGACGAACCGACCCGGAGGGCCTCGACTCCGATACCGAAGCGGATTCCCGTCTCATCCGCCTCCAGCCACCCTCGCCGCTCCATGGTCCGCAGGATCGCGTGCAAGCTGCTCACCGGAATGCCAAGCCCGCGACTGATCTCGCTGAGACTCTGCCGGCCGCCCTGTGCCGCAAGCCATTCGAGGATGGCAAGAACCCGATCAGCCGACTTCACCGGACGAAACCGCGAAGCCGACGCCTTCTCTCCCGACGCGTCGTCGAACGCCGCCACGACTCACCTCCATCACCTGACTGCCGGATCCACGTCATGGCATGGTGCCCGACTCCGGCCACCCGAGCGCACGGGGGCGCCCTTGCCTGCCGTCGACACCGATGCTTACCATCAACGTGTATTCGCATAGAGAAATTCCATTCGCATATGCGAAAACTGGAGATGCGAATGCATCGGATAGCCCGGTACGCCCCGCCCTCGCCGGGACTTCTGGATCAGTAGCGAACTCCCTACCCTCCAAGGGACGGTCGCCATGACACTGCCAGTACCAAACCGCCGACGGGTCCTCAAGGACCTTGCCCTCCTCGCTGGATCGCTGGCCACGGCCTCATTCGCCACCGCCTGCGGTGGCAGCGATCGTTCGTCGACAAAGGACCTGACGGTCCTCAACTGGGATCCCCCAACCGGAACACCGTGGAACCAAGCCTTCGACCGGTTCACCGAAAAGACCGGCATCCAGGTGAAGATTCAGTACACGCCCACGATGACCAACTACTGGGCGAAGACGCGGGCGCTTCTGGGTTCGGGAAACCCGCCCGACCTCATGCGGGTCGACGACGACAACATTCCCACCTACGCCGCGACCGGCCAGCTGCTGGATCTGAGGACGTACCTCAAACGCGACAAGCTGGAACCCAGCACCTACTTCCCGGTCGTCTACGAGATGGGCCGCCAGGCCGACGGCAGCTTTCCCGCGTGGAGCGTGGGAATCCAGCCCCGGGTGATCTTCTACAACCGCACGATGTTCGAGCGGGCGAAGGTTCCTCTACCACCCACGACCTGGACCGCGGATGGCTGGACGTGGGACGACTTCCTGGACCGCGCCCGGCAGCTCACCACGCCGGACGGTCGATGGGGCGCCGCACTACTCCAGGACTCCGGATACGAGATCATCCATCCGGTCAACAACGGCGGCGAGGGCCCCTTCTCTGCCGACGGAAAGAAGTTCGCTCTGGCCGACCCGGCCGCCATCGAGGCGGTCCAGCGAGTCGCCGACCTGAGCTGCGAGCAGCGTGTCCAACCTCAGTGGACCACCCTGAAACAGCCCGACCGCGCGAACCAGATGTTCGTCGGCGGGCAACTCGCCATGATCGAGTCCACCTCCACCTTCACGGCGTACGCGAGCCAGAACGTCAAGAACTTCGAATGGGATATCGCTCCGGTGCCGGCGATCAAGAAGCAGATGACCTACGGAAGCCAACTCACCTGGTGCATCCCGAAACGCGCCGCCAATCCCGACGCCGCCTGGGATCTCCTTCGTTTCCTTTCCGAAGGCGAAGGAGCCGCGCTCTTCGCGAAGACCAACTTCTTCGTCCCCGGCGCACGCGAAGCGGCCGCGTTGCTCAAGCCCAACGACAAGCCACCGGCACACGTCGGATTGTTCGTGGACGCCGCCGAACACTCCGCCCTTCCCGGCAAGATCAAAGGTGCCGAGGGAGCCAAGAACATCTACCGGCCAGCACTCGACGACGTCTACAACTGCAAGGCCGCCGCGTCCGACGTACTCCCCCCGCTGCGCCAGCAGGTCGAGAACGCCATGCGTGGAAGCGGCTGAGCGGGTCGCCATGACGGCCCAGATGATGAGCCCCACCTCGACACCTGGCCAGAAGCCCCGGCACGGGCCCAGGCGTGGATTGGCCGCGCGCAGGGAGGCGGTGTACGGCTACCTCTTCATCGCCCCTGTCCTCGGTGGGATCGCGGTGTTCCAGCTGTACCCGATCCTGATCACGACCTACACGTCGCTCACGGAATGGGACGGCATCTCCGCACGACGTTTCGTCGGGTTGCAGAACTACCTCAACCTGCTGTTCAGCGACGAGCGCTTCCACAAGGTCGTTGGGAACACCCTCCTCTTCATGCTGGGTGTCATTCCACTCACGACCATCCTCGCGCTCTCTCTGGCGCTGCTCTGCAATCGCAGGTTGCGCGGTATGGCGGTCTTCAGATTGGCGTACTTCGTGCCCTTCGTCGCCAACTCCGTCGCCGTGGGCTTCGTCTGGTATTGGTTCTACGCACCGGACAACGGCGTTCTGAACGGCCTGCTCGCAGGCGTCGGTGTCAGGGGCGTGTCCTGGCTGGCCGAGCCCGGATGGGCGATGGTCGCACTCATCGTGGCGAGTGTGTGGCAGGGAATCGGATATCCGATGGTGGTCTTCCTGGCCGGACTCCAGACCATTCCCGAAGCGTTGTACGCCGCCGCCAAGGTCGACGGGGCATCCGCCTGGCGCCGACTCTGGCACGTCACGTTGCCCCTGCTCACACCCTCGACCTTCTTTGTGCTCATCACGCAGTTCATCGCCTCCTTCCAGGCATTCGGCATCGTCTTCGTGATGACACAGGGCGGGCCCAACAACGCCACCAACCTGTTCATGCTGAATCTCTACCAAACGGCCTTCGGGGCCGGGAAGGTCGGCTACGCCAGCGCGATGGCCTGGATCATGTTCGTCGTGATCGCGGCCGGCACACTTCTCCAGTGGAAGCTCCAGCGCCGCTGGGTGCATTACGACTGAATCCACTCGTGAGGCGAGGGGAGAACACCAGCGATGTCGGTGACGACCGGTCCAACTCCTGGCCGCTCAGTCGGCGCGGCCACCTCCTGGAAGTCCGTGCTCGACCGCGCGGCGACCGTCAGCTACTACCTCGCGATGAGCCTGCTGGCGCTGGGTTTCCTGCTTCCGCTGATCTGGATGGTGAGCTCATCCGTCAAGCCGGAGGCGGACATCCTCACCGTTCCGCCGCGGTTCCTTCCGAGCACGGTGACGTTCGCCAACTACGTCCAGGCCTGGCCGGTGATCCTGCCGTACTTCCTCAACAGCGTAAAGGTCGCGGCTCTCAGCGTCGGCGGACTCCTGGTGACCGCTCCCCTGGCCGGCTATGCCTTTGCCCGCCTGCGGTTTCCGGGCCGGGACGCGCTCTTCCTCGTTCTGATCGGCAGCGCGTTGATTCCTCATGTCGCCTATCTCATCCCGCAGTACATCGTCTTTCGGGACTACGGCTGGCTTGACACGCAGTATCCGCTGTGGGTCCCGCGGGCATTCACTCCGATCTTCGGGACCTTCCTGATGCGGCAGTTCTTCAAGGCCCTACCCCAGGAGTTGGAGGACGCGGCGAAGATCGACGGCGCGGGGACCTTCACCGTCTATTGGCGCATCATGCTGCCCCTTGCCAAACCGGCCCTCGCCGCGATCGGCATCTTCACCTTCGTGGAGTCCTGGAACGACCTCCTTGGCCCGTTGATCTTCATCAACAGCCCGGAACTCCAGACTCTTCCGGTCGCGCTGGCGTTGTTCCAGGGACAGTTCTTCACGCAGGTGAGTGCGCTGATGGCCGCGGCCACGGTGACGATCGTGCCGGTATTGCTGGTCTTCGTGTTCTGCCAGCGTTACTTCATCGCCGGCCTCGCCTCGACCGGCCTGAAGGCGTAGGCCGTACGCATCGCAACCCAACCAGAGAGGAAAGAACGGTGGACGGAGAAGAGGGCCTACGGGGGATACTCGTTCCGATCGTTCTCCCGATGACCCCGGATGGCGAGGCCGACTTCGACAAACTGCGCGAGCTGACCAGCTCCATTCTCGAATCCGGCGTCAACGGAATCTGGGTGAACGGCTCGACCGGCGAGCTACACAGCCTCACGGCCGGCGAACGCGCGGCCGTCGTGCGCGAGGTCGCCGACGTGGTGCGTGGCCGCGGCCAAGTGGTCGCACATGTGGGCGACACGTCCACGAGACTTGCCATCGGCCATGCAGAGGCCGCGGTCACGGCGGGAGCCACGCACATCGGTGCCGTAGCGCCCTATTACGCGAGCTTCAGTCCAATCGAGATCGGCCGCCATTACCAGGAGTTGGCGAGAGCATCGACCGTCCCACTCCTTCTCTACAACCTCCCCCAGATGGTGAAGGTGGGCCTGGAACACGAGACCGTCCTGCGGCTCGCGCACGAGGGCGCCGCCGTCGGCATCAAGGACACCGGCGGCGACTTCTCGTGGTACCGCGGCCTCATCCACCAGGTGGATGCCGCGGGCCTACCGTTTCGCTTCTTCATGGGCGTGGAGTCGCTCGTCGACGTGAGCCTTTTCGCCGGGGGACACGGAGCGGTGTGCACGTTGGTGAACCTGATCCCGCACACGTTCGTCGGCTTGTGGCAGGCGGCCACCCGTCAGGACTGGACGGCGGTGCGTTCCCATCAACGTGACATCGTCGCCCTCGTACAAGCCCTTCAGATACCAGGCCGCACCGAGTGGATCGCGTCGATAGCCGCCCTCAAGTGGGTCATGACCGAACTCGGTCAGCTCACCTCATCCGCGGTCGCGGCGCCGGCGATGCCTTTGAACGCGCCCGAACAACACCACCTCGCCACGTCCGCACTTCCGATCGCCGCGCGACTCAACGAGGATCGACGAGGTCACGAAGCCCGGAAAGGTGCGTGAGGACAACCGTGAAGATCGAGAGCATCGAGACATTCCTTGCCGACCAAGTGGCGATCGTACGGATACGTACGAACGACGGAGCCGAAGGGATCGGTCAGACCTCGCCCTATCGGGCGGGCCTCACGGTCCGGGCGCTGCACGAGATGGCCGCGGCGTACTTCCTCGGCCAGGATCCGTGGGACCTCGAGGCACTGGTCGAACGCTGCGTTCGTGGCGAGTACAAGTTTCCCAGCTCGTTTCTCTATCGCGCCCTGTGCGGGATGGACACCGCGCTGTGGGACCTGCTCGGCAAGGTGACGGGCCAGCCGGTCTACAAGCTGCTCGGTGGGCAGGTCCGTGACGCCGTCCCGATGTACGCGTCCAGCATGAGCCGGTCGATCACCCCCGAGGCCGAGGCGGAGCGGCTGCTGCGCCTTCGCGAGGAGCACGGTTTTCGCTGCGCGAAGATCAGGATCGGCGACGTGATGGCGGACGACCGGGATGCCTCACCGGGACGGACCGAGAAACTGATTCCACACATCCGCACGGCGATGGGCGACGACTTCCACATCCATGCCGACGCCAACAGCGGGTTCTCGGTCTCCCGGGCGATCCGAGTAGGGCGGATCCTCGAGGACAACGGCTACTTCCACTTCGAGGAACCCTGCCCTTACCCGTTGTTGGAGAACACCGCCCAGGTGGCCGCGGCGCTCGACATCCCGGTAGCCGGCGGCGAGCAGGACAACTCCCTCGTGCAGTTCCGCCGGATGATCCAGATGAACGCCGTCGATATCGTCCAACCAGACATCGGCTACATCGGCGGCGTGGCCCGCGCCCGCCGCGTCGCCCGGATGGCCGAGGACGCCGGCATCCCCTGCACACCACACTGCGCCAACCAGTCGATGCTGCAGGTCTTCACCCTCCACCTCGCGGCGTCAATGCCGGCTTGCTTTCAGTACCACGAGTGGAGCATCGAGGACACGCAGTGGACCCGCGGGATCTACGAGCCCGCCCTCGAAGTCGTCGACGGTGCCGTGCCGGTGCCGACGGCTCCCGGCTGGGGTGTTGAGGTGACGCCGTACTTCCTGCGTAACGCCCACCGGGAGGTCTCGACGGCCACCTGACGATGCCGTCTGCACGCCTGCATGCTTGCGTGTGCCGCCGCCGAGCTATCCCCGCTCGGTGGCGGCGCTCGTGGGCGTACGGTCGTCGTCCTCGGCGGAGTACTTCTGGTGGAGGTGGACGGGCGCTTTGCTCGCCCGCTTGGCCCGCACGCGAAGGTTGAGGAACTCCACGAAGATCGAGAAGGCGATCGGGCCGTAGACGTACCCCTTGGGGATGTGCTGGTCGAATCCCTCGGCCACCAGGCTGCCGCCGATGAGGAGCAGGAACGCCAGAGCGAGCATCTTGACGGTCGGATGCCGGTTGACGAAGGCACTGATCGCACCCGCGGACGCGAGCATGATGACCATCGCCACCACGACCGCCGCGACCATGACGGCGAGCTCGTCCACCATCCCGACAGCGGTGATCACCGAGTCGAGCGAGAACACCAGGTCGAGAATGACGATCTGCGCGATGACGGCACCGAACGACGCGACCCGCCGGCCACTCGTGTGCTCGCCTCCTTCGAGATTCTCGTGGATCTCATAGGTGGCCTTGCCGAGCAGGAAGAGCCCACCGACGATGAGGATGATGTCGCGTCCGGAAATCTCCTGTCCGAGCACGGAAAAGAGCGGGTCAGTGAGTCCGATGACCCACGACAATGAGGCGAGCAACGCCAGCCGGGTCACCAGCGCCAACACCAACCCGACAGTGCGCGCCCTCGCCTGCTGGTGTTGGGGAAGCCGCCCGGCAAGGATCGAGATGAAGATGACGTTGTCGACGCCGAGGACGACCTCGAGCAACAGCAGGGTCGCGAAGGCGATCCAGATCTCAGGGCTCATCAGCAGGTCCACAGCACCCAAGGCTCGTCTCTCTCCTTGTCAGACATCGAGCGTGCGCCAACGTGACAAAGCCGACCGGTGAGCAGCGGGCTGCCAGGTCGGCTTGCCCGGCCCAACGCTCCGGGCGAGCGCGGGGTTCCCGTTCGTCCTGATTTCGATGGCATCTCCCACTTCGCCAGGAGGCACAACCCATGACCACCGACCGGCCGAACCTCGTGCTCATCTGCGTCGACCAGTGGCGCGGCGACTGCCTGTCCATCGAGGGGCACCCGGTCCTCCACACGCCGCACCTTGACCAGCTGGCGCTCCGCGGCGCGCGGTTCTCCCGCGCCTATTCCGCAACGCCCACGTGCGTACCCGCCCGGATGGCCCTGATGACGGGTCTGTCGCAGACCGGCCACCGCCGGGTGGGGTACCAGGACGGCGTGCCCTTCGACGTCGAGACGACGCTGCCCGGCGTGCTCCGCGCGAACGGCTACCAGACCCAGGCGATCGGGAAGATGCACTACTCCCCGGTCCGTGGCCGCATCGGATTCGACGACGTACTCCTCCACGACGGTTACCTGCACCACAATCGCCGCCGGTCGCAGGCCGTCGAGTCGTACGACGACTACATCCCCTGGCTGCGTGCCCAGGCGGGTCAGAGCGCGGTCGCCGACTACGTCGACAACGGCGTCAACTGCAACTCCTACGTCGCGCGCCCCTGGGACAAGGACGAGGCGCTCCATCCGACAAGCTGGCTCGGCACCCAGGCGATCTCCTGGCTCTACCGCCGCGACCCTACGGTGCCGTTCTTTCTCTACCTGTCGTTCCACCGGCCGCATCCGCCGTTCGACCCGCCAGCATGGGCGTTCGAGCAGTATCTCGACGCTCCGCAGTACGACCCGCCGGTCGGCGACTGGTGGGAGCAGTACGCCGAACATCGGCAGGACCACCGCCACGACCCGTTCGTCGCTCAGTTCCCGCCGCGGATCCTCCAGCGCGCCCGCGCCGGCTACTACGGGCACATGGCGCACATCGACCTGCAGATCAACCGCTTCCTGGAGGCGCTGTCCGAGTTCGAGCTGGCCGACAACACCTACGTCTGCTTCGTCTCCGACCACGGCGAGATGCTCGGCGACCACCATCTCTTCCGGAAGGGCTTTCCTTACGAGGGTTCCGCGCGAATCCCGTTCCTGTTGGCGGGACCGCGGACCGGTGAGAACGTACGCCGGGACGAGGTGGTCGAGCTCCGAGACGTGATGCCCACGCTGCTCGACTGCGCCGGCGTCGCGATCCCTCCGGGTGTCGAGGGGCGTAGCGTACTCAGCCTGGCCGCAGGTGAGCCGGCGGGCGACTGGCGTCCCTACCTGCATGGGGAACACGCTCTGCTCGGCCAGTCGCTGCAGTGGTTGACCGACGGGCGGCAGAAGTACGTCTGGCAGTCCGGCCCGGGGCGCGAGCAGCTGTTCGACCTGGTAGCCGACCCGCACGAGCTCCGTGACCTGGTTGACAATCCGTCGTACTCCGACGACCTGGCGCGGTGGCGGCAAGCCCTGGTTGACGAGCTGCGCGACCGGCCGGAGGGCTATGTCAAGGACGGCTTGCTTGTGCCCGGCAGGCCGCCGTTGACACTCCTCCCCCGCTGACGACCGCTGCCGCTCGCCTTCTACGGTGCTGCGACGGTTCGGTTCTTCGTCGAGCGAAGTGGATCAACGGTGGTCGAACCGGACACCTTCAGCGGCAAACGCCCGAACCAGCACCGTTGATCAACTTCGTGGACCGAAGCTCCTCCGTCAAGTCACGGCAACCTCGCGAGCGATCTCACATAGTGAGCGACACTCGAACCCGATCATCGAGCCGTCCACATTCTGGATGGCTTACGGGACGACCTGCAGTCGACTCATGCCCCTCCACGTACGACCGCGCCCACCGAGCTGGGTCTGACCGGCGCCTTGGAAGCGCTTCGCAAACCCAGCCGGTGGGCGCGGTCCTGATTTCGGGGGTGCTGCCCAGAGGTCGTGCGACCTCTTAGTTGGCGGCCTTCGCCTTGGCGGCGAGGTTGTCGGCAAGGGCACCCAGGAACTCGTCGGTGGTCAGCCAGGGCGTGTCGTCACCGACGAGCAACGCGAGGTCCTTCGTCATCTTGCCGGACTCGACCGTCTCGATGCAGACCTGCTCCAGCGTGCGGGCGAACTCGCTCACCTCAGGCGTACCGTCCAACTTCCCACGGTGGGCGAGGCCGCGCGTCCACGCGAAGATCGACGCGATCGGGTTGGTGGAGGTCTTCTGGCCCTTCTGCCACTGCCGGTAGTGCCGCGTCACCGTGCCGTGCGCCGCCTCGGCCTCCACGGTCTTGCCGTCGGGCGTCAGCAGCACGCTGGTCATCAACCCGAGCGAGCCGAAACCCTGCGCCACGGTGTCGGACTGCACGTCACCGTCGTAGTTCTTGGCCGCCCAGACGAACCCGCCCTCCCACTTGAGGGCCTGCGCCACCATGTCGTCGATCAGCCGGTGCTCGTAGGTGATGCCGGCCTGCTCGAACTTGTCCTTGAACTCCGACTCGAACACCTCGGCGAAGAGGTCCTTGAAGCGACCGTCGTACGCCTTGAGGATGGTGTTCTTCGTCGAGAGGTAGACCGGGAATCCGCGCTGGAGGCCGTAGTTGAGCGAGGCCCGGGCGAAGTCGCGGATCGAGTCGTCGTAGTTGTACATCGCCATCGCGACGCCACCGGTGGGGTACTTCGCGACCTCGAACTCCATCGGCGCGCTGCCGTCCGCCGGGGTGTAGGTGACGGTGAGCGTGCCGGGGCCGGGAACGACGAAGTCGGTCGCTTTGTACTGGTCGCCGTGCGCGTGCCGGCCGATGATGATCGGCTTGGTCCAGCCGGGCACGAGCCGGGGGACGTTATCGATGATGATCGGCTCACGGAAGACGACCCCGCCGAGGATGTTACGGATCGTGCCGTTCGGCGAGCGCCACATCTTCTTCAGGCCGAACTCCTCGACCCGTGCCTCGTCCGGCGTGATCGTCGCGCACTTGACGCCGACGCCGTGTCGCTTGATGGCGTTCGCCGCGTCGACGGTCACCTGGTCGTCGGTCGCGTCACGGTGCTCGATACCAAGGTCGTAGTAGTCGAGCTGAACATCGAGATAGGGCAGGATCAGCTGCTCTTTGATCTCTTTCCAGATGACGCGGGTCATCTCGTCGCCATCGAGTTCGACGACGGGGTTCTTGACGGTGATCTTGGACAAGGGTGGCTCCTCCGGCCGGGAGCGGGGCGGAGCCCCGCAGGGGGACAGGTTGCGTGGTCCAGGCTTTCTGGTACTCCGGCAGTTGCGGGCGGGGACGTTCTTGGGGGGACGTGATCCCGCGAGAGGGCTTTATAGGTTTTGTACGTCGGCCTGCTTGGCGCGGACCGCTGCGGCAGCCTCCTTGAGGCTCGCCAGCTCCGAGTCGGTGAGCGCGGTCTCGACGACCTTGCGTACGCCGCCACGACCAAGCTCGGCGAGCACACCGAGGTAGACACCCTCGATGCCGTACTCCCCGTCGACCCATGCGCACACCGGCATGACCGCACCGGAGTCCTCGGCGACCGCGCGGGCCATCTGGGCAGCCGCGGCGGACGGCGCGTAGTAGGCGGAGCCGGTCTTGAGGAGCGCGACGACCTCGGCACCGCCATTGCGGGTGCGGTCGACCAGGGCGTCGACGTCGGCCGGCGCGAGCAACTCGGTCAACGGCTTCGGCGTGCCGCCCACCTCGACGGTGCACTTGCTCGGGACCGGCACCATCGTGTCGCCGTGCGAGCCGAGGGTGAGGGTCTTGACCGCGCCGACGGGGACGCCGAGCTTCTCGGCCACGAAGTAGGAGAACCGCGCGGTGTCGAGCATGCCGGCCTGGCCAAGGACGCGGTTCTTGGGGAACTCCGTCGCGATCTGGGTCAGCGCGGTCATCTCGTCGAGCGGGTTGGACACGACGATGACGACGGCGTTCGGTGCGTGCTTGGCGACGTTCTCGGAGACCTGGCGGACGATCTTCGCGTTCGTCTCGATGAGGTCCATCCGGCTCATGCCGGGCTTACGGGGCAGACCGGCGGTGATGACCACGATGTCGGAGCCGCTGAGGACTTCGTACCCCTCGCCCGCCAGCCCGGTGGTCTGGCCGGTGACCTTCGTCTCGAAGCCTTCGATCGGCCGCGATTGGTTCATGTCGAGGGCGATGCCTTCAGGCTTGCCCTCGATAATGTCGGTGATCACGACTTCTTCGAAGATGTCGTATTCCGCGAGTCGGAGGGCTGTCGTGGATCCGTAGAAGCCGGCCCCGACGACGGCGACCTTGCCGTTACGCGCCATGGTGTGCTCGCCTCCTGGAAGTCCCGAACCGCCGCGGGACCGAGCTGGTGTGAAGATGTCTTGGCGTCGAGATATCTGTTGTGAGCGTAGCCGAGCACCCGCTCCCGCCGCCGTCCGGGGTCATCGGATGTCCGGCACCGCGAGGGCCAGCAGGAGCGTCGCGACACCCATGATCGTCAGCGTCATCACGTCAACCATCCGGCTACGCACCACCAGCAGCCCGGCGCGGCGCGTCGTCAGCACCAGCCGGAACGCCGCCGCCAGCAACACCGACCCCGCGAGGAGCACGGTCCCTGGGCGGAAGTCAACGAGCACCACAACCACGAGCGAGACGAACACGCCCACGAGGACGACCAGGAGTGGCCACTGACGTCGTGGCCACGGACGGATCGGCGGGAGCGGGCGACTGCGGTCCCGGCGCCAGCGCGACCAGAACGCCCAGCGGCTGGCTGGCGTACCCGCGACGCGCCCTTCGACCTGAGCCGTCCCGGCACCCTGGGCACCTCTGGCAGCGGTGGGCTCGGCGGCACCACCCGCGGACACCGCGCCGCGGCCAGGTTGGTCGACCATCGACGGCCTCCTGCTGCTGTGCTCACTTTCCTCGCAGAACCGCAGGCTACTCGCCGGCGGTCAAGGGCCTTAGGTTGGCCGTCGGCGAGTCGGTTGTCGGGCACCACCGGGCTCACGGCGAATCCCTACCCGGCGCCCGTCGAGCCGCTATCGGTCGGTCCTCACGCGTTCCCAGAAGAGTTCGTCGAGCCTGCGGTAGTAGCCGATCCGCGGGTCCTCGGGGTCGGCGCCGTACCTCGCGAGGAAGCGGGCCGCGTGCTCCTCGCCGTACTGCGGGTTCAGGGTCGGCGAACTGATACTGCGGGTCGCGATGCCGAGGTCGTTGTACCGGTCCGCGATGCCGACCCGACCCAGGTCGATCAGGCCGGTGATCTCGAGCGTCTCCGGGTCGAGCAGCATGTTCGGCAGGCAGTAGTCGCCGTGACAGACGACGGCCTCCTCGCGCGCGGGGCGGGTCGCCGCCAACTCGGCGAGCAGCGCCCGCTCCTGCTCCGCTTTCCACGGCTCAGCCGACAGGGCCAGGTCGTCAACGATGCCGGCGCCGATCGCGGTGTGCGCGTTGCCGAGGATTACGTCGAGGCGCCGGTCAAACGGACACGTCGCCACGGGTACGCCATGCAGCGCGCGCAGGGCATCGGCCAGCGCGTCCATGACCGCCATCCGCTGGTGCCGCGGCCAGGCTGCGGACGCCTCCCGGCCGGGAAGCCCCGTCATGACCAGCCATTCCATCGCCCCGCCGTCGGCAGCCCTGCCGTGTTCCGGGTCGGGGCCGACTTCGATGCCCGCGTCGACCAACTCCGGGACCGGCAATCCGGTCGAAGCCAGCCAGCTGATCCGCTCCGCCTCAGTGGCGAGGTTCGAACGCACGTCAGGATGGCTCGAGGCGGCCGCGATCTTGACGTACAGGGTCGGGCGGTTGGCGTCGGTGAGGCGGTACGTCGACGCACCAGACATCCCATGCTGGATCGGCGTCCACGCGTACTCCGCGAAGCGCGCCCGCAACCGTGTCTCGATCCGTTCGACCTCTGTAGTACTCACGCCCGACATCGAAGCCGCCCGCCACCCGCGCCGCAAACGCTTATCCACAGAGCCGCCGGGCCGCCGGGCCGCCGGGCCGCCGGACCGGACTCGACCACCTTATGTACGCCGTCGCGAGGCGTAGCTACGTTGATCACGTGGAGATCCCCTCGTACTGGCTGCCGCGTCCGCCGTCGACGACCGGCCCTGAGCCTGAGAGGTCGGAGGAGTTCGACAAGGTGCTGGACCAGGTCAGGGAGGACGGCCTGGATCATCCGATCGACATCGACTCGACGCGCCGAAGTGGGAGTTCCTGTCGTACGCCGCCGATCGGGGCGACTTCGTGCTCCATGGCACCGGCGACCCCACCATCACGAGCGTCGAACCACGCCAGGCCAACGATCACCTTGACTTCGGCAACCGCAGCGCTGTCTATGCCCGTCCGACGGCATCTGGCCGATGTACTACGCGATCCTCGACCGCGACCGGTACCCGATGTCGTTGTGTAACGCCTGCATCCGCCTTGGCGGCAATGACGGGACGCGTCGCGCATCCTTCTACTACTTCTCGATCAGCCGGGCCGCGCTGGACCATCGTCCGTGGCGAGCCGGCACCGTCTACCTGCTCCCCGCGGACGGCTTCGAAGCCCAGCCGCCCTTCACAGTCCGTGGCATCGAGATCCACTCGCCTCAGCTGGCGAACGCCGCACCAGTACGCCCGACCGCGAAGCTCAGCGTGCGGCCGGAGGACTTCCCGTTCCTACGCCAGATCCGCGGCCACGACGACGCGGCGCTCCATGCCCGCGCAGCCGCGGACCCTGACGGCTTCCCCTGGCATGACGATGGATGATCGATTGCGACGCCTTCAGGCTTCCGCGAAGTTGATCAACGGTCCGCAATTCGGGCATTCCCCGCAGCGGGTGTCCGAATTCGGGACCGTTGATCAACTTCGCTCCCACGTTCAAAGCTCTTCGCCGGGTAGCCGAAATGGGGCAGGCGGGAGGCTCGCCCCAGCGTCTCACGAACCGGACGGGCTGCAACCGTTTCATGATCAACATGCAGAAAACGACCACGCCCCGCGCGGATCGTGGTCGTTTTCTGCATGTTGATCATGGTCAAGTCGAGGATCGCTCACTATGCGAGACGGCTCACCGAGGTCCCCTCCACCAAGTCCCGGAACTCGGCTCCCGGCTCCTGTTACGCCGCGGCCCCCGGCCCCAGCAGAGCCGGTCATACCCGCTAACCCGCTCAGTGGAAGAAGTGGCGGGTGCCGGTGAAGTAGAGGGGTACGCCAGCCGCCTCCGCCGCCGCGATCACTTCCTCGTCCCGCACCGAACCACCAGGCTCCACCACCGCGCGCACGCCCGCGTCAAGCAGGACCTGCAGCCCGTCAGCGAACGGGAAGAACGCGTCAGAAGCCGCCGCGGACCCCGCCGCCCGCTCCCCCGCCCGCGCGACGGCGAGCCGTGCCGAGTCGACCCGGTTGACCTGCCCCATGCCGACCCCGACTGTCGCGCCGCCTGAGGCGAGCAGGATCGCGTTGGACTTCACCGCGCGTACCGCCCGCCAGGCGAACGCCAGGTCAGCCAGCACCTCGTCGCTGACCGGCGACCCCGCGACCAGCCGCCAGGTGGCCGGGTCGTCGCCGGGCGCGTCCACCGCGTCCGCGCTCTGCATCAGCAGGCCGCCGGAGATCGGCCGCGATTCGACGCCACCGCGCGCCGCCGGAGCCGCGCGGAGCAGACGGATGTTCTTCTTCCGCGACAGGATCTCCAGCGCCTCGGGCTCGTAGTCGGGCGCCACCACCACCTCGGTGAAGATCTCCGCGACCTGCCGCGCCATCTCGACCGACACGGGCTGGTTCGTCGCGATCACGCCACCGAACGCCGAGACCGGGTCGCAGGCGTGCGCCTTCGCGTGCGCCTCCGCCACGTCGGCACCCACGGCGATCCCGCACGGGTTGGCGTGCTTGATGATCGCCACCGCCGGCGCCTCGAAGTCGTACGCCGCCCGCCGGGCCGCGTCAGCGTCGACGTAGTTGTTGTACGACATCTCCTTGCCGTGCAGCTGCTCGGCCTGGGCGAGTCCGGGCGTGGCCACCGAGCCGGCGGTGTAGAGGGCGGCGGGCTGGTGGGGGTTCTCGCCGTACCGCAGGATCGCCGCGCGGTTCCACGTGGCGCCCGCCCAGGCCGGGAACCCGCTCCCGTCGTCGGTCGGCGCGAGCACCGTGCCCATCCACGACGCGACCGCCACGTCGTACGTCGCCGTGTGGACGAACGCCTCGACCGCCAGCCGCTGCCGCTGCTCGAGGGTGAAGCCGCCGGCGGCCAACGCCGCCACGACGTCGGCGTACCTGTCAGGAGAGGTCACCACCGCGACGTTGGCGTGGTTCTTGGCGGCGGCCCGGGTCATGGCCGGCCCGCCGATGTCGATCTGCTCGATGACGTCGTCGGGCCCGGCGCCGGACGCGACGGTCTGCGCGAACGGGTAGAGGTTGGAGACCAGCAGGTCGAACGGCGGGATGTCGAGGTCGTCCAGTTGGCGCTGGTGGTCGGGATCGCGCAGGTCGGCGAGCAGGCCCGCGTGGACGTTCGGGTGCAGCGTCTTGACCCGCCCACCCAGGCACTCCGGGAACCCGGTGAGCTCCTCGACCCGGACCACCCGGTGGCCAGCCGCCTCGATCGTCGCCGCGGTCGTACCGGTCGACACGATCTCGACCCCTGCGTCGGCGAGGGCGCGGGCGAGTTCGGTCAACCCCGTCTTGTCATAAACGCTGACGAGTGCTCGCCGGATCGGTCGCCGGCCCTCGCCCGCGGGCTGGTTCACGGAGTCGTTCACGGGATGGTGACCTTTCTGCCCTCGACGGTGAAACCTTCCCGAACCATCCGACCGACCACGGAGACGAGCTGCCGGCGTTCGGCCACCTTGATGCGTTCGGTCAGGGACTCCACGGTGTCGTCGTCCTCGACGGGTACGGCGACCTGGGCGATGATCGGCCCGGCGTCCACTCCCTCGTCGACGACGAAGAGCGTCGCGCCGGTGACCCTGACGCCGTACGCGAGGGCGTCCCGAGGACCGTGCATGCCGGGGAACGCCGGCAGCAGGGAGTTGTGGCTGTTGACGTAGCGCCCGCCGAACCTCGCCAGGAACGACTTGCCCACCAGCTTGAGGAAACCGGCCGACACCACGAGGTCCGGCTCGTAGGCGGCGACCCGCTCGGTGAGCGCGGCGTCCCATTCCTCCCGAGTGGCGAACTCCTTGACGCTGTGAACGAATGTCGGAACGCCTGCCCGCTCAGCCCGGGCCAGGCCCTCGACACCAGGGCGGTCAGACCCAACCGCCACCACCGACGCACCGAACGACCGATCCCGCGCCGCTTCGAGCAGGGCCTGCAGGAGGGTGCCGGAGCCGGAGGCCAGGACGACGAGACGGGCGGTCAGGATGAGCTCCTCGCTGGCCGGTGAGAGCCGCGGAACGGATGGACGATCAGCGACCTACCCGGGGCACGTTCACGTCGAGTAGGACGTTCCGTCACGATAGCGGTAGCGCACATGACGACAGGAGAAGGCCCTGTGAGCAGCCCGGAGGAGCGTCCAGGCGGCGGCACCCTCGACGACCGGCCAGCTGATGATCGACCCGCTGGTGACCGGCCGGACGACGAACCAGCCGGCGACCGGCCGTCTGACCGCTCGGCGAGCGACGACGGCGAGGACCGCGACCCCGAAACGCCGCTGCTCGCTCCCATCCCGCCAGAGGGCACCAGCGCGCCCGCCGACGCGGAGCGGGTCTTCGGCCGGCCGGCCCCCACGTCGGCGTTCGCCCGGATCGTCTCCTCCACTACGACCACCCCGGCGAACGGCACTCCGCCGACCGACGGCACAGCTGGCGGTCCGGGTGGCGGGCCAGGTGGTGCTCCGGGCGCGGGACCCGATGGCGGACCAACCACCGGCCCGACCGGAACTCCCGCGCCCGCGAAGGACGAGCTGCGACGCCTCCGCGATCACGGCCGGCTGGCACTGGTGTTCGGGATCGGTGCGCTGCTGACGTGCATCCTGGCATTCCCCCTTGGTCTGCTCCTGGGGATTGTCGCGATCGTGCTCGGAACGCTGGCTCGCCGCGGCGGCCGGCGGGTCCGGCTGGTCGTCCCCGGCGCCGCACCCGGCCTCGTGCTCGGCGTCATCGCCACCGTCTTCGCCAGCGTCCTTGCACTGACCGCGGCGGTCTTCTGGAATGAGATCGCCGCCTGGCAGGAGTGTTCCTCAGGAGCTAACACCCTGACCGCCATGGAGAGTTGCCAGCAGCAGTTGCAGGAACGCGTCCTCAAGCGCGTGGCGACTCTGGACTAGCGTCCTCGTCGCGCGCCCTCGTGGCCCGCTGGCGAGCAAGCACCCAGCGCCACCCGCGGGTGGCGAGGACACCGACCGCACCGGCGATCCCGAGCGTGCTCACCGCGACCACGCCCACCTGCAGGACCGACGGGCCGACGTCGGCGAGCCGGCCCGGCCCCGCAGCGCCCCCGGCGACTGCGGCGCACCCGGTGAAGATCAGGCCCGCGGCCACCCCCGCGAGGCCACCGCGCAGCGCGGACGTGTCGACGCCGTACGTGGGATACCGGCGTACGGCGACCACGCCCGCGA
This sequence comes from Actinopolymorpha alba DSM 45243, assembly GCF_000373925.1. Taxonomy (GTDB): domain Bacteria; phylum Actinomycetota; class Actinomycetes; order Propionibacteriales; family Actinopolymorphaceae; genus Actinopolymorpha; species Actinopolymorpha alba. The sequence continues at coordinate 14,302 of NZ_KB892760.1, read as the reverse complement.
CCGCCCCCGCGAGGATCGGCATCACCAGCACACCCATCACCCAACCCGGCGGGGCCTCCCCCGCGGGCAGCGCCGCGAGGAGCGGGAACGCCGGAAGCGGGCCCAGCGCGACGCCGGTCGGCGCCACGACGGTGCCGGTCCCCGCGGCGAACCCCGGCCCGAGCGCGAACGCGGCCGCGAAGACGGCGGCGTTCGGCAGGTACGCCAGGCACATGAACAGCAGGAGGACCAGGCCGACCGGCCCAGGCGCAAGCCCCCTGGTGAGGTCGAGGAGCGTTCCCGCGTGCGCGACCAGCGACGCCCCGACGAGCAGGATGCCGCCCGCGAACAACGCCACGAACCCCGTCACCCCGCCGTGGACCGCCGCGTGCACCTCCTCCGGGAGCGACCCCCAGAAGGTGGCGCCGTACCCGCGCGCCCGGATGATCCCGGCCGCCCCGGCGACCCCCGCCATCAGCCCCGCGTTGATGAACGCCCGCGACACGTCGGGCGCCGCCTCCGCGGTCCGGGACACCACCGCCACGAGGGCGGCCAGCCCGCCGTACGCGACCGCGAACGCCACCGCGCCGACAGGCACGTCCACCCGCCTGGTGACCGCGCAGGACCGACCGATCCACGCGCCGGCGCGACACAGAAGGATCAGCGGCAACAGCGTGAGCCCCAACGGCGCGAGACCCATCTCACCGTCCGCCAACTCGATCGGCACCCGGTGCGCGAGCAGCCAGGCGTCACCGCCCACGCGCAGTGCCCAGGCGGCCGTCCCGCCACTGGTGGCGAACCACCCGATCACCGCCACCGCGGCACACGGGAGAGCGCCCGCGAGGAACGCCCAGCCAGCCGCCAACAGGCCACCGACGAACGCCGGCCGAGGACTCTGCCCCTCCGGTGGCTGGCCAGGGTCACGCACAGGTGTGGGCGCAAGCAGCTCGGTCATCGCTGCCATGCTCGCAGCCTGGACATCATCTGGTCGCTCTGGACACGCCGCGACCAGAGCCGCGGCTCAGAGGTCGTGCGGATAGGGACTGTGCCGATCTGCGGCCGGCGCCGGGGTGGCGCGGGCCCCCGGCATCCACGCGACCTCTAAGCAAGGCGTACCACCCTCGGCCTACACTCCATCGTGGCAGGGCGCAATATCTTCGATTTTTCGCACAACTTCCCGCGGAATCGAAGGAGCTCGCAGCGGGACCCCGTCCAGTATGGATAGGTTCATCCCGACACTGGGCTTCTGCGGTGCTGCGCCCGCCAGTCGTGGGTTGAGATGTGGTCAAACTGCAACCTCGAGCCCAGGTGACGTGTCATGTGAGGTGAGAGTCGGCCGTGGCGGAGGGCTCATGGGGAATGCCGACGAGTTCGATGCGTTCTACCATGCCACCCGTCAGCGGCTCCTCCACCAGATGTACGCGATGACCGGAAACCTGGCTGATGCTCAAGATTGCGTTCAAGAAGCGTACGCACGGGCCTGGCAGCACTGGGGCCGTGTGTCGGAGCACGTCAATCCAGAGGCGTGGCTCCGCACCGTCGCCTGGCGGATAGCCGCCAGCCGATGGCGCAAGCTCAAGAACGGAATCGCGGCAATGGCTCGGCACGGGCCGCCGGGGTACGCCCCGGAACCCAGCCCGGACAACGTCGCTCTGGTCGCCGCGCTGAAGGAGATCCCGGAGGCGCAGCGCCGCGCGATCGTGCTCCATCACCTGGTGGGGCTGTCGGTGGAGGAGGTCGCCCGCGAGACAGGCGTCGCGAGCGGCACCGTCAAGGCCCGGCTCTCCCGGGGGCGCAACGCCCTCGCCGTACTCCTGCGCGAGGGTGAAGTGCAGGACGAGAGCGCCGCAGAGGAGACCGAGAATGCCCGCTGACTTCGAGCCTGATGTGACCGAACACCTGTCGCGTCTGCGCTCCGATGTCGACCAGGTCACGTGGGCCGACGATGCGAGGGTCCGGCAACGCGGTGCCCGGCGGCAGGTGGGGCGTACCGCGACCACCGGACTCGCCGTCGCCGCCGGCATCAGCATCCTGGGCTACAGCGCCGCGGTCGGCATTCCGGGCACCCCCATCTCGCCGGTCAACCAGTTCTTTCCCGAGGGGTCGCCGTCGCGAAGCTCGACGGTGGCGCGTTCGACGCCGCCGGTCAGCCCGTCAGAGTCGGCTCACCCGGAGAGCCCATCCCGTACGACCTACCGGCCGTCGGCGCCAGGCCAGCCTCGTTCCCCCTCGTCGCCCCGCTCGACCACGTCGCCGGGCGTGCCAGGCACGCCGGGCACGCCCACCCAACCCGGCACACCCTCGAGCGGCCCGACTGCCGCTCCGCCGGCGCCGACCACGGGCACGCCGTCCAGCACTCCCTCGCCCACCGACTCCGAGACCCCGGCACCACCACCGAGCAACGCCCTGCCCGAGGTCTCTCAGGACGCCCTGCTGGCGCCCGAGCAGATGCCAAAGGTCAACGACTCCGAGGTCACCTGGAGCACGATCGACTCCAGCGATGGCGAGGGTTCGACGCCCGCATCCGTCTGCCAGGCTGGTGACCTCACCAGCCTGGGCGCGGTTGACACAGTGCGCCGCGACTACACCTGGGGCCCCGACGGCACGGTCAGCGGAACCAACGTGGTGGGCGTCTTCAAGTCTTCCGACGAGGCCAGCGCCGCCTACGACGCCTACGCTGACTCGCTCAGTGGGTGCACGTGGGGCAGCCAGCACGGGCCGACGGACGGCTCCGTCACCAGCGGCACCGCGAGCTGGTGGTGGTTCGGGCACGAGACGGCCGACGGTAGCGGCGAGATCGAGGTTGTCGGGTTGGTACGCAACGGCCCGGCCCTGTCCGTCATCGTCTGGCACCAGGGTGGCCAGGACCTCATCTACGACAGCGACCCGATGGCCCCGTCATTGCAGGCCTCGAGCGACCTCCTGGCGTCGTACGCCGGCTCCTGACGGGAGTCGTACACGGAAAATGATCACGTATACGTGGTCATTGCACGCCTAACATGGTGCCGATGCCCCGTGAGGCCGGTAATGACCACGTATACGTGATCATTACCGGCCTCACGGTGAAGCAGTTGACGGCCCCGTGGCCAATACGTTCCAACCGAGGCTCTCGACCTAGCCGAGGCTCTCGACGACCTCGCGGACGAGCCGGGCGGTCTCGCTCGGGGTCTTGCCGACCTTCACCCCGCAGGCCTCCAGCGCCTCACGCTTGGCCTGGGCGGTGCCGGACGAGCCCGACACGATCGCTCCGGCGTGGCCCATCGTCTTACCCTCGGGCGCGGTGAAGCCGGCGACGTAGCCCACCACCGGCTTGGTGACGTTGGCCTTGATGAACTCCGCGGCGCGTTCCTCGGCGTCGCCGCCGATCTCGCCGATCATCACGATGACCTCGGTCTCCGGGTCGGCCTCGAACGCGGCCAGCGCGTCGATGTGGGTCGTCCCGATGATCGGGTCGCCGCCGATACCGACCGACGTCGAGAAGCCGATGTCGCGTAGCTCGTACATCATTTGGTACGTCAGCGTGCCGGACTTGGAGACGAGCCCGATCCGGCCCGGGCCGCTGATGTCGGCCGGGATGATTCCGGCGTACGACTTGCCCGGCGAGGCCACACCGGGGCAGTTCGGCCCGACGATGCGGGTGCGTCCCGACGCCTGCGCCCGGGTGAAGAAGTCGGCGGTGTCGTGCACCGGTACGCCTTCGGTGATGACGACCACGAGCGGCATGCCGGCGTCGATGGCCTCGTTGACGGCGTCCTTGGTGAACGCCGGCGGCACGAAGACGACGCTCACGTCGGCACCGGTCTCGGCCATCGCCTCGCCGACAGTCGCGAAGATCGGCAGGGATACGCCCTCGATCTCGACCTTCTGCCCGGCCTTGCGGGGGTTGGTGCCCCCGACGATGGTGGTGCCGGCACGCAGCATCTTGCGGGTGTGGATGCTGCCCTCGGAGCCGGTCATGCCCTGGACGATGACCCTGCTGTTCTCGGTGAGAAAGATCGCCATGGTTTCCGGAACTCCTTACCGCGCCGCGGCCAGCTCGGCCGCGCGACGCGCGGCGCCATCCATCGTGTCGACCTGCTCGACGCCCGGCAGCTTGGCGTCGGAGAGGATCCGGCGGCCCAGCTCGGCGTTGTTGCCGTCGAGGCGTACGACGAGAGGCTTGGTCACCGCTTCACCGCGCTCCTCGAGGAGCTTGAACGCCGCGACGATGCCGTTGGCCACCGCGTCGCAGGCGGTGATCCCACCGAAGACGTTGACGAACACGGAGCTGACGTCCGTGTCGGAGAGCACGATCTCCAGGCCGTTCGCCATCACCTCGGCGGAGGCGCCGCCGCCGATGTCGAGGAAGTTCGCCGGCTTGACGCCATCGAAGGCTTCGCCGGCGTAGGCCACGACGTCGAGGGTGCTCATCACAAGACCCGCGCCGTTGCCGATGATGCCGACCTGCCCCTGCAGCTTGACGTAGTTGAGGTGCTTCTCCTTGGCCCGCTGCTCCAGCGGGTCGGTGGTCGCCTTGTCCTCGAACGCCGCGTGCTCGGGGTGCCTGAAGGCGGCGTTGTCGTCGAGGGTGACCTTGCCGTCCAGCGCCTCGACGTGCCCGTCGGGGCGCTTCACCAGCGGGTTGACCTCGACGAGGGTCGCGTCCTCGGCGACGAACGCCTGCCAGAGGCGGATGATCGCGGCGACCGTGTCGTCAGCGATCTCGGCCGGGAACTTCGCCGCCTCGACGATCTCCCGGGCCTTCGCCTCGTCGACGCCGGCCACGGGGTCGATCGCGACCTTCGCGACTGCCTCGGGGTTGGTGTGCGCGACCTCTTCGATCTCGACACCGCCCTCCACGCTGGCGATGGCGAGGTAGGAACGATTCGCCCGGTCGACGAGGAACGAGAAGTAATACTCCTCCACGATCTCGGCCGCCGGCGCGACCAGGACGCGGTGCACGATATGGCCCTTGATGTCCATACCGAGAATGTCGCTGGCCCGGGCCGCCGCCTCGTCGGGGTTGGCGGCGAGCTTCACTCCACCGGCCTTCCCGCGGCCACCGGTCTTGACCTGGGCCTTGACGACCACCTGCCCACCGAACTCCTCGGCAGCAGCCTTGGCGTCCTCGGGCGTTTCGACCACCCGGCCGAGTGTGACCGGTACGTCGTGCTTGGCGAAGAGTTCCTTCGCCTGATACTCCATCAGGTCCACGAGCGCGCTCTTCCTGGTCGGTTCGCGTACGCCTGGCTGTGTCTGGCTCCCGCTCGGAAGCCGCGGCGAGCCTAACCCCGGCCGATGCGAGGGCAGCGAGCGGGTGCGCACTCTGCGCTCATGGCGTGGTACGCGGGTGGACCTGGCGTGTCTAGGGGGCGGATGTGGAGGCGGCTGGTTCCGCGGGTTCGCCGAGACGCGTGCGTACCCAGTCCACGATGTCCTGCGTCGACGTTCCCGGCGTGAAGACCTTCGCCACGCCCATGCCCTCCAGGGCGGCGATGTCCTCCGTCGGGATGATGCCGCCGCCGAAGACCACGATGTCGCTCGCGTCGCGCTCCCGGAGCAGCTCCATGACGCGCTCGAACAACGTCATGTGCGCGCCCGAGAGTACGGAGAGCCCGATGCCGTCGGCGTCCTCCTGGAGCGCGGTCTCGACGATCTGCTCCGGCGTCTGGTGCAGGCCGGTGTAGATGACCTCCATGCCGGCGTCCCGCAGCGCCCGGGCGACCACCTTGGCGCCGCGATCATGGCCGTCGAGTCCGGGTTTGGCGACCACCACCCGGATCGGCGACCGCCCCTCTGGGGGCGAGTGGTCAGGCCGCGCCTGCGGTGCGGGCGCGTCACGACCAGGTCCGGGTGTCTCTTGCGTTGTCATGGCCGGATCCTCCAACGCGCGGTGGCCGTGGTCGATGAGGCATTGCCTCGACTCCACGAACCTAAGGCATCTCGCTCAGCGAGGAGGCGGGATCTATGTGCGACACCACCAGCGGACACGCCGGAGACCGGGACATTCGGTTCGAAACCAATGTAACGATCCGACTGCTTTCAGTCACTCTGCGCTGTCACCATGGGTGGTATGTCCGTTATAGTGGCAATTTCAAAGGCCGGATCCGGCACGTTCTGTGCGCAATGATTTGGCACCGGTTGATCGATCCGTTATCGTCTGCCGCGACTCAAACTACGGTCGAGTGGCACTCGTCGAGGGAGGTTCACGCCAGTGGCTGAGCCCGCGAAGCATCGCGGCGGCACGGCGCCAGCGGATCGCTCTCGACAGTCCAGTCGTGGTGCCGGCACGTCCAACGGCGGCAACCAGCGCGCGGCCGGCTCCGTCGCGTCGCAGCGCGCGACACAGCCGGGCAAACGCAAGAAGCCCGGCGGGCATCGCAAGGCGACGACCGGCCGATCCTTTCCCACGGCCCCAGCGGTCGCCGGCGTCGCAACGTTCGTGGTCGCCGCCTCCGGGGCCGTTGCCCTCAACGCCGTGGACATCCCGGCATCTCTCTCCTCGGATCAGCAGCAGGCCATGCCCCGCTCGATTTCCCTGAACGCCGGGCAGCTTCAGGAAGCGCGGTCGGCGGCGGCAGACCGAGCCAACCGATCCCGCCGTACGCCCTCACCGACAAACAGCAGCGACGCCGAGGCCGAAGCCGCGAAGGCACGGGCCGCCAAGCTCGCCGCGGAGCGGGAGCGCGCCGCCTGGGAGCGGGAGCGCGACAAGGAGTTGCAGGCCGTCGAGCGCAAGGCCGCCGACGCCAAGGACGAGCAGGTGCTCGAGCGCGTGATCGCCTGGGTCCTGCCCGTACGCGCCTACCGGCTCTCCTCCGGATTCGGGCAGTCGGGCTCCATGTGGTCGGCCAATCACACGGGTCAGGACTTCGCCTCCCCGATGGGCACGCCGATCCGGGCGGTGGGTGACGGCGAGATCATCTCGGCCTCCTATGACGGCCCTTATGGCAACCGCATCGTCCTTCGCCACAACGACGGCACCGAGACGTGGTATTGCCACATGTCGCGATACGCGCTGAGGAGCGGTTACGTCAAGGCCGGGACGACGATCGGTTACGTCGGGAGCACTGGTAACTCGACGGGGCCGCACCTCCACTTCGAAGTCCACCCAGGCGGCGGCGATCCCATCGATCCGCTCCCGTGGCTTCGCCAGCTCGGCCTGCCGATCTGAGCCTCATTCCCCTTTGTTTCGGGGTGGCCCCGCGCCTCTTGCCCTTTGTTTCGTGACGGCCCCGCTCAGAGCTTCTGGAGCGGGGCGTACCTCAGCAGGAAGCGCTTGACGCCGCCGGAGCCGAAGTCGACGGTCGCCTCGGCGTTGTCGCCCTGGCCGGCGGTGCTCACCACCGAACCCATGCCGAAGCTGTCGTGCACCACCCGGTCGCCAGGCGACAGGGAGATCACCGCCTGCTGGCCGGAACGAGCGGCCTGGCGTTCGGAGCGGCGGGTCGACGCTGACTGCGAACTCCAGGTGGTGTGGTCGGCTTCGGTACGCCGCCACTCGACCAGCTCGGTGGGAATCTCGTCGAGGAACCGCGAGGCGGGGTTGTGTTGGGGCGCGCCCCAGGCGCTGCGTACGACGGCCCGCGAGACGTAGAGGCGCTGCCGGGCCCGGGTGATACCGACGTAGGCGAGACGGCGTTCCTCTTCCAACTCCTTCACGTCGCTCTGCGAGCGGTTGTGGGGGAACACGCCATCCTCGAGCCCGGTGAGGAAGACCACCGGAAACTCCAGCCCCTTCGCCGTGTGCAGCGTCATGAGCGTGACGACGCCGCCGTTGTTGCCGTCCGGGTCAGGGATCTGGTCGGAGTCGGCGACCAGGGCCACGCGTTCGAGGAAGTCCGCGAGCGTCGCGGGGGTGCCTTCGGACTCTGCCGCCTCGGAGAACTCCCTGGCGACGGCGACGAGTTCGGAGAGGTTTTCCTCCCTGGTCTCGTCCTGCGGATCGCCGGAGGTTTCCAACTCGTGGAGGTAGCCGGTCTTGGTGAGGACCTGCTCCAGGATCTCGGCCGGCGGCAGACCTTCGCCGACGGCGCCCAGCAGCTCGTCGATCAAACCGACGAAGGCGCGGATGGCGTTGGCGGAGCGGGTCGCGAGCCCGGGCACCTCGTCAGGCCGGCGCAGCGCCTGCCAGAAGGTGATCCGTTCCCGCTGCGCGAACGCCTCCACACAGGCTTCGGCCCGCTCGCCGATGCCGCGTTTGGGGACGTTGAGGATCCGCCGTAGGGAGACCGTGTCTTCGGGGTTGGCGAGCAGCCGAAGGTAGGCGAGCGCGTCGCGGACCTCGCGGCGCTCGTAGAAGCGGACTCCGCCGACCACCTTGTACGGCAGCCCCACCCGGATGAAGATCTCCTCGAACACCCGGCTCTGAGCGTTGGTGCGGTAGAAGACCGCGATGTCCCTGGCCTGGAGCCCACTCTCGTCGCCGAGCCGGTCGATCTCTTCGGCGACGAACTGCGCCTCGTCATGTTCGCCGTCGGCGACGTATCCGACGATTGCTTCGCCGGCACCCGAATCGGACCAAAGATTCTTGGGCTTGCGGCCGGCGTTGCGGCTGATGACGGCGTTGGCCGCGGAGAGGATCGTCTGGGTCGAGCGGTAGTTCTGCTCCAGCAGGATCACCCGGGCGTCGGGGAAATCCTCCTCGAACTGCAGGATGTTGCGGATGGTCGCGCCGCGGAAGCCGTAGATCGACTGGTCGGCGTCACCGACCACCATGAGCTCGCCGTGCGGACCGCCGTCCGACTCGGGGGCCGTGAGCTCGCGGACGAGGGCGTACTGAGCGTGGTTGGTGTCTTGGTACTCGTCGACCAGGACGTGCGCGAACCGCCGGCGGTAGTGCTCACGAACCTCGGGGAACGCCTGCAGCAGGTGCACGGTCGTCATGATGAGGTCGTCGAAGTCGAGCGCGCTCGACTCCTGGAGCCGGCGTTGGTAGAGCTCGTAGCACTCCGCGAACGTGCGCTCCAGGTGGTTTTCGGCCCGCCGCGCGGCCTCTTCGTGGTCGATCAGCTCGTTCTTGAGGTTGGACACCCAGTTGAGGATCGCGCGCGGGTTGTAGCGCTTGGAGTCCAGATCGAGGTCGCGGCAGACGAGGGCCATCAGCCGGCGGGAGTCGGCGTCGTCGTAGATCGAGAACGACGAGGACATCCCGAACCGCTTGATCTCCCGGCGCAGGATGCGTACGCAGGCGGAGTGGAACGTCGACACCCACATCGCCGCCGCCGCGCGGTCCCCGACGAGTGCGGCCACGCGCTCCCGCATCTCCCCCGCCGCCTTGTTGGTGAAGGTGATCGCGAGGATCGAGCTGGGTCGGGCGTTGCGCTCGCCGAGCAGCCAGGCGATCCGCCGGGTGAGCACCCGGGTCTTGCCCGAACCCGCACCCGCGACCACGAGCAGAGGATGGCGCTCATGCAGGACCGCCGCCCGCTGCGAGGGGTTGAGGCCCTCGAGGATGGACTCGGGGTCGCGGCGCCGCGGCGGCCGCTCGGTGCGGCTGTCACCGTCGTGGGTGGACAACGTCAGCTGGTCTTCGGAGAGAGCGCTCATCTTGATGACAAGCCTACGATCGGCCACCGACAAACCGCCCCCGACCGGCCGGCCCGCCCGTGCCACGGCGTTCGGCCCGAGGATCTTCCTCGACGAGACGTCAAGGGAGCCTGCGAGGAAGATCCTCGGGACCGATACCGTCTCACGTGTGCTCGGCGGGGTTCTCCCAGTAGTAGGTCTCCGGGTCGTAGACCGCGGGCGACGGCAGGATCCACGGGTTCACCCAGCCGCCCAGCGCGAGGTTGTCCCGCGTCGGGACGTTCTTGAGACCGTCACGTACCAACACGATCCGCGGATAGTTCGCGACCACGCCGTAGAAGAACGGGCCGTGCTCGATGTGGATCTTCTGGACTTCCCACATGAGCGCGATGCGCTTCATCTGGTCGGGCTCGACCCGCGCCTGCGCGTACAGCTTCCAGAGCTGGTCGATCGGGTCGCCGGGCTCCGGCAGCAGCCACGGCGGAGTGCGCTTCCAGGGCGAGATGTCCTTCTGCTCCTGAAGCTTCTTCGGGTCGCCCGTCTGCATGACGAACGCCTGGCCGTGCAGCGGCGCCCAGTGGCCCCGCTCGACAGGGATGACCCAGCCCGGGTAGACCAGCGGGCTGTTGTCGCCGACCTCCCAGGCGGTGGTGGTCATCAGCTCGCCGCGTCCCCAGCGGTCGCCGAACTCAGCGGGCGGGATGGGGTTGAGCTTGGTCGCGACGCCGATCGCTTCCCAGTCCCGCTTGTAGTGGTTGTTCTTCTGCATGTGCTCGTTGTTGGCGTCGGCCGGGTAGTCGAGGAGGATCTCGAGCTTGGACCCGTCGGGTAGCTCGCGCTTGCCGTCGCCGTTGCTGTCGACGACACCAAGCTCGTCGAGCATCGACTTCGCCTTCTCGACGTCGTACTTGACGTAGGCGTCCCGCCACTCGACGTACTTCTGCTTCGCCTCGTCGTTGATGGTGAACATCGTGCCCTTGGGGCTGAGCGTCCCCGTGGTGAGTTCACCGGTGTCGTAGTAGATCGCCTTGCGAGCATCAGGTCGGTTGATTCCGTGGGACAACGCCCGCCGGAAGTCGGGATTGCGGATGAGATCCCGCATGTTCTTCTTTGGATAGTCGTAGTTCAAGAACACGATGGAACCGGTCCCAGACCCGCTGTCCCACAAGAGCACCCGCACCTTGGTGCGTTCTTCGGACTGCTTGAATCCGGAGATGTCGCCGAGCACCAGTCCGTGGTGACCGCCGTGGACGTAGTCGACCTTTCCCTCGGTCATCTGCAGCTTCTGGACTTCGTCCTCCGTCACCACGGAGAACTGGACCTCGTCCAGGTAAGGAAGCTGCTTGCCCTCTTTGTCGACGCACCAGTAGAAGGGGTTGCGTTCCCAGAGAACGCTGCGGCCCTCCTGGTAGGTCTTCAACCGCCATCCTGTGAGGGTGGGACATTCGGGGTTGATGCCGAAGTCGCCCTTGAGGTCGTGGTTGATGTACCAGTCTTTCCTGGTGACTTTCTTGTTGTACTTCGGATGGAACTGCGACATGTAGTGCTTGGGCTGCATCCATAGCGGCCCGACGCTCCCGGTCTCACCCGGGCTGTTGACCCAGGCCGCCAACCGCTCCGGAGTGATCGGCGCCGGCGCGTCGAACTTCAGCATGAGCGTCGTCTTGTCTGGTGCGGTCACCTTGGCAACGGTGTCTCGACCAGAACGCACATCATCAGGTGGGTTGAGACCGGTGTAGGCGTCATCCTGCACCATGTCTTCCCACCAGTACATGATGTCGTCGGTACTCCACGGTTGACCGTCCGACCACTTCAGGCCCTTGCGGAAATGGAACACCCATTGCGTCGCATCGTCGTTGGACTCCCAGCTTTCGACCAGCCCCGGACCGATGTCGAGGCCGTCGTTGAGGAAGCGCAGGAAGGACCGGCCGTACATGTATTCCTTGATGGCGGAGGAGTTACTCTTACCCATCACCATCCGTAGCCGGCCACCGTAGTTTCCGGACTTGGTCCAGCGGTGTGGAACGACGTACGGCGACTCGGGCAGGCGTTCCTTGACCGCCGGCAGCTTTCCGGCCTTGACCTGCTCGGCCAGCGTCGGCGCTTCCTGGAACTCTGCGGGCGGGGTGATGGGTTTGGTCTCCGACCCCTTGGGAGCCGCCCCTGCGGGCTTACCCTTGGGCTTTCCAGGACCACCGGATTCTTTGGTTGGTTCAGAACTCGAACACGCGACCAGCATGACCGAACCCGCGGCGAGAGCGGAGCCGTAAAGAAAACCTCGCCTGCTGAAGCCGTCACCGTGCAGCACCTCTTGCACACCTCCTCGGGAGTGTCTCCCAGGCCGAAACTCTCCTTGGAGCCTGACATGGGCCTCGTCGCCACCGAAGTGGCGGCGAGGGGCCAGCCCCGGAAAGAACCGATCTCCACCGGGAAGGAAGAACGCTACAAGCGATCGCGACCATCGCGGTTCGTACGACGTGACCAGGTACGGCCAGGACGAGTGGAGGCTGCGTTCACAAGTTGAACGAAGTGCCGGTTCAGGACATCATGTCGTGAACTCCAGCGAGGCTTATGCAGGGCTCATTCAAACCTCTGGCGCCGGGCAGGCTGCTGGAGCTGATTGAGCCGGGAGCCGGTGCTGACTGTCCGGTTCGTGAGAGAACCCGCTGCCCGCGAGTGCGTCCGCGCCTTGTCCGAAGCTTCTGCGCGTGGGGGGTGCCGGGTTGTCAGAGGTTTCTCGGTCTCTTAGCCGAGATACCTCTGACAACCCGGGCAAGCTCGCTCCCGGTCGAACGCGGGCAGCGGAGCAAGGTTCGACAAGCATGGGCACCCGGGCCCGCCACACCACTTTCGTCGAAATGATCTTGGTCCGGGTCGAGAGCTCCTCACTATGCGAGAGCGCCCACAGAGGTTGCGATGACTTGGCGGAGGCGCTTCGGCTTCTTTGCCGACGCACCTCCGCCAGGTGGGCTCCACTCCGTTCGAGCCGGATTGCCGCAAGGGTGCCTTGACGAGCGAGGATCCCTGACCGCCAACGGACGCAGTTGCTCAGCAGTCCAGGGCCTTGAAGCTGTACCCCTTCTTCGCGAGCTTGGTCAAAGCCGGGTCGAGAGCGGCGACCGTCTGCGACCGGTTCCCGCCACCGTCATGCATGAGGATGATGGCCCCGGGCTGGGCATGTTTCACGATCCGCTGCGTGATCTTGCTGGCTCCGGGGCGTCTCCAGTCCAGGGTGTCGCCGTCCCAGAGCACGATCTGCTGTTTCAGTTCGGCCGCGACCTTGCGGACCCGCGAGTTGACGGCACCGTACGGCGGCCGGAGGCACCGCGAGGCCGGGCCACGTCGAATCTCCTCCCGGATGCGGTCAGACGACAGCTTGGTCAGGTTCCGGTGGACGTCCGTGTGGTCACCGATGGTGTGCCCGGCGGCGCGCACCTGGCGCACCAGGTCAGGAAGCCGCCGGCTTTCCGAACCCAGCTGGAAGAACGTCGCCTTCGCCTTGTGTTTGGCGAGAATCGTGAGGACCTGCGGCGTCCACTTCTCGCTGGGCCCGTCGTCGAAGGTGAGGTACACGACCTTGGCTTGCGGTGACGCCTTGGCAGCCGGCGAGGCACCGTTGGAGGCGGTCGGATCGCCGGGTGCGACCGTCGAGGTGGGATTGGTTCCGGGCGTACCTTCGTTCGGGGGGCTCATCCCAGGCGAGGCCGGCGGAACAGTGGTGACGCTGCCCGGCGCGTTTGTGGAACTCGGATCTGGACTGCTGGTCGGCGCAGAACTCTTCGGCGCCCTGGACGCGATCGATGACGCTGTCACGACCGGGTCACCCTCGCCGGCCGGTAGCGGACGCGATCCCGCGCATCCACCGACAATGACACCAAGAATTGCCAGACATAAAACAATGCCAGACCTTTTGGCCCGGCAAAAGACGCGTCCACGCGTCGACAGGACACCCATATGCTCCCCCGTTCCTCCACTGCCAGCCTCTGCTTCGTGACGGGGAACGCCTAGGAGCGGTGGTCCCTAACGATTAAGGCCCCCTGGCGACATACGGAGGAGTCGAGCGGGGTTTGTTTTGCTTTGGCGGATAATTCCGCCACCCGGGAGCAAGCCCTTTTTAGGTAAGCCACAAAACCGCATGAGAATCGGGGCGGCGTGACATTCACGCCGCCCCGATCTCGTTTCCATTTGTCAGGCCCGGATCAACCTGACCAGGCGTTCACTCCTCGCCAGCCATCACAGGTCCGGCCGCTGCACCACGCGCACCGCGTTCACGACCGAGGGTCGGTAGGAACGCCGGTCGTGGAACGACACCTGCAAAGTTCCTCCTTCCGGCAGGTCGACGACGTAGGAGCGCCGGTCAGCCGCCTGCCCGCCGACCTGCTGGGCGATGTCGTACCCAACGAGCACGTTCTCGCCATTGATGTCGACGTCGAACTTGCGCCAGTTGACCTTCGGCGACGGGCCGAGCTCGGCGAAGTCGAGGGTGACTTCGTACTTCCCGGCGGGAAGCTCGTCGAACTTGTACGCGTCCATACCCTCGCGCTGGCTGCGGTACAACGGGTCGTCGTCGGTGTTACGGATGTCGACCGAATCCTTGGCCGTCAGGACCGACGACGTACCAACCCAGCCGAACGAACCGGACTTGTACGCCTGGTCCGCCACCCACGGCAGTCCCTTAGCTTGTTGTTTAACCAGGTGCGGTTGGGACACGACCCCTGTTGATCATGGATGAAGCCCTTGGTTGATCATTCCTTCTTGCGACAGACGGAAGATCACACCAAGGGCTTCGATGATCAGTGTGCACGATGCCGGCACG
>NZ_KB892759.1 GCF_000373925.1 Actinopolymorpha alba DSM 45243 | reverse complement strand
GCGAACATGGCACCACTATGCCGACGCCACCACCGCGTCAAAACCGAAGGCCACTGGAAAGTCGAACAAACCAGCCCAGGCCACCTCACCTACACCGACCCACACGGACGGCAATACAAGGTCACCCCACCACGCCTCACCGACCCCGTAGAACCCGACGACCCGGATCCCCCGCCCTTCTAGCCGACGCGGAGAAGCGGGACAAGCAAACAAGACCGGCAGGCTCGACAACCCTTGAAAACAAGGGCTATCGGGCCTGCCAGCATGCCCGCGGCCCAATCCTTCTGGGCGCAACGTACGACCCGCAGGGATTTTGACCCGTCACATGGGATCCAATCCCCATCCGCCGCGCGACCCCTCTGCCGCCCCGGCTCCACTCACCCGGACTGCGTTCCGATCAAAAGAAAGCGGGCGGCCTCCCGGGAAGGGAGACCGCCCGCCAGCCAACGCCACCCGCGGGTAGCGGGTAGCGCCGGTAGGACCTCAGTAGCGGTAGTGGTCCGGCTTGTAGGGGCCAGCCACGTCGACGCCGATGTATGCCGCCTGCTCCTTGGTCAGCTCGGTGAGCTTGACGCCGAGCGCGTCGAGGTGCAGCCGCGCGACCTTCTCGTCCAGGTGCTTCGGCAGGACGTAGACGCCGATGGGGTACTCATCGGTCTTGGTGAACAGCTCGATCTGGGCCATCACCTGGTTGGTGAAGCTGTTGGACATCACGAAGCTCGGGTGCCCGGTGGCGTTGCCGAGGTTCAGCAGACGCCCTTCGGACAGCACGATGATCGAGTGTCCGTCAGGGAAACGCCACTCGTGGACCTGCGGCTTGATCTCGACCTTCTCGATGCCCGGGACCTTCGCGAGGCCGGCGATGTCGATCTCGTTGTCGAAGTGGCCGATGTTGCCGACGATCGCCTGGTGCTTCATCCGGCTCATGTGGTCGGCGGTGATGATGTTGAAGTTGCCGGTCGCCGTCACGAAGATGTCGGCGGTCTCGACGATGTCCTCCAGCGTCGCGACCTGATAGCCGTCCATCGCGGCCTGCAGCGCGCAGATCGGGTCGATCTCCGTGACGATGACCCGGGCGCCCTGTCCACGCAGGGACTCCGCGCAGCCCTTGCCGACGTCGCCGTACCCACAGATGACCGCGACCTTGCCGCCGATGAGGACGTCGGTAGCGCGGTTGATGCCGTCGACGAGGGAGTGCCGGCAGCCGTACTTGTTGTCGAACTTGCTCTTGGTCACCGAGTCGTTGACGTTGATCGCCGGGAACGCGAGCGTCCCCGCCTTCGCCATCTCGTAGAGCCGGTGAACGCCGGTGGTGGTCTCCTCCGTCACGCCCTTGATGCGGGCCGCGATCGTCGTCCAGCGCTGCGGGTCCGCGGCGAGCGAGTCCTTGAGCAGCCGCAGAACGATCGCGAACTCCTCCGAGTCGGCCGTCGACGGGTCTGGGACGGCGCCGTTCTTTTCGTACTCCGCGCCCTTGTGCACGAGCAGCGTCGCGTCACCGCCGTCGTCGAGGATCATGTTCGGACCCTCGCCGCCCGGCCAGGCGAGCGCCTGCTCGGTGCACCACCAGTACTCCTCCAGCGTCTCGCCCTTCCAGGCGTACACCGGAACGCCCGCGGGCGCGTCGACCGTGCCGTTCGGGCCGACGACCACCGCGGCCGCCGCGTGGTCCTGGGTGGAGAAGATGTTGCAGCTCACCCAGCGCACCTCCGCGCCAAGGGCGACCAGGGTCTCGATGAGCACGGCGGTCTGGATCGTCATGTGCAGCGAGCCCATGATCTTGGCGCCAGCCAGCGGTTGGGACGGCCCGAACTCTTCACGCAAGGCCATCAGACCGGGCATCTCGTGCTCGGCGAGGCGGATCTCCTTGCGCCCGAACTCGGCGAGGCCGAGGTCCTTCACCTTGAAGTCGAATGTCATGGGCTGTTTGCTCCTCCGTATCTGCTGTTGCCGTTTGGCGAGCCTAGAGCCGCCCGGCGAGCGCCGACAGCCGAGACCGCGCTTCTTGACACAAGAATGTCAAAATATCTCTCATGCGGATCACAGAAGCCGCGCGGGCCCTCGGGATGTCTCCCCGCATGGTGCGCTACCGCGAGCGCCTGGGGCTGGTGCCACGCCACCGCGTACCCGGACGCAGACGAAACACCCGAGCCCATCAGGCGAACCCTTCCAGTGCCAACCCAACCAGCACCAATCTCCCCAGCGCCAACCCCACCAGCGCCGACCCCAGCACCAATCTCCCCAACGCGAACCCCACCAGCGCCAACCCAACCGGGCCTTCCCACCGCCGCTACACCGACGAGGACCTGCGGGTCATAGCGCTCGGCGTACGCCTGGAGGAGACGTACGGCATCAGCCCGGCCGCGCTCAGCTTCGCCGTTCGCGCACTCACCGAACCCAAGGTCGGTGCGGCCGTCCGGGAACTCGCCGAACTCCTCGGCCGGATCCCGTCGCCGCCCAGCCAGGCCGACCTCGACCGGGAGCGTGCGTTGCAGTGGCTCGGCAGGAGCGGCGTCCTGCCACCGCCGCGGCCGGTACGCGGCCGGTGAGCGCGACCCCGGCGGCAGGTGGGAGCGGCCAGGAGGAGTCAGCGGAAAGGCCAGAGGGTCAGCGCTGCTCCTGGGTGGGTGCCGCCGACGTCGCAGCACCGTCGAGCAGGCGGTCGAGGTCCGGCTCCAGATAGATCATCCGGGCGATCGGCACCGCCTCCCGGATCCGTGCTTCCACGGCGTTGATCGCCTTGGCCACCTCGGCGGCCGTGTCGGTCGCGGTCACCGCGATCTTCGCCGCGACCAGCAACTCATCCGGGCCGACGTGCAGCGTCTTCATGTGAATGATCCGGTCGACGAGGGGTTCGGCCTCGATCGCGTCATGGATGCGTTCGACGTGCTCCTTGGTCGCCGACTCGCCGATCAGGAGGCTCTTCATCTCCACGGCGAGGACCACCGCGACGCAGACCAGCAGCAGACCGATCGCGATCGACCCGGCGCCGTCCCAGACACCGTTTTGCGTGATCAAGGTGAGGCTGACGCCGATCAGGGCGATGACCAGACCGAGGAGGGCCGCGAAGTCCTCCAGCAGGATGACCGGCAGCTCAGGGCTTCGCGCCCGGCGGATGAAGGCCGCCCACGGGGTCGTGCCCCGCACGTGGTTGGCCTCCTTGATCGCCGTACGGAACGAGAAGCCCTCCAGCACGATGCCGATCAGCAACACCGTGACAGGCACCCACTGCCAGCTCTCGATGCCGTGCGGGTCCTGGACCTTGTGCCACCCCTCGTACAGCGCGAACAACCCGCCGACGCTGAACAACACGATCGAGACGATGAACGCATAGATGTAGCGCTCGCGCCCGTAGCCGAACGGGTGCAGCGCCGACGCCGACCGCTCCGAACGCTTCTTGCCGACCAGGAGCAGCACCTGGTTGCCCGAGTCGGCCAGGGAGTGGATCGACTCCGCGAGCATGGACGACGACCGCGTCAGCAGGAACGCCAGGAACTTCGTCACCGCGATGGCGAGGTTGGCGAACAATGCCGCGACGACGGCCTTCGTCCCACCTTCTGCGCTCATGACACCCTTCCCCGTCTGCGGGTTCTCCAGGACTCGTGAATGCCGCCCTATCCTGCCGTGTCCGCATCGCGGGGACGCACCCGGTCCGGGCGGGCCTCCTCAGGCTGGGTGGGCGCCCAGACCAGCGGTGGCCCGGAAGACCGTGCCCGCACCGGCCAGCGCCACCACGCCCTCTCCCGCTCCGGCGTACGCCGAATACCCCGGCGTCAACTCGACCTTGCCCGACTCGCTGCGGGCCACCACCCGGCCCTCCACGCACAGCAGGATCTGCGGGCCGGCCGGCTCGACCGTCACCTCGGAACCCCCGCTGATGTCGAGCCGGGCGAGCTGGAACTCCCGCGCGGGCGTGTCGTAGACCCCACCCGGCCCAGCCCGCAGGATCTCCGCTGACCGGGGCGTGAAGTCGAGAATGCGTAGGAGTTCGGGAAGGTCGATGTGCTTGCTGGTGAGCCCACCACGGAGCACGTTGTCGGAGTTGGCGAGGATCTCGACGCCGAGCCCCTCGACGTAGGCGTGCAGGTTGCCGGCCGGGAGGTACAGCGACTCCCCGGGCTCGAGGTGGACGTGGTTGAGCAGCAACGCGGCGACTACGCCGGGATCGCCGGGGTACTTCTCAGCCAGCCGCACCAGCAGGTCAGCCGCCGGCAGATCCGCCAGATCGCGGGTACGGCGGGAGCGGCAGGCGTCGAGCACCGCCTCGACGACGGCCCGCTGGTGGTCGACCGGTGCGGTCATGAGCATCGTGAACGCGGCGCGGAGGCCCTCCCCGTCGGGTTGCTCGCGCACCTGGGCGAGCAGCGGATCGAGTTCGGGTACGCCGAGCCGGTCGGCCACCTCCAGGGTCTGCGCCGGCGGCCGGAAACCCACCAGGGCCTCGAACGGCGTCAGGGCGCAGATCAGCTCGGGTTTGGCGTCGGCGTCCTTGTAGTTGCGGTGTGGCGCACCGATCGGGATCCCGTCGGCGTTCTCCCGCTCGTACCCCTCGCGCGCCTGCTCCGGGTCCGGATGCGCCTGCAACGACAGCGGCTCGCGCGCCGCCAACAGCTTGAGCAGGAATGGCAGCCTCGGCCCGAACGCCGACAGGCACGGCTCACCCAGCTCCCCCTCGGGATCGGCTGCGATCAGGTCCACCAACGACCGCCCCTGGGCGGGCACGAACGACGGCGAACTCGGATGGGCGCCCATCCACAACTCGGCCTGCGGCTCGCCGGTCGGCTCCACACCGAGCAGCTCAGGGATGGCGGACGGCGAACCCCACACGTAGGGCCGGATCGGGTTGTCGAGAAGGTGCATGACGTCCTTCGGTCGGATGGCTTCGACGGGGAACGACGGACCGCTCAGGCCGGTGGCATGTAGCGGCCCAGGCCCACCGCGAGGTACACGGCCGCGTAGGTGCCGAGCGACTGCAGGGCGGCGTAGCGCGCGACCTCGGGCCCTTCGGCCCAGCGCAACGTGCGGGTGCGTACGCCGCTCGCCTCCGCGGTGGCGAGCAGGCGGCCCCGCGCCTCCCGGATCACCGGCTGCTCCGCGCCGTCGTCCAGGATGAACAGCGACGGCCGCAGCGTCGGCGCCTCCAGGTCGGCGAACGGGTCCTCGAACACGTCCCGAGGCGCGGAACCCTCCAACACCGGCAGCAGGTGGTCGGCGTCCGCGGCCAGCGCCGGGCGGTTGGACGCTCGGCGCAGGGTCTCCGCGACCCGGCGCCCCGCACGGGCAGACAGCACGGAACCGCCCCACACCAGGGGAAGCGCATCGGCGAGGACGAGCGCGAGATCCTTCGCCGGATTGGCGGCCAGGTCGGCGTAGGGCGAACACCGCGACGCCACGTCGTCGAGAGCGAGCGCGACGGACTCGGCGGACACCTCGGGTCCGAGCTCGAGCGCGTGCAGGAGCTGCAGGACGACCACCGCGACGGCGAGCGGGTCACCGGTCTGTGCGGGTACGAGCGTGGTGTGCCGGCCCTGGCCCGCCTCAGCCAACGGCGACCCGCTCGGGCAGGCGAGCATGACGGCGCTGCCGCGGCGTACCGCGTCATGCACCGCGGAGGCGGTCTCGGCGTCTCCGCCCGCGGGCGCGAGGACTACCACCAGGTCGAGCGCACCCACCCATCCGGGCAGGCCGGGACCTGGCCAGGCGACGAACGGCACCGGGCACCAGGGCTCGAGGACGGCCCGCAGCAACCGGGCGTCCGCCCCGGCGGCCACGACCGCCCGTGGCCGGCCCTGCCCGATCAGGCCGCACTCGGTCCCCTTGGCCGCCTCAGCCTCGCGGCGCACCCGCGCGCCCGCCTCCGCCAACTGGCGCAGGCTCGCGTCGGCGTGCGCGAGTGCCTCCTCGTCGTCGAGGCGGCTGTCGTTGAAGGCTTCCGGACTCACGAGACCTCCGGTTCCCGAACTCCGGTGGAGTCCGCGGCCCGCGCCGTGCCGGCGCTGCCCCCGCCGTCACCGGCGGTCTCGCCGTCTCCGGCCTGGTCGTCGTCACCATCGGGGCGGCGGGCCTCGTCGACGAGGAGGACGGGGATGTCGTCGCGGACGGGGTACGCCAACCCGCAGGTGGGATTCGTACAGACGAGTTCGGCCGCTGGGTCATCGACCTTCAGCGGCGACTTGCAGGCGGGGCAGGCCAGGATCTCCAGCAGGTAAGGGTCGAGGTTCACAAACGTTTCCCTTCGGGCGCCAGGTGGCGGCGTCACGCGACCGCCCCCGTCATCCAGCCTGGACGAGGCTCAGCACCTCGTCGCGGACGCGTTCCATTGTCCGCCGGTCGGCCGCCTCGGCGTTCAGCCGTAGGACCGGCTCGGTGTTGGAGGGCCGTAGGTTGAACCACCAGTCCGCGTGCTCGATCGTGAGGCCGTCCAGCTCGTCGACGCTGACGCCCTCCTGCCCGGCGTACGCGGTCCTGATCCGGTCCAGTGCGGCGGCCTGGTCGTCGACCGTGCTGTTGATCTCGCCCGACGAGGCGTACCGATCGAATGCCGCGAGCATCTCCGACAGCGGCTTCTCCTGCGACCCCAGCGCGGCGAGCGCGTGCAGCGCGGCCAGCATGCCCGAGTCGGCCCGCCAGAAGTCCCGGAAGTAGAAGTGCGCGGAGTGTTCGCCCCCGAAGATCGCGCCGGTCCTCGCCATTGTCGCCTTGATGAACGAATGCCCCACCCGGTCACGCACCGGGGTGCCGCCATGCTCGCGGACCACCTCGGGGACCGCCCGGGACGTGATGAGGTTGTGGATGACCCTGGCGCCAGGCTCCCTCGCCAGCTCCCGCACGGCGATGAGCGCGGTGATCGCCGACGGAGACACCGACTCGGCACGCTCGTCGATCACCCAGCAGCGGTCGGCGTCGCCGTCGAACGCGAGCCCCATGTCGGCACCGACCTCGCGGACCTTCGCCTGCAGGTCACGGAGGTTGGCCGGCTCGATCGGGTTGGCCTCGTGGTGGGGGAACGTACCGTCCAGGTCGAAGTACAACGGCACCAACTCGACGTTGAGCTCGCCGAACACGGCCGGCGCGGTGAGGCCGGCCATGCCGTTGCCGGCGTCTACCACGACGGTGAGCCGGCGAACGCCGGACAGGTCGACGAGGCTTCGCAGGTGGGCGGAGTAGGCCTTGAGGAGGTCCTGCCGCTCGACCGCACCCGGCTGCTCCGGACGGGAGGCCGCGGTCAGCTGCCCCTGCTCGACCAGGGCCTGGAGTGCGCCGAGCCCGGTGTCCCGCCCGATCGGAGCAGCACCTGCCCGGCACAGCTTGATCCCGCCGTACTCCTGCGGGTTGTGGCTCGCTGTGATCATCGCGCCGGGGAGGTTCAGGTGCCCGCTCGCGAAGTAGAGCTCGTCGGTGGAGGCCAGCCCGATGTCGACGACGTTCGCGCCCCGGCTGGTCACGCCGTCGGCGAACGCCGCCGCCAACTCAGGCGAGGAGACCCGCATGTCGCGGCCGACGACCACCGCCCGTGGACTGTCGAGAACCTCCACGAACGCCGCGCCCACCGCACGGGCGAGACCGGCGTCGAGCTGCGTGGGGACGACACCGCGAATGTCATAGGCCTTGAAGACGGCTCGAGGATCGGGCACATCGCCACCCTATCGGCGCTGGGTATCACCGGCCCTCGCGGCACAGCCGCGCCCCTCGCGGCGCGGCGAGCGGGGACTCCTCCCGTCCTCGCCCCCACGCGCGGTCGCCCGCGTCAGTCGGCGATCTCAGGTGCGTAGAAGCTCGGGAGCGGCTCCGGTCCGACGTACTTCTGGCACGTACACGGCACCGTGCCGATGCCGGCCCAGTTGCCGCCGTCCCACTGGGCGGTTTCGTTCGTCGCCTGGCACCGACCGTCCTCACCGTGGAACGACGACCCGTGCCCGCAGCCGCAGACCGGCTGGATCCCCTTCGGCTTGGGCGCGGCGGACCGCCGGCTGGGCAGGAACCGCCCGATCAGGATCCCGGCCAGCAGGATGGCCGCACCCGCGAGCATCTCCATCGCCAACTCCCCTCCCCGCTTGTCGCCTGAGGATAGGCCGAACGGCAGGCGGTTGTAAGACGCCTGGAGCCGATCAGTCGCCGCCTGGGCGCCTGAAGGCACCGTATGTGTGCATCCAGGCGGTGAGGCGCTGGTGAGGCCTCGGGTCAGCCGCTGTCGGGATTACGGAGGACCCGCAGGTGACCACGACGACCGACCTCGTTTGCCGGCTCCGGGGCGCCCTCACGGGGCCGAGCGGCCTCACGGACCGCGTTGGCGAGCGCCTCGAGGTCGTCGACCGAGGGACGCAGCGACTCCGGGTCGGGCGCCAACCGGATGACCTCCCAGCCGCGCGGCACCGTCAACCGCTCCGCGTGCTCAGAGCACAGGTCGTAGCAATGCGGCTCGGCGTAGGTGGCCAGCGGACCCAGGACCGCCGTGGAATCGGCGTAGACGTACGTGAGCGTGGTCACCGCAGGGCGCGAGCAAGCAGTCCGAGAACACTTCCGCAGCGAGCCCACGACGTCGGATCGTAGCGGGCCCCGCCCCAACCGTCGTACTGAACACGCGCCATAGCGCTTACCGACCCCGGAAATCCTTGGTGCGGGAGGTTTGGAACGACTCCGACGAGGCGCAAATCGGCCACCGATCCACCCGAATTTGGGCGCAAGGTAACGGATCTGGCGTTCCGGTCGTAACGGATCGCGGGACGGGGAGGTCACCGCTGGCCGTCCCCGGCAGGCTCTAAGCTCAAGGCGTGTTCGGACCGCATGGCTCAGAGGGTGGTTCCGGACACCCGTCGCCTCCCCCAGAGACCCGGGTGTCCCGACCGGTGGCAGGCTCCGGTACGCCTGGTCGCACCGCCCGCCGGCGTGACCGGCACGGTCGCGGCATGCGCGGCCCGCTTGCCGTCCGGGGCCCGCTGGCGCCCTCGGGCGTGCCCGTCGCGCGGAGTCGCGCGCAACGGTTCGACGAATTCGTCCTCGACGCGGTGGAGCAACTCGAACGCCGGTTCGCCAAGGAACTCGACGGCGTGGAGTTCGCCGTGGAGGAGGTGCCCGACCCGGAGCGGAGCCACGGGAGCGACGAAGTACCCCTGGGCGCGGTGCTCCTGCCCGGCCGCGAGGAGCCTCCCAGGGTCGTCGTCTACCGCCGGCCGATCGAGCTGCGGGCCGTCGGGGTGTCGGAGCTGTCCGGCCTGGTCCACGACGTGGTCGTCGAGCAGGTGGCCGAACTCCTCGGCATCAGCCCCGACGAGATCGACCCGGAGTACGGCGACTAGCGCGGCGAAGCAGCCGGCTGACGTGCGTGACGTCGCTGCCGGCAGGCACCCGTGCTCGTTGAACTTTGACTAGATGCCCACTTTCGCGGGGGAACTGGGCATCTACCCGAGGCCCGACACAAGACCTCTTCAAATCTGCCCACGATATGAGGCAAGCCCTTTGGCATGGTCGCTTGTCATAGGTTTCTCGGTCTCTTAGCCGAGAAACCTATGACAACTCGGGGTTGCGCTCTGGTTTCTCACATCGCGCTCAGCGGAAGACCCCGTCCCCAGACTCCTCGACGCCGATGCCGGCCGCGAGGTCGGGATGTGCAATCGGGCGTACGGCGGTGGTCGCGGCCGAACTGAGGGGCCACGACGACACCATCGGACCGTCGGACGCGTTCTCGACCTGCAGCCGCGTGGCGTACACCGGGCCGCCACCCTCGGACGTCACCACCAGGGTGTAGCGCTTGACGTCCTTGGGGGCGGTGAGCTTGGTCTCGACCGTGCTTCCGCCCTTGACCGTCACCTTGGTCGAGCCGACCTGCCGACCGTCGTCGCCGAGCATCACGACCGTCGCGTTCACCGGCCGTTCTGAGGGCGTCGACATCAGCAGGGAGGCCGACTTCTTGTCCCCCGCGACCGTCACCGGGACCACCGCGGGTCCCGAGAGCGAGCGGGTGGCCGCGGCGTAGGCGACGTCTCGCGGGCCGTCAGCGGGCCCGAACTCGTTGCGCAGGCTCGCCGTCACGGGTGCGTCGGAGATGATGCGTACCGCAGCCGCCTGCTTCTGGGTGGCGGTGTGCAGGCGTACCTGGGCGACGGTTCCGGGTTCGATCTCCAGGTGGCCGAGATCCACCGGCTGGAAGCTGCCCTGGGCCGCGAGGATGGACAGGTCCACGACCGCGGTCGAGTCGCCGGGTGCCACGAGGGTGAGGACCCGCTCGCCGGATCCTGACGCGATTCCCGGCACCAGTAGCTCCTTCGCCGGCGGGACCGCCGACGGGATCCAGTCGACGCCGATCGGCGTGTCGCCCGACACCGCGTCGTCGCGCAGGGCGGCGCTCACCCGACCCCGCTGGGCCACCACCGCGACCGCGAGCCGCTTGCTCGTCGGTGCCAGCTTGTCGAGTTCGACGACCCGCTGGGAACGGGCAGCGATGGCGATACCGCGGGTGCCGTCGGTGGTGATCGGCCCCTTCTCGTCGTACAACCGTAGGTCGACCTGGGCGACCGCCTCGTCGGCGTTGCTGAGGTACAGGCGGCCGTGGCGACCGAGCTCACTGCCCGCCCCGACGAACCAGAACTCCGAGCCGGGCGTCACACACGGCGTCTCGGAAAGCCCGCGGAGCGAACCCTCGCCGGTCCGGGTGATCTGGCCGGCCGTCGCTCCCGGAGCGACGGCGCCCTGGGCGGAGACGAGGACCGGGGGGACCTTCGACGCGCGGACGGCGTACGCAGCGAGGCGTTCGCGCCGGTCGACGGTCGCGAACGGCTTGCCCGTGCCGACCAGTGGGGCGAGGTCGAGCCGCGCCCGGCTCTGCGTCTGAGAGCCGTCAGCGCCGTCCGCGCCCTCCACGTCGGTGCCGGCCGGTGCCGCCACCGCGCCCACGTCGGTGGTGGTCTGGTCGGGGGTGTAGCTCGACTCAGGGCATACGAGCGCCGCGCGATCGAGGGGTCGCCGGGTGGGTTCGGACGCCTTCCGCGGGTTGGTCAGGCTCGGCGTCGCCAGGGCTGTCCCGCCCACGAGGACCAGGAGGATGCCGGCGATGACACCGATCCGGATCAGGGGGTTGTTCATCGCTGCGCCTCCTCGTGCGACCGTGCCCCGCCCGCCACGCCAGCGGCCGGAGTCTGGGATCCGCCGACGCCGGCTGGCTGGCCCACCCCTGCCGCCCGGCGTCCGGGCCGGGCGTCAGAGCGGCTTCCCCCGGTGCCGTGCCGTGCCGGCTGGTAGTCGGGAGCGGAGGGTTCGCGCCGGGGCCGCGACGGGATGGCGAAGACGATGAGGAGGACGACGAAGATGGCCTGCAGGGCCAGGAGTTCTCCCTTGATCCCGGTCGTGTGGGTGAGCACCACCCGCCCGCCGTCTGGTGGTAGCTCGAACGACTGCGCCCACCCCGCGTACTTCCGGGGCGTCAGGGTCTGGCCGTCGATGGTGGCGCTCCACCCGGAGTTGTACGTCTCGGCCAACACCAGCCGCCGGTCAGGCACTCCTTCAGGCACCGTGAGCGCGGCGCCGTTGCCGTCGATCCCGAGCACCTCGGCGTCGGCGACCCGGGCACCGCCCGGCGCACCATCCGTCCCGGGGGGAACGACGCGGAGCTCGCCGACCGGCAGGTCGACCTTCCATGCCGCCGCGCCGTCTGGCGCGCTGGCCCGGGACAGCCCAGGGGTCGTGTCGAGCCGCTCGACCGAACGAGGGTCGGCGGGGGCCGGGAGGTAGACGAAGCCGATGGCGTACTCCGCGAGCCGGGCAGCCGTGACGTCGCCGCGCGTGTCGCTCAGCAGGTCTCCCACTGTGGCGTCCAGGCCGGCGAGCGCGGCGCGGCTCGCACCGGTCTCGGCGTCCCCGAGGCGCGCGGCGCTTCCCCTGAGCAGCGCGTACCGCACGCTGCCACCCTCCGCCTCCACGACCAGCGCCCGCGGGCGGTCCGGCGACTCCTGGGCGTTCCGGATGTACGGAGGAACGGCGGCACCGCCGCTGCGGGCAAGCGGACCGTCAGTCCCCCGGATGAGCCACCATCCGGCCGCCGCCACGGGAATCCCGACCGCCACCAGGGCCATGAGTCCGGCCACCGGCTGTTGCCAGGAGAAGCTGCGTTCGCCGAAGAGATGCCGCGCTCCGTGGGCGGCGTACGTACCTGCCATGATCCAGCCGACAGCGACCAGGGCCGCGGCGAAGCCCGGCCAGGCCGGCACCGCCTCGGGGATCCAGTCGGCCTGGACGGAGAGCCGGCTCTGCACGAGACCGAGTGCCAGGCCGACCAGGCTCACGAGCCAGGCCGCGAGCACACCCCGGCTGTGGTCCTGCCGGATGAGCGCCGCCAGCGCGACGACGAGAAGCAGCCCGAAGATCCACGCTGGTGCGGCACCCGGACCGCCGGGGTTGGCGAGCAGCAACGAGAGGGGCGCGAGGCGGGAATCCGCGAGCCCTGGAACGGCGAGCCCGGCCTCACCCAGGAGCGCACCCGGGTTGAACGCGAGCACCGGCAGCCACGGCAGAAGCGCGAGCGGCGGCACCGCAAGGGCCACCGCGATCCGGCTCCGGGTGCCCGGCTTGCGCAGCAACGGAACCGCGCAGGCGATCGCGCCCGCGACGAGCGCCGCGAGATAGCCGGCGGGAACGAACGCCGTCAGGACGGCGAGGATGAGCCCCGCGGTCCAGGCCGCACTCCAGGATCCGGCGCGGGCCGCACCCGCGCCCATCATGCGGAGTACCGCCAGGCCGAGCAGCGGGAGAACGATGATCGCGACACTGGTGCCGAGTCGGCCTGCCGCGATCGCTCCCGTGACGGCGGGGAGGAGCGCGTAGGTGATGGTCGCCCAGACCTGCACGATCCGTGCCCGGGCCACCCGCCGGACCAGGACGTAGCAGGTCAGCCCGGCGAGGGGTACCGAACCGATGAGCAGGACGTCGACCGCCAACCACACCTTGCCGCCGAGCAGCGTGCCGAGGGCCGCGACCACGGTGATGTACGGCGGCGCCGCCCGCGGGCTGCCCAGCTCCACCGGATGCCAGGACTCGACGTACCGCTGCCACAGGTCGACGACGCTGTCGGGCGCGGGGAGGAGGGCCCCGCCGCCGAGCGCCCCACCGCCGAGCAGATCCCTGCTCGCGGTGAGAGCGAGGACGAGAAGCGCCAGCGTCACGATGGCCCAGGGACGGGCCGCCAGCCACCGCCAGATGCCGAGGCCCTCGGTGGTGAGCTCCTCCGACTCCTCCGACACCGGTCCGGTTTCGACCGGACGCCGCGACCGGCGGGCCGAACCCGCGTGCGCACCCGACCGGGCCGACAGCATGGCGGCCAGAGCGTCGAGCGTGTGCTGAAGTCCGATCCACGGCGGCGGCAGCAGGTGGCGGATGGCCCGGCGGGAGACCCGCCGGTGCCCGGCTCGCCAGCGACGGGCGAGCAGGATCCGCTCCGGCCGGACCAGCACGCCGAGGGCACGGAACTCGTCCCATGCCGCGTCGGGCCATTTGACGATCAGGAGTCCCAACGCCCGTAGCACCGAACCCAACGCCAACCTGACCGCCAGGAGGGGCATCATCCAGGCCGCGGAGTTGACGAGCAGGGTGTACATCGCGTTGCGGCGATCCACGCGCCGGGAACGTCCCTTCACCGCGTCGAGCCGGCGGTAGCCGCGATGACCCGCCTCGGCGTGGTGCACCAGCGCGTCGGGGCAGGTGATCACCCGGTGGCCGGCGTGGGCGACCCGCCAGCCGAAGTCGACGTCATCGCGGAACAACGGCAGCTGGGGATCGAAGCCGCCGAGGTGTTCGAAGACGTCCCGGCGGACGAGCATCCCCGCGGTGCTCACCGCGAGGACGTCCCGCACGCTGTCGTGCTGTCCCTGGTCGTACTCGCCGAACTCCAGCCCGGTCTCGCGGTTGCCGCTGCCCGCGATCGTGACGCCAAGCTCGAGCAGTCGACGTCCCTGCGGCCAGTCACGCAGCTTCGGCCCGATGACCGCCGCCGAAGGGACCGTCTCGACCATGCGGACCAGCGCTTCCAGCGCCTCGGGCGCGGGTGCGCAGTCGTCGTGGAGGAGCCACAACCATTCCCCTGGCTGGCGGGGCGGCAGGGCCTTGACGGCGTGCGCCACGGCCGCACCGAAGCCGGTGGTGCGGGGTGCATCGAGTACGGCGCCACCGAAGGCCTGGGCCAGTTGCTCACGGGAGCCGTCGCGGCTACCGGTGTCGACGACGATGACCCGGTCGGGCGCGCGCCGTTGTGCCGTAAGACCCGAGATGAGCTCTCCGAGCCAGGGGGCACCATCATGTGCGACGACGACCGCTGTCACGACCGGGCGCGCGTGCGCCTCAAGTCCGGGGACCGTGCTCATGCGCGTCCTCGCTTCGCTGCGGGCGCGGCACCAGCGGCACTGTGTTGAATGATGTGCTCGCTTCGCTCGCTCATGCGCGTCCTCGCTTCGCTGCGGGCGCGCATGAGGCACCGGGCGCGCTGTGTTGAATGATGCGCTCGCTTCGCTCGCTCATACGCGACGAGGAACCTCACGGAGTGGGCGGGTTTGGGCAAGGCCACACACTACGCGACGGTTGTACCGGCTGCCGGCAACCGGCGTAAGCCGACCTCCCCGGCAGGACAGGAACCGACGGCCCGCGGGACAGGAAAGGCCGCCCGCGGCGGACTTCCGCGGACGGCCCCTCCCACGCATACGCACCCAGCCGGTCCCGCACTCACCCGCCTGCCGCACCGTCGCGGCGAGTGGGTACGCGAGCGCTCTAGACCGCGCGTTTCTTCACGCGACGGCGTTCTCGCTCGGAGAGGCCGCCCCAGATGCCGAAGCGTTCGTCATGCTCCAACGCATAGGTCAAACATTCGGCGCGGACCTCGCAGACCGCGCACACCTTCTTTGCTTCCCGGGTGGAACCACCCTTTTCCGGAAAGAACGCCTCTGGATCCGTCTGCGCGCACAGCGCACGTTCCTGCCAGCTGAGCTCTTCCTCGGCGTCGCCGTGCAACAGGCTGGGCTCTGCCACGGTCCTCGCCTCCTCGACCCACGTCCCCGTGAACTCAAATCCCCGTTGAATGTCCTGCTCCTCGCGTGTCTCGTGCCAGTCCAGCGTGATCCGTCACAAGCCCCGCGAGGGGTGTCGATGTCGCACCATCCAGGTACTTCCCCGGTACGCGGCAAATGACACTGATGAAATTACATGCCGGAAATCCCGACGCGTCAACTCGGGCTCTGCTATAAGCGGAGGAACCGCTCACTGTGAGCAACCAATGACCAGGTGCCAGGTCCCTCGCGCCGCCTGGAGAGCACGCAGCAGCGGGATCCCCGCCGGACAACCGCCGGGGATCCCGCTCAGAAAAAAACGTCAGCCGAGAGTCGATCAGCGCGGCGGCTGGGACCACCAACCCTGCTGGGGCTGTCCGCCGGCCTCGCCGCCCGCCTTCCGGTCAGAGGGTTCGGGCGAGTCGACCTCACCGCGTGCTGAGGACGAGCCCTTGTCGTCGGTGCCACGCTCCGCACCGTCCTGGCCAGAGAACGCGTGCGTCACGGAACCATCGGCCCCACCACGGTCCGCCTGCTCCGCCCCTCCCTGGGAACCTGCCGTCTCAGGGGTGAAGAACTGCGTCCGATCGGCGTCGGCAGTCTGCCCGGTCGCCGCGTACTGCTGGCCGTAGGAGCCGTAGTCCTGCTGCTGCGCATAGCCGGCATCCTGCTGCTGCGCGTAGCCGGCGTACTGCTGCTGCTCGCTCGGTTGGGTGTAAGCGCCACCCTGCTGGTAACCCTGCGCGCCGTAGCCGTACTGGCCGTAGGCCTGCTGGCTCTGGTCCTGGCCGTAGCCCTGTTGCGCCTGCTGGTCTTGACCGTAGGCCTGCTGGCTCTGGTCGTGGCCATACATGTGCTGGGTCTGCTCCGGAGCGTAGGCCTGCTGGCCCTGCTGGCTCTGGTCGTAGGCCTGCTGGCTCTGGTCGTAGGCCTGCTGGTCCTGGCCGTAGGCCTGCTGGTCCTGGCCGTAGGCCTGCTGGCTCTGGTCGTGACCCTGCGGCGCATAGGGGTTGTACTGCTGCTGGCCGTAGGCCGAGGCGCCCTGACCGTAGTCCTGCGGCTGCTGCTGGTAGTCCTGCTGCGAGTACCCCTGCTGGGCCTGCGTCTGCTGGTAGTCGTGCGGGGAGTACTGCTGCTGGGCCTGCGTCTGCTGGTAGTCCTGCTGCGGGTAGGACTGGGCGTACTGCGTCTGCTGGTAGTCCTGCTGGGAGTACTGCTCGTTCTGGCTGTAGCCCTGGGCGTAGGAGTTGGCGTCCTGGCCCGCCTCCGGCTGGGAGTACTGCGCGGCGGCGTAGCCCTGCTGCGCTGCCTGCGCGTAGTCCTGCTGGCTGTAGTCCTGCTGGCTGTACGCCTGCTGCTGGGAGTACGCCTGCTGCTGGGCGTAGTCCTGCTGCTGGGCGTAGTCCTGCTGCTGGGCGTAGTCCTGCTGCTGGGCGTACTCCTGCTGGGGGGCCGGCTGCCCCTGCTGCCCGTAGCCGGCGTACTGGCCGTGGGCCTGCTGACCACCGAACTGCCCGAACTGGCCCTGCTGGCCGCCCTGCCCACCGAACGCGGATGACTTGGCGGGTGCGGGGGCTGGCAGAGCCTTGAACGTCGTGAAGACGAAGAAGACGCCGGCGCCCATGATCGCGAGATAGGCCGCCTGCTGGACGAACCCGAACCACTTGCCCGACGACATGGAACCGGTGCCGAAGTCTGCGCTGTAGCCGAGCGCGGCGAGCCAGGTCACGATCGAGAGGAGTGCCAGGACGGCGAACACCACCAGCACAACGAGGGTGAGGAGGCGCGCATTGGGTGTCGTGTCGCCCAAATGCGTGACGAGGATGACCGCCAGAACCAGCAGGCCCACGAGCACGGGCGATGCGAAGCTGCTCTGGTAGGCCCACGCCTTCGTCGTGAACGGGCCGTCGATGACCAGTCGCGAGACGGCCAGGGCGCCTAAGAGGATGCTGGCGCCTAGCAGCACCCACGCGAGCAGCTCGCGATGGGGCTTGGTTGTCTCGGAAACCACGGTGCTACCCCCAGACATGGTGGTGATGTTCGTCGCAGAGCCTTCCACATGGAACGCCCGGCCGCACTCCGCACCCACTGGTGCCGCACAACTATGGCGTACTTCGCCGCCGTGGCGCCTGTCGCCCTGTGGACAAGCCACCCGATGCGGCCGGGTTGGCACCAGCAGGCACACTGGTTTCCGTGCGGATCACCGTTCTCGCTGGCGGCATCGGTGCTGCCCGGTTCCTTCGCGGCCTCCTCGCCTACCGACCTGAGGCCGACATCAGCGTCATCGGCAACACCGGCGACGACCTCACTCTCTATGGCCTGCGCGTGTCCCCCGACCTCGACACCGTCATGTACACCCTCGGCGGTGGCAATGACGAGGCGAAGGGGTGGGGGCGGGCCGACGAGACCTGGAACGCCCTGGCCGAGCTCCAGGCGTACGCCAGTACGCCGTGGTGGTTCGGCCTCGGCGACCGCGACATCGGCACCCACCTGGTGCGGACCGCCCTGCTGTCAGAGGGACGCAGCCTGTCGGAGGTGACCACGGCCCTGACGGCGCGGTGGCAGCTTCCGGTCCATCTGATCCCGATGACCGACCAGCGGGTGGAGACCCACGTGACGGTCGAGGATCCGGACGCTCCCGAAGGGCGGCGCCGGCTCCACTTCCAGGAGTACTGGGTACGCCACCACGCGGAGTTGCCGGTCGTCGACATCGAGTTCGACGGGATCGACAGGGCAGCGCCGGCGCCCGGTGTCCTCGACGCGATCGCCGCGGCCGACGTACTCCTCCTTCCGCCCTCCAACCCCGTCGTGAGCATCGGCCCGATCCTCGGCGTACCCGGCGTGCGCGAGGCCGTGCTGGCCGCGTCGGCCCCGGTCGTCGGGCTCTCGCCGATCGTCGGCGGTGCGCCGGTACGCGGGATGGCCGACAAACTTCTCCCGGCGATCGGCGTCGACACCTCCGCCGCCGGCGTTGCCCGGCACTTCGGGGCACGCTTGCACGGAGGTCTCCTCGACGGCTGGCTGGTCGACGAGCAGGACGCGGCCGCCGTACCCGACGTGGAGGAGCTCGGCATCGCCGCGCGCGCCGTACCCCTCCTCATGTCTGACGTCGACGCCGCGGCCGCGATGGCGCGGGCCGCGCTCGACCTCGCCGAGGTGGTACGCCGGTGACGGCCGCGCCACCTCCGGGCTCCTTCGTCGTCCGGCCCGTGCACGGGATGCCGGAGGTTCGGGCCGGCGACGACCTCGCGGCGCTCATCCACGCGCACGCCCCCGAGCTGCGCGACGGCGACATCCTCGTGGTGTCGAGCAAGATCGTGAGCAAGGCGGAGGGCCGGCTGGTCCCGGGCACCGACCGGTCGGAGGCCATCCGGTCCGAGACCGTACGCGTGGTCGCCGAGCGGGGTACGACACAGATCGTGCAGACCCGGCACGGCTTCGTAATGGCCGCGGCCGGAGTCGACGCGTCCAACGTCGAGGCCGGAAGCCTGTTGCTGCTGCCCGAGGATCCCGATGCCTCCGCGCGGTCGCTGCGGCGCGGCCTGTCCGCGCTGACCAACGCCCGGCTCGGCGTCATCATCACCGACACGTTCGGCCGGCCCTGGCGGCTCGGCCAGGTCGACCTGGCGATCGGGGCCTCTGGCGTACGCCCGTTCGACGACCACCGCGGACGTGCCGACGTCCACGGCAACGAGCTGGCTGTCACGGCGCCAGCGCACGCCGACGAACTCGCCGCCGCGGCCGAACTCGCCAAGGGCAAGCTCGGGCAGGTGCCGGTCGCGATCGTCCGGGGGCTGCCGTCGCTGGTGACGGAGGACGACGGGCCCGGCGTGGGCGCACTCGTACGCCCGGCGGACAGCGACATGTTCCGGCTGGGTTCGCGGGAGGCGCGGCGGGAGGCGGTCACGCTCCCGCGCACCGTCCCCGAACTCGCCGACGCACCTGTCGATCCTGATGCGGTAGGCCACGTGGGAGCCGCCGTCTCCGCTGTCGTGGCCACGGCGACGCCGGCCGGATCGTGGGGACTTGTCGAGGTCGCGTCGGCGGACGTCCTCAAGCCGCTGGTGGACGCCGTGGGGCTGCCGTCGTCGGTGTCGTACGCCGTCCTGCTCTACGTGCGCGCCGGCGACGCGGCGCGACGGACGTCCGCGCTGCTCGAGCTCGGCGGGATCCGTGACCGGCTCGCCCTCTCGTGCACGGTCGAGGGCCTGGGCTCGGTCTGGCTGGCTGCTGACCGTCTTGATCGCGACGCGGTACGCCGGCTGCTGCCCGACACCGACACTGACACGGACGCTGACGCTGACGGTGGCACCCATCCGGTCGCCGGCGCCGAGCCCATCGGACTCCTCGCGGTCGGCGCCCTCGCCTGAGCTCGGCCCCTCGTTGTGGGTCGGGGGCACCCTTGTCCAACAGAGCCGTACCAGGGTGCCCCGACCCACAAGCCCAGCGCGGGGTTTCCGTCAGAACGCGCGGTAGTCGCGCGGTGCGAAGCGTGGACCGCGCCGTGGCGGCCGGATGCCGGCGAGCTCGATCAGCTTGGTGACGCGGTACCTATGGCCGCGCCAGCGTTCGAGTACCACCAGCATCATCTCGTCGTCGTACGGCTCCCCCGCCAGCGCCCAGCCGACCGCCTTGGCGAGGTGGAAGTCGCCGACTGACACCGCGTCGGCGTGGCCGTGGGCCTTCTGCATCACCTCGGCGGCCGTCCAGACGCCAACGCCCGGGAGGCTCCGCAGCCGGCGTTCGACCTCCTCGAAGTCGGCAAGCTCGGCCGTACGCTCGAGCGCGGCGGCAACGCGGGCACAACGGACGATCGTCTCGGCCCGCTGGGGCCCGACGCCGGCCCGGTGCCACTCCCAGGAGGGCAGCCGGGCAAGCGTCGCCGCGTCGGGTGGGATCCAGAGCGGAACCGGCACCGGACCCGGCGCCCGCTCACTGAACCTCCAGATCAGCTCCCGCCACGAACGCCAGGCCTCGGTGGAGGTCACCTTCTGTTCGAGGATCGCCGGGGTCAGGGCCTCCATGACCAGGCCGGTACGGCAGATCCGCCAGCCGGCGAACCGCTTCGCCAGCCGGTGCAACAGCGGCAACTCGGGCTCGAACCCCGTCCAGTCGTCCTCGGCACCGACCAGCGCGGGCAACCGGTCGAGCAACCAGTCGGCACCAGGCCCCCACGCCCGCGCCTCGACCGCACCATCGGCTGGCACCGCGGCGACACGGACAGTCACCGGCCCCTCGGGGGTGCGGCTTCCCCGCCACACCGCACCATCAGGGGTACGCCGGTGGACCGGATCCCCGGAGCCTCGCTGGAGTGCCGCCAGCGTCAGTGCGGGGTCGACGGGTTCGGTGGTCACGACCGTCCGGGTCCGCGCGGGAGTCCCGGCCGGCCCGGGAGTCCCGGCCGGCGTCGTTGTCTGGCTCCGCTCCGGCGTCTGGCTCTCCGCGACCGGCTGGACCCGCGCGACCGTCACATCTGGCACGAGACCAGTCTCTCCGAGCGTTATCGGGACCGACGGGGTGGGCCGTACCGTTGGCGAACCCACCGGTGGCCGTGCGATCTTTTACTCCCACATTGCTTCCGTACACTCCTATCCGGCCGTGCGATCGCCGGCCGGCTGAGCCGAAGGACTGGACCGTGGCTAAACGCAAGCCAACCAACCGGCGCGAGCGCATCGAGCAGCTGCGCCGCGAGCAGCAGCGCACCGAACGCCGGCGCACGGCGTTGATCATCGTCGCCTGCACGCTGGTCGGTCTTGTCATCATCGGAGCGGCCGCCTGGGTGCCGGTGAAGAACTGGATCAACGATCCCGGCCGTCAGCCGATGTCCGCGTTCGGCGTGCCGGCCGCGCAGGCGGGTCTCGACCCGGTCGTCAATGACAGCGCCGCAGGTGTCTCCGACCACGTCGACACCGGCCAGAAGGTCAACTACACCACGGCGCCACCGTCCGCGGGCCCGCACTGGGAGCAGCCGGCGTCGTTCGGCCGGAAGTTCTACACCGACAAGGACCGGCCGGCGGTCGAGACGCTCGTCCACAACCTCGAGCACGGCTACACGATCGTGTGGTACGACGAGACGATCGCCAAGGACTCCGCTCAGCTGAACGCCCTCAAGGACATCGCGCGGAGGTTCGAGTCGAGCACGTTCGACAACTCCAAGAAGCTGATCGTCGCGCCGTGGTTCGCCAAGGACGGAAAGTTCAAGGCCGGCAAGCACATCGCGCTCACCCACTGGTCGACCGACGCCGGGCACCGGCAGTACGCCACGAAGGTCAGTGGCGAGGCGATCGAGCAGTTCATGAAGAAATACCCCGCCTCCCAGTCGCCCGAGCCGAACGCCGCCTAACCGCCGGCCAGGCGAACCCAACCAGGGCGAAGTCGCGCGTAGCTCCCGCCACCGAACCTGGAGAAGACACCCGGGCTGTCAGAGGCTTCTCGGCTAAGAGACCGACAAACCTCTGACAGCTCGGGCCTCACCCCTCGCGGGGTCGAATCCTCAGGCGTAGCGGCTGCCGTGGGCGTCATGGACCCGCGCGACCAGATCCTTGACCCGCTCGGCGGAACTCTTGGGGCACACCATGGTCACGTCCCGGGTGTGCACGATGATCGTCTCCCGTAGCCCGACCGTCGCGACGAGGTGTTCGGGGTCGTCGCTCACCACGATGTTGCCCTCGGAGTCAACCAGGACCGTCACGGTGTTGCTGGCGTTGTGGTCGCGGTCGTTCTCCAGCGTCCGGGCGAGGGTGGGCCAGGATCCGACGTCGAGCCAGTCGACGGCCATGGGTACGACGACGACGCGGGCGGCGCCCTCTCCCCTGGCGGTGGGCTCCATCACCGCGTAGTCGATGCTGATCTTCGGGAGGTCGACGTAGATCTCCTTCAGGACCAGCTCACGCTCCGGACTGGCCCAGGCCGCGGCGATCCGACGTACCCCGGTGTACGACGCGGGCAGATGCGTCGCGAGCTCACCGAGGAGGGTGTCGGCACGCCAGACGAACATCCCGGAGTTCCAGAGGTACCGGCCGCTGGCGACGTAGGACTGCGCGGTCGCCAGATCCGGCTTCTCCTTGAACGCCGAGACGGCGAAGATCTCGGGCGCTCCGCTCGACTCGGCGGCGGGTGCGCCTCCGGCGGCGGTGGTTGGCGAAGGGGTGGCGATCGGCTCGGCGCGTTCGATGTAGCCGAGACCGGTGTGGGGCGACGACGGCGGGATGCCGAAAGTCGCGAGTACGCCCGGGTCGCGCTCCACTTCCTCGAACGCGGTCCGCAGGGCGTCCTGGAACGCCGAGATCGGCTCGATCACGTGGTCGGAGTTCACGAACGCCAGCACCGCGTCAGGGTCCTGCTTGGCCAGCACCGCCGAGGCGAACCCGATGGCGTTGGCCGTGTCGCGGCCGATGGGTTCGCCGAGGAAGTTGGTGAGCGGAAGCTCCGGCAGATGGTCGAGGATGGCGTCCCGGTGAGCGGCACCGGCGCAGACGAAGATCCGCTCCGGCGGGACGAGCCCGATCAGGCGCTCGTAGGCAATCCGCAAGAGGCTCTTGCCACTCCCAACGCTCAACAGTTGCTTGGGTCTGGCGCCACGAGACAGTGGCCACAGGCGGGTGCCCGTGCCCCCCGCGATGATGACTGCGTACCGCATGTCAGGTGAGCCTACGGGCTCTGTTCCCACCGCACGCGGCGACCCTGAGCGCCGCGCGCCAGGGGAGCCTCCCACCCTGAGAGGCCCGCGCCCCGAGCGCCGCGGGCCTGGAGAGCGGCGGGCCTGGGGCCACCGTGGGCGGCCGCAGCGGGGCCGGGCGCCCATGCCACTAGGGTCGATCCTCGTGGCCCACCCAGAAACGCCCGCCGGTCTTATCGCCGCAGCCCTCGCCGCCGAGCCCGCCAAGCCGTTCTTGACGTTCTACGACGACGCCACCGGCGAACGGGTGGAGCTCTCCCTCACCACGCTCGAAAACTGGGTCGCCAAGACTGCCAACCTACTGCAGGACGGGCTGGCCACCGAGCCGGGCGAGCGGGCCGCGCTCCTCCTCCCGGCGCACTGGCAGGCCGCGGTGTGGATGCTCGCCGCCTGGTCGGCGGGGCTGGTCGTCGACCTCGACGCACCGGCCGGGGCCGAGGTCGTGGTCACCGGGCCTGAGCGGTTCGAGGAGGCGCTGGTGGCGGGTGGGCGGGACACGGTGGCGCTCGCCCTGCGTCCTCTCGGTGGGCCGTTCACCGAGACGCTGCCGCCGGGCGTACTGGACTACGGCGTGGAGGTGCCGTCGTACGCCGACGCGTTCACGCCGTACGTTCCGCCGGATCCGACCGCGCCCGCGTTGGTCGTCGGCGGTCACACGCTCACCTGCGCCGACCTCACCAACGCGGCGCGCGTCCGGGCTGATGAGCTTGGACTCGAGACCGGCGCGAGGGTGCTGACTGACACCAACCCGGCCGGTTCCGACGGTTACCTCGACGCGCTCCTTGCCCCGCTCGCTCGGCAGGCGTCGGTCGTCCTGGTCCGCAACCTCGACGAGACGGCGCTCGAACGCCGGGCGACCAACGAGAAGGTCACCCTGACCCACCTGCGCGGTTGACCTCCCACACCTGGACGTAACAGTTCAGTCCTGGAAGGCGAACCACGCCGACCGGAGGCCGAGCGCCCAGCGGACGTTGTCCTCACCCCGGATCTCCCGGGACCCCGCGCTGCCCACGAGCAGGAGCGCGCGCACCCGGCCACCCCAGGTGCCGCCACCCGAACGCTCGAGCACCCTGATCTCGCGCAGCGTCCCGATCGAGGGGTAGCGCCGCTGCAGCCGGCTGGCCGTCACCGTGTCCTTCCAGTCCCGGCTCGGGTTGTCGCTCGCGTTCGCATCCCAGCCGTCGGTCTGGGCCCGCAGGTAGGGCTTGGCACCGTCGGCTGTCCACCCACCGTTGGACGATCCGAACTCCGTGAGCGCGTCCCGGGTGTTGTAGCGCAGGGTCTGTCCCGCGGTGGCGGCGATCGCCGCGTCGGTTCGCGCGTGTTCGTACGTACGGGTGACCTTCCAGTCCTTGTTGTACCGAACCCGTCCGGGGTACGCCTGGGAGGCGGTTGTGTCGTAGACGTCGAAGGAAGCACCGCCCCGGTCACGCGCCGATCGGACGGCGTACGTGCGCGCGGCGACCGCCTGGGCGCGCAACGCCGCGCGGGGCCAGCCGGCCGGCGACTCCGCGGGCACCACCGAGCGGAGGTACTCCTCGTACGACACGACGTTGATCGGGCGGAGCCGGCCGTCACGGAGCACGACCCGCAGGAAGCCCCGGTAGTCGCGACGGACCTTCGTGCCGTCCGAGGTCCGTCGCTCGACCGCGACCGTTCCGTCCGGAGCGACGAACGACGCACGCCCGCTGGGCAGGATCTTGCGCGAGGGTACGAACGTGCGCCAGGCACCACAGGAGTACCCCTCGACCGCCATTGCCCGGCCCTCGATCGGGCGGACCCGCCAGGTGCTCACCCGGCAGTCGGCGAGCGAGGTGGGTAATGCCTCGGGCCTGGTCGAGCCGTCCCGCCTGGTCCACCAGAGGGTCAGCCCGGGCTCGGGACGCACCCGCACCTCACCACCGCGGTGGCTGAGGAACACCCGAAGACGGTCCGACGTCCGGTCGGAGACCAGCGTGGTCCGCGGGTAGTAGAAGCGAAGGATCTCGCGGTAGTTCTGGCCGCTCTTCGCCGCGGCGTACGCACCCCACTGCGACATCCCGCGCCCGTGTCCCCAACCGCGACCCACGACCTCGAAGATTCCGTTGTCCGGACGCTTGACGCCCGCCGTCGCCGAGCCCGGTCCAATGCCGCCGTCTGGCTGGTCCGCCCAGGCTGGAACGGCTGCGCCCACCAGCCCGATGACCGCCGCCGCGACCACCGACAAGCGCCTGATCTTCGCCGTTGCCTGCGTCTGTTCGCCCATCTGCCCACCTTCGCCAGCCGTCACCGTCGAAGATGACCTTCCCTGTCCAAGATCAGACGACACTCCCAAATCGTCAGAATCCCGGAAAAATGGACAGAACGGTGGTAAACGCTCCTGGACTGGTGGTCAGCGGCCGGCGGCGTCGGCGTTCCCACGCCGGCGGGTGTGCGCGAACTCCTCGAACGTCCGCAACGAGCCCGGATCCGCGAGGGCTCCCCTGCTGGCCGCCTCGTCAGCCTGGTGCCCCTCGAGGATCCGCTTCACGGGAACCTCGAGCTTCTTGCCCGACAGCGTGCGGGGTACGGCCGCGACGGCCACGATCTCGTCAGGAACGTGGCGGGGCGACAGGTGCCTGCGCAACTCCCCCGCCAGCCGCGCGCGCAGGGCGTCGTCCAACTCCGCACCCGCCGCCAGAACGACGAACAGCAGCAGCTCCTCCGGACCCCCGGACCACTCGTCCAGGTGCACGACCAGACTGTCGGCGATCTCCGGGAAGCTCTCCACCACCGAGTAGAACTCCGCTGTCCCCATCCGCACGCCGCCCCGCTTGAGCGTCGCGTCTGAACGCCCGGTGATCACGCAGGTGCCGCGGGGCGTGATTTCCACCCAGTCGCCGTGCCGCCACACGCCAGGGAAGTCCTCGAAGTACGCGGCGCGGTAGCGGCTCCCGTCAGGGTCGCCCCAGAAGCCGACCGGCATCGAGGGCATCGGGCGTTCCAGCACGAGTTCGCCGAGCTGCCCCACCACCGGGCGACCAGACGGGTCGTACGCCGCCACCGCGGCGCCAAGGCAGGGGCAGGCGAGCTCCCCGGCGTACACCGGCAGCAGCGGCGACCCGCCCACGAACCCGGTGCAGAGATCGGTGCCGCCCGAGAACGACTGGAGGAGCAAGGTGGGGTTGACGTTCTCGTAGACCCAGGCGAAACCCTCGGGCGGCAACGGCGCGCCCGTCGAACCCAGACCTCGGATCCTCGACAGGTCCGCGATCTCCGCCGGACGCAGGCCGGCCTTGCGGCAACTCATCAGGAACGGCGCGCTCGTGCCGAAGAACGTCACCCCGCACTCGGCCGCCAGCCGCCACAACTCCCCGAGGTCGGGATGGCTGGGATTGCCGTCGTACATCACCACCGTGGCACCGACGAGGAGGCCGGACACCAGCGCGTTCCACATCATCCACCCGGTCGTGGAGAACCAGAAGAACCGATCCCCCGGGCCCAGGTCGAAGTGCAGCGCCATTGTCTTGAGGTGCTCGAGGAGGATGCCGCCGTGTCCGTGGACGATCGGCTTGGGCAGACCCGTCGTACCCGACGAATACAGCACGTACAACGGATGGTCGAACGCCAGCGGCTCGAACGCCGGCTCACCCGTGCCGCCGCCGGCGTCGAGCAGCTCCGACCAGGTGAGCGCGTCGGGGATGCGGGCCGCGGCGACTTCGGACAGGTACGGCAGCACCACCGTGTGCCGCAGCGTCGGCAGGCCCGCCCGGATCGCCGCCACCTCGTCTACCCGGTCGATCTCCTTCGCGCCGTACCGATAGCCGTCCACCACCACGAGCACGGACGGCTCGATCTGGCTCCACCGGTCGACCACGCTGCGGGTCCCGAACTCCGGCGCACAGGAGGAGAACACCGCACCCAGACTCGCCGTGGCGAGGAGGAGTACGAGCGCCTCCGGCACGTTCGGGAGGTACGCGGTCACTCGGTCGCCCGGCCCGACGCCGAGCCGGCGCAGACCGTCCCGCGCCCGGGCCACCGCGTCTCGCAACTCCGCCGCCGTGAGCTCCACCGGCGCCCGGGACTGCGAGCGCGCCACGACCACCGGTCCCACGTCCGGAAGGTTGCGCAGCATCTCCTCGGCGAAGTTGAGGCGGACGCCCGGAAACCATTCCGCGCCCGGCATCGTGTCCCGCCCCAGGACAGCACCCTCCCAGGGGCGACCCCGGACCCCGACTGTGTTTTCCCGGGGGCGACCCCGGACCCCGAAGTAGTCCCAGATGCTGCCCCAGAAGCCGGGCAGGTCGTCGATGGACCAGCGCCACAGTGAGTGGTAGTCGTCGAACGCCAGACCCCGCTCGTCGGCCAGCCAGCGGAGGTACGCGCCGATGCGGGTGCGTTCACGCACATCGGCGGGCGGGGTCCACAAGATCGTGCCCGGCTGCGTCATCCCTGACCGGCCCCCTTCCAGGCTTCCGGCTCACCGGCGGGGGGCCACCCACCGGGCCGCCCGCGGCCGGCGGAACACCCGCACGACAGCCGGCCCGACCGGGAACCGCGCGTCACGCGCGGCGTGCCTCCGGATGGTGATAGAGCCAACCTTCCCACGCGTCGGCCACCGTCGCCCGCATGTCATGGGCCGCCGACCACCCGAAGAGCTGCCGGATCCGGTCGGCGGAGGCGATCGAGACGGCCGGGTCACCGGCCCGCCGCCCCAGCACCTCCGGCGTGAGGTCGGAGTAGCCGGACACCTCCAGGATCGTGTCCACGATCTCCCGGGTGGAGGACCCGCGACCGGTGCCCACGTTGAGGACGTGGCGGACCTCCTCGCCCTTGGCGAGGTGCCGGGCCGCCGCGACGTGCGCGGAGGCGATGTCGGCGACGTGGATGTAGTCGCGGATGGTGGTGCCGTCCGGTGTCGGGTAGTCGTCGCCGAAGATCAGCGGTGGCTTGCCGGCGGTGAGGCGTTCGAACACCATCGGGATCAGGTTGAACGCACCCGTGTCGGCGAGTTCGGGCCGGCCCGCGCCGGCGGCGTTGAAATAGCGCAGGTTGACGTAGCGCAGGCCGGTCGCCCGGGCCACGTCGGCGATCAGCCACTCCCCGGCGAGCTTGGTCTCGCCGTACGGCGACTCCGGCCGGCACACCGCGTCCTCGGTCAACACGTCGGAGTCCTGGTTGCCGTACGTCGAGGCGCTGGAGGAGAAGACGAGGGCGTCCGTCCCGGCCTCGGTCATGGCCCGCAGGAGGGACTCCAGGCCGCCGAGGTTCTCGCGGTAGTAGAGGAGGGGATTCTCGACCGACTCGCCGGGCTGCTTCTTGGCCGCGACGTGGACGACACCACTGATTTCGTACTCGCGGAGGAGCTTCGCGACCAGGCTGGTGGACTGGACCGCGCCACGGATGACGGGCACGTCGTCGAGGTCTGAGAGGCGAGCGGGTACGCCGGTGGAGAAGTCGTCGAGGACGACGATCTGCTCTCCGGCCTCGTGCAGGGCGTGGACGACGTGCGCGCCGATGAAGCCGGCGCCTCCGGTGACGAGCCAGGTCATGGCAGCCCACCCTAGTTGCCCGACTCCCAACGGACGCCGGGGTCCGCCGAAGGGCGAGTCGCTTGCGTCAGGGCATACCCGGTATGCATACTCGGTAGCCATGTCCATCCGTCATGGCCTGCTGGCCCTCCTCGATGAGGGCCCGAAGTACGGCTACCAACTCCGGCAGGAGTTCGAGCGTGCGACCGGGGCGACCTGGCCCCTGAACGTCGGGCAGGTCTACACGACCCTGACCCGGCTCGAGCGCGACGGTCTCGTCCGCGGCGAAGGCTCCGACGAGTCCGGCCGGGTTGGCTACGCCCTCACCGACGAAGGCCGCACCGAACTCCACCGCTGGTTCGCCACCCCGATCTCCCGCGAGACCCGGCCACGAGACGAGCTGGCCATCAAGCTCGCCCTGGCCACGACCGTGCCCGGCGTCGACGTCACCGCGATCGTGCAGGGCCAGCGCACCTCCACGCTTCGCACGCTGCGCGAACTCACCCGACTCAAGAAGGCCGCCGCCGAGGACGACCTCCCCTGGCTGCTCGTCCTCGACTCGATGATCTTCCAGGCCGAGGCCGAGGTTCGCTGGCTCGACCACTGCGAGTCCCGCCTGGCCCGGTCGTCGCGTTCCACCGC
This sequence comes from Actinopolymorpha alba DSM 45243, assembly GCF_000373925.1. Classification (GTDB taxonomy): domain Bacteria; phylum Actinomycetota; class Actinomycetes; order Propionibacteriales; family Actinopolymorphaceae; genus Actinopolymorpha; species Actinopolymorpha alba. The sequence goes on along the minus strand of NZ_KB892759.1, from coordinate 59,847 downwards.
ACCCGCCCGACCGAGCGCCGAGAATCGTCCGGCCGACGACCACACCGCCACTGACCACGAGGGGGTACGCCGATGACGCCGCACGCCGGACCGGTCCTGGAGCTGCGCGAGGTCAGCCGCGTCCACGGCCAAGGTGAGACCGCCGTCCACGCACTGCGCGGACTCAGCCTCGCCGTCACCACAGGTGAGCTGGTCGCGGTGATGGGCCCGTCCGGTTCTGGGAAGTCGACGCTCCTCCACCTCGCCGGCGGTCTCGACTCCCCCACCGTCGGCGAGGTCCTGGTCGAGGGCCAGGACCTCGGCACCCTCTCGAAGGCGGCGGTCGCCGGCCTGCGCCGGCGTTCGATCGGCTATGTCTTCCAGGACTTCAACCTCATCCCGGCGCTCACCGCGGTCGAGAACGTCGCGCTGCCTCTCGAGCTCGATGGCGTTCCCTCCCGGCGGGCCCGCAAGGAGGCGACCCAGGCGCTCGCGGAGGTGGGCGTCAAGGAGCTCGCCGGCCGGTTCCCCGACGACATGTCCGGCGGCCAGCAGCAGCGCGTCGCGATCGCCCGGGCACTCGTCGGAGACCGCCGGCTCGTGCTCGCCGACGAACCCACCGGAGCCCTGGACTCCGAGACCGGCGAGGCCGTGATGCGTCTCCTCCGGGCGCGGATCGATGCCGGAGCCGCCGGCCTGCTCGTCACGCACGAGGCCCGGCACGCCGGCTGGGCCGACCGGATCGTGTTCCTGCGCGATGGCCGCGCCGTTGACGACACCGGATACGCGAGCGACGCGGAGTCACTGCTGGAGGAGAGCCGATGACCCTGGGTTCTTGGCGGCTCGCGCTTCGGCTGGGGCGCCGTGAGATCGGCCGCTCGAAGGCGCGGAGCCTCCTGATCGCGGCGATGGTCGGCGTACCCGTCCTCCTCGTGACGGCGCTCGCCGTGGTCGCACGCACGGCGTGGGACGTCCCGCCCGCCGAGCAGATGCTGCGAGCGCTCGGGGCGGCCGACGCGCTCGTGACCGTTCACGACGGGCCTGTCATCCAAGATCCGCGCGCGGAGGTACCCCCGACCCCGGACGCCGCCGCGCCGTCTGGCTCCCCCAGCCGGACCTGGACGGCACAGGATGTCGCCGGCGCCGTCGACGGCCGGGTCCTGCCCCTGCGGATCCGCGGCGCCGGCGCGCTTATCGAGACCGCCGACGGCGCCCTCGCGACGAAGGTTCGCGAACTCGACCTCCGCGACCCGCTCACCAAGGGGCTCGCCCGGATCCTCGACGGCCGGGCGCCCGCCGCCCGCGGCGAGGTCGCCATCTCTCCCGCCCTGGTGGACCGCGGCTACCGCATCGGCGATCACCTCGACGTCGGCGCCAACGGCGAACGCCGCGTCACCGTGGTCGGCGTCGTCCGCAATCCCGCCGACCTGAAGGGCCGCGAGCTCCTCGGCCTGCCGGGCACCGTGCTGGGCGACGACGCCCAGACGTCGTACCTCGTGGACACCGGCGGCGCGCCCATCACCTGGGCCACCGTCCGCGACCTCAACCGTGCCGGCCTCACCGTCCAGTCCCGTGCGGTCCTGCTCAACCCACCGCCGGACAGTGAGGTGGCCAGTGAATTCCGGCGGACGGAAGGCGGCACGGGTCTCGAGCCGCTCGCCATCCTCGTTGCGGCCTGCCTGGTACTCGAGGTCGTCCTGCTCGCCGGGCCCGCGTTCGCGGTTGGGGCCCGCCGGCAGAGCCGGCAGCTCGCGCTACTCGTCGCGGCGGGCGCCTCGGCGAGGGACGTCCGGCGGGTCGTCCTGGGCCAGGCACTCGCGCTCGGCGCCCTGATCGCGGTCGGCGCAGCTGGGGCCGGAATCCTGGTCGTAGTGGCCGTCCGACCCTTGGTCGAGAGCCTCGTCGGCACCGAACTCGGACGCCTCCGCGTCCACGGCCTCGACCTGCTGCTCATCGTGGGCGTCGCCATCCTCGCGACGCTGACGGCCGCACTCGCACCCGCCCGGCAGGCCGCCCGCCAGGACACTCTGACGGCGCTCGCGGGCCGGCGAGGTGACGTGCGAACGCGTGCCGGCTGGCCGATCGCCGGCCTGGTTCTCGCGGGCGCGGGCGTGGCGGTCGTCTTCCTCGGCGGAACTCAAGCGTCGGGCGGCGAGATCCCCGTCGTACTCGGCACCCTCGGACTCGCCACCGGCGCGATCATGCTCACCCCGAGCATCATCGGCGGCCTCGGACGCCTGGGCGATCGGCTGCCGCTGTCGCTCCGGCTGGCCACCCGCGACAGCGCGCGCCATCGCGGGCGTACGGCACCCGCCGTCGCGGCCATCATGGGCGCGGTCATCGGCGTCACCGCCCTCGCCATCGGGTCGGCGAGCGACTTCGCGGAGAGCCGGCGCGACTACACGCCTCAGGAGCGGATGGGCACCCTCGCCGTCTACCTGAACGGGGCGGGTCGAGACCACCAGGTCGAGGCGCTGGTCGCTCGCCTCCGTGCCGAACTCCCCACCCACTCACCGCGTGTCGTCCGGGCTGCCGGCGGCGACATCAGAGATCACCGGATAGTTGGGATCGCGGGCTGCCGCGAGACCCGAGCGGGCTGCGGGAACACCGAGGAGTCCTTCCTCTCCGTCCGCGTGAGCGGCATGCTGGTGGCGGACGCCGCCACCGTCGAGGCACTCACCGGCCGGGCGCTGACGTCTGAGCAGCGCGCCGTCCTTGCCCGCGGCGGCGTCCTGGTCAGCGACCCGGCCCAGATCACGACCGCCGGGACGACCCGGGTGAAGACCTACCACCCAGAGACGGCCGAGGACGGGACCGGGACCGAGAAGGACCGGCAGACCAGCACGGTGCCCGCGGCAGTGCTGGCCGGGGCGCCCAACGCAGCACACGGCGAGTACGTCAACGTGCTCGCCGAACTCGTCGGCACGGAGGAGACCGCGCAGCGACTTGGCCTGCACCCAAGAACCATCCAGATCCTGCTCCCCCCGACCGGCACGCCGATCACGAAGGAGCTGGAGGAGCGCGTCGACGAGATCGTCCAGGGACTCCTACCCCAGTCGACCGTCTACGTCGAGCGGGGATTCGTCCAGTCGTACACACCAATCCTGGCGATCCTCGGCGGCATCGGCGGACTCATCGTCCTCGTGGGTACGGCGACCGCCACGGCCCTCGCCCTCGACGACGCCCGCCCGGACTTCGCCACCCTCGCCGCGGTCGGCGCCTCACCCCGAACCCGCCGGCGGACGGCAATGGCGCAGGCGGCGGTCATCGCCGGTCTCGGCGTACTCCTGGGAGTCGCGGTCGGAAGTATCCCCGGCCTGGCGGTGACCTGGCCGCTCACGGCGGGGTCTCCCGGTGGGCACATCATCGCCGTGCCGTGGCAACTGCTGGGGCTGGTGGCGGTCGCGGTCCCGCTGGTGGCGGTCGCGGGCGCCGGGATCTTCACCCGGTCCCGGCTGGTCATGATGCGGCGAAGCGAGTAGCGGCCCCCGGTCCCGCAACGCCGCGACCCCTGCGAGACCCCACAAATCCAACGAAACGGGCCGGGGCCGGTGGTCCTTCATCTGCGACCACCGACTCCGGCCCACACATTGCTTCGCCCCCTTGGAGTAGGGACTCCCTATCCGACGGCTACCGAAGCCGCCGGACTCCTGGAGTCCCGCCGGCCGCCAGTGGATCGGCGGTCACTCGCGCCGCCGACCCGAGTGTGCCTGGACGCCCGGTGCCTACCTCCGCGATCCCTCACGTGCCGTCGTCCCCATATGCGTCCGAACGGTGACAGCCACGCACTTGCCCACGTCACCTCCGGGCACGTCCATTCGCGCCCGCAGTAGAGGCATCGGGGCCCGTCAACCGTTCTCCGCATCCCGGCCAGCCGCAGCCTTGCCCATCCCTGATCCGGTCGGTGAAGGAGCAGGAGGTATCTGGCCTGGGCATCCAGTAATGCCCTCGACCAACGGACCCATCCATAGCCGGGAACGAACACCGGTGCCTCTTGAGTGGCTGAAGGCACCATCTCCGACGTCATCACAGACGCCGCCATATCGACATCGACCTCCCTCTCATGGCCTTGTCGTCTCGGTTTAGACCCGCCCGGCTCGGGTCATACACCGACTAACGATCTGCACTGCGTACACGTGACGGCACAGACGGTCATTAACTTTCTGCGACCTCCGTCGCATCGTCCGACCTCGACGTTTGTACGGGTAGAACCGTATTGCGGCCGTAGTTGATCACACAGCGCTTTGACCAAACTACGAACTGATCATGTCCGGCCGATCACTCCGGCAAGGAGTTTTCCAAGCAATTGTCCGGTTTATGCCGACCTCGCGCACCCCGCGCTTCCTACCCGCCCGACCTCTTACGTCGCGGTTGTGTCGATTGAGTACCTACGGCCTGATCCGTACCATCCCGCCGACGACACCGGTCACATGAGTTGCCCGGCTCGGGATGCGCTCAGCAGCCGCGACCGCTACGGTCGGGGGGCCGGACTGGAGGAACGCCGCGCAGGTGAACGATCACTGTCGGTGCTCCTACCGTGCCTGCCCAACCGACAATCCCGTGAACGCAGCCGATGATGGTGCGAGCACAGCCGGCCGCCAGGTCATCGGAGCGCTCTAAGATGAGCCGTTTCAACCAGACAGGGGTGATCGCGCTGCCGACCGCGTTCCTCGTCGGACCCATCGTGGCTGCCGAGCCGGGAGACCTCTCCGTGGCCCGGCAGTTGCGAGCGCTGGGCTACGACGTGGTGGACACCGACACGGTTGCCGACCTCGCCGCCGTCCTCACCGCCACATCAGCGGGACCTGTCGCGCTGGTCGACCGGCGCTACGTGGGTCACCTCCATGCCCTCCGCCGGGCGATCTGCGACCGGCGGCCGGCGGCCATCGCCGGTCCTGGCACCCTCACCGTCGCCGCGGGTGCGCGCCACCACCTTCTGACCGCACTCTCCAACATCATGTCGGCGGACCGCGCGGACACCACGCACCTGGCGGCCACCACCGAGCGCCAGCGGACGACCGACACACAGACGGAGATCCCCACCCACCTGCGGGGCGGCGCGCAGGTCGACGTCGGCGAGGTCGCCGACCTCCTGGCCACGACCGTCAATGTCGTCCGGATCGACCCAGCGCCCCTGGTCGCCGGCCTCGCCGACACAGCTGAGGAACGGACGGCACTCGAGGCCCGCGCCGCCGCCGTCGACGAGGAGCGGATCCGGCTGACGAGCGCGGTGAAGTCCGAGGACACGATCTTCACGACGTACTTCGTCCGCAGCTACTCAGGCCACGCGGCCCGGTGGTTCGCCCGGCTCGGCTTCACCCCCAACCAGATCACGGTGGCCTCGCTGGTCGTCGCGCTCGCGGCGGCCGCACTGTGCGCGACCGGCACCCGCACCGGCTACGTCGTCGGCGCCCTGCTCTTCCACGCGTCGTTCGCCCTCGACTGCATCGACGGCGACCTCGCCCGCTACACCGTTCGCTACAGCCGACTCGGCGCGCGGCTCGACCTGACCTTCGACCGGGTCAAGGAGTACGCGTTGTACGCCGGCCTCGCGATCGGCGTGGCGCACACCGACCCCTCGATCTGGTGGCTGGCCGCGGCGGCGATGGCGTTCCAGACGGTCCGTCACCAGATGCACTCCGGCTACGAGGAGGTCACGGCCGGGCCAGACGAGGCTCCCGCCCTGGCCAGCCAGGTGCAGGCCCGGCTCAGTGGCGGGCGGTGGAAGGTCTGGCTTCGCCGGGCAGCCGTCCTCCCGCAGGGCGAACGCTCGGCGCTCATCTGCCTCCTCGTCGCGTTCACCACACCGCGGATCGTGTTCGTGGCCCTTCTCGCGGTGGGCCTGCTCGCCGCGAGCTACGGCTTCCTCGGCCGGTTGCTGCGCAGCCTGCGCCGGATGCGCCGCCCGTGGTCGAAGATCGCCGGCAACTCCCTTGGAGCGTTGGTCGACGTCGGCCCGGTGGGGTGGATCGTTCACCACGCCCTGCCCGGACGGTCGCTGCCCGCGCCACTGACCACCCTGATCGCGCTGCTCGCCCTCGCGTTCTCGCTGTCGGTGATACCAGCCGTCGGCGCCTCCTGGGTGATCGTCGGCGTGCTGTGGTACGTCCTGCTGGTGGGGTTCGCGAGCCGGCAACCGCTCAACGGCTGGGCCGACTGGGTGCTCCCGCCGTCTTACCGCGCCGCCGAATACACCCTGGTCATCACGCTTACCGCCCTGGTCGAGCCGAGCGCCCTTCCAGTCGCGTTCGGCTATGTCGCGGCCTGCGCCTTCCACCACTACGACACCGTCTACCGCCTCGGCCAGACCGGCACCTACCCGCCGCGCTGGCTGGTGATCGCCACCGGCGGCCACGACGGCCGGATGCTCCTGATCGCCCTTTTGGCGCTCGGCGGAGCCACGGTCTTCCACGTGGGCCTCGTCCTCGTGACGGTCCTGGTGGCGGCCATCTTCGTCGTCGAGAGCGTGACCGCCACCGTGGCGCAGGTGCGGGCCGATGAGGGCGCCACCGGCTCGGCTGCCGGCGTCCCCGCCACGAGCGGAGGCCCGCGGTGATCGGTCTGGTGCTCGCGGCGGGCACCGGCCGGCGGCTCCGTCCCTACACCGACACGCTGCCCAAGGCGCTGGTCCCGCTGACCGACCCGACGGCCGACGGCCAGGCCGAGCCGCTCACCCCGCTCGACGTGATCCTCGCCAACTTCGCGACGGTCGGCGTGACCGACGTGGCGATCGTGGTGGGCTACGCGGCCGACGCCGTACGCGCGCGGCAGGCCACCCTCGAGCGGCGGCACGGCGTGATGCTCGACCTGATCCACAATGACCGCGCGCTGACCTGGAACAACTGCTACTCCCTGTGGTGCGCGCGCGAGCGGTTCGTCGGTGAGGACGTGTTGCTCGCCAACGGCGACACGGTCCACCCGGTGTCGGTCGAGAACGCTCTGCTCGGCAGCACCCATGCCGAGGGTTCGCTCCTCCTCGCCGCGGACGCCGTCAAGCGGCTCGGCGAGGAGGAGATGAAGGTCACCTGGTCGCCCGAGCGCGGCGTCACCTCCATCACCAAGCTGATGGACCCCGAGACGGCGTACGCGGAGTACATCGGAGTGAGCCGGCTCGCAGCCGGAGTCGGCGCGGCCCTCGCGGACGCGCTCGAGGCGACGTGGCGGCGCGACCCGCACCTCTACTACGAAGACGGCTTCCAGGCGCTGATCGACGCGGGCCAGGTCCGCGTCGACGTCCAGCCGATCGGCGACGTCCCCTGGGTCGAGATCGACGACCACGACGACCTTGCCCGCGCGGCGAAGGTCATCGAGGAGATCGCGTCTGGCACCGGCACGGCACCGACGGCCACGGGCGGGGACGCACCGTGCCCCTCCTAGCCCGGATGATCACCACTCCCGTGGTGGTCGACATACGCCGGGGCGCCATCGCCGACCTGGCCGACCTCCTCGCCGACCAGCGCATCTCGGCCGGCGGTCGGGTCGCCGTCGCGGTGGGTCCCCGGTCGGGCGGCCAGCTCACCGAGAGTGTCAGGCCGACCCTGCGGGAGGCCGACTTCTACACCGTCGAGGGTGGCACGGTCGACGCCGCCCTACGGCTCGCCGGGCAGGTACGCGGCCGGTCCTATGACGCGATCGTCGGTGTCGGCGGCGGCAAGGTGCTGGACGTGACGAAGTTCGCCGCGGCCCGGCTCGGCCTGCCCATGGTGGCGGTCGCGACGAACCTCGCCCATGACGGGATCGGCTCGCCGGTCAGCATCCTCGACAACGACGCCGGCCGTGGTTCTTACGGCGTACCCGCACCCATCGCGGTGATCGTCGACCTCGACGTCGTACGCCAGGCGCCCGCTCGATCCGTCCGCGCCGGCATCGGTGAGGTGCTGTCCAACCTCTCCGCGATCGCCGATTGGGAGCTTTCCCGCGACCTCACCGGCGAACCCGTCGACGGGCTCGCCGTGACGCTGGCTCGCACGGCAGCCGAAGCGGTGGCCCACCACCCGGGCACGCTCGTCGACGACGATTTCCTGCGCGTCCTCGCCGAGGGCCTGGTGTTGTCGGGGCTGGCGATGGTGGTCGCGGGTTCGACCCGCCCGTGCAGCGGCGCCTGCCACGAGATCTCGCACGCGATCGACCTGCTGTACCCCGAGCGCGCTGGTGCGCACGGCGAGCAGGTCGGCCTCGGCGCGGCGTTCGCCTCCACCTTGTGGGACGATCCCGAGAGCCGGTCCCGGGGGACACTGATCGCGAACTGCCTGGTGCGGCACGGCCTGCCCGTGACGCCGGCCGCACTCGGCTTCAGCCTGGAGGAGTTCACGGCCGCCGTCGTGCGGGCACCCGAGACCCGGCCGGGCCGGTTCACGATCCTGGAGCACCGCGACCTCGACAAGGACGCGGTGGTGGCGGCCGTACGCGCGTTCTCCGACCGGATGAATGCGGCGTACGCGACCACTGGCACGAAGGACAGCAACGGCCCAGCCGGGCCGCAGACCGAGGAGAGCACGCCCGACACATGACTACCCTGCCGTCGATCGCTGAGCTTCGCGCCAAGGCACACCCGCCGGGTCTGCTCGACCGACGCAGCGGCGAGCACTGGGCTGGCCGGATGTACATGCGCCGGATCTCGTTGTACGCCACCCGGCTCTTCCTCGTCCTGCGCCTCTCGCCCAACCAGCTCACCGGGCTGATGATCGTCGCGGGTGTCGGTGCCGGTTTCGCGCTGCTCTGGCCGGGTCTGCCCGGTGCGATTCTCGCGGCCCTGCTGGTCCAGATCTACCTGCTGCTCGACTGCAGTGACGGCGAGGTCGCCCGCTGGACCGGCCGGACCAGCATGACCGGCATCTACCTCGACCGGGTGGGCCACTACCTCTGCGAGGCTGCCCTGCTCGTGGGCCTCGGCTTCCGCGCCGCGGGTGGCCAGCCGACGGGGTACGCCGTCCTCGGGCTCGCCGCCGCCCTCGGCGCGATCCTGATCAAGGCCGAGACCGACCTGGTCGACGTGGCCCGGTCCAGGCACGGCCTGACAGCGGTCACCGAAGAGGCGGTCGAGCCGCGGGCGGCGGGTCTGGCTCGGCTGCGCCGGGTCGCCCTGGTGCTGCGGTTCTACCGCATCATCCTGGCGATCGAACTCTCCCTGATCATCGTGGTCGCCGCCGTCATCGACACCGTGCGGGGCGATCTCCTGGCCACGCACGTCCTGACCGTCGCGGTCGCCGTCGTCGCCGGGGTCCAGGTCGTCCTTCACCTGGTGAGCATTCTCGTGTCGAGGCGGCTTGCTTGAGTGCCGCGAATGCAGCCCAGCTCCGGCTGGCCTGTGTGTTCCTCACCATGGGCGACCGTCCGGAGGAGTTGGCCCGGGCCATCCGCAGTGTGCAGGACCAGGCTGGCGATCCGGTCGAGATCGTGGTGGTGGCCAACGGCGTTGCCGCGCCGAAGGTGCCAGACGACGTGCGGGTGCTCGAACTCCCCGAGAACGTCGGCATCCCAGCGGGCCGCAACGCCGGTCTCGAAGCCGCTCACGCCGACATCATCATGTTCCTGGATGACGACGGGTGGCTCCCCTCACTGACGACCGCGCAACGCCTGCGTGAACTCTTCGCGAGCGATCCCAGGCTCGGCATCGTGTCATTCCGGATCACCGATCCCGCGAGTGGGATCACCCAACGCCGGCACGTCCCACGGGTGCGGGTCGGGGATCCCAGGGAGTCCTCCGAGGTCACGACGTTCCTCGGCGGTGCGACGGCGATCCGTAGGTATGTCTTCGACGACGTGGGCGTCTTCCCCGCCGCGTTCTTCTACGCCCATGAGGAGACGGACCTCGCCTGGCGCGCCATGGATGCCGGCTGGCGGATCTGGTACGACGCCGACTGTGTGCTCTGTCACCCGGCCACGTCCCCTACGAGGCATCCACGGTATTTTCGGCTGAACGCCCGCAATCGGGTGTGGTTGGCGAAGCGGAACCTGCCGCGGCCGGTCGCCGCGGTCTACCTGCTGACCTGGGTGGTGCTGACGGTTGCTCGCACCCGCAGTCTCTCCGGGCTGACGGCCTGGTGGGCCGGGCTGCTCGAGGGCCTGGGTACCCCTTGCGGTCGGCGTAAGCCCATCGCCTGGCGCACCGTGTGGCGTATGACCCGTCTAGGAAGGCCCCCTTTGGTATGACAACCGGTCCGATGGCTTCGATGTCCCCATGGCGTCGCCCGGGCCGCATCTGGGCATGTCGTACGCTCGTCGCCATGTGTCCGCCGGATGTGTGCAGGGAGGCTCGGTGAGCACGGCCACCGCTACCCGGCCCGCGACTCCGCGGGCCGAGCTGGCCGCAGAGCACGGTCTCTCGCCAAGCTCGGCCCGTCCACCGCTCCCGCAGTACCTCCGACAGGTGTGGGCGCGGCGGCACTTCATCACCGCGTTCGCGACCTCACGGACCGCGACTCTGTATTCCGGCGCCCGGCTCGGCCAGATCTGGCAGGTGCTGACGCCGTTGATGAATGCCGGCGTCTATTACCTGATCTTCGGCATCCTCTTCAGTTCCAGACGTAACATCGACAACTTCACGGCGTTCCTCGTCACCGGGGTGTTCCTGTTCACGTTCACCCAGCGTTCGGTGACCTCCGGAGCCCGCGCGATCTCGGGCAACCTCTCGCTGATCAGGGCCCTGCACTTCCCGCGGGCGGCGTTGCCCCTGGCGTTCACGATCGTCGAGCTGCAGCAGATGCTCGTCTCCCTCGCGGTGCTCGGCGTGATCGTGCTGCTCACCGGCGAGCCCATCACCTGGGCCTGGCTGCTGGTGGTGCCGGCGCTGATCCTGCAGACGATCTTCAACACCGGCCTCAGCCTCGCCATCGCTCGGATCGGCGCGCGCGTGCCCGACGTCAGCCAGCTCCTGCCGTTCCTCACCCGCACCTGGCTCTACATGTCCGGCGTCTTCTTCTCGATCCCGCAACGCGTGCACGCCGGCCCCCTGCAGGATCTGATGATGGCCAACCCCGCGACGGTCTACATCGAACTCGTCCGCGACGCCCTGATCGATCGGCACGACGCACCCCAGCACGCCTGGATCCTCGCCGTCAGCTGGGCGGTCGTCGCGTTCTGCGTCGGCTTTTGGTACTTCTGGGGAGCTGAGGAGAAATACGGGCGTGGCTGACATCCAGCACACCAACGGCCAGGTGCCCACGGTCATCGTGGACGACCTGCACATCGTCTACCGCGTCTACGGCGCCACCGTCGGCAAGGGCAACGCCCCGGCGGCGTTCAAGCGCATCCTCAAGCGGCAGAAGTCGCCGGCGCTCCGCGAGGTGCACGCCGTCCGCGGCGTCTCCTTCACCTCGCACCGGGGCGAGTCGATCGGGCTGATCGGGCGCAACGGCTCCGGCAAGAGCACGCTGCTCCGCGCCATCGCCGGTCTCCTTCCACCCACCAGGGGCGCCGTCTTCACCGACGGCCAGCCCACCTTGCTCGGCGTCAACGCCGCCCTGATGAGCGACCTCACCGGCGAACGCAACATCATCCTCGGCTGCCTCGCCATGGGCCTCACCCCCGCGCAGGCCAAGGAGCGCTACGACGACATCGTGGAGTTCTCCGGCCTCGGCGAGTTCATCGACCTCCCGATGCGCACGTACTCCTCCGGCATGCAGCAGCGGCTCCGGTTCGCGATCGCCGCGGTGAAGTCCCACGACGTCCTGCTCATCGACGAGGCGCTCGCCACCGGCGACGCGGATTTCCGCAAACGTAGCGAAGAACGCATCCGCGAACTCCGTGACGAAGCCGGCACCGTCTTCCTCGTCAGCCACAGCCTCGACGTCGTGACCAAGACCTGCACCCGCGCGATCTGGCTCGACCAGGGCTCGATCAAGATGGACGGCGACGCCGAGACGGTCGTCAACGCCTACAGCAGCGCGACCCGCTGACCAACCGCACCACAGCCGGTAACGATCGCCCCAAGTCCTTCTCAAAGCGGGGTAGGCGGGGGCGTATGTCGTAGTCTCGTCGCCATGAGTTCGGCGTACCGCAGGGGTGCTCGGTGAGCACAACAACCTCCACCGCCTCCCCGGCTGAGCTGGCGGCACACCACGGTCTCGCACCGAGTTCGGCACGTCCAGCGTTCCTCACCTACGTCAGCCAACTCTGGCAGCGCCGCCACTTCATCGCGTCGTTCGCGACCTCACGGACCGCGACGCAGTACTCCGGCGCCCGGCTGGGGCAGTTGTGGCAGCTGCTGACGCCACTGATGAACGCCGGCGTCTACTACCTGATCTTCGGCATCCTCTTCAATTCCGCCGGCCGGATGGACAACTTCATCGCGTTCCTCGTCACCGGCGTCTTCATCTTCACGTTCACCCAACGCTCGGTGACCTCAGGAGCGCGGGCGATCTCGGGAAACCTCTCGCTGATCAGGGCGCTGCACTTCCCGCGCGCCGCGCTGCCGTTCTCCTCCACGATCGTCGAGCTGCAGCAGATGCTCGTCTCGCTCGCGGTGCTCTGCGTGATTGTCCTGCTCACCGGAGAGCCCATCACCTGGGCCTGGCTGACCATCATCCCCGCGATCGCGCTTCAGACGATCTTCAACACCGGTCTGAGCCTCGCCATCGCCAGAGTCGGGTCGCGGATCCCCGACATCAGCCAGCTCCTGCCGTTCCTCACCCGCACCTGGCTCTATCTGTCCGGAGTCTTCTTCTCGATCCCGCAACGCGTGCACAACAGCACCCTGCAGGATCTGATGATGGCCAATCCCGCGACGGTCTACATCGAGCTCGTCCGCGACGCGTTCATCAACCGCCACGACGCCCCCAACCACGCCTGGATCCTCGCCATCAGCTGGGCGGTCGTCGCGTTCTGCATCGGCTTCTGGTACTTCTGGGCGGCCGAGGAGAAGTACGGCCGCGGCTGAGCGCCGAACCGCTCAGCCGGCCAGGGTCCGCGGGCTCAGCAGGAAGCCCAGTCCCCACGACATGTGCATGGTCGCCACCACCACGGGCAGCCAGGCCTTCGCCCGCCACGACATGTCACGCCCGAAGACCAGCGAGCCCGCCACCACGCCGAGCACGTAGACCGCCGGGACGACGAACCCGACCAGCAGCAAAGGTACGCCCGCCGCGAGTCCAGCAAGCCCGAGGAGTAGGCCAGCCGCACACCCGACCACCGCGGTCGGCGGGGCGAGATAACGGACGTTGAACGTGCCCGGGTGGAGACGTCCGATCGCCCGCCGCCACTTCCCGGTCAGGTAGAACTGCCGGACCAGCGTGGCGAGACTCGACCTCGGCCGGTAGGTCACGCGCAGGTCGGGCGTGAACCACACAGTGCCGCCCGCCTGCCGGATGCGGTAGTTGAGCTCCCAGTCCTGGGCGCGCTCGAACGTCTCGTCGAAGCCACCGAGCCGGTCGAGCGTCTCGCGCCGGAACACCCCGAGGTAGACCGAATCGACCGGTCCGGCCTGCCCGCCCACGTGGAAGCGGCCGCCGCCGAGTCCGAGCGGGCTGGTGTAGGCCCGGGCCGCGGCCTCCTCGAACGCCGACTCGCCTTCGGCCGCCATCACGCCACCCACGTTGTCGGCGCCGGTCTCGAGAAGCACCTCTACCGCACGGCGGATGTAGCCGGGCGAGAGGATGCCGTGCCCGTCGACACGCACGATCACGTCGTACGCCGCCTCCTTGATCGCGGCGTTCAGGCCACTTGGCGTGAGGCCGGCGGGGTTGGCGATCAGGCGTACCCGGGAGTCAGTCGCGACGATCTCGCGGGCGATCTCCTCGGTGCGGTCCTTGCAGGGAGCGATGGCGACGACGATCTCGAGCAGGCCGGGGTAGTCCTGGTCGAGGACCTGCGTGACGGCGTCGCGCAGGTGGCGTTCCTCGTTGAGGACCGGCATGACGACCGAGACCGGGGGCCACCGCACGGCTGGTGTGTCGGGTCTGTCGGTCATGGCGTACGTCTCCTCGAATGGACTCGGCGATCGCCAGCCTTCCGCATCCCCCGGGCTGCCTTGCGGAGCACCAACCTACCGACCAACCCGCATGGTGGGACCGGCGGGCTAGAACCATTTGGTTACCAGGTGCGCACTCTCAGTTGCCGGGTGAACGGGTCCCGGCGATGCTCAACGCTTAGGCGGCGGCGCACACGGCGTTGAGGCTGGTGACACCTTCGGGGGCGGGGGTCGAGGAGGTGCTCGAGCCACCCGACGCGGGAGTCGCGGACGTGCCCGAGGACTGTTTGCGTTCCGCCCCGTCGTTCGAGCTCGCGACGGACGCCCCAGCCTCCCCCACGGGCTTGGCCCCTCCGGCCTGGGAGGTTCCGGCCGGTGTTGGAGTCGGCTTCGACGCGTCAATGGCCTCGCGGACCTTCGTTCTGATCAACGGGAAGTCCGGGCGCGCCGTCTTGATCAACGGTGGTACGAACTGGACGGAGCTGATCTTGTCCTGCTTGGCCTTGAGGGCGAGGTCGACGAACGTGTCGAGTTCGCTCGCCGGGATGTCGGTCGAGACGACCTGCTGGCCGGCCTGGGCGATCGCGCGGAACTTCATCAGGACGTTGGCCGGGTCCAGCTGATGGAGCATCGCGGCCATCACGCAGCGCTGCCGGGCCATCCGATCGTAGTCGCTGGTTCCGGTCCGTGAGCGGGCGTACCACAGCGCGTGGTAGCCGTCGAGCCGCTGGCGTCCCTCCTGGATGGTGCCCCGGATCACTCCGCCCTTGCCGCCGATCGGCACGTCCTGCTTGACGTCGATCGTGACGCCGCCGACCGCGTTGATCAGCTGCTGGAAGCCGCGCATGTCGATGAGCGCGTAGTAGTTGACGTCGAGTCCGGTGACCCCACGGATGGCGTCCTTGGTGGCCTCGATGCCGGGGTCGGCAACACCGGGGAACAGGTCCTTGTGGTCGGTCGCCCAGGTGTAGACGGCGTTGAGCAGGCACTCGTCGCCACAGTCGAAGCCGCGCGGGAACTGCTGGCGCATGACCGTCCCCTCCGGGAACGGCACCCGCTGGAGGTTCCTCGGGAAGCTGAACATCGCCGCACGCCCGGTCTGCTCGTCGATCGACACGAGCGTGATGCTGTCCGGACGCAGCCCCACCCGGTCAGGGCCGGCGTCGGCTCCGAGAAGAAGGATGTTGTAGCGGCCCGCGTACGGATCCTGCACCTTGGTGCCCGCGAAGATTCCCGAGATCGACTCACGCGCCACCGCCACGTAGTGCGACGAGGTGAGGACGAGGCTCACAGCGACGACCGAGAGAACGAGCGCGATGACGGTCGACGTGAGGCGCTGCTTCTGCCTGAGCGCCAGCGGGACACCGAGCCGCCAGGCGTCGATGAACAATCCGAGCCAGCCGAGCGCCAGGAGGACGAGCGCGATCTGGATGACCCGCAGGAACGTGGCGTTCGCGAGGAGCGAGACCAGAGCTCGGGACGACACCAGGCCGACCAGGGCCAGGACCGCCGCGACGCCGAGGACCCCAAGCGCGATCCGCACCGCCACCCGCCCGACCTGGCGGTTGCCGGCGACGATCTGTGCGGAGCCCGGTGCGAAGAGCGTCATGAGGAGCAACGTCACCGCTCGCCGGAAGCGTCGCCCTTCGGTCCTGGCCTGGTTGTCCTGCACGGTCATGACCGCCATACCAACACACCAGACATCTCGGGAAGAATCGCCACGCCGACCTGTTCACGCTCCGATGACCACGATGCGAGTCTTAGGTTGAGCAGGTACGGTGCCCCCTATGCCGAACGGCGGCGACCCCTACGGACCCGACCCTTCTCCCAACGCGGGACAGGAGTCGGACTACGGCTGGCTGTACGACAACCCCAACCAGCCGCGCCCGCGGACTCGATCACGCGGTGAGCGGCGCGGCAACCTGCCTCCGCCTCCTCCGCCCGAGTCCACACAGGTCATGCCCACGAACCCGGGGGCCTACTCCCCCGGCGGCGGGCAGGGTGGCTATCCCCCCGACGGCGGGGGGTACGGCGGCTACCCGCCAAGCGGTGGTGAGTACGGCGGCTACCCGCCAGGCGATGAATACGGCGGATATGCCGGCCAGGACACGTACCCGTCGTCCGGCCGGTCGCGCGCCGAGGACTACCCGCAGCGCTCGACCAGGCCACCCGGTCGGCCACCTGGCCCTCCGCCCGGTCGCCTGCGGGGGCCCCGTCGCCGCCCGCGCGTCCGCGTCCTGCGCATCCTGCTCTTCCTGCTGCTGGCCTACCTCGTCATGCTGGTCGGCGTACCCCTCCTCGCCTGGAGCCGGGTCGACAAGGTGGCCTTCGAGCCAGCCGGCACCCGCCCGGCCGACAGTTCCGGCACCAACTACCTCCTGGTGGGATCCGACAGCCGGGAGGGCCTCACCCCGGAGCAACGCTCCAAACTCGGCACCGGCAACGCCGGCGGTCGGCGTACCGACACGATCATGGTGCTGCACGTCCCCGGTCTCGGCGGCGCGCCCACGCTCGTCTCCATTCCCCGCGACTCCTACGTGCCGATCCCCGGCCATGGCCGCAACAAGATCAACGCGGCGTTCGCGTTCGGGGGCCCGAAGCTCCTCACCGAGACGGTCGAGAACGCCACCGGGCTGCGGATGGACGACTACGTCGAGATCGGGTTCGGCGGGTTCGTCGGTGTCGTCGAGGGCCTGGGCGGCGTCGAGATGTGCCTGGAGAAGCCCATCAAGGACAAGAAGGCACACATCGACCTCCCTGCCGGCTGCCAGGTGCTCAACGGGCCAGACTCTCTGGGGTTCGTCAGGGCGCGGTACTTCGACCCCAAGGGCGACCTCGGCCGGGTCGAGCGCCAGCGGCAGTTCCTCGCCGCGGTGATGAAGGAGACGCTGAGCCCGTCGACGCTGATCAACCCCATCCGCTACACCCGCGTCGGGCTGGCGTCCGGGGACGCGCTGAGCGTTGGGGAGAGCACCGGCGTCATCGACACCGCGCGGTTCGCGCTCGCCATGCGGGCGGTCTCCTCAGGCGCCGGCATCACGACGACCGTCCCGATCTCCGATCCGAACTACAGCACGCCGGCCGGCAGTGCCGTTCGCTGGGACCGGACGAAGGCGCTCGCGTTGTTCCGGGCTCTGCAGGACGACCAGGTGATCCCACCCAGCCTGATCCCGAAGAACTAGGAGTCGCGCGGACAGGGGCGCGGGTAGCGCGACCGCTGACCCGTCGGGCTCCTGGGGGTCCCCGCGAGTTGGGTCCGAAAACTGTAGACCTCACGGTGCTTGGGTCTACAGTTTTCGGACCCAACTCCAGTCGTAGAGCTGACCCAAGATCAAGTCCGAGAAACTGTTCACCGAGACGGCCCACCGTGAACAGTTTGTCGGACTTGATCTTGAACCCAGCCTGCCGTTCCAGCTCACGCCGCGCGGGCGAGCAACGTCAGGACGCCGGAAGCTGGCCCTTCCAACGGTCGCCGGCGTACTCACGGAACACCTGCTGGATCTCAGCGCGCGGCGTAGGAAAGGTGTCGAGCCGGCCGAGGACGACCGCCCCCAACTCCTCAGACCAGCTCGGGTGAAGGAAGAACCTCAGCCGGCGCGTCGCAGCACCATCGGCTAACCGGAGCGCGAGGAACTCCTGTCCTTTGAACGTCGCGAAGCCGGCGGCGGTCACCTCGTCCCAGGTCCAGGCGACGTCCTGCGGCGGCTGACCGCGGTGACTCCGCCACCATCGATGCGGAGTTCGGTGCGGGTAAGGATGAGCCGGACGCAGACGAACGCCAACCACGCCAGAACGCCGGCCAGCGGGATGGCGAGCAGGACAACCTGTCGAGTCGCGACCACCAGGAGCGGAACGCAAAGGGCGACGAATCCCAGGCCCAGCACGCCGACGGTGATGGGCACAGCGCGGCTCACCTTGATCACGGTCGCATCAGAATCCACGACGCCATATCGTGGCAGATCCGAGCAACCCGGCTATTTCAACAGCTGGCGGGCGATCACGACCCGCTGGATCTGGTTGGTGCCTTCGTAGATCTGCGTGATCTTGGCGTCGCGCATCATCCGCTCGACCGGGTAGTCCTGGACGTAGCCGTAGCCGCCCAGCAGTTGCACCGCGTCGGTGGTGACCTCCATCGCCATGTCGGACGCGAAGCACTTCGCCGCCGCGCCGAAGAACGTCAGGTCGGCGTCCGAGCGTTCGCTGCGGGCGGCCGCGGCATAGGTGAGCTGCCGGGCGGCTTCCAGCTTCGTCGCCATGTCGGCGAGCATGAACTGCACGCCCTGGAAGTCGGCCACCGGACGGCCGAACTGCCGGCGTTCCCTGACGTAGGACGTCGCGTAGTCGAGCGCCCCCTGCGCGATGCCCACGGCCTGCGCGGCGATCGTCACCCGGGTGTGGTCCAGCGTCCTCAGGGCGAGCTTGAATCCCTCCCCCTCGACGCCGACCAGCCGATCCGCCGGCAGGCGTACGCCGTCGAAGTAGACCTCGCACGTGGGTGAGCCCTTGATACCGAGCTTCTTCTCCGGCGCGCCGAAGCTCACACCAGCATCAGTCTTCTCCACCACGAACGCCGAGATCCCCCGCGCGCCCTGGTCGGGATCGGTAACCGCGAACACCGTGTAGTAGTCGGAGACACCCGCGTTGGTGATCCAGCGCTTGGCGCCATCCAGCACCCACGTGTCGCCGTGGCGGACGGCCCGGGTCTTCATGGCCGCCGCGTCGCTGCCGGCCTCCGGCTCGGACAGGCAGTAGGAGAACATCGCATCCCCGCGGGCGACGGGCGGAAGGTAGCGCCGCCGCAGGTCCTCTGATCCGGCCAGCAGCAACGGCATCGTGCCGAGCTTGTTGACCGCGGGGATCAGCGAACTCGATGCGCAGGTCCGCGCCACCTCCTCGATGACGATCGCGGTCGCGAGCGCGTCGGCGCCCACGCCGTCGTAGGCCTCGGGGATGTGAGGCGCGTGGAAGTCAGCGGCGCGGAGCGCGTCGTACGACGCCTGCGGGAAGACCGCCTGCTGGTCGACCTCGGCAGCGTTGGGGGCCACCTTGTCGTCGCAGACAGCCCGGCAGGCCTCGCGAATCGCCTCGTGCTCGGGCGTGGGCGCGAACAGCGGTGTGTCGCTCACGGATGCCTCCTTCGGCAGTTCTCGCCCGCATTCGACACCCCGATCCTACTCCGAGGTAACTTTTCCCGCGCGCCTACGATTTCTCGCCCGTACGGGACAGTTCGTCGAGACGGTCCAGCTCCTTGCGGGTGAGCCGAAGGTCCATCGCGGCCGCACTCTCCGTCGCCTGCCGCGGCTTGGACGCGCCCGGTATCGCCACCACCGTGTCGCCGTAGAAGGTGATCAGCCAGGTCAGCCCGACCTGGCTGATGGTGACGCCGTACGCCCGACCGATCGCCCGTAGCTCGTCGATGAGCGGAGCCGTACGCGCCAAGGTCTTGGCATTGAAGCCGGCAAGTGCCCGACGGGCGCCGCGGATCGACCTGATGCGTTCGGGATCCTCGTGGAACTTGCCGGTGAGGAGACCAGAACGCAGCGGCCCGAACGCGATCAGCGTCACGCCGAGCCGGCGGGCGGCGTCGAGCGTCCCGTCCCGCTCGGCCTTGCGGTGCAGCAGGCTGATCTGGACCTGGTTGGAGGCAAGCGAGAGCCCGCGCGAACGCAGCAGGTGACTGGCCAGCTCCATCTGCCGGGCGGAGAAGTTGCTCACCCCCACCGACGTCACCGTGCCCGCGTCGACCAGATCGGCCATCGCCCGCAGCTGGCTGGGAACGGAGGAGAGGCTGCCGTACGGCATGTGAATCTGGTGCAGGTCGACGGGGTAGCCCTGGAGGGAGGCCAGCCGATCGCCGATGGTGGCGCCGATGCTCGAGGCCTTCCGCAACCACGGCGTCCACTTGGTGGCGATCACGACCTTGCCGGGAGCGGCGCCCAGGTCGCGCAGCGCGGTGGTGAGTGACCGCTCGGAGTTTCCCCGCCCGTACATCTCGGCGGTGTCGAACCAGTTGACCCCGCCGTCGAGCGCGCTGCGCACGATCGACGTGACGGTGTCCTTCTCGAGTGCGGGGTAGTACCTCTCCCCTATCCCACGTCCCGCGAACTGCATGCACCCGAGCCCGATCGGCGTGATCTCGAACTCCGTGGCACCAAGCCTGCGCATCCCCATGAGACCTCCATATCCCGTTATTGAGACACAGTGTCTCACTGTCGACGCTGTCAACCACCCGAGCGAGGGGTGGATGCGCGGGTACGGCGTCAGCCGCGACGGGAGGCGTCGAGCACGCCGTGGAGGAAGATCGTGGTGATCGCCGCGCTGGCCTCCTCCAGGCCAAGCTGGCCCTGAACGACCCGGGTCGACGTACCTTCGAGCAGCCCGACGTACGCCGGAATCAGCGCGCTGACCGGCAGATCGGTGCGGAAGATGCCCTCGCTCGCCGCCCGCTCGAACAGCGACTCCAGTGGCGCGACCAGCCCGGACTCGACCGCGGCGGCCTGCTCGGGGCTCTTCTCGAACACCGCCAGCGCGCGGTACTTGCCGACCGCCGCGATGACCGCGCGGGTGAACCGCGCGAGCGCCTCGACGACGGGCACGGTGTCGAGCTTGGCGTCGGCGATCCGTGCCGTGAGGTCCGCGAACGCCGACTCGACCAGGGCCTGGAACAACGACTCCCGGCTGGGAAAGTAGCGATACAGCGTGGCCCGCCCAACACCGGCGGCCTTCGCGATCTCTGACATGCTCGCGGACTCGCCGCGCTCCGCGATGACCGTCGCGGCCACGTCGAGGATGCCGGCCGCGACATGATCGCGGAGAGCTGGGCTTCGTGCCATCGCGCGAAACGCTACCCCAGCGATGCGGCCCTCCAGCGTGACGCATAACCGGAGGATCACGCGTAACCGGAGGACCCCCACATCGTCACCCGATGGCCGCCTACCGGCTACGCCCAGTATTGCTCCCTATCGCACCCAGGTGCGGTAGCCTGCCGGACGCGGGGAGCCCGCCGCCTGAGTCTGACCCAGCCGCTACGGCAGGCGGCACCCAGGCGTGGCGCCGTCCACCGGGAACCACCGCAGTGGCCCACACGCTGGAGGCTTGAGCCCGTGAGTTACCGCATCACCGTTCTTGGCACTGGTTACCTTGGTGCGACCCACGCCGCCTGTCTCGCGGAGCTGGGCTACGAGGTCCTCGGCGTGGACACCGACCCGGCGAAAGTCGCCGCGCTCACCGAGGGGCGGGTGCCGTTCTTCGAGCCGGAGCTCGAGCCCCTGCTGCGCAAGAACGTCGAGGCCGGTCGGCTGCGGTTCACGACGTCGTACGACGAGGCGGCGGAGTTCGGCGACGTCCACTTCATCTGTGTCGGCACCCCGCAGCGTGACGGTGAGTACGCCGCCGACATGTCGTACGTCGACGCCGCCGTCGAGGCTCTCGTCCCCCGGCTCACCAAGCCGGCGTTGATCGTGGGCGAGTCCACCGTTCCCGTCGGCACCGCGGCCCGGCTGGCCGACAAGATCGCCGAGCTCACTCCCCAGGGTGTGCCGGTCGAGCTCGCGTGGAGCCCGGAGTTCACCCGGGAGGGCTTCGCCGTCGAGGAGTTCTTCCGGCCCGACCGGCTGGTGTTCGGCGTCCGCAGCGAGCACGCCGAGCGCGTCCTGCGCGAGGTCTTCGCACCCGTCATCAAGAGCGGCACACCGGTCGTCGTGTCCGACTACGCCACCGCCGAGCTGGTCAAGGCCGCCGCCAACTCCTTCCTCGCCACCAAGATCTCCTACATCAACGCGATGGCAGAGCTCTGTGACGCCTCGGGCGCCGACGTCACGATCCTCGCCGACGCGCTCGGGTACGACACCCGCATCGGGCGGCAGTTCCTGAACGCCGGTGTCGGCTACGGCGGTGGCTGCCTTCCCAAGGACCTGCGCGCCTTCATGGCCCGCGCCGGCGAGCTGGGCGCCGAGGAGGCACTCACCTTCCTGCGTGAGGTCGACGCGATCAACCTCCGCCGCCGGCAGAAGGTCGTCGACGTGGCCGCCGAGATGCTCGACAACCAGTGGGTCGGCAAGCGGGTCGCGGTGCTCGGTGCGGCGTTCAAGGCCAACACCGACGACATCCGTGACTCCCCCGCCCTCAACGTCGCCGGCCGGATCCACCTGCACGGCGCGATGGTGAGCGTCTACGACCCGAAGGCCAACGAGAACGCCCGCCGCTCGTTCCCCACCCTGCGCTACGCCGACTCCGTGATGGACGCCTGCCGGGGCGCCCACGTCGTCCTGCACCTCACGGCGTGGCAGGAGTTCCGGGAGCTCGACCCGGGCAAGCTCGGCGAGGTGGTCGCCGAACGCAAGGTCATCGACGGCCAGAACTGCCTCGACCGGCCGACCTGGCGCGCCGCCGGCTGGACTTACCGCGGGCTCGGCCGCCGCTGACGGCTGAGGGCCGGAATGATCGTATACGTGGTCATTACCCGCCTTGCATGGCGTGGGTGCCGTGTGAGGCATGCAATGACCACGTATACGTGATCATTGCGGGAGGCCCTCACCTTCGTCGCGGACCAATCGCGCCCATTTGGTGACATCCCGGTTAATCCTCAGGGCCAAGCGCCTGCGCCCGGCGGCACCACCCGGCATGATCGAGGGTATGGGCGAACCCTGGGCTGACCCCGAGGTGATCCGCCGCGTCCTCGCCGAGTGCAAGATCTGGGCGGTGGTCGGGTTGTCCAACAACCCCGACCGGGCGGCGTACTCCGTCGCGAGGTTCCTGCAGCAGCACGGCAAGCGGATCGTCCCGATCCATCCGCGGGCGGAAACGGTGCACGGTGAGCCCGGCTACGCCCACCTCGCGCAGGTGCCGTTCGCGATCGACTGCGTCGACGTCTTCGTCCGCTCCGAACTCGCGGGCCCCATCGCGGATCAGGCGGTCGAGGTCGGGGCGCGAGCGGTGTGGTTCCAGCTGGGCGTGGTCGACAAGGAGGCGTTCGCCCGGGCCACCGAGGCGGGCGTGGCGATGGTGATGGACCGCTGCCCCGCGATCGAGTGGCCCCGACACGAACTTCCCGGCTGACCCGCCAACCGCCAACCTGCTCACGCTGAGCACGCACGGAGGAAGCGTCATGTTCGGACTCGACACCTCAACCGAATTCGGTCGGCACGTCGCCAAACGTCTCGAACGAGACACCCTTATCTGGATCACGACGGTCGGGACCAGCTCCAGGCCGTTCCCCACGCTCGTGTGGTTCCTCTGGACCGGCTCGGAGTTCCTGATCTTCAGCCAAGCCGACAAGCCGAAGCTCACCCATGTCGCGCACAACCCCCGTGCCGCGCTCCATCTCGAGAGCAACGGTCAGGGCGGGGACGTCGTGATCTTCTCAGGCACGGCCAGGCTCGACCTCGGCGGTCCCACCCGCGAGGAAGAAGCGGCCTACAAGCGCAAGTACACCAGGGGGATCTCGGGGCTCGGGATGACCTACGAGGAGTTCCGCCAGTCGTACTCCCAGACCGTGAGGTTCACGCCGGAGCGGCTACGCGGCTGGGTGTGATTCACGTTCCGAGCCGGGTCAGGTATCCCCCGACAGGTCCAGCTCGCCCCCGTGACTCCGCTTGGTGTCGATGTTCTCTAGGTACGTCGTGAAGTCCTCGATGCTTCGGGTGTCCTCGCCGTAGACCCGGGATGCCGTGTCGGTGACGTACCGCTCCTGGAGTTCGAGTTGATGCAGCAGCTCCTCGGCCGGTGCGCGGCCGACAGACGTCCGGCCGGCGTACCACCGCGGCAGGTTGAGGTACGACTGCAGGCTGGTGGGGAGGTTCTGCCGGATCGTCACGCCAAGGACATGGAGTACGTCCGGATCGGCGCCGACGTGTTCATGCTCGAGGAGCCCGGCGAGCTTGGCGGTGATCCGGCCGAACCGTTCCATCGCGCCAGCCGGGAGCCGGCCCGACTCCCGCCCGACCCGCCGGCCCAGCTCGGTCAGATCGCGGCGTAGCCGGGAGATCTCCTCCTCACCGACGTCCAGAACGAGGGTGACCTTCTCCGGCGGCGCCGCCAGCGCCCCGGCCGCGTAAAGTCCGACGACGACGATCGGCCAGTACGGCCCGGCGATCCCGGTGAAGGTCACGCCAAGTCCCACGATCCCGCCGATCGAGCCGATCAGGTTCTTGGTCGACGTCAGGTAGCGGATGATTCCGGAGCCGCTACGGCGGTCACTGGTAGCCACGGATCTCCTGGAAGGCCGACTCGAGCGATCCTTCGCGGGCATCGAAAGACCGTCCCCCGGTCAGCGTGGCGAGTTGGTTCATCTCGTCCGTACTGCCCTCGCCGAAGAGAATCGTGAAGATCGGAATCTGCCGCAGTCGTGGCGGGAAAGTCGAATGAGCCTGCTTGAACCCGTCGAGGCGACTACCGGTGGTGTTCTCGCCGTCGGTCATCAACACGATCGAGGTCGCATAGTCGCCTTGAGACTCCGACTTCAGTTGATCGTACGCCTGGAGGACACTGTCATAGACCGCCGTTCCGCCGCCGGATTCCAGTGCCATCGCGGCCGCGCGAATGTCGGCGAGTGCAGTATCCGGTGATTTCTCCGGCACGGTGAACGTCTGTGGGCTCTCGGGAGAAGAAGAGAACGGCAGGAGCGTCACTTCCTCGCGACCGTGGAATCGCTGGAACTTTCCCGCGACGGTGTCGTCGGCACCGGTGAGCTTCACCAGTGCGTTCCGGAGAGACTCGATGCGGTCGCCACTCATCGAACCGGAAACGTCGAGAACGTAGATGGTCCGGGCCGGGCGGCGCAGCTTGTCGAAATAGGTGTTGATGAGTCCGTCAGCGACGCCGAGCTTGGCCGGGAAGGGCAGCTCGACCAAGGACGCCGGACCGAATGCCTTATCGACCTTCACCTGCGGGATCGCCGGGCGACGGTGGGTGCGCACCATGATCTCGCGCTGGACGTCGGGGCTTCGCAGGTAGCCGACCAACGCGCGGTAGCCCTCCGCCACCTGGTCTGTGGCCGAGCTGAGCAGGGTGAGTGGGTAGTCGGCGGTGACCACACCGTCCGAAGGGTAGATCAAGGTCAGCGGCTCGGGCAGTCGGCCCGAGGCGTTGAGCGAGAGCAGCACCGATTCGTAATTGACGATTCCGTCGACCTTGGTCCCGCTCTGCTTGCCGGTCGAGCGTTCGGCATAGGCGTCGCTGAGCCATCCCGAGGAGCCGGCAGTCAGCTTCTGGGCGGAGAAGAACTTCTCCAGTTGAGGGGCCACCTTGTCGACGTCAGGTTGCTCCAAGGCGGCACCAGTGCCAGCGAGTGCGGCCGCCACACCGACGAGTGCGGAGAATCCGGAGTTGGAGGACGCCGGATTGGTCATGCCGTACGTGAACTTTCCGGCGCCCGCTGCCTCGGCCACGTCGGCCCAGGTCACCTGAGCACCGCTGGACCAGCCGAGTTCCTTCGCCTTCGATGCCGCGAGCCCGAGAACCACCGGAGACGTCATGACCTTGGTCTCGGTTGCGGTCTTGCCCGCCGACTCAGGATGCAGGGAAAGATAGCGGTTGGAGGAGAACCAGATCGCGTCGTAGCGGTCGCGGGTGGTGCCGTCGATGACCTGTTGTACGCCGTCCAAGGTGCCGGCGAACGTAAAGCGCACCGTGACACCGGTCTTCTTCGCGGCCTCGGTGAGGATGGGTTCGAGGTCTGCCAGCTCGCTTCCGGCGAGCACGCGAAGCTCTCCCGCCTTCCCCGGGCCGGTCGAGACGTTCTTCTCCTCGCTGGTCGAGCAGGCCGCCCCGAGCAGCGCGCTGACAGCGAGGATGCCGGCCACGAACACGCGCCGACCACGACCTACCCGCGCCCCCCACCATCGCATGACCGGTCAGCCCTCCAGTTCGTTGCGGCTCTGCGAGCGTTCGAGGTAGGAGCTGGCGTGCCCGAGTTCGGTTCGCAGCGCGTCAACGGTGGCTTGCATGTTGGTGACGGCCTGCACCTTGAACGTGTCGATCTTGTCGATGGTGGTGTAGATCTGTTCGAAAGACTTGCGCAACGTCTCGGCACTCACCGCCGGGTCCGCCGCGATCCGCTGGATATCGTCGGTCTGTGCCGCCAGCATGTCGGCATTCGCACGGATAATCTCTTCGGTGGTGCCGCGCAGGGCGTCGACCTGCTCAATGACGAGCTTCTGGTTTGACAACGCCTGCGCGATGGTCACCGCGATCCGCAGGGCCGACACGGTCGTAGTGGCCGCGCGTTCGACGCCCTTGATCAGCTCGTCGTTGTTACGGCGAATCGTGTCGAGCGCGAGGTAGCCCTGCACGCACACGGCGAGTTGGGTGAGCAGGTCCTGATAACGCTGCCGAACGGGAAACAGCACGTCCGCCTGTAGGGCCTTGGCGGACTCTGGATCGGTGGCTTCAACTTCAGCGACCTTCCGCCCCACCGCCTGGTCGAGCGCCTCGGCGAGCACGGCGTACTCCTGCAGCTTGCCCATGGTATTCCACAGGTGCGTGCGTTCGTTTTGAATAGTCGCGTTGTCACGCCGGAGTTCGTCCTGGCCCGACCGCAGCGCGACGACAATCTTGTTGATATTAACGTTGGCGGATTGGTACTTCGCCATGAAATCGCGCAACGAATTGCCGAACGGCAACTTCGACAGCAGCCGTCGACCGGTCAGTTTGCCGATGTCCTTCGGGTCAAGATCCTCAACGGTCCGGCGCAGCTCGACCAGACCCCTTCCGACCTTCTGCTGGGCATCGCCGGCTTCGCCCTTGGCGCCGGCCAGCGCCGCCACCGAACGGTCGAGCATCCGATTGGCGATGCGCGAGGAGGTCGCGACCTCGCCGTGCCCGAGCGTGGTGATGTCGCTGATCTTCGCCGCGAACTCCGGCGAGCGAGGGTCGAGCGCGCTGAGATTACTGACGTACGTCGACGCCCGCTCGGCCAGCGCGGCCCTTGTGTCCTCGGAGATCGGCACGAGGGTTTCGGCTCGCTCCGGTCGCACGGGCGCCACCGGCTCGGGCGGGGTGAGAACAAGCTCTGCGGAGCCTACCTGTGGGTCGACGTCGGTCATCTGAGTTCCTCGTCCTTCGGAGCGGGACCGGCGCCCTTGGCCTCGTAGGTCCTCCCGATCGCGGCCAAGAGCCTTTCGAGCGTCTCGTAGGTGGGCGGGTCGATCAGGTCGACGACATTCGTGCGAACCAGCACTTTGTGGTCCTTCACCACCTGCGCGAACTGTGCCGGCCTGGTCGTGCGGAAGCCAGATGTCGCCGCGAGCTCCTGCAGCTGCGGGTCTTCCACCAGCAGCTTGCCGACCTGAGATCCCTTGTCGTTCAGAGGCACCACCGTGTGCTTGGACAGCACCGATGGCGACGGATACATGAGCACCATGTCGGCCGTGATCGAGCCGTCATCGCGAATGGCGCGGTCGACGAACTGCGCTTCGTAGAGGAAAAGCAGTGGGGTATTTCCCATGCCGAGCGAGAGGTAGTCGTCGAATGGCTGCTCAGACGTGGTGGCGGTGTAGCCCTGTTCGAGGAAAAGTCGCGACACCAGCGGCAGAACCTTCTGGGCATCGGCGCTGCCCTGCACCACCGCATCGCCGTTCAGCACATGGCTGGTGATCGCGAGATACATCGCGGCCGAATTCGAGTTGCGCGGATCGGTCGTACGTACCAACACGTTCTTGCGGACGGGGTACGTCGTGTTGCCGGGAAGCTGATCCCAGCGGGTGCCCTTCTTGGCCAACTCAAGGTATGCCGCCATGTCAAACGTCCAGGTGCCGTCAGCGTCCTTCTTCGCCACCCCCTGGCGAGCCAGGACATCGACGATGGGACGGAACGACGCGATCACCATGGGCGAATAGAAAGGCGCATACGTCTGCGTGATCTTGCGTTCACGCTGAATCTTCTCGGCCGCTGGCGTGCTCGACGGGAAGGCGAAGTCGTACTTGTCGAGATCGACCGAGGTCGCGATCTGCCGCGAGCCCGCGGTGTCGACCTCGACCTTCAGCCCGTGCTGAGCGAACGCGTCCTGGACTCGCTGGTCGTTAAAGAACGCGGCCTTCTCCGACCCAATTACGCCTTTGACGATCGACAGATCCGTCCGGCTCTTCTGAGCCCCGGATCCGCTGTTTCCCAGGTAGATCGCCACGCCGACGCCGATGACGAGCACCGCCGCCAGCACGATCGATGCGGCCCGTTTCACGCGCACTGCTCCATGTCTGCCCCCCGGTCGCACTCATTTGTGCACCACCGGGACAAGTATGCGGAGACCACGCGGATGGCGCGACCTTCGAAATGAAGCAGAAGTGAACATGAAATGACGAATTATCAACGCCGCGGCGGCCAGGGTCAGCGGAAGCCGACGGTGCGCCCGCGCCGGGCTCGGAGCGCTTCGCCCTTGGCCCGGGCGTGTACCTCGAGGTCGCGCTGGAACGCCTCCATCCGGACCCGCAGGTCGGGATCGCTGGCGGCGAGGATGCGGACCGCGAGGAGACCGGCGTTCCGGGCGTTGCCGACCGCGACCGTCGCGACGGGCACACCGGCCGGCATCTGCACGATCGAGAGCAGCGAGTCGAGCCCGTCAAGATGGCGCAGTGCGACGGGTACGCCGATCACGGGCAGCGGCGTGACGCTCGCGAGCATGCCGGGCAGGTGGGCCGCCCCGCCCGCGCCCGCGATGAGCACCCGGAGCCCACGGGACGCGGCGCTCTCGCCGTACTCGAGCATCTCGCGCGCCATCCGGTGCGCCGAGAGCACACCCACCTCGTAGGGAACGTCGAACTCCTCCAGCACCTTGGCGGCGGCCTCCATCGTGGGCCAGTCGGAGTCGGAGCCCATCGCGATCCCGACCGTGGGGGCGGGGGTTGGTTCGGTCGTACCCTCACTCATCGATCTCTCCCGTGAGATAGGCGGCGGCGTGTCGGGCTCGCTCGCGAACGACCTCGAGGTCAACGCCGTACGCGGTCACGTGGCCGACCTTGCGGCCGGGTCTGACTTCCTTGCCGTACAGATGGACGCGCAGGTCGGGATCGCGGGCCATGCAGTGCAGGAATCCCTTGTGCATGTTGGGGTACTTGCCGCCGAAGACGTTGACCATCACCGTCCACGGGGCGCGCGGCCTGGGCGAGCCCAGGGGAAGGTCGAGGACGGCTCGGAGGTGGTTCTCGAACTGGCTCGTGACCGCGCCGTCGATGCTCCAGTGGCCGGTGTTGTGGGGGCGCATCGCCAGCTCGTTGACGAGGACACGACCGTCGCGCGTCTCGAAGAGCTCCACCGCGAGGATGCCCACGACGCCCAGCTCGCCGGCGATCCGCAGCGCGATCCGCTGTGACTCCAGCGCCCGCGCTTCGGGGAGGTTCGGAGCCGGCGCGATCACCTCGTGGCAGATCCCGTCCCGCTGCACCGACTCGACGACGGGGTAGGCGATCGCCTGGCCGGATGGCGACCTCGCGACCACCGCCGACAGCTCGCGGACGAAATCGACCCGCTCCTCGGCGATCAGTGGAACGCCGGACATGAAGATCTCCGCCGTCTCCGCGGTGACGGTCTCGCCGACCAGCCAGACGCCCTTGCCGTCGTACCCACCGCGCGTCGTCTTGAGCACCAGCGGCCAGCCGCCCAGGTCGTCGGCGGCCGCGGAGAGATCCTTCTCATCGACGATGGCGCGGTAGCGCGGGCAGGGGACGCCAAGCGCGCTCAGGCGCTCGCGCATCGCGCCCTTGTCCTGTGCGTAGACCAGCGCCTCCGGGCCGGGACGCACGACCACTCCCTCGTCCTGCAGCCGGCGAAGATGCTCGGTCGGGACGTGCTCGTGATCAAAGGTCACGACGTCGCAGCCGGCGGCGAACGCCCGGAGCGTACGGAGGTCGCGGTAGTCGCCGACCGTCGGCTCGTGGACGACCTGCGCGGCCGAGACGTCCGGCCCCTCGGCAAGCAGCTTGAACTTCACGCCCAACGCGATTCCGGCCTGGTGGGTCATCCGGGCCAGCTGGCCGCCGCCGATCATGCCGACGGTGGGAACGCCTACGAGGTTTGGCACGTCCCGGAGGCTAGCCCACCACTCCCCCGGATCGGGTAACCGCTCGCCCAGGACGGGCGGGATCGTGAAGGGTTTTGGTCGCTATGTGACGGAAAGCCTTCGCGATCTGAGCATCCGCCGCGTCCGCGTCCGCGTCCGCGTTCGGGTTCGGGTTCGGGTTCGCGCCAGCCTTAGGAGCGCGCCGTCCGCACCTCGACACAGCACGCGCCCGGCCTCGGGTCGAGCACCGGCTCAGCCCCTTCGACGCCAAGGCCCGCGAGGAGGCCACTGACGAAGGCGAGGTTGAGGCCACAGACAAGCGCGGGTTGACGGCCTACCAACGCGTGGAAAGGACAGTTGCGCAACGTGGTCCGGCCTCCGGAAGGCTCGCTGTGGGGTTCGAAACCCAGCTGCGCCAGCACGGCGTGGAGTCCGGGTCGCTCGTCGTCCTGACGCTGGAGCCGGCCGATCTGCTCGCCACGCTCCCGGGCGATCCGGAGGGCCGCCGCGCGCGCGTCAGGCCGGTCGTCGACCACGGCGTTGGCCAGGATCTCGGCCATCAGGTCGTAGCGGCGTTCGGGAATGGTGAGGGCGACGCCACCCTCGGCCGCCTCGTAGACCTTGGGTGTCCGGCCCCGGCCGCGCGGCTGGGACGGTGGCACCTCGTATCCCGCCCGCAGGAGACCGGCGTCCACCAGCTTGTCGAGGTGGAACGCCGCGAGGTTGTGGGAGATCGACAACGAGCTTGCGGCGTCGTCACGCGTGACCGGGCGGCCCTGCGCGCGGACGTACTCATAGATCGCACGCCGGCTCGGGTCGACCAGGGTCGCCACCGCCAACCAGGGGCCGCGTTCCGGAGCGGGCATGGTGAGGAGATTATCACCAACGGTCATTGTTGAAATTCGTCGCAACGAGGAGCACCATTAGCCTGACCATCGACGCCCGAGTTGGGGGGATTCCGTGACCGCGCCCCTGCGAGTCGTCCGTGAGGACGCCGACCGCGACCTCGAGGCCGCCGAGTCGGCGGCCCGGCAGTTCCTCCAAGCACTCGGCCTGCGGTTCGACACCGAGAGCCTGCGCGACACGCCCCGCCGGATGGCCAAGGCGTACGCCGAACTCCTCACCCCGCGGGCGTTCGACCTCACGACCTTCCCCAACGACGAGGGGTACGACGAACTCGTGCTCGCTCGCGACATCCCCATCAAGTCCGTGTGCGAGCACCACCTGCTGCCCTTCGTCGGGGTCGCCCACGTCGGTTACCTGCCCAGCGAACGCATCCTCGGGCTGTCGAAGATGGCCCGCGTCGTCGAACTCTTCGCCCACGGCCCGCAGGTGCAGGAGCGCCTCACCAAGCAGATCGCGGACTGGCTGTCGGCCGCTCTGAGCCCCAAGGGCGTCGGGGTCGTGATCGAGGCCGAGCACCTGTGCATGACGCTCCGCGGGGTCCAGGCCGTCGGGGCCAAGACCATCACCTCGACACTGCTCGGGACACTGCGCGAGGACACCCGGTCGCGGGCGGAGTTCCTGTCCCTCACCGCCACCCGTTCGGCCGCTCAGTAACCGCTGGACCGACACAGGCTTGCCAGCCGCGCGGCGAGGGAGCCAAATGATCACGTATACGTGGTCATTGCATGCCTTGCATGGCGTCGACACCATGCGAAGCAGGCGCGAGCATGGGCGCCCCGGCCACCACATCGTTTCCGCCCGCGTTTCGAGCACCCGCGGAAGAGTTTCCAGGACCCATTCGCGCTGATGTAGAGATACCGCCGACTGCTTCGACTCCCTGATGAGCGGGCCATGACAAATGGCACCGCCGGGAGAAAGGAAGCGAAGACAGATGACCATGGTGACGGCACAGATGTCGGTGTCACTCGACGGCTTCTACGCGGGTGCCCGGCACAACGGCGACGGGAACTGGCTGGAGTCGGCAGAGGCCGCGGGCTTCTTCCGCATCACTCGCTGGGTGATCGACGCGAAGGCCTGGCGGGAGCGGCAGGGCTTTGCCGGCGGTGAGCGGGACACGAATTCCGACATTGTCGCCGAGACGTTTGAGGCGGCCGGCGCGTACGTCATGGGACGGCGGATGGCCGACGGCGGCGAGGTGCCCTGGGGAGAGGACCCGCCCTTCCGCGCACCGGTCTTCGTCGTGACCCACCGCCCTCGCGAGACCCTGGTACGCCAAGGTGGCACCAGCTTCACCTACGTCACCGACGGCATCGCCAGCGCCGTGGAGCAGGCTCGGGCGGCGGCGAACGGTAAGAACGTCGCTGTCGCCGGGGGAGGCAGTTTGGTACGCCAGGTACTCAAAGCCGGCCTGCTGGACGAGCTCGAACTCCACATCGTTCCAGTCGTGCTCGGCACCGGGATGCGTCTGCTCGACGCCGACCTCGAACTCGCCGACAAGGAAGCGATCGAACTGACGCCGACCAGGGTCATCCACACGCCGCCCGTCACGCACGTGCGTTACACCGTCAACGGTCGGGCCGGACTCGTGCTCGACGACCGCGGCAGCGGCACCGGCGAGACACCTGGAAGGTCAGCGGCGGACGAGTAACACCACTCCGCGGCGCCCCTGCCGGGCTCATGGGGAACGCCCCCGGAGCTTCCTTCCGGGGGCGGCCACCTGGGTGATGACGCATATCCGAAGAGTCCCGTCACCATGGGGTGATGCGGGCGATACGCGCCCGACACAGCGTCCCCCGACAGTTGGCCATCACCTCCGTCCCTCAGAGGAGAGCCATGGCAGTGACACCGCCGACTGACGCCGAGCTGGACGTGATGATCCGCGCTCGGCTCGCGTCCCTCGGAATCGACCTCGACCAGCTTCCCGCCGGCACCGCCGCCGACCCGGAGACTGGCGCACCAGGCCGGGACTCGGTCCTGGCATCGCTGCGTTCCTTCATGCGCGGCACCGTCACCGCGCTCGCCGCCTACCAGCTTCCGGCGCCGGCGGGTTCCGACCCGGCTACCGGCAGGGCGCTGTCCCAGCAACCCGCGCCGATGCTCTATCCGTCGATCAGCGTCGAATGGCGGAAGCCATGACGACCGAACCCCTCGACCGCACGGTCGACCGCCGGGCGTTCCTCGCCCGTGCCGCCGCCCTGGCCGCCGCCTCGACCGCGGGCGCCGTTGCCCTTCCGGCTCCGGCACACGCCGCCAGCGCCCTGACCACCTCCGGTCCGGCGGCGAGCCGGCTCGCCCCCACGGCACTCGCGCCAAGCGGCGCTCCGGTGAAGGGCAACCCGGCACTGGACCAGCCGAACGCCTACACCAAGCCGCGCCCGGAGGCGATGGCAGACCCGACGGAGCTGACCCTCTCGGAGGCGGCCTGGATGATCCGGGCCGGCAAGCTCACGCCGGAGAAGCTCGTCGAGGCGTACCTCAGCCGGATCGGCGCATGGGACCAGACCTACCAGGCGTTCAACCTCGTCCTGGCGAGCGCCGCGCTCCAGACGGCCCGGACCGCGGCCGGCTCACCACGCCGGGGCGCCCTACACGGCATTCCCCTTGCCATCAAGGACAACTACTTCACCGAAGGCGTGACGACGACCGCCAACTCCTTCCTCTACCGGGACTTCGTGCCGCCGTACGACGCCACGCCTGTGGCGAAACTGAAGGCGAACGGCGCGATCGTGCTCGGCAAGACCCAGATGGGCCCACTCGCCACCACCCGGGCGACCACCCCGGCCGGCGTCATCACCACCGTCAACGCCTGGACGCCGACCAACCCGAGCATCGATCCCGGTGGCTCCTCGACGGGTACGGCCACGGCCGTCGCGGGCCGGATGGCCACCTCGGGCACCGGCACGCAGACCGGCGGCTCGATCACCGCACCGTCCAACGCCCAGAACCTCACCGGACTCAAACCCACCATGGGTCGGGTGCCGCTGCACGGCATCATCCCGTTGAGCTACACCCGCGACCATCCCGGTCCGCTCGCCCGCGACGCCAAGGACGCCGCGATCATGCTGACCGCGATGGCCGGTGAGGACCCCGCCGACCCGCGGACGCAGGGGCTGCCACCGGTGCCCGACCTCATTACCGCCGCGACACCGGTGTACGACCGGGGGAAGGTGAAGCTGCGGTGGAAGACGCGGATCGGCGTGCTCCCCGGCTATGCCAGCGGCACCTCCGCGACCGCGCGGGCCCGAGCGGCCTTCCTGTCCACGCTGGCGGCGATCCCGGGTGCCACGCTCGTGGACGTGCCGTTCCCCGACGAGTGGGATCTGCTGACGGGTAACGCGTTCAACAACGTCCGTCTCCCCGAGCGCGCGGAGCCGTTCATGCCCTATCTGCGCGACAACCTGCGCGGGTTCGGGGTGTCGGTGACCGGCTGGTTGCAGGGCGCGCTGCTCGGAGGGACGGAGTTCCTCACCGGACAGCGAGCCAAGCTGCTTCTTCTCGACCGCGTGCTCGACCAGATCTTCGACACCTGCGACGTGGTGGTGCAGACCGGGCCGGTGCCGTTCGACATCCTGGGCCTGCCGGAGATCGGGTTCCCGATCGGTTTCACCGGTGACGGCGTGCCGATCGGCACCATCCTCGGTGGCCTGCCGTACGCCGAGGACCGGCTCCTGTCCGTCGCTGCGGCGTACCAAGCCAGCACCGACTGGCACTGGCGTCGGCCTCCCAACCCACCCGCCTCGAGTGCGCGCAGCACCACGACGGCGATGGCGGCCCGGGGCACGGTGCCCGCGGCGGCCGCCGATCCGGCCCGCGGGCGGCTCTCCGCCGCTGAGGTCGCCGACCTCATGCAGTGACGAGCCCGAAGGGGTTGATCGGCGGTAGCCGAGACCGGGCCGTCGATCAACTCCGGCAAATGTGCCGGATCTGGTGTGTACTTGGCGTACCGACGCCGGCGGTCCGACTCAGGACAGGTAGGCTCGCCGGACGCCCGTCACCGTCCGTCTCCGCGAGGTGCCGTGAAGCCGATCGACACGCTCTACGGAAAAGTTCGCCATCTCATCCACGAGGTGGCGAAGTTCGGCTTGGTCGGCGCGGTCGCCTTCGTCGTCGACATGGGCGGTTTCAGCCTGCTCCGGTACGGCTTCGACGGCGACGGTCCACTGCACCACAAGCCACTGACCGCGCGGACGATCTCCGTCGTCCTCGCCACGGTGGTCGCCTACCTCGGCAACCGGCACTGGACCTGGCGGCACACCCAACGCCGGGCCGTCCACCAGGAGTACACCCTCTTCTTCCTGCTCAACCTGGCCGGGCTCGTCATCAACCTCGCTGTCCTGGCGTTCGTCAACTACGTCCTCCACCTGCGCGACCCGATGTCCAACGGCGTCGCCAACCTGGTCGGCATCGGGCTCGGCACGCTGTTGAGGTTCTGGTCCTACCGGCGCTTCGTCTTCCGCGCGCCCGCCGGCGCCAGGCTGGACGAGGAAACCGAGACCCGGCTCTCGTCGCCCGCGGGATCCGCCTGATCGGCCAGGCCGCTTGGACCGCCTGGGATGCCCGGTCCGCCTGGGATCTCGGCGTACTGCGCGCTCTGCTCACTCTGGCTTACCTGACCGCTCTGCGCGGCATGCGCGTTCTGCCCACCCTGCGGTAGGAACACCGCGAACACCGCCGGACGACGCGAGATCAGCTCCAACCGGCCACCGCCCGCCTCCGCGAGGTCACGGGCGAGCGCGAGCCCGAGGCCGGTGCCGCTGCGGCCACTGACCGCGCGTTCGAAGATCCGCTGCCCGAGCTCCGCCGGCACCCCCGGTCCCTCGTCGGCCACCTCGACCACCACCGAGCCGCCCAGCGAGGGGCCGGTCATACGCCGCCGGACCACCACTGTGCCCCCGCCGTGGTGGAGGGAGTTCTCCAGCAGGGTCGCGAGGACGTGCCCGAGGGTCCCGGGCGTCGCCGCGACCGACAGACCGGCCTCCCCCGTCACCTCGATGTGCCGCCCCACCCCGTCGTACGCCGGCCGCCACTCCGCGACCTGCTGGCGTACGACCTGGTCGACGTCGACCACCGTCTGCCGGGCCGTGTGCGAGCCGCGGCTCTGGGACAGAAGCCGGTCGACCACGTGGGAGAGGCGCTCGACCTGACCGAGCGCGATCGCCGCCTCCTCCCGGACCACCGCCGGATCCTTCGTCGCGAGGATCTCCTCCAGGCGCATCGACAGCGCGGTGAGCGGCGAACGCAGCTGGTGTGAGGCGTCCTGTGACAGCTGGCGCTCCACCGCGAGCATCTCGGCGATCCGGTGGGCGCTCTTGTCCAGCGCCTGCGCGGCCCGATCAAGCTCGGGTAGCCCGTAACGGAGCCGGTGCGGGCGTGGATCACCAGAGCCGAGCCGCTCCGCCGCCTCGGCCAACTCCACCAGGGAGCGGGACAGCCCACGCGCCTGCCACACCCCGATCGCGACCGCCACCACCGCGGCGACCACACCGAAACCCAGCAGCGCGAAGCGTTCGGTCCAACCGCCACCGAAGTAGTGCCAGCCGTACACCACCACCGGCAGCGCGAACAGCGTCGCGGTGACGAGCGCGATCACGACTGTGGTGACGACGAGCCGGCGTCGCATCAGGCGCTCAACCTCGCTCGAACCGGAAACCGACCCCGCGCACTGTGGTGATGAAGCGCGGATCGGACGCGTCGTCCCCGAGCTTGCGGCGCAGCCAGGAGATGTGCATGTCCAGCGTCTTGGTCGACGACCACCACGTTGTCTCCCACACCTCCCGCATCAGCTGCTCGCGCGTCACGACCCGGCCAGTCTCGCGCACCAGCACCCGCAGAAGATCGAACTCCTTGGCGGTCAGGTGCAGCTCCTCGCCGTCGAGCCAGGCACGCCGGGACTCGACATCGATCCTGACACCAGCGTCCTCGGCCCCGGCAACGGGCTCTGACCACGCCTCGGGGGCCCGGCGCAGCAGCGCCCGCACCCGGGCCAGGAGTTCGGCCAGCCGGAACGGCTTGGTCACGTAGTCGTCCGCGCCCGCGTCGAGACCGACCACCGTGTCGACCTCGTCAGCCCGCGCGGTGAGGACCAGCACGGGTACGCGGTTGCCATCCAGCCGCAGCCGGCGGCAGACCTCGAGTCCGTCCATGTCGGGCAGGCCAAGATCGAGCACCAGCAGGTCGAAGCCGCCGGTTATGAGACTGCCGAGCGCCGCCTCACCCTCGGAGGTCACCTCGACGTCGTACCCCTCCCGCCGCAGCGCCCGCGCCAGCGGGTCAGAGATCGCCATGTCATCCTCAGCGAGAAGGATGCTGTGGGACGTCTCCGCCTCGCCTCGCGGGCGACCTGTCACTCGCCGACCACTCTGCTCGCTCACCATCGAGCCGCTCCAGCTCTCATGGTCGCGTTCGACGACTCGCTCACTCCGCGGGCGACTCGTCCCTCGCCGACCACTCTGCTCGCTCACCATCGAGCCGCTTCTCGTCATTGCCTGATCGTACGGCGGATCAGGTGCTGGGCGGGTGTTCACGGTCCGACCCGCGGCGCGGACACGACCGCTCGCGGCCCGCCGATTGAACGCGACCGGGCGAGGGTACGTGCTCACCAGCACGATGCGGGGGGACACTTTGATGAGATCTACAAGGCGAATGGTCTGGCTCCTTGCGAGCGCTGCCGGGACGATGGCTGTCCTGGCCGCCGGATGTGGAGGGTCTGGAGACCCCTCTCCCACGGCGTCGATGTCGGTGACGGACGCGGCCTCGCCCGGCGCCGCCGTCGTCAAGACCGAGGAGGTCGACGGCATCGGCAAGGTGCTGGTCAACGGCAGCGGGATGGCGCTCTACGTCAACAACGTCGACAAGCACACGTCGATCAAGTGTGTGACCGCCTGCGCGGCCGTGTGGCGACCGTACACCGTCTCCGTCAGCACGGTCACCAGCAAGATGCCGGGCATCAACGGCACGTTCAGCATCGTGACCCGGCCAGAGAAGACCAAGCAGCTTGCCCTCAACAACCGGCCGCTCTACACGTTCATCCAGGACCGCAGGCCCGGCATGGTGCGGGGTAACGCGTTCACCGACACCTTCTCGGGTAAGAAGTTCACCTGGCATGTCGCCACCGCCACCGGTGTGATGGCGACCGCCACCGCGTCCCACCCGATGCACAGCAAGAGCCCGACGTACGGCCGCTGACAGGGCGGGGTTACGACGGTCAGCCGGCGACCGTGCGGGTCCGGGGTCCAGCGCGGAGCACCTGCGAGGGCACCTGATGTCCGACCATGCGTTCCGCGCGGGCCGCGACCTCCAGCAGCAGGTCGAGGTTGACACCGGTCGAGACGCCCATGTCCTGCAGCATGTGGACGACTTCCTCGGTGGCGATGTTGCCGCTCGCACCGGGTGCGTACGGGCACCCGCCAAGACCGCCCACGCTCGCGTCGAAGTCGGTCACACCCATCTGCAGGGCGGTGAGCAGGTTGGCCAGACCCGTGCCACGGGTGTTGTGGAAGTGCAGGGTCAACGCCACGCCAGGAAGCCGCTCGAACGTCCTCGCCACCAACTCCTCCACCCGCGTGGGCGTGGCCATCCCGGTGGTGTCGCCGTACGCGAGCGAGTCCGCGCTAGCGTCAACCGCGGCTTGCGCGACAGAGAGCGTGCGGTCGACCGGGACGTCGCCTTCGTACGGGCAGCCCCACGCCGTCGACACCACGACCTGGCACGACGCCCCGGATGCGTGGGCGAGGTCGATGATCGGACGGAGATCGGCCAGCGACTCCTCAGTCGTACGGTTGAGGTTCGCGCGGTTGTGCGTGTCGGACGCCGAGACGACGACCTCGATCTCGGTCAGCCCGGCGTCGAGCGCTCGGCGGGCGCCGACGAGGTTGGGTACGAGGGCCGAATAACGCACGTCGGGGTGCCTGGCGATCCGTGACCACACCTCCAGGGCGTCGCCCATCTGCGGGATGGCCTTCGGGTGGACGAAGCTGACCGCCTCGATCCGGCAGAGACCGGTCTTGGAGAGCGCGTCGATGAGTTCGATCTTGGCTTCGGTCGGGACCGGTGGTTCGTTCTGGAGCCCGTCGCGCGGACCCACCTCCCGCAGAGAAACCTCACCCGGCAGTCGCATCGCGTCCACCTCCCCCTCCAGTCTCGCTCGACTGGGCAGCTGCGTCCTGGCGCTCACGCTATGGCGCGTCCGTCCAAGTCGCGCGCTATGACTGATTGATCACGTATACGTGATCATTTGGATCCTCGCACCGCAGTCAGGCCTCGACTCAGCTACTCAGCGGGCCACACCGGCGGGCGCTTCTCGTTGAACGCCGCGATGCCCTCCCGGCGGTCCGGTGAGAACGCCGTCGCCCGCCAGGCCGCGTCCTCGATCTCAAGGCCCACCGCGAGATCGACGCCCAGACTGTGCCGCAAGGCCCGCTTGGCGTTGCGGACCCCGACTGGGGAGTTGGCCGCGACCTGGGTCGCGACCTCCATCGCCACGGTCAGCGCGCGTCCGGGCGGCACCAGCCGGTCGACGAACCCGAGGCGGTACGCCTCACTGGCCTCGACCCGGCGCGCGGAGAAGATCAGGTCGGCCGCGCGGGACCAACCGATCCGGCGGACGAGCAACTGGGTGCCGCCTCCGCCGGGTACCAACCCGACGGACACCTCCGGAAGCCCGAACACCGCGGTCTCGTCGGCCACGATCAGGTCGCAGGCCAGGGCCAGCTCAAAGCCGCCGCCAAGCGCGTACCGGTGAACAGCCGCGACCACCGGCACCGGCAGGTCGAGCACACCCCCGAACGCCCGCCGCATCACCGGCCGCTGCCGCCACAGGTCGGCGTCACTGAAGCCGCTGCGTTCCTTCAGGTCGGCACCCACGCAGAACGCCTTCTCAGTGGTGCTCGACATGACGACGGCGCGGACGCGCGGATCGGCGGCCAGGTCGGCGGTTGCCCGCCCGATCGCCTCCGCCTGTGCCGTCGAGATGGCGTTCAGGGCGTCGGGACGGTCAAGAAGGAGTTCTGCCACGTGACCGGCGTCGTCGCGCCGGACCCGAACACCGCCGTACGACGTCTCCGACATGCCCAGCAGCCTAGATGACCCCGCCCGTCGAAGGAGCCAGCCGCGAAGCTCAGCGGCGACGCTCCGGGGTCTCCTCGTCGTCGTCCTCGCGGGCGTACACGAGTTCGGAGATCATCCGCTGGACGTCCTCGACGTGCGGAACGTCGGGCAGGGTCACCTTGCCCTGCTCGCCGGCGGACCAGATGACGAGGGTGCCGCAGCCGAGCAGCCGGTCGATGAGGCCGCGCTCGCTCGAGACGTCGTTGACGCGGGTCAGCGGGATGTCACGACCGGTGCGGGTGATGACGCCCTGGCGGGTGATGAGGCGCCGGTCGGTGACGGCGTAGGTCGAGGCGATCCAGTTGAGGAACGGCCAGACCGAGTAGATCAGGACGGCGAGGCCAGCGAGCACGACGATGCCGAGCTGGACCCACTGTTGGTACTCACCGGCCGGAATCAGCGCCACCAGGACGACCGCCGCCGCGGCAGTACAGAGCAGGAGGAGCACCGGACCGATCATGATCTTCCAGTGGGTCCGCATGCTCATGACGAGCTGCTCGTCCTCGCCGAGCAGCTTGGCCGGAATCCCCATCGGCGCTCCTTGTCCCCGTCTGGTCATACGACAGGCAGATCATGCCGCACGGGAGTTCTTCATCGCACGTGCACCACGTCTCCGGCGCCCAACGGGTGGTCGCCGTCGGCGGCGCGGACGACGAGCCGACCGTCCTCGTCGACGTCGCGGGCGGTGCCGTCGAGCCAGCGGTCGGGCCCGAGCTGCACGCGTACCCGCCGGCCGAGGGTGGCACAGCGGCTGCGGTAGGCACCGCGGAGTCCGCCGCCCGCCCCTGCGTCCGGATCCCCGACGGCCAGGCGCCAGTCCGTGTAGAACGTCTCCAGCGCGCGGACCAGCGAGACGAGCAGGGTGCCGCGGTCGGTGTTCGCCGCACCCGCGATCCGCAGCGACGTGGCGGTCGGGCGCGGCAGCTCCTCCGGCGTCGTCGTGACGTTGAGGCCGATGCCGACGATGGCCGCCGCGCCCTCAGCCGTCTCGACCCGCTCGATGAGGATCCCGCAGAGCTTGCGGTCGTCCAGGAGGACGTCGTTGGGCCACTTCAGGTGCGGGCGCACCCCCGCGACCGCGCTCACCGCCTCGACCACCGCGCAGCCGGTGAGGAGCGGAAGCCACGGCCAGCGCCGGGCGGGTACGCCGGTCGGGCGGAGAAGGAGAGAGAACGTCAGACCCGAGCGGGGCGGGGATGTCCAGCCACGGTCGAGCCGCCCCCTCCCGGCGGTCTGATGCTCCGCCGCGAGGAGGGTCCCCTCAGGAGCGCCCTCGGCGGCCAGGGCCCGCAGGTCGGCGTTCGTCGAGCCGGTCGCGGACACGACGCGCAGGTCGCGGACAAGCCGGCCTGGACCGATGAGCGCCGCCCGGAGACTCTCAGCAGGAAGCGCTGGGCGGTCGAGGTCGACGTACGACGGTGGCATCAAGCCAGGGTATTCCGCGCCGCCGCGCGCCCGCGCATTTGGTGGGTCGGGAGCCATCGGGCTGGGTCGGGGCACCCTTGGCCAATAGAGCCGTACAAGGGTGTCCCCGACCCAACGCTTCACGCTCACGGCGCGGACGCCGAGGCCTCGGCCGCGCGCCTGGCCCTTGGCCGCTCACCTGGACCTCGGCCGGGTACGTCAGGAGAGGAAGATCTCCACGACGGGGACCAGCTCGTTCGGGCGCTGCACCGGCAGCTCCAGGGTGACTGTGCCCTCGGGGATGTTCTTCACGCCGACGTTGCTGTCTGTGGCGACGCCGAAGTACTCCTGGAACCGCACCTCGGACGCGTCGTGCAGCAGCTGCGCGTACTTCACCCGGCCCGCGAGCCCGGGCAGGTGCACGTGCCGGAACGGCCACGCGAACAGATGCAGGTAGAGCCGGTCACCGCGCTGCGTGTAGCGCCCGTCGACCGGCGGGGTGAACTCCGAACGCCCGGCTCCGTAGATCGACCGGCCGTTGCGGCGGGTCCAGCGCCCGATCTCCTCCAGGGTCGCGAGCGCGCGTGCGTCGAACTCACCGCGGCCCGTCGGGCCGACGTTCAACAGCAGGTTTCCGTCCTTGGACACCGAGTCGACGAGCATCCGCACCAGCAGGTCGGGCGACTTCCAGTCGAGGTTGTCCCGGTCATAACCCCAGCTGCCGTTGAGGGTCTGGCACGCCTCCCAGGGCACCTCCTTGCCGTCGATCGTCGGCGCGGTGTGCGGCTGGAACTGTTCGGGCGTGGTGAAGTCGCCCGGGTAGTCGAGCCGGTTGTTGATGAGGGTGTCGGGCTGGAGACCGCGGACCAGCTTGACGAGTTCCTCGGAGTTCCAGTCGTCGCGGCCCTTGCCGGGCAGGCCGTACGCGTCCCGGCCCGGGTAGGAGAAGTCGAACCACATGACGTCGACGTCGCCGTACCGCGTCAGCAGTTCTTCGACCTGGCCGTGGAGGTACGCGCGGTAGATCGCGATGTCCCGCTTGCCCGCCTGGCTGGCGCGGAACTCCTCGTCCTCGATCCGCGGGTGCAGGATGTCGACCGGATAGTGCGGGTGGTGCCAGTCGATCAGGGAGTGGTAGAAGCCGACGCCCAGATCCTCGGCGCGGAACGCGTCGACGAAGGGGCGGAGCAGGTCCCTGCCGGCGGGCGTGTTGGTCGCCTTGTAGTCGGTGAGGTCGGAGTCCCAGAGACAGAAGCCCTCGTGGTGTTTGGTGGTGAGGACGGAGTACTTCATGCCGGCTTCCCGGGCCGCCTTCGCCCACACCCGCGGGTCGTAGAGGTCGGGATCGAAATGCTCGAAGTACGGCTGGTACTTCTCGTCAGTCAGCTGTTCGCGCTTCTTCACCCACTCGTGCCGTGCCGGCAGGGCGTAGAGGCCCCAGTGGACGAACAGCCCGAACCGGCGTTCGCGGAGCTTGTCAAGGGACGCTTGCGGTGCCGACATGGATCGACCTTCCTCCCACACCGGATCAGAGCACCGGATCAGATAGGTCAGATGTCTACCAACCACCATGCTGGCCGGACAAGGGGCCGACCATGACCGGTCCCGGCGAAATGACCACGTATACGTGATCATTCCAGGTCGCACTCGCCACGCCGGCGAACCTGCCAAAGGTCGGATGTCTGGCGCGGGGCTGACCCCCTGCCTGTCAGCCGGTGTTCTGGAGACCGGCCGCGATGCCGTTGACGGTCAGCAGCACCAGCCGGCGCAGTCGCTCCGCATCACCCTCTGACAGGCGTTCGGTCCGCAGCGCACGGAAGGCGCGCAGCTGGAGGTACGACAGTGCGTCGACGTAGGGATTGCGCAGGTCGACCGCACGGCCCAGCACCCGGCGGTGCTCCAGCAACCGCTCGTGACCAGCCACCGCCAGCACCCAGTGGGAGGTGCGGGCATGCTCCTCGAGGACCTGCGCGGCCAGGTCGGGCCGGTTGCCCAGCTCGAGGTACCTCCGCGCGATCCGGGCGTCCGTCTTGGCCAGCGACATCTCCACGTTGTCCAGCGTCACCGCGAACAACGGCCACTGCGCGTACGCCTCCCGCA
Source organism: Actinopolymorpha alba DSM 45243 (assembly GCF_000373925.1). Taxonomy (GTDB): domain Bacteria; phylum Actinomycetota; class Actinomycetes; order Propionibacteriales; family Actinopolymorphaceae; genus Actinopolymorpha; species Actinopolymorpha alba. The sequence continues at coordinate 16,456 of NZ_KB892759.1, read as the reverse complement.
GCGCGTCGAGGTCACCGACGGCCTCCAGGCCCGAGCCGACCCCGAACCACCCGGTCAGGTTGACCCGCGCCTGCGTCCACGCGAAGACCCACGGGATCGCGCGGAGGTCCTCCAGGGAGGAGATGGCGAGGCCGCGGCGAGCCGGCCGCGACCCGATCGGCAGCTGACCCAGCTCCTCGACCGGCGTGACCCGGGCGAACCAGTCGGCGAACCCCTCGCTGCGGACCAGCCGGTGGTACGCCGTCCGCGCCGCGTCGTCCATCGTGCGGGCCAGGCCAGCGAACCGCTCCGCGGCCCCGGCGATCCGCTTCTCGACTGTCGGCGTGGACGCGAGCAGGGTGGCCGCGGCTACCTGCTCGATGTGCCGCCGGGCGATCGTGGGGTCGCCGTACCGCGCGAAGATCACCTCGCCCTGCTCGGTGAGCTTGAACCGGCCGCTCACCGAGCCCGGCGCCTGCGCGAGCACCGCACGGTTGGCCGGACCGCCACCACGCCCGAGCGCGCCGCCGCGGCCGTGGAAGAGGGTGAGCCTGATCGAGTGCCGGTCGGCCCAGCCGGCGATCGCGGCCTGGGCGTCGTACAACGCGAGCGTCGCCGACAGCGGACCGGCATCCTTCGCGGAGTCGGAGTAGCCGAGCATCACCTCGTAGCGCCGCTCGGTCTCCTCCAGTCGCCGGCGTACCGGCTCTTGCTGGATGGCCTCATCGAGGATCCCGACCGAATGCCGCAGGTCGTCCTCGGTCTCGAAGAGGGGTACGACGTCCAGGCTGATCGGCCGCCCGTCAAGGGCCCGGTCGGCCAGCTCGTAGACCGCCGCCAGGTCCTGCGAGGACTGCGTGAAGGACACGATGTAGCGCCGGCAGGCATCGGGCCCGAACCGCTGCTGGATCTGGGCTATCACCCGGAAGACCGCGAGCACCTCCTCGGTCTCCGGCGAGAGCTCGCCGCCGGTCAGCAGCTCGGCGAGCGCGCGGGCGTGGACCTTCGAATGCTGGCGGACCTCGAGCTCGGCCAGGTGGAACCCGAAGGTCTCGACCTGCCAGATGAGGTGCTGCAGTTCGCCGTACGCCAACCGCCGGGCGCCCGCCGCGGCCAGCGACGACTGCACCGTCCGCAGGTCGGCGAGCAGCTCCCCCGCATTGCCGTAGGCGAAGTCGGCGTTGCGCTGCCGGGTCGCGGACAGCTTGCGGGCGGCGAGGAGCAGGACCTGCCGGTGCGGCTCGCCCGGCGAGCGGCTCGCGACGTCCTCAGAAAGATCGGGATAGGCGGCGCGGGCGTCGGCCAGCAACCGGCGTACGCCCGGATCCGGCGGTGTCGTCTCGGCGTCCGCGGTCAACGCCCGGCCCACCCGCTCGCACACCCGCTCCAGCGCGCGGAGCACGTGGTCGGCCTGGATCGCCATCGCCTTCTGCGTGAAGGCAGCCGTCACGAACGGGTTGCCGTCCCGGTCGCCGCCGATCCACGATCCGAGCCGGACGAACGCCGGCACCTTCGGCGGCTGTGTGCCCGCCTGCTCCCCCGCGATCCGGTCGTCGAGCTGGCGATAGACCTGCGGCAGCACCTGGAACAACGTGTCGTCGAAGACGGTCATCGCCGTCCGCACCTCGTCGAGCGGGCCCGGCTTGGTGGTGCGGATCTGGGATGTACGCCAGAGGAGGTCGATCTCCTCCAGCATGCGGCGGCGGATCTCGGCCCGCTCCCCGGCGCCGAGCCGCGGATCGTCGCGGTCGGCCAGGAGCATCGAGATCCGGCGGATCGCGGACGCCACGGCCCGGCGGCGGGCCTCGGTGGGGTGCGCGGTCAGCACCGGCCGGAACTCGAGTCCGGACAGCAGTGTGAGCGCCTGGTCCTCGCCGTACTGAGCCGTCACCTCCGCCACCGCGGCGGCGACGGAGTCACGGACCGGCGCATCGGCGGTGTCGTAGTCGCGCAGGGCCCGGACCCGGTGGTACTCCTCCGCGAGGTTTGTGAGGTGGAAGTAGCAGGTGAAGGCGCGGGCGACGTTCTCGGCGCGCTCGACGTCCCAGTCGGACACGAGGCGTTCGCTGGCCTCGGCCGCCTCCTCCGCCCGGACGGGATCATCATGGTGGGCGGCGATCGTGAGCTCACGGAGCCGTTCGACGTCGTCGAGGAGCGCCAGCCCGCCGTACTCCTTGAGCACAGTGCCGAGCAGCTCGCCCAACAGCCGGACGTCGGCCCGCAGCGGTGCCGGGACCTCGAAGCGAGCAAGCGCGCGCGTTGGCTGGGTGGTGGGCATGTTCGCAAGCGTAGTCCGCCCACCTCTCCGACGGCCGTCCCGCGGGGTCGTGGCGGACGGCCAACAGGTGAAGCGCGCGCGAACCCGACCGGGCCCGGACACGGTCATCGTGAAACCGCGGGGCGGGCGAGGGCCCGCCCTCCGCGGTTGCCGTGCGCGCAGCCGGAAAGACTCGGCGGAGTAGGCTCGCTGGCCGCAGCGACAGTTGGGGAGGACGCACGATGGGAGCCGGGCAACCTGAGGTTGCGCAAGGCAGCGCGAACGGCGCGGCGGGGTCGAACGCCACCGATATCCACACCACCGCGGGCAAGCTCGCCGATCTCGAACGCCGCCTCCACGAGGCCGTGCACGCTGGCTCCGCCCGGGCGATCGAGAAGCAGCACGCGCGCGGCAAGCTGACCGCCCGCGAGCGGATCGAGTTGCTGCTGGACGAGGGGTCCTTCGTCGAGCTGGACGAGTTCGCCCGGCACCGGTCCACCAACTTCGGCCTGGAGCACAACCGCCCCTACGGCGACGGTGTCGTCGCGGGGTTCGGCACCGTGAGTGGCCGGCAGATCTGCGTGTTCAGCCAGGACTTCACCGTGTTCGGCGGCAGCCTCGGCGAGGTGTACGGCGAAAAGATCGTCAAGATCATGGACCTCGCCCTCAAGACCGGGTGCCCCATCGTCGGGATCAACGAAGGCAGCGGCGCCCGTATCCAGGAGGGCGTGGCCTCGCTCGGCCTCTACGGCGAGATCTTCCGGCGCAACATCCTCGCCTCCGGTGTCGTCCCGCAGATCTCGCTGATCATGGGCACCTGCGCCGGCGGTCACGTCTACTCCCCCGCCCTCACCGACATCACGGTGATGGTCGACCAGACCTCGCACATGTTCATCACTGGCCCGGGCGTCATCAAGACGGTCACTGGTGAGGACGTGTCGTTCGAGGATCTCGGTGGTGCTCTCGCCCACAACACCAAGAGCGGCAACGCGCACTACATGGCGAGCAACGAACAGGACGCGATCGACTGGGTCAAGGCGCTCCTTTCGTATCTCCCACAGAACAACCTCGAAGAACCCCCGGCGTACGACGAAGAGCCGGACCTGTCGATCACCGACGAAGACCGCGAACTCGACACGCTGATTCCCGATTCGGCGAACCAGCCGTACGACATGCACACGGTGATCGAGCACATCCTCGACGACGGTGAGTTCCTCGAGGTGCACCCGCTGTTCGCGCCCAACATCGTGTGCGGCTTCGGGCGGGTCGACGGGCACAGCGTCGGCGTGGTGGGCAACCAGCCGTTGCAGTTCGCGGGCTGCCTGGACATCGACGCGTCCGAGAAGGCCGCACGCTTCGTGCGTACCTGCGACGCATTCAATATCCCGATCCTGACGTTCGTCGACGTACCCGGATTCCTGCCCGGCACCGACCAGGAGTGGAACGGCATCATCCGGCGCGGCGCCAAACTCATCTACGCGTACGCCGAGGCGACCGTCCCGCTGGTGACAGTGATTACTCGCAAGGCCTACGGCGGCGCGTACGACGTCATGGGGTCGAAGCACCTCGGCGCCGACATCAACCTGGCCTGGCCCACCGCGCAGATCGCGGTCATGGGTGCGCAGGGTGCGGTCGAAATCCTGTACCGCAAGGAGTTGGCGAAGGCGGAGAACGCCGAGGAGCTGCGGGCGAGGTTCGTGCAGGAATACGAAGACACCCTCGCGAATCCTTATGTGGCGGCCGAGCGAGGATATGTCGACGCGGTGATCCACCCAAATGAGACGCGGGTGGAGGTTGTCCGGGCGCTGCGGTTGCTACGGAACAAGCGCGAAACCCTGCCGCCTCGCAAGCACGGCAACATCCCGCTCTGACCCTTGCGGCGGTAGCGCTCTTGCAGCCGCGAAGTTGATCAACGGTGGCGAATTCGGACCCGCTCCGCTGCCGATGCCCCAATTGCGGACCGTTGATCAACTACCCTTCCTGGGTTGGCTGGCGGGAGCGAAATCAGGGGTTTCAAGCCAGTGCCTCTGCCTTGCCGCTCATGCCGCGCTCGTCCATCACGTACACCAGCCCCCATGGGTCCGTGCGCTGGGGACCTAGCATGGCAGGGGCGGAGGACGGCCAGTAGCGAAGCCACGGCCGGTCCCCACCTCCATGATCGCGATCACGAGCACAGGAAGGGCGCGCGGATGGCGAGCGACGACAAGCCGTCGAGCGGCACGGAGCCCGGCGCAGAGACGGCCGTCGCCGACCAGCCGCTGCTGCGGGTCGTGAAGGGCAACCCGACGCCGGAGGAGTTCGCCGCTCTGGTGGCCGTGGTCTCAGCCAGGCTTCGTGGTGCGGAGTCCGCCCAGCCTCAGCAGGGCCGGCCGCGAAGCCAACCCGGCTGGGCGGCGTACTGGCGGCGTACCCGTACTCCCCTCCGCCCTAGCCCCGGCGCTTGGCGCGCCAGCGCATTGCCCCGGTAAGGGGACTTCCGTTAATTAGCTGCTCGTTCCCCCGGCGATTCATTCAGGTGGGTGAGGCTACGTCATCCAGCGTTGTCGGTGCCGGGAGGCATGGTCCCGGTCGTGATCTTTCCGAAGCAGAGTGCGCCGCGATTTGGGCCTGGTCGTTTGGTGGTCGATGGCCTGGACGCAACCGTGTGTCGGAAGGCGACCTTCGCGTTTGACCCGGCGCCGGCGCAAGAGCGGGGGTTGCAGGCGCTGCTGGGCGCGTGTTGTGAGGTGTACAACGCTGGGTTGCAGGAACGCCGAGACGCCTGGCGACGCGCCAACAAGAGCGTGTCGCTGTTCGATCAGTTCACTCAGATCAAAGGGTTGCGTGGGGTACGCGATGACGTTCTCGCGTGGGGGATCCAGCCGATCCGTGGGGCGTTGCGGCGGTTGGATGAGGCGTTCGCCGGGTTCTACCGCCGCATCAAGGCGGGGCAGACGCCCGGTTACCCACGGTTCAAGTCCCATCGCCGGTTCCACACCGTCTGCTGGGACGAACCCACATCGTGGAAGGTCGACACCGATCAGCGCAGGTTACGCATTCAGGGTGTCGGCACGATGCGGCTGCCCAAATCCGCTAGGCGCCAACTCGCACGCCTCGCCGATAGTGGTGGTGTTCCGGTGACGCTGAGCGTGACACGCCAGCGTGCCGGCGGCACCAGCGAGCATCCAAAGTGGGTGTGGCGGGCCAGCGTCGGGTTCAAAGACGTCGCACCGGTCCGCGTCACTCCGCAGCTAAGTGACGGGTTGGAGCCGGCCGGCGGACGGCTGGTGGGTGCTGATCGTGGTGTGACGGTGACGTTGGCCACCTCCCAAGGCCAACTACATGTGATGCCGGGCTGGATGCGGAACGCCCGAGAAAGGATCGTCGGGCTGCAACAGCAGCAGGCCTCGACGGTGAAGTATTCGCGGTCCTGGCGCACCCTCAGCACCAGAATCGCCCGGGAGCACCGCAAGGTCGCCCAGCGCACCGACAACTGGGCCAGACAAACCGCTCGGGATCTCGTCGCCGGTGCCGAGGTAGTCGCGTTGGAGAACCTCCACCTGCAGGCGATGACCCGGTCGGCGAAAGGCACCATCGACAATCCGGGCCGGAACGTGGCCGCGAAGTCCGGGTTGAACCGCGCGAGATGCTGGGACGGCTGGCGACATGGGTGTGCGTCAAAGCGGAAGAAGCTGGACGCCGCACCTGGCTGGTCGACCCCGCGCACACCTCCCAGCAATGCGCCCGCTGCGGCCACACCGACAAGAACATCCGGCAGAGCCGAGACGTGTTCGTGTGCCAGCGCTGCGGGCATACCGCGCACGCAGACCTCAACGCCGCCGCCAACATCGCCGACCGAGGCCGAGCCTGCGAAACCGCCTGGCGACAAGCCGGCACACCACCACTACCACGACGCACGCCACGCCTACGTCGACGACGAACCCAAACAGCACGGCACGGGCTAGCGCCCACTTGAACCGGCACGGCACGGCACGACCGGGGCCGGGTCGGCTCCGGGGCCGCCACGTCGGCGGCCGAACGCAGGATTAACCAGTTTATTCCCGCACAGACCCTAACGATCCCACCTCGGTCTCGTTCCCAGGCCTCCTTATTCGAGTGACAGGCCTGACCGAGGCCCTAGGCTGTGGGCCCATGGGGCGGACGAACGAGATCGCAGATCGGTACGTTGAGGAGTACGCGGCGGTCGATCCCGTCACCGCGACGTACGCGGGGATCGCTGGCCACGACGACCAGCTCACTGACTACTCTCCCGACGGGTTCGCCGGCCGGGCTGAGCTGGCTCGCCGCACGCTGGCCGCCCTCGACGCCGACACTCCCGACTCCGAACGCGAACGCGTCGCCGCCGAGGCCATGCGGGAGCGGATCGGTCTCGAGCTGGAGATGTACGACGCGGGACTCTCCACGAGTGACCTGAACGTCGTCGCCAGTCCGCAGCAGGAGCTGCGTGGCGTGTTCGACCTCATGCCCACCGAGACGCCCGAGGACTGGCGGGCGATCGCTCAGCGGTTGGCTGGGCTCCCCGAGGCGCTCGCCGGTTACCGGCGTACCCTCGCGCAGGCGGCCGACGACGGCCGGGTGGCTGCCCGCCGGCAGGTCGAGGCCTGTGCCGACCAGTGCCGATCCTGGCTGCCACCCGACAACGACTTCTTCGGCGTACTCATCGCGCAAGCAACAGTTGACGGATCCACCGCGGGCAGCGCCGGCCTGGTCGCGGACCTTGACCGTGGAGCGGAGGCGGCCCGCCAGGCCGTCGCTGCGTTCGAACGCTTCCTGCGCCAGGATCTCGCACCGAAGGCCCGCGAAACCGACGGTGTCGGCCGTGCGCACTACTCGCTCACCTCCCGGCATTTCCTCGGCGCCGCGATCGACCTTGAGGAAACGTACGCCTGGGGTTGGGACGAGCTGGCGCGGATCGAGCGGGAGATGACGCAGCTCGCGGCACGGATCGTGCCGGGCGGCAGTGTCGAGGATGCGGTGGCGGCTCTCGACGCTGATCCCGCCCGCAAGATCCCTGACAAGGACAGCTTTCGGGCCTGGATGCAGGAGCTTGCCGACCGCACCGTGGAGGAGATGGCCGGCGTACATTTCGACATCCCCGACGAGATCCGCCGCATTGAGTGCCGGATCGCGCCGACCAATGAGGGCGCGATCTATTACACCGGCCCGAGTGAGGACTTCACCCGGCCGGGCCGGATGTGGTGGTCGGTGCCGAAGGGTGTGACGTCGTTCTCCACCTGGCGGGAGGTGACGACGGTCTACCACGAGGGAGTGCCGGGGCATCACCTGCAGGTCGGACAGACCGCGGTACGCAAGGATTCGCTCAACCGCTGGCAACGCATGCTCTGCTGGGTGTCAGGTCATGGCGAAGGCTGGGCGTTGTACGCCGAACGCCTGATGGACGAGCTCGGCTACCTCGACGACCCGGGCGCCAAGCTTGGCATGCTGGACGCGCAGGCGTTCCGGGCGGCGCGGGTGATCGTCGACATCGGAATGCACCTCGGTCTCACCGTTCCGTCGAACGCCGACGGCTGGCGGGTGGGCGAACGCTGGAACCCCCAACTCGGGCTTGAGTTCCTGCTCGCTCACTCGCGTATCGACGAGGAGTTCCTGCGCTTCGAGCTCAACCGGTATCTCGGCTGGCCGGGGCAGGCTCCGTCGTACAAGGTGGGCGAGCGTATCTGGCTGGCCGCCCGGGATGACGCCAAAGCGCGGAAGGGCGCGGCCTTCGACCTGAAGGAATTCCACCGGGCTGCCCTCGACCTGGGCGCGCTGGGCCTCGACCCACTCCGCCAGGCCCTCGCCCGGCTCTGAGTAGAGTCCCGCCGCGGGGACGTCGGCGCAGAAACAGTGGAGCATTTCAGGTGCTCCGCGCCGGGAAAGCTCCACTGCCTCTGCGCTGCCCCGGGCTTCACCGCGTGAGAGCAAGCTGGTTGATCCTGACGTGAGTCAGCGACGTCACGCGCCAAATCCTCACCATGCAATATGAATTCAGCCTGCTTCGTGGGAAGTTGCCACGCGAGGCCCCGCGCATGGACGAAGTTGATCAACGGTCCGCAAATCGGGCACCCCCCACGGTGGGTGTCCGGATTCGGGACCGCTGATCAACTTCGCGCCAACAACTCCAGAAGCCGCGCCCCGGAAGATGGCCTTTGAATAAGCGTGCAGATAAAGCGCCACAGGGCAGCTGGTCACCATTCGGCGAGGGAGCCGTCATCACGCCGGAAGGTCGGTGTACGCCACCGGTGTCCCACCTCGGCGGCCCGCTCAACTTCCTTCTCATCGACCTGGATGCCAAGGCCCGGCAGGGTAGGCCGCGCGACATAACCGTCGGAGAAGCCGAAGACCGACTTGTCCACCAGGTAATCAAGCAGATCCGAACCCTCGTTGTAATGGATGCCGAGGCTCTGCTCCTGGATCAACGCGTTGGGGCTCGCGAAGTCCACCTGCAACGACGCGGCCAGGGCGATCGGCCCGAGCGGGCAGTGCGGCGCCAGCGCGACGTCGTACGCCTCGGCCATCGACGCGATCCGGCGTACCTCCGAGATCCCACCGGCGTGCGAAAGGTCAGGTTGCGCGATCGCCACACCGGCACCAAGGATCTTCTTGAAGTCCCAACGAGAAAAGAGCCGCTCGCCCGTCGCAATAGGAATGGACGTCGACGCGCAGATCTCCCCGATGTGCTCGCTCATCTCGGGGACCAACGGCTCCTCGACAAAGAACGGTAGGTACGGCTCCAGCAAGGGCAACGTCCGCCGGGCCATCGCGATCGTGAACCGGCCATGGAAGTCGATCGCGATGTCGAACTCCGGCCCGCAGGCTTCCCGGATCGCCGCCACCCGGTCGGCCAGGGCAAGCGACTGCGCCGCGGTGTCGACCCGCCGCATCTCACCGCCGCCGTTCATCTTGATCGCGGTGAAACCCTGCTCCTTCATCTTCACCGCGGCCTCGGCCACCTCGGCCGGACGGTCGCCGCCGATCCAGCCGTATACCCGCATCCGGTCACGCACGTGACCGCCGAGCAGTTGGTAGACAGGGACGTCGAACGCCTTCCCGGCGATGTCCCACAGAGCCTGGTCGATACCCGCGACCGCGCTGGAGAACACCGGCCCGCCGCGATAGAAGGCGCCCTTGGTGAGCACCTGCCAGTGCTCCTCGATCCGTAGCGGATCCTGGCCAACGAGATAGTCGGCCATCTCCTCCACCGCCGCGGCGACCGTGTGGGCGCGACCCTCCACGATCGGCTCGCCCCAGCCGGTGATGCCCTCGTCGGTGTCGATCCGGAGGAAACACCACCGGGGTGGTACGAGGTACGTCGTCAGCCGAGCGATCTTCACCAAGGCTCCCCTCTCACGCTGCCCGGATCGAAGGTACCGGAAAAGCCGCACCCCGCAGACACGACCGACCGCAGACGACCGTCCCAGGCGACCACTCTGGCCAGCGCGGAAGGAGCTAAGGTCGACACTGCGGTTGGTTCGCCCGGCCGGTGTCGGCCAGGCGAGGCAAGAGGGAACCCGGTGCGAACCCGGGACTGCCCCGCAGCGGTAAGTGGGAACGACCGCCGTAACACCGCACTGGGCGGCATCATCAGCCGCCTGGGAAGCGACGGCCAGTAGGAAGCACGCTGATCCCGGCACCATCGATCGGCGCCGCACCCGCCCACGAGTCCGAAGACCTGCCAACCGCCCGCACGCCATCCGGCGTGCGGTGGTCCGTGGCCTCGCGGGAAGGACACCGGGCGTACGCCGACGGGCGGGCGATCAAAGCGCCGTCCCCGAACGTTCGCTCTACCCTCCAGACCGCACCGCCACGGGTCTCACCCTGAGTTCACGAGGGAAGGACTCCATGGCAGCAGTGCGTACGACCGTCCTCGGCTATCCCCGCATCGGCGCGCATCGGGAGCTCAAGCGGGCGACCGAGGCGTTCTGGTCGGGCCGGACCGACGCCGCCGGCCTCGAAGCGGCCGCGGCGCGGATCCGCCGGGACACCTGGGAGACGCTCCGCGACGCGGGGCTCGACGACATTCCATCCAACACGTTCTCGCTCTATGACCATGTGCTCGACCAGGCGGTCCTGGTCGGCGCAGTGCCGGAACGCTTCGCGGGTCTGGACGGACTCGAACGGTACTTCGCGATGGCGCGCGGTGCCGCGGAGACGCCGCCGCTGGAGATGACCAAGTGGTTCGACACCAACTACCACTATCTGGTCCCCGAACTCGCCCCCGACACCGTGTTCCAGCTCGACCGTCGCCAGCTCAAGCCGGTCAAGGAGTTCCGTGAAGCCGCGGCCGCGGGCATCCAGACCCGGCCGGTCCTGCTCGGGCCACTGAGCTTCCTCCTCCTGGCCAAGCCGGCGGCGGGGGCGCCGAAGGAGTTCCGGCCGCTCGACCTGCTGCCGCGGCTGGTGGAGGTGTACGCCGAACTCCTGGGCGAACTCGCGGCGGCGGGCGCCGCCTGGGTGCAGCTCGAGGAGCCGGTCCTGGCCGCCGACCGTACTCCCGAGGAGCTGGCCGCTCTCCGCACGGCGTACGACCATCTCGGCGCGCTCGCGCTCGACCGCCGGCCCAAGCTGGTCGTGACGGCCTACTTCGGCCCGATCGGCGAGGCGTTGCCGGTGCTCGGGCGGACGCCGATCGAGGGCATCGGGCTCGACCTCGTGGCCGGTGCCGCCGACATCGACCAACTCGTTCGCGCGGGCCTTGCCCACAAGGCGCTCTTCGCGGGGCTCGTCGACGGCCGCAACGTCTGGCGGACCGACCTCCCGCGCGCCCTGGCGACGGCCGCGTCCCTCCTCGGGTCCGTCCGCGAGTTGGTGGTGGGCACATCGTGTTCGCTGCTGCACGTCCCGCTGGACCTCGACCTGGAGGAGAACCTCCCCGCGTCACTGCGCGGACGGCTGGCCTTCGCGCGGCAGAAGGTCGACGAGGTGGTGTTGATCGGAAGAGCGCTGCGGGACGGACGGGACTCAGTCGCCCGCGAACTCACCGAGGCCGACGCCGCCCTTACCACGCGGGCACCAGGCGTCGTCGACGCCCGGGTGCGTGCCCGGCTCGCCGCGCTCGGCGACGGAACCCCTCGCGGTGACTACGAGGCGCGCGCCGCCCTCCACCGCGGGAGCGCCGACGTACCCCTCCTGCCGACCACGACGATCGGTTCGTTCCCGCAGACGAAGGAGATCAGGACCGCGCGGGCCGACCTCCGGGCGGGCCGGATCGACGAGCCGGCGTACACCGCGCGGATGCGCACCGAGATCGACAAGGTGATCGCGCTGCAGGAGGACATCGGCCTTGACGTCCTCGTGCACGGCGAGCCGGAACGCAACGACATGGTGCAGTACTTCGCCGAACGCCTGGCGGGGTACGCGAGCACCGACCACGGCTGGGTGCAGTCGTACGGCAGCCGCTACGTCCGGCCGCCGATCTTGTACGGCGACGTGTCGCGGCCGGTGCCCATGACCGTGGAGTGGACGACGTACGCCCAGTCCCGGACCACCCGCCCCGTCAAGGGAATGTTGACAGGGCCCGTGACCATGCTCGCCTGGTCCTTCGTGCGTGCCGACCAACCACTCGCCGAGACGGCGCGACAGGTCGCGCTCGCCCTACGCGATGAGATCCGCGACCTCGAGGCCGCGGGCATCCGCTACGTCCAGGTCGACGAACCCGCACTACGCGAACTCCTCCCGCTCCGGGCCGCCGACCAGCCGGCGTACATCCGGTGGGCGGTCGCGGCGTTCCGCTTGGCGACGTCGGGAGCCGCCGACAGTACGCAGATCCATTCCCACATGTGCTACTCGGAGTTCGGCGACATCGTCGACACGATCGACGCGCTGGACGCCGACGTGACGAGCGTGGAGGCGGCGCGGTCGCGGATGGAACTCGTCGGTGACCTGGCGCGGGCGGGCTACCACCGGGGCATCGGCCCGGGTGTGTACGACATCCACTCCCCGCGCGTCCCGAGCGTCGCCGAAATCGAGGAGGCGCTGCGGCTCGCGCTCGCCGCGGTGGAGCCCAGCCGGCTGTGGGTCAACCCGGACTGTGGTCTGAAGACCCGCGGTTACGCCGAGGTCGAGCCGGCCCTGCGGAACCTGGTGGAGGCGACGCGGCGGGTACGCGCGAGTCTGCCGGGCTGAGCCGGGGCGGCGTTCCCTTCCCGTGGGGGATGCCGCGCGGCCGCACCGTTTCGAGTCGGGGGCACCCTTGGCCAATAGAGCCGTACAAGGGTGCCCCCCCCGACCCAACGTAGACCGGCCGGGCTGGGTCAGCGGTCGCAGCCGCCCTCGCCGTCCGGCCGGACGTGCGGGCGGGCCACGTCGATCGTTCCCTTGTACGCGTACGGATCCGTACCGGCCACCATCACGATGTCGCGGTAGTCCCACTTCGCGACGTGCGTGTCGTCCGGCACGCGGTGCCAGGGCAACAGCGACTCCGCGCTCATGTAGTGGTTGGTGAGGGCCCGGCGGAACCCATGCCTGCCCGAGTTCGGTAGCGACCGGTGCAGCAGGTAGCCGTTGAAGATCACCGCTGCTCCGGCCGGGATCTCGACCGGCACCGCGTCCTCGTCACGGTGGGGGAAGTCGAACGCCTCCACCGTGCAGTCGAACCGCTCGTCGTCCTGCTCCCGGTCGGGATAGATCACGCCGCGCTTGTGCGAACCAGGAAGCACCCAGAGGCAGCCGTTCTCGACGGTGGCGTCATCGAGGGCGATCCAGGTCGCCGTGAGGGAGCGGTCTCTGGTCGGGATGAAGAACTCGTCCTGGTGCCAGGCCTGCCCGGGCTTACCTTCGGACTTCATGAAGATCATCGACTGCATGCACTTGACGTTCGGACCGATCACCTTCGTCAGGGCCTCGACGATCCTGGGATGGGCGAGGGAACGCCCGATCAGCTTCGACACCTTGTGCGGCATGTGAATGCACAGGTAGCGGCGCATGACCTCCTCGTCGGAGCCGTCGAGGTCGGCCTGGAACTCCCCACCGACCTCCCCCAACTCGCCGCGGCACAGTCGGGCCGCCTCGGCGTTGGTCGCCGCGACCTCCGCCGGGGAGTACGCGTTCGCGAGGACGGCGTACCCATCCTCGCGAACCTGCTCGATCAACGCATCCGACACGGTCTCGTGAAGGATCACCGATCCCGTGGGGCGTACCTCCGCCGTTGCCGAAGACATGGCTCACTCCCTCTCTGAAGGACCTCTGCTCCCTGAAGGACCCTTGTGACCGGCGTTCCTGTCCCCATCAAGGATCGCCTCCCGGCAACGGGAAGGGCCATGCCCAGAGTGCGCCACAACCTGGCTGTTCGTGACCTGCCGACTCGGCGCCGCTCAGACCCCCGCGCGCCGGGACGCGTAGGTGCGGGCGAGCGCGAACGTCCGCCCGGCGACGTCGCGGATGCTGCTCCGGTCGAAACCGTGCAGGCCACTGCGCAAGGTGTCGGCGAACGGCGACGTCCAGTGCCGCGAGATGCCGCCCCGACCGGCGAACGCACCGGCGACCGAGCCGACTGTCGCGCCGTTCGAGTCGGTGTCAAGACCAGCTTGCACGGTCAGCCCGATCGCGCTGGAGTAGTCGTCCTCGGCGTACAGGAGGCCAAGGACGCAGGCCGCGGCGTTGTTGATGGTGTGTACCCAGTGGTAGTGGCCGTAGCGTTCCTGTAGCCGTGTGAGCGCGTCGTCCCAGCTGGTCCTGGCGTCGCGGACCTCCACCGCCCAGCGCAGCGCTTCAGCGAGTCGGGACCGTCGGGGCACGTGGTTGAGGGACTCCTCCACCGCCTCCCGCAACGAGCCCGCGGTGAACGCCGCGGCGACGAGCGCGGCCGCCCACATCTCGCCGTAGATGCCGTTGCCCACGTGCGAGAGGGCTGCGTCCTGATAAGCGAGCAGTGCGGCGTCGCGTGGCCGCCCGGCGCAGACGTACCCGAAGATGTCGCCGCGGATCTGCGCCCCGATCCACTCGCGGTAGGGGTTGTCCACCACCGCCGTGCGTACGGGCTCGATGCCGTTGACCAGGTTGCGGTAGGTGACCCGCTCGGCGGTGTAGGTGAGGTGGTACGGCAGGCGCAGCAGCCACTCCCCGGCGACGTCCGCCGCGGTGTAGTCGAGGCCCTTGCTCTCCAGGATGTGCAGGCCGAGGAGGGTGTAGTCGAGGTCGTCGTCGCGCGGCGTGTAGGTGATCCGGCCCTTGGTCGTCTCGTTCCAGCAGGCGTTGAGAACGAAGCCCTCGGGCATCGGGTCGAGCCGGCGGATGTAGTCCGTGATCGGGTAGTTGCCGGACATCTCGAGATAGGAACGAAGGTGTTCGTGGGTCCAGTGCGGGCCGTTCTCCACCGGCTTGCCGAGGCAGTTGCCAGCGCAGCGGCCAAGCCACGCGGCCTCGATCCGGTCGCGGAGCTCGGCCGCGCCGAGTGGCCGCTCGAAGCCCGTGGATGCTGGAAGCTCGGCTTCGATCTCGGGAAGCGAGGAGGGCTCGACGTAAGGCCAGTCGGGCGAGCGCGGCAGGTCGGCCAGCTGATCGAGGAGCTCACGCGCGCTGCTCGGATTCACCTGCGTCGGTGGACCGTCGAGCTGCGCTTCCACCGCCGACACGTCGTAGCCAGACTCGCGCCGCTGCGCGAGCTCATGCACGAGAACGGCCGGAAGGTCGGAAAACTCCATCGCNACGGATCTCCTCACAGGTCTGGGGTGGAGATAGCGTCGCCCCAATCGACACGATCAGCCACCGAGGCATCACGGAAAGTTTCCTAGCGACACTACCCAGTCGGTCTCGCGACCTTACGCGACACCGCCGACACAGTGCCCAAGCGCGTTCGACTCCTCGCTCGCCGAGCCACGCCGTGCCCAAGCGCGTTCGACTCCTCGTTCACTTCGCGGGCGGCTCGCTTCGCATCGCCAACCACTCCACTCTCGCTCGCCGAGCCACGCCGTGCCCATGGGCGTACGGCTCCGTGCCGCGCGAAGTGTCGATGGCTCTCGTAGGATGCGCCCGTGAGCGATGCTGTGCAAGCACGACGGTTGATCCTGGCCTCCGGATCCCCGGCCCGCCTCTCGACGCTCCGTGCCGCCGGTATCGAACCCGAGGTCATCGTGTCCGGCGTCGACGAGGACGGCGTGGACACCGACACGCCCTCCGACCACGCCCTGATCCTCGCCCGCCGCAAGGCGTTGGCCGTCGCTCGCACCGTCACCGGAGCACCCGCGCTGGTCCTCGGGTGCGACTCGATCCTCGAGCTCGACGGCGAGATCTACGGCAAGCCGGCCTCCCCCGCCGAGGCGTGCACGCGGTGGCGACGGATGCAGGCCCGCACCGGCATCCTCCACACCGGGCACTGCGTCATCGAGACCGACACCGGCCGGACCTCCGAGGCGACCGCGGCCACCACGGTCCACTTCGCCGCGGTGTCTGACGAGGAGATCGAGGCGTACGTCGCCACCGGTGAGCCCCTCAACGTGGCCGGCGCATTCACCGTCGACGGGCTCGGCGGGCCGTTCGTCGAAAGTGTTGAGGGCGACTACCACAACGTCGTAGGACTCTCGCTCCCGCTGCTGCGCCGACTGCTCGCCGACCTCGGCGTCTTCTGGCCCGACCTGTGGAACCGCCCCACCTGAACCCGTCGGCATTCGGCTCTCGTGGCGTGCCAGGTTCTGGCCTTGGCGCGGGGCGTCTCACATTGTGTACGCCTTATCCGGTACGAGGCAGGGCATGTTCCCACCAGGCAAGGCAAATTTGCCTAGTGGGGTGGGGAATTGCCGCGTGAGGCCTGCCAAAGGGTGTACACAATGTGAGACAGAAGCCCGGCCTCTCACTATCCAATACAACCGGGTGTACGCCATTCGAGACAGCCGCACCTCACGCGGCATCTCCCCACGAAGCACGCTCAATTCGGCTTGCCTGGTGACGACTCGGCGCACGAGAACCCGAACTGGTCTGACATCGGCTGTACCTCAGTAAGACCGTGAAAACTCCAGGGGGTCATAGAGCCTGTCGCGTAACTCGTGGCGGGTCGAGTTGGGACGTGTTCGCTGGTTGCGTTGTGTAGTGGCGCGGGTGCGTTTTGTGGGTGTGGTGGGTGTGTGGGCATGGTGGAGGGCCCGTGCCGGTGTGGTCCGGGGCGGGCCGGGGTTGAGGTGTGGGGCCTGTTCTGTTAGCTGCCGCGGGTTTTTGTGCGGCGGCGGTGTTGGATGAGTTTGGCGAGGTTGTGGGTGACGGCCCAGATGTGGAGTTCGGTTTCGACGT
>NZ_KB892758.1:85774-96237 GCF_000373925.1 Actinopolymorpha alba DSM 45243 | reverse complement strand
CCATCGACACGCTCTCGGCGAGCTCGACGTCCTCGGCCACGTCCGGTGCGGTGAGCAGCGGTTCGGGCAGCCAGGGCCCGACGTACGCCTCCTTGCGGCGCTTCATGGTGCGCAGCCGGTTGAGCGACTGCCTGGTCGTGATCCGGACCAGGTAGGCACGCTGGTCNCGCACCTGCCCCACGTCGACCNTGACCCACCGCAGCCAGGTTTCCTGAAGGACGTCTTCGGCATCCGCCGCCGACCCGAGCATCTCGTAGGCGACGGTGAAGAGCAGGTTGCGGTGGGCGATGAAAGTCTCGGTCGCCGGGTCAGTGGCGTGGTCGCCCATAGCTCGATCCTCTCCCTCACGGCCGGCCCTGGTTGTCGAACACCGATGAACGCATGCGTGCGGCGCCGCCCCCGATGCCTGGCTAGGCTGTCCGTTCAGCAATGGTCGGTGCCTCGCCGCGCTTGGCCCGCAGTAACTGCTGGCGCTTGTCATCCTTGATGAACCAGCTGTACGAACCAGGCTTGCGTGCCTCGTTCGCCAGCTCCTTGAGCACGCCCTTGATAGCAGTTTCCTTGATCGTCGCGGCAAGACGGCCGCCGATGTAGAACCCGTTCGCGGTGTCATCCTTGGAGGCGAGCTGGGCGGTGGCGCCACGACGCCCCAGACCGATGCACTGGCCGAAGAACCCCATGTTGATCCGCGCGGGTGGCTCACCCGTGATCCGGTTGAGCACCGTGTCGGCGGCGTGCGCGCCCAGTGGACGCGCGGACTGGCAGCTCATCCGCAGCGGCAGCCCCGACGGTGCCGCCGAGTCCCCAGCCGCGACGATGCGTACGTCGTCCACGCTGGTCAAGGTCTCGTCTGTCAGCAGGCGGCCCAGGGCGTCGGTGCTCAGCCCGCTGCGCGCGGCCAGGTCCGGCACGCCGAACCCGGCGGTCCAGATCGTCACCCTGCTCGGCAGCGTGCGGCCGTCACCGAGCCGCACTGCATCGCGCGTCACAGCCGTCACGTTCGCGCCGGAGCCTTCGACCACGGTCACACCAAGCTGGGCCAGCCGCTTGGCCACCGAGTGTCGACCCCGCCGGTGCAGGTACGGGCCGAGCACCTCCCCGCAGACCAAAGTCACTGGTTGATCAGCGTCACTGTCACGTCGTCGCGCTGCGTCAGGCGATTGGCCGCCATGACCCCGGCGTATCCGCCGCCGATCACGACCACCTCGGTGTCCTCAGTCATGGTGTCTCCTTCGTTCTTGGGGTTCGGCCTCAAGACACCGCGTGATCGATCGTTGTGACAGTGCGCGAGACAAATCACTCCACCCCGCAGCTTTCTGCCCGCGACCCCTCATACACTTTTCCACGGATCTATGGAGGACTGTTTATGGGAGACCCCACCCGCAGAGCCGCTTTGTACGAGGCCCTCGCCACCACCGGCAAGGCGCTGTCCAACGGCAAGCGCCTGGAACTGCTGGACCTGCTAGCCCAGGGCGAGCGCAGTGTGGACGCCCTCGCCAAGGCCGCGGGCCTGGGCCTGACCACCGCGTCCGCCCACCTGCAGACCCTCAAGCAGGCCGGCCTGGTTGCCACCCGCCGAGAGGGCACCCGCATCCACTACCGGCTCGCCGGACACGACGTCGCGCAGCTGTTCGCGCTGCTGCGTGAGGTCGCCGGAGTTCACCAGGCCGCGGTCCCAGCCGCGCGGGACGCCTACCTCGGCGCTGCCGACGCGGAGGAAGTGACCCATGAGGAGGTGCGGGCCCAAGTGGAGGCCGGCGACGTGGTGGTGCTGGATGTGCGGCCGGTGGAGGAATACCTGGCCGGGCACATCCCTGGCGCCGTGTCCATCCCGGTCGCCGAGCTTGCCGAGCGGATCGGCGAGCTGCCCGAGGACACTGAGATCGTCGTCTACTGCCGCGACTCGTACTGCGTGCTCGCCTACGACGCGGTACGGCTGCTCGCTGACCACGGGCGACGGGCGCTCCGGCTGAACGACGGCATGCTGGAGTGGCGCCTGGCCGATCTACCGGTCACCACCGGCGAGCTGGCATGACCGGCAGCCTCCCGAGTGAGAGACCCACAGTGACGATCAGCACCCCTGCCGCGACCGACCTATCCCCCCATCCACAGGCGCAGCGTCGCATCCTGGCCGTCCTGGTCACCGCGCAGATCCTCAGCGGCGCCGGCCTGGCCGCCGGCATCACTGTCGGCGCCCTGCTCGCCCAGGACATGCTCGGCTCCGCCAGCCTCGCTGGCCTGCCCAGTGCCTTGTTAACCGCTGGTTCCGCCCTCGCCGCCGTCGCCGTAGGACGCCTGTCCAATGCCCGCGGCCGTCGTCCGGCGCTGGCCGCCGGCTACCTCACCGGCGCTCTCGGCACCGTCGGGGTCATCGCCGCTGCCGTTGCCGACAGTCCCGTCCTGCTTTTCGTATCCCTCTTTGTCTACGGCGCTGGTAGCGCGACCAACCTCCAGGCCCGCTATGCCGGCGCCGACCTGGCCGCCCCCGCCAGCCGGGCCCGCGCCATCTCCACCGTTCTCGTCGCCACCACCCTCGGCGGCGTCGTTGGACCCAACCTTGCCGCACCCACCGGCGACCTGGCCGAGGCGCTGGGCATCCCCCCGCTGGCAGGCCCTTTCCTTCTCGCCGGCACCGCCTACGCGCTGGCCGCACTCGTCCTAGCCGTCTGGCTGCGCCCCGACCCCCTCCTGCTCGCCCGCGCGACCTACGCGCAACTCGCCAACACACCCACCGACGGCGCCGTCACCGAAGCTCAGCGGCCCGGCTCCGGTCTGATGTTGGGGGCCCTGGTGATGGTCCTCACCCAGCTGGTCATGGTCGCCATCATGACCATGACTCCCGTTCACATGCACGACCATGGGCACGGGACCGCCGCCGCCGGCCTCGTCATCGCTTTGCATGTCGGCGCCATGTTCCTACCCTCCCCGCTCACCGGGCGGCTGGTCGACCGGTACGGCGGTACCAAGCTCGCCATCGCCTCCGGTGCCACCCTCCTTGCCTCCGGACTCTTCGCTGCCCTCGCCCCAGGCGGTTCGGTCACCCTCCTCGCCGTCGGCCTCGTACTGCTCGGCTTGGGCTGGAATCTCGGCCTCGTCTCCGGCACCACTCTCATCACGGGCGCCGTCCCGCTGGCCACGCGCGCCAAGACCCAAGGCACTGTGGACGTCGCCATTGCCATCGCCGGGACCACCGGCGGCATGGGCTCCGGACTGATCGTCGCCGCCACCAGCTACCCCACCCTCGCCATGGCCGGCGGCATCCTCACCCTCCTTGCCATCGTGCCAGCCGTCACAGTCACCGCCAGACGCCGCTGACCCAGGATTCAAGTCGGCCTAGACCACACGGACCGCATCCGTGTCCATGTGGACCGGGTCCGCAGGATTCCGGACGTGTTGGTGCGGACGCCCACGGAGCCCTGGCCGCTCCATGCTGATGCTTGACAGGAAGCTCGCCGCGAAGGCGACGGCAGGTCGCCACGAGGAGGACAGAGCAATGACCAAACGTATGGGCAGGGTGACCGCCGACATCACGATCACGGCCGACGGGTATGTGGCCGGGCCCAACCAGACCGAGGAGCGCCCGTTCGGTGATGACGGCGGAGACGGCTGGGGCGACAGGCTGCACGCCTGGATGTTCGAAACCCCCGAGGAGAACCGGGCCGAGGTCGAACAGATGACGGCGCCCGGCGCGGTCATCATGGGCCGCAACATGTTCGGCCCGGTGCGCGGTGAGTGGAATCGGGACTGGAAAGGCTGGTGGGGCGACAACCCGCCGTTCCACGCTCCGGTCTTCGTGCTCACCCACTACCCGCGCGACCAGCAGCCGATGGACGGCGGCACCACCTACCACTTCGTCACCGACGGACTCGAATCCGCGTTGAAACAGGCGCGTGAGGCGGCCGGGGACGGCGACGTGATGATTCAGGGTGGCGCGAACACGATCAACCAATACCTCGCCGCCGGCCTGATCGACGAGCTTCGGCTGCACATCGTGCCGATCACGCTCGGCGCCGGCGCACGGCTGTTCGACGGTGTCCCGCCGCTGAACCTCGAACAGGTGGAGTCGCGAGCGGCGAGCTCGGTTGCGCACGTGACCTACCGCGTGCTGTCCTGAGCAGAAGAGCCGGTGCTCACTGAACGGCTAGATCACGAACATCGACGGCGATGTCGGCCAGGAGCACCCGGCCCGCACCACGAAGGCGTCCAGGACTTCTTGCGGGCGGTTGGTCGCAGGGTCACCCTGACTCATCCGGGACTGTCCACGCGCAATGTCGAGACGGTGTCCTGACCTCGGTGAGCACCGGCCTCATATAGGAGGCTTCGCAATTGTGTGCGCGCGCGATGGTAGCAGCTGCGGATAGTGCTTGATCGCTTACCTAGGACCGTGGCCACTTGGACATGCGTGAAACCTTCCCAGTGCACCAAGCGGATGATCTCGGCATCGAGGGGATGGAGACGGGCGAGCGCGGCTCGCACGTCGACGGTTGCGTCAATGTCCGGATTGGGTGTCTGCATCAACTCGGTCCGAAGACGTTCGGTGAGTGCCGAACGTCGGACCTCGCCGCGCCGGTGGTCGGCGAGCACGCGGTTCGCGACGCCGTACATCCACATCCGCGCGCCGGCGTCGTCGGTGGGGAGCTTTTCGACGCGACGCCAAATGACCAAGAGCGTCTGGCTAAGCAAGTCGGCGGCATCAGCGGGCTGGCGGACCCGGCGGATGAAGTAGGCCAGGAGGCCCCTCGCCTCGTTGTGAACCAATCGCGTTACGCGCTCCTCGTCAGGGCGCACCGTCTTGACCTCCTGGCCCACGACACGACCACGAGCCTCCCGTCACCCTGGGGACACCGGGCTGGTTGGCGGCCGTCAAGCCCGGCACAGCCTCGAGCGTGCGGCTGGTCAGGTCCGCAGTAAGCGCGTCGCCCAGCGCGGCGGCCTCATCATCGACATTGGTCCGGTCGGATGCGGGCACCGAGTCGATCAGCCGCTGACCGTAGCCAGTCCAGTCGGTGTCGGCGACCAGAACGTTGATCTGTCCGCGTTGGGTGGACGTGACCCCGGAGAACTCGATAAAGGCTTGGCAGTGGACCATGCGATCGCGGTAGTTCACGTAGTCAACAGGGATGGCAGTCGTGGTGCGCTCGAGGCCAGGCTCGAGTGTCTGGAACGGCGCGATGTTCAGCTGATGGGCCGCGGTGGTACCCGCCCCCACCAAGGCAACGGCGCTGGCGGCGACCAGCGGGACGGTCCAACGCTTCCTCCCTTGGAGGCGTCGTAGAGACTTCCTGCCCAGCGACTCTTCACGAGTCCGGATGAGCAGGTCAGTGATGGTGTCCTCGGAAACGGACGCGGCAGGGTCCGGCGGCGGCACCAAGACCGGGTCGAGGTCGGGGCATCCGAAGCGTCCATCGTCGGCGTGTCGGCTCCTCATGACAGGTCCTCCTCTCGGTTCGACACCCTGTTCATGGCCGGCATCAGTCGAAGCGTTGCACCCGCTCAACCGCACCGCGCAGTCGCGGCCTTGCGTCCTGGACACGGAGCGTCTGGACGCCGCCGCTCTCGCGATCGTCAGGCAGCCGATCGGCATGCTGTTGCCTGCCACGGTTGATGTGGTTCGCGTGGCCGGTGGTGTGTCTCTTGCGCAGCTGCTCGTTCGTCGTACAGGTGAGAGCACACTGACTCCGGAGGTTGCGATGCAGTACGCCTTGCTGATCTACGCTGAGCCTGGCTATGAGGAGGCGCTGTCGGATGTGGAACGGGAGGCGGCACACGCCGAGTATCTGGCGTTGGCCGACGACGCCCGGTGTATCAATGGTGCGCGACTGCAGCCGGTCGCGACGGCGACCTGCGTGCGGGTGGTCGGTGGCCGGACGCTGATGACCGACGGCCCGTTCGCGGACACCAAGGAGGTGCTCGGCGGCTTCTGCCTGGTCGAGGCAGCCAATCTGGACGAGGCGATCGAGCTGGCGGCGCGCATCCCCGCCGCCAGGCCAGGCGGCGCGGTGGAGGTCAGGCCGGTGGTGCAGCGCTGACCGAGCTGGAGGAGGTCTTCCGGGACGAGTGGGGCCGGGTGCTGGCCTCACTGGTCGGGTTCCTCGCTGACTTCGAGCGGGCCGAAGACGCTGCGCAGGAGGCATTCGCGACCGCGGCACAACATTGGCCTGCGTCGGGCGTACCGGCCAACCCGGGTGCGTGGCTGGTGACGACGGCCCGCAACCGAGCTATTGACCGGATCCGCCGGGAGCGCACCCTGGCCGAGAAGATCCACCTGCTGCCGGCAGCCGAGGCCGTCATGGACGAATTCGACGACACCGTGATCAAGGACGAACGGCTCGAGCTGATCTTCACCTGCTGCCACCCGGCGCTCGCGCTGGAGGGGCAGGTGGCACTCACGCTGCGGGCCCTTGGCGGCCTGCAGACCGCTGAGATCGCCCGGGCGTTCCTCGTCTCCGAGGAGACAATGAAGCGGCGCCTGACCCGCGCCAAGACCAAGATCAAGGCGACCGGGATCCCGTTCGCGGTTCCCGACGCACACCTGCTGCCCGACCGCCTCGATGCGGTGCTGGGCGTCATCTACCTGATCTACAACGAGGGCTACAGCGGCCGCGTCGACCTCGCCGCCGAAGCCATCCGGTTGGGGCGAGTTCTCACCGCGCTCATGCCGGACGCGCCGGAGGCACACGGGCTGCTCGCGCTGATGATGATCCACCACGCCCGCCGCCGGGCCCGGTTCTCCGGCGAGGATCTGGTGCTGCTCGACGATCAGGACCGGTCGCTGTGGGACATGCGCCAGATCACGGCGGGACGGGCAGTACTCGACCGGGCGATCGCGCTGGGCGGGCGCGGTGCCTACGTCGTGCAGGCGGCGATCGCGGCGCTGCAGACGGCCGAGCGGATCGACTGGCCGCAGGTGGCCTCGCTGTATCTGCGGTTGGTCGAACTCACCGGCTCGCCGGTGGTGGAGCTCAACCATGCCGTGGCGGTCGCCCAAGCCGGCGATCCCGCCGCGGCATTGCGCGCCGTCGACCGCCTCGACCTGGACGGCTACCTCTACTTCCACTCGACCCGCGGCGAGATGTTGCGGCGTCTCGGCCGCGACGAAGATGCCCGAGCGGCGTACCGCCGGGCGCTCGAACTGGCCACCTCGACTCCCGAGCGGCGGTTCCTGACCCAGCGCCTCGAACTTCTCTGACCCGGGCTGTCCCCTCGGCGAATGCTCGTTCGTCGCCTGAGTATGAGCGACGACCGTTCGTGCCGTCCGCGCGACCACCCGAATGTTCCTATCGACTCGTCCCCACGTGCTTAGCCGCACCCCGTTACCGATACAAGCGACCGGGGCGCAAGCAATCAAAGAGGTGTACGCGACGCTCCACCGAGCGTTTCCCGACCTCCACATCACGGCCGAGGATTTGATCGAAGAGGGCGACAAGCTGGTCGCCAGGCATACGGTCACTGGCACCCACCAGGGCGAATACATGGGCCGACCACCAACCGGAAAGCCCGCTACGTACAACGAGATCTTCATCCTCCGCTTTACTAACGGCCGAATCGCTGAGACCTGGGGAGTCGTCGACGTCCTCTCACAGATGAAACAGATCGGCGTGATTCCCGCAAGCTTTTCATGACCACACCAACGGAGAGCCTGAGAGACGAAACGGGGACATCATGTCCGACCAGCACACTCACGTGGTCGTCATCGGCGGTGGATACGCCGGGACGGTTGCGGTCAACGGCCTGCGCCAACGCACGGACGCCGACATCACGCTGGTGAACCCGCGCGCGGACTTCGTTCAACGTATCCGGTTGCACCAGTTCGTCGCCGGCACCGGGACCGCCACCGTCGACTACGACTCGCTGCTCGGCGACGGTGTCCGCCTGCTTGTCGACGCCGCCGCGCGAATCGACAGCGATACCCGAACGGTAAAGCTCGCCTCCGGTCGGAAACTGGACTACGACTACCTCATCTATGCCGTCGGCAGCACCGGCGGGACGTCCTCGGCCATGCCCGGCGCGGCCGAATTCGCTTATCCGATCGCGGAGTTCGAGTATGCGCAGCGCCTGCGGGACAGGCTGGCGGACCTGCCCCCGGACGCGCCGATCACCGTCGTGGGCGCCGGCCTGACCGGCATCGAGGTAGCCGCCGAGCTAGCTGAGCAAGGCCGGACGGTCAGGCTGGTGTGCGGCGGAACGCTGGCGCCGTCGCTGAGCGCACCGGGTCGCCGTTCGGTGGCCAAGCGGCTCTCCCGGCTGGGGGTCGAGGTGCTGGAGACCGCAGCGGTCGCCGAGGTGCGTTCCGACGCGGTGGTGTTCGACAACGGTGCGGTGCTCCCGAGCGCGGTGACCGTCTGGACAACCGGTTTCGGAGTGCCCGAGCTGGCCCGTGTCAGCGGGCTGCGCACCGACGCCTTGGGCCGGCTACTCACCGACGAAACGTTGACCAGCATCGATGACGACCGTGTGGTCGCGGCGGGGGACGCCGCGGCACCGTCGGGACAACCGCTGCGGATGAGCTGCCAGGCCGCGGGGCCTATGGGCGCGCAGGCCGCCACCACCGTGCTGAGCCGGATCGCTGGCGAGCAGCCCGCCACGATCAACCAGGCGTTCCTCGGCTCGTGCATAAGCCTGGGTCGGCGCGCCGGGATTTTCCAGGTCGCCCGGCGCGACGACACGCCCTTGGACGTCTTCATTGCCGGCCGGGCAGGGGCCGCCATCAAGGAGGCGGTCTGCAAAAGCACCCTGTGGGGGATCCGCCGCGAGGCCACCAAACCCGGCTCGATCCACTGGCGGAAGGGCGGCCGGCGGCCCGCTCGTGGGGAGCTTTTGGGCTGACATCGAACTGTGCTGTGGAACGACCGGCCAACGGGAAAGTGGCTCGAGCCTGCGATCCGCAACCGCGGGCGTATGCTGTCACCGCAGAGTGAGTCGGATCACCGGGTACTCCCGGTTGGATCTGCTTTGGTACTTCGCCATGCGGGGCTGGGCGGCGGCGACGCGCTGCCATGCCTGCTCACGGTCGACTCCATCGAGCCGGTGCGGCGTCACCGACACGGCTTCTTGGCCGGGCAACTCGATCGACGCCCGGTCGGGGTGCGCCATCAGATTGACGTACCAGTCCGGGTGCAGGCTCCCGCCGCCCGATGCGACGATCAGCCGGGCATCCTCGCCGTCGGCGAACCACGTGACAGGCGTTTCCCGCGGCTGCCCGCTTCGGCGACCCACAGTGTGCAGGATCAGTACGTCCATGCCCATGAGCTTGCCGCGTCCACGTCGGATCTTGCGGTTCGTACGGGCGTTCGCTTTCTGCTGTAGCCACCGTGACAGCGCCCCGGGCGTACCGGGCTTGCGCCCTCCGCGACTGGCTGCTTGCTCGTTCCGTGTCATTGCCTAACTCCAGGCGGTCAACGTGATGTCCATTGCCGGTCACGCTAGGCGCGGCTAGGTCCTGGGCGCTTCTCGATTCCTGATCGGTCTGGTGACGCCGCCCACCCCACCCCCACGACAGAGCCAGATCCACAGCAATTCACCGCATCTCAGGGGTCGATGCGCGGATCGTCCCGGCGCTTCGGGGCTGCGAGTTCCTTGACCGATACCCAGGTGTTGTTCGAGTACCTCGCCGTCCACTACGGAGTGGTCGGTCGTCAGGGCTAGTAATACTACAGCCGTAGATCGTGATCACGGCTGAGTCCCCTTGTGGGTAAGGGCTCTCGGACGTGGACTGTTGGTGCGTGACGTTGGGCGGTCGGCGCAGGGGTTGATTGGTGGGTGGGAGGGGAAGTGGACGCGCTGATGTGTCGGGTTGGTTGCTGGTTCGCGCGGCCGCAGACCCGGCGGGCCGCGCGGGATGCGGTGGGTGGGCCGCTCGCGGGAGCCGCCGGCTTATCCGGCGAAGCAGTGGAGACTTTTCCGGGTCAGGACACGGAGAAGTCTCCACTGCCCTCACATTGATCAGCAAACCTCAGCGACCGGTCTATTCAATGGGCCTGCGGATCGTTTAGTGAACCTCCACAAGGGGTCACGGAAAGCAATTCATAGCTACACAAAATTACATTCCGGGGAGCCTTCGAATGGCTCTTTCGGGCCGGGTGATTGTCGGTGGTCGCCGATAGTGTTCCGGTCATGGAGATAACGACCGGCGCCCCGCCCACGCACCCGGTGCTGGGCTTGATGGGCGCGGTCGATTCCATGCTCGCGGACATCCTGGAATCCCCCATCTGGTCGTATACGGATGCCGAGCGCGCCGAGGCTGTGGAGCTGGCACATAAGATCGTTGGTCGGTCTGAAGCGCTGCGGCTTCGGACCATCCACGACGTTGATACCCATGAGCTTGCCTCGCAGGCTGGTGCGACGTCGACGGCGGCGTGGCTGCGGCACAAACTGCACCTTCACCCCGGCGCGATAGGGGCGGATGTGAAGCTGGCCAAGGCGTTGGAGACCAACCTTCAAGCCACCGGACAGGCTCTTGCCGC
>NZ_KB892758.1:0-83829 GCF_000373925.1 Actinopolymorpha alba DSM 45243 | reverse complement strand
CTCAAAGCCGCCCGATCGGAGTTCTCCTTCGCCTGCGCCGTCACCAACATCGTCAAACTCGCCACCAAAGGAATCACCACCCCCCACCTCACAGCCACCGCCTAACCCCTCAGGCGAGGCGCCCGGCCACACCGACAAGCACGACACCCGCCCCTCCCGGCAACCCACAACATCACCCGCCAGCGAGCCCGCCCCCGGTCACGGCCCTCCCGACCAATACAAAAAGCAACAGGCTCCCTGACCCGGAAAAGTCTCCACTGCCTCCCGGTTGTTGATTTGGGTATCAGCCAACCTGAGCGGCGGTCTATTCAATGGGACCGCGGATCATTCAGTGAACTTCACGAGGGTTACGGAAAGCGATTCATAGCAACCCAAAATTACATTCCGGGGAGCCTTCGAATGGGCTCCTTGGGCCGGGTTCTTGTCGGTGGTCGCCGATAGTGTTCCGGTTATGGAGATCACGACCGGCGCCCCGCCCACGCACCCGGTGCTGGGCTTCATGGGTGCGGTCGATTCCATGCTCGCTGACATTCTGGAATCCCCCATCTAGTCGTATACGGATGCTGAGCGGGCCGAGGCTGTGGAGCTGGCACATAAGATCGTTGGTCGGTCTGAAGCGCTGCGGCTTCGGACCATCCACGACGTGGATACCCATGAGCTTGCCTCCCAGGCTGGTGCGACATCGACGGCGGCGTGGCTGCGGCACAAGCTGCACCTTCACCCAGGGGCTATCGGCGCGGACGTGAAACTCGCCAAGGCGTTGGAGACCAACCTTCAAGCCACCGGCCAGGCACTCGCCGCAGGAAGGATCTCGGCGCTGCACGCGAAAATCATCCACGAGTCGATCAACCTTCTGCCCAAGGACATCAGCGACGAGCAGAAACGCGAGGGTGAAGCGCGCCTGCTGGAGTTGGCGACCCGCCACGATCCGAAAGAGCTTAGGCAGTTAGGGATCCACCTGTACGAGGCCATCGATCCCGAAGACGCCGAACGACGGCTCGGTGAGCAGCTGGAACGGGAACGCAAACGGGCCGAACAGAAGCGATCCATCACGTTCTCCCAATCAGGCCCGGGACTTCACAGCGCCCGCATTCAACTGCCCGTTGACGAGATGGCACGCCTCAATGCGCTCCTCGACCCGCTGGCCAGACCACGGAAGACCGACGCGAACGGACCCGACACCCGCACCGCATCGAGGCGGCTGGGTGACGCGTTCGTAGAGTTGCTCGATCTCACGCTTGCTGCTGGCGAGGCACCCACGCGTGGCGGGACCAAGCCGCAGATCATCATCACCATGACACTGGCCCAACTCGTCACCGGAATCGGCTACGCGACTGGACAGCGGCGAACAAATCTCCGCCGAGACCGCGCGGCTGCTGGCCTGTGATGCTGATGTCATCCCCGCCGTCCTCGACGGCAAAGGCCAAGTCCTCGACCTCGGCCGCACCACCCGCTCGACCTCCATTGGGCAATCTGTGCGGCGGACGAACGTCCCCAATCGTCGTCGACCCAGAGACTGCCAACGAAGCCGTCTGGCTCGACGAGGGGAACGCCATCGCGGGATGTTCGGCGGCACCGCAGGGGCACGTCCGAACGACTCCGGTTCTCGACACGTGCATGAGTAGACCGTCGGCCAGCGACTACGGCTCACACCACTCGCCAAGATTTACCCCTTCGTGGGTGCGCGCGTATTCCTGCATGAGCCTCCATGCATGGTCCACCGTCAACACGAATCATGCACGATTCCAACGAACTCGCGCATGGTCACCATTCGCTCGGGCAGGCCCTCTTCCCGAGGGTCCTGTATGAACACTTGACCAGGCGCAAGACGAGCCACGGTGCTGAGTCGAAACTCCACATCACCCGTGCTGTAGTAGCCGGGGAAGCGTCGCCCTCCGCTGCCGGCGCTGTAAGTGATGTCCTTCTGAAAACTCGGTGCGCTGCCTTCGAGCCTCCACCCGTCTCGTGGGTCGTCCGCACGGAAGGACGCGAGCTGTCCCGAGAGGCGCGGTGCTTGATAGGAGGCGTCAACGACATAGTCTGTACCGCGGAGGGGGTCAACTCCATCGTGGGTTATGACAGCGCGCTCTGGCGAGGCGCGACCACACCAGCCGAGGACGATGACCAAGTGGCCTTGCCGATCGACGCTGATCCCCGTCAGCCCGTTGATAGCCGGAGTGCAGGCCGCTAGTAGGACGGCCAGAGCCGCGGCGCACATTACAGCGAGCCAGCGCATGTGCTGAGCCTAGTGTCTCGTAATTGAATAGTCTTTACTTGGCGTTGTAGTTGTTGGCGACGAGTTTTACGTAGTCGCGGTCGAGCATGGCGACTTTCTCCAGGATCTGGTCGGCGGTGGCCGTCCATTCGAATGGTTCGGCGTCTTCGTTCCAGTGGTCGATGTAGTCGTTGATGTGTTTGATGAGTTCGGCGACGGAGTGGAAGGTGCCGCGCCGGATGGATTGTCGGGTGATGATGCCGAACCAGGTTTCGATCTGGTTGATCCAGGAGCTACCTTTCGGGGTGAAGTGGAAGGTCACGTTCGGGTGCTTGGCGAGCCACTTGTCGACGTCGGCGTTGTTGTGGGTTTTCAGGTTGTCCAGGATCACATGGATCTCTTGGTTGGCGGGGTACTGGTTGGTCGCTCGATCCATGAAGCGCAGGAATTCTTTGGTGCGCTTCCTTTGGAAGCTTTGTCCGATGACTTTGCCGGTCAGTACCTCGAGTGCGGCGAACAGGTTGGTGGTGCCATGGCGGATGTAGTCGTGGGTGCGCTTCTCGGTCTTGTCGAAGCTGATCGGTAGCAGCGGCTGGGTCCGGTCTAGCGCTTGGACCTGCGTCTTCTCGTCGAAGCTCAACACGATCGCCCCCGCGGGCGGGTTCAGGTACAGGCCCACGATGTCGACCACTTTCGCGGTGAACTCCGGGTCGGTGGAGGTCTTGAACGTGCCCTGCCGGTGCGGTTTCAGTCCGTGCTCACGCCACAGCTCGGCAACGAAGTTGTGGGAGACGTTGATGCCTTCATGACGTTTCAGGTATTTGGCCATCTCCTGCGTGGACCAGTGGGTCAGCCCCGTTTCTTTCGGTGGGGGCCGTTTCGTCAACGCCACAATCCGCGACCGCACCGAACCAGATATAGATCGAGGCCTACCCGTCGATTTACGACTTTCCAGCGCCGCAACGCCACCTTCGGTGAATCGATCCACCCACTTGTACACCGTCGGCTTAGTTGTCTTGAACCGCTCCGCAATGCCGGCGACACTCTCCCCATCGTGCCATGCCAGCACCATCTGCGCCCGCGACGACACCGAACCGTCATACCCAACAGACACCACGGACCCTAGTTCGCTACGCTGATCCTTCGTGAGCATAAGTCAATTATGCCGCACTCCAGCGATCAAAGTAAAGAACATTCAATTATGCGACACTAGGCCACGGCCAGATCGTCGTACAGCTACGTGACCGGCTGCAGATCCCCGGCCCTGCCGACCCGCCACACGGGCGCCGAAGGCCGCAACACGCGACGTTCGGCAGGTCGACACTTTGCGGTGTCTCTCTCGGAACGAGGGCTCGGGGTGCAGGGGGCAACGCCGGTTCTCCTTGCGCAACATGACGTCCAACTCGTCACGCTCAAACGCCTTCGGGCGGCAGATCAGGATCGCCACCAGTCTCGCCGCGGTGTCACCCGTCTCCCAGAGCTGGCACGCGAGTTCCTGCTGCGTCTTCAGCCGCTTCGCGAGCGCGCGCAGCTTGCTGAGGTTCACACCGTGATCGTCACCGTGTCTCTCGTTCACCTCGCGCATCTTCGGGTCCTCGAGCTCAGCCAGCTCGGCCATCACCTCGGTCACGATCGTCTCGGTCAACGTCGCTCATCGTGATCTTGGTGCTGGGTGTCGCGGCCGGCATTGGCTGGGGCCGTTAGCGTCGTCGTTGGCGTCAATGACCTGCGCCATCTCTCCGGTGCATCCTTTGGGGCGACCTGAGGTCGAGGCGCCGGCTGATATGGGCAGATAATGGCGTGATGGGCGTCGAGGAACTGAGCCAGGAGGAGGTCGTGGCGTTCCTGGCCGGACGGCCTGGTGCTGCAGTGGCCGTGGAGGCACTTTCGGGCGGAGCGTGGTCATCGGCGTGGGCCTACCGGGCGGGCGGCGAGGAGCTGGTAGTCCGCTTCGGTCAGGAGGCGGCCTGGTATGAGGCTGACCGGATGGCTATGGCCTTCGGCGGCCCAGATCTGCCCGTGCCGGAAGTCCGGGAGGTGGGCACTACCCCGTCCGGACGGGCCTATGCCATCTCGGTGCGTCACCACGGGCGGTTCCTGGAGGACACCCCGGTGGAGCTGGCCGATGCGCTCGCCCCCACCCTCACCCGCCTGCTCGTCGCTCTTTACCGTGTGCCGCAGTGTCCAGGTTCCCCGGTGGTCTGGCACCAGGCAGGCGGGTCCGCCGGGAGCTGGCGGCAGTTCCTCCTCGCTGGCCTGGTCGACGATCCTGCGAAACTGGTACACGGATGGAGTACCGCCCTGGCTGGCGACCGGGAGCTGGCCGCGCTAGCCGCGGCGGTCACCGAGCGGGTGTCGGCCCTGGTCGATGCCTGCCCGGAGCGTCGTGACCTGGTACACGGCGATCTGCTGCACGGCAACGTGCTGGTGAGTCAGGACGCCAACCGGGTCGAAGCGGTGCTGTCTTGGAAGTGTTCGGTGCGGGGCGACTTCCTCTTCGATGCCGCCTGGTGCAGCTTCTGGGCGCCGTTCCACCCCGGGATCGCCGCTGCCGACCCGCTGTCCGGGCTGCTGCGGGACCCGAGCGTGCTGGCCGAGCCCAGCGCCCTCCTCGACGCCGCTGCCCGCCACCACTGCTATGAGCTGCATATCGGCTTCACCCATCTGGGGTGGAACGTGTGGACCCGAAACCAGGCCGCTCTCACCGCTACAGCACGGCGTCTCGCCGAGGTCCTCGAGCGCGGTCCCCTGCCATTGACCGGCGACTGAAGGCAGGACAGGAACCACTCGAGCAAGGGGCGGAGGGTTTGGCCGGAGGCTTGGCTTGGTCCGGGAGGTCGGGGCCCGTACCCTCGTCCGCATGGCCGGTTGCGTGCCGCCTGCCCGCAACCACCCGCCGCGAGCGCGGACGAACAATGGTGGCGAGAGTACGTTGATCGTCTAGAGGCGGCGGCACGTGCGAGTGCTGCGCGTTGGCAAGCGTGTGACCTGCACTCCGGTAAATAGGGCTGATTGCGTGCTGATCCGCCCGGGTCGGGAATTGCGCAGGGTCCCTACTCTCCCCCGCTGCTTCCGCACATGCCGGCCGTGAGCGTCGTGTCGGCGGGGTCAAGGATCAACCGAGGCCGATCTGTCCAGGATCAAGTGAAGTCAGGCAAACCGCGCCCAGGGTTTGGGGAGTCCGAGGCTCATCGTCTGCGGCCTCGACAGCGTCGACCGTGACTGGGACCAGCCGGGCCGCTACGCCGGATTCGCCCTGCAACCGCACGGGCCCGTTCGGAGTCGTGATCACGTGGCTGGGAAAGGATTGGACGGGGTGATGGCAGGGCTTGTAGCTTGCGGTGGACCGTGACACCGCCCGAGGAGGTGAGACCCATGAACGCTGTATCGATGTGGGTGCTCCCCCTTCCCATCACGGTCGGGCGATTGACGTAGGTGTCGCCGGGAGCGCCTCAACAACAGGCACTCCCGAAAGGCAACACCTATGGACTCTCCGCAGTTCACCGCCGAGCCGTCGTCGAACGATATGGTCGAGCGCGACTTCACCGTGGGCGACGGTCCCGGACTCCGGTCGTCGGCCTCCGGCGCTGATCGCGCGCCCCTCATGTTCGACGTGATCATTGCCGGGTGCGGGCCGACTGGTGCGATGCTGGCCGCCGAACTGCGGCTGCACGATGTGCGGGTACTCGTTCTGGAGAAGGAAACCGAGCCCGTGTCGTTCGTCCGCATAGTCGGTCTGCATATTCGCAGTATCGAGCTGACGGCAATGCGCGGACTGCTGGATCGCATTCTCGAACACGGAAGACAGCGCCCGGCCGGCGGATTCTTCGCCGCCATCACCAAACCCGCGCCCAAGGACCTGGATTCCGCGCACGCCTATCTGCTGGGCATCCCGCAGCCGGTCATCGTTCACCTGCTCGAAGAACATGCGATCGAACTGGGTGCGCAGGTCCGGCGCGGTTGTGCGGTGGCCGATTTCGAGCAGGACGAGGAGGGTGTGACCGTCGAGCTGGCCGACGGTGAGCAGCTGCGTTCGCGCTATCTCGTCGGCTGTGACGGCGGGCGCAGTACGGTGCGCAAACTGCTCGGCGTCGGCTTCCCCGGCGAGCCCTCGCGGACCGAGACGCTGATGGGCGAGCTGGAAGTGGGTGTGCCGCAGGAGGAGATCGCCGCCAAGGTGACCGAAATCCACGAGACCAACAAGATTTTCAGTCTCAGACCCCTCCGCGAAAGGGTCTATCGTGTCGTAGTCCCCGTCGCGGGAGTCAGCGATCGCGCGGAACCGCCCACCCTCGAGGAGTTCAAACAACAGCTGCGCGCCATCGCCGGAACCGATTTCGGTGTGCACTCCCCGCGCTGGTTGTCCCGCTTCGGGGATGCCACCCGGCTAGCCGAACGTTATCGGGTCGGGCGGGTGCTGCTGGCCGGCGATGCGGCACACATCCATCCACCCACCGGCGGACAGGGCCTCAACCTGGGCGTTCAGGACGCATTCAACCTCGGCTGGAAACTGGCCGCACAGATCCGCGGCTGGGCACCGGAAACACTGCTGGACACCTACCAGGCCGAACGTCATCCAGTCGCCGAGGACGTGCTGGACAACACCCGCGCCCAGATGGAACTGCTGTCCACCGAACCAGGCCCGCAGGCCGTGCGCAGGCTGCTCACCGAACTGATGGACCTCGACGAGGTAAACCGCTATCTGATCGAGAAGATCACCGCGATCGGCATCCGCTACGACCTCGGCGAAGGCCCCGACCTGCTCGGCCGCCGCCTGCGCGACATCGACCTGAAACAGGGCCACCTCTACGGTCTGCTGCACCACGGCCGCGGCCTGCTGCTGGACCGCACCGAACGCCTGACCGTCGGCGGCTGGTCAGACCGGGTCGATTACCTCGCCGATCCCACTGCGGTACTGGACGTTCCGTGCGTCCTGTTACGCCCCGACGGCCACATCGCCTGGACCGGCGACGATCAGCAGGACCTGGACGACCACCTCTCCCGCTGGTTCGGCAAGCCCACCAACTGATTTTCGCCCGAGCAACCGAAGAGGCACCCGTGGCCGAAGGAACTGACACTCGATTGGCGGGGCGGACCCAACCGGTACGTGCAGGTAGAGCCGACCGTCGTCGTGGAAATCAGCGCCGACCTTGCAACGGATCGCGGACAGAGGTGGCGGCACGCCGTACGGTTCCTGAGGATCCGGGACCTACCACCAGACCAGGTGCCGCTCGACCTGGACCTCGAAACGAGAGAGCAGCCATAGCCTGGTTGGTGGTACGGCCCACCCTTTGCGCCTACCGTCGATTCCCCCAGCGCCTGGTTGACGACGATCGCCAGCCGCATCTGACTGGACCGGCTCGGCCGGTGACGCCCCGGTCAGCGCGAGCTGGAGCGTTTCCGGCAGCGCACCCGCCGCGCCCTGGCCTGCGAACCAGGCGAGTGGCTCAACGGGCAGCTCTGCCGGGGACGTCCCGAACTTCAGCGACTCGTCAGGGCTTGAGGTCGGTCACTCCTTTGCCGCTCCGAATATCGAATGGCACAGAAGCCTGGTCGTGCACGATCAACCAGTTGCCGTCGATGTTCCGAAAGCAGAAAGTGGCCCGGACCCACATGCCGCTCGTCGCCGTCCCGTTCTTCAGCGTGCCGCTGAGCCGGCCGAAGCAGTGCCCGAATGCCACATTTTCGTCCACGGTGAGCGTCAGGTCGCGAACCTCATAAGTCACATCCTGGAAGAACGTGAACACGTTCCTCCAGTTCTTCAATTTCGCCTCTATCCCTACGTGCTGCAGCGGCGGCTCGACGTCGAAGGACACGACGTCCGTTGCGTAAAGCTGCTTCAGACCCTCGAGATCCTTGGCTCGGATTCCTTCGACTATCCTGTCGATTTGCTGCCGAATCTTAGCTTCGTCTTCCTCGTGTTGCGTAGGCATCGCTGCCATCCCTTCCTTTCGGTGTGGAATCTTGGCTTCTCACTAGTACGACGACACAGCACCTCGGGATGTCAGGCCCGCGGCTGCCGTACTAACCTCGGAGTCGTTCGGAGTCATTGCATCGCGACGGTGACCAGGGAAGCGGCGCGATGGCGGTTCTCCAGGCGACGACCTTGGTCATCAGTGCCGGTGCGGGGGAATCTCTCCGTCCGGCGCGCGGCTGATCCGTGAGGGCAACATCCGGTTCGCCCGAGCGCGCAGGTATCTCGCTCAGGTCGTCCAGGATCCCGGCAGCCTCCGCGGACTGGGCTATTGACTGCATCTCAGGACGTTCGGGCAGAACGACGAGCTGTCCGGCGATCGAGCAACTCATTCTGGTCGTGCCGATGGAACAGCCCGAGTACGAACGATTTCGAACCGAAACAGCGAAGTCGTTGCCCAGCCGAGCTGCCACCCTACGGCCGGCGCCAGGACGTCCTTTCGACGGTCCGTGGCCTGCTCACTTTCTCCGAGGGCTGGAAAGCAATCTTCGTGCCCGTGGCCGCCTACTCGCCATTCCACAACTCGTTGCGCATAGCCCTGATCGTCGCAAGCCGGCCCGCTCGCCGGCGGCTGGGCTACCCGCCGCGCGGCTTCCTGCGCCAGTGACCACCGGACGCCATCCGATGACCTGCTTGATCCGGCCGACTGCGGGGTTAAGCGGACACTGAAGTTGACCATCTCCAGTGACTGGGTACCTGGTGGCCGAGGAGATGCTCGAAGCGGCGCAGGTCGGCGGCAAGGCGCTCGGCGAGTCGGTCGCGGAGTTCGCGTGGGATCGCGGAGTCGTCGACACGCGCAGCGCGCATCCTCAGCCACGTGAGCCGACAGCGCCTCCACCGGCGCAGGATGGTCAACACGAAACGCCCGACGATGGCTTTGACTGCAGCAGTCGAGGATGGGGCCCGAAGAGAGGTTTCGTGGATCCCTAGGCTGCGGGTTCGCGTTGTTGATCCCGGTCCGGATCGTAAGGGGTGTTGGTCTTCCAGCATTGCCATATCACGCGGATCCAGGCTCGGGCCAGGATCCGGATCGCGTGTGGGTGTCGCTTGCCGCGGGCACGAGCGTCGGCGCGCCCAGCTCACCAACGAACGGCTGGTCGAGGTCACCATCCCGTTCGCGCTGATTGAACACAAAGCCGTCTACGAGGCGCTTTGTGCGAACAATAGTGAGCGCGCCGCGACCGCGATGCGTCTCCACATCCAGGGCTCCTGGGCGAGGACACACGCTGTGCTCACCGCCGGCAACGGGTCCTAGGGTCGGTCGGGGAAACGCCGGGGGCGGCGCGGAATCATCCGCGCCGCCGCCCGGCCGCTTCTTCGCCGTCGACGTCAGCCGTCAGCGCGACCCGAGCTGGACGGGTTTGAACGTCGAGGAGTCCTTGGTCCCGGCGATGCCGCTGCCCCATTCGAGGAACCGGCGGCCGGCCCCGTCGTCGTCGTTGAGCAGGACGGAGACGCTGAGCAGCCGCTGGTCAGGGCTCGCGGGGGTGAGCTCCGACCAAGGGATGCGCAGCTCGTAATGTGTCACCTTGGCATCCTCGTCGCGACTGACGCTCGCCTGGGCAGCGGTGGCACCGGTCTGCCCGTTCATCGAACGCCAGCGGAACACTTCGCTCCCCGACCTGGTCGCCGCCAGCCCGTACTCCGCACCGGCGGCGGTGGTTTCGCCGGGTAGGCCGGGCGCGACCGCCAGCTGGATGCTGTCGGCCTGCCAGATACCGGTACCCGTGTACGGCTGGACGTGCACGTCGTCGGTGAGGTCGGCCCTGAGCACCAGTGCCTCAGCCGACCATGCCAACCACACCTTGCCACCGAGATCGGCGTCCTCGGGGAAGGTGATCGTCGGCCTGGCCGGATCGATCGCGGCGACCTCACCCGCCGTCACGAGCGCGGCCGGGTCGGGGATGATCAGCGACCCCCCGATCGGGCGTGCCGTCCCGTCGGCGAAGCTCAGCCGCACCTGATAGCTGTGCTTTCCCACGCTGGCCGCCTTCTTCGGCACCACCACGTCCAACGACGCCGATTCCCCAGGCTGAACGACCTTCTTCTGCATGGTCGAGGCCTTCACCGCGCCGTCGAACACCGCCGACGCGCCGGTGAGCTGCCGCTGGCTGTCGGTCTCGTTCACATACGTCGCCCGGACCGCATGCTTGCCGTCAGCCGTCAGCACATGCCGCGCGCTGAGCGCCGTCTGCGTGGACCGGATCATCGCCTGCGACACCGATGTGTGTGCCCCGCCGAACACCGCGTCCACGGTCACCCTCGACGGCGCGCCCAGCACCGTGTCGGGCCCCGCGGACACCATGACGTCCACCGTCACCTTCGACATCGCGGGAATCATCACCTGCTGCGCCGCGACCCTCGTCAGCCAGCCGCCGGTCGCGACCGCCGAGACCGTGCCCGTCATCGCGGTGGCGTTGAAGTTGTACAGATCCACCGGCACCGTAGTCGGTGCGTCGAGCGGCAGCAGATACCCCGACGCTTTGGCGTCGGCCGCCGTCGCGGCCGGGTACCGCTGCGCCACGACCACCCGCTCCGCCGGCGTCAATTCCACTGCGGAGTTCACTGATTCCGTACGTCGCACCGTCGGCGCGGTCGTCACGACCTTGCGGTCGGGCAGGCGCAGATAGACCAGGTCAGGACCCGAGGTCAGCGCGTAGGTGCCGGTGCCGCTGGCGAGCTCGCTGGTCTCGCCCACGATGTCGGTGCGCGTCACGCTCGGCACGCCGAGGGTGAGGCGCACCGGCGTCTCCTGCTCCGACCACAGCGCGATCACCTGGTCGTCGCCGTCGTTGAACGCCAGCCCGGTCACGCCGGCCGGCAGTCCCGGCACCGGACCCGCGTAGTCACCCGCACCCAGCGCCGCCGTCATCGCCGCCTCCGACGTGTACGCCACATTCGGCGTGTACGAACGGGTGAGCAGACCGAAGTAGTTGGTCGACTCGTTGTACGGCGGCACCACGAACCCGAAGTGCTTGTCGGCGCCCTTCGCGAGGTTGAGCAGGGTCGCGGTCGTGAAGTAGCGCGCCTGCTGCTGCTGTTGGAATGGCGTCAGGAGCTGCGGCGGTGACGACTGCAACGGCATCCCGCTTTCGGTCATCCAGCGCCGGGTGGCCGTGCTGCCGTACTCGTCCACCAGCGAGACGTGGCCCTCCGTACCGGGGGCGACCGGGGTGATCGGCCGCGAGTCGTCAGGCGCGGCGTAGCGGTGCCAACTGTGGATGTCCACGTAGTCGAGGACTTGGTTGGCGGCGGCCAGATCGGCATAGGTTCCGCGCGGGAAGGCATGACCCACATTGGAGAGCAGTGGCTTCCGCGCGGAGTCGAGGTAGCCGATCGACATCGCCTTGAGGAACGCCGCATACTGGTCCGCCGCCTCGTGCGCCGGACTGAACCCGATGTGGTCGCTCTCGTTCCAGATCTCCCAGGCGGTCACCTTGTCGCCGTAGTGGTCGGCCGACACCTTGGCGAACTCGTACGCGGCCATCAGGTCGGTGGGGAGCGCGTCGTCGGCATCCCGGGTCCAGGTCGGCGAGGAGTGGAAGACGTTGAGCACCTTCAACCTCTGCTCGTGAGCCTTGGCGAGAAAGGATTTCCCCCTGCTCTCGGAGGAGAAGTCGAAGACGCCGGGCGCCGGGTTCACCGTGTCGTTCCACCGTGCCCGCTCCCGGATCCAGCTGAATCCGGCGAGTCTGAGGCCGCGGGCCAGCTCGTCGTACAACTCGGGCGGAGTCAGCCAGGCCGCGGCGACGTCGACCGCGAACGGCGAATCCGCGAGTTGCGGACGGTCGGCCAGATCCGTCACGACCGCGAACTCCCCCGGCACCGGCGCGTCGTCGCCCAACCTGGCGGCAAGACGGTAGTGCCCCTTCGGCAGCTGGCCCAAGGACACCGGCGCCGCCGACGTGCCGGCCGGCGCCACCGCCGAGCCCTGCGCCACCGTCGTGTTCCAGTAGTCGGTGACCATGTAGGTGACCGTGGTGTCCTCCACGGTCTCCGAGTTGAACATGATGTTGAGGTTCACCTCCTCCGAGGCCTGGAAGACGTTCAGCGGTGCTTCGGCGTCGAGGCCCTTCACCGCGAGCGCGGTCGGGGTCAGCCGGATCTGGTCGATGAAGAGCGTGTAGGCGGTGGTCGGGCTGATCCGGCGCTGGTCGACGAGGAAGCTGATCGTCGTGGTGCCGGCCGGCAGCGTCAGCGTCGCCAGGTGGTTGCGCTGGATCTCCGGCGTCACCGTTCCGTAGCTCACGGCGTTGGCCTGGAACGGCTCCTTGTCGTTGACCTTGATCTTGTACGGCGAGGTCCAGTCGACCGTGGTCGGCGTCGTGTCGGCGTCCAGCTGGTACAGGCCGGCCGCGGGGATGTCGAACGTGTAGGTCGCTACGTAGCCGCCGGCCGGCGCCTCGGTCTGGGTGAAGAGCCGCCAGAACGCGCCACCGGTCGCCCGCGCGTCGGTCGTGAGACCGGGGATGAAGTTGCTGCTCGTCGGGCTCTCACCCTCGACCGTGAGCACCGTCTCGGCCTGCACGGCCTGCGGACCGGTCAGGAGTCCGAGTCCGGCCAGTAAGGCGGCTACCAGGAACAGTCGTCCGGCCCGACTCCGGGCACGTTGATGCGCCATATCCCGTCTCCTCGTGATGAGTGGAACAACGATTTCCCATCTGGGCCAGCCACTGCTGCCGCGATTCAGATCGGTGAACTGATATCTCTTGGTACCTAGGGATTTCTGCTGCACTTATCGCATGAAACGGCTCAGGCTCGAAGTGGTCGAACGTTATTCCAACCGGATGGGGTCGACAAGGGTCTGGCAAGGAATTCGGGTAGACTCGGCCAGACCAACTGACGGGATCCGAGGAGCGCAGTGCCACGCAAGGCCGTCCGACTCGCCGACGTCGCCGCGGCCGCTGGAGTGTCGGTCTCGACGGTGTCGAAGATTCTCAAGGGCGACGGCCGGGCGTCCGCGGCCACCCGAGCGAGGGTGCTCGAGACCGCCCGCCGGCTCGACTTCCGTCCCAACCCACTCGCCCAGTCGTTCGTCACCGGGCGCAGCCTGGTCGTTGGCGTCCTGGCCGAGAACGCGCCGAGCACGTTCAGCATGCCGGTCATCATCGGCGCGCAGTCCTCGCTCGGCCGGGCCGACCTCGCGGCTCTCATGTACGACGCGCGCAACGATCCCAAGGCCCGCACCGAGGCTCTCCGCAAACTCCAGGCACGGCGCGTCGACGGCCTCATCGTGATCGGCGAGGGCCCCGACATCGACTATCCGCCCGTTCCGGCGGACTTCGACGTCCCGACCGTCTACACGTACACCTCCTACCGCGATCCGCGGGTCGTCAGTTACACCGTCGACAACGTGGCCATCGGCCAGATGGCGGCGCGGCACCTGATCGAACTGGGCCGCACCCGGATCGCGCACGTGGCGGCCGGTCGATCCTTGCGCAGCACGATCGACCGGCACGAGGGGTTCGCGACCACCCTGGCCGACGCCGGCCTTCCGCTCGTATTCAGCGGCCCGCTCTACGGTGACTGGAAGCGCACCTGGGGTTCGGAAGCGGCGCGCATCATTCTCGGCTCCGGCACCCAGGTGGACGCGATCTTCGCCGCCTCCGACGACATCGCGGTCGGCCTGTACGCCACGCTCCGAGGGGGTGGAGTCCGCATCCCCGACGACATCGCACTCATCGGTGTCGACAACTACGCCAAGGTTCCGGGGCGTGGTGACCGGTTCCTCACCACGATCGACCGCAGACTCCCCCAGCTCGGCAGCAGCGCCGCCGACCACCTCATCCGTCTCATCGGCGGCTCGACCGAGTCCGGCGGCGCGTTCCCCACCGCGTCGGAGCTGATCGTCGGCGCTACGACGCGTCCAGATCTGGTGGGCCCGGTGGAGCAGGAGATCGACACCTATCTCACGGACGCGGTGAGCGACGCCGACCGCGGCTGAGCCGGGACGCGATGCCGTCGAGGAGGAAGGCGAGACCGAGACTCTGACCAGCACCGCCGGATCCAGGGCCCACCCCTGACCCGGGGGTGCTGTGCTTTCGAGAGGAACTAGCGAATGACTGAGTGGAGCGCCATAGCGCGTCGTCAGATGGACGCGTCACGACGCACCGAGAAGATACGGAAGCTGCCAGCCGAGGTGTACGGCTACCCGCCGGACTACGTGTGGCAGGAGGAGTTCCGGCCCGTGCCCGTCCCGCGTCCCGGCACTGGACAAGTCGTGGTCTCTTCGAAGGAGCCTGTCTGGCTGCGGGACCTCGGGCCTGTGAACAGGATGGAGATACCGCCGCCCTTGCTGACCCGCAGATGGTGGGCAGCCTGGTACTCCGACATCGAGGACGGCGGAGCGCTCGACTGCCCGAGTCCTCTCATGCACCGCCTCGGCGTGCTGGAGTGGGCAGCCCGCCAGCCCGCCGCGAGCGTCGTCAAGGTGATCGGAGGCAGCGCGGACGAGGTACCGATCGAGTTGACGGCGGTCAACCGGGCGCCAGACCCGGGGACCGGCTATCTGCGGATCGCGCTGGATCCCAACCGCCCCATCTGGTACGCGGTCTGGTTCGACATCTACACCGGGCTCGCCGAGTTCGCCAACGACGATCTCCGCGTGGTCATCGAGTGGGCGCAGGCGCAGCCGGCCGAAGACAAGCTGATCACCGGCGATGTGCTCGCCGAGCAAGTGGACCTTGACCAGTTCCTTCAACACCCCGACTGGTACCTACAAGCTCTGTGAGAGGCAAGCGACAATGGGCTCGATCGGCCCGGGCTGTCGTCCGGCGTCCACTGTCGTCCGGCACTCCTGTTAGCAACGGCGTTAGCAGGGCGAGGTACAGCTAGCCGCGCTGTAGGCCATCGGCCAGCCGGTGCAGGCCGGCGATCACCCACGGCAGGCTGCGCGGGTCGTAGCGATACATGAAGTGGGTGATGTCGAACGCCGTTGCCGCAGCACAGATCGCCAACACACCTGGTCCGGCGACCGCCTCGCCGGCCAGACGGATCGCGGCGATCGCTTCCGGCTCGCCTCCCCTGACGTACGCCTCGCGCAGCAGCCGGGCGTAGTCGACGGCTCGGGTGCCGCTGCCGCATGCATCTACGTCGATGACCGCGCTGACACCGCCGTCGTGGTGGGTCAGGACGTTGCAGGTGTTGAAGTCGCCGTGTACCAGGTCGCCGCCGGGAAGGTCCAGGGCTGTGTACGGGGCGAGCACTGCGTCGAAGTGCTCGACGAGTTCCACGCCCGCGCTACCGATTCGGCGCAGCACGGGGCGCGGGTCGCTCTCTCCCTCCTCGAACGCGCATGCCCTGGCGTAGCGGGACCAGTCCTGCACTGGATCGGGATCCAGGCCGACTTGGCTTTCGATCACCTCGACGAGCTGAGCGGCCATCCGTCCGGTAAAGGTCGACCTGGACATCGGTTCGCCGCGCACGAAATCCACGATGTGAT
Organism: Actinopolymorpha alba DSM 45243; assembly: GCF_000373925.1. Taxonomy (GTDB): domain Bacteria; phylum Actinomycetota; class Actinomycetes; order Propionibacteriales; family Actinopolymorphaceae; genus Actinopolymorpha; species Actinopolymorpha alba. Next base: position 68,199 of record NZ_KB892758.1, on the reverse strand, counting down.
AGGCGGCGCCGTCAGCGGTCACACCGGATGCCAGCCAGGCTGGCGTCGGACAGCCGGCTGAGCGGATTCGGTCGACGAGTCTCGGCATGCGCGCCATACGGTGCGCCATACCGTCGTTGCACTTCAGGATCGCGCGCTTACCGGCCGGGTCTGTCAGCAGCCAGGCGCCAACCACGCCGCCCCGGCAGCGTTCGCGAAGGGTGAACTGGAGGTCGTGGGCCTGACTGATCTCGTGCAGCAGTTGCTGGGCACGGTTGAGCTGGTCGGTCATCGGTCTTCTCTCCACATAGTCGGCTGGCCGTCACGTACCGACGGTTGGGACATGTTGGAGAGAAGTCACGCCACGACGTTGACCCTAACCCGGCAACGGCTGCGGACGCATCCGCGTTTCCAGCGCGAACCGCCGTGGCACGTAAGGCTGATCTGAGAAGGTCACCGAAGGTAGGCATGCCGTGCTCGGCGACGAGAGCGAGGCTACGCGGACCCTACTGGCGCACCTCGCTGATCTCGGGGGATCCGGTCCACCCGCACGTCCATCCACCCTCGGGCGGGTCGGCCATGATCTCCGCACAGGTCTTCACTGCGTGTCGCTCGCCGCTGAACGCGAGTGTCGCACCGAGCGCCGCCAGTCCGGCCAGGACGACCGCCACCAGCGCCAGTCGTTTCCTCATGTGATCCCCCTAAGTCACCCGGTGCTTGATGCTGCAGGTCCACGAAAGCGCAGGTCAAGCCGAGTGTGACAATCGCGGAAATTTCATTCCCGGCTTCGTCACACCCGAGCCGTCGCTAGTAATGCATTAACGGCCACGCCCTGATGCGGGCTCGGACATCTGGGGGTGAGGGTGCGCGTCGGGGACATCCGGCAGAGGTGGACGTGCCCGCCTCCCCCGTCGTCGTGCAGGGCGACCGAGAGCTGTCTCCGCCTCACGACGAGGCCCAGGGCAGCGCCGTGTGGTCGGTGGCGAGGGGGCGCAAACGCGCCTGGATGGCGGAACGTGCCCGCTGGTAGGCGGCTGCCTCGTCCTGGAGCAATGAGACGCCGTTGGCGGCCTCCATGAGGGCGATCAGCTCGAAGGCGACCTGCTCCGCGTCGGCGCTCTCGATGAGCTGGCCGAGTTGACGGGCGTCTTCGATGGTGCGCTCAACCAGACGCCGCCAGTCCAGGCTGGCGGCGGCAACGGCGTCCCGGACTCGGCCGGGACGACCTTCGAACTCCGCAGTGACCGTGAAGAAGAAGCAGCCGCCCGGGAAGACCCGCCGCTGCGAGTAGCTCAACCAGCTCTCGCACAGCCGCCACACCCGCCCGAGCCCGGGCGGGACGCTCAGGGCGGGTTGGACGACCTCCGTGACGAAGATCCGGGCGGCGGCTCGAACGGTGGCGAGCTGAAGCTCCTCCTTGGAGCCGAAGTAGCCGAAGAGCCCGCTCTTGCTGACGCCCAACTCGCCGGAGAGCCCGCCGATGGACAGGCCCTCCAACCCGTTTCGTGATGCGATGTCCGCCGCCCTGCGAAGGATCAAATTCCGCGCCTGCTCGTCTCGCGGCCGCCCGACCATACCCACCCCTTCACGTACGAACGTTCGGTAACACTACTCCACGAATTGCTTGTTGGGCTGATACATTCGACGCCAAGCACGAACGTTCGTGCGGAAAATGACGGGATCCTGATCGCGCCGGCACCTCCTCGCGAACCACGTCGGACCGCACCGATGCCCCCACACCTCGGCTTGGATGAGGAAGAACATGAAGATCGCCGTGTCACTCGTCGGATCGGCCCTGAACGCCGCATCCCTGCTGTCCCCGCGGACGGCCGGCAAAGCCGCCCTCGCACTGTGGCGCCGCCCGATGCCGCGCGGCACGGTGCGGACCGTCGAGCGTGAGACGCACGACGCTGCCGTCACCGAGCGGATCTCCATCAACGGGAAGGATGTGGTGGCCTACCGCTGGGGCGACGGCGAGAAGCCGGTGTTGATGGTGCACGGCTGGCAGTCGCGTGGGTCCAGGTACGCGGGATTCGTACCCGTGCTGCGAGGCCTGGGGTTCAGCCCCGTCACCTTCGATGCCCCCGGGCACGGGGATTCCGGCGGCACGTCCATGACGATCCTCGAGTACGAGGAGGTGATCCGCCACCTGCAGGGCCGTTACGGCCTCTTCGACGCCGTCATCGCCCATTCCTTCGGGGTCCCCTGCGTCCTCCACGCCCTCCGTAACGGCGTCGGGGCCGGGCGACTGGTGGCCGTCAGCGGCGTAGCCGACTTCGAATTCCTGGTTGATGAGTTCACCCGGCAGCTCGGCCTCTCCGCACGGATGAATCAGGAGCTACGACGCCGGATCGAGGAAGATCTGTTCCCGCATGAGACGGAGATCTGGGAGCGGTTCTCCTCGGTCTACCAACCGACCAGCCTCGACATCCCGATGCTTGCCATCCACGACGAAGATGACGATTGGGTGCCGCTGGAGCACGCCCACCGGATCACGGCCGCTCACGGCGCTCGGCTTCTCGTCACCCGCAACCTTGGCCATCGCGGGATGCTGGGCCAACCGGAGGTGATCGACGCAGCCGTGGAATTCATCACCGCCGACATCGCGAGCCTCGCTCACCCTGATGTCAAGAACGGAAACGCGCAGACCGTGGGATGATGCCGGGCCGGTCTGGCTGAGCTGACGGGCGGAGCGCGCGATCTTGCAGGCGACGTGGAGGATGTTGTCGCGGGAGCGATGGTCACTGCGAGCTGCTCGACCAACTCGCCGGTATCGAAGAAGCCGTTCTGCTCAATCAGGATGGCGGCAAAGGACGTCCAAGGGCACGACGCATGCTCACTGAGATAACCGCTACCCAGGAGACCCTGGCCGACCTGTTCGGCATCTGCCGCTACGCACCTGCCCGCTAACTATGATCAACGGGCGTAACCGCGATCAGCCAGCTGAGCGGGTCACCCCCGCCTCTCGCACAACGAAGGACGTAAAGATGTCCACGGCGGGTTTCCGGAGAGTTCGCCCAGCGTTGCTTCGGTGCGGGGTGCAGGCGTGCGCCGGAGCCGCTTCTATAAGACATAATTCTCCCTTTACACTCCGACTCGGAGGAGATTCCGATGCGCCCGTTCGCACTCGCTGTCCGTCGGCTGGCTTTCGTGCTCGCCGCCGTCGGGATGCTCCTCACTGTCGCGCTCGCCCCGACTGCCCTCGCCCGGCCGGGCAATCCTGGGGTCGGCAAGCCCACTACGCTCCGGATCCTGTCGTTCAACATCTGGTTCGAGGGCACCGCAGTCCCAGGCGGCCTGGACCATGTGCTCGAGACGATCCGGATGACCGGCGCCAACGTGATCATGCTGTCCGAGGCCGGCGGGGCCACGACAGCGATCGCGGAGAAGCTATCGACGCCGGAGCAGCCGTACTACGCGGCCGCATCTGGTGACGCCGGAATCGTCTCGGCGTTCCCGATTGTCTCCGAAAGCGACCTCCCCTACGCCAAGAAGGCGGTCCTCGACGTCGACGGGCGTAAGGTGGCGACCTATTCGGCGCATCTCTACTACCGGAACTACGCGACTTACCTTCCCCGCGGATACGGGGGCGGGGTGGACGAGCCCAGCGAGTTCGCTGAGTACGGTTGGGACAGGTTGCCGGACGGACCTGTGCTCGACATCGACAAGATCCTGAAGGTCAACGAGGACTCCAAACGCCCCGAGGTGGTCAGCCAGATCGTCGCGGACGCGGCGACCGAGCGGGCCTTGGGTCGTACCGTGTTCTTCGGCGGAGATTTCAACGAGCCGTCCGCGTTCGACTGGACCGCTGCGACCTCCTCACTGTTTGACCACAACGAGCTCACGATCCCATGGCAGACGACTTCGCTCCTCCGGGACGCCGGGTACGTCGACGCTTACCGGACGACCTATCCAGACCCGGTGACCCACCCCGGATTCACCTGGCCGTCCGACAACGCTGACAAGGCTGTGAGCGACCTGACCTGGGCGCCGGAGGCGGACGAACGGGACCGGATCGACTACGTGTTCCACGCTGCCGCGCCAGGGGTCAAGCTCCTCGGCGCGGGCCTCGTCGGTCCCCGTTCGACCATCGTGCGCAGCGAGCGCGTGGTCGAGGACACTGACGACAACTTCCTGCCGATCCCCGCAAACTGGCCGAGTGACCACAAGGCAGTGCTGGCGACGTACCGTCTGGCGGGCGGGCCGGCGAGACCTTGATTCCCCGGACGTAGTCCGGCCCGGGAGGACGTATGCCAAGGCATGTGTGAGTTTCAACTGTCCCGGCCGGACCCCGACGAGTACGCATCCGCTCAGGTCCTATTTGCCAGCCGAGGCGAGCACATAAACACCTACCTACGCGCCTGTCTGCGCTCGCTTGCCCACGATCCTGACGCCGCATTGGACACCCTCGCCCCTCACTGCCCTGGGTCGCGTCCGACTGGACGACCCTGAAGCAACTCCGGCACGTCCTATGGCCAGTTCCTGGGACTCCACGTTCATCTCACTGCTGCGGTCGAATCTGCGGCTAGAATTGGGCGCGCACATTGGCGTTCGCGGTGAGGTTCCGGTCGCGGTCGTTCAACAACACGCTGCTGATCTGGGCACAGCCTGACATCGGCGCGCTCGCCGGCCAACGAGGTTTGCATCGCCGAATCATCCAGGCAGGGCGTCAATTCCGAAATGGATCGGATCCGCATCGGGCGGGTTCAATGGGGAGCACCAGCGACCGTACATGATCATTCGGGAGTCGAGGATGACCACCGCAACCGGTACGACCACCAACCCGACCGTCGAGCTCGTCGACTCGACGCCGCTGCTGGGTGACGCGCAGGCGTTGCTGGCGCGGGCCTTCGAGGACGGCTACCTCTTCTTCCGTGGCCTGCTCGCGCGCGACCGCGTGCTCGGGCTTCGCGCGCAGATGATGGACGTTGCCGCGCGGCACGGCTGGCTCGTCGACGGCACCGACCCGATGGACGGCATCGCCGATGTCGATGCCTTCGACCGGGTGCCGCCGGTCGAAGCCGCGTTCTGCGGCACCGGCATCCCGCTCGACGCCTATCGCGACATCTACCAGATCGAGGAGTTTCACGCCATCGGGCACGATCCCGCGCTGACTTCCTTGTACACAAGCCTTTTCGGCGTCGAGCCGCTGCGGCAGCCACTGTCGATCGCCCGGGTTATGATCCCCGGCACCGGTTTCGTGCCGACCCCGCCGCATCAGGACTACATCCACATACAGGGCACCAAGAACGTGTGGACCGCTTGGTTCCCGCTCGGCGACTGTCCTCGTGATCTTGGCGGCCTGGCGGTCCTGGTCGGCTCACAGAAGGACGGCCTGCTGACCTATCACGCGGCCCAGGGTGCGGGCGAGCTCGAAGCTTACATCTGCGACTCCGGGCTGCCGTGGGCGACCACCGATTACGCGGCCGGTGACGTGCTCACCTTCAACAGCCTGACCGTGCACCGCGGCACGCCCAACAAACTTGGCGATCTCGTACGGCTGTCGCTCGACCTGCGCTATCAGCGACCGGATGAGGAAATTACGCGAGGCTCGCTCACCCCGCACTGCAACATACTGGAGTGGGACGAGGTCTATCGCGACTGGCAAGACCCGAGCCTGCAGTACTACTGGCGCGACCGGCCGCTCAAGGTCATCGAGCACGATGAGAAGCTGCGCTGGCAGAAGCACAAGATCTGCTGACGGCACAGCACCGCGGACAGCCGATCGTCAGTCCGGAGTATGAAAGTTCCGCCGATAGACCGTCGGACTGACCGAGTCATGACCTGCCCTTCCTCACCGAGCCCCAGGCTCGGCATGTCAGGCTAGACCAGATCCATCGTTAGTCAGACAGTCCCCCGACGTCACGTGTCGCCGCGTCCAGGGAGAACTGAGGCTCGTAGCCGAGGAACGTCCTGGCCCTGGCGATGGAGAGGAGGCCCGCACGCTTGGGCAGAGGTTCGCGCAGATACGGGATCAGCTCCGGCCGGTGTTTGGTGACTATCTCCAACGTCGGCTCGGGTGCCCGCGTATCCGCTGCGGCAAGCGTGATCGGAAGGTAAACGACCGTGTCGACAAGTGCCGCCTTGGTGATCCCCTGTGTGACGTCAAGAACGTGTACCCATTGGAACAGGTCGTCAGCCAACTCCTTGGTGGCAGGAAGGCCCACGTCGAGCGCCGCGTCGTACGTAGACTCCGACCACACACCAGCGAAGCGCAAGTTGACGGCCTCGATTCCGAACGCCCGGTTGAAGGTCGCTCCGAGTAGTTCGGTGGTGGCCTTGCTCAAGCTGTACGGATCTTCTGGCGTGACAGGTTCGTCTTCGGTGAGCGGCAGGGACAGGTGCATGGGTGATCGGCCACTGACCCGCCAGTAGAACGTCCCGAACGCATTGATGCTCGACGCATTGACGACTCGCCGTACACCTGCCGTCCGCGCCTGGTCGAAGACGTTGAATGTCCCGACGATGTTTGTCATCACCGTTGCCTTGGCGTTCTCCCACTCACCCGTAGGACGGCCGGCGAGGTGCACCACCACCTCGACGTCCGCGAAGGCGCACAAGAGTCCCTCGTCGTCGAGGATATCGAGCTGATGGTACGGCCAGCTTGGTGACAACGGCACCTGTCTGCGCCCTCCCGGCGCATGTGGATCGAAGATCGTCGCCTCCTCGGGGGCGACGTTGTCAACGAGAACGAGTTCGTGGCTGGTCTCCAAGGCAGCCGTGACGTATCGGCCGAGCCAACCAGCCGCACCAGTGATCGCGATTCTCATGCGGCCCACGTCCAGTCGATCGCCGCGGCGACGGGTTCGAGCCGACCCTCGCTCACGCTCTTCATCAATGCACGTGCATCGTCAGGATTCTGCGCGACAGCGCCAAGGAATTGCTCGGATGGCATCTGACCGTTCCGCATGAGGCCGAGGGTAGCCCTGACACGGTCACTGGTGATCCCGGAGACGAAGTGGACGGTGAGCTCGCGCTCCTGCAGGACGGCCATGTCGCCCCATGCGGTCACGCCTCCGGGTGAATGGCCGCTGTAGACGATCTGGCCGATCCGGCGAGGGAGCCGCGGAATGTACATGTCGAAGGCGTCGGTGTTCTGCACGGTATCGATGACGGCATCCGGAGCGAACTCCGCCACCATGTACTCGGGGTTCGTTGCCCTCGCGTTGAACGTCTCGAACCCTGCCCGACCCAGTACCTCCAGGCGCGTGCGGTGCCGGCCCACCACCAGCACGTCGAAGCCGCGGGCACGGCACGCGAACGCCGCAGACGCGCCAATCACTCCGTCACCAACAACGAGGACGTGGGCGCCGGCGCTAAGGAGGAGACGGGACGCCGCGTTGTAACCGACCTGAGCGACCACCACGAACGCCGACCGCTCCGCTGGTAGCCCTTCGGCGTCATAGACGTCCACGGCGTCAGAGATTGACCGCGAGGAGTGTGCCCCCCAGGTCGATCTCACATCGACGTAGCCGAGACCGCTGGTCGCCACAACCCGCTGCCCGATCTGGAATCCCACGACCTCGGATCCGATGTCCTCCACGATTCCGACGCGCTGGTATCCAGGGACAGCGGGAAAGGTGATGTTGCCCGAGCCGAAGGTGCCGCGCATGACCCACTTGTCCGTACCCGTACTGACTCCTGACATCAGGGTCCGTACAACCACCTGCCGTGGGCCAAGCGCGGCCAGGTCGAGCTTCGCGCACTCGATGTCTCCGGGCTGCCGACACACGATCGCATCACAGCTCGACAATGCTCCTCCAGCTTTCGGCTTCCTGTCCGTCTGGCGTTGACGGAGTTGCCATCGATCTCTCCTACGGAGCAGGGCTTCTGCACACCGCGAGACCGATAGTTCCGGGAATTTGACGTGCGCCACGGGGATATCCGCGGACTGCCATCAACGGTCACAACTGTGCCGCTGCATCACACTCTCACCGCGAAGATGCGGTCGACGTAGACGAAGGAGATGTCTGCCGAGTTGGGCGGCGCGATCCAGGCGTACCTGTCGGCGTCGTGCTGGTAAGTGCCGGGAAACTCGAGTTCGTGGTAGGCGCCGTCGCTGACGTCGGAGGCTTTGATGGCCCGCTCGTTGCCGAAGGGTGGCCATACTCCGGCGACCATGGCGGTGGCGTCGGGTGCGGCGGTTCCGGTGTCGGCACGCACCGACATGTAGAGCTTCCAGGTGCCGGTGGTGGGCAGGGCGGCGAGTGGAAGCTGGACGCCCCAGTCGGGCCGGTTGCCTGGCATCCGTACGGTGTAACCGTTGGAGGCGTTCGGGTCGTCGAGGATCGTGGTCACCGGCGGGTACAGCTTGAGCGCCGGCTCCTGGTAGTCCACCCAGTCCCCCGGCGGCAGGCCGGCAACCCTCCCCGGCGGCGTCGCCGAGGCGGAGGCGATGCGCAACTGCCGCATCAGTTGCTCCGGCGTGCCACCACCCTCGCTGTAGCGGGTGAGGCCGGCAGCGCGCATCTCCTCCTCGAGCCGGTCGAGCCGGTTCTCCCAGTCTGGACTCCAGTCCATGCCGCGTTCCCGCGCGATCCGTTCGTACTCCGCGCTACGCATCGAGATGACGTAGTCCACTCCGAGGCGTACCGCCTGGACGTGCCGGCGGAGGTCCGGCTTGTTCTGGACGAGCGACTCGGCCCGTGCCATCAGCTCATCGGCCGCCAGCATGGTGTCGAAGTTGAGGTACGGCGAGTTCACCGACGCGGCGAACGTCAACCGCGTCTTTGTGTCTTCGACCGACTGCTGGAGCAGCCGCAGGTAGCGGTAGATCGGCTGGGCGGCGGCGCCGTAGTAGCCGCGCAAGAACTCCCGGATCAACGCGTCCGGGTCCAGCGTCGGGTCCCAGCAGAGCCGCCCGAGGACCCAGGTGCGCAGCTGGACCAGTTCTGCCCCGACCGCGTTGTAGGCGTGCTCGCCGAAATATCCACCGACCTGCGGATACCGGGCCAGCGTCTTGATGCCCTCACCGACCGCCCAGTAGTCCGGGAACGGTTGGATGTAGCAGGCGAAGTCGATGATGTAGTCCCAGAGGACGATCTGGTCGGCGACACCGCACCACGCCTCGATGGCCTTGCCGATCTCAACGTTGTCGTCGGTGAAGAGCGAGTGAGCGAAGTTCGCCTGGATCGGGGCGACAGTCATGACGACCCCCTCGCCCACCCGGATCCCGGTCGGCGGAGTGAAGCTGAACCAGTACGCCTGCGTGCTCAGCCGCGCGTCCGGAATCCGCCGACGCACGCGCGCCGCGACGTCGTTGGCCAGGTCGACCACCGCCGCCGACAGTGCGCCTCCATGACGATCGGCGAACTCCCTGCTCGCGGGATCGGGTTGCCAGTCGGCGTCCATCTGCTCGAAACCCCACGACGGGTCAAGTCCCGCCGCGATCCGCTCCTGGAGCTTCTTCACCAGATTCTCGGTCGCCAGTTCGCGGGTACGCGGATCCATGGCCAGGATCTGCCCCCCGTACCACAGGCTCTGGTCGGGCACCATCTCCCGCCAGTTCCCGCCGAACGGATCGGCCGGCCAGTACGTCGACCAGGTGTCGAGGTGCGCTGGCACCGGGGTGTCCTCAAAGCCGCGGTTTCCGTTCAGCAAGTTGTGGTGACGGTACGCCGGATCCGCGGCGTCGCCCGCGTACACCTGCCGATAGCGAAACCGTGGCACGTGGTCCCCGGTCAAGCTCGCCCGTGGGACGTGAAGAGTGCGTTCGTGGGGAATGTGGGTGTAGTCGGCGGCGAACCACCGGACACCGAGCACCCGGTCCAGCACCCAGTAGACGCCGTAGAGGGTTCCCCGGGAATTTCCACCGGCGACAAACACCGTGTCCCCGGCAGTACGCAGCACAAAACCGTCCTCGCCGAGCCGGGCCTCCTCGACGACCTGGCCAAGTCGCGCGGTCAGCGGATTGTTTCTCCCCACCACCAACAGATGCCTACTTGTCGGCGGCTGGTCGGCGACCACGACAGGGAACCTGGCCGATGTGATCGACTCCAGATACGACGCGAGCTCGTTCGCAGCATGCCGCACCGTCGCATCCTCGCCGGCACCGCAGTACACCTGGTAACGAGTCTGCCCGCCGTCGGCCAAATGGATTCGTGCACCTTCTGCCGACGCTCGCCCGGCCAACGCGACCTGCGCCAAACCGACGAGCCCCGCGCCAGAACCAGCCAGGACGGTCCTGCGGCTGGGGCGTGGCGCCGATTTACCTGGTCTGCTGTTCATTGACATCTCCCTCCACTATGTGGAGTTGCGCCGACAGTGAAAGAACGTCGCCGACATGAGGCTTGGTTGATGCGATAAGGACTGGAGCGCTCCAACGTCTCCGCCTCAAGCTAGGTTTACGTCATAGCGGTGTCAAGCAGCTGTCAGGTCCTTGGCCGGCCGCTTATGGCCTCACAGTCGATTCGCGAACGACCAGCTCCGGTACGAACCGTACGTTGCGGTGAGTGTGGTTTCGGTCGTGAATCTCGCTGAGCAACAACTCGGCGGCGGTGTGGCCCATTTCGTACATCGGTTGCCGGATCGAGGTGATCGGCGTGCCCACCAGGGTCGCCAACTCGATGTCGTCGTAGCCGACAACCGCCACGTCATCCGGAACGCTGACGCCAGCTGAGCTCAGGCCACGCATCAGCCCGATCGCCAGCAGGTCGTTGCCGCATAAGATCCCGGTGGGTAGGGGACGCCTCGCGCTGCTACCTAGCAGTGTCCTGGCCGCCTCTTCACCGCAGGCAATCGTATCCGCCGGCACGGCGACAACGTGAACTGCCGGTCGCCCGCGACCGCCAGACGAAGCCAGGGCGGATCGCATACCGCTGAGTCGATCGGAATGCTGCCGGCCACGCGTTGGGCCTCCCACGAAAGCCAGCCGGCGGTGCCCGAGGCCGAGCAGGTGCTGGGTTGCCGCTATCCCGCCGCGGATGTCATCGACGGCGACCGAGCACTCGTTCGCTCCACCCTCGTGATCCAGGAGCACCGCCGCGACACCCCGCTCTCGCACCTGCCGCAGATCCTCCGCTCCCGATGCCGTCGGGATGAGCAATATCCCCGACACCTGCTGCGCGATCAGAAGCCGCAGCGAGGAACGCTCGCGCTCCGCGTCATCGCGGGTGCTCGTCAACGTGAGGACATAGTCCTCGCGGGTAACGACGTCTTCAACACCGCGCGCGATTTCCGCGAAGAAGGGATGGCCCACATCGTGCATGACAAGGCCGATACTGCGGTTACGCAGGCCTCCGAGCATCCGGGCAGGCTGGCTCGGGATGAAGTCAAGGTCACGCATCGCCTCCAGCACACGGGCTCTGGTCGCCTCCAGGACAACCTCGGGGCGGTTGAGAACGTTGCTCACGGTCCCACGGGACACGCCTGCCCGCCGTGCGACGTCCTCAATGGTCACTGCCATGTGAGCTCCCCAATCTCGTTGTCGGCTGGAGGATAGGTCTCCCGGGGAGTATGTCCGAACCGTTGACACTGCCCCACCGCCAATCATAAAGTCCAGGGCCTTGGAGCGCTCCAGAGGCGGTAGGCGTACGCCATGCCGTAGCTGGCGGTGCCGAGCGTGCGCAACCCGGGTCGGTCGAATTTCTCGAATCGATGGAGGTCAGGCGACAGCATGGCACTCGAAGAGCGGCGGCCTGGACAATCGCGTACAAGGGACAGTCGCAGGGGCGTGGAGGCGGATGTCGGCCGACCAATGCTCGAAGCCGTCCGTGAGTTGGTGAGTGATGGCGTCGAACCCGCGGAGAGGCGTCTCGTCCGTGGCGAGCGAACAGTCCTTCCGCACACGGTCCCCGACCGTTGGATCTCAGGCCGTGCGCCGCGTGGCGTGCTGACCAGTCACCGCAGTCAGGCGTCGATCCCGGCGCCCGGAGCGCTCGATCCGCACAGCCTCGTTGTGCGTTCTGTCGAAGGGCGGACGCTGCGACCAGGCGTCGACTATGCGGTCGACGACGTCTGGGGGACGATCGGTCTGGCCGAGGCAGACGCCTCCCCCTGCGAGGTCGACTACGCATACTCGCTGCTACGCATCGACAGTGTCGTGGAGACCGCGACCGGCGGACTCACGATCGTCGAAGGGCAGAGCCACCTCACCACGCCACGACCCCCTACCAGCTCCGTCGGCGCGCGGCTTGTAGCGACCATCTTCGTGCCGTACTTCAGCGATGGCCGCGATGTGCAGGTGCTCGTGCGACGCGATGGGCCGCGGACGGTCACAGCGCCTCAGCAACACCTGCTTGCGGCCACGAGCGCCCGGCTGCGGGCCGGTGAAGAGGTCAGGATCGTGTGCTGGGGGGACAGCGTGACCGCCGGAGGCGATGCCTCGTCGGACCGCGCGTCCTACGGCGCGTTGGTCGAGCACGGCTTGCGGACCATGGGCGCCGACGCTCGGGTCACGACCGTGGCGGTCGACGGTTCGAACTCCGCGCAGTGGCTGGGCCGAGGTGAGAAGGCCGGCTGTCGTTGGTCGCGTGTCGCCGAGGCGAGACCACATCTGGTGGTCGTGGAGTTCGTCAACGATGCCGAGCTCGACCCAGAGACGTGGCCCGGTCTCTACCTTGATCTGAAGTCCCGAACCGAGGCGATCGGTGCGGAGCTGCTCATCACGACGCCTCACTTCACGATGGCCTCAATGATGCGATCCGACCACGCTGCGGTGGATACCGACGAACGTCCGTACACGCGGTTCCTACGCGACTTCTGTCGCTCGGAGCAGATCGCACTTGCTGATGTGTCAAGACGCTACGAGCACCTGGCACTGGAGGCAGTGCCATACCACACCCTGCTGAACAACGGCATCAACCATCCTGACGACCGCGGACACGCTCTCGCGGCCGAGGAGATTCTCGCCTGCATGGGGCGCAACACCCCACGATCCGAAGGAGACGAGTCATGAACCGAGGCATGGACAGAAGGGCAGTCCTCCGTGGAGGGCTGGGGCTGGCCGCTGCCGCCGTCGGCGGCTCGTCACTCGCCGCCTGTACGGTCGGCGAGCAGACCGCGCCGACCACGAAGGCCAAGCGCAATCTGGTCATTGTGCAGTGGACGAACGTGCCCGCGGTGGAGGTGACCAAGAAGATCAACGCCGCGTTCGAAAAGGAGAACCCAGGCGTCACGGTTACGATGCGCCACGCACCGAACCCGAACAACGCCTATGGCGCACTCGTCAACAGCCAGCTGGCGGCGAAGTCGGTCGACATCATCGCCCAGTTCCCGCTGACTCCCTCGGCGTTCCCACCCAAGTACACCAAGCAGAAGCCGGGTGGCTTCGCCGCACTGGTTGCTGCGGGTAAGGCTGTTGATCTCAAGGACGCCGGGTTCATGAAGCGGTACGACAAGTCGCAGCAGCAGTACGCGTTCGGCTACGAAGGCGGCCAGTACGCGCTCATGGCCGCTCAGTATCCCGCCTACGGAGGCTTGTTCTACAAGAAGGCGCTCCTGGAGAAGCACAACGTTGCGCTGCCGTCTACCTGGGACGAGCTGATCCAGGCGTTCGACACGCTGAAGTCGAAGGGCGTAACTCCGGTCTTCCTTGCCGCCAAGGACGGATACCAGGCGTTCATCTGGCACGGCATTCTGACCCAGACGTTGATGGCAGGAAAACCGGCCGAGAGCGCCGCGGAGGTCGGTGCGGCACGGGCCGAGGCGTTCTGGCAGGGCACGGTGACCTGGAACGATCCCTTGCACCACGAGGTGGCGGCCAAGTACCTGAAGGTCATGCAGTACACCCAGAGCAACGCCTCTGGCGTGTCCGCTCTGACAGCGCCGGGAGTTTGGGCGGTGAAGGAGGACGACTTCCCGTTCCTCATCGATGGAACGTTCGACGCGGCCACCATCGTTAAGGCCAACCCCAAGCTCGATCTCGGCTTCTTCACGATGCCCTCGAGCAACGACGCAGCAGTCAATCGGGTCGTGCTCAATCCGGACCTGTCGTGGGTCGTTCCGACATCGGCGCCCAACAAGGACCTCGCCATGAAGTGGCTGGAGTTCTTCTCCCGCGAGGACAACTACAAGCAGTGGCTGACCGCGACCGGTTCCAACTCGACACAGCCCGGCGTGACGACCAACGAGGTGCCATGGATGGACTGGCTGAACGAGCATCAGGAGGGCGCCTGCCTGAACATTCCCGGTCCATGGATTCCGACCGGTGCCGCACCCGAGGCGGGCGGACCGGTCCTCGGAGACATGGTGCCCATAGGCAAGACGAGCGTGAATGACGAGCTGCGTCAGGCAGCGGATGCCTACGCGAAGGCCCGGAAGGCATAGTCGGATGGCAAGCTCAAACTCCTGTCCCTTCGGGACAAGGCGGACGCGAGCATGGATACCATGGCTGAGCATCGCAGTGCCGACCATCGGATGGACGATGTTCGGGCTCTATCCGTCGGTCGCGACCTTCTTCTACTCCTTCACGCAGTACTCAGGGGTTCCTGGTACCCCGCTAAATGTCTGCGGCCTCTGTAACTATGCGGCAGCGACTAGCAGTCTCCTGTCCAACGTCGCCGGCGCTATATGGACGACGGTGAAGTTCGCCGTGGGCGTCACCGTCGTCCAGACAGCCTTGTCACTCGGCCTCGCTCTCATTTTCCAGCGCCGCGGCCGGTCGTTCACCTTCTACCGAGCGATCATCTTCCTCCCCGGCATCCTGAGCGTTCCGATCGTAGGCGGGATGTTTTCGCTGCTCCTCGACCCAGTATCGGGGCCCGTAGGGGAACTGTTCCGTAACGCATTCGGCATCGAGTCGGCCTTTCTCGGATCCGGCAGGATCTCGCTGTTCCTGATCATGGGAATCACCATCTGGATGGGATGCGGCTATGGGATGATCATCTTCATCGCCGGGCTGAGGGCGATCCCCCGCGAGTCGTACGAGGCCGCTTCCGTGGACGGAGCCGGCCGGTTCCGCACCTTCAGGCACATCACGTGGCCGCTACTCGCGCCGGCAACGACGGTGTGCGTCTTCCTCACCTCAATGGCTGCGCTCGGTGAGTTCGCGCTGGTACTCGTCCTGACCGAAGGCAACTTCGGGACCAAGACGCTCGGCGTCTACATGTTCACCTCAGCCTTTGGCACGAGTAGCCAACTGGGATACGGGTCGATGATCGCGATCGTGCAGTTCTTTCTGACCTTGCTGATCGGTGGAGGCCTGTTGCTTGCACTGCGACGCCGGGAGGTGACCCTGTGAGCAACCAGCTCACCAAGGGTCTGGACCGAGGGCAGCCTGGAATGGGTACTCCACCTTGGAGCGATTCGGGAAGAGCGACGAAGGTGGTCGGTACGGGACGCTCCATCCTGCAGGTTCTCAGTCGCCATGGCGCGTATATCCTGTTGAGCGCAGGGATTTTCGCGCTGCCCCTCGTCTATCTGGCGGTCCAGGCATTCAAGCCCTACACGGAGTTCCTGCGGAACCCAACCGGTCTTCCGTCGGGATGGACGGCGACCAACTTCAGTGACGCATGGCAGCAAGGGGAGTTCGCCCGGCAACTGGTCAACAGCCTTGTCTATGCCAGCATGCCGACAGCTATCAGTATCCTCCTCGGCGTGTTCCTCGCCTTCCCAATCGCCCGCGGATACTTTAAGCAGACAAACCTCCTCTATGGACTCTTCGTCTTCTCCGGATTCCTCCCTGTCGGGTTGATCCCGCTATTCATCGAGGCCCAAGCGCTCGGCTTGTACAACTCGATGATGGGGTACGTCGTAATGAACAGCCTCGTGGGTGCGGGCTTCTTCTTCTTCGTCGGTTACATCAGGACGATCCCACGAGAACGCGACGAGGCAGCGGCAATGGACGGCTGCGGGTACGTCCGGTTCATATTGACGATCATCATCCCGGAGATGAAGCCGGCGTTGGCGGCCTTCGGCGTCTTCGGATTCGTTGCGGCATGGAACAACATGATCCTTCCCCTGGTCATGCTCGCCGACGAAGACCTCTGGCCAGTCACCAGGGGCCTCTACTCCTTCCTCGGCGAGAACGTCCAGAACTGGCCACTCATCTCAGCGGGCATCATCATCGTCGCCGCGCCGGTAGTCTGCGTCTTCGTACTTGCGCAGCGGTACCTCGTCGAAGGCGTGGCCGGCGGTGCAGTCGCCGGCGGCCACGCAGTCGCGGCCCAGGTGAGCCGGAACGACGGATAACGCAGCAGCGAAGAGAACACCCGCGTGCTAGCCGCGGACGACCGGGGCGACCCGGCCCGCCTCATCGGGCGCCGGGGCCCACGACCACCCGTCCGCCGACGATCACCGTGTCGCGCGAGGGCGCGCGGGTCACGGCGTCCTGGAGGTTCTCCGCGTCGAGGAGGACCATGTCGGCCGGGGCACCCGGCGCGAGGTCGTGAGCGGTCCGGCCGACGAACCCGGCGCCCGCGCACGTGGCAATCTCCACTGCCGAGCGGAGGTCCTCGTCGTACCGCCACCCGGAGAGTCGAGCCAGCGTCCCCGCGAGTCGCAGCATGTCGCCGTCGCCGAAGGGCCCCCACAGGTCGCGGATCCCGTCGGTGCCGAGGCCGACCGGAACACCGGCGTTCCGAAGCATGTCGAGGGGAAGCGGGGACGCCGTGATCGGCGCGACAGTGGTGAGCGAGACTCCGGCGTCAGCCAGTCGTTCCACCAGGTCCCGTTGCCGGGCCGGTGGGACATCGCCCAAGGCGAACCCGTGCGCGATGGTGACCCGCCCGGACATGCCGGTCGCCTTCGTGCGCTCAACGATCAGCTCGAACTGGAACGCGCCAAGCTCCCCGGAGTCATGCAGGTGGATGTCGAGCCCGACGCCTCGCCGCTCCGCGAGGTCGAACAGCGCGTCGAGTTGGCCCACCGGGTCGCGGTCGATCGACGCGGGATCGAGCCCGCCGACCAGGTCGGCGCCCTCGGCCGCCGCCCGGTCGAGCAGGTCGAGCACGCCCGGGCGACGCAGCACACCGTCCTGCGGGAACGCCACCACCGTGAGCGCGAGGCCCGGATCAACGGCCGCGACGGCCTCGCGTACGACCTGGATGCCGTCCAGACCGACGCCCAGGTCAACGTCCACATGGCTGCGGAACGCCGTCGTACCGGTCCGGACGAGCTCGCGCACCAGGGCGACCGTGCTCTCGAGGTCGGGAATGCCGAGTTCGCCGCGGTGGGCGCGCTCGTGGGCGATCCGGCCCTGCGTGCCGGACTCGCCGGCGTAGGACACCCACGGTTTGCCCCACCAGGACTTGTCCAGGTGCGCGTGGGCGTTCACGAACGACGGAATCGCGAGCAGGCCACGGCCGTCGACCACCTCACCGCGGACGTCCGGGGCCTGGGCCACAGTCGTAGCGGACGCCCGCTCGACCGCCACGATCGAACCGTTGTCGACATGGATGTCGCTGGCATCCCCACCCCAAGGACGGACGTTGCGCAAGACGATCCGGGACATCTGCTGCCTCCTCTGCTCCCACGGCCGCACCGAAACTCACGACCGGGCGACGACACTGCGGAAAAATGGTATACCAAATCTCAGGCGGCCCGGCCCGGCAGGCGGGGTCACGGGAGGCCGTTGCGGGCGACCAGAGGGGCGGATGACCTCGATACGATGCGGCCATGGGCGACCGGACCGAGGACGAGACTGAGTCAGCGCGGGTCGCACGAGTCCTGCGCGAACAGATCGTCGACGGCATTCGCACCCCGGGCTCCCGCCTCGTCGAACGCGACCTCGCGGCGGAGCTCGGCATCAGCCGCGTACCGGTACGGGAAGCGCTGCGCGCCCTGGCCGGCGAAGGCCTGGCCGTCCCCCGGCGAAACACCTGGATGACCGTCCGGACCTTCACCGACCGCGACATCGACGAGCTGAACGAAGTCCGCATCGCACTCGAGCCACTCGCCGTTCGCCGCGCCGCCGAGCGCCGCGACCCCGACGCCCTGCGCCGCATGAAGCAATGCCTCGACACGCAGGGCCGTGCGACCGCGCGCAGGGACGCGACCACCGCCCGGCGCGCCGCCGCCGATTTCCACGAAGCCATGACCGAAGCCAGCGGCAACTCACTGCTCGCCGAGATGTCCTCCTCGCTCGCCGGCCGGATGCGCTGGCTACTCGGCCAGTACGACGACCTGGAACCGGTATACGACGAGCACCGGGAGCTCTACCTCGCCATCGAGGCTGGCGACGCGAGTGCCGCCGCCGCGCTCGCTCGCCGCCATCTCCGCGCGGCCACGACCCGAGCGCGTAAGCCGACACGCCTCCGGACGTAGCGGCCACTCATCGATGAGGTCCAGCTTCATGAACATCGAGGCTGCCGTCGGGCCGGCGTAGAGCGCGATGTCCTTCCCAGATTGACGTTTCGACTCCTGGATCTGGCTGGCGATATCGCCTTTCAGTCGGGTGGTCGGACCCCATGGCGAGAGTGGTCCGGAGCCGTTGGAAGAGCACAAGCTTGGGAATGGAATTGACCAGCTTGGCCTGCACACGTTCGATCTCTGAGGCCGGGTCGACCTCCGCGCTGAGCCAGCACGGTGCGCAGGGTTCGTACGCCTTCCTTCCGTAGATCTGGATGTCGATCGTCTCGAGGACGTCGGCCAGAATGTGTTGTGGTATGGCACTATCACAGGCATGCTTCGTCGATATGGCGTCAGTGTTGCGCTGCTGACGGGGGTGGTGGCCGGTTGCTCCCAGCCGCCTTATCAGCTGCCGGACCGCACCACACAGGCCGTTCAGGCGGAGGAGCGACAGATCGCTGCGCGGCTGCCGGCCATGTTGTTTCAGGGCCCGGGCAGGTGTCAGGTCCGGTTCCTGGGCAGAGAGGGATCGTCGGCGTTTGTGTGGGCGGTCTGCGCGTCCGCACCGACAGCCGGAGTACCGTCAGAAGGCCTCTCGATGCCGCTGCGGCTGGACGAAGACCAGGTTGTGAAACCCGCCGACGGTGCCGGATACGCGGACAGTGTGAAGCGGATGTTGCCGCCCGGCCTGTCAGACCTTGTGCTCCGCGAGCACGACAAACTGCGCCCATAGCCGTCCTGGCCGGACCCGATCGGAATGCCGCACTCAGCGGCGCCCCTCGCCGACAAGACCCTTTCGGGTGCTCGCTGTAATTCCGCCGCCTTCGCACCATCCGAGAGGCTTGCTATTAGCGTCCGCGCCGTTGGCGGTAGTTGTCGATTGTCACGACGAGCAGGAAGGGTCCCCACAGCAATAGAGGCGCATATTCAGCGTAGGCGACAGTAAGCGTTCGTCGGCTGTTCGAAATGGTTTCTACCTCTTCCGGGTGCCAGATCAAGCGCCCGCGCGTTCCGACCACTGGTGGTTCACCACGGGCTCTTCCCCTGGTGCAGCGCAAACTCGACGCTGCGTCGCCCTTCGTGCAGTGCGAGCCGGAGTCGGTCCGGTTCCATACGCAGGTCTGGCCCACCGATCGCCACGGCCATCGGGTAGTCGGCATCGATCGAAGCCAGTGGGATCGCGCCGGACATCGACGTTCCCGACCAGCCTTCCAAGATCAGCACGTCGTGAACGACGTTCTCCATCGCCCAGGCCATCGCGGCACTCTCATCTGGTGGCAGGCCGGGCCCGCCCGTCCAGCCGTATTGTTCGCGAGAGGCACTCAGCACGGTGCAACCCTCGTCGAAGCCGAGCGTGACCAGCAGGCGCATCGCAGCCGACGACTGCTGCAGGGGAAGTGTCGTCGCCGTCACCGTTTCGTGGCCGGCCATGCTCCGAACCAGATAGATCAGCCGGCCATGGCGCAGCATGCACAGGTTGACGAAGCTGCCGTGATGCTGCTGTGCAAAGTCTTCGATGACGCCTCGCGCCCGGGCGATCGCGTCGATACTCGTCGCGGCCTGCACGAAATTCAGCAACCCGAAGTCGGCCCGGTACCCACCCGGACCCTTACGCGCGTAACCCATCGACGTCAGCGTGCCGATGATCCGCGAGATCGAACTCGGATGCAGACCGACCCGGCGACCGAGCTCAACTCCCGTGAGCGGGCCGCCGGCGGCGACCAGGTGCTCCAGGATCTCGATCCCGCGCGCCAACGCCTGCACTTGACCATCGCGGTCGATGCCGCCCGGGGAATCGTCTGCGGTGCGCACGACGAAAGTCTAGAGTTTGCCTGAGGCATACCAATAGGCCGCCTATTGCGTATTACGCAATAGGCCACCACGACAGCATCGCTATCCCGGCTGTCCCAGCAGCTCTCCTGCCCGCGGCGGTCGACGCACTCAACCCTGGCTGAACGACGCGGCCCACTCCGCCACGCGGGCGGCGCTCTCCTGCTCGGACAGATCCTCGACGCGCGTCATGATCGACCACCGCACGCCGAACGGATCCCGGATGCTCGCGTACCGATCGCCGGAGACGAAGGTCGACGGCGCCTCGCGGACGGTCGCGCCGGCGGCCACGGCCCTCGCGGCCGTCTCGTCGACGTCCGGGACGTACAGGCCCATCGAGTAGCAGTCGTCACCGCCCACAGGGGCGGCGACGAGGTGGTAGTCCGGCATGGGCTCGCCGATCTGGAGGTGCCCGCAGCCGAAGTCGAGCTCGGCATGGGCGACGACGCCGCCCATCTCGGTGACTTCGACGACGCGCGCGCCGAACACATCGACGTAGAACGCGATCGCCTCGCGGGCGCCGGAGATGGCGAGGAACGGGGTGAGCGAGGTGGATCCGTTCGGGCGGCCGCCGGTGGTGTGGGCGCCGGAGACGCCGCGGGTGCTCGCCGCGGGGGTGCCCGGCGCGTTGGGGGTGCTCGTCGTGCTCATGCCGCGACGGTACGGCGCGTCGCCTGCAGCGGTCTTGGAGATACGCGACACGTTCTACGCTGGAGCGATGACGGACGCGACGCGCGGGGTGATCTTCCCGGGCGCGGCCCCGCGGCTGACGCGAGCTCTCCCGGATCCCGCGCTCGCGGATCTCGTCGCGTGGTACTGGATCCCGGAGTGGGAGCTCGCCGACGGCACGGTCTCGCGACAGCTGATCCTGCCGTATCCGGCGTGCAACCTCGTCGTCGATCCCTCGGGGGTTGTGCTGTCCGGACCGGCCACCCGGCTCGCGGAACGCGAACTCACCGGACGGGGGTGGGCGGTAGGCGCGCTGCTGCGACCGGCGGCGACGGCCACGCTCCCGGTGGAACCCGCCGCGAGCGTGGACCGGGAGCTGCCGCTGGAGCTGCCGGACCTCCACGACGCGGTCTGTCGTGCGTTCGCCGGCCCCGACCGGCACGACCGCGCCGTCGCGGCCTTCGATGCGTGGTGGCAGACGCGCCGGGTGCCACCAACGCCGGAGGCCGAGCTCGCGGGACGCCTTACCGAGCTACTGATGAGCGACTCGCGCATCCTCCGCGTCGAGGACGCCGCCGCGGCGCTCGCGGCGTCGGCGCGCACCCTGCAGCGCGTCGCACACCGCTACTTGGGAGTGCCGCCGTCGGCGATGATCCGTCGCCGACGGCTGCAGGAGGCGGCGCAGCGGATCCGCGAGCATCCGGACGAGCCGCTGGCGGGCCTCGCCGCCGAGCTCGGCTACACCGACCAGGCGCACCTGGCGAACGACTTCCGCACCGTCCTCGGGTTCACGCCGAGCGCCTACCGCCGCGACGTCTGAGCGAGGCGATCCCCCGGATGCCCAGCCCTGCCACCCGTCACCTGTAGGCACGGAGCTTGATCACGTGCGCATAATCATGACCGTTGGTCGCGAGCACCCGGACCCGGAGCGCATCGCCGGTGCGCGGCGGCGTCAGGTGGTGCCGGCGGTGCCGGCGCCGGTTGCCCCGGACCCGGTCGATCGGCTGCCAACCGTCGCGGGTGTGTAGTTCCAGGTCGTAGTCGCGTACCAGCGTCGGCAGCACCTCGTCCGGGGTGCGGTGGTGGTGCAGGTTGATCAGGTCGGTGGCTACGTCGTCGTCAAGCACCAGTTGCACCTCCGACAGGGTGACCGGGGTGTCCCAGCGCAGCTCGACGGTCGGCGTCGGGTCGGTGTCCAGGTCGGCCGAGGACCACAGTTGCGGTCCGCCGTACGGACGGGCGTACCCGCCGACCAGCCGGTCCGCCGCGAGCGTGCGGATCGGGTCGACCACCCGGAACACCACCCCGTCGTGCGGACCGATGGCTCGCCACTCGCGGAACTGCTCGGACCACTTCTCGTCCTCACCCGCATCGCGCCGACGCAGGTGCGCCACGCCCGGCACCCAGTCGGTGCTCGCCCACAGCCGGACCGCCGGGTTCGCCCGGACCACGACCAACACGTTGTCGCCCGCGTCGGTCCGGTCCGGGCCATGATCATCGTGATCGTGGATGGCCGGGACCGGATCGATCTTCACCCACTGCTTCTCCCCCGGCACCAGCGGCACGTCGGCGCGCGCCACCAGCCGGTCCGGGAGGTAGTTGCGCGGTGCGCTGGTGCGACGGAACTCCGCCTGCAGTGTGGTCGGGCCGTCGACGTCGGCGAGCAACTCGAGCGCCCCGGGCGCGGCACCAAGGGGCAACACAATGCCGAGATCGCGATCCAGCGGCCATGTCTCGCCGGACAACTCGCTGCCGAGCACAGTCCGGGTGGAGCTGACGTGCACGGTCGCGGCCCGCGCCAGGTCGTCGGGGTCGTCGTTGAGCACCCCGACCACCGACGCGTCGGTCCGGACCAGCGCGCGACGCATCCGGGTGAACTCCGGCCCGGCGAGCTCGTGCGGGGTCAGTCCGGCGGCGAGCGCCACCGCCGCCCCGAGCCCGGCTGCCTCGCCGAGCACCGCACAGGTCGCCATCACCCGGGTCGAGCCGAACGCGACGTGCGACGCGGAGATGTTGCGGCCGGCCATCCAGAGGTTGGTGACGTTGCGGGAGTACAGCGAGCGCAGCGGGATGTCGTACGTACCGTCGGAGTACCAGTGCCGCGACCCCGGCTCGGTCGCGTAAACCCCGCCCGGCGGGTGCAGGTCGATCGACCAGCCGCCGAACCCGATCGCGTCGTCGAATACGGTCTGGCCGAGCACATTGTGCTGGGTGAGCACATGATCACCGACGAACCGGCGGTACTCCCGCTTGCCCGGCACCGACCCGATCCATTCCAGGGTGAGGTTCTCGACACCGTCGTACCGTCCGGAGTTCTTGATGTGGTCCCAGATCCCGTACACCACGGCCTGCAGCTCGTCCCGGATCCGCTCATTGTCGGCGACGACGTCGAGCTCGCCGCCCCATTCGATCCACCAGAACGCGCACCCCTTCATGTCGGTGCGGATCACCCGGTGGTCCGGGATCGCGGTGGTGCCGAGATCGACCGCGAAGCTCGGCGGGACGAACTTCGACGGCTGACCGGCATCCTTGCTGTAGAACAGGATCGTCGATCCGAGCGTGTTGTTGTCCGGCACCTCGGGTGCCCACGGTTCGCCGAACACCTCGCGCGCCTCGCGTCCGGTCATCACCTCGGCGCCGGCGAGATGACCGACCAGTCCATCGCCCGTACAGTCCAGGAACACCGGCGAGGTGAAGGTGATCGACTTTTCCGACCCCTGCTGCCAGCCGGTGACCGCGGTGATCGTACGCCGGTCGGCAGGCCCGCTCGCGGCTACCTCATGCACGTCGGTGTTCAGGAACAGGGCGATGTTCGGTTCGGCCCGGACCGCCTCGAGCACGGTGAGATCCCAGTAGTACGGGTTGCCCTCCGGGTTGCGGAACTGGTTCTCCACGAACAGCTCGCCCATGATCCCGGTCTCCCGGGCCCACTGGTGCACCCCGTGCGCGGTCGCCCCGCACACCCACACCCGGATCTCCGAGGAGGCGTTGCCGCCCAGCACCGGGCGGTTCTGCACCAGCGCGACCCGGGCGCCGTGCCGGGCCGCGGCGATCGCGGCGCACACTCCGGCCAGTCCGCCGCCGACAACCGTGATGTCACTGGCATGGTCGAGTCGGTGCACGATCGCGATCCTCCTTGGCGGACAGGGGTTGGGTCACTTCAGCCCAGCGTGGGCGAGCGATTCGACGAACCGATGCTGGAAGATCAGGAACACCACGAACACCGGCACGATGGCCGACACCGATACCGCTCGGCGGATCGTCTGCGGTGCGCACGACCGAGAGCCTAGGGTTTCGTTGAGGAATGTCAACGGGTGTCATTGCGCAATGCGCAATGAACCGCAACGTGCATTCCGACCGGGGTTCGGCGCTGTTAGCTACATGGTGAGCGTCAGCGGAGACAGGTTCACCCGCCGGGCGGTCATGCGAGCAGGGCTTCTCCGGTTCGGTAGAGCTCGATCATCAACGGCCGCAGCGCCTCTCCGCGCGGAGTCAGCTGGTAGGTCACGCGGGAGGGGAAGCCTCGCGTGATCTGTCGCTCCACGATGCCGTGTCCGCGGAGTTCGGCCAGGCGGTCGGTGAGGACCTTGTCGGTGAGGGTCGGCAGTCGTTTGCGGAAGGCCCCGTACGAGAGCGGTCCGTGGAGGAGCTCGCGGATGAGGAGGGTGCTCCACCGGCCACTGATCACGCGGAGGGCCACCTCGACGGGACAGGCCTCGTCGGGCCGGGCGCCGCGTCCGGCCGGTGTGGGCACCAACTCGGGATCCCAGCTGCGCACCGTTTGGTAAGCCACGACGCCTCCTGATCGACTCGTTGCATGAAGAATTCAATGATCCCGCTCACGACGGACCCCGCGAAGCACCCGCACGTGTTCGCCGCCGCGTTCAACACCGGCGACCCGGATCAGGTGGAGCGGGTTTACGAGCCGGACGGGCTCCTGGTCGCCCAGCCCGGTGGGCCGGTCGCGGGCGCTGCGCGTCGGGCCGCGAACGCGAAGCTCATGGCGCTGGGGCTGCCGATCACAGTTACGCCGCGACACGTGTACGTCAACGGAGATCTGGCCCTGCTGATCGTCGACTGGGTCATCGCGCCGACTGCCACCGACGGCCAACGTGTAGAAATGCGCGGCACAGCCACCGACGTCGCGCGACGCGGCACGGACGGGTTCTGGCGCTACGCCATCGACAACCCCTGGGGTACAACCGCCGGGTGACCGACCTCTCATGCCGGCCACGCTCGGGACGTACCCCATTAGGCCGGATCGACCTGGACCGGCTTGTGCTGAGTCACCCCTCCGGTATCTGAGCCAGGTCGACGTGCTGGACCTTGTAGTTGCCTTTGGTCACCGGGGCGAACGGGGCCGGAGCCATGCAGGTGCCGACCGGCGCTTCCTCCCATTCGCCTTTGGCGTTCTGGTCGAGGTTGACGACCGTCCAGGACAGGCCCACGCGGTCGTGTCGACCGTTGTCCTGGACGCTGAAGCCGAGCCGCTTGCCGACCCACTCCTGGACCGGCTGGTCCGCCTTGGTGATCTTCGCGGTGAGGGTGGCCATGCCAGGCGCGGTGACCAGGCAGTCCACTGTCCCCTCGGCATGGAAGGTCTTCTTCCAGGCAGCGACGTAATGCGAGATCTTCACCGTGCCGCGCGCGTCGGTTGGCAGCCCCTTCGGTGCGCCGGGGATCGGACGGGTGTAGGGGGTGGCGGTCGCGTCGAAGTCGAAGTGGCGGACGTCCTGGTCCGGGTAGAACGGCAGCATGAAGTCGGCCGCACCGGTAACGCGTGCGACCTTCGACTCGGCTGGTTCGGCCTGCGCGGTGGCGGCGATACCGGCGACGACGGTCGCGGCGACGGCGGTCAGGGCAGCGAGCTTTGTGGTGATGTTCATGGGACGATCCTCCACAAGCGGCCGGACCGAAGCCTCCCCCGAAGGAGGGATCGTCTTCCCCACAAGAGGGATCGATTGATCGTTTCCCCCGAAGGTAGCAAGCGGATAGATCTGATATAGGCAGTCTGCTCATTGATGAATATTGCGTGGCTGGATTCGGGAGGCATGGCTGGCCTCGGCTGACCGTGAGCCGTCGTGTAGCTCGATGAAGTCGGGCCGCAGTGAAGCCATGTCAGTCTCCAGTCCCCCGCGAGCACGCGACTCCGATGTTGAAGGCGAGCTGCGACGACAGCCTCGAGGCTCTCGCCACGCGGTGAGCGGAGTTTCACCTCTTCCGTTTCCCACGCGTCTTGGCGCCCGACACTCGTGTCAGTTGAGTTCGTACCAGGTCAGCGATCTGGTCGCGACTGATCGGTGTCGCAGGCTCCGTCGTCACCTGCTGGAAGAGGAGCCCATCCAGCAGCGGGGTGAGGCAACGGGCGAGCTCGGCGGCGTCCGAACCAGCGATCCCGCGAAGCATGGTCGCCAGCAACCGGTGAACCTGTTCGGTGGCGCGTGCGAGCGGCTCCCGCAGTTCTGAACGCCGCGTCGCTTCGAGTGCCAACTCGTACCGAGCAATCTGACGCCGGCGATCAGTGGTCGACCATCGGTTCAAGGTGGCGGTCAAGTAATCGATGAATCGATCGAAATCAAGATCCTGGTCCGGCACCTCCTGCTCATCCAGCGAGACGAGCCGATCCAGCACCGCCTGCACGAGGGCAGTTCGTGTCCGGAAGTAGTACGCGGTCGCCCCCTCAGGCAACCCGGCAGTGCGGTCAACGGCGCGATGGGTGAGCCCGCGCATACCCTCGGCCGCGAGCGTCCTGATCGCGGCATCAGCAATGTCGGTACGTCGTCCCATATCCGTCATCCCCGGGGATGCTGGCGCGCGCGGCCCGCCGAAAGCTGGGCAGCCGCCAGCAGTCCCACCGCCACGCTCCATAACAGCAGGTATCCGCCGAAGATGCCGCCCCCGAGTTCGGTCGTCGCGGCACGGATGACCCCGCCGAGCCCGAAGCTCAGCAAGAAGCAACCGATCGCGATCAGAGGCACGGCGATGATCCAGCGGTTCAACCGGGCTGCGAGCGGCGTCAATGGCACCAGGGTGATCAACAGGAAGAGCACCCCGACGGCGACGTTGCCCCACTGCGCGGCAGCAACCGCGTCGGTGTTACCGAAGCGTGCGTAGTCAGCCGGGGTGACCCGCGGACCGCCATGGATTCCGAGCTTTCCCTCGATCGCAAACTGAATCTTCGATGCGATGTAGGGCACCGCGTGGCCGGCTGCGACAACGTTGAGCACGCGCGACGAAATGTTGATCATGATCCGACGGTCCGATCTATGGCTGCATCTGCCCCATCGATCACCGTCGACCGTGCAGACGGCGATGCCATCCGAACCTCCTCCACTTGAATTTCTCTACACCTGTGGAGCACACTCTACACAGGTGTAGAGAGTAATTGCCTAAGGCAATCTCCCCCAAGGTAATCGCCCGCACACAGTTTGACTGGAGCCGTTCGATGACTATCGGTTTCGTTGCCTTTCACTACCCAAAGCCCGAACATGTCGACGAGTTCGTCGTCCGCACGCAGCAGGTCCGGAGCACATTGTCGGCCCAGGCCGGATGTTTGGATGCCGACGTCTGGGTCACTCCGGATGGCGACGCGGTTGTCACCACCGGCCGGTTCGTGTCCGAGGCCGCGTACCGTGCGGCATTCGGCGCAGCACAAGGTCTGGGAGACGTCGTCGCATTCGACGATCGCGAACGTAAGCCTCGCCAGATCGTCACCTTGATGTCGCCGCAGGTGAGTTGATCACGGTGAAGCTGCTGCCAAGCGCCGAGCATGCCTCGCGCCGTCTGATCGCTGTACGCGCCCTGCTCCGCCACTGGGAACAGACCTGGGCGCGACGGGGCGCGCCCTCGGCGCAGGTGACCCAGGTCGTCGGTGCCAGCAACCTGCCGGCGGACATCCGGTCACTCAGCTCACTGACCAAGATCGACTACGCCGATCATCTGTCCTACCCGACGTCGATCAATGCGACCGCCGAACGCTGGGCCCGCACCATGTTCGGCAACATCCCTGATTTCGCAGAGCGCCTTATCTGGAAGGGATGCCTACGACTTCGACTCAGCCCAACACCGTCACCGGATACCGCCGGAGGGTGGCGGATCGCCGCACGGGAGCCGGACTGGATCCGGCTTGAGGCAGCGTCGTGGTTCCTGACCGGCAATCTCGTCGTCACCGCCAGCCATGGCCAGGCGTCTCTGACAACCTGCATCCGTTTCGAGCACCCATTTGGCCGGGTCGTGTGGGGCGCACTCGGTCCTCTCCACCGGCTGATCAGTCCTGGCTTCCTTCCCGACGCGGCAGCAAAGATCCAGAAGGTCGAAGTCGCCACCGCCAACGGGTCGGCTACCAGACGATGACCAGCCCCGGCGAAGCACCTGGCAGCACACGCCTGCACGGGCTCGATGCACTGCGGGGCGGGGCGTTGATCCTGGGGATCGTCCTGCACGCGCTGATCCCGTTCACCGTCGAAACACCATGGCTCGTCAAGGATCAGGACCAGTCACCGGTTGCTGACGTGACCAACTATGTGATCCACCTGTTCCGGATGACGCTGTTCCTGGTACTGGCCGGCTACTTCGGCCGGATGATGCTCACTCGGCGAGGCGTACGCCGGTTCTTGGGCGACCGGCTCAAACGCATCGCGTTGCCCCTCGTGGTGTTCTGGCCGGTCGCGGTGCTGCCACTTGCGCTGCTGTCACTGCTGAACCTTCACGTGCGCAACCTTCCGCAGCCAACCGATGTGCCCACCGATCCGCTGCTGATGATCACGCCCGGGCACCTGTGGTTCCTCCTGATCTTGATGGAGTGCTACCTGCTGATGCTTGCCGTACGTGCCATGGCACCGCGCCTGCTCGGCACCCACACGGTCCAGCGCCTGACAACTCGCGCGACCCGAACGTTCACCGCGCCGCTTGGTGTGATGGTCGTCGCTCTGCCATACGCAGCGACGCTGCTGCTGCAGAACGAACCCATGACTGGCGGCATTGCCGCACCGACAACCATCCTCCCCGACCCGATCAGCCTGATCAGCTACTTCGGCGCATTCACCGTCGGCTGGTGCCTGCAGACCGATTCGAACGCCCTGCACAGGCTCAGCAGACCGGGCGCGTGGATTCACCTGGCAGTCGCCGCCGGGACGACTGCTCTCGGCTGGGTCCTTCTGCACCACGCTGCCATGCCCGCGATCACCGCCAGCGTGATGGCGATCGCCGCGTGGAGCTGGGTCTATGCGCTGCTCGGCCTCTGCATCCAGTACCTGACCCGCGAGCGCGCGTCCGTGAGGTACCTGGCCGACGCGTCGTACTGGATGTACCTAATGCACCTACCCCTGCTCGTCGCCATCGAGATCCCCCTCGCCGACCTCGGCTGGCCGATCATCGCCAAACTCGCCGTCGCCCTCACCACCACATTCCTGATCTTGCTCGCCAGCTACGCGCTGATGGTCCGCACCACCCCAATCGGCCGATGGCTCAACGGACGAACACCTACGCACCGGGCTGCACAGAAACCCGCGACCCACACCACACCATGAAGGGCAACCTCAACATGACCGTGGAACCCCGGCTCGCTGACCTGTTCACCACGCCCGACCGTGACGAGTTTTGGGCCGCCATCGGTCTCGAACCACCTGTCCGCCGCGCCAGCTACTTCGACGGGACACCGATCTGGCTCGTGACCGGGTACGACGCGACAATCGCTGTGATCAAGGACCCCGCAGTATCGCGCGCATTCACCGTCGGCCGCGTCAACGCACTCCGACCGCGCATCCAGCAGATCATCGACGAACTGATCGCCGACATCGGCGACGAAGAGTTCGACTACATCGAACGAATCGCCCACCCACTGCCGGTCCGCGTCATCTGCGAACTCCTCGGCGTGCCGCCAACTCAGATCGCCTGGCAGCCAGGACTCGCCCGTGCCCTGTCCGCACTCCCCGTGCGCTTCGAAGGAAGGGCCTAACATGGCTCGGCCACGCAGGTGTGTCGTGACCGGCGTTGTGCGCGCAGTGGGAAGAAGACCCCGATGAGCGCATTGCTCGAATCGCACGCTCGCGGCATCACGCTGCTTGCGATGGTCGCCGGGCTGCTGTCGGCCAGCTGCAGCGGCTTCGGGATGTATTGGCTTCTGATTC
Organism: Actinopolymorpha alba DSM 45243; assembly: GCF_000373925.1. Taxonomy (GTDB): domain Bacteria; phylum Actinomycetota; class Actinomycetes; order Propionibacteriales; family Actinopolymorphaceae; genus Actinopolymorpha; species Actinopolymorpha alba. Next base: position 38,368 of record NZ_KB892758.1, on the reverse strand, counting down.
CGGACGCGCACCCGTGGGCCGATGTCGATCCGCGCCGCATCGACCTTGTCGGACGGTTGCCGACAACACTGACCGCCGGTTTGATCATGACGCTCGGTCTATTCGGCGTTCTCGCTGTAATGGCAAGACTCCTCATCGGCCAACGAGCCCGGCCGACCCTCTTCGCTGCAGGGGGTCTTCAGATGCTCGGGAACACGCTGCTGTCCTCGGTCGCGGCACTGACCCTGTTGGCGTATTTGGTCGCCTTGGTCATTCCGGCGGCAGGCATTGTCCTCTTGGTGCTCGCCTGCCGCCGCGTTGCCCTCATGCGCTACCTCACCGCCATGATCGTGATCGCCGTCGCCGCCTGGGGAACCGTCACCGCGGCCCTGAAGCCGTCCCACCTGCTCCGCCTCCTGCAGGACGTCGCGGATCGTGTGAGCGGCCTTCCGGCCGCGGCCTCCGTACCCATGCTGATCGCTGCCACCACCACCTGCTGGCTCTTTCTGATCATGCGCGACGGAGCGTTCCCAATCACGGGTCCCGTCGCAGACCAGATTGCGCGCTGGAGCCGACCGGTCACCTGGATCGCCGCGGCCTGCCCGCTGCCATATGGGTTGCAACGGCTCACCTGGCTGACGCCGTTGCCCTCCTTCGGTCTGCACGGAGAGATCCTGGACCCCGAGACGCGTCTTTGGGGCCTACTGTTGGGCGGCGGCGCCCTGATCGGTTGTGTCCTGACTCTCGGCCTGATCAGCCGATGGGGCCGCACCTTTCCTTCCTGGACGCCGCGGATCGCCGGTCAACCCGTCCCGGTCAGCCTCGCGGTCGTCCCCGGCTTGGTGGTCGCGATCTCGGTCACGATCACGGCGATCCCGATGGCGATGATGTCGGCCAGCACCGGCGGTTGGTGGAACCTGATCCTCCCGTTCTGGCTGTGGGGGCCAGCCCTCGCGTTGGCCGTGTGGGGCTACGCCGTACGTCGACGAGCGCTTCAGGCGACAGTGCCGAGCTGACCCGACGAGTGCGCGTTGACCTGAGGCAGAGAGGCGGAACGGGGCGACGGCACACGCAGCCAACTCGTCGTTCATGATCTCTACGGCACGATCGGGGTCGAGTCGACCTACTAGCGCTCGCCCTGGTTCAGTGGGACGAAGCCGCTCTCGTAGGCCCGGATGACGGCCTGCACCCGGTCGCGGACTCCGAGCTTGGCGAGGATCCGGCCGACGTGGGTCTTCACCGTTTCCACCGTCACGTACATCTGGCCTGCGATCTCGGCGTTTGACAGGCCCGAGGCGATGAGCCGGAGCACCTCGGCCTCACGCTCGCTCAGCATCGGCAGCCCCGGTCGGTCCGGGCGTGCCTGCACCCCGGGAGCGACCAGTCGGCGCAGGGCATCCGGATATAGGAGCGAGTCCCCGCTGTGCACCGTGCGGATCGCCGCGGCGACGGCCTCAGGTGCGGAGCGTTTCAGGAGAAATCCTTGTGCGCCTGTTCGTAGGGCTTCGGCAACGTAGTCATCGTTCTCGAAGGTAGTGAGGACAAGAACCTTCGTGTCAGGCTGGCGTTCGCGAATGATCCGGGTCGCCTCGATCCCGTCCACCCGAGGCATGCGTACATCCATACAGACGACGTGCGGCCGAAGGGACATCGTGGCGGACACGGCCTCGGCGCCGTCTCGAGCTTCGCCCACCACCGCGATGTCCTGACATTCGTCGAGCAGAGCGCAGACGCCAGCACGGACCAGGTCCTCATCGTCAGCGAGAAGGACTCGGATCTTCACCGACGAGCTCATCGGATCCCCTTCTCCGGTAGCGGGAGCCGCGCGTCCAGCACCCACCTACCATTCTCGGTGCCAACCTGGATGCGTCCGCCGAGGGCTCGCACCCGTTCCCGTGCACCGACCAGCCCCCGCCCGCCGCGGGCCTCACTGACCACCGGCGCCCGCTGGCCTAATGGGTTGGCCACGTGGACCTGTAGTCCCTCTGCCACCGGCGCCAGACGAACGTGTACCGGCTGGTCAGGAGCATGTCGGAGGGCATTGGTCAGCCCTTCCTGGACGATGCGATACGCCTCGCGTGACACAACCGCTGGAACCTTCGTCAGGTCGGTGACAAGCGATTCCAGGTCCACTGGCTGGCCACCTGCACGGGACGCTCGGACCAGCTCGTCGAGGCTTCGCAGGTCATGTGCTGGGTGTCGGGTTGCCGGCTGTGGCTCCCGCAGCATGCCGAGTACAACGTCCAGGTCCTCCAGCGCTCGGCGCGCCACGTCCTCGACGATCGCCAGGCTGCCGTCGGCCTGGGCGGCGTTCGGTGGGAGGCGACGGCGTGCCACGGCGGTGTGGAGAACGACGATGCTCAGTGCGTGTCCGACGCTGTCATGGAGCTCGCGAGCCAGCCGGGTGCGTTCGACGAGGTCCGTCGTACGGGACTCGAGTTCGGCCAGGAGCTCGGCGATGGACGGGCCCAGCAACACAGGCGCGATCCGTACCAACACCTCCCCGCAGCCCAGCAGAAGCAGCAGGCCCACCAACAGGAGGAACAGCCCCGCGAAGGTCAGCGCCGCCACTACCCATACGTCGCCGTCCGTCGCCCACGACAGACCAAGGAACGAGCCCTCCCCGGGTGCGTCGACCGAGCGCACCAGCCTCTCCATGATCAGCACCCAGCCCATCACCACGCAGCCGGTCAAGCCACCGGCGAACAGATGGGTCCAGAACCACACGACGGTACGCCAGCGCTGGTCCCAACCCCGGGTCAGCCCCGGCGCCTGTCCTTTGAAGTCCACACCAAGCAGCGACGCGGCAGCCGCACCCTCGATGTGCCTCAGCTGGGGAAGCATCCCCAGCAGGGTCGGCGGAACGAGCGCGACGAGTACGACGACCAACCGGCTGAGGATGACCGGTTCGTGGTCCCACAGTGCATCGGCAACGGCCAGGTCAACCGACAGGAACGACAGGACGAGGGCGGACCCGATGAGTAGAAAGAGGAATCGCAGCAGAAGCCAGGAGCCCCGCACCCCGCGAAGGAATGCTCCGATCCGCGGCGGCAAGCCATCCACCATGGCGGCATCCTCCCAGAGGTGATGTGGTTCCATCGGATGTCGGACCTGCTCCTAGGAGCAGAACACCGCTTCCTTGAGGTCCTCAACCGCCCGCTGGACCGCACGGGCCTTTTCGTCCTTCAGTCCCACGCTGTTGATGCTGTAGACGACCTGCCGAGTGCCGTCGCGGCTGGTGACCGACTCACTCGTGTAGCCGGGGAACTCGCCGTCCTTCGTCCATGTCTCCTGGCCGCAGATCTCGGACAGTCCGAAACCGAGCCCGTTCCTGATCTCCGGAAGCGACGTCGACTGGACGACCGTCGTGAGCTCTCCCAGCTGCGCGGGAGGGAGGAGGCGACCGGTGAACAGAGCATGGTGGAACGTCGCCACGTCACGCGGTGTGGAAATGATTGCACCGGCTGCGTCCGCGAACGAAGGGCTGAACCGGGTGACGTTCTGGTAGTCGAAGTAGTGATTGGAGAGATATCCCTCCAGATGAGCGCCGTGGATCGACGGGTCACGTTCGGGGAACGTCGTACGCCGAAGGCCCAGCGGGTGGATGATCCGTCGCGTCACCTCCGCCTGCACACTCCTGCCGGTAACTGCCTTGATGATCATCCCGGCGACGACGTAGTTCGTGTTCGAGTAGAGCGCGTCGGTTCCCGGAGCGAAGGCCGGTGGCAGTTTCATGGCGCTGTTCACCAGCTCGCGGGCGGTCCACACTCGATCGTAGTCGCCGGTGGCGAAATAGGACCGGAAGATCGCTTCATCTTGGAGGTACTCCGGAACGCCGCTGCTGTGGTTGAGCAGCATCCTGATCGTGATCTTCCGGCCGTCGTTGCCATTGCCGCGGACGACGCCGGGCAGCCACCTGTCCACGGTGTCGTCGAGTGAGAGTCGACCCTCGCTCTCCAGTTGCAGCATGACAACGGCGACGAAGGTCTTCGTGACGCTGCCCATTCGCACGCGGTCGTCTATTTGAGCCTTACGCTTGGTGGTCACGTCGGCCACGCCCGAAGCGAGGTCCCATTCCCGATCGCCTTCACGCACGTGGGCGATCACCCCTGGAACCCCGGCGGCAACCATGGCTCGCAGAGCCTCGGAAGTGCCTGTCGGCGGTCGCTTCTGCTGTTCAGGTGAGGTCGCGCCGGCAGGGGCGCTCACCGCCCCCGCCATGATCAGCGCGGACGAGGCAGTCGCGGCGGCAATGCGAAGCCATCTGCGACGAAGAGTGGGTGACGCCGTCCATGGCCGGGTGGGCTTGATTGGCATGAGCGCTCTCGCTTCCATTGGTCGGGATTCCGTGCACGCGGCACCGGCTCGAATCTGCCGCATCGTCTCCAGGAGGCGTGTCCCCCTGGAGAGGGATACGCGTCCCTCCCAGGTGGCCGAATCGATAGCTCGGCCGTCGGCCGACCGCGAGGGCACGACCGGCGACCGCCGTCCGCTGGGCAGCTTCCTGCAGTAGTGGGGGGTGAGCTGTGCTCGCCGATACTCCCCCGGGCGGGGGACCTGGTTCCCTCTAATGGGCGATGATCACGAGCCGACGGGGTTGCGATCTTTGATGCGAATCGGGCAGTCAGGCCCGCCGAAACCAAGGATCGACAATGACCGCTCTGACTGATCGGCCGAGGACCACCGGGCGGGTGCGCACCGCTTGGAGAGCCGCCCACGACCCGGTAGCCGGGGTTCCCCGCTGGGCGCGGATCGCCGCCTTCGCCGTCCCGTTCACGGTGCTGCCGTCCAGCCTCTGGCGACTCCCGGCCGCGTTCGACGAGAGGTTCGGGATCGGTGAGCGGGCCTACATCGTCTTCCTGTCGATCCTGTCCGAAGTCGTTGCGTTCACCGCGATCGGCTTGATCGCCCGCTGGGGCGAGGTGTTCCCGCAGTGGATCCCGTTCCTGCGTGGCCACCGGGTCCCGACGAAGGCGGCCGCCATCCCCGCGGCCCTCGGCGCCGTGGTGCTGACGATCCTGTGGACCGCCGCCTGGATCACCGAGTTCGCGGGGGTCACCCTCCGGGGTAAGCCGACTCCCTCGAACTTCCCCACACAGGAAGGTGGCTGGGAGGCCGCGATCTTCTACCTCTGTTACCTCCCGCTCCTGTTGTGGGGGCCGCTACTCGCCGCCGTCACCGTCGCCTATGTCCGGCGTCGCCGGAACGGGCGGCGATGACGGTGATGTCGGCCAGCACCCGCGGGCAGGGAGGCGGAACGGACCAAATCCTGCCGCGGCCAAGCAGTTCATAGGATTCCCGCATGGTTGGGGTGCGGGTTCGACGGGCGGCCGTCGAGGACATGGATGCGATGTGGCCGCTTGTCTGTGAGTTCGCGGCGTCGTTTCGTCCCGAGCGCGATCCGTTCGAAAGAACGTTTCGGACCCTGCTCAACTCTCGTGGCGGACTCGTTCTCGTCGCTCACGTGCAGGACAGAATCGTCGGGTACCTGCTGGCGCACACTCATCACACGTTCTTTGCCAATGGCCCAGTTGCCTGGGTCGAAGAAGTCATGGTCGACGAACGCGAACGCAGTATGGGCATAGGGCGCGCGCTCATGGCGGAGGCCGAACGGTGGGCGTGCGACCGAGGCGCCGCATACGTGTCGCTCGCCAGCCGTCGTGCGGGGAACTTTTATCTCCAACTCGGTTACGAGGACTCCGCTGTGTTCTACAAGAAGAACGCTCGATCCCCGAAGTGAGGCAATCGCCGACGCATGGCAGGCGAAGGAGCGCGAGGGGGCCGAGCAGGCCATGCCGAGGCGTCGCGCGCCCGCTGACCTGGCCGCGAGGCATGAGCCAACCCGTCGATGGTCAGTCGCGTGTTGACCTGAAGAGCAAGTCAACGCATCGTTGACCAGCGGCCAGAGTCAGCCTACCGTTGACCCATGACTCGCCGACCGACCCTCCGGGACTTGATCGAGACAGTGCAGCACGAGGCCGGTGACGACGTGGGCGAGCAGCTCGCGACCGCTCGCGGCTTGGTTGCTGAGCTCAACGCGGCCGGAGATGCTGTGCTGGGCCACTTCGTCTATCGGGCACGTCGTAGCGGCTGGAACTGGGTGCAGATCAGCGACGCTCTTGGCGTGACGAAGCAGGCTGTGCACAGACGCTTCGCCATGAACGTGTCCGGGTTGACGTACGAACGTCTCACACCACGCGCGAAACGCTCGTTGGACGCCGCGACCGAGCACGCCAGGTCACTCGGGCACGGCTATCTCGGAACCGAGCACATCCTGCTGGGTCTCTACAGCGAACCCGAGGGCGTCGCGGCGAAGATCCTGGTCGCCGCCGGCATCGGCCCGCAGGCTGCGGAGGCCGCGGTCCTGACCCTTGCGCCTCGAGGCGGCGGCAAGCCCAAACGAACGGACCTGCCCCATACGCCCCGGACCAATGCAGTGCTCTCCAGCGCCGTGAACGAGGCGCTCGAACTTGGCCACAACTACGTCGGGACCGAGCATCTTCTTCTCGGCCTTTACCAGGTGCCGGCCGGCCTCGCGGCGCAGATCCTTCAACGCCTGGGGCTGGATGAGGACGCCGCGCGACGCGAAGTTGTCACAGCCCTGTCCGCACTACAACAAGCTGCAACCGGCCGAGAGGACGAAGACTGATGTCGCTGAACAGGCTGGCGACTGGTGACGACGGCGGCGGGCCGGAGAATGGTCGAGCCACCTTGCGGCAGGTGATCAGGTTCGTCCGGCCGTACCAGTGGCGCCTGGCGGCATACGCAGCCTTGCTGGCCGCCTCGTCGATCGCCGGAATCGTGCCGCCCCTGATCTTCAAAGCGCTGCTAGACAACGCCATCCCGCATCGCAACGTTGTGCTGCTCAATCTGCTGATCGGTCTCGCCGTCGTCTGTTACCTCGCCTCGTCGGGGCTTCAACTGCTCGGGGGATACCTGGGCACGCTCATCGGAACCGGCATCATCCGCGACCTGCGGCAGGTCTTGTTCGATCATATTCAGCGACTCCCGTTGAGGTTCTTCGTCCACACCAAGACCGGCGCGATCCAGAGCCGCCTGTACACAGATGTGCTCAACGCCCAACAGATGTTCACCGGCCACCTCTACACCGGCAGTGTCGGCTCGATCGCAGCCGACGTGCTACTTCTGGCCTTCACCCTGACCGCGATGTTCGTGTTGAGCTGGCAGGTCACGCTCGCCGCTCTCGTCCTGATCCCGCTGCTGCTGGTCGCCACGCGGTGGGTGGGCGCGCGGATGCGGAGCATGGTGCGTGAGCAGATGGACCTGTACGGCAACATGAGCGGCTTCGCTGCCGAGCGATTCAATGTCGGTGGCGCTCTACTGGTCAAGCTGTTCGGCGGCTTCGACCGCGAATCACAGGGCTTCGCCGACCGAACCGGCGCGTTGCGGCGCAACAACATCGGCGTCAACATGCTGAGTCTGCTGGTCGGAACGATTGTCGCTCTCGTCGGCCTGCTTGGCGTAGCCGCGGTCTACTGGTCCGGCTCCCACCTCATCCTGTCCGGATCACTCACCATCGGCACTGTGGTGGCGCTGGCCGCCTATGCCCAACGCGCCTACGGCCCGCTGATGGACCTGGCGTCTGCCCGAATGAACGTGCACAGCGCGTTGGTGTCGTTCGAGCGGGTCTTCGAGGTCGTCGACGCACCGACCGGTATCGCCGAACGTCCGGATGCGACACCACACGTGGCACGAGGCGACATCACCCTCGAGAGGGTGTCGTTCCGGCACGAGCCTGCCAGTGCAGGTCTGGTGCCCTCCCTCATGGCAGCCGTTCCCAACCCCGCCGCGACGGACCCTGACCATGACGAGTGGGCGTTACGTGACGTGAGCCTGCAGCTGCCGGCGGGGACAATGACCGCCGTCGTGGGACCATCCGGCGCCGGCAAAACCACCCTGTGCATGCTGGTAGCGCGGCTGTACGACGTCACGCACGGGTCCTTGACGATCGGCGGCGTAGACATCCGCGACTACACCCTGGCAGGCCTGTCCGAAGCGGTAGGCGTCGTCACACAAGACGCACACTTCTTCCACGAATCCGTACGGGACAACCTCCTCTACGCCAAACCGACGGCATCACAATCGGAGATCGTCGCCGCCTGCAAGGCCGCACGTATCCACGACCTGATCACCGACATGCCCGACGGCTACGACACCATCGTCGGCGAAGGCGGCCACCGCTTCTCCGGCGGAGAAAAGCAGCGCCTGGCGATAGCGCGCATGCTCCTCCGCAACCCGCGCATCGTCGTGCTCGACGAAGCTACCGCCCACCTCGACTCCCGCACCGAGCAATCCGTCCAGCAAGCACTGCAGGCCGCCCTGGCCGGACGCACCTCGCTGGTCATCGCACACCGACTCTCCACCATCCAGCGCGCTCACCAGATCATCGTCCTCGATCGAGGGCGTGTCGTAGACACCGGAACACACGACACTCTGCTCCAACGCGACGGCATCTACCGCGAACTCCACGCCAGACAAGCCATTGCCACCAGCTCGCCATGACTTCACGCCTCAGCCACCCACCGATCGGCCACCGACCTGGTCGCCCGCCACCGGCGGACCCACCGCCCGCAGGCCACCGGACCAGGCCAGCACCGTCGCCAGCACGCCCGCGGCCAGCGACACCAGGAACCCCGCGTTCGCCCCGTGGCCGTCGATCACCCGGCCGGCGACGGCTCCACCAAGGGCGATCCCGCTGACCAGCGCACTCGTCGACCAGGCGATGCCCTCGCTGAGCCGACTGTTGGGCACGGTCTCCTCCACCCGGGCAACACTCGCGATCATGGTCGGCGAGATCGTCAGCCCGGTGAGGAACACGATCGGCGCCAGCACACCCAGATGGGAGACGAACGGCAACGGCACCATCGCCGCCGTGATCGCCGCCGCGCCGATCCGGAACCGTGTCAACGGCGGCTTGCGCAGCGTCCGGCTGCCGAGGACCGCGGCGGAGATCATCGAACCGGTCGCGGTGATCGCGAGCAGGACGCCGGACCACGCCCGCGCGTCGGCCTCGGTGGCGAGGGCGATGACGGCGATGTCGAACGCGCCGAAGAGGGTTCCGATCCCCACGCTCGCGGCGACCACGGGAAGCAGCGCCGGCCACCCCAGCGGCGCCAGCGCCGCGCCGCCCCCGTGGCGACCGTGGGCGGGTGGCTCGGTGTCCCGCAGGGCGGCCAGGAGCAGGGTGCCGACCAGGCCGCAGCCGAGGGCGACCAGGATGCCTGCGTTCGGGCTGATCCCGGTGGCCAGGAACGTCACCACCGGTGGCCCGACCATGAAGAGCAGCTCGTCCGCCACCGCTTCCAACGCGAACGCGGTCTGCAGTTCCGGCCGCCGTCCCAGCAGGTGGCTCCACCGCGCGCGTACGTACGAACCGATCGACGGCGAACTCGCCCCGGCCACACCGGCCAGAACGATCGGCACCACCAGCGGCGTGTCCACCTCGACCGCGACGACCAGCCCGCCCAGCGCGACCGCGTGCAGCCCGGCTATCCAGGGCAGGGTCCGGTGCTGGCCGTGCCGGTCGACCAGCCGCGCCTGCAGTGGCGAGCCGGCCGCCCGGAGGACGACGTAGGCCGCGGAAACGGTCCCGGCCAGGCCGTACGAACTCGTCTTCGCCGAGACCAGGATGACGAGCCCCAGCGCCACCATCGAGATCGGGAGCCGGGCGAGCAGTCCGCTGGCGGAGAACCTCAGGGCGCCGGGTTGGCGAAGCAGACTGCGGTAGGGGGCGAACACACCCTCGACAGTAGGACCTCTCCCCCGCGGCCGGTTACCAGGTAGGCGTCCCTGCCAGGATGAGGTCGCTGCTCGCTCTCGGCGCGCACGTCGAGGCCGCCGTCGCCGGCTCCAGCTGAGGGAGGTCGCGGGCCGGCGTCAGCCCGCCTCGCCGAGGATCTGGCGCAGGGTGACCGCGAAACCGTCGGGATCACCCTTCATGCCGAACTCCCCGCCCGCGAACCCGCCGTGGTGGCTGGGGAAGGTGACTGCCTTCGTACCGAGCCGCTCCGCGACCGCTTCCCCCGCCCGGTGGGCCATCTCACCCTCCGATTCGGCTCCGACTCCGACGACGACGCGAGTCGAGGCCGCACGCAGAACGTCGAAGTCGTGCTCGTAGTGCGTACACGTGCGGAGGTTCTGCCCGAACAGCACGTCGTCGCGGGAGCCGTCGTCCTCCGTCGGCAGCCCGAAGTCGGCCGGACTCGGCACGGGCAGTTCGGCGAGATCGGCCGGGATCGGACCGCGCAGGCTGGTGATCGCGATGAACTTCGCCATCGCCGGGCCGAAACCGTCCCGCTCGTACGTCTCGCAAATGTCCATCACTGCCGCCAGCGCTTCGTCGCGGTCGGGCAGGGCCGTGGCCGACGGCGGCTCGTGCGCCACGAGCGTACGCACCTGCTCCGGATGCCGGGCCACCAGCGCGAGCCCGTTGACCGCGCCCCCGCTGCTGGCGAAGATGTCCACCGGTCCATCGCCGAGCGCGGGGATCAGCCGGTGCAGGTCGTCGGCGTGCAGGTCAGGGGTGGACTCGCCGCCGACGGTTCGTTGGCTCCGCCCGATCCCACGTGGGTCGTAGGTCACCACCGTACGATCCTGGAAACGTTCGGCCAGGCTGGTGAACCCGCTGGCGTCCATCGGCGAGCCGATCATGAGCAGGATCGGTGCGCTGCTCGCCTCGGCCTCCCGCACGTCGTAGTGCAGGACGGCGCCGGGCACCTCGATGGTGTGGGTCTTCGGCTCGGACATGGGCTGATCCTTTCTCGTGGTCGATGCGGTCACTTGGACCGGCGGGAACGGTGCACCCATCCGGCCGCGCGGCACGGTGTACAGCAGCGGCAGCGCCCGCGCCGGGCACCCACCTGCTGATCCACTTCCCTCCCTTTGGGTCGGCCACGCCGAGCGAACGTAACGACCGGCCATCCCGGCACACAATGCGCAGCTGCGCCCGTGGCTGGAATCCTGGGAAACGTGTCCGCACAGCCGACGCCACGCGCTTTTAGCATCGTGGTCTCGAAGAACAAGGACGGTGACGGTCTGCCTGTATGGATCGCCAGCACGGCGCTTGTTACGCGTTGTCCTGGCGAAGACGATCCTCCACCGTGCTCGAGCGACTCGACGCGCGTCCCGCTGAGACGGTGCTGACCCATGGAGCTGCCGGCGGCGTCGGCACCACCGCGGTGCAGCAAGCACGCCACAGAGGTGCGCGCAGGCATCAGGCCAATCAGCAACCAGCAGCGACCGTTCGTCATCCGAGGTTCGCCGACGGTGCTCCGTGGGCTCAGCTAGCGGCCCAGCGGGCCTGCTCGGATGACGAGCATGACGCAGACATCGGGACATCCCTCACGACGCCAGGTCCTCAGGGCCGGCGGTGCCACCGCGGGGCTAGCGGTCGCTGGATCGCTGCTGCCGCCGTCCGTGCACCGAGCCATGGCGCAGCCGATGCGCACCGGCGGCATCGGTGCCGTCGAGCACGTGATCCTGCTGATGCAGGAGAACCGGTCGTTCGACCACTACTTCGGCACGCTGCGTGGGGTTCGTGGGTACGGCGACCGGAACCCGCTGCGCCGGCGCACCCCTGGCACGACCGTGCTCGCCCAGCCCAACGGCGCAGGCGGTGAGGTGTTGCCCTTCTCCTTACGGGAAGCGGCAGCCGACGGCGGGCGGCCCACCAGCCACATCCAGTACCTCGGCGACCTGCCCCACGGGTTCTCCGACGCGACCCAGGCGTGGGCGGGCGGCTGGTGGGACGGCTGGGTGCCCGCCAAGACCCCCGCGACGATGACCACTACAACCGGGCCGACATCCCGCTGCAGTACGAGCTCGCAGAGACCTTCACGATGCTCGACGCCTACCACTGTTTCGTGTTCGGGTCGACCAATCCGAACCGCAACTACTTCTGGTCCGGCACAACGGGCTACGAGCCGGACGGCGTACGGCGCGCGGTCACCAACGCGGCCTACTCGTACTCGCACGCGGGGTACGACTGGACTACGTATCCGGAGCGCCTGGAAGCCGCCGGCGTGAGCTGGCAGATCTACCAGGAGTGGGACAACTTCACCGACAATGCGGTCGAGTACTTCGTGCCGTTCAAACGTATCGGCCACAAGATGCTCAAGCTCGTCGACGGTGACTTCCGCACTACCGAGGAGCTCTACGACTCGCTACACGACAGGACCGCCGACGAGCAGGACCGCCTCCTAGCCCAGCTCGTGCAGGGACGGGCCGCACTCACCGACGCCGAGCGGTCAGTGTTCGACAAGGCGATGTACCGCAGTCGCCCCGGCACCCTCCTCCGCCGGTTGCGGGACGACATCGCGGCAGGGACTTTGCCGAAGGTCAGTTGGATCGTGCCGTCGGCGGCGCTGTCCGAGCACCCCAGCGCCTCCACACCGCTGGGCAGCGCGCACCTGGTCTACGACCTCCTCGATATCGTGGCCTCCGATCCCGACACCTGGTCCCGGACCGCAATCTTGATCAACTTCGACGAGAACGACGGCTTCTTCGACCACGTGCCACCGCCGGTGGCGCCCCGGCCCGCGACGGGCAACGGTGACGACTGGTACGCCGGCAAGCCGATCGGTCTCGGCCCCCGGGTGCCGATGACCATCCTGTCGCCGTGGACCATCGGTGGGTACGTCGACTCCTCAGTAGCCGACCACACCTCCACGATCCAGCTTCTCGAGCACCTCACCGGCGTGTCCGAACCGAACATCTCCGACTGGCGGCGCAGGATCTGTTCCGACCTGCTCTCAGCATTCGACTTCACGCAGCCGGGCACCCCGCCCACGCTCACCGAGCCCGACCCCATGCCGGCACCCGTGGCCCGGTGGCGGCCCACCCCACCGGCCGAGCAAAGCGTCCCCGAGCAGGAGCCGGGCCGGCGACCGGCGCGGGCCCTGGCGTACCGGCCCACCGTCGCGGCTCGGATGGTCGACGCTGGACTGCAGGTCACGCTCGAAAACCTGGGCTCCGCGACCGCGGCCTTCGCCGTCTACCCCTACGCGGGTGAGCTTCCCGAGCCGACGTACGTGGACGTCGACAGCGGAACCACCGACACGGTGCTGGCGCTTCTCCCGCAGGGGCGATGGGACCTCGTCGTCCAAGGCCCCAACCGCACCTGGCAGGAACTCGCTGGCTCGGTGGCCGGGGCAGCAGCAGGCGTGGACGTCCGGCAGCGCCTCGTGGCCCGCCGATCCAGCCTTGGGCTCCTGCTCGACAACCACGGTCCCGCACCGGTGACGTTGCTTGTCAAATCCCTGGCCTACAGGCGCGGCGACCCGCAGCGGATCCGCGTAGGCGCTGGCCGCACTATCGAGCTCACCTGGCCCACCGAGAAAGGCTGGTACGACCTCCAGGTCACGGCCATCGAGGACCCCACGTTCCGCCGCCGGCTCACCGGCCGCGTCGAAACCGGCCGTCCCACGGTCACTCCCTAAGGACCACGCCCCCTGGCCGAACCGTGACGCCGCCGTGCTGTCTCTGGAGGAGATGGTCCTGATTCGGCCAGGACGGGCCCCTGCTCGTGGTGCGCGGGCTGAGAACGCACTTCGAGCTCGACGAGGCGGCGTTTCGAATGAGGGCGTCCCTCTATCGGTCTATTCGACAGAGGGACGCCCTTATTCGAAACGGGATCGGCACGCACGCCACACGAGCCGGGCGGTCGCTATGAGCTCAGTACCACTTGACCTCGAGGAGTAGGCCGTTCTGCACGTAGAACTTGTTCGGTCCCGGTGAGATCGCGGCGAACCCGGTCACGTAGTTCGGGCCCACGTCGACCAGCGTGTCCGGGTCGATCCGCCGGGTCCGGCCGTTGGTCGCGTAGATCGCCCCGTCGCCCGGGTCGTACTCCATGTTCACCGCGCGCGGCTGGAAGTTCGTCACCGTCGACCAGGGGTAGTCAAACTCCTTCACCGAACGGATCAGCGAGCCGTCGGTCGGCGAGATCTCGAACACCGTCCCGTACGTTATGCCGAACAGCCGGCCCTGGCCGTCGAACGTCAGCCCGTTCACACCCTGCTCGTCCGGCAACGGCGTCGACCGCCAGAGCACCGAGCCGGTGGCGGCGTCGAGCGCGAACACCTGCCCCGGATGCTTCGAGTTGTCCGAGGGGTTGCAGCAGCCGAGCGAACCGCCGTAGATGATCCCGTCGCGGTAGGTCACCGTCGAGATCTGGTTCGCGCCCTCGACCAGGCCCGAGTTCCATGTCCGCCGCTCCCCCGTCGCGGGGTCGTAGAGCGTCAAAGCGCCGTTGTCCTGGCTGTTCTTCGGCGACGTGCCGATCGCGACGTACGGACCGGCGCTCACGACGGCCCACGGACGCTCCTGCCCCTCCTCCTTGAGGTCGAACAGCTTCTTCGGGTTCGAATCGCCGAACGGCAGCGCCGGGTCGTACTCCCACAGCTCCGCGTTCGCATAGACGCCGAAGTACATCTTGCCGTTGTGGGCGCTCATGCCCTCGATCTGGTGCTTGAAGACGTACTCGGTCCACTTCGTGGTCGCCGGGTCGTACGCGACGAGGCCGCCCTGGAAGTAGCCGCCGCCGTAGATGCGGCCGTCCGGTCCCTTCGCCAACGAGCGTGGGGCGGTCGGCGTCCCGACCAGGCCGTCGGCGTAGGCGAACGTGCCCTGCTTCGTGGCCGGGTCGTAGGTCCACATGTCACCACCGCCGGTCGAGCCGTAGATCAGCTCGTGCCCGACACGCTTGTCGACGAGCCGCGCGAGGGCCTTGCCGGCACCGAGACCGCCCTTGTCGGCCTGCTCGGCTCCACCCTGGAACCCGGTCGGCGTCAGCGAGCCGTTCCGAGGATCGAACAGTGTCAATTCGCTGTTGACGTTCAGGTAGACCCGTCCCTGCTTGTCGGCCTGAGTGATCGTCTGCCCCATGTAGCCGGGGATCCGCCACTTCCACTTCAGCGTCTTCAGGTCCAGCACCCAGCCGACCTGCTCGGTCGTGCCGCCCGCGAACAGGATGTACAGGTACCCGGCCTCGTCCTCCATCTGGTACGTGTACTTGTCCGTCGGCATCCCCGGGGGTGGCGGGATCTCGACCCGCTTGCCGGTCCGTGGATCGACCTGGAAGAGCGCTGTCGTCTGCCCGAGACCGGCGTAGATCTTGCCGCCGCTCGCCTCGACCGACCGGACGTAGAGGTACTTCGAGCCGAAGTCACCGTAGTCGCGGTACTGCCGCGTCGCCGGGTCCCAGGAGAACAGCCGCCCGGGAGGCAACGGCGCCGTGCCGAAGCCCTCGGTGGTCCCGAAGTAGAAGACCCCCTGCTCGTCGGTGTCGCCCTCCCAGGTGAAGCTCGTCCGCGGCGACGGGCGGCCGAGGTCCTCGACCGCGTCCGCCTTCCAGGGGAGGCGATACACATGGCCGTAGCCGTACGTGCTCACGTACACCGTGCCGCGCTTGTCGATCGACACACCCCACGCCCCCTGCGCGCCGAGGTCTGCCGGCACCTCGCCGGACGGAGGCCCGGGAACGTAGAGCGGCAGCATGCGCATGACCCGCTTGGTGAGCGTGTCGATCTCGGCGAGGTATCCGGGCTTGCCGCTGAACGCCTGGTACGTGCGGACGGTGCCGTCCGGCATCCGCGCGGTTTCCCCGCCCGCCGCGGTGGTCGAGTACAGGGGGATCGTGCCGCGGTTCCACCACTGCGGCGTGGTCGGTGTGACGGCGGCCGTCGCTGACAAGCCGGCCACGACGGCCAGTCCCGCGATCAGCAACCGGCGCCAGCGTCGGGTTCGCATGCTCGTGCCCTCCACCTCGGGAGCTCTTGTGGTCATGACCGTAAACACGTGTGGTGTGGCCGTCAACGGCGATGCCCGGAACTGGTGCGGACCTGTTATGGACGCGGACCGAGGGGGCGCCTACCCTCTCGGTTACGGCCCCGTCCGTAACAGGAGGTGCAATGATTTCCGTCAGGAACGCCTTGGCCCTTACGACCCTCACCGTGTTACTCGTCGCGGGCTTGGTCCCGCCCGCCCAAGCGGCCAGCGCGATGACCTACGGCCCGCAGCGGATCACCGCCATTCCCGCCGCCGGCGGGGTCAAGGTCCAGTTGCTCGGCACTGTCGACGTTCCCATGCAGGCGGGCCAAACCGCCTATGTCTACTCGTCCATGAACGCGTACGCCGCGGAGCAGGTCACACTCGTCGACAACGAGGTGCTCTGCTCCGGAGCCGGCGCCAGCAACGTGGTGATGGGCGAGAACATCGACCCCGCCGGGAGCGCCAACACCGACCGCGTCAACATCACGATCCTCACCCGATTCCTCGTCTCGGCAACCTCGACCGGAACGATGGTCTGCAGGGTCTACTACCGCGGTCACTCGCTCTCCGAGCTGACCTCGGCGATCACGGTCAAAGGCGAGCTCAGGTTCGCCGCTGCCTCCGTCGGCGAGGACGTCAACGGATTCGCCATGCAGACCTCGTTGCCGAACGGGAACACCACGGTGTCGTCGATCGTGCGTACCCCGATTCTCGACCGCACACTCACGGCGAGCCAGACGAAGGTGGACGTGATCGCCGACGTCGAGTTCATGGCGTGCCACCCCTTCGACGCGAACACCTGCGGACACTCCTCGGACCGGTCCAACGCCAAGTTCACGCTCTTCGTCAACCAGATGGACGGGGACAGGGTCTGCACGTCAGCCACAGCTGCGCAAAGTTCGGTGTCGGTGCTGAAACAAACGCACCACAAGGCCGTTCCGCTCTACACCTCGCTCGATCTCGCCCCCGGCTGCCGGCGCCTGTATGCGTACGTCAAGGCCGAGTACGTGTCGGGCGCGGTCGGTTCGATCCAGGGCGAGACAAGCCCCTTGCCAGACGCCGACGGCAGCGGCACGCACACCTCGGTCATGACGCACATGTTCGCTCTTCCTCGTTGACCCGCGAGAGGATTCCGCGTGAGGCAAGGCAAAACTCTGCTCGTCCTGGTTGCGCTCGTCGCGGCCGCGCTCACGTCCACCGCCGCGGTGGCCGCGCCACCTGCTCCGGTTGGCCCACGGTCGCTGGGGATTCCCTTGCAGGACGTGCTCATGATCGGCGGCACCGTGGGTTCGCTGCCGGACGGGCGCCGGGTGATCTGGTCGGCCGTGTCCGGCACGCCCGCGTACCTCAACGCCGTCGACACATCCACGGGCACTCCCCTGCTGTCCGTCCCGCTGACGGGAGCGAGCGGCGCCTACGGCGTCGAGCAGGCACCCGACGGCTCGCTGTACGTGGGCACGTACGGCACTGGACGGCTGTACCGGCTCGCGCCCGGAGCGACACAGGCCGAAGACCTCGGCGTGCCGATCGCCGGCGAGGCGTACGTGTGGAACATCGTCGTCGCGCCCGACGGCACGGTGTACGGAGGAACCTCGCCGGGCGGCAAGGTGTTCAGCTGGAGTCCCACCACGAAGACGTTCCGCGACTTCGGCACGATGGCGCCGGGTCAGACGTACGTGAAGAGCATCGCCTACTCCCACGGCAAGATCTACGCCGGCGCGCTCGCGTCGTGGATCGTCACCGAGCTCGACCCGGCGACCGGCGCGAAGCGTCAGCTGCCAATGCCGCCCGGCATCGGCGACCCGACGAGCAAGGTCGTCAACGACCTCCGCGCCTACGGCGACTTCCTCTACGCGCGCGAGCAGACAGGCCCCGGCCCACTGCGCGTCTACGACGTCACGGCCGGGGCCTGGACCGACACGGTCGAGAGCGCCGCCGGGCTGGATGTCACACCGCCTGGACCCGACGGCCGCGTCTGGTTCTTCCGCCAGTTCGAGGCCGGGTCGTCGGAGCTCATCGCGTACGACCCGATCACCCACGCGCAGCAGCGCACCGGGTTGAAGGCGTACGGGCGCGTCGTCAACACCCGCGGCATCGGCTGGGACGGCGACGCGGTCGTCGGGCTGTTCTGGCGCGGGCTGATGTTCCGCTACGACACGTCGACCGGCCAGTCGTCGACGCTGCGGACGACCGTCGCCGGGCAGCCGACTCCCGTGCTCGCGCTCGCGTCGGGCGCGCCCGGAACGGTGTACGCCGGCGGGTTCCTGCAGGGCGGCGTCGCGACCGTGTCGACGGCCGACGGCAAGACGACGTACAACCGGTTCAGCCAGGTCGAGTCGCTCATGCCGACGAGCCGCGGCCTGGTCATCGGTGCCTACCCGTCCGCCCGGATCTACCGCTACGACGAGGCGAAGCCGTGGTACAGCTCGGAGTACTCCGACGAGGCGACGCAGGGCACGGCGAACCCGGTCAAGCTGCTCGACCTCGAGTCGCACGTGCAGAGCCGCCCGCAGGGGCTGGCCGAGGTGCCCGGCAAGATCGTGTCCGGGTCGACCCCGTCCGGCGACACGTTGGGCGGATCGTTGTCGGTCATCGACGCGCGGACAGGCAAGGTCGACCGGATCATCGACGACTTCGTGACCGACGAGGGCATCACCGCGATGGCCGCCGGCAAGCACGGCATCGTGTACGGAGCGACGTCCGTCGCCGGTGGGCTGTCGACGACGCCGCCGACGCAGGAGAGCGCGACGATCTTCGCGTACGACGTGTTCCGCAACCGCAAGCTGTGGGAGGTCAACCCGTCCGCGACGGTGACGACGATCTCAGCCGTCGCCGTCGACTCCCGCAACCGGCTGTGGGCGGTCGTCGACGGCGACGTGCTCGAGCTCGACCCGGCGACGGGGCGAACGATCCGTACGTTCGACACGTTCGTGGGCCATTCGGCGGCGGCACAGCTCGCGCTCGACGAGAGCCGCACGACGCTCTACGCCCTGGTGGGCGGGACGAAGGTCGTGCTCGTCGACACCAACAAGAAGACCTGGCGGCCGCTGCTCGACCAGCCGGCGTTGCGCATGGTCTACAACGCCGGCGAGCTGATCTTCGCCCGTGACGCCGAGCTGATCGCCTGGCAGGTTCCGAAGCGCTGACCGGGGAGCGATGCTGGTCTGCCGCCGGTAGGACCTAGGCAGGGTCCAGACCGCCCTTGAACATGAGCAGAGTTGTGAAGTTGTCCGCGTACGGCGCGTTGAGCATGATCGGGTCGTCGTCGGCAGGCCACTGTTTGACGCGGACACCTTCGAGGGCGGGATTGTTTCCGTAACGTTCCTCGATGGGGATGATCGGGAGCAGCTCGTTGAAGGCTCGCGCAGCTATCGTCACGTTGCGCTTCTGGTCCTCCTCATCGAGACCTGAACCAGCGTCATTGACGATCTTTTCCAGGTCGATCTTCCCGAACGCTTTGGTCTCCTGGACGAGGGGGAACGCGATTCCTTTGCCACCTTGGTTGGCGGCGATAGGGATGTTGTGGGTGAAGAAATCACTCACGAACGAGAAATGGGGATGGGGGTCACTTGAGGCACCCCAGGACTGCATGGCGAACTCGAAGTTGCCCTTGTCGAGATCGATGGGTTGCTGGGTGAATGTCACGCCGCGCATCGTGAGCTGGATCCCAAAGTCCTTGAGCTCGCGGCCGATGCTCTGCGCAGCGGCCACATAGTCGAAGTACTCCGCGGGGTAGGAGATATCGTACCTCGCAGGTTTCCCCTGCGGCGTGTGCCACGTGCCAGCTCGCTTGGTCCAGCCCGCCTCCTTGAACAGCGCCGCGGCCTTGGCCTGGTCATGCTCGTAGCGGTTGAGCCGAGCCTGGTCCTCCTCGGACAGCCAGGCGGGTACCAGAATGTCGGAGAAGCCGGCCATCAGCTTCACCCCCTTGTAGGACTCTCCTCCTACCTCGGCGGCCAGGTCCCGGTCGATCGCGTGCGCGAGCGCCTGCCGAGCCCGGACGTCGCGAAACTCGGGAAGCGTATCGAGGTTGAGGAAGAGACCCCCACCAGCGTAGGTGGGTGGACGCAGGATGCGGATCCCCTTGTTGACGATCTCCTTCTCGGAAGCGGTCGGGAAGCCGTGCGTGGCGTAGTCAACGCTCTTGGCGAGTACGACCGGGGTGACGTCGGTCGTCTCACCGTTGTAGAGCTTTATCCTGTCGAACTTGATCCTGTCCGCGGCCCATCCCTTGCTGTTCTTGACCAGGGTGAGCTGCGCGTTGGTGATGCTTGCGAAGTCGTAGCGGAACGGGCCGCTGGTCAGGACGTCCTTGTTGGGGTCCTTGGGACGGTAGGCCTGGAGTTCCTTGTTGAGCTTCTTGCCCTCGTCGCTGTCCAGGTCCTCGCCTGCCTCGAACAGGTCGGTTGCCCGTTGTGCGAACTCGCCGTACGTCGCGTGTGGGAGGACGTGGGCTCGCACCACGTACCGTTCGATCACCGTCGAAGGGTTGTTCATGCTGAACACCACAGTCTGTTCGTCGGTGGCTTCCACCTTGTTCACGAACTGCCATTCGGTCTGCCGCATCACCCGCCGGCACAGGAAGGTCGACAGGACGTCCTGGCTGGTGATCGGTGATCCGTCGTTCCAGGTCAGACCACTCTTGATCGTGTAGGAGAACGTTCCGGCGTCCTGGTCGAAGTGCCACTTCGCGCCCAGGAGCGGCTCCCACTTCTTCTCCTGCCAATACCACATGCCGCCGGGCAGGAAGATCAGGTCGCGGTAGATCCCCAACTCGATCGCATCAGTCACGCCCGCCATCAGGTTGAAGTGACCTTTCGGCGGCACCTGGTAGGGCCATGCGCCATGGAACTCCCGCGTCCCCTCACTACCACCTACCTCGCTGCCTCTGGCAGCGCAGGCAGCCGCAGTCACCGCTCCCGCAGCACCGAGACCCACGAGTTCCAGCAACCTCCGTCGGGACAGCTTCCGCACCGATGAGCTCGACGTCATCCTCATCCCCGCTCCTCAACCTCGGTGGTTGTCGTATCGCGACTGCCTCCATCACTCCTTCGACTGCTGTGCTCGTTGGGCTCGGGCCGTCGTCTGTTGCCCTTCCCGCCACGGGAACACCGCCGCCTCCGCTGCTGGCTGCTTGGGCGTGCTGCCTCCGATGATGTAGGCGCGCCGGTAGTCGTCGGACTTGTTGGCCGACGTGTAGTGCACAGTCCTGCTGTCGTGGATCGTGGCACCACCGGGCGGGAGGGGACATGCCACCGCGGTCGACACGTCCACAACCCCAGGTACTACCTCGAGACCGTGGACCCGCGGGTCGTTGCCGATCGGCCGGTGCGGTAGGACCTCACCACGGTGGGATCCGGGTATGAACTGCATGCATCCGTTCTCCAGCGTCGCTTCCTGCAGGGGAATCCAGATGCTGAGGGAGGAGTACGTGTAGCCCGGATCCCAGTACGCTTCGTCCTGATGCCAGGGAGTCTCCGCCCCATGGTGCGGGGGCTTGTTGATCGCGTGGTCACCGCCAACCGTGGCCGAAGGCCCCAGCAGCGCACGCACCAGAGCCTCCACGCGTGCGATGGTCTCGCTGTGGAGGATCTCCGGGGCGTACTGTGACGGCCTCATGATCTGAGGTAGGCGGGCAACCGCGTCATCGTCGTCGGGCCCTGCAAGGTCGAACTGGTCGCCGTTGGCGCGGCCCGTCCGAGCACCGAAGAGCCGATCGTAGATCGCACGCATACGCAGAACCTCGTCGGCCGAGATGACGGAAGGCAACGCGAGGAAGCCCTGCTCGTGATAACGGGCGACGTCGTCTGCGGTGAGACCAGCGTCGGCGTCCGAGCTCGCGTGCGCCGCGTCGGAGCCGGTGGACTTGTTGACAGAAGCCATCCCACGACGCTAGGGCCGAGGGAACTGAGATGCGTCCACAATCGAACGCGAGAGGAAATCGAAGGTGGGATCCTCCGATCGACTGGAACTACGCGACGTCGGCGTCCCAGGCATCCTCGTCCTTGGCCGTTACCGACACTCCTACGCCCACGTCGGTCTGGAGCCGCACTCACACCCTGGCTGTGTCGAAGTCTGCTTCCTCGCTCGAGGAAGACAGCGGTATCGCCTCGGTGGACGGGTATACGACCTCACCGGCGGCGAGCAGTTCGTGGCACTCCCGGACGAGGAGCACGACACCGCCAACGAGCCTCAGGACAAAGGCGTGCTGTACTGGCTGATCGCTCAGCTCACCCCGGAGGATGCGCCGCTGCTCTACCTCGATCGGCGTCAGAGACGGCAGGTCAAGAAGGCGCTGTTCGACATACCTTCTCGACAGTTCACCGCATGCGCGGATGCGCGCACGCTCCTGGACGACGCGATCGGCGCTCTACTTCGACCGCAGAATGCCCTCAGCCGGCTGCGGGCCGCCATGCTGCTGGCGCAGTATCTCCTCGGAACGATCGCTGCCGCCACGGCCGAACAAGAGCGCCTGGTATCCGAGCCTGTCAGGCAAAGTAGGCAGTACATCGCCGATCACCTTGCTGAGCCGATCAATGTCGCCACGCTGGCTCACGTCGCCGGTCTTTCGGCCACCCGCCTGCACGCCCGATTCCGCCAGGAGATCGGCCAGTCCCCGGGCGAGTACATCCTCCACGCCAAGATTGAACGAGCGCGCGACCTCCTGGCTGACACCGACCTGTCCGTGACCGACATCGCCCACTCACTCAGCTTCTCGAGTGCCCAGTACTTCGCCACCGCCTTCAAACGCCTGACCCGGGCCACACCGACGTCGTTCCGGCGCAGCCTCCACAGTGAACGCGGGCAGTAGAGCGCCCGGAGGCGGGCTCGGGACTCACCGATTCAAGGGTTGGAGGATCTTCGCGGCTCGTCGGCCCGTACTGGGGAGACGATCCTGCTACGTTACGAATGCCCAGTGAACCTGGCGCATCCGCTCGACCCGGAGCGCGGGGAGTACGAGCTTCATTGCGACTGGCTCGACGGGGGCCGTCAGGTCTATCTCGGCTATTCCGGGCGCTACCCTCAACCACTCCCTGCGCGCACAACGCGTACATCCGCTCGGACGAGGGCAACACCAAATCATCGCATTGAGCCCGGCAGCAGCGAGGAGTCGACAGTGACCGATCAGTCGAGCAGTAACCAACCCACGAACCAGGCACCTCAGACGGGCTACGCGCCGGTGAACGGCCTGCAGATGTATTACGAGATCCATGGCTCGGGCGGGACGCCGCTGCTCCTACTCCATGGCGGCTTGTTCAACATCGACCTGCAGTTCGGCCAGGTCCTGCCCGCATTGGCGCAGACGCGGCAGGTCATCGCCGCGGACTTCCAGGCACACGGACGGACGAACGACATCGACCGCCCGCTCACCACCGCCGACCTCGCGTCCGACGTCGTGGGACTGCTTCAGCACCTGGGGGTTCGGCAGGTCGACGTGTTCGGATTCAGCGTTGGCGGCGCTGTGGCGCTGTACCTCGCGATCAAGCACCCGGAGCTGCTGCGCAAGCTGATCGTGTCGTCCGCGTCGTTCCACCCGGACGGAATGCGGCCCGAGAACGCCGAGGCGGTCGGCGGGATGACAGTCGACATGATCGCCGGCACCCCGATGGAACAGGACTACCTGGCCAAGTCCCCGAACCCGGACATGCTGCAGGACCTGCTGGACAAGCTGGGGACGTTCGACAAGGGCATCACCGGCTGGTCCGACGCCGAGATCAAGGGGATCGCCGCGCCCACGCTGATCACCGTGGGTGACTGCGACGCGGTCACTCTCCAACATGCCGTCCGCTTCCTGGAGCTACGCGGCGGCAACGTCAACGGCGACTTCGTGGGTGTCCCGGCCTCGCAGCTGGCGGTGTTCCCGGGCAGCACACACTTCTTCGGGATGGCCCGAACCGCGCTGGTTCTGGACGTCGTGACCACTTTCCTTGACGCACCGGAGACTGCTTCCTGACCGAGAAGACCGGCCAGTGGTCCCAGACGGTCCGCTGGCAGGCGCTGAAGCTGTTCGGCTGGTGAAACCCGGGGTCTCCGAGGCACGTCCAGACTCAGGTCCCAACGGGCGCGGGTTCGGGTGTGGACTGCCCGGACGCGGCGGGATCCGGAGCGGCGCCTGGGCGAGCCGCCCCGCGCAGACGGGCCGCCTTGCGCGGATGGAGTAGCGCGATCAGCGCCCCGGCCGCGGTCACGCTCGCGCCGGCCACCACCGCGGGGGCTGTCCCGTCCAGTAGGGCCTGCGGCGAGCTGAACCCTCCGTTGTGGGCGAAGATCGTCCCCAGAACGGCGATGCCGAAGACACCGCCGACCTCGCGTACAGCGTTGTTGACTCCCGACGCCTGCCCGGCCCGCTCAGGACGTACGGACGCGAGGACCGCGCTCGCGGACGGCGCGAAGCTCAACGCCATCCCGGCACCAGCGAGCGCGAACGGCGGGATGAGCGGCGTCCACGCCATCCCGACCTCGGACACGGCCGCGATCCAGTACAACGCCGTGGCCTGCAGTGCGAGTCCGGCCGCCATGAACGGCCTGGGTCCGAAGCGCTCAGCCATCGGCCCGGCCAGCGGCGCCACCAGCAAGGTCGCACCTGTCCACACCAGCATCCGCAGGCCTGCCTCCAGTGGCCCGTACCCGAAGAGTCCCTGAAGGAGCTGGGTGAGCAGGAAAATCGAACCGAACGTCCCGAACATCATGAAGAGCCCGGCGAGGTTGGTCACGGCGAAGCCCCGGCTGGCGAACAGGTTGAGCGGCACCATCGGCGTTGCGGCCCGGTGTTCCCACCAGACGAAGAGCGCGAGTACGACTGCGCCGCCGCCGAGGGTTCCGATGATCTCGGGGCTGCTCCAGCCTGCGGCGTTGGCGCGTACGAGCCCGAAGACCACGCCCGACAACCCGAGCGCGACCAGGCCGAAGCCCACGATGTCAAGGCGTCCTTGCGGCCCGAAGCTCTCCCGCAACAGGAATCCGGCAACGGGTAGGAGGACAAGACCGACTGGCACGTTGATCCAAAAGATCCATTGCCAGCTGGCCGCCTCGATGACCGCACCACCCACGAGCGGTCCGAGAGCTACACCGATCCCGCTGATCGCCGACCAGATCCCGATAGCGAGGCCACGCCTCTCCCGGGGTACGCCGGCCGCGAGCAAGGTCAGTGTGAGCGGAGCGATGATCGCACCGCCGATCCCCTGGGCCATCCGGGCCACGATCAGCGCACCCGCCGTCGTGGCGAGAGCGGCCGCGGCCGAACTCGCCGTGAACAGCAGCAGCCCCACGAGGAAGAGCCGGCGGCGCCCGAACCGGTCGCCCAACGCGGCGGCCGGGATCAGCGCGACCGCGAACGCGAGCGTGTAGGCGTTGACGGTCCATTCCAACGACTCGAGTGAGGCGCCGAGTGATTCGCGAATCGAGGGCAGTCCCACGATCACGATGAGGTTGTCGAGCGTGACCATGAAGAGGGCGACCGAGACAGTGATCACGGTGATCCAGCGCCGGCGGCCCGCAGCGACTGGCGAGCTGGTGTCAGGCATCGTCGATGTACTCCCATTTGTTAGTGACTGCTCACTTGGTTGTGGAATTTAGTGGCCACTCACTAAGCTGTCAAACCTGATGAGCTCCACACGACAGACCTCAGACGAACGCCGGGCCGCTCTGGTCGAGGCAGCCCTGGTGGCGTTCGCGCGTTCCGGCCTGCACGGCACCGCGGTCAGCACCGTGACCGAGGCCGTCGGCATCACCCAGCCCTATGCGTTCAGCCTGTTCGGCACCAAGAAGGGCCTGTTCCTCGCGGCAGTGGAGCACTGCTTCGACCGGGTGAGCGAGACCTTCGAAAAGGCCGCTGCTGGCGTTCCCAAACGGAAGCGGCTCAAGGCGATGGGCAGTGCGTACACCGAGCTGCTGTCCGACCGCACCGTGCTCCAGATGCAGATGCAGTGCTTCGCCGCCTGCGGTGACGACGAGATCCGTGCCGTGGTGCGCTCCCGGCTCGAGCGACTCTTCGAACTCATCCAGGATCTCGCCGGCGTGAGCGCCGAGAAGGCGCGTGAGTTCCTCGCTGCCGGCATGATGTGCAACCTCGCCGCGACCGTCGACCTGCCGCTGCTCCTCCCCGGAGACCTCGCTGGGCCTGACTGCCCCTCGATCCCGTGAGCTCGCACGCCAAGGGCCGGTAGCGGCGGCTCCAGCAGATCGGCCGGACGAGGGGTTGCCGGACGTCACCGTGTCGGCTCAATGGCCGGGCCGGCGTGGGCGCAAGCCGTTGAGGGCGGTGGTGACGACGCGGTCGGCGAATTCGGCGGTGAGCGGCCCATTGTGCTGCAGCCATCGGTTAAGCACCGGCCCCCACACCATCTCCACGGCCACGTCGAGGTCGAGGTCTTCGGCGAGTTGTCCGGCCTGCTGGGCGCTGCGCAGTCGTTGTCGCTTGAGTTCCTTCAACGGCCCGTCCAGCCGTTCGGCGTAAGCGGCTGCCAGTTCAGGGTCGTGCGCGATCTCGGTGGCCAGCGCGCGCATCGGTTGGTCGTACCTGGGATCGTTCAACTCCGCGACCGTGGCGCGCAGCACCGCCGTCAGGTCGGCCTCCAGGTCACCGGTGTCGGGCAGCGCCGCGGGCTCGCCGTCGTTGCCCTCACTGAGCATGAGGAAGGCGTCGAAGAGGATCGTGCCCTTGGACGGCCACCAGCGGTAGATGGTCTGTTTGCCGACACCGGCCCGCGCGGCGATGCCCTCGATGCTGAGTTTGGCGTATCCCACCTCCTGTACCAGGTCGAACGCCGCGGTGAGGATGGCCCTCCGGGAGGTCTCCTTCCGGCGGGCCGCGTTGGCGGGGGCCTTGCGCTGCGTCGTCATGCGACCAACGTACTAGAGACAAGACGGACCGTCTCGTCTTGACGCGGAGGATCTGATCGCCTACGGTTCCAAGCAATAACGAGACGGACCGTCTCGTCTCGTCGTGAACTCGGAGGCCTCATACATGCGCACCTCATCGAGCACTGCTCCACGTACCTGGTTCATCAGCGGCGCCAGCCGCGGTCTGGGCCGCGCGTTCACCGTGGCCGCGCTCGAACGTGGTGACCGGGTGGTCGCCGTGGCCCGGACCATCGTCCGGGAAGACTTCGACGAGCGTCACGGCGACAGACTGCTGACCCTGACGCTCGACGTGACCGACCGGGCGGCGGTCTTCGCCGCCGTGGCCACCGCAGTCGATCACTTCGGGCGGCTCGACGTCGTCGTCAACAACGCCGGCACGATGTCCATGGGCATGATCGAAGAGTTCACCGAGGCTGAGGCGCGGGCCCAGTTCGAGGTCAACTTCTTCGGCGCGTTGTGGGTCTGCCAGGCCGTGCTGCCGCACCTACGCGCCCAACGGGCCGGCCACATCGTGCAGATCTCCAGCATCGCCGCTCTCGGCGGCTTCCCGAGCACCGGGATGTACAGCGCGAGCAAGTTCGCGCTGGAAGGCATGAGCGAGGCCCTGGCGATGGAGGCGGCGACCTTCGGTATCACGGTCAGCATCGTGCAGCCCGGCGGCTATTGGACCGACCTGTACTCCAGCATGACGTCGACCACGCCGGTGGAAGCGTACGGCCCGCTACGCGCCGAACTGGAGCGGCAGTGGGCGGAAGGCTCGATCGACAGTGAGCCCCGGCTGGCCGCCGAAGCAGTGCAGAAGCTGGTCGACAGCGACGACCCGCCGTTGCGGCTCCTCCTCGGCAGCATGGTGTACGACCTCGCGTTCGACATCTCACGCCAGCGGATGGACACCTGGGCGGGCTGGGAGCAGGTCAGCCGGACCGCCGAGCATGCCATCCCCGCGCCCGGGTGTGCACACTGACGACCTGGCCCCTCGCGTCTTACCTCAATGCGGATGACCTTTGGGCCGGCGCAGTCTGAAGATGCCGGGCGTGGGTGCGCAGTGTCAGATGATTTCGAGGTTGGCCATCATTCCCATGTCTTCGTGTTCGGCGTTGTGGCAGTGGAAGAGATAGCGGCCGCGGTAGCCGTCGAAACGGGTGATGATCTCCGCCGATTCGCCTGGCCGCAAGGAGATGGTGTCCTTGAGGCCTGCGTCGTGGGGCAGCGGCGGCCGGCCGCCGCGCGAGAGCACCTGGAAGCCGACCAGATGCAGGTGGACGGGATGGTGGACGTCGGCGATCAGCCGCCACACTTCGACATCGCCGAGACTGACGGTGACGTCGGATCGGGTGGGGTCGAACGGTAGCCCGCCGATCAGCCATCCGTGACCGCCGCGCATGCGCCCGGCGCGGAAGGAGAAGTCGCGCACCCTCACGGCGTCCGACCGGCGCCAGGCCGGCAGTTCGTTCGAGAGGGTGCGTGGGATGCGGCTGTCGTCGGCGGCTTTGCGTACGACCCTGAAGGCCATCACGTCGCGGGTACGGCCGGAGCCAAGCCGGTTG
This sequence comes from Actinopolymorpha alba DSM 45243, assembly GCF_000373925.1. Taxonomy (GTDB): domain Bacteria; phylum Actinomycetota; class Actinomycetes; order Propionibacteriales; family Actinopolymorphaceae; genus Actinopolymorpha; species Actinopolymorpha alba. The sequence continues at coordinate 10,190 of NZ_KB892758.1, read as the reverse complement.
ACGACTCTGACTCGGCTGCCGACCGGGAGGTGCGAGAAGTCGATGATCACGTCGTAGCGTTCGGCCGGCGCGATCGGCAGGCGCCGGTGGGTGACCGGCGCCGCGAGCAGCCCCTGGTCGGCGCCGATCTGGACGAGATCGAGCCGGCGTCCGTCGTCACTGACCGCTTCGAACTCGTAGTGCCGGGCGTTCGAGGCGTTCAGGAGGCGCAGCCGGTACCGAGCTGCGTCGACCTCGTGCACCGGCCACGGGGCGCCGTTGACCAGGATCACGTCGCCGAGGACTCCGGCGAGATAGGACCCGCGAACGCCCGGTCGCTCTCGCAAGGTGGGGTCGAGGGCGGGGTAGTCGAGGCTGCCGTCAGCGGCGAACGCACGGTCGGCGATCATGAGAGGCAGTTCGCGCCGCCCCGCTGGGAGGCCGAGCGAGTCCTCGGCGTCGTCGCGTACGATCTGCAGCCCGGCCAGGCCCCGCCAGATCGCGGGGGCGGTGAAGTCCATCCGGTGGTCGTGATACCACAGCAGCGCCGGCCGCTGGTCCAGCGGGAAGGTGTAGTCCCGCGTCAGCTCGGTCAGCACCGCCCGCGGGTCACGCATGCCGTGCATGCCGTGCTCAGGGCCGTGCCCGCCTTCGCCGGTGCGCCTCAGGTGGGCGGCGTCCGGCCAGCCCTCGGGCAGGACAAGGTCGGTCGGGTACCCATCGGAAGCTGCCGGAGTCCGCCCGCCGTGCAGGTGTACGACGGTCGGCACGGGCAGGTCGTTGCGATGCGTCACGGTGATCGGCCGGCCGCGGCGCGACTCGATCGTCGGCCCCGGAAAGGTGCCCTCGTACGTCCACAGCGGTGTCCTGACACCGGGCAGGATCTCCGCGGTCGATTCACGCTGGGTGATCTCGTAGCGGTCGACACCGCCCTCCGTGCTGACCGGCGCCAGCACAGAGGGAAGCGGCAACGGCACCTGGAACGCGGGCGGCAGCGGCACGGCGCTGCGTAGTTCGGCACCGGTGATCGGCGGGCGGCGGGACAGTGCGGCCGAGGCCGACAGCCCGGTGGCTGCCATCAGTCCGAGCGCCCCGCCGATGCCCAGCACCTGTCGCCTGGTCATGCCGCGGGCGTGGCCGGTTCGGTCGTCGTAGGGCTCACGCATGGCCGGCTTCCCGCTGCTCAGGCTCCTGCACGGTCTGCGCCCGCTCGCGTGGGGGGCGCGGTCGCCGCCGCAGCGGCCGGCGCCATACGGCGATGAACAGCACGACGAGCCCGACGATGGTCATCACTCCCAGCGGGAGGTGCAACCACAGCGCGCCGTTCAAGCCCGCGAAGTACTGCACCGTCTCGGCCGCCACCACAGCCGCCGTGGCAAGCAACGGCCAGATCTGACGCAGCCGAACCCAGATCACGATCGCCACGATCACCTGCAGGTAGCCGATGGAGGTGACGACGTCGGCACCGGCCGCATGCCAGCGCAGGCCGTCATAGTCACCGCTCAGATACACCCCGGCGAACACCGGCTGACCGACGATCGCCACCACGTGGGCGCTGACGACGACCCGCAGAACCCACCCGCTGGGCTTCGTCTGATGCGCGGTATCGGGTCGGACCGGCATCGCCGGGCGGAACCTGTTGGCTGCGGTGGCCATCATGCGTCCTCCTCGCTCTGTTCTCGCTTGCGGCCGCACGGTGAACCGCCGCCCGGCATGCTCGTCGGTGGTCACGGGGACGTGACCACCCGCGCAGCGGTGGCCGGCTGCTCAGGACGCGGGCCGCCCTTGACCCAGACCGTGGAACCCGGCTTGCGGGCCTCGCGGCGGATCCGCGACACCGCGAGGTTGCAGGTGAATTCCTTGATCGCCGCACCCATGCGGCCGCCGACGTAGACGTTCACCGCGGAATCGTCCTTTCGGGCGAGCTGTCGTATGCCGGCGTGCCGGCCGAGGCTGACACACGCCCCCGTGAAGGCCAGGCTGATCACCGCCGGATCGGTCCCCGCGATGCGGCTCAGCACGGTGTTGGCGGCCTGCGCCCCGAGCGGCCCGGCGGCGTAGCAGCTCATCCGCAGCGGCTGGTCCGACGGTGCGGCTGCGTCCCCGGCCGCGATGATGCGGTCGTCGTCGACGCTGGTCAGCGTCTCGTCGGTGAGCAACCGACCGAAGGCGTCGGTGCGCAGCCCGCTCGCGGCCGCCAACTCCGGCAGGCCGAAACCGCCCGCCCAGATGGTCAGTGCGCTCGCACGCACTGCACCGTTGGAAAGGGCAACCACATCCGGCCGGACCTCGCTCACCACGGCGGCCTCGAGCACCGCGACACCGTGCCGGGACAGCCACTTGGCCACGGATCGGCGAGCCGACGCACTGAATGACGGCGCCAGGGTTCGGCCACACACCAGCGTGACCCTGCGTCCTTGCTCGGTCAGCTCGGCGGCCGTCTCGATGCCGGTCAACCCACCGCCGACCACGGTGACCGGAGCATCGAGGGGCAACTCCTCCAGCCTGGCACGCAGCCGCTGCGCGGACTCGAACTCAGCGAGGTCGTACGCGAACTCGGCCGCGCCAGGCACCGATGACGGTATCGCTCCGGTGCTGCCGACCGCGTAGATGACGTAGTCGTAATCCAGCGCGCGGCCCGACGCCAGCCGCACCGTGTGGGCGGCGGTGTCGATGCGCGTGGCACTGTCGACAACCAACTGGATGCCCTCACCGAGCAGCGTGCCGTAGTCAACCGTGGCCTCGCCGGTGCCGGCCACGAACTGGTGCAGCCGGATTCGTTCGACGAACTTCGGGCGGGGATTGACCAAAGTGATGTCGACGTCGGCGCGCATCCGCAGATGGTTGGCCGCGAGCGTGCCGGCGTAACCGCCGCCGATGACGACGACCTTGTTGGGTGTGTGGTGTCCAGGTGTGGGCATGGCGAGGTTTCCATTCTCGATCTCAGCAGGTGTTCGAGGCTGTGAACCCGATGGGGTTGGTGATCCGACAACGCAACACCTCGGAACGTGAGGCGACATGTGAGGCGACGCGGAACCTCACAGTTCGCTGCGCTGTCTTGTCTAACTGGTAGGGGCAGAACGTGACCAAGGGAGCGCCGACACCATGACAACTCAGTCCGAGCCAGGAGACGGCCCGCTCGATCCGAGCCTGAGCGTGATCATGAGCGAGCGGCGCCAGCTGATCAATCTCGCCTACCGACTCCTCGGCTCCCTGGCCGACGCCGAAGATGCCGTCCAAGAGACCTACGCCCGCTGGTACGCCATGTCCCGACAGCAGCAGGACGCCATCGAGTCCCCCGGCGCCTGGTTGACCAAGGTCGCCAGCCGCATCTGCCTCAATGTGCTCTCCTCGGCACGGGTCCGGCGAGAGACCTACGTGGGCGAATGGATCCCCGAGCCGCTACCCGAACCTACGGAGTGGATCAACGGGCAGTCAGGCGGCATCACCATCGACCCGGCCGACCGGGTCACCCTCGACGAGTCGATCAACATGGCCTTCCTCGTCGTACTCGAAGCGATGACCCCAGCCGAGCGCGTCGCGTTCATCCTCCACGACGTCTTCCGCTACCCCTTCGCCGAAGTTGCCGAGATCGTCGGCCGTACCCCGGCGGCCTGCCGCCAGCTGGCCTCCTCCGCCCGCCGTCGCATCCGCGCAGCGCAGGCTCCCGCGACTCCGACAGCCCAGCAGGCCCGGATCGTCAGGGACTTCAAACAGGCATGGGAAGCCAAGGACATCGACGCCCTCATCAGCCTCCTCGACCCAAATGTCACGGCGATCAGCGACGGCGGCGGCCTCGTCGCCACCGCGCTCCGCCCGGTCGAAGGCGCCGATCAGATCGTCCGATCTCTGGTCCGCCTCGAGGGCAGGCTCCGCAATCTGACGCTCCTGGAGCGTACGGTCAACGGCCAACCCGGCCTGATCGCTCAGCAAGACGGCGTCACCGTATCGGTGTACGCGTTCGAAGTCGCAGGGGACCGGATCAAGCACATCTGGGCGGTACGCAACCCCGACAAGCTCCGGCCGTGGGCGATGAGCCTCAGCGCTAGTACTGCAGCGGTAGATCGTGACCTTGGCTGAGTTCCCTTGTGGCTAAGGGATTTGGGGCGTGGCGGGTTGGTGCGTGAGGGTTGGTGAGTGGGACAGGGCGGCGGGGATGACGTCGGCGTCGCAGGCCAGCAGTCTCGCGGTTTCGGCGGAGATCTGTTCACCGCTGTCCAGCGTCGCGTAGCCGATTCCGGTGACGAGTTGGGCCAGTGTCATGGTGATGATGATCTGCGGTTTGGTCCCACCCCTGGTAGGGGCTTCACCCGCGGCGAGGGCGAGATCGAGCAACTCTACGAACGCGTCGCCCAGTCGGCGGGAGGCGGTGCGGGTGTCGGGTCCGTTCGCGTCCGTCTTCCGTGGTCTGGCCAGCGGCCGTCTCCGGAACCATGACCAACCACTCGGGGCCAGGACACGAGGATCCGACGCAGGCGTGAGCGAAGCGTCCCCTTGACTGCGGGTCCTTCTCCCCTCATACCTGGGCAAGGCCTCCGTCGACAAAGAGTTCGGCGCCGGTGGTGTAACTGCTGGCGTCGGTTGCAAGGAACAGCACGGCGGCGGCGACTTCGCCCGGATCCCCCATTCGGCCGAGGGGCATGTGCGTCAACTGCAGGTCTTTGAGCATTCTCGCCTGGGCTGGGTCTGCCGTGAGCCCGGCGAGCCCCGGCGTCTCGATCGGTCCCGGACTGACTGCGTTGACCCGGATCCCGCGACCTGCAAGCTCGGCGGCCCAGGTGCGCGTGAAGCTGCGGATAGCGGCCTTGGTGGCGTTATAGACGCTCGCTGCTTCGAGGCCCTTGGACGCGGCGATAGAGGAGGGCAGGATGACCGAGGCTCCATCCGATAGGAGCGGCAGCGCCTTTTGCACCGTGAACAGCAATCCCCTGACGTTAATGCCGAAGGTGCGATCGAAGTGTTCTTCGGTGATGTCCCCAAGCCGCATCAGTTCGGCAACACCGGCGTTCGCGAACAGCACATCAATGCGGTTGCTGTGGTCCTTCACCCGCGCGTAGAGCCGGTCCAAGTCCGCGAGTACCGACACGTCGCATCGCACCGCGATAGCTTGGCCCCCGCGGTTCTGTGCATTGATCGCCTTCGCCGCGCTGTCCAACTCGGCTTCGCGTCTGCCACTGATAAACACCGTCGCCCCTTCAGAGGCAAAACGCCCAGCGGTGGCCGCGCCGATACCCTCAGAGCCACCGGTAACGACAGCGATCTTCCCGTCAAGCTGGCCCATATATGTCCCCTCCTCCAGCCCAAGGCTCCCCCTGCCCGACGCCCACTACCTGGGCCCTTCGCCCTTCACGGCGCAGGGCTTGTGGGGGCCGCTGGCGCCACCTAGCAGGATGATCAGACGTCGCCTGCGGCATTTGCGTACGTCAAATCGGTGGCGAGGGTTCCGGAAATATTGATCCCAATAGGTACCCTCACCGGGTATCGGCGGCGTAAAGCACTTCCTGTGGTCTGGGGTTACGGTGGGGAGATGGGCGGCGAGCTGACTCCGTTCACGGTCAGCGTTGCCGAGGATTCGCTCGACGATCTGCGGCAGCGCTTGGCCCGTGCCCGGTGGCCCGAGCCGGCGACGGTGGCGGACTGGAACCAGGGCGTGCCGCTGGACTGGCTGCGGGACCTGTGCGAGTACTGGGAACGCCGGTACGACTGGCGACGCCTGGAGGCCCAGCTCAACGCGCTGCCGCAGTTCACCACCGAACTGGACGGCCTCGACGTCCACTTCGTACACCTGCGCTCGCCGCAGCCGGACGCGCTGCCGCTGATCCTCACGCATGGCTGGCCGGGCTCGGTGGTGGAGTTCCTCGACGTCCTCGCACCGCTGGCCGACCCAGGCGCCCACGGCGGCGATGCCGGCGACGCGTTCCACGTGGTGTGCCCGTCGCTGCCCGGCTTCGGGTTCAGCGCGAAACCTACCGAGCCCGGCTGGGGGCCAGCGCGGATCGCACAGGCGTGGTCGGCGCTGATGACCCGGCTGGGCTACGAGCGGTTCGGCGCTCAGGGCGGCGACTGGGGGTCTGCCGTCACCGCGGAACTGGCCATACAGCGGCCCGAGCGCCTGGTGGGTATCCACCTCAACATGTTGCCGATCGGTGGCCGCGAGCAGTCGACCACCGAGGATGTGACCGACTTCGAGCGGCAGAGCTTGGCCGACGCCGCGTACTTCCAGGAATGGGGCAGCGGCTACGCCCTCGAGCAGGCGACCCGCCCGCAGACCGCCGGCTATGGGCTGGTCGACTCCCCGGTGGGCCAGTGTGCCTGGATCGCCCAGATGTACTGGGCCGGGACCGACCACAACAGCGATCCCCTCGAGGCGCTCAGCCGCGACCAGATGCTCGACAACATCAGCGTCTACTGGCACACCGCCACGGCTGCGTCTTCGGCCCGCATCTACTGGGAGCAGGGCTTCGCCCGGCCATCCGGCCGCGGCGCTCGCCACCCCGAGGCGCTCGTTGTACCGGTCGGCTTTTCGGTCTTCCCACGTGAGATCTTCCGGCCGTCGCGGCGCTGGTGCGAGCGATACTTCACGGATCTTCGCTTCTATGAGCAACTCCCCCGCGGTGGCCATTTCGCCGCCTTCGAGCAGCCGGAGCTGTTCGTCGACCAGGTGCGGCGGGCCTTCCGAACGATGCGTTGACCCGGTGTCGCCAACAATGCTTCGTGTCGGCAGAGGCACGCCGCCGCTGGCGGGTGTGGTCGGGCCTACTAAGCCGGGCTCACTACGACAAGGACTAACATGTTCGACACGGATCAACGCTCGTGGGGTAATACGGTAAGCACCTGGGTGATGAACGTTCTGAATTCGTTCATGAACCGCTGGAGGAATTGCGCCGTGCTCTGGTCGGCGACTTCGCCGGTATCGGTGATCAGGCCGGGCTGGTAATTGATGTAGGCCTCTGGCGCGTTCATCTGCGGGGCGTTGAGGTAGCCCAGGACGCTTCGCAGGTGCTGCTGGGCGATCGCGGTTCCGATCCGCCCCGGGGATATACCGATCACGGCGCAGGGCTTATCCGCGAAAGAGTTTTGCCCCGGCGGGCGGCTGGCCCAGTCGATGGCGTTCTTCAAGCCGCCCGGGATTGAACGGTTGTACTCCGGGGTTACGAACAGCACGGCGTCGATGGAGGCGATAGCGTCCTTGAGTGCCCTACCTGCCGCTGGGTAGTCGGCGTCGTAGTCGTAGCTGTACACCGGCAGATCCTTGATCGGAATCTCCACGAATTCCAGGTCTGGCGGGGACATGCGAATCAACGCCTTGGACAGCATGCGGTTGATGGATGCTGTCGCGAGGCTGCCGACGAAGTAGCCAACCTTGTACGTGGTCATACGATCTACCTTCCTGCTCCCTCAACCAGGGAATGTGGCTGGAGTTCTACGGTGACCTGATCGAAAGGGCCGCGCCGCTGGGCCCCTGGCATTGAACGGGTCACGGCAGCAGGACGATCTTTCCTCGGGTATGGCCGCGTTCCAGTTGTTTGAATGCAGCGCGGACGTCGTCGAGCGGGAACGTCGCGGCGATCGGCACTTCCAGGTCACCGGAGGCGACCTGCCCTGCGAGTTCGGCGAGAACCGCGGCGTTCCTCGCAGATGCGGAGCCTTCAGCCTTCACCCCGTACTCCTCTGGGGCGGCGAAGTCGACGATCGTGTCGATCCGCTCCGGTGACACGCCCAGATCGATCGCCAGTTTGACGTAGCCGTCTCCGTAGGTGTCGATGAACGCGTCGATCCCGGCCTCACGCAGCCGGTCGGCCAAGCCCTCGCCGTACGTCACAGGTCTTACTCCGTGCGCGGCCAGCCAGTCGTGATTGGCCGGACCGGCGATGCCGATCACCTCCGCCCCGGCCCGCCTGGCCAGCTGGACGACGATCGATCCCACGCCACCCGCCGCACCAGAGACGGCGAGTGTGTCACCCGGCTCCACCGACACGGCACGTACCGATGCGTATGCCGTGCTTCCGGCGACCGGCAACGACCCGGCGACCTCCCAGGCCACATTCGCCGGCTTGGCCGCGAGGTTCTCCGCCGGAACGCTCACGTACTCGGCGTGGCTGGCCCGCTCGTCGGTGAAGCCGATGACCTCGTCGCCTGCCGCGACCCCCTCGACCCCGGGGCCGATCTCCGTCACGACTCCGGCAAGATCAGTCCCCTCACCCGACGGGAACGTGGCCGGCCAGATCGCGCGATAAAGCCCCTGCCGGATCTTCGTCTCACCGGGATTGATCGACGTCGCCCTGACCTTGACCAGCACCTGCCCCTGAGCCGGCTCAGTGACAGGCACGTCGGCCACATACAGGACGTCGGTCCCGCCGTACTCGTCGAACCGCACCGCCTTCATAACCACTCCACTACCCAACTCACACCGTTGTTGCTCGCAGCAGACCTGAGCTGCACGGGCACACCCAGAGCCTGCTGGTACGGCAGAAGACTCCTTGAAGGGCGCGGATGGCCTGTGCGACCATTCGTGCCGCCGGCTCGACATCCGATGTTTGACGGGGCACAAGAGCGCCCAGATTGTGCGCGTCGGGCACTAATAGAATGTTCGGATGGAACCGGAGTCGTGCTTCGACATCATCGCCCGGGAGCCGGTCCAAGGCGGACACAGCTCGATGACCAAGGAAAAGCTGCGCGTTGCTGTCACCGAGGCCGGCGTTGACGGCGAGCTAACCGTGTTCCTGAAGCGGACGTCCCTGACGGAGGTGGTCGCGCTACGCGCCGCCAACCGGCTGTCGGACGCCACCGCGATTCCGCAGCTACTTCGATCCGGACAAGACTCGCGCGGCCACTGGATCGCCATCCCGTTCTACCCAGGGCAGCCGGCGTCGACGGAGACCGCTATCCCCGAGAATGTCGCGGAAACACTGGCCGCGATGCACGCCTACTACCTGAACTCCGAGGCACCCGAGAGAAAGACATCCGCTCATGGATCCAAACCTGGAACGAAAACCCCCGACCCTACGTATGGACCAAAACCGCAGACGAGATCCTCGACAGCATCACAGCCCTTTGTAAACGAATCTAAGGCGAGGGACACTAGAGGCGGTACGCCATATCAGCTCCTGCTTCAGCATGATCTCAAAAAACGAGGAACGGCCTCTACGGCCCAGGGCTGGACGTCCACCTTCCATACAGACTCTCAGAAATCAGAAACCTGCTGCCACTGTTCTGACCGGACGCCGCCGTTGTAGTCCTGCTCCCCCGGCGGCGAAACCACAAGACGTCGGGCTTCCATGCTCCTCTCCTGTCGGTCGGACAGCTTGTCCACACCCGGGGTTCCGTGCAGGGTATGCCGCTTGCGGTGGCCGTCCGATGGAGAGGAGCCCGGCGCTTCCCTCCCGGAGTGAGGGCTGGGTTCGAGGGCGAAGCCCCTGAGGTCTTCGATGAATGCAGGTCCCGCGCCGGACGCCGGCCGTCCGAGGACGGCCCCCAGCTCCCTAAGTCAACCTTCGACTTCTTGTGCTAAGCCCAGAAGGGGCTGTCGTACCTGCCGTTAGCCATGACCAGGGGGTGGGTCCGAGATCGTGGGTATCGGCGCTGGTGGCGCGTTTGAAGTTGGTGATGAGGGCGCGGCTTCGTCTGAGGGGCGTGAGTCGGAGGGCGTGGCTGAGGATGTCTCTTAGTTCCTGGAGGCTGGCGTAGTCAGTCCAGGCTCGAAGGTAAGAGTCGGTGATCATCTGCAGGGAAGGATGGTCGAGACTGTCGCTGAAGGGACCCGGCAGTGACCAGCAACGGTGACATCCGAAGAGGAGCGGCATGAGGGACAGGAAGGGATGGGTCCAGGCAGCGTCGCCGAAGTCGATGAAGCGGTGGTGGCCGCCGGGCCGGGCGATCAGGACGTTACCTGGCCAGAGATCGCCTTGGTCGATGCAGAAAGGGATGGGCGAGTTGGCGAGGGCTGTTCCGGACCCAGTGAGAGCGTCGAGGTTTGTGAGCAGTAGATCCTTTTGCACGGTGGTGATGCGGCGCGGGTCCGATCTGGGCAGGTCCTGGAGGATGTCGGCCTGTTGCTCGGCCTCATGAGCTGCGTCGGCCGGATCCCAGGCTGGTACGCCGGCTGCCTCGGCTTGACGTTGACGGCCGATAGTGGCGTGCTGCAGGTGGGCGTAGCGGTAGTTGTCAAGTCAAATGAGACAGGTTGTGCCTACGGGGTTGGTTGTGGCTGG
>NZ_KB892757.1 GCF_000373925.1 Actinopolymorpha alba DSM 45243 | reverse complement strand
CGCTCATCATCCGCGCCGCCGCGGTCGATCTTGTTCACGAAGATCAGTGTGGGGATGTTGAGCCGCTGGAGCGTGCGCATCAGGACGCGGGTCTGCGCCTGTACGCCTTCTACGGCGGAAATGACGAGGACGGCGCCGTCGAGCACGCTCAACACCCGCTCCACCTCGGCGATGAAGTCGGGGTGGCCGGGCGTGTCGATCAGGTTGACCGTGACGTCGTTGATGACGAACGACACCACGGCGGACTTGATCGTGATGCCGCGCTGGCGTTCCAGAGCGAGCGAATCGGTCTGGGTGCTGCCGTCGTCGACGCTGCCGATCTCGTCGATGACACCGGCCCCGAAGAGCAGCCGCTCGGTCAGGCTGGTCTTACCGGCGTCGACATGTGCCAAAATTCCAAGGTTCAACGTTTTCACTGAGCGCCATGTCCTCGAGATAAAGGGGAATTCCTCTCTGGATGGACATGGGTGCTCGCATTTCCGTCTCCCTTGGTCGCTCAGCTGCCGCCGGGGAGTACACCAGAGGGCCACCCCGGCGGGCAACCGATTTGTCGCGGAACGGTCGTCACCAACTGCTGGCTGTGCCGTCGACCTTCCGGCTCACCGGCAGGTAGGCGCGGTCGTACGGGTAGCGCGCCGCGAGCTTCTCGTCGATGTCGACACCGAGACCGGGCGCCTCCCCCGGGTGGAGGTAACCGTCAGAGAAGGACCAGGCATGCGGGAAGACCTCCGGCGTCTCCTCCGCGTGATGGGCGTACTCCTGGATTCCGACGTTGTGCGTCGCGAGCCCGAAGTGCAGGGCCGCTGCCATGGTCACGGGGGAGAGGTCCGCGGCGCCGTGACAGCCGGTCTTGACGTGGTACGGCTCGGCGAAGTGCGCGACCTTACGCAGTTGCGTGATACCGCCCGCATGGACGACGCTCGCGCGGATGTAGTCGATCAGCTGTTCACGGATCAGCTGGTGGCAGTCGTACAGCGAGTTGAACACCTCACCGACCGCGAGCGGTGTCGTCGTGTGCTGGCGGATCAGCCGGAAGCTCTCCTGGAGTTCGGCGGGCACGGCGTCCTCGAGCCAGAACAGCTGGTAGTCCTCGAGCCGCTTGCCCAGCCACCCCGCCTCGATCGGGGTCAGCCGATGGTGCGCGTCGTGGAGGAGATGGACGTCGAACCCGACCGCATCCCGCACGGCGGCGAAGAGTTCGGGCACGAAGCGGAGGTACTTCTCGGTCGCCCAGCCTTCCTCGACGAACGGCAGGTCCGGCTGCTGACCATCCATACCGCGCGGCGTGCCGTACATGTTGTCGATGCCGGGCGCGACGCACTGGACCCGGATCGCGCGGTAGCCCTCCTCGCGCAGGCGCCGCACCTGTTCGATGGTGTCGGCGATCGAGCGGCCGGAGGCGTGGACGTAACAGAGGACCCCGCGCCGCGAACGGCCACCGAGGAGGTTGTAGACCGGCGTGTCGAGGACCTTGCCCTTGATGTCCCACAACGCCATGTCGACCGCCGCGATCGCCGCCATCGTAACCGGGCCGCGCCGCCAGTAGGCCCCCTTGTAGAGGTACTGCCAGGTGTCTTCGATGTCCGCCGGATCACGACCCTCGAGGAGGGGAACGACATGCTCGGTCAGGTAGCTCGCGACGGCGAGTTCGCGGCCGTTGAGGGTGGCGTCACCGATGCCATGGACTCCGGCGTCCGTCTCGATCTTGAGCGTGACGAAGTTGCGGCCGGGCGAGGTCACGATGACGCGGGCGTTCGAGATCTTCACGTACTCAGCCCTCCTGGGGCATCAGGGGTCACCAGGGTCACCAGGGGTCGACGCCGAGGAGCTTTCGGCCGAGCGGGCCGACGGCGGCGAGCTGGCGTTCGTTGTACGCCGTCGCCGGGCGTTTCCCGGCGCCGTGCGGGTGGTCCTCCCTGACGTAGCGGAGGAACTGCGCCACCCGTGGAGTCGAGTGCCGGTTGTGGGAGGCCCCGTGCGGCATCAGGTGGTGGAGGAGTGCGAAGTCGCCCGCTTCTCCGGTGACCTCGACACTCTTCAGATGCGTGATCCGCTTCCAGTCGTCGTGGAGGTGCCGCCCCTGTGGGTGCGCCTTCGCCTCCTCGGCGACGATCCGGTGCCCACCGGGTACGACATGGATGCCGCCACCCTCCGGCAGGACGTCGTTGAAATAGAAGCAGCCGCCGAGTTGGACTTCCTCGAGTGTCAGGAGGAAGTTGTCAACGTCCCGCGGCACCGATGCGTCGATGTGCAGGGTCTGGCTCAGGGCACTGTCGCGGTGGACGTCGTTGCGCAGCGTGACCCCGAGCGAGCCGTCGAACGACCGCAGCCGCGGTGACCGCAGCAGTTGTGCCGCGACGTGGTAGAGCTTCTCGTTGGCCCACAGAGGCAGGAGTTCGGGGGTGTCCCAGGTCTGGTTGTCGGCGCTCACCATGGGCTTGATCCGGCCGTCGGCGGCGTGCCAGTGCTCGGGAATGATGAGGTTGCGGGGGACAAGATCAAGGATCAGGTCCCGGTAGTACGCCGCCTCGTCCCGCGACAGGACGCCGCGTACGAGTAGGTATCCCTGCTCCCAGAACTCCTCGACCTCGGAGTCTGTCAGGACCTGCGGTGTTTCCAAGGTGGTCGTCACGATGACTCCCTCGCCGGCGGGTGGAATTCCTCGCTCCACCGTAGGAACGCCGGCTCGCGGAGCGCAGGTGTTCTTGCCAGGTTCGGCCAGCCTTCAAACCCAGCCGGCTTCGTATCCACTCTGCGACGGCCGCCGCGGTGACGTCGGGACTGGTGTTGTCCGTGGTGTCGAGGGGCGAGATGCGGTCCCGTATCCAGGCCGCGAACTTCTGTTGCTCGGCTGAGGTGCTCCCAGGACCGGTACAGATCCGCTTACGCCTGGTCCGTCTCCAAGACCTGATCGAAGGACTGGCTACCGACGATCAGCCGTCGGGGCGGGTCCGGCAGTGCGGCCAGCTCCATCCTCGTCCTCAGGCAGCAGGTCGTCGGTAATCCACAACACCGGCTCAGTCGGCGGCGGAGCACCGAACGGTGTGGGTTCTGGCGTGATCAGGCGGCCACTCAGGCCTTTGGGGCACTTCGAACGCGGTCATGGGCGGTCATGGTCGTGCTGATCCCGACGCACCGCAACCCAGCTCGACCTGGTGTCCTGTGCCGGTAGTTCGACGTGGGTCAGCTTGGAGGTGGTGACCTTCCACAAGTGGCCGTCGGGGTCGGCGAAGTAGCCGAAGTAGCCGCCCCACTGCGCGGCCTGTGGCTTTCGGACCACGCTACCCCCGGCGGCCTCGGCTTTGGCGATGATCTGGTCCACCGTCTCGGGGGTGTCGGTGATGAAGTGGAAGGAGACGCCGCGGAATCCAGATCCCTCCGGTGAGACCCCCGCGTCGTGTGCTGCGGCGGTCCACTCGTAGAGCGCCAGCGACGATAAGCCCCCGCGCAGGCTGAGTGAGACGAAGTTCGGATGGTCCTTCTCGACCGTGGTCGCCAGGCTGGCGGTGTAGAACGTCTTGGCCCGGGCCAGATCGCGGACTCCGAGCATGATGGTGCTGATCATCGGTGGCATCGCATTCTCCGTTGTGTTGGTGTTTGACTGGGGGCTATTACCCGATCCGGTGTGCGGCCGAGGCGTGCTCACTGGTGTCTGTCTGCTGGATTGCGTCGGGGGATTGGTGCCTGCCCGGGTGCGGATACAGGTTGCCGAGGACCCGGTTGCTGGGCCGTAGCGCCCAGGAGGTGAGTGTGCAGAGGGTGAACAGGAAGGTGTAGCCGACGTGGTACCACTCGGAGCCGGATGCCAGGTGGGAAATGACCGCACCGGAGAAGTTGAAGAACGCGCCGGCGTAGGCCCATTCCTTCAACCGGGTGAATCTCGGCGGGAGTATGGCCGGGCACACAGGACCTTCCAAGATCCGATGATGAGCAGGAAATATGCGGGGTAGCCGAGGGCCTGCATGCCGACCAGGGTTTCCGGGCGTTGGGTCAGGTCGGCCACGCTGCCGCTCAGCAACGCGCCAGTGAAGCTCAGGGTGGTCACCCAGAAAAGGATCGTGGTGAACGTGTTCTGTGCTGGGGTGAACGGTAGCCAGGCGAGCGATGCGGCGTGTGGCGCAGGGTCACGGCGGTTCACCGGTCGCAGCGCCCAGGAGATCATCGTTACGGTGGCGAAGCCGAGCGGGCCGGTGCCCGTCTCGATATCGCCGGTGGAGAAATGGGAGGCCGCAGCTCCGGTGTAGACGAAGATCTCGCCCGCGTAGACCCATTCCTTGAGCCGGGGAAGGCGTGGCAGGACCAGCACCACCGCGCCGGGTATCTTCCACAGGCCCAAGACGACAGCGACATAGGGCGGGTAGCTCAGCTGCTGTTCCAGGACGTCGCGGACGTAGTCGATCCGCAGGAGGTCCCAGAAGCCACCCACGAACGACTCGGCCGCGATGATCAGGGTGGCGGTCCAGTACACGATGGTGCGGCTGCGCGGGTTGATGGAATCGATGGCGCGAATCATCGGGTGCTGTGCTCCATGCCTCGTGCGCGTGTCGGCGCGGCGCTGCTGTCCCGCTGGGGGTGTATGAGGTCTTTCCAGTCGGCCGGCCAGTTCGCCAGGGCGACCATGATCGTGATCACCAGGTGGATGGGGGCCGAGACCTCTTCGTACAGGGCCGCGTCATCGATGAGGTGCGTGGTGACCGCGGCGGTGAGGAGGAAGACCAGTCCCGCGGCACCGATGAATCTGAACCGTTTGGATGGGATGACCAGCAAGAGTGCACAGATCAACTCGATGGCGCCAGCGACGAATCTGAACCAGGCGGGAAACCCCCACTCAACGAACTTCACCGAGTACGCCGGGCCAAAGAACGTCGGGCCGGGCCAGAACTTGGTGACGAAGCCGACGACGAATTCTGCGGCCAGGACCCAGTAGAAGGCTGTGCGCAGCCAAGACGGGATACGTGCGGACATGATGCTTCCTCCGATGGGGAACAGGTACGCGCCAGCCGCATGAACGGCATCACGGGCGTGCCGCCCGGCGTGGTCGTCCTGCTGCTGGTCACACCCGCGACGTTTCGCGAGTCATAGGCAATGACTGGCCGCGACGGAGGAATGTGACCGATGAACGAGCACGATTTGCTGACCGACCGGTTCGAGGAGCATCGCGGGCATCTGCGTGCGGTGGCCTACCAGATCCTCGGCTCCGCGGCCGAGGCCGACGATGCCGTCCAGGAAGCCTGGCTCAGGCTCAACCGGTCCTACACCAGCGAGGTGGAGAACCTGCGCGGGTGGCTCACCACCATCGTCGCCCGTGTGGCGCTGACCATGCTGCGCTCACGCACCGCCCGGAGCGAAGATCCATTGGACGTGCCCGTGCTGCAACCAGCCCAACGCAGCGACGACACAGACGTCGATCCCGAGCACCACGCGATCTTGTCCGACTCGGTGGGCCTCGCACTGCTGGTGGTGCTGGACACGTTGGCTCCCAACGAGCGCCTGGCCTTCGTGCTGCACGACATCTTCGCCGTGCCGTTCGAGGAGATCGCTCCCATCGTCGACCGGACGCCCGCCGCAGCCAGAAAACTCGCCAGCCGAGCCCGACGCCGCATCCGGGGCGCGGCACCGCCCCCCGGCACCGACCTGGCCCGACAGCGGGAGATCGTCCGTGCCTTTCTCTCCGCTTCACGGCGCGGCGACTTCAACGCGTTGCTCGATCTGCTGCACCCAGACGCCGTGCTCCGCGCCAACCACGCCGCCATCGGTATGGGCGCCCCTGGGCTGGTCCACGGCGCCTCGGCGGTCGCCGACACCCTCTCCGGCCGCGCCCTCCACGCACGCCTGGCACTGATCGACGGGGTCCCCGGCGCATTGTGGGCACAGGCCTGCCGACCACGCGTGGCCTTCGCCTTCACGATCTCCGCAGGCAAAATCACCGAGATCAATCTGATCGCGAACTCCGAGCACCTCCACACGCTCGATCTGGTGATGCTCAACGACTGATAGGTCCCACTAGCCTCGGGGACATTGCGGTCGTCTTGGCTGACCTGCGGAGCCGTAGGTCAGCTCGTCGGCTCTCTGCGGCGGGGATCCAGGAGCTCCTTCCCGGCAGCCTGCGGCGGCCAGGGCGTCCAACTGCATTTGGTGATCTTGCGCGCGTCCGGAGACGCACCTGGGTAGTCGGCCTGGTGCCATCACCTGATCGTCGATGGCTCCGCGTGATCAAGATGCGTTCTCATTATCAATAATGATAACGTCTGCGTTGTGAGTACTCCGAAAGAACGCCGGGCTGACGTGGCGCTTCATCCCGTACGCATCCGGATCCTGGTCGCGGTCGCCGGCGGTCGCCGTACGGCAACCGAGTTGGCGGGCCAGCTGGCCGACGTACCACAGGCCACGCTGTACCGGCACATCGCGACTCTCGCCAATGCGGGCCTGCTGGACGTGGCGGAGGAGCGCAAGGTCGGGGGCGCGACGGAGCGGGTGTACGTGGTGCCGGAAGGCGGGGTGACGCCCACCGCCGAAACCTTGGCCTCGGCGTCCCGTGAGGAGCACGCGCGGTACTTCACCGCGTTCATGAGCAGCTTGCTGGCGGAGTTCTCGCGCTACCTCGCCAGGGAGCACATCGACCTGATGGCCGACGGCGTTGGCTACCAGCAGGTGGTGCTGCATCTGGATGACGAGGAGTTCATCCGCTTCGCGCAGGGCTTCGCCGAGCTGGTGCAACCCCTTCTCGCACATGAGCCAGGAGAGGACCGGACACCCCGGCTGCTGGCGACGACTCTCCTCCCCTTGACGAAAGGATGACACGTGGCAACGGTCATGGTCGCTGACGGCTTGATCACCATCGAGTTCGGTCCGTGGGAGCGGTTGTTCGCCGGGCGCGCCCGGCACACCATCCCCTTGACGGCAGTTCGAAGGGTGGCCGCCACGGATCGGCCGCTGCGCGTCCCGCGCGGAGCGAGAAGAGGGCTGACCGTGTCGGGCCACACCAAGATCGGTGTGTGGGGCCTCTACGGCGGTCCACGGCAGCTGGTCTCGGTCAACCGCAATCTCCCCGGGTTACACCTGCTGCTGGACCGCGCGAGCTCCGGCGGCGAATTCGACGAAGTCGTCGTCTCGGTCTCCAACGTCGATCACCTCGTTCAGGTCATCGGGGCTGTGGTCGTGTGAGCGGCATCGAGGTACGCAATCTGACCAAGAGGTACGGCCCGGTCACCGCTGTCGACGACCTCAGCTTCACTGTCAGACCGGGGGCGATCACGGCTTTCCTCGGCCCGAATGGTGCCGGCAAGACGACGACCATGCGGATGATGATCGATCATGTCGCGCCCACGTCCGGCAGCGTGACCATCGGAGGGCGTCGTTACCGGGACATCCTGCGCCCGACCACCGTGGTGGGGGCGGTCTTCGACGCCGCCTCCTTCCACCCGTTCCACTCGGCCAGAGACCACCTGGGGATCTACGCCGCGATGGGCGGATACCCCAGCGGCCGGGTCGACGAACTTCTCGAGCTTCTGGGTCTGGCTGAGGCCGCAGGACGCAGGACAGGCGGCTTCTCCACCGGCATGCGGCAGCGGCTCAACCTGGCCACCGCTCTGCTGGGCGATCCCCGCGTCCTGCTGCTGGATGAGCCCAGCAACGGTCTGGATCCAGAGGGCATGGCCTGGCTGCGTTCGTTCCTGCGCGATCTCGCCGATGCCGGCCGCACCATCCTGATCTCGAGCCACGTGCTCAGCGAGGTGCAGCAGGTCGCCGACGACGTCGTGGTCATCAGGGAGGGGCGGTTGCTGGCCGCCGGGTCCCTGCGCGATCTCTCCAGTACGTCGCAAGCTGTACTGGTACGCACTCCCGACGCCACCGAACTCGGTCAGATCCTGGCCCCCGCTGCCTACCTGGTGGAAGCGAATGGTCCGCAGGAACTGCGAGTCCGCGGGCTCGACCCATCTCGGATCGCCGACCTGGCGGCTGCTCGCGGGCTGCGCATCCACGGACTGACCGCCGAACACCCCAGCCTCGAACAGCTCTTCCTTGACCTGACCGGCGAACGGACGCGCCCATGAAGCCTCTGATCCATGCGGAGTTCCGCAGGTTGCTCGCGACCCGGATGTGGCTGGCGACCCTGTTCGTGGCCGCCCTCCTCGGTGGCGGCCTGATCGGCCTGCTCGCCATCGTGGGGCCGGAGAACTTCCAGCCCCCGATGCCGGGGCTCCACACCGAAGCTGGAGTACGAGCTGTTCTCGGCTTTCTCGGCTTCACCGCCTTCATCCCCGCCGCGATCGGCACCCTGGCCGTGACCTCCGAGTACAGGTACCGGACCGTCAATTTCACGTTTCTGTTCGCGCCCAACCGCTGGCGGGTGCTGGCCGCCAAACTGATCACCTATGGGTTGGCGGGCATGGTCTACGGGCTCGTCCTGTCCGGCACCTCCGCTCTGGCGCTGTTCGGTGCCGCCGCGGCCCGTGGTGTCAACCTGGGCCTGCCTGCCGGGACCATCGTCGAGCTGCTCGCGCGCCTGGCGGTCGCCATGGTCGCCTACACAGTGCTCGGGGTGGGCATAGGCGCGCTGATCCGCCACCAGGTCGCGGCGTTGTGTGTGGTGATTGGCTACCTGTATGGCGGGGAGCTGCTGCTCCTGACGATCCCGGGCGTGCGCAGCCTGTATCCGTGGCTACCCGGCGGCGCGACCGCGGCGCTGACCGACTTCACCGCCGTGGCCGACGCCTTGGCCCAGCAGCTGTCCAGTGACCCAGTCCGGCTGGTGTCTCCTCTGGCCGGGGCGCTGATTCTCTTCGGATACACGGTGCTGGCGAGTACGGTCGCCCTACTCAAGCCGATGCGCCGCGACGTCGTCTGACCCATTCCCCGCGGTTCTCCGGCGCTGCGGGCGCATGCCAGCAGGCTAGAAATCCCTTTTCTGTAAGGGTTTTCGAGCCTGCTGTCTTGTTTGCTTGTCCCGCTTCCCCGCGTTGGCTAGAACGGTGGAGGATCGGGATCGTCTGGTTCGACGGGATCGGTGAGTCGTGGCGGGGTCACCTGATACTTCCGTCCGTGTGGGTCGGTGTAGGTGAGGTGGCCTGGGCTGGTTTGTTCGACTTTCCAGTGGCCTTCGGTTTTGACGCGGTGGTGGCGTCGGCATAGTGGTGCCATGTTCGCGACGGAGGTTTCGCCGCCTTGGGCGTAGGGTTTGGTGTGGTCGAGGTCGCAGTTGATGGCTGGGCGTCTGCAGAGCATCCAGGTGCAGCGTTGGTTGAGTGACTGCACGAACTCTGCCGGGAGTCCGCGGAGGAAGCGTTTCGCCAGTGGATGCAGGCTCAGCAGCTGCCCGGTGACCGGGTGGGTGATGCCGATGGTGAACATGGCGTCTGGGTTGTCGAGGTGGTTGGCGATGAGTCGTCTCGCTACTTCGGTGAGCACGGGTCCGAACCCGCCCAGCTCCGCTGGCCGCTCCGCAAGCTCGAACAGTGTCGTGATCGGCACGTTCAGCTGAAGCTTCGCCTTGATCGCCGCTTTCCAGGACCGGAACGCGGCCGGGATCTCCTGCTCTGGGATTGGTTCCCGGTCAGCGTCGCCACCCGGACCGCGTCCGGGTTCGCCGCCTCCCATGGCCGCGTCGCTCTCACCAGTTGCTCCGTTATTGCGGGCCTGACGTGCGGGCCGGTCCAGCGGGTGGGGGTAGGTGGCGGGTTTACAGTCCTCACACGGGCAGCCCGCAAGGTGGTGGTCGTGGTCGCACCCGGTGTGCCGGCACCCACCCTGCCCGGCGGCAGATTCCTCCTGCGCACCCTCAGCTTCGGAAGAGCTGTCGGCGTTGTTCTGCTCCTCGAGCAGGTCGTCAAAAGACCCTTGACAAGGGCCGGCGTCCCCGCCGTCCTCCCCGGCGCCGTCCTCCCCGGCACCGTTCTCGCAGTCGCAGTCCTCGCCGGAAGGGTTTCTCTCTTTGCCGACTTCTGGAGCGCTGTCGCAGATGAGGACGTCGGCTTCGCCGGAGAGGAGGGAGATGGCGATNTCGGCGCGTAGTTGGGGGAGGGTGCGTTCGTCTCCGCCAGATTTCATGGTGCGGGCGATCGCATCCAGAAGCGCCCAGGCTTGCGCTGCCCGGTCGTGAGGGATGCCGTGCAGGCGCACGGTGGAGACGTTGTCCACGTCGGGGTAGACAGCTACACCGCGGTCTTCGCGGGCCTTCTTGTGGCGTTCTTTGGCTGCTTCGGGGTTGATCTTGATGATTTCGGCTTCAACGTAGAGCCGTAGCAGCCCGCCCCGCAGTTTCAGCACCTCAGGGAAGATCGCCGCATCCACCGCTGCACGGTCAGCTGGGGGTAGGAGGGTGAGCCGGTCGACGATCGTCCGAACCTCGGAGAATTCGAGTTCACCGCGTTCCAACGCACCGCGGGTGTTCGGCAGATCAGACAACGCTAACGCGATGAGCATGAACTGATCGGCACGGTAGTTGGTCCACCCCAACATCGGCGACAACAGTTCAGCAGCGCGCGCAGCGCGCGGCTCCGGCCGAGACGAGCGTTCCGCCTCATCATCCTTGAAGCAGGGCGGGCAGTGCGCCAGGACCTGTGTGTCGCCAAGGCTCAGTGCTTCAGCCCAGCGGGCAACCTTGCGGCCCGCGCGGACCAGCTCCCCCACCTCAGACCCGTTACAGGCGTCCCGATCGACGCCAGCGAGCGGCCACCAACTCCGGACCGGGAAGCATGTCGCCAAACCCGGGCGGGAGCGGAGAGATCCGCACACCATCGTCGTCGCTCATGCGTTCGATCCTACCCCGTCAAGATCACCGCCACAGCCAGTGAGGGTCAACAAATGGCCTTATTTATAAGGCAATTCCTCGGATCGGACGCGCCCAAGGCGAAGTTGGCGGAGCCGGTCTAGAATCGACGGGTGCTGCGACCTAGCTTGCCTCTCGAGACCGCGCGACTCACGCTGCGCCCGTTCTGTGCTGATGACCTCCACCCCCTACATGCGATGCAATCGTTGCCAGAGGTAGCCCGGTATCTGTACTGGAGCCCTCGGACCCTCGACGAGGTCCGCCCAGCGCTCTACAGGAAGACCCAGGAGACATTTCTGGAGGGCGAGGGACAAGGTCTCTCCTTGGCGGTGGTCCTGCGGGAGACTGGAGCGCTGTTGGGTGATGTCAGCATGACGTTGCGGAGCCGCGAGCATCGTACGGGTGAGGTCGGCTACGTCTTCCATCCCGACTGCGGAGGTAAGGGCTACGCGACGGAGGCCGCCGAGGTCATGCTTCGGCTCGGCTTCGAGGAGGCGGGCCTGCACCGCATCATCGGCCGCCTCGATGGCCGTAACACCAAGTCCGCTCGACTCCTGGAGCGCCTCGGCATGCGGCGGGAGGCACACTTCGTACAAAACGAGTTCGTCAAAGGGGAGTGGGCCGACGAGGTCGTTTACGCCATCCTCGATCACGAATGGAAAGCCCGCCAGGCCGAGTCCCCGACTCCTGCGGCGGGATAAGAAGCCCCGCCCCTGGCCGAAGCCCATCTAGACGTGGTCAATGAGTTCGGGCGCGGACTGCCTCTACGAAGGCGTGTCCGCGCTCGAACTCGTTCAGGAACAAGCCGAAGCTCGCACACCCGGGCGAGAGCGTGACGCAGGTGGCATCCGTCGAGGCAGCGAGGTCGATCGCGGCCGCGACAGCTTCGTCCATCCCATCGACCCGTACCACGGGATGCGAGAGGTGGCACTCCTGAAGCTCCCGCGCGAGTTCCGTCGAACCAGCGCCAGGAAGGAGTACGACGATCGCGCCGGTCTCCTCGATCGCCTTCGCCATCGGCGCGAAATCCGAACCCTTGCTGGCCCCGCCGCAGATCAGCACGACCCGCTCGTCAGACAACGCCCGCAGCGACGCCGCGGCGGCGATCGGTGCCGTGGCCGCGGAGTCGTTGATAAAGGCGATCTGGCGCCAGGCGCCACAATGCTGCAGCCGGTGATCCACGGGTTTGAGCTGGGGGACGGCCTTGCTGATCTCAGCCGGGCTCCGGCCGTTGGCGTACGCCGCCGCGGCCGCGAACGCCAGGTTGACGCGGTTGTGTACGCCGAGGAGCCCGAACTCCGCGAAGCCGCAGAGTTCCAGCGCGCGGCCGTCAGCATCGGTCCACGTCACCCCGTCCTCGCCGATCTCCACGACCGCGAAGGGGCCGAAGGCACTGGCGGGAAAGGGCTGGGCGGAATCGCGCACGAACACCTTCCGCGACGGAACTGACGTGCACATCGCGGCTAGTTCGCCATCCCATCCAGGAAGGATGGTCCATCCATCCGCCGTTTGCCCCATCGTCAAGGATGCCTTGACGCGGCGGTACTCCCTCAGCGACCCGTAACGGTCCAGGTGGTCGTCGGCGACATTCGTGATCACCGCCACGGCCGGTGACCACCCGACATCGGCCCGCGCCTCGAGTTGCTGGGCCGAAATCTCCAACAGGACCTGATCATCGGGCGTGAGCTCATCCAGGAGATCGATAGCCGACAAGCCCATGTTGCCCGCGATCCGCACCGGGCTGCCGTCAGACTCGAGGAGCTGATGGAGCAAAGCGGTGGTTGTCGTCTTGCCCTTGGTGCCAGTCACCGCGGTGATCGGGGCAGGGCAGTGCCGGACGAAATATCCCACCTCCATCTCCACCTGCTTGCCCAGTTCGCGAGCAAGACGGAGGAGGGGCGCGTCCGGACGGACACCGGGGTTGCGGACCACGATGTCGGCCCAATGGACGTCTTCGGGACGGTTGGTGCCCAGGACGTACTCCGCGTCGAGGTCAGACAGGGCGTCGAGAGCCGGCCGCAACTGCTCGGGCGTACGTAGATCAGTGATCCGCACCTGCGCGCCACGGCGAGCGAAGTACCGAGCCATTCCGATGCCGCCGCCGAGGAGTCCAAGACCTAGGACGAGCACCTTCGTTTCCGCGCCCACAGCAAACCTCACTCCGGGACAACATCGCCAGCGCCGCCAGCGGTGTTGGCGGCGGCCGATCCGTGGCCGTTGGCCCGGGCGGCGGCGAAGAGTACGTCGTTCAACGGCATCGCATCCATCGACGGGAGCCGCAGGTCTGCCGCGTCAAGGGGGAGTTGCCTGGTCATCTGGTTGGGTACGGCCACACAGAAGAGCCCGGCGGCCTTGGCCGCGGCGACGCCGTTCGGTGAGTCCTCGAGCGCGATCGCCTGCGCCGGGTGCACGCCGAGCGCCGCGGCGGCAACCCTGTAGAGCTCCGGGTCCGGCTTCGTCCGAGCCACGTCGTCGGAGGTCCTGATGGCGTCGAAGTACGTGTGGAGCCGGAGCCGCTGAAGGTGCCCGTCGACCCACCGCCTGCTCGAACTGGAGGCGAGGCCCACCTTGAGCCCGCGCCGCCGCGCCTCGTGGATGTACGCTTCGACGCCCGGCAGGACGGTCTGCGCCGCGATGAGCTGGTCGCAGTGGGCACGACGGGCGGCCTTGATGACGGCGCGGTCGACAGGTTTGCCGTACTCGCGTTCCAGATGCGCGTACGGATCCCAGCCGTGGTCAGAACTCCCGATGCACTGCGCCCAGACCTCGAGCCGGAGCACGGAATCGTGAGCGCTGAAGATCGCCTGCCAGGACTCGAACTCCGGGACCTCGGTGTCGAGGATCAGACCGTCGAAATCGAAGATCAACGCACGGATCGGCGCGCCGGGAGAACCCGGCTCGGATAGCTCGCTCGGACTCCGGTAACCCTCGGCAGGCATGGTCCTCCTTGGCGGGCAGGCGGTCGGTTGCCGTGACCGGGCCAGCTCCCCGACGGACCGGTTGGCGGCGCCGACGATCCGTCGGCGCCGCCCCATTGTGCCTGCCGCTGCGAACCTCAGGCGCCTGGTTCGACCGGAAGCGAGACGGCGGGGAGGGTGTCGCCGGTCTCGAGCAGCGTCTTGAGGTCGGACAGCAGGTGCGGCCACCCCTCGCTGCACATCGTCACCAGCTGACCGCCCGGCTCGAAGTCGTCGTGTACGACGGTCAACTTGGCGATCGGCCCGAGGGGTTCGATGGTGAAGGTGACCTTCGACCGGCGTTCACCGGCGAGCTTGTTGAGGGCCTCGTCATCGAACCCGTGACCTTTGGCCCACTCGGGGGTGAAGGTGTGCCAGGTGTAGGAGAGCCGGCGGTAGGGGTCGGATTCGAGGACCACCTGCGCGGGGTCGGCGGTCCTTGCCCCCGCTTCGTCCCAGACCATCGTCGAACCCACCTTCCAGTCCGACTCGAACGTCAGTCCCCAGTAGCGACTGGTGAAGGCCGGCTCGGTGAGTGCCTGCCAGAGGCGTTCGGGGGTGGTCTTGATGTAGGTCGTGTAGACGAACTCGGTCGCGCCCATGGGTTCCTGCTCCAATGCTGATTTCAGGTCGGCGAGTGCGTGCACGCGCGCGCGGTCGTACTGGTTGATCCAGCGGTCGGCGATGGCGTTGATGGGCTCGGCATTGAGGTAGTGCAACTTCTCCCGCCCCCGCCACATCGTGGTCACCAGGTTGGCTGCCTCCAGCACCGCCAGGTGCTTGCTGACGGACTGCCGTGCCATGTCCAGTCCCGCGCACAGCTCGCGCAGGGTCTGGCCGTTCTGGGCGTTCAGACTGTCGAGAAGCCGGCGCCGGCTCGCGTCCGCGAGCGCCTTGAAGACCTCATCCATATCAGCCCGTCCATTCCCAAACTGTCTGTCCGCTGCCAAACATGCAGCCATTTGGCTGCCTAAACCATAGGCAGCCAGATAGCTGCATGTCAACGCCTGGCGATCAGGTCCGGGCTGGTCGCGGGCGTTCCTCTGCGGAGCGAACGACCGTGTTCCGCCCCAAACCGGATGGCATCGATGCGGGTATGTTGCGAAAATCCCAGCATGATCTGAGATTGTTCGGACTGGTACTTCGCCCCGTCTCTGCTTCGACCCGGAAGGCCGCTGTGCTGATCCGACTCCTGCGCGCGTATCTGCGCCCCTACGCCAGGCCCATCACCCTGGTAGTGGTCCTGCAGCTCCTGCAGACACTCGCCACGCTGTATCTCCCGACCCTGAACGCCGACATCATCGACAACGGCGTGGTCAGGGGCGACATCGGCTACATCATGCGGACCGGCGGTGTCATGCTCGCCGTGACTCTTGTGCAGATCCTGTGCGCGTGTGCGGCCGTCTACGTCGGGGCCCGTACGGCGATGGCGCTCGGCCGGGACGTACGCGCCGCGATTTTCGGCCGGGTGCAGGACTTCTCGATCCGCGAGGTCGGGCAGTTCGGCGCACCGTCGCTCATCACCCGGACCACCAACGACGTCCAGCAGGTCCAGATGCTGGTGCTGATGACCCTCACCCTGATGGTGTCGGCGCCCATCATGTGCGTGGGCGGCATCCTCATGGCGCTCAACCTGGACGTACCGCTGTCCGCGCTGCTCCTGGTCGTCGTACCCGTCCTGATCCTTGCCGTCAGCCTCATCATCCGGCGGATGCGGCCGCTGTTCCGCGCGATGCAGGAGCGCATCGACATGGTCAACCGCGTGATGCGCGAGCAGATCAGCGGCATCCGGGTGATCCGTGCGTTCGTCCGCGACGAGCACGAGCACGCGAGGTTCGCCGGGGCCAACACCGAACTCATGTCCGTCTCCCTCGGCGTCGGCCGCCTGATGGCGCTGATGTTCCCGACCGTCATGGCGGTCATGAACCTCTCCAGCGTGGCCGTCATGTGGTTCGGTGCCCACCGGATCGACGCCGGCTCGATGCAGATCGGTGCGTTGACGGCGTTCCTGAGCTACCTGATGCAGATCCTCATGTCGGTGATGATGGCGACGTTCATGTTCGTGATGGTGCCGCGGGCCGAGGTCTGCGCGGAGCGGATCCAGGAGGTCCTCGACACCGAGTCGAGCGTCACGGTCGCACCCCGGCCGGTAACGGAGCTGCGCGGCGGTGGGCACCTCGAGATCCGCGACGTCGACTTCCGTTACCCCGGTGCCGAGGAATCCGTGCTTCGGGGAATCAGCCTGGTCGCCCGTCTGGGCCAGATGACCGCGGTGATCGGGAGCACCGGCAGCGGCAAGACCACCCTGCTCAACCTCGTCCCGCGCCTCTTCGACGCCACCGGTGGTGCGGTGCTCGTCAACGGGGTCGACGTTCGCGAGCTCGACCCGGCCGTACTGGCCCGCACCGTCGGGCTGGTGCCGCAGAAGCCGTACCTCTTCTCGGGGACGATCGCGTCGAACCTTCGGTACGGCAATCCCGACGCTACCGACGAGGAACTCTGGCGCGCCCTCGACGTCGCCCAGGCGCGCGACTTCGTCGGGCAACTGTCGGAGGGACTCGAAGCGCCCATCGGGCAGGGCGGCAGCAACGTCTCGGGCGGGCAGCGACAGCGCCTCGCGATCGCCCGGGTCCTGGTGGCTCAGCCGCGGATCTACCTCTTCGACGACTCGTTCTCCGCCGTCGACTACGCCACCGACGCCGCCCTGCGAGCGGCGCTGGCCCGGGAGACCAGCGACGCGACCGTCGTGGTGGTCGCCCAGCGGGTGTCCACGATCCGCCACGCCGACCGGATCATCGTCCTCGACGAGGGCGAGGTCGTGGGCACCGGCACTCACGAGGAGTTGATGGCCGCCAACCAGACCTACCGGGAGATCGTCCTCTCCCAGCTCACCGAGCAGGAGGCGGCGTCATGAGCGAGCGAAGCGAGCGAATCATTCAACACAGCGCGATGGGTGCCTCATGCGCGCCCGCAGCGAAGCGAGGACGCGCATGAGCGAGCAAGGCGAGCGGAACGAAACCGAGCGGCCGTCTGGTCCACCGCGCCGCGGCCCGGGTCCGGGGCCGGGCGGCCCGGGCGGAGGTCCCGCCGCGATGATGCGCGGCACCATGCCGACCGAGAAGTCCATGGACTTCAAGGGCTCCAGCGCCCGACTGCTCCGGATGATGAGCCCCGAACGCCCGCTCGTCTGGGCGGTCCTCGCGCTCGGAATCCTCAGTGTGGGCTTGTCGGTCACCGGCCCGAAAATCCTCGGCCACGCCACGGACCTGATCTTCGCCGGTATCCTCGGCGGCCGCCTCCCGGCCGGCACGACGAAGGAGCAGGCGATCGACGGCCTGCGCTCCCGCGGCGACGACACGCTTGCCGACATGATGTCCTCGATGGACCTGGTGCCGGGCCACGGCATCGATTTCCAACAGGTCGGGCTGGTCCTGCTCGGGGCGGCCGCGCTCTTTGTGGTGGCGTCGTTCCTCGCCCTCCTGCAGGGTCGCCTGACGACGAGCATCGTCCAGCGGATGGTGTTCCGGCTGCGCGAGGAGGCCGAGACCAAGCTGGCCCGCCTACCACTCAGCTACTTCGACCAGCAGCCGCGGGGCGAGGTGCTCTCGCGTGCCACCAACGACATCGACAACATCGGCCAGTCCCTGCAGCAGGCGCTCAGCCAGATCGTGACCTCGCTCCTCACGATCGTCGGCGTGCTGGCCATGATGGTCTGGATCTCGCCGTTGCTGGCCCTGGTCGCCCTCGTGACCGTTCCGGTCTCGGTGGTGGTCGTCATGGTGATCGGCAAGCGGGCCCAGCCGCAGTTCCTCCAGCAGTGGGCCACCACCGGCAAGCTCAACGCCCACATCGAGGAGATGTACACCGGCCATGCCCTGGTGAAGGTCTTCGGCCGGCAGCGGGAGGCCGCGCAGACCTTCACCGAGCACAACGACGCGTTGTTCGCCGCCAGCTTCAAGGCGCAGTTCATCTCCGGCATCATCCAGCCGGCGATGATGTTCATCGGCAATATCAACTACGTGCTGGTCGCGGTGATCGGCGGCCTGCGGGTGGCGTCCGGCACGATGTCGCTCGGGGACGTGCAGGCGTTCATCCAGTACTCCCGGCAGTTCAGCCAACCCATCACGCAGGTCGCGTCGATGGCCAACCTGCTGCAGTCCGGCGTCGCCTCGGCCGAGCGCGTCTTCGACCTCCTCGACGCCGAGGAGCAGGAGCCCAACCCACGCTCGCCGCTGCGCCCGGAGCGGGTGACTGGCCGGGTGGCGTTCGAGAACGTCTCCTTCCGCTACGACCCGGACAGGCCGCTGATCGACGACCTGTCGCTGTCGGTCGAGCCCGGCCACACGGTGGCGATCGTCGGGCCGACCGGTGCCGGCAAGACCACGCTGGTCAACCTGCTGATGCGGTTCTACGAGGTCACCGGCGGCCGGATCATGCTCGACGGCGTGGACATCGCGAAGATGTCCCGGGACGACCTGCGCGGGCGCATCGGCATGGTCCTGCAGGACACGTGGTTGTTCGGCGGCACGATCGCCGAGAACATCGCGTACGGCGTCGGCGACGTGCCGCGGGACAAGATTGTCGCGGCGGCGCAGGCCACCCACGCCGACCGCTTCATCCGCACCCTCCCCGACGGCTATGACACGGTGATGGACGAGGAGGGCTCCAACGTCAGCGCGGGGGAGCGGCAGCTGATCACGATCGCCCGGGCGTTCCTGACCGAGCCGGCGATCCTGGTGCTGGACGAGGCCACCAGCTCGGTCGACACGCGTACCGAGGTGCTCATCCAGCACGCCATGACCTCGCTTCGCGCGGGCCGGACCAGCTTCGTCATCGCCCACCGGCTCTCCACGATCCGCGACGCCGACGTCATCCTGGTGATGGAGTCCGGCCAGATCGTGGAGCAGGGTACGCACCAGAAGCTGCTGGCCGCGGGTGGTGCGTACGCACGCTTGTACGCCGCGCAGTTCGCCCAGGCGGTCGCCGAGATCGACTGACAAGCCCGGGAAAGGACTCAGACCGGCGACGCGACCTGACTGTCCCGCGGGGTCTCCAGGTTGTCGGCCATGCGTCGCAGCACCCGCAGGGTCTCCTCATAGTCCTGCGGGGTCAGTCCGTCGAGCATCCGCGTGCGGACGACCTCGATGCGCCCGGCCACGTTGGTATGTGTGGCTGTGCCGTCGGGCGTCAGCCGGTAGGACCTGACGGCGTCCTGCGCGATCCAGCCGCGCCGCTGCAGATCGTCGATGACCTCTTCCAAGGTGAGGGCACCTTCGGTCCAGAAGGGCTCCAGCGCGTGGGCGAGGACCGACACGTCCGCGGCGGAGCGGTGGAGCACGTTGAGCGCCTGCCAATGCCGTCGGGACAGGCCTTCGTGCGCCAGCGCGTCGTCGAACGCCGCCTCGATGAGCCGGTGCAGGTGCTTGAGCCAGTACCCGATCGGCCGTTCTAACCTGGTCATAAGACCTCTACATGTAAAGTGACAACTAGATGTCCTGCATTATGTATTGGAGCAGTCGTGCCAGGCAACAGCGGTGACAGGAACGCGGATGTCAAGGCCGTCGAGCAGGCGATGGTGAGCCTCCGGCGCAGCATGAGCCGGCGGACACTCGCCCGGGCGGCGGAGCGGGCACCCGGGCGGCGCGGCCGGCAGGATACGGCGGTCCCGGCAGCCAACACGGCGGCGTTCGAGGTACTCGATGCGGTGGAGGCGGCCGAGCAGGCAGGTGTGCCATTCACCGTGTCCGGCGTGGCCGACGCCCTCCAGGTCGATCAACCTCGCGCGAGCAAGCTCGTCGCCGCCGCCGTCGAAGCCGGGCTGGTACGCCGGGAGGCTGATCAGAGCGATGGGCGGCGTGCCCTGCTGGTCCGCACCGCTGCCGGGCGGGCTCTGTCGGAGCGGGTCCACAGGTTCCGCCGGTCAGTATTCTCATCGGCGATGTCCGGATGGTCCGAAACCGATCGAGCGGAGTTCGCTCGGCTGCTGACGCGGTTCGTCGACGGCCTCAGCCGGCAGGCTCGCTGACGTCCGCCGGCAAGCGGGAGAAGCCGCGGGCACCCGGCCTCTAGTGTTGAGCCGAGAAAAGTGGTCGGTGGATGTCCGGGATGGTCCGACGGCCTCGACGTCTCTGGTGAGCGGCACCGGAGCGGTGCCGGCGGACGTAGGGAGAGACCATGAAGTACATGATCTTGCTGTATGGCTCGCAGCGGGACTACGACGTCCTGGCTGGCCGGCCCACCGACAAGCCCGCGATGTCCCCGGAGGAGGTCGCGGCCATGCACGACTACATGGGGTCCTATCACCAGAAGCTCGTCGAATCCGGCGAGCTCGTCGGCGGCGACGGCCTCACCGCTCCCGTCCACGCACGGCGGGTCCAGCTGCGCGGCGGCGTACCCGTGGTCACCGACGGGCCGTACGCCGAGACGCAGGAGGTCCTCGCCGGCTTCACGATCGTCGAATGCGAGAGCTTCGACCGGGCGACCGAGATCGCCGCTGGCTTTGTGAACCCGAACGCCGAAGGGGAGTACGTCGACGTCCGGCCGATCGCCGGGGGTCGCGACGAGCTGGAGCTGTAGGGCGTCCCCTGTGATCGAGCACCAGGTCGAGGACCTGCTGCGCCGGTTGGCGCCGCAGGTCCTCGGTGCGGTCGTCCGCCGGTTCGGGCATTTCGACCTCGCCGAGGACGCCACGCAGGAAGCGCTGCTGGCCGCCGCGACCCAGTGGCCGAAGGACGGCGTACCAGACAGTCCACGTGGCTGGCTCGTCACGGTCGCGTCGCGCCGGCTGACAGACCTGCTGCGCAGTGAACAGGCCCGGCAGCGTCGCGAGGACGCTGTCGCCCGGTGGACCCTTCCGGACGCGTGGGTCGCGCCCGCCGCCGATCGACCGCCGTCGGAGACTGACGACACGCTGATCCTGTTGTTCATGTGCTGCCACCCCGCACTGTCGCCGGCCTCGCAGATCGCCTTGACCCTCCGGGCGGTGGGTGGCCTGACCACGGCGGAGATCGCCCGCGCGTTCCTCGTGCCGGAGTCGACCATGACGCGGCGGATCAGCCGGGCGAAGCGACTCGTCAAGGACAGCGGGATTGCGTTCCGCCTGCCCGCGGACTCGGAGCGGACGGAGCGCCTCGACGCGGTACTGCACGTGCTCTACCTGATCTTCAACGAGGGGTACGCGAGTACGTCCGGTCCGACCCTGCAGCGCGTCGAACTGGCAGCCGAGGCGATCCGGCTGGCCCGCATGGTGCACCGCCTGCTGCCTGATGACAGTGAGGTGGCCGGCTTGCTGGCGCTCATGTTGCTGACCGACGCGCGCCGCCCGGCGCGGACCGGACCCGACGGCGCGCTCATTCCGATGGCCGAGCAGGACCGAAGCCTCTGGAACGCCGACTCGATCGCGGAGGGCGTGGCGCTCATCACCGCCGCGCTCCCTCGGGGAGCGACCGGACCGTACCAACTCCAGGCGGCGATCGCGGCTGTCCACGACGAGGCGCCGAGCGCCGAGGAGATCGACTGGCCGCAGATCCTGGCGTTGTACGAACTCCTGCTTCAGGTGTCTGACAATCCCGTGGTGGCGTTGAACCACGCCGTCGCGGTGGCGATGGTGCGCGGCGCCGAGGCGGGGCTCGCGCTCCTTGGTGAGCTTGCGGCCGACGGCCGGATCGCCGAGGACCGCCGGCTGTATGCGGTCCGCGCGCACCTGCTGGAGATGGCTGGCGACAGCGAGGCGGCGTACGACACCTATCTGGAGGCGGCCAGGCGTTCGACGAGCCTGCCACAACAGCGCTACCTGCACGCCCGAGCCACCCGCCTGACCGGCGACCAGTAGGGCCGCCGCCCGCCGGTTTCTGGTCGGGTTGACCTCAAGGTTGCTTGAGGTTGCAGGATCGGCGATACGTCAGGCGCGACCGAGGCGCGCCATCTCCGTGTTGCAGGAAAGGTGAACCCCCGTGAAAGCAGCGGCAATCAACTCGTTCGGAGGCCCCGAGGTCGTGGAGTTGTTGGAGGTGCCGACCCCCGAAGCGGGCCCCGGTCAGGTGCGCGTCCGGGTCAAGGCGGCCGGCATCCAGCCCTTCGACTGCGAGGTCCGACGAGGGCTGACCCTGCCCGGGCACGACCCCTCCTTCCCGCGCAAGATCGGCAACGACTTCGCCGGTGTCGTGGACCAGGTTGGAGAGGGTTCCGAGGGGTTCCCCGTCGGCAGCGAGGTGCTTGGATGGGCACTGTTAGCCAGTCACGCTGAGTACGTCGTCGTCCCCATCGAGCAGATCGTGACCAAGCCCGCAGGGATGTCGTGGGAGGTCGCGGGAGCTTTCTCTGCCTCGGCCCAGACCGCGCACACCGCCGTCGAGCAGCTCAAGGTCGGCCGGGGGGACACCTTCCTGGTCCACGCGGCGGCCGGGGGCGTAGGCACCGTGGCCGTGCAGGTCGCTGTGATCCTGGGTGCCACCGTCATCGGCACCGCCGGCGAGCACAACCACGACTACCTGCGTTCGCTCGGTGCCGTACCTGTGGCCTACGGCGATGGGCTCGTCGAGCGGGTGCGGGCTCTCGCGCCCCAAGGGGTCACCGCCGCCCTCGACGGTATCGGCGGTGCGGCGCTCGACGCCTCGTTGGAGCTCGTGGACGACCGACGGCGAATCGGCACGATCAAGGACTTCGATCGCGCCGGGGAGTTGGGCGTGCTCGCCATCGGCACCCAGCGGTCCGCAGAGCGCCTCGCCCGGCTCACGGCCTGGCACACCGAGGGCAAGCTGCGCATCGAGATCTCGCAGGCCGTTCCCCTGGAGCGCGCGGCCGACGCCCACCGCGCCATGGATACCGGCCACGTCCGCGGGAAAGTCGCAATCGTCGTTCCGTGACAGTGCCTCGGCGTCCAGTTGCGGAAACGAACTCATGCGAGCCCGCTTCGACCTAGGGCCGCGCGACACACCTATTCGGATGGTCCGGGTGGGTGTTTGGTCTTGGGGCGGGCGCGAAGGTGGACGCGTTCGCCCTGCGTGCCGAACAAGCTGAGGAACTCAACGGGTTCGGCATCGGCGGCGCCGAACCAGTGTGGTACCCGCGTATCGAACTCCGCCGCTTCGCCGGGTGAGAGCACCAGATCATGTTCACCGAGGACGACCCGCAGCCGGCCATTGAGGACGTAGAGCCATTCGTAGCCCTCATGGGTCTGCGGATCGGGTTCGCTTCGATGGCTGCTGGCCGGGATCACGAGCTTGTACGCCTGGATGCCGCCAACCCGGCGGGTCAGGGGCAGCATGGTCATGCCGTGGCGGGTGACCGGACGCAGGTGGACGCGCGGGTCGCCGGTGGGTGGGGCGCCGACGAGGTCGTCGAGGGTGACGCCGTGTGCTCTGGCCAGGGGGAGCAGGAGTTCGAGGGTGGGCCGGCGGGTACCAGACTCAAGTCGGGACAGGGTGCTCACCGAGATCCCGGTCGTTGCCGACAGGTCGGCAAGCGTGGTTTGTCGCTGCTGGCGCAGTGTGCGTAGCCTCGGTCCGACCGCGCCGAGTGCTTCGTCGAGGTCGTCTTCCATGCTGCCAGTTTGCCACTTCAGCAACAAGGTTTGCTGCATCGGGCCCCGGGCTCGCATGGTGGTCGCGGAGGTGGTCATGGTGACCGATCAGCTGGGAAACGGCTATGACGTAGTGGTGGTCGGCGGTGGCGCCGCGGGGTTGAACGGGGCGCTGATGCTGGCGCGGGCGCGGCGTTCGGTGGTGGTGATCGACGCGGGTGCTCCGCGCAACGCCCCGGCCGCCGGCGTTCATGGGCTGCTGGCCCGGGACGGGATCCCGCCGGCGGAGTTGCTGGAGCGCGGCCGAGCGGAAGTCCGTCTTTATGGCGGTCACGTGGTGTCCGGCGAGGTCGAGACGATAGCCCGCGACGAAAGCGGGTTCGCGGTGACGCTGGGGGACGGCCGGACAGTTCGTGCCCGCCGGTTGCTGGTGGCCAGTGGGCTGGTCGACGAGCTGCCGGACGTGCCCGGGTTGCCGGCTCGGTGGGGTCGGGACGTGGTGCATTGTCCGTACTGCCACGGCTGGGAGGTCCGCGATCGGGCCATCGGTGTGCTGGCCAGCGGACCGATGTCGGTGCACCAGGCGTTGCTGTTCCGCCAGTTGAGTGCCGACGTCAGGTTCTTCTCCCACACCATGCCGCCGACGGATGAGCAGGCGGAGCAACTCGCCGCCCGGGGCATCACCGTGGTGGACGGCGCGGTGGCGTCCCTGGAGATCGTCGAGGACCGCCTCGTGGGAGTACGCCTGAGCAACGGCACGGTGATCAGCCGCGAAGTGCTGGCCGTCTCGTCGCGAATGGTGGCCCGGGCCATCTTCCTGGCGGCGCTCGGGCTGCGGCCGGTGGAGCACCCGTCGGGAGCCGGTGAGTACATCCCCGCCGACGCGACCGGTCGTACGGACGTGCCCGGGGTCTGGGTCGCCGGCAACGTCACCGAGCTGACCGCCCAGGTCGGTAATGCCGCGGCAGCGGGTGCTATGGCGGGAGCCCAGATCAACGCCGACCTGGTCGCCGAGGAGACCCGCGAGGCGGTCGCCGCCTACCGGGAGCCGTTCTCACCCGCCTCCGAAGCGCGTGTGAGTGAGCTGGTGACAGGCGACCGTCGCCACGGCCTGTGAGTTCGTCGGCCTACCGTTGCGTCGCGCGCTGGCGTACCGCGTCGGCGATGTACGGGTCCTCCACATAGGTCAGCCCGGCCGACTCGACGATGCGGCGCGCCTCGCGCGACTCCTCCTCGGGCGTCCAACACCCGCGCGGATCGCTTTCTCCGGAGCTCAGCAGACCCGACTGGCGCCAGATCGTGGTCGCGCCGAGTTCCTTGGCGGCGGCGACAATCCCGGGGAGTTCGGCAAGGGGACGGAACACGTAGACAAGGTCTGCGCGCTCGGGTGGCTGGCCGGTACGAGTGATCGTGACCTCTCCGTCACGTAGCTCGCTGACGAAGATGTCGTCCGGCTCGGGTCCGCCGTACACCGTGACGGCGTAACCCGCGCGCGTCAGAGTTTCGGGGACATCCCGGGTGGGCCAGTCGTGAACCACCACGCTGGTGGCCGCTTCCAGGATCGGGTCAGGACGGGTCATCGTTACTCCTCTGCTGACACGGCGGCGTGAGGACGGGATAGGTCAGGGCATCGTGGGTCGGGCCTGGGCGAAGGTCCATCGCAGACCTTCCAGGTCCTCGGCGACGTAGGAACGCACGCCGTGCCGGCCGATCTCGGAGACGACCGTGGCCCCGCCCGCCCGGGCATGCGCGAGGTGCGTGTCGAGGTCGTCGACGTACACCCAGGGCAGGTGGGTGACGGCAGCTCGCGCCGGCCGCTCACCCTCCAGGCGGCGAAGAACGACGAGGCAGTCGCCGACGTGGAACTCGATCCACAACGGATTCTCGCCTTCCTCCGGGACCCGGTCGACGTCCCAGGAGCCCAACTGAAACACCCGGCGAAGCCAGCGCGCGGCCGCGGGCGGGTCCTCGTAATGCAACGCCAGGCTGAGCCGGGCGATCTCTCGGGGTGCGCGTGGGGCGGTGTCGCGGCGGCGGCACCAGGCGACGAAGGCCGGGGTCAGGTTCACCCAACCGAAGCCGCCCCTGCTCGGGTCCGCGCCGGGCAACAGATACTGCCGGACGTGGACCCGGGTGCCGCCGTCGATCGGCTCGAAACGTACGTCGGTCTCGGTGTCCTGGAGCGTGCCGCGAAAAACCAGCCGCTGGCCGGGTTCCCAGACGGTGATGCACGCGGTCTCGAGCACGTCGCTGGCAGCCTCGTCATAGACCTCGAGGATCCGGCCACCGACGCCGGGCTCGATCCGGAGTTCGGTCAGGCGGGACGCGTCGTAGAAGTTGATCGGCCCGCGAACCCACCACAGGTCGATCTCGTCGGTGAAGACTGTGAAGGCTGTCAGGGGATCGACGGTGACCTCGACCGCGGCCGAGGCTGACTGCTCTGTCACTTCCGGTCCTTTCGCCGCCGCGCGGCTGTCTGTCTGGTCTCGACGTGGTGCTTGAACGACGCGAGCTGTTCGCTCCAGTGCGCCTGGATTTGGTCGAGCCAGGCCTGGACGGCAACGACCGGCTCGGGTCGGAGCCGGAAGACACGGACCCGGGCGTCGTCTGATCCGCGTTCGTCGGTGACGAGGCCGGCTTCGAGGAGGATCCGCAGATGCCGGCTCATCACCGGGGCCGACGTGCCGACCTCCCTGGCGAGGTCGCCCGCGCGGTAAGGCCGCTCGCCGAGGAGTTGGACGACCTGCCGCCGGGTCGGGTCGGCGAGGACTTCGAAGAAGCCGTCGACGTCATCGTTTGACACGCTGAGGATAGTTGCACATTGCTATAACTATTGTCCACCGGTGATCCGCCCGGTGACGGGCGTTGCGGCGGTGTTTGCGTGCGCGACTCGCCCGAAACTTTCTCCGCGTGGAGGGGCGTCGATCCTTCGGACCCTCAAGGGACCTGCGAGAGTGGCTACCAGTGCGCGGGGCGGTCGAGCGAGCGCGGCAGCCTGGTGGCGGCGTCGCCCTTGGCCGCGTCAACCTGGGCTTGTGTGAGGAAGATGCAGTCGGTCAGGTCGGCGCCCCGTAGATCAGCGTCCCGCAGGTCCGCGCCGATCAGGTCGGCCAGGCGCAGGTCAGCGCCGCGCAGATCAGCCGCGATGAGATAGGCCCCGCGCAGGTCAGCGCCCCGCAGGTCGGCACCCTTGAGCTTGGCGCCCATGAGATCGGCCCGCCGGTGGTTCTTCTGGTTCTTCTTCCGGCCACGGACCTCCGCCCGGACGAGCTCGCTGGCCCGCAGCAGGAGAACGTTCACCTCGGACCGGTGCGCCGCGACGTCGCAGTCCATGAGTTCCTGGACGCTGCCGTGGGTGAGCCGTTCGATCGTCTCCCTCGTTTGCCGGAGCTCCGCGTGGAGAGTACGCGCGGGCGCCAGCGTCAGTGCCTCCGAGATGTACCAGAGGATCTCGTGGAGCTGTCTCATCACGGCAAAGACGCCGAACATCTGCCGGGCGGTGTGCGGGGCCTCCCGCCAGTCCTGTCCGCCGAAGGTGACCTGGGAGACCTTCTGGCCGGCGCCGAAACAGTCGAAGACAGCGCAGCCGGCGAATCCGCTCTGCCTCAGGTGCGTGTGAATCCCGCAGCGGAAGTCCGCCCGGAGGTTGGGGCAGGGTTGACCGACGTCCTTGTTGATGGCGAAATCTGCCGAAGCCGCGAACGGCAACGCGACGCAGCAGAGCGCGAAACACCGACCGCAGTCGGCGCGCAGATCAGCCCGCCCTGCGTCGGAATGTTCTGCTTCGTGCTCGTGGGGCATCGTGGGTGATCTCAGCGTCGGAATGAGTCGTCGGATGGTTGTGGGCTCGCGGGAGCGCCCATCCTCCCAGGCGTCGCCGCCACTGGTCTGTCCGGGGCGCGGGCGCTCGGGCGGTCCATGAGCGGGGAGGGCCTCTGCGATCGATCCGGACGGCAGGTCATCGAAACGGCGCCCCGCACCGTGTACTACGTGATGGACATGACGAAGAGCGGAGACAAACGGCAGACCGCAGGCGAACGGCAGACCGGAGGCGCAACCACGGCGATGAGCTCACCAGCGCCTTCGCGGACCTGTTCCCGCGGGCGGTGCGGTTGGCCCGGCGGATCTTGGTCGATCGCGCGGCGGCCGAGGACGTGGCCGCCGAAGCGATGGCGCGAGCGTTCACCCACTGGGACCGGATCGGCCTGTCGGTCAGCCACCGGACCGGCTGGGTGCTGCGGGTCACCACGAACCTGGCGATCGACGTGGTACGCCAGCGAGAGAGGTCGTCCGACCTGGCCGATCCCGACGTCGGTGCCCCGATGGAGGACGCGGTCGATGACCAGGACGCGCTCACCACCCGACTGACCCTGATCGGCGCCATGCGCGAGCTTCCAGACCGGCAACGGGAGGCCGTCGCGCTGCGGTACCTCGCTGGACTCAGCCAGGCCGAGGTGGCCGAGGCGCTGGGGGTCAGTCCTGGCACCGTCGCCCGCCATGTCAATCGAGGCTTGACGCGGTTACGGGAGCGGGTCGCGGTGCTCGCACCAGCCGCGGGCGACGTACGGGGACTCATCCAGGGAGGTCATGTGAAGGTCAGGGCACTACAGGAAGCGAAGCGGCTCGTAGGCACCGACACGATCGTGGAGGCCCACGTCACGGGAGTGACCCACGGGGGATGGGCGGTGGACATCGGCATCCCCGCCATCCTGAAGGGCCGCGGTCAGCTGGGACCGCCAACCGAATCGCGCGGCCCGATCGGCCAGGACATCGAGTGCGTGATCGTCGAGGTCGACGAGGAGCGCGGCCTGATCGTGGTGTCTCCGCCGCTCCGGCCGGAGGACGCCGAGGTACACCAGCGCCGCCGGGAGCTGATCGCGGCGCTGCGGATTGGAGACGTACGCCGTGGTCGGGTGCGCAGCCTGGTGCCGTTCGGTGCCTTCGTCGAGGTGGGTGAGGTGTACGGGCTCCTGCACAGGTCGGAGCTTGGGAAGCCCGTCACCGATCCGCGCGACGTGCTCCGGATCGGCCAGGAGGTCGAGGTCGAGGTGCTGGCCACCGACGTGGAACTCCAGCGGATCTCACTGCGTCTCCGGTAGTCGCGCGCACGCGGTCGTTGCCGCGCCGATCATTGAAGCTGGTCCCAGGGAATGGTCTCGATCCGCTCGATGTTCTCCTCGCCCCATTCGCCGAGCGGCGCCATCGCGGTGTTGAGCGAGTGACCGAACTCCGTCAGCGAGTACTCCACCTTCGGCGGGACCTGGTGATAGACCTCGCGATGCACAAGGCCGGTGGTCTCCATCTCCCGGAGTTGCAGGATCAGCACTCGCTCGCTGATATCAGGGAGGGCACGCCGTAGCTCCCCGAAACGGAGAGGGCCGTCCTGGAGTGCGAACAGGATGAGCCCCTTCCACTTGCCTCCCATGACGGCGACCGCAGCATCGAGTCCGCAGGTGAACGTGCGCTTCTTCGTCTTCTTCATCGACGCCATACTTACAAGTCTGTCAGTACCCGGCAAAATTGTCGGTACTTGTGAGAATGCCTGTGTAACTCCAGCATGGATCCCACGCCGCGCCGCGGACCACGGATCGACGGCGACGCGCCCACGATCACCCGCTCTCTGTGACTGGAGTACACACATGCCTGAGGACCGCTTGACGCCGGTGACGGTCATTGGACTTGGCTCGATGGGTACGGCGCTGGCCGAAGCCTTCATCAAGGCCGGACACCGCACCACCGTGTGGAACAGAACCACCACCAAGGCCGCGCCCCTCGTCGCGATGGGCGCCGAGCACGCGGCGTCCGTCGAGGACGCGGTGGCGGCCAGTCCGCTGGTCATCGCCTGCCTGACCACGTACGACGACACACGTGAGGCCCTCGAGCCAGCCACCGCGGCACTCGGAGGACGCGCTCTGGTCACCCTGAACAGCGGCTCACCCGCCGGGGCTCGTCAGATGGCCGCCTGGGCTGTCGGCTACGGCGCGAGATTCCTTGACGGGGCGATCAAGAACGTGCCCTCCGCCGTCGGGGCGCCGGACACCCTGCTGTACTACGGCGGCGACAGGACGGTCTTTGACGAGTTCGAGTCGACGCTGAAGGTGCTGGGCGGTGACACAGTCCATCTCGGCGACGATGCGGACTTGGCCGCGCTCTACGAGATGGCCGTCGGCGGCACCTTGCTCCCCGCCCTCGTCGGATTCTTCCAGGGGGCCGCCGCCGTCCAGGCACGCGGGCTCGCGGCGAGCACACTGGTGCCGTTCACCGCGAAGTGGCTGGAGATGATCAACTCCGTGCTGCCGATCTTCGCGCAGGAGATCGACAGCGGCGATTACTCCAAGCCCATGTCCAGCGTCAATCTCTTCGTTGCGGGAATCACCTACGACGAGGAGCTCGGGCAGGAAGCCAATATCGACGTGGCCTGGCAGGCACCTCTGCACGAGTTACTGAGGCGGGCGGTCGCGGCCGGCCATGGCGAGCACAGCATCTCCGCTCTGGTAGAGGTACTCAAGCAGCCAGAACGAATGGCGTGACCTGCCGGATCCGCGTACCCAGATGTGCTCGAGTTTCGTTCAGGTGTTGCGCTTCGCGGCCGAGACCAGGCCACCCTCGTAGGCGGCGATGACGAGTTGCGCGCGGTCGCGG
Source organism: Actinopolymorpha alba DSM 45243 (assembly GCF_000373925.1). GTDB lineage: Bacteria > Actinomycetota > Actinomycetes > Propionibacteriales > Actinopolymorphaceae > Actinopolymorpha > Actinopolymorpha alba. The sequence goes on along the minus strand of NZ_KB892757.1, from coordinate 231,403 downwards.
GCGTTGAGCTTGGCGAGCAGGTGGCCGACGTGCGTCTTGACGGTGGCCAGGCTCAGATGCAGGTGCTCGGCGATCTCGGCATTGGAACGGCCACGGGCGATCAGCATCAGCACCTCGCGCTCGCGACCGGTCAGACCGGAAAGCTCGGGCGCGGGACCAGGACGATATGGCGAGGCCTGATCCACGCTTCGGACGAACTCCTCGATCAGCCGGCGGGTGACCGTCGGCCCGAGCAGGGCCTCACCGGACGCGACCACCCGGATCGCCGTCAGAAGGTCGCCGGGCGGGGTGTCCTTGAGTAGGAAGCCACTCGCACCCGCCCGCAGCGCCGCGTAGACGTACTCGTCCAGGTCGAACGTCGTGAGGATGAGCACGCGTACCCCGGCCAGGTCCGCCGCACCACAGATACGTCGGGTCGCCTCGATACCGTCCATCTCCGGCATGCGAACGTCCATCAGCACCACCTGCGGGCAATGGCGGCGAGCGAGTGCGACGGCTTCCACGCCGGTGCTCGCCTCCCCGACGGTGGCAAGACCGGGGGCGGTGTCGATGAGAAGCCGGAAGCTGCCGCGCAACAGGGCCTGGTCGTCGGCCACGAGGACGCGGATCGGCTCACTCATACGCATCCTCTTCGCTCACTCATGCGCGCCGCTCCAGGCTGGCCGGTGTCGCGACAGTGGTCCCGGGAGCGTAGGGAAGCCGTGCGGACACCGCGAATCCGCCCTCGGGGCTGGGCCCGGCGACGAAGGTGCCGCCGTACACCGCGACGCGTTCTCGCATGCCGATCAGTCCGTGGCCGGGGAAGGGACCGGCGTCGGGCAGGAGTCGTACGCCCGGCCCGTCGTCGGTCACCTCCACCTGGACCTGGTGCCCGTCTGCCTGAACAACGACGCGGCAGCGGGCGGGGGCCGAGTGCCTGACCACGTTGGTCAGGGCTTCCTGCACGATCCGGTAGATCGACAGCTCCATCCCTTCGGGCAACGCGTCGCTCACCCGGACGTCGAGGTCCACCTTGACTCCGGCGGCGGTGGCGCCTGCGGTGAGGCTGGGCAGCTCGGCAAGTCCGGGTGTCGGGGCCAGCTCCGCCGGTGCCTGGTTGTCGTTCGTACCAGAACGGAGTACGCCAAGCAGGTGGCGCATCTCCGCCAGCGCGCCGCGGCTGGTGTGTTCGATCTCATGGAGGCCAGCTCGAAGCTCGGCGTCAAGCAGAGGTTGCGCCGTTGCCAAGCCTGGGTTGACAGGGGTGCCGGCCGCCGATCCGGGAGCGTCGGCGGAGGCGTTGAGTACGTGGTGCAGGACACCAGCCTTCACCGCCACCAGGCTCATGCTGTGCGCCACGATGTCGTGCAACTCCCGGGCGATGCGCAGGCGTTCGTCCGTCACCGCCTGGGCGGCCTGTTGGGCAGCGGCGCGCGCCGCATCGTCACGCTGCGCCCGCACTACCCGACCCAGCGTCCAGGCCCCACCCAGGATGGCGGCACCAAGGACGAGAAGCCCGGTCGCGCCGTCCCACTGATCAACCGGTCCGGCGGCCGCGATGCCGAGGATGACGAGCGCGCTGATCACGCCGATCGCGCGCGTGGGTACCCAGGAGACTGTGTCCCGGCTGAGGGCCGCGATGTACGTCGCGAACGCCGCGGCGATCAGCGGGTCGCGGCTCACGCCGACAAGGACCGACAACACCGAAAAGACCAGTACGACACCGAGGACGGGCATCGGCCAGACGCGGCGTACGGCAAGGGGGAGGCCGGTCGCGGCGACGAGGAGGTACGCCTGCCAACCCAGAGACCCGTCACGGGACTGGGCCTGCAGCAGCACGATGTTGAGAACCACCAGGGTGTAGGCGACCGCGGCCAGGGCGTCGAGTGCGATCAACCGCCCGCGACTCAGCCGACGAGCCAAGACCCGGGGATGACTGCCAGGGGCCTGGGAGGAGTTCGTGGTGGCGCGGTCGTGCACTTCGTGACCGTACCTGACCGGCCCTCCGAGTCGCCTCCTACCAGAGAAGGTCATCCTGAGGTCTGAGTGTGCACCGCACCAATCGCCCGCATCCACCCAGCGGTCGAGGGTGGAGTTCCGACATCAGCTGGATGTGCGGGGAATCCCTTGTGCGGAAGGGTTTCTTCCCAGATCGCCAACCACGTCGCCAACGACATCGATTGGCACAGGGACTGACGAAAGGAGTGCCCTCAGCATGATCGAAGTACGAGAACTCACCAAAACCTACGGGACGACCCCCGCCGTTGACGGCCTGACGTTCACCGTGAAGCCGGGCAGCGTGACGGGCTTCCTCGGCCCGAACGGCGCCGGCAAGTCGACCACCATGCGGGTCCTCCTCGGCTTGGCCGCTCCCACCTCGGGCGAAGCGCTCGTCGACAGCCGCCGGTACGTCGAGCTGAGGCGGCCGATGTGCGACGTGGGTGCACTGCTGGACGCGAACGCCGTCCACGGCGGGCGTACCGCGCTCAACCACCTGCGCTGCCTGGCACGTACCAACCGCATCGGAGCCAGCCGCGTGACCACCGTCCTCGAGCAGGTGGGACTTGCCGGCGTGGCCCGCAAGCGGGTCGGCGGATTCTCCCTCGGGATGAAGCAGCGCCTCGGCATCGCCGCGGCCCTGCTCGGCGATCCCGGCGTACTGCTCTTCGACGAACCAGTCAACGGGCTGGACCCGGACGGCGTCCGGTGGATCCGGGAGTTGATGCGCTCGCTCGCCGCCGAGGGGCGGACCGTCCTCATCTCGAGCCATCTCATGAGCGAGATGGAGTTGACCGCCGACCGGCTCGTGATCATCGGGCGCGGGCGGCTGATCGCCGACACGTCGGTGCAGGAGCTGGCTGACCGCTTCCGCAGGGGCGTACTGGTGCGGTCGCCGCGAGCGGAGGAGCTGACCGGCGTACTCGAATCCGCCGGTGCGACCGTGGCCGCCGATCCCAGCGGGGGTCTGTCGGTCAGTGGGCTGGAGGTGGCTGCGATCGGAGACCTTGCCGCGGCCCGTGGCATCCCGGTCCACGAGGTGACCCCGCGAAGCGCCTCGCTGGAGGAGGCGTACATGGAACTCACCGCTGACAGCGTGGAGTACGCCGCGACGATGCCGGGGGTGAGCCGGTGATCGACGTCCTCGCCGCCGAGTGGTGGAAGCTCAAAACGGTCCGGTCGACCGGCTGGATTCTGGCGATCGTCGCCGGGTGCGTGGGCCTTGCCTGCCTGCTCGCGTGGTACGCGGTAGTCACCTGGGACGGCCTGTCCGCGGAGCGGCGTGGGGAGTTCGGTCTTGCTCCGCTGCCAGCCATCACCGTGGAGCTCACCTCGATGTGCCTGGCGGTGCTCGGTGTCCTCGCCGTGACGTCGGAGTACTCCAGCGGCCTGATCCGGACGACGCTCACCGTGGTGCCGAAACGGCGTTCGGTGCTGTTCGCCAAGGCCTGCGTCGTCACCGTGGTCGCGTTCCTCATCGGGCTGGTGGCAGTGTGCGCCACGTCGCTGGTCGGCCGACTGATCATCGACGGGCGGCCCATCCGGGGGCAGTGGTCAACGACGTTTTCCGAGGAACTCCCGCTGCTGCTCGCGATGAGTCTGGTGGTGACGGTGTTCGCGCTGGTGGGACTCGGACTGGGCACGCTCATGCGGTCCGCCGCCGGGGCGATCGCCACCGTGGTGGCCCTGTGGTACGTCGTGCCGATGATCGCGGTCAACCTCCCCGCGCCGTGGAACGCCCGGATCGGATCGTTGATGCTCGGCTCCCTCGCGGGCCAGCTCGCGGGCACCGGCAACGACAACTCCGTCTACGGCGCCGAGCTGTCCCCGCTCGGAGCGCTAAGCGTCATGCTCGGCTACGTCGTCCTCGCCCTCGGAGCCGGCGCGATCCGGCTGAGCCGGAAGGACGTGTAATGCTCGGCGTGCTCTCGTCGGAGTGGACGAAGCTCCGCGCGGTCCGGTCGACGTACTACGTTTTCGCGCTGGTCGCGGCGGCCGTGCTCCTCGGCGCCCTGGTGACGTGGCAGGGCGTGCAGGGGTGGGACAGCCTCACGCCCGAACGCCGCGTCAGGTTCCAGGGCCCGCCCACCGAGCAGATGATCCTGCCCCTCGTCCAGCTGTGCCTCGCGGTGCTCGGAGCCCTCGCGATCACGTCGGAGTACGCCACCGGCCTGATCCGTAGCAGCCTCGTGAGCGTGCCGAGGCGAGCCGGCCTGCTGGCAGGCAAGGCGATCGTGGTCGGAGTGGCCGCACTGATCGTCGGGCTCGGCATGGTGTTCGCGACGTTCGTGATCTGCCGCGGGATCGTCGGTGACCGGCCCATCCCGCCGGGCTACACGACGCCGGCGGCGGACGAGATCCCGATGCTGCTGACCTCCGGCCTGTCGGTGATGGTGATCGCCCTTGTCGGGCTTGGTGTGGGCACCATCCTGCGGTCAACCGCTGGTGCGATCGCGGCTGTCTGCGGGTTGCTGTTCGTGGTTCCGCTCCTCGTGCGTTTCCTGCCCGCACCGTGGAACGACCGGGTGGGTTCGGTTCTCCTGCCCAACCTTGCCGGACAAATCGCGGACTACCCGTCCGCTCAGGGAGTCCTGTCGCCATCGACCGCGCTGGCGGTGACCGTGGCGTACCTCCTGGTGGGGCTGGGCGCCGGCGCGCTGCTGCTGAGCGGGAGGGACGCGTAAACCTCCTGCGGGCATTGCGTTCCTACTGTCTGGCCCGCTGCCGGTCGGCGTAGGAACGCAGCGCCCGCAGGAAGTCGAGGTATCGGAAGCCCGGCCAGTAGACGTCGCAGAAGTGGAGTTCGGAGAACGCCGCCTGCCAGAGCAGGAATCCCGACATCCGGACTTCGCCGCTGGTACGAATGACGAGGTCAGGATCGGGCTGGTCCCCGGTGTAGAGGTGCCGGCCAATCTGCTCGGGGCTGAGCGCCTCTGCCAGTTGCTCGATCGCCACGCCCGCTCGGGCTTCCTGGTCGAGTAACGAACGCACTGCCGCCACGATCTCCTCCCGCCCGTCGTACCCGATCGCGATCGTGAGCAGCTGGTCAGTGTCGTTGTCGCGGGTGGAATCCTGGGCCAGCTTGAGCGCGTGTGCGGTGGAGTCGGGAAGGAGATCGAGGCGGCCAGCGATCTGGATTCGCCAGTCTCCTGAGGGATGAGCCAGGCGTTCGGTGACCGCACGTTCGATCACCTCCATGAGGAACGCGATCTCCGGTGAGGCGCGTTTCCTGAGGTTGTCCGTGGAGGCCGCGAAGATCGTCACCTGGCGGATGCCGACAGTCGAACACCACGCGAGCACCTCCTCGATGTGCTCGGCGCCGTACCTATGCCCGATGCTGACATTGTCGAAGCCCATCTGGCGGGCCCAACGCCGGTTGCCGTCCATGACCATGGCGACGTGTCGCGGAATCGGCGCGCCGCGTAGCTGCCTGAGCAGCCTCCGCGTGTAGAGAGCGTAGATCGCATCTTTGACCAGCCTCATCGCGCCCACTTTAACCCTCAGACAGGCGGGCCGAACCACGTTGTCAACGCGTGCCGGAGCCCGTCGGTCGCGTCGGAGGTCTCCGGCCCGGCAGCCCACGCGACATAACCATCGGGGCGGATCAACACGACGTCAGCGAGCTGCTCGACGCTGTCAGCGGCCACTACGTCCACCCGGTCTGTCCAGTCGGCCACAACCTTCCTCAGGTCGGCGCGATTAGCCAGATCCAGAAGCAATGGCCGCGCCGAACGCATCAGTTCGGCGATCCTGGTGGGTCCACCCTCGCTCTCCAGCGCCAGATCGGGCATCCAGCGCCCCGTGAGCGGATGCGCCTCGCCTTCGGTGCGCATGTCGTAGTGAACGTCCGCGCCCGACAGGAGGTCTGAGAGGTGTTGAACGTTGTTCTTCTCGTGCAGGAGCTCACCTAGGAGCTGCCGTAACGCGGTGATGTACGCGCCCGGCGACAGCAGTGCGGTTTGCGCCCGGGTATGCATGATGACCCGCTCGCCCACCGGACGACGTTCGATTTCGTACGTATCGAGGAGGCCTTCTGGCGCATGTCCCGCGAGTTCGGCGGCGAGCTTCCACGCCAGGTTCATCACGTCTTGCATTCCCAGGTTCAGTCCTGGGCCACCGACGCCGGAATGAACATGCGCGGCGTCGCCCACGAGGAAGACGCGACCAGCCCGATAACGGTCAGCCTGCCTGGAGTTACTGCTGGTCGAGCGGCTCATGACCACCGGAATGCCAGCCGGGAGTTCGGCAATCGGAATATCACTCCCAAGCACCCGGCGTACCGCCTCCCGGAGTTCATCGATCGTGATCGAATCACTGTCGTCGAGTTTCGGCTGGTCCCATTCGAAGACAGCGACCCGATAGACACCGGGCTGGAACATGCCATACGCGAAGAGGCCGTTCTCTGTCCGGGTGAAGCTCGCCGGCCGCAGTCGCCCCAGGCCGGGAACGTCAAGTTCGCCGGTCTCGGGATCACTCACCGGGGGCGGAATGGCAACCTGCCCAGTCCGGCCGACGAAGCTGTCGTCCGTGATGCCGGGGAACCCGATGCCGGACAGCTTGCGGACCGCACTCGAGCCACCGTCGGCGCCGACAAGGAACCTGCTGGTCAACTGGTAGCTTCCAGCCGGCGAGGCGACGTCGACGATCACGGCATCGGCGTCCTGGCGGAGCGCAACCATCTCGTGCCCACGCCGGATATCCACTCCGAGTTCGTGGGCTCGTTGTTCGAGTATCTCCTCCATCCGGCATTGCGGAATGGGTAACGCGTACAGCGAATGCGTTTCCAGGCCCGACATGTCGAGAGTGAGAGCACCGAAGGGAAAGTGGGGGACCGGTGCGGGAGGCCTCTTCTGACCGCTGAAGCGTTCGTGGAAACCTCGATAGTCCAGTGCTTAGACCACCCGGCCGACCAGCCCATTCGCTTTCGGCCGGGTGGCGGGCTCAGGTAGCTGTTCGAGGACAACGGCGCGCGCGCCAGCCAAAGAGAGCTCGCAGGCCATCAGCAGGCCGTTGGGTCCTCCGCCGATGATGACGACGTCTTTCATCGAATTCTCCTCCACAATTCTGAACGGCAAGGAAGAAGGCATGGCAAGGCGAACCCACAAATGGGCTCAGGCCAGGTGTGTGTCAGGAATGTGAATGCGCCAGATAACGCCGGTCGTCAACCGGTGGGCGGTTGAGGCAATCCCGCCGCGATCTGGTCGAGTGCGTCACGGAGCAGTGGCGTGAGCGGAACGGGTGGATCTGACCGTAGCCAGTGCTGGATCGCGACTTGGGTGGCGGCGCCAACGGCGGCGGCGACGAGTCCCGGATACATGTCCCGCTCAGCGTCGGCGCCGATTCGCTCGGCGATGGCCACAGCCAACTCCGACTCGGCTGCCGCGCTGGCCTTCATGAACTCACCTTGGACGGAGGGTTCGCTGGTCATGAGCCGCACGCCGGCGGTCCACTCGGGATCAGGACGCTGGTCATCCGGGCCCGCGTGCGAGACAGCGACGTGGGTGATGGCCTCCCACAAGGACTCGTCAGCTGGTCGAGCCCGTAGCGCCGCGGCGATCTGCCGCCCCCTATCCAGGTGCCGCGCGCTGATCGCCTCGGCCTTGCTGGAGAAATAGTTGTTGAAGGTACGTGGTGATACGCCAACCTCGGCGGCGATGTCCTCGACCAGGACGTTGTTCAGGCCACGCTCGACTGCGAGCCGGACCGCTGCCCAACTCAGAGCCTGCCGAGTCTCCCATTTCTTCCGCTCCCGCAAGCCCATGCTGGAGGTCTCCGTCGTTTCCACACCAGAACCTTAGGCCAAACGTGCGTGACAGGCAATATTGCGTGACCAGCAATTTTCATCAGGCCGGGCGAACGGGCGGCGGCGGGCCCGCCCCGCGGGTGGAGTTGAAGCGCTACCAAAACTCCCGACAGCCGGCTAGTGTTAGGCGGACAACGTTAGCCAGCTAATTTCAATGAGAGGTCATATGCGGCTCAGCATTGCGGTGACGAACTTCTCCTGGCCCGACGGATCACGGACGCTCGGACCGCGGGTGTCCAGGATCGCCAGGATCGCCGACCAGGCGGGATTCCACACGCTCTGGACGATGGACCATCTGTTCCAGATCTCGATCAACGGTCCGGCCGAGGCGGACATGCTCGAGTGCTACACCACGCTGGCGTACGTCGCGGGGCAGACCGAACGGATCCGGCTCGGCGTGCTCGTGACGGCGACGCCGTACCGGCATCCGGGCGTCCTCGTCAAGACCGTCACCACCCTCGACGTACTCTCCGGCGGTCGCGCGTGGCTCGGGCTCGGCGCGGCGTGGAACGACTTCGAGTCGAAAGGCCTCGGCATACCATTTCCGCCGACGGCTGAGCGTTATGAGCGGCTCGAAGAGACGCTACGGATCGCACGGCAGATGTGGGCGGGCGACACCACACAGTTCCAGGGTCAGCATTACCTCCTGGAAAATCCGATCAACAATCCCAACACTCTGCAGGATCCTCGCCCGCCGATCCTGATTGGCGGACAGGGGGAACGCAAGACCCTGCGGCTGGTGGCGGAGTACGCCGATGCCTGCAACCTTTTCGATGCTCCGCCAGGGACCGCCCATATTCCTACCGGTCCGGATGTCCTCAAACACAAGCTCGACGTCCTCGCGCGTCACTGCGAGAATGTTGGCCGACCGTACGCCGAGATCGAGAAGACCGTCACAAGTCATGTTTCGCCCTCGCGTGACGGCCGAGGGGGTACGAATACACCGGCAGAAATCGTCGAGCACTTCGCCGAACTCGCCGCGTTGGGTATCGATCACGCGATCGTCGAGACGCCCTATCCGTGGGACGAGGAGTCCCTGGATCTCATCGCCGGCATCGTTCCCGAGCTGAAACGCATCGTGCCCGCGGGTCGCTGAGGGAGGCTCAGAGTTCCTTAACTCCGCGCCTACCAACTGCGCGCCGGCGAATGCCAGCGGTGACAGCACGGGCGCCCGGCGACGAGCAGCCAACTCGCTCGATCTGTTTCGTCGCCTCGTACACGACGATCCCCTGCGGCGTGGGGGTCGCGAGGATGAACAGGGTCTCCGTGTCGCTGCGACACGTTAGACCGACCAGGTGTGTCACGGCGCTCGGCTGTGGGTGCAACGCCGCCTGGCCCACGGCCGTTTCGCGCGCGTTACGTGAGGTGACTTGACCTGGCTGCCCGCGCGAAGATCATGTCACGTTTCACTTCATGAGGCCGACGGCTTCTCCGTTGTCGGAAAACCGGACACCGAAGCGATGGATGTGGACAGCGCGGCGCAGCGTCTCCAGCGACGGCGCCAGGGTGCAGTTCGGATCGTGCGCCCACAGCCATCCGCATGCCTTGAGGTGGGACCGGACCATTCCTCGAGGCTTCAACGGCATGCCCGGGGGAACGTCGGGTCGGTTGGTGACCGCCGACAGCCACAGCGCCTTCGGGTCACTGCCGTCGAGCCGTTCGACCAACTTCGTGCGCAGCTGGAGCCATGCAGTCAGTGCCGGCACACCCCAATCGGGGATCTTGGCCTCCGCCCAGTCGGCACCATCAGGCTGCGACCACGTCTCCGGGAGTGGGTCGAGCGGATCGACCCGGATGTGCCAGTGGCCGTGGCTGGAGCCCAGGTCGTCGACCGCCGTGGCGCACAGATTGGTGGTCGACCAGCCTGTTGCGTACAGCGCGACCAGCACTGATGCGGACCGGACTCGGTACAGGTCGGTGCGGTCCGCGGCGAGCTCGTCGACCGCGAGGCGGATCTGGGCCAGCTGATCACGTTCGGCCGGGCGAAGCGGCACCTCGGCCGTCAGGTTGCGCGGCAGACGGATCCCGACTTGTTTGGCCAGCCACCGGAACGAGGCGATACGGGCATTCCGTGCTGCCAGAGATTCGCCGGGTCGGCTGGGGACCGGTGCGGCGCGGGCCCGCAGCTTGCCGGCCTCTGCGGCCGCCAGAACCTGGCTGATCGCCTCGGGGGAGATGAGATCACGGATCTTGACCCGTGCCATCTGCAGCGGGTTCTTCCCGCCGGCGTGGAACTCCAACGCGCTCATCAACGCCCACTCGCGCTGCGCCACCGTTGACCTGGAGCTCTGTTGGCTGAGCTCAGCCAACAGATCCGGCAGCACGGCCAACACGCGATCGTCTGGAGAGGTGCTCACAGCACAAATGATAACAGTCGCACGCGGCCCTGATTGTCGTTGCCGGTCTTGCCGTGTTGCAGGGTCGGCGCGCGGGGCAAGGAGGAGAGGACCTGCATGCGACTGTTATCAGGGAACTTGTAAGCGTGCGACGGGCATGATGGGCCCTGCCTGACGGGCGCGCCAGCCAGCCACTGTCAAAGGCCTGAAGCCTGAGGGGACCGTGCGTAGGTTGCTGTTCCCGGTGGTCGGGGAGAAGGCGCCGCGCGACCTGGTCGCGGAGGAGGCCAACGCGTCGTGCTGCCGCTGAGTCTTCTGCTGCTGACGCGGACGAGCCCGATGAGGGCCAAGTCGCCCACCTCCCGTCGTTCGACGAACGCGCGGGCGCCTGCGCCGATCCACTCCGTGGTGCTCTTCCGCCGTCTTCCGGCCGCCACTCGGTGGCTAACCCTCCTCGTAGGCCGACCCTGGCGCCAGAGCACCACGGCTGATGCTGCCTCCAGCCTTCTGATGGTCGGTTGCTGCTGGCCGTTCGATCCTCCTTACGTGCCTTTTCGGTTGCTCGGGCGAAAATCAGTTGGTGGGCTTGCCGAACCAGTGGGAGAGGTGGTCGTCCGGGTCCTGCTGAGCTGCGTCGTGGGGGAGAGGGTGGGCAAAGGAGTGCCGTGAGCATTCCGCACACTGACGTGCTGGACGGCTCGCCGACCAAGACATGGTTGTCCATCAGCATGCCGATCTCTTGGCGTCTCCCTTGGTACGGTCAGCGCCCACCTGGCTGTGCTCCGCGACTCCGGCGTCGTCACCGGTGCCAGGACCGGCCGTAGTGTGTTCTACCGCCGCACCGAACGCGGCGACGCTCTTGCCATGCTGCTCGGCGCGGGACTGACGGAGGATCATGAGCCCTCGTACTCAAGTCGACGTCCCTACTGAGCTGGCCGCCTCGCACCGCAAGTACTTCGGTGACCGTGGCCGAGGCTGGGTCGCCGCGCTGCCGGAGCTGGCCGCCGACTGCCTGGATCGCTGGGGGTTGCGTCCTGATGGGCCACCGATGTGTGGGGCGGTCGCGCTCGTGCTTCCAGTTCTGCGTACGGATGGATCTCCGGCCGTCCTCAAACTCCAACCCGTTGATGAGGAGACCTGCGGCGAGCCGATCGCCCTGCGTACGTGGGACGGCAACGGAGCTGTACGCCTGCTGGAACACGACCCCGACTCTGGCGCGATGCTGCTGGAACGCCTGAACGCCGATCGCTCGCTCGCAGCAGTCGGCGACGACCTGGCGGCCGTTCAGATCCTGTCCGAGCTCCTGGCCCGCTTGTGCACGGTCCCCGCGCCGGCGGAGCTGCGCCACCTGGCCGACATCGCTGCAGACATGCTCGACCGCGTTCCGTCCGCGCTGACACTCTTGACTGATCCGTCCGGTCGGCGACTGGTCGAGGACTGCGCGGGCGCGGTCAGGGAACTCCTCACCGAACCCGGAGACCGGCTCCTGCACTGGGACCTCCACTTCTACAACGTGCTGGCCCCGCACCCTTCCGATCAGCGCGAGCCTTGGCTCGCCATCGATCCCAAACCGCTCGCCGGTGATCCGGGGTTCGAACTCCTGCCGGCGCTGCACAACCGGTGGGACGAGGTCGTCGCCTCCGGTGACGTGTCGAGGGCGGTACGCCGCCGCTTCGACCTGATGACCGAGGTGCTCGGCCTTGAACGGCAACGTGCACTGGGCTGGACCCTTGGCCGGGTCCTGCAAAACGTCCTTTGGGATATCGAGAACGGCGATGTCACCGTGCACAGCGGCCCGGACGGAACCATCGTGCGGGCGCTGCTCGGCAGCTCCTGACGCTCCGCGGTCCCAACGTCACGCACCAGCACTCCACGCCCCAGATCCCTTACCCACAAGGGGACTAGCCAAGAGCGCGATCTACGGCTGTAGTACTAGGCGTTCACGGGTCCAGGCAAATGTGCGGGCGTGACGGCGAGCTCGTCCTGGATGCTCGGCTGTGCGATGTTCACGGACGAGTCGTCCAGCACCTGCAGTAGCTGGGCTGTCGCGATCACCAGCGGCAGGACCATCTCACCGCCAGCTTGCGCCAGTTCCTTGATGCCGGGGACTCCGTGTATCGCGGGCGTATTGAAAATCGCATACGCCGCCGCAACAGTCTTCCGTCTTCCATGGAGGCGTGGGCATTCGGTTGCCGATAGGCGGTCGCCGGTAGACCCGCAACTGTCGGTTTGTCGATTGGGAAAGGTCCGTGAAAATGGACAGTGCCGGGCACGCGCAGGGCACCATCGGCTGGCGCTTACACCGCCCCGGCGCCGGTTGGCCTTCAGGAACTCCACCGCATCCAACACTGTGCGGGGTACAGATGGACAACCGTCACATCTGTTGGGACATCGAAGAAATCGTTCTGACCTGCGGGTAGATTTCGCGGTCGGGCGGAAGCGGAGGTAGCGTGATCATCAAGGGGTGGCACGGCTGGGTGGGTACGTTCACTGGCGTGGCACTCATCGCGGTGGCCGTTCTGCCGTTGGCCGCGCTGGCGGTGTGGGCTCTGGCACGCCGTCGGAGTGTCACCGGCACCACGCCGGTGTGGGCGTGGCGTACGTCGCTGGCCGAGGTCGGCATCGTCTACGGGACAGTGCCGTGGGTATGGATGATCATGTTGCCGGGCGGCCGGGCCGGCGCCGTCCCCGGTCGGGTGAACCTGGTACCGCTGCGGGACCTGCTCACGATCCTCGCAGGCGACCCGGTGACCGCGACGGGCCAGGTCGTCGGCAACCTGCTGGTGTTCGCGGCGCTGGGGTTCTTCGCTCCGATCCGGTTCACGGCACTGGCGTCCATGCCGCGGATCCTGGCGCTCGCGGCGGGCTGCTCGGCCCTGGTCGAAACCGCGCAGTACGTCCTGCGGCTGGACCGGGTGTCCTCTGTGGACGACGTACTGCTCAACACTGCTGGCGCCGGCCTGGCCGCGCTGGCGTCGCGCCGCTGGTGGCGCGCCACGGCCAGAGCGTCGTCAAGTGGCGCACGGGGTGCCCGTCCACGACCCGCTCGTTGACAAGGTTGGTCAGGTCCACCGTGGTGTTGTAGATCATGCGGTTGGCCCGGAGCTCGTTGAACGGTCACTGTGCCCGGGGCCGTGTCCGGTTTGCATTGGTCGGCGATATGCCGTGCTGCTTAGGCGTCAGGTATGCGCGTGCTGATCGTGAGCGGGCCGCCGCGAAGATCGGCGCTGCTCAGTCCAGTATGAAGGTGCTGCCTGCGGTTGTCGCCAGGTCCGTTCCGAGGGCGGCTGCCGGTGTCCAGGACCCGGGCCTGCCGACGCCACGGGCCAGCAGTTCGGTGACGGTGGCGGTGATGTCGGCCGTGAAGTCCATGCCGTCGCCGGCGCGGAGCCATCCCTCGTGCCGGGTGCCGTCCGCCCACTCGACGACGGCGTGCCCCAGGAGTGCTTGCGCGGACGGGGTGCGGCCTTCACCGGGACCCGGCCGAGCCGGTCGACGGCGAGGCGTCGCAGCGCCGGAACGGACAGCAGGCGGCCGAGCAGCGGGAGCAGGCCACGTATCAGCGGAGCGGTCGGCACGAGAGCGGAAGTGGCGGTGACGAACGGCGCTCCGCTCACCGCATGCGCCGCGACGAGCTCGCCGGACGCGACACCTGCCGACTTCGCCGACTCCCCGTCCGGGAAGGTGAGTTGCTGCGGGTCCGCCCCGAGGCGCGACGTCATCAGCCGCCCGTTCTCGTACCGCCGCCCGGGGCCGTGTCCGGTTTGCATTGGTCGGCGATATGCGCCGTCCGCCGGCGGTGAGCACGTCCACGATGCTGGCCGCCAAGGCGGTACCGAGCACGCCCGCCTCGACGGCCACCGAGGCCACGGCGTCGACCCGCACCCGGTGCGGCGTGGGCCGGCCTTCGCACAGCTTCGCTACCACCGCCTCCGTCGCCAGCACGCCGAATCCGGCGCCGGTGACCAGGGTGCTGCCCGCCCGCACCGCTTCGTCGTGCAGGGCGAGCAGCCCCTCCACGGCGACCACGTCGTTGGCCCGGTCGACGTAGTGGCCGCCGGGCATGCAGGCTCGGGCGATCACCGGTGCCGTGGCGGCGAAGGCGCCCATCGTGTTCACCACAACCGCGGGCGCTCCCGGACGATCTCGTCCGCGATCCGCTCAGCCGAGTCGGCGACGACGACCTTCGCGTCCCCAGGCAGACCGGCTTCGGCCCCGGCGGCGACCATCCGCTCCCGGCTGCGCCCGACCGGCACGACCTTCAGTCCCCGCGCGGCCAGTCGCGCGGTCACCGGGTGCCGAGGAGCGCCTGAAGCGGGCGGCTCTGGAGCTGTATCTGGAGCGCGGCTACGACAACGTGACGGTGACCCATATCGCCGAGCGGGCCGGACTCACCCGGCGCTCCTACTTCCGCTACTTCCCGGACAAGCGCGAGGTCCTGTTCGCCGGCTCAGAGCGCCTGCCCCGGCGCTGGCGGAGGCAGTCCTGACGGCAGACCCGAACGCGGCCCCGCTCGCCGCCGTCCTCGACGCGCTGGCGCGAGTCGGTGCCGAGCTCGTCGAGCGCGTGGACGGCGCGACGGAGCGCCGGGCGGTGATCGACGCCAGCCCCGAGTTGCAGGAGCGCGAACGGACCAAGACCGCCGCGATCACCGCCGCGATCCGCGACGCCCTGAAGCAACGTCAGGTGAACGCCGGGACGGCCGAACTGGTCGCGCAGCTCGCCACGGTGGCCTTTCAGAACGCCTTCCGGCACTGGCTCGAGGCCGAAGGGCGTGCGAGTTTCGGCAGCTGCCTGCACACGGTGACCGACGAACTGCGAGCCGCCCTCGCCGGGACGTGAGGAGGACGTCTCGTCGACACTGTGCGTGCTTACGAACTCGGCATCGAGACCGTCTCCTGAGCCGAGCCGAACATCTCAACGACCCGCGCGAAGCTGTCGTCGCCGTGGCCCGCCTCGATCGCCCGCAGTACGGCCACCCTCGCGGCCGACAGCACACCGGCGTCAAGCCCGCTCGCCTTCGTGGCGTCGATGATGTGGTCGATGCCAGCCGCCGCGGAGACGAGGTTCGAACCATCACCGGGATAGCGACGACTCTCCACCTGGTCGGCGAGCACCGGGATGAGGTCCCGCACGAGTCCCACGATTCCCTGGGCGTCGACGGTGAGGTCCTTCGCCGCGATGCCTTGCGCGTCCGCCAACGCGAGAGCGTGCAGATAGCCAGTCGCCGCGGTCCAGAAGAGATCGAGCAGCGATACGTCGTACGCCGCCGCGCGGGCGGCATCGGTGCCGAGGTGGGTGTGGGTTCCGCCGAGGCTGGCCAGGGTCGACCGGTGCGCCTCGTAGAGATCCTCGGGGCCGCTGTAGAAGAGCCTGGCGGCCGGCGTTCCGATCGCCGGCGTCACGATCGCACCATCGAGGTAGTCGACGCCCCGCTCGGCCGCCCAGGTGGCCATCGCACGGGCCTGTTCCGGCGTTCCTGTCGTGAGATTGACCAGTGTCCGACCCTTCAGGCTCTCGGCCGCCTGCTCGACGATCGTGCGTACGGCGTCCTGGTCGAGCACGCAGACGATCACCAGGTCGCTCGCTGCGACAGCCTCGGCGGCCGTCGCGGCGCGGATGGCGCTTTTCGCGACGAGGGCGTCCGCCTTGCTTGCGGTGCGGTTCCACACAGTCGTGCGGTGTCCGTTCGTAAGGAACGCGCCGGCCAAAGCTCGGCCCATCGGTCCCAGGCCCAGAACCGTCACGGGCGCCCGGTCATCACGCGTAGCTTGCTGAGGTGTCATGCTGGCTAAGCTAAAGCTTCACGTTGACGTGAGAGTCAAGCCGCGACGAGAGGAACTCAGTGCGGATCGGGGAGCTGTCCCGCCGGACGGGAGTCAGCCAGCGGGCGTTGCGTTACTACGAGGAGCAGGGGCTCCTCCGCCCATCGCGCCGTGCGAGCGGTTATCGGGAGTACGCCGACACAGACGTCGAGACGGTCCGGCGTATCCGGATCCTGCTCGCGGCTGGTCTGGGCACATCCACCATCGCCGAGATCCTTCCGTGCATACTCGACAGCGACGACGGACTGGCGCCCGGCTGCCCGGAGCTGCGCACCGGCCTCGCGCAGGAGCGCGATCGGCTCAGCGCCGCCATCGACCAGCTCCAGTCCGCACGTACGGCCCTCGAGGGCATCATCACCACACCGACGCCGCCCAGCGACACGAGCGACCCAGCATGGACGTACACGGCCCACCGGGAACAACCGAACGCTCATTGGCGATAGCGAGCCGCGGGGCGGGGAGACAACGCCAACCACGGTTCGGATGCCCCTGCCAGGGTGAGCGTTCATGAGCACACCACCGGGTACCGGCCGCTGCGCGTCCGCGACACCCTCTTCTGATCGTCCCGCCTGGCAGGGCCGGAGCGCGTCCGATAGCGGATCGGCTTGCGTGCGTGCGGGTTCTCGTTCGGCGGTGTGGCGCCCCAGGGTGACGGTCAGAAGCAGGTTCTAAAACTCAGCACTTCCGGCTGTCGAGAATGTGGCGCTGGCTCCGTCCTAGGTACATCAGTGGCCGCGACGGGCCGCGCGACGAAGAAGGAGAACCACCATGACGATTCAACGGATGGACAACGTCGGCATTGTCGTCGACGACCTTGAGGCTGCCATTGCGTTCTTCGGAGAACTCGGCATGGAGCTGGAGGGCAAAGCGCAGATCGAGGGTCCCTGGGCGGACCGCACCGTCGGACTCGACGGCGTCCGCTGCGACATCGCGATGATGCGGACCCCAGACGGCCACGGCCGGCTCGAGCTGGCGAAATACCACACCCCCGCGGCGATCGGCGCCAGACCGCATAACCCGCCGCACAACACGCTGGGCATGCATCGCGTCATGTTCGCCGTCGACGACATCGACGCCACTGTCGCCGGCCTGCGAGCCCACGGCGCGGAACTCGTCGGAGAGGTGGCGCAGTACCAGGACAGCTACCGGCTCTGTTACGTCCGCGGCCCCGAGGGGATCATCGTCGCGCTGGCCGAGCAGCTCAGCTGACGGCCCATCCCGGCCGGCCTACGACCAACCAGAACGATCCGCTAGGCGGACCAAGGAACGACAACGGGAGGCACCGTGCAACCGAACGAGATCACCGAGGTTCTGAACCGACCGATCAGCCAGGAAATGTTGGCCCGCGACCTGACCCGCTTGGCCTACATCGCCAAGGACGGCACACCCCGCAATGTCCCGATCGCGTTCGCCTGGAACGGCTCGGAGATCGTCATGTGCACTTCGAAGAACGCCCCGAAGCTCCCGGCCCTACGCAACAACCCGACGGTTGCCCTGACGATCGACACCGAGGTGCACCCACCCAAGATCTTGCTCATCCGCGGCCGGGCAGAGCTGGACTTCGTCGGTGGCATCCCCGACGAGTATCTCCAGGCGACCAGCACCTACGAGATGACGCCCGAGCAACGGGTCGGCTGGGAGGCGGAGGTACGTTCGCTCTACCACGACGGCATGGTCCGGATCGTCGTGACCCCGACGTGGGTGAAGCTGATCGACTTCGAGACGACTCTGCCGAGCGCGGTCGAGGAGCTGGTCCGGCAGCGGGAGGAACGTCATCACAGCTGAGCGGCGCGGGGTCGCTCGCGTTGGGTGGATCACCCACGCCTCAACCCCACCGCGGCACACGGAGTCTGTGAAGTCCGCCAGAAAATGTCCCGGTGGGATGTCGAGAACCCGCTCGCGGCTCCGTCCCCGGAGTGAACACGGCCAGAATGGGCCGTACGCGTAAGGAGAACATGATGGCCAAGTATCTGCTGCTCAAGCACTACCGGGGTGGCCCGGCCCCCGCCGTGGACTGGGCGCCGATGGACCAGTGGACGCCGGACGAGGTAGACGCGCACGTGCAGTTCATGCGCGACTTCGCGACCCGGCTGGAGGAGACGGGCGAGTTCGTCGACACCCAGGCGCTGGCGCCGGACGGTGCGTTCGTGCGGTACGACGGCGAGGGGCGGCCACCGGTGACCGACGGGCCGTTCGTCGAGGCCAAGGACCTGATCGCCGGGTGGTACGTCATCGACGTGGAGTCGTGGGACCGCGCGGTACAGCTGGCGGGAGAGCTGTCGGCGGCCCCGGGGGCCGGTGGCAAGCCGATCTACGAATGGCTGGAGGTTCGGCCGTTTTGGGCCGACTCGCCCACGGTCACCGAGTGAACGAGCCGCTGCTGCGGGACCTCGTACCCGCGGTGATCGGTGTCCTCGGCCGCCGCGGAGCCGACTTCGCGGCGGCCGAGGATGCCGTGCAGGACGCCCTGGTCGAGGCCGTGCGCGTGTGGCCGGACGACCCACCGCGGGACCCCACGGGCTGGCTGGTCACCGTGGCCTGGCGCAAGTTTCTCGACGCCGACCGCGCCGATACCTCTCGACGGCACCGCGAGGTACGCGTCGAGGGCGAACCCATGCCCGGCCCGGTCGAGGCGGTGGACGACACGCTCCAGCTGTACTTCCTGTGCGCGCACCCGTCCCTGCGCGCGGCCGGCGGCCTGACCACGCGTGAGATCGCGCAGGCCTACCTCGTGCCGGAGGCGACCATGGCCCAGCGGATCAGCAGGGCCAAGCGGACCGTCTCGGGCGTCCGGTTCAACACCCCGACGGTGAAGCTAACGCATCTCCCTGACACCTCTTGTCAGGGAGATGGTTCCCAGCTGAGGAAACACGCAACGAGGGCACTCATCTCGACTACGACTTCCGGCCGGCGGAGGGACTGGCCGCCGTCGACGGGCCCCGTCCGTTGAGGGATCCCTTGCGTACACCCGCATGGTCGCAGTCGTGCCCGCCCAGGTTTCGACGGTTGACGTTCCTCTTACGGAACGCCGCGGCGCAAGACGCGGGCGCCTGGATCGGCACTTCCGGGGCAGACCGGCGAGGCCCGATCCAGGTTGCCGAGGCCAGCTTCAAGAGGCCGGCAGCCCGTGGTCAACCGATCATGGGCACCCCGGGACACCGGGTCCGGCGCGGTGGCAAGATGGTCACATGCCTGGCGAAAGTCCAGTCGTAACGCTCTCCGACGGCCTGGTCACCCTGCGGCCTTGGTCGAGAGATGACGCCTGGTTCATGGCAGAAGCAAACGCCGACCCAGCGATCCGGCGCTATAACGGTAGCCACGACCGGCAAGGACACCCGACTCCGCCGCTCTCGATCCCGGACGCTGAGGCCGTCATCGACCAATTCGCGTTGAACTGGCGTGCGTTTGCTGCGACTGGGACACCCTCTGGTGTTGCGTTCGCAATCCTGGACACGAGATCCGGCGAACTGGTCGGCTGCTGTGGCGTCGACGACTGGACCAAAGAGGACGTAGCACAGTTCGGTTACTGGATCGCACCAAATGCGAGAGGGCGCGGCTGTGCGACTCGAGCGGCGATCCTGCTCACGCGCTGGCTGTTCGACGTAGGAGCAGCTCGCGTCTTCCTGACGATCGTCGCGGGGAATGAGGATTCAGTCGCTGTGGCTCGCCGAGCCGGGTTTGAGTATGAGGGAACGATGCGCGCACACGGCGTTTGGCAGGGCAAGCGCTGCGACGTGATGTGGTTCGCTGCGCTGCCGCTTGAGTGGGCAATGCGCCGGCCGGACGAAGAAACACAACGCGCGACAAGGCGTCGCCCCTGCCGGCGATAGGGGCGCCTTCTGACGCAGCACGTCCAACGTTGGGCGTACGACGAGCGCATGCTGGTAGGGCTCCAGCTCTTCCCGGCCACCTTGCTACACGGCGATGTCTACGGTCTCAATGTGCTCGTTCCCAGCGACGGCCAAGCGCCCCGGCTGGTCGACTGGGGGAGCGCACGGATCGGCCCGGCGATGCTCGACGTCGCGCTGGGCGCTGGCTCTGCAGGCTTCGCGGCGTACGTTCGTACGCGGGAAGGCCTCGCCGGCAAGCCGCTCGAACCCTCCCTCGTCGAGGCGGAGCATGCCTGGGCGACGCGTTCAGCTATGCGATGTTCGTCGGCGCGGTGGCCGAGAGATTCTGGTCCGGAGGCCGCGGTGGACCAACTCGACCAGGCCGAGGTCGCGTGGGAGCGCTTCACGTCCCTGCTCTCACGACTCACCTAGGCGCAGCACCTGGGTCGGTGCCGAGCGACGTGGCTCACCTGCCGGGCGCTGTTTGTTGATGAACGCCACGATGTCGGCAAGCCCAGGTTGATAGCCGTCGGTCGCTTCGACCCGCATCGTAGGGACGGGAAGCGAGAGGTGAACGAAGGCGTTGTGGCGCTCGACCCGGCCCGCGAGCTTCAGACCCTCGTCAACGTGCGCTTTGCGGACGGGATTGTCCTCGATCCGCCGGGTGATCCGCGCGTACGCCACCTCGGCGTCAACCACGCACTGGATGATGCGAACCTCGGCGAGGCCGGTGAGGGGTTCGAGGCCCTGCCGCCACACCCGGTCCTGGAACGCCGCCTCCGCGACCACGGTGGCACCCGCGCTGAGCAGCAACCGGAGAACGTCGAAGAACGTGCTCAGCGTCCGCATCGTCAGGGGATCGCCCGGGCACGGCGTAAACCCAGGGTTGGCATGCACCATGCCTTCCTTGATCTCGTCGCGGCAGATCGCGGGGCAGCCGACGGCACGGGCGATCTCGTGCGCCAACGTGGTCTTGCCGGAGCCCGGCGGCCCGCTGACGACGATGAGGGTGGGCAAGGGCACGCCGCATCCTAATCAAACTTCCGGGCGGCCGGTTGGTTTGGTCCGCAGGTCCCTCGCCTTGACGAGGTTCAGCAGTCTCCGCGCTCTCGTCGAACGTACGCTGCCTTCCGCGGTGCTGGTGAGCGCCGGCCCGGCACTAGGCTGCCGGCGTGATCAGAGTCGTCGAATATGACCCTGTCTGGCCCCAGCGTTTCGAGGCGTTGCGGCAGGAGTACGCAGAAGCGATGGCCGCGGCCGACGTCCCTGTCGTGACGATCGAGCACGTGGGGAGTACGTCCGTACCCGGCCTGGCGGCCAAACCGGTGATCGACTGCGACATCGTGGTCTCATCGCGTGACGTCGACGCCGCCTCGCGGGTGTTGGTGAGCTTGGGATTCAGGCCACTGGGGGAGTTGGGAATTCCGCAGCGCTGGGCGTTCAAGGAGCCCGAGCGGCTGGCGGGCACCAACACCTATGTGGTGGTCGAGGGGTGCCTGTCGCTGTGGAATCACCTTTGTGTCCGCGACATCCTGCGCGTCAATGCTGAGTTGCGGGACGAGTACGCCGCGGTCAAGAAGCGGGTCGGTGCGGAAGCGGCGAACATCGACGAGTACGGCCGCGGCAAGAATGCCATGGTCCAGAAGATTCTCGCGGCGGCGGGCTTGAGCGCGGCCGAACGAGCGTCCATTGATGACAATCAGGTGCCGTCACACGACGAGCTTCCGCGGTAGGTGAGCTGGCGCCGAACGCACGCTCGGCATCACCGCTGGGTCATCGAGTACACCGCCAGGGCGGCGGCCACGGTGAGCAGGCCAGCCAGCGCCGCGATCGAGCCGGCGGCGAGGCCGGACCTGGGCAGGCGCCTGCGCAGCACGGCGAGTACGCCACCAGCGATCGCGAGACTGAGACACAGGCCCGGAACCACCGCGGCGGCAGCGAGGAGAAAAGCCAGCACCCACCGAGACATCGTGAAGTTGACATCACCGCCGGTGTTGACGTCATCGGGCAAGGTCAGCACCCAGCCGAGGAAGGCCGCGGCGGCCAGGACATGCCACCCAAGGATCGTGGCGATCGCCCGACCGTACTGACCCTTTCTGCCAGAAGGAGGCGTGGCGGCTGGGGAGTCGTACGGCATCGGAGCGTGAATGCGAATCGCCTCCTCGGGACTGGGCGAAGCCTGCGGATCACCAGAGATCATGCCGCATGAACGACGCCCCCGCTCCTGCGCCTGCACCTGATGCGCGAGTGCGGTGTCCTGTGTCGCGGGTTGTCAGAGGTGCCTTGGGTTGTCAGAGGTATTTCGGTCTCTTAGCCGAGAAACCTCTGACAACCGTGCGCGTCGAGCGCCGCTGTGAACGTGAAGCGTCGAGGTCGAACTCGGCGTTGGGCCCGATGCGTACGACACCGCACGGCCGCTGCCACGGCCACATGGAGCCCAGTCCCCAGACCGAGAAGTCCTCGTAGGCAGCCCCTGCCGGACGGCAAGGGGCGGAACGCGGACGACAAAGGGATTGCCGTGGCTGCCGCCATCTGCCTATTGTTCGCGCGTGATCCAGTGCCTGCGTTCCCTGCCGACACCTGGCGCGGTGGGGGAGTTGGTCGGCAACCTGTACGGAATCGAGGTCAAGGATTGCGTTCTGGTGCGGACGTTCGTCAACGACGTGTACGAAGTGATCGCTGACGATGGCCGACGCTATGTACTAAAAATCTACCAGCAGGGTGGATGGTCCACGGATGAGGTGGCGTGGGAACAGGACCTGGTGTCTCACGTCGCGGAATGCGGCGTTGCCGTCGCTGCCTCTGTTCCGCTGATTGATGGGAGACCAGCGGGCGAACTCCTCGCGCCGGAAGGGAATCGTCCGTTCGCGATGTCGATCCGTGTCGACGGTGACAAGCCGCAACCTCCGTGGAGTGATGGTCTCTACCTCGAATTTGGGCGGCTGATCGCGGGATTCCACAAAGCCGCAGACAGCTTTCGCAGCACACGCCCACGCAGAGATTTCGATCTACAGATAACCCTGGAAAAGCCACTAATGGATAATGTCCATCTCACCGAAAAAGGAATGGTGCTGCACGACTTCGACCGTGCTGGCAACGGCTGGCGTGCTGCCGACCTGACCGGCGTATTCACGGACCCGCGTTCCTCCGCGCACTGGGATGCGTTCCTAGCTGGGTACACCGCCGTCAGGGAGCTGAAGGCGGACGACGTGCGTGCGATCCCCTTGCTCGCCATCGTCGAGCTAATCTCCAACCTGGCGTTCCTCATCGTCGAACAACCCGCCTTCCGCGGGAGTGAGACCGTCGCCGGCGAACTCATCGAGCGAGAGCTCAACAGTCTCAAAGATCTGGCAGACAAAGTATGACTGCATGCACAAGACATAACAGCCGAGGTGTCGGAATCGCGCTGGGGGAGCGGGCGGTGTCGGTCTGCCTTACGCGTCGAGCGAAGCGAGCAGCTGTGGTAGCAGAATTCGCAAAGTGCGTCCTCTCGCGCCCGGATTCGCACGGGCAACAAGAGAGCGCGACAAACTCCGCTCTACCCAATCGCTCAGTGGGGTGACTCCCAGCCTTCCGCCGAGTCTCGACGCGGCCCCTGCCCACGTCCGCGTGACGATCCATGAACGCCGACAATCCGGTCAACGGTGCTGTCGCGGGTCAGTCCCGGGCCAGCGGGGAACTGTCGATGGCCTCGGCCGCGGCGCTCATGGAGTCATCCATGTATACGGAGGTCGTGGCCAGGCTCGAATGTCCAGCGATCTGCGCGACGGTCGCGATATCTACGCCGGCCCGGGCAAGGATGGTCAGCGCCGTGTGCCGGAGGGAGTGCGGCGTGGCGCGACGGCCGAGAAACTCCTTGGTGTAGCGCTCGACCATCCGTTGCACATCACGCGGCGAGAGTCTCTTCCCACGGATGGACACGAACAACGCGTTGGTCGCGTCCCCGATTCTGATGCGTTCCGCGCGGTCGGTGGAACTCGGCTGCGGCGGTGCGGCACGCTCCTCGGCGAGGTAACGTTCGATGGTCGCCAGGGTTGCTTTCGACAGTGGCAGGTCGCGGTTCTTTCCGCCCTTGCCGCGGACGTGCAGGACAGGTGTACGGGTCTCCTCGTGCAACCGGATGTCGCTACGGTTGGCGCCGCACATCTCCGAGACGCGTGGCCCGGACTCCACCAGAAGGCGCAGGATCGCTTCATCGCGCAGGGTCAGCGACTGGTCCGCACGCAAGGTCTCCGGCACGCGAGTGGACGGCGAAGCCCGCAGCGTCAGCGCCTCGTCCAGCTGGAGCCCGATCCGTGCACCCGTTGCTCGCTTCGGCGTTCGGGGCGGGCTTACTCGCGTTGTGGGGTCGATCTGGATATAGCCGCGATCCGCGGCCCACCGGAACAACCCCCGCACTGCCGCGAACCACCGGGCCAGCGAATGCGCGCCGCGGCCCGGGGGAGTGGAACCGTCCTCGGCAATTTTCAAACCCTTTGTATAGCGGCGATCCGGAGCTTTCGCGATAGATGTCATCGCGATTTCCAGGTGATCCGCCTCGATCGCGTCGAGCACCGTGTTTGGACCCAGGAGAGTGGTGAACTCACTGAGGTCACGGCGATAGGCGTGCAGGGTAGTGGGACTGAGTTGGGAACGCATAGCACGGCGTTCGAGAACATCGAGATACTCATCGATGGCGTCCTTGACGCTCACATTCGACAGTGATTTCGGCTCAGCCACGACGTCACCATACCATGTCGTGGATTGCCTATTACACGACATGAATCGCGTGGCAGTGTTGTGCTCCTACCTCCGTGGGCCGCGGCCAGCAGCCCTTCCCGTGCCCGGCCTTGCCGTTCGAAACTGCGTTCGTACGACTGATGTACCGGCGTTGACCTGCGATGATGCCTGGCTGAGATCCTGCGACCCGGGGGCGGGCGGGTCCTGTCGTGAGTCTCGCTCGCCGTGATCAGCTCAGCGCCCGCCGCACCGAGGTCCATCGACGCTGATGTTGTTGATATGCCGTCGCGAATCGCGACGCTTTGCGTGTGTAGCCAGTCAGCCATCAGGGTCGACGCCCGAGATCTGCAGCGAGCAGGTGGCGTGGGGAGTCTGGCACTGACGGAGGAGTACAGCGAGCCCGCCACGACCTGGAGACCCCTCTCAAACCGTTTACTTGACATAATGTTCCTTATCGGCGCTCCATCGGGACGGGTCGAAACAGATTCACCAGTTGTGGCTCAGCCAAGGCGTCAGTGAGCCCAGGGATCAAGCCGACGTGGCCGACCTGCCTGAGATTGCTCAAGCTCAGGTACGCCACCGCAAGCTCGTTCACCGCCACGGACATCACCTCGTACGGGACGCCTACTGGACCGCCCAGGAGATCATCGACTGCGGATGGAGCAGGGATCTTCACTCCCCCTAGGTCAGGTGCTCCGGCGGATGCTCTCCGCTAGTCTCGGCCGATGTCTGATTTCCCTCCCCGCCACGTCCTCTGCGCTGGCGCAGCGGTGGTGAAGGATGGTCACTACCTTCTTGTCCGCGAGGCACGAGGTCGTCATGCCGGTCGATGGACGATTCCATGGGGCTTCGTCGACAGCGGTGAGCTACCTGACGCCGCCGCCGAACGTGAGTGCCGGGAGGAGGCGGGCATCTCTGTGACGGTCAACGGCCTGCTTGCGGTCCAAGCCCTGCCAGGAGACAACGGGGGTCTCGGCTTCGTGTTCGGTGCTCACCCGATGTCTGATGAGGAACCACGACCTGACGGAGATGAGACAGACGCAGCGGCCTACGTCTCTCTCGCCGAGATGAGCCAGCTGCCGGTCGACCGCTGGTGCCAATGGCTGACCGAAACTGCTCTCACCGCCCGTAC
The DNA here is from genome assembly GCF_000373925.1 of Actinopolymorpha alba DSM 45243. Taxonomy (GTDB): domain Bacteria; phylum Actinomycetota; class Actinomycetes; order Propionibacteriales; family Actinopolymorphaceae; genus Actinopolymorpha; species Actinopolymorpha alba. Next base: position 205,781 of record NZ_KB892757.1, on the reverse strand, counting down.
ACCGATCAGCCGATCGATAGACAACCCGTACTCGATGTCGGCATGGCTGGCGCCAAGTGAGTCCTCGACCCGCGGCCCCAGCAGCCAGATTGGCACTTAGCCTCGATCCGTGGAGCGGTAGCTCGCGTACTGCGGGCGGCACGGCTGAGCCGATCGATCCAGTGCGGGTAATCACCAACCGCCACCAATTCTCAATCCATCTGAGCCACGCAGGTCAGAAGCGATCGCGTGGGGCAGAATCAATGAGAAAGGACAGTCCTGACGGTGTTCGCGCAGTTCAAGCGGCCCACCGGTCAGGTATCGCGTCGGGCTTCGAGCACGACGACGGGACCCTGTTGGCCGTCGGCTGGGAGCCGCAGCTCCGCCACAACGCGTAGCGCGGCATCCTCGAGAAGAACGGTCAGCTGCTCGGGTCGCCATTGGTATGTCGTCCAGGTCACCGCGACGCCGCCGTAGGCCTCGGTCCGCGCTATATCGTCATCGCCGACATGCGTCGCGATGATCAGATGCCCACCGGGCATGAGGGCGTCGTGGAAGGCGGCAAGGACGTTCGGCAGGATCTCGCGTGGCAGGTTGAACAGCGACCACCATCCGAGAATGCCCCCTAAGGACCTCGGCTCGAGGTCGAGTTCGGTGGACGAGCCGACGGCGAAGCTGCACTCGGGGTGAAGGCGTTGGGCATGTTCGATCATGCGAGGCGACAGGTCGACGCCCGAGACCTCGATACCAGCCTCGTGGAGGTACGCCGTGACGGTCCCGGGGCCGCAGCCGACATCGAGCACGGGGCCACGGCCGCGGACCGAGCCAGCGAACGCGTCGATGGCTGCCTTCAGCCACGGCTGGGTGCGAATGTCGCCCATTCCCGTGGTGGCGAGCAGGTGCACGTAGTTGTCGGCTACTCGGTCGTACGAGTCGCGGACGACATCAAGATCCGTCGGCTGAACACTCGATGACAAGGCCACCGGGCTCACCCTATCGACGCAACCCCGTCATGCCTGAGCGCCCCGCCTCGTCAGCGGCGACCTGACGATCCGAACCGAGCACTCCCCCGGGCATCACGTCGACCCAGGGCATCTGCGACAGCGGCTGCGCGACGTCTTCAGCACCCGCGCAGCCAGACTGGGCACCCGTCGCAATCATCGCCGAAGCGCTCGGCTACTCCCCCGCCGCGATCGAGCGCCATGCCATCGACTCCGCCAAGGCATACAGCGCCTACATGCGGTCAGGGACGCACCGGGTAGTGCAGCGAATCGAGTAGCTGACTGTGCAGGATGGCGTTCGAGTAAAGGCCGCCGCCCTGATCGCTCGCACGTCCACCGGTTCGATCGGTGAAGCGGCCGCCGGCTTCCTCGACAAGGAGAACCCACGGCGCGTGATCCCATTTGTGGTAGCGCTCGGCCAAGAAGGCATCGATCTCGCCACGAACGAGCTCGACCAGCGGTAGCGGGCTCGCCGGTGCGCGAGTTGCACTCGCTGGGAGACGAGCTCTGGACTCGTTGTCCAGAGCATCGAGCACGGCGTCAGCGAGCGTCGACGTCGTACTGACCTTGAGGCGCCGCGTCTCGCTCTCCTCGCGTGGCCAGGACGACTCGAAGGAACCGCCACCTCGGGTCGCCCACCAACAGCGCCGAAGCGCAGGAGAGGTGACGAGCGCGACCTCCGTGGTCCCTTGAACCTCCAGAGCAATGTGGATTCGCCAGTTCGGATCACCCCGACTGAAGAACCCGGTGCCATCGATCGGGTCGAGGATCCAGACCCGATCGGACTCACCGAACTGACCAAGTTCCTCGCCGAGGAACGCATCTTCGGGCCGTGCCTCCGACAACGTCTCCCGAAGCAAGCGCTCGACTGCCCGGTCGGCTTCGGTGACGGGTGTGCCGTCGGCCTTCAGCGTTGCCGAAACGCCGGACTCGAAGTGAGCGAGCGCGAGCTCCGCCGCCAGGTCCGAGGTGTCGAACGCGAGTTGGAGGTCATCAACGCTGTCCATCGCAGCTGACGCTAGCAGCTCTGCGGCGGCACGCCGCTGTCGTCATGAACTCGGCGGCGCCGATCGCGATGCCGCGCACGGCGAGCAGTACTACTGCGGCGCCGATCCCGATGCCGCCCGACTGGTCCACGGCTATTCCTTGACAAGAATATTCGTTGTCGCGAATACTCCTCCCCGTGGACGCACTCCTCACCGCACTGGCCGACCCGGCCCGCTGGCGGCTCGTGAGCCTGCTGGCCGAGCGGCCCCGCTCGGTCGGAGTCCTCGCCCAGCTCGCCGAGGCGCGCCAGCCGCAGACGACCAAGCACCTGCAGACTCTTGAGCGCGCCGGAGTCGTCACCTCCCAGCGCACCGGCCAGCGCCGCATCTACGCGCTCCGTCCCGCTCCCCTGCGAGATCTGGCGGCTGCGCTCAGCCAGCTCGCCGACACCGCGGACCAGACCCGTGGCCCGCGCGAGACCTACGACCGCTACGGGCTCAGCCTCCACGCAGAGCGGCTCGCGGCGGAGGAGTCGGGGTGGGCCGACGGCCGCTCGTTCAGGTTCCGCCGGTCGCTGACGGGGCGCCCCGAGCTGGTCTGGCGCCAGCTGACCGAGGCCTCCCTGCTCCGCAGATGGTGGACGCCCGACGACCTCCGCGTCTCCGAGCTCGTCTTCGAGGCGCGACCGGGTGGGCGGATCGTCCAGGAGTACCGCGATGCCGAGGACGCCGACGGCTCCGACCTGGTCGTCGGGCGTGCGGAGGGAGTCGTCGGCGACGTACGCCCCGGTGAGCGCCTCGCCTACCGGCTCTCTCCACTGCTTCCCGACGGCGGTCTCGCCTTCACGGCCCACGTCGACCTCGGCCTCCGGCCCACCAACACCGGCACGGACCTCGACGTCCACTACCGGATCACCGACAGCACAGTCGACTCCGCGGACTTCATTGCAGGCATCGAGATCGGCTTCGGCCAGAGCCTCGACAAGCTTGCGGCGACCCTCGCCGCGGATCCCTCCTACAGCACCGACGACACCGAGCGCGACACCGACACAAGGAGCACGAAGTGACACAGCAGAGCGGCGGCCGCAGAGTCGTCACCAACATGAGCCTCTCCCTCGACGGCCACTACGCCGCGCCGAGCAACCCGGAGGACATGAGCTGGGTGATGCCGTACGCCGTTACTGACGTCGCCCGCGACCACCTGACCAGCCTCTGGGGGTCGGCGACGACGGCCCTGCTCGGACGGGTCAACGCCGAGGGGTTCCTCGGTTTCTGGCCCACCGTCATCGGCATGGAGGGCGCCGACCCGCGCGACGAGGGCTTCGCGAAGTGGCTCGTCGACACCGACAAGGTGGTCCTCTCCTCCACCCTCGGCGAGGCGCCGTGGGAGCGGACGACGATCGTCGACAAGCCGACCGCCGAGGTGGTCACGGACCTCAAGGCGACCGCGGGCAGCGACATTCTCGTGCTCTCCAGCGCGAGCGTCATCAAGGCGCTGCTGGCGGCCGACCACGTTGATCGGCTGGCGCTCACGATCTTTCCGGTCTTCCTCGGCGGCGGGCCTCGCCTCTTCGACGACGGCCTGCCCGCGGGGCAGTGGGCGCTCGTCAGTCAGGCGGCGGGCGAGCATGGCACCTTGGCTCTCGTCTACGACCGAGTCCGCTGAGCCGAGGACCGCACTCGCCTCACGATTTCCGTGAGCGCCTCGGTCAGGTGCCCACGTAGGCCGCGAGGTGCTCGCCGGTGAGGGTGGAGCGGCCGGCAATGAGATCTGCCGGCGTGCCCTCGAAGACGATCCGGCCGCCGTCGTGACCGGCGCCGGGGCCGAGGTCGATGATCCAGTCGGCGTGCGCCATCACCGCTTGGTGGTGCTCGATGACGATGACCGACTTGCCGCCGTCGACCAGCCGGTCGAGCAGGCCGAGCAGCTGCTCGACGTCGGCGAGGTGGAGCCCGGTGGTCGGCTCGTCGAGGATGTAGACGTCACCCTTCTCGCCCATCTGGGTTGCCAGCTTGAGCCGCTGCCGCTCACCGCCGGACAGCGTGGTGAGCGGCTGGCCGAGGCTGAGGTAGCCGAGCCCGACGTCGGCGAGCCGGTCGAGGATCTTGTGCGCGGCCGGAGTGCGGGCCTCGCCGTCGACGTCGCCGAAGAACTCTTCGGCCTCGGTCACCGACATCGCGAGCACCTCCGCGATGTTCTGACCGCCGAGGGTGTACTCCAGCACCGAGGCTTGGAACCGCCTCCCTTCGCACTCCTCGCAGGTCGACTCGACGGTGGCCATGACGCCCAGGTCGGTGTAGATCACGCCGGCGCCGTTGCAAGCGGGGCAGGCGCCCTCGGAGTTGGAGCTGAAGAGCGCCGGCTTCACGCCGTTCGCCTTCGCGAACGCCTTGCGGATCGGATCCAGCAGTCCGGTGTACGTCGCCGGGTTACTCCGTCGCGAACCGCGGATCGCGCCCTGGTCGATCAACACCACGCCATCGCGACCGGCCACCGAGCCGTTGATCAGCGAGCTCTTGCCGGAGCCGGCGACACCCGTGAGCACGCAGAGCACCCCGAGCGGGATGTCGACGTCCACGCCCTGGAGGTTGTGCGTTGACGCGCCACGGATCTCCAGCGCGCCCGACGACGAACGCACCGCTTCCTTGAGGGTCGCCCGGTCGTCGAGATGGCGGCCGGTGGTGGTGTCGCTCCCCCGCAGCCCTTCGACGGTGCCCTCGAAGCAGACGGTGCCGCCCTCCGTGCCAGCCCCGGGGCCGAGGTCGACGACGTGGTCGGCGATCACGATGGCCTCGGGCTTGTGCTCCACGACGAGCACGGTGTTGCCCTTGTCGCGCAGCTGGAGCAGCAGCTGGTTCATCCGCTCGATGTCGTGGGGGTGCAGGCCGATCGTGGGCTCGTCGAAGACGTAGGTGACGTCGGTGAGCGACGAGCCGAGGTGCCGGATCATCTTGGTCCGTTGTGCCTCTCCCCCGGACAGGGTGCCCGCCGGTCGGTCGAGCGAGAGGTAGCCCAGCCCGATCTCCGCGAACGAGTCGAGGAGATGTTGCAGCCCGGTGAGCAGCGGGGCCACCGATGGCTCCTTCAGGTCGCGGAGCCACTCGGCCAGGTCGCTGATCTGCATCGAGCAGAGGTCGGCGATGTTCTTGCCCTTGATCTTCGAGGACAGCGCCTCCTTGCTGAGGCGGGTGCCGTCGCAGTCCGGGCAGGTGCTGAACGTCACCGCCCGCTCGACGAACCTGCGGACGTGGGGCTGCATCGCCTCGACGTCCTTGGACAGCATCGACTTCTGCACCTTGGTGAGCACGCCCTCGTACGTGAGGTTGACGCCTTCGACCTTGATCTTCGTCGGCTCGCCGTAGAGGAGCGTCTGCAGCTCCTTCTTGGTGAACTTCGCGATCGGCTTGTCCATGGGCAGGCCCGCTCCGCTGAAGATCCGGCCGTACCAGCCGTCCATGCTGTAGCCCGGGACCAGGAGCGCGCCCTCGGCGAGCGACTTGGACCCGTCGTAGATGGCAGTGAGGTCGAAGTCGTTGATCGCGCCCATGCCCTCGCAGCGCGGGCACATGCCGCCTTGGTAGACGGCGTTGCGGACGACGGACTTCTCCTCCTTGCCGCCCTTCTCGGTCCTCATCACGCCGCTCGCGATCCGGGTGGGGACGTTGAAGGCGAAGGCCGTGGGCGGCCCGATGTGCGGCTTACCGACCCGGCTGAAGAGGATCCGCAGCATCGCGTTGGCATCGGTGGCGGTGCCGACGGTCGAGCGCGGGTTGGCGCCCATCCGCTCCTGGTCCACGATGATCGCCGTCGTCAGGCCTTCCAGGAAGTCGACCTCCGGCCGCGCCAGCGTCGGCATGAATCCCTGCACGAAGGCGCTGTAGGTCTCGTTGATCATCCGCTGCGACTCCGCGGCGATCGTGCTGAACACCAGTGAGCTCTTGCCCGAGCCGGAGACGCCGGTGAACACCGTCAGTCGCCGCTTCGGGATCTCGATGCTGACGTCCTTGAGGTTGTTCTCGCGCGCGCCCTGCACGCGGATCAGGTCGTGGCTGTCGGCAGCGTGCAGCGCAGGCGACTGCGTGCCCTTCCTCGTGGCCTTGCTCATCGTGTCTCCATCTGTTACGCGGGGCCGCCTTCGCGGTTCCCGTCGGCGTAGCCTGGCTCGATTCAACCAGCTTCGAGCAGTACGTCTGGTTCTCCTTCGTTGCCGCGGTCGCGGCAACGGTCGCAGTCCACCTGGATCGGGGTTTCGAGTGAGGCCCCGCGGCGCGCCCGGGCGCGGCGTCAGACCAACCAGCGGCCGTCGCGCATCAGCTCGCGGTCGGGTAGTTCGTTCTCCTCGCGCCACGCCTGGATGCGGCGCGGGGAGATACGGAACCAGCGGTACGGCGTGGCCAGCGCACGCGGATCGAAGCCGGTGCGCGCGACGAACCGGTCACCCCGCTCCTGCGGCAGCGCGTCGATCTCGAGGACTTCGACTTCGCCCTCGATCATGGATACGTCGCGGGTGTGGCCCAGCCCCAGCCGAGCGACCCGGGTAGCGGCAAGGTTCCTGCCGGTCGGGCTGTCCGTCGGCGTGGCCATCAGCAGCGCCTCGCCGTCCCAGTCGAAGGACAGCGGCACGAGGTACGGCGCACCGTCCGCCGAGGCACTGGCCACCCAGGCATCGATGTCGTGGGTGAGCCGATGCTCGGTGTCGCGACGACGCTGGGCGCGGGAGCGGGGGTCGGCAATCAGAGTGTCTGCGCTCATCGGTCCTGCAGCAGCCCGAGGACGTTGCCATCGGGGTCGGTGACGGTGGCCACCAGGCGGCCGCCACCGACGTCATGCGCGGGCTGCTTCACGGTGGCACCCGCGGCGGTCACCTCGGCGAGCTTCGCCTCGATGTCCGGCACGTGCCAGTAAGCCACCGGTGAGGTCATGCCCTGCGGCCCACCACCCGGCACCAGCCCGATGTGCTGGCCCGCGGCCTCGAAGCCGACGTAGTAGGACTCGTCGGTCTGCGGCGGCACGCCGAGCAGGGCGGTGTACACCGCCTTTGCCGTCGCCAGGTCGGACACGGGATGCAGCACGGTTCTGATTCCCTGGGTGGAAGAGCCGGTCATGGTCACTCCTGCAGTTGTGGGTCACAATCGGCCCGGTGTGTCTCGTCGCTTGGGCCTCAGCCCAGGTCGGTGGATTCGGGCTGAGTGGGAGCGGGTCGGCTCAGCGCACCTCGAAGATACGGATCATGTTGCCCGCGGGATCACGGAAGGCGCAGTCGCGTACGCCCCACGGCTGGTCGGTCGGCTCCTGGACGACTTCGGCGTTGCTGGCCCGCTGTAGCTGGTCGAAGGTGCCGTCCAGGTCCTTGGTGGCCAGGTTGATGCTGGCAAAGGTGCCCTTGGCCATCATCTCCGCGATGGTGCGGCGCTCGTCGTCGGTGATGCCGGGGTCCGCGGCCGGCGGGTGCAGGACGATAGCGGTGCCGGGCTGGTCGACTGGGCCGACCGTGATCCAGTGCATTCCCTGGTACTCGACATCGTTGCGGACTTCGAAGCCGAGGGTGTCGCGGTAGAAGGCCAGGGAGGCTGCCGGATCGTCGTGCGGGAGGAAGGCCTGGTAAATCGTGATGTCCATGACGGTCACGCTAGCTGCGGCTCAGAGACCCGCGCTTCTCGATTCCTGATCGGTCTGGTCACCTGTTTCGCCACGCACGGCGGCATCCCCGCTGGCGCCTGCGCCTCCTCGCGGCGATAGACGCTGGGCGGCACACCGACCAACTCGGTGAAGCGCGTGCTGAAAGTGCCCAGCGACTGGCAGCCCACAGCGAAGCAGACGTCGGTGACGCTGAGGTCGCCACGACTCAGCAGCGCCATCGCGCGCTCGATACGCCGCGTCATCAGGTAAGAGTACGGTGACTCGCCGTAGGCGAGCCGGAACTGGCGGCTGAGGTGCCCGGCTGACATGTTCACGCCTCGGGCGAGCGCCTCCACGTCCAGTGGCTGCGCGTACTCCCGGTCGATCCGATCACGAACCCGACGCAGCAACGCAAGATCGCGCAGACGCTGCTCCGCGACGGACCTGCTTCTCACCCGCGAAATCCTGCCATGTGGCGCCGGAGTTGCCTAACACCGCTGGCGTCCCAGCCACTCCCGCGTCCGCTCTGCCCCGGTCTCCTCCGGCCTGGTCCGCTTTCGTCCCGCCGGCGCCGAAGCGCCCGTGGTACGCCGAGATGCCGAGACCGAACTGACGGCAGCCGCCCTCGGGAGACGCGGCGTGTCAGGCGAGCGGAACAGGGAGGTCGAGCCAGGCTGCCAGCTGGTCAGGGCGCTTGACATAACCGTCGTTCCCTTCAAGGAACGCCTCGATCCCGAGGACCAGCCCGATGCCACGGTAGAGCCAGTGCCGCAACGGAAACGAGGCAGGCAATACTCCTGCGACGTCCTGATAGCTCTTCATAAACGGTTCTCTGCAACCGTCGAACCGCACGTACGTCTCGAAGAGTCCGGCAAGCCGGTTGAAGTCGTACACAAAGTCCCACTCTTTGACCAGTTCGAAATCAATCAACCCGCCGAACCGGCCACCCATCAGCAAGGTATTACCAAGATGCAGGTCCCGATGGACGAGTCTGGGCTCGACCGGAGGTAGCGCCGCAAGACCACGCTCGATCCGGCGTTCCACTTCGCGGAGTAACTCCTGCGGGAAGACAGTGCCCTGGTCGTGGATCGTTCGGAACGCATCGGTCGGCCTGATAGTGTCCGCCCATGTCGGCCCGGGTCGTCCGCGATAGTCCACCCAGCCGTCGAAGTACGGAAGCCGTACGCTGTGCAGCGTGCCCACGGCCGCGCCGAGATCTGTGACGAACCGCGTATAGCTTGACTCGTCCAGCTCGTCGACCAAATCGTCGGGCTCCGACTCGACAAAACGCTGGACCGCGAATCGCCTGCCGTTGACTTCGGGGCACGCGTCCACCAGACACAACAGATCAGGCGTCGGGAAGCCGCACTCCGCCAGCAGCCGCTGGGCACGGATCTGCCGTGCCGCCTGTGTCGGCTCCATCGGAAACCGCCCGACCTTGACGAAGAGCTGCCGCTACCTGGTCCGCGGTGGCGAGCAGTTCGGTCTCCATCGCGCGAGCATGTCAACCCGCCTCGAACACGGCAAACCGTTTTCACCGTTGACCGAAAGCTGGCGACGCCCACTTTCAACAAGGCTCAGGCTAGTACTGCAGTCCTAGATCGTTACCTTGGCTGAGTTCCCTTGTGGCTAAGGGTTCTAGGGCGTGTCGGGTTGGGGGAGAGGGTGTTGGACGCGCTGATGGGTCGCGCGAGGTGCATGATGTGGCGGCCTGGGACCAGTGGCACATCGAACGCTGGAGCCGATGTCGTGATCTCCATAGCCAGAACACTATCGGCGACCACCGACAAAACCCCGGCCCAAGAAGCCCAATCGAAGGCTCCCCGGAATGTAATTTTGGGGGAGCTGTGAATCGCTTTCCGTAAACCTCTTGAAGGTTCACTAAACGATCCGCGGTCCCATTGAATAGACCGCCGCCCAGGTTGGCTGATACCCAAATCGACAACTGGGTAGGCAGTGGAGACTTTTCCGGGTCAGGGAGCCTGTTGCTTAATGCGCGCCCTTTTGTAAAGAGTGGGGAAAGCCCGCGGATTCCAGCGTTGGACGAGCACTCAGTGGAACCCTGCGCTCAGAGCAGCTCGCCTGCTGAGCGTGGGGCTGCGGCCTCCGGTAGACCTCAGGGATGAACATCGTTCTCATCTATCAAAAAGCAACAGGCTCCAGGACACGGAAAAGTCTCCACTGCTTCGCCGGATAAGCAGGTGGCCCCGGCGAGCCGGTCCGGGTCGGGTGTCCAGGATCGCGAGAGGTGCAGCCGCGTCTGCGGCCGCGCGAACCAGCGACCAACCCGACACATCAGCGCGTCCACTTCCCCTCCCACCCACCCCTGCGCCGAGCGCCAAACATCACGCACCAGCACTCCACGCCCCAGAGCCCTTACCCACAAGGGGATAACCCAAGATCACGATCTACGGCTGTAGTACTAGGCGGGAGTCCGCGACATCAAGGTGTAGCTCCACGTCGGCGGGTCGGTGATTTCGGATCGTCCAGTTGACCCAGCGAAGGCTCCATTCCGCCCAGTACAGGCGCAGGGTGTCGGGTTCGATCATGGCATCGAGCAGCTCGTCCAGACGCGCCAGCACGGCCGGGTCCGGACCTGGCGTAAACGAGGTTCCCCAGGCAAGGCGCCGCAGGTCTCCCCCTGCGTCGCGACACCGACAACCCGGCGCCGGTACCAGCATTCAGCTCCCGCACGATCACCTCAGCATCCACCTTTACTGGCATGCCGACATCCCTACCGCACCACGCCGACACCTCGATCGGCGGAGATATCGGGTCGCGCTGTCGGCCGTGGGGATGCAAACGTGCTGTGCTGTGATGACGGTCAGGAAGTTTCGTGAGACGGATGCGCCGACGCTGTGGGCGTTGAGTGACCTCATCAAGATCGGGGTTACTGTCGAGCGAAGTGTCAGTCCGAAAGCGGATGCATCATCAAGCGCTCGGAGTGCTCGAAGCCTGCTCGTTCGTAGACCGGGACCGCCCGACCGCTCGAGTGGACGGTGATGCGGATACAGCCAGCTTTCCTGCCATGGTCGACAAGTGCTCGCACGAGCATCGATCCGACGCCGTGGTTCCGGTAGTCGGGTAGGACGTAGACGGACTGGATGTCACCGTGGCGGCGGTCCAGAGCGCCCGGAGCTGGCACGCGGCTCGCCAGCGCGAGGAACCCCATGGCGACGATCCTCTTTCCGTCTCTCGCGACGAGAGCCACGAAGTCGCTGCGACGTTCCCACCATTCCGAGAAGCCGCGGATGTGGTCGTGCACATCCCCATCGACCGGGGACCGCCCCCCAAGGCCGCAGGCCCAACGGAGCCTCGCAAGATCGGCGGCGTCGGACTGAACTGCCTCTCGGATCTCGATGGACACGGCAGGAACCTACCCGATAAGTGGGGGAACGTGAGAGCCGCAGTCGATGCCATAACGAATTCGTCACGCCGGCCACTCAGGGCTTGTAAGTAAGTAGTTACTAAGCCATGGTATCCGCTATGGGAGTCAGCCGTTCTACGGCCGCGCAGCGACGTGAGCAGGCGATCTCGTCCGGCATGCGGGTGATCGCCGACCAGGGGTTGACGACGGCGGCGATGCAGCAGGTCGCCGACGAGATCGGCGTGTCGCAGCCCTACGTGTTCCGGTTGTTCGGGAGCAAACAGGCGTTCTTCCTGGCCTGCCTGGATGAGCTCGAACGCCGCGTACGCGAGGTCTTCGGTCAGGCCGCGGCGACGCATCCACGAGACCCGCTGAAGGCGATGGGCGGCAGTTTCCGGGAGCTGGTCGCCGACGGTGTCATCACCGGCCTGTGGTTGCAGGCATGCGCCACCGCACGCAGGGACGAGCGGGTGGCCGCGCGCTGCCGCTCCCTCGTCTCAGATGTGCTGGACGAAGCCGAGCGGTTGACCGGAACGACCTCGGACGACCTGGCGCGGTTCCTCGCCAACGGCGCCCTCGTGATGCTGCTGCAAGCGCTCGGTGTGGACCTGACGGGTGGGAGCCGTGCGGCCGTCGATTCCCTACGCGCCAAGGAGGCAACGGAATGAACCCGCTCCTGCTACCCATCGTCGCCGTACAAGGGACGTGGGCACGCGCTTTCACCAAGCTGGCTCCACCAGCGAATGGCCCGACCAACGGGACCGCGGGCGACGCGTCCGTCCCGCCCATGCAGATCGCTGTTGTGGGCGAGTCAACCGCGGCCGGCTGCGGAGTCGACACTCACGACGAAGGCTTCCCCGGGAGCCTGGCGCGTGAGCTCGTCACCCGGACCCGCCGGTCGGTCACCTGGGAGGTGGTGGGGCAGCACGCCGCCACCGCCCGCCGAATCCGTTACCGACTTCTCCCCCGGCTTGGCGAGGGCCTGGACGTCGCGGTGCTCCTCGCGGGCAGCAACGACGTACTCGCCCGTCGTACCGCGGAGGAGTGGGGTAATGACCTCGCCGCGATCGTCGACGACCTCGCTCGCCGCGCCAAACACGTCGCGGTGACCGGCATCCCGCCCTTTGACGTCTTCCCCTCGCTCCCGACCACGTTGGGTCGCTACCTGGCCGAGCGCGCCAGCGCGCTCGACGAGGTGTCCCGACAGGTGTGTGCCGAGCAACCGCGGGCGACCTGGATCAGCTCCAGCGACATGCTGCCCGCGCCTCCTGGGTTCTTCGGTCGAGACCGCTTCCACCCCTCAGCGCTTGGTTACCGCCTCTGGGCTCAGGCGGTGGCGGCCGACCTTCCACTGTGAGGAGCTCAGACACCTGCTCTGAGCATGCGCCCTCTGCACACCGCGGCCCCGCTCGTGCTCGTCATTGATGTCGCCGGCCACGGCGATGTCGGTGGAGGTTGGCATCATGACGGCCGTGACCGCTGCCGCCAGCCCTCGCCCAGTCATGCCTGGTCCAGCTCGACCTGATCGGGTCCACCTGGCCACCTTGCTCGAGGGAATCGCCCCGTGGGACGAGCTCGAGCGCACCCATCTCGCCACCGCGGCACAGTGGATCGCTGGTGGCGCTCCGCTCTATCGCACCAGGAAGCCCGATGTCCCGGCCATCCATCTGGTCAGCTATTTCGTGGTGCTCGACGAGCCTCTCGGGCGGCTCCTGCTCGTCGCGCATCGCGAGGCTGGCCTGTGGCTCCCCAGTGGTGGTCACGTCGAGCCGATGGAGGACCCCTGGCACACCGTCGTACGCGAGTGTCGCGAAGAGCTCCGCATCCCGGCTGTTCCGTGGGCGGTGTCTGGACAACGCCCGTTCTTCCTGACCGTCACACAGACCCGCGGGTCTGGCCAACACACGGACGTGTCGTTGTGGTACGTCTTATCCGCGGGCGTTGGCGAAATCTCGTCCTTTGATGCGGAGGAGTTCGACGCGATCAGGTGGCTGTCCATCCAGGAGGTTCTCGCCCAACCCGCGGAGACGCTCGATCCGCACATGCACAGATTCACCCGCAAGCTCATCCTTGCCGCGAGCCACCCTGGGACGTCATAGACCATGCGTAGATTCGTTCTCGTGAAGATGCTGGAAGAGCTGCGGGATGGCGACGAATTCTTGGGTACGCACTGGCCCCTGCATCTGACCCTCGTTCCCAACTTCTCCATCGAACTTGCCCAGGACAGGCTCCGGGACCTGCTCCAACGGGCGCTCGTCCGTCAGGAGTCCATCTCCGTCACCGCAGCAGGCGACGATCTCTTTGGTCCACGCAGGACGGTTCAAGTCACCCTTCTGCAAGCCAGGCAAGAGCTCCTTCTCCTCCACACGAGCATCGTCGCTGCCCTGTTCGATGCTGGAGCGATCTTCGACAACCCCGAATACGTCAACGCTGGTTATCGGCCACACGTCACCGTGTGCCCATGGCGACGACTGCGGTCCGGTGACGAGGTGGTTGTTGACTCCTTGGCGATTGTCGACATGGAGCCTGCGGAAGACTCATCCCGCCGGAAGGTGTTGAGCACCCTGAAATTCCGCTGAGTTGGAGGGAGGACGTCAGTAGAAGTGGCGCAGGTCGGGCCAGAGCTCTGACCAGGGAGCAACCGCGCCGGCACACAGCACGATGGCGGCGTTCTGTTCCTCGTTCTCCACGCCCACACCGTTGTCGACCGTGGCGACCTGCTGGCAGTCCGTGAAGAAGCGCTCGGCGGCGCGGTTGTCCTTCTGGCGTACGAACAGCACCGGGCCATCGGCGGAGTCCGGCGGCGGCCCCCAGTCCGCATAACTCATGTGGCTGGAGTACGGCGCGGGCAGACCGTGGTCGGGACCATACAGCTCGATCGCACCTGCCTGGCCGTAGTTCTGGGTGAACACCACTGACCGGTCGCGCTGCCCTTCGGGAATCCGCGACCACCCCTCGGCGGCCGCACGAACCAGCGAAGGCCACCCGACCTGCTCGCCCTGCTCCTTGTTGATGGCGTTCACCACCGCGAGCGCCTGCGGCGGCAACACCGGCAGCGCCACGACGATGGACGTGGCCACCGCTGCGACCAGGCCCACGCCGGCGATGGACGTACGGACGGCGGCCCGGCCACGTCGCAGCCAGGCCGCGACTGATTCGCCGCCCGCGGCCATGAGGACCACCGCGACCGGCAGGGCGTAGTAGGCCTTACCCCCGAGCACCAATACCAGCGCGCAAAGGAACGGATAGGCCAACGCCATCGAACGCGCCCAGCGGAGTTCAGGCGTACGCCACAGACGGACGAAGCCCGCGACCCAGACCGGCACGAGCAGCGGCGAGAGCTGGAGGATCTGCAATGGAACGAACATGATGCGGTTCTCAACCCCATCGTCGGCGCTGATCCCGCCGGCCACGGTGAGTTGGGGCCAGCCGTTCGAAGCCTGCCACCAGAGGTTCGGCAGGGCCAGGACGAAGGCGACCGCGGCGCCGGCAGGCAGCCACCACGTCCGCAGCACCCGCCGAGGCCCGGTCACCAGCAACGCGACGAACAGCGCGAGGAGAAGGAGCACCACGAGGTACTTGTTGAGGATGGCGATCCCCACAGCGGCGCCGATCGCGAGCCACCAGCGACCGTCGCTGGTCCGCAGCAGGCGGAGTACGAGCCAGCAGATCACCAGCCAGGCAAGGAGATCGACCGTCGTGGTCGACACCATGTGTCCCAGGACCAGCAGCAACCCCGAGGCCGCGGCCGAGCAGGCGGCGATCACCTGGCCGATACGGCTGGCGTTGAGTTCGCGGGCGAGCAGCGACACGACGACGGCAGACGCCACCGCCGCGAGGGTCGAGGCGACCCGGAGCCCGGCCGGGCTTTCCCCGAAGAGCGTGGTGGCCGCACGGGCGATCAGCGGGGTGAGCGGTGGCTGGTCGACGTACCCCCAACCTGGACGGTCACCGGCGGCGAGGAAATACAGCTCGTCACGATGGAAGCCGTAGCGGCCGGAAAGCGCCGTGAGCAGTCCGGCAAGGACAAGTCCCACTCCAGCGACCGGGGCGGCGGCGAACGCCGGCAACGGGGGTTTGATCACCGGCCTATCCTGCCAGCTTCAACCCCGCCCGAAGTCGTTACATCCCACGTTCCGAACCGCTCGGAGAGGCGGACATGAAGACCACCTGAGCGCCGTGCTCTGAGAGCCAACGGCGGGAGCCCATCGAGGGCGAGCCGGACTGACGACCTCGCCCTCGATGAGGCTACTGAACATCACGGTTTGGCTACTTGCCGAAGAACGGCGATGCCAGCTCGCCACCGGACATCAGTCGTTCGAAATTTTCCTGCATGGCCTGGGTGTCGTTCAGCCGCGGGAAGGGTTCGTCCGCTGGCGGCTCGACACCGAGGAACTCACACAGCGGGCCCCACCCTTCACGAACGTCGAAAACCAGCAGACGTTCGGCTGGAAGGGATTCCTTCACCGTCGACACGTGCCGGTTGAACGCCTCGATGGCGGTTTGTTCGTCAACCTCGTCGACGCCGATACGCCAGTCGCTGCCGAACAGCGAGCGACCCATCATGTCGAGCACGGGAAGCATCCCCCGCATGGCGCCGACGACTGCGGCGGCCTGCTCGGGCAGCTTGGTGAGGTCCAACTCTTCCAGGTCACCGTTGCGGGAGGTCAGCATGCGGAAGCTGACGAACCAACGCTCGGGATCGCGCACAGTGAGGAGCACCTTCGCCTCGGGATAGGCCTCGGCCTGCTCACGCCAGAAGTAGCTCGCCGGCCAGTCCAGCGTGGCCCGATATCCAGCCAGGACCCGATCCCAGTCGAGGGTCTTCCCCTCGACTGCCGGCAACCACCGGTCCACATGATCGGGGTGCGTGAATACCTCGTACATGTGGTAGCAGGGGTCGAACCCGAGCTTCTCGAGCGCGGCCTTCGTCGACGTGGTGCCGGTACGCGGTAGCCCGGCCCCAATCACCTTTACCATAAAGTTTCCTTCCCTGAGCAAGAGATGTTTGGCAGTGCTCGAGGTGAGGCACGGTTGCCGCACCTCATCCCTCAGCGTGCTTCCCGCGTCATGCCGCGGCGGCCACATGAGCGTCCGGCCGCCCAGGCCCGCGATGGCCGGACGTCGTACCTTCGTGTGGTCAGCTTTCTCTGCCTCGGCTTGGTTTCAGCTGACGGAGCTCGATCCGGTTCCCGTCAGGGTCCAGCGCCGTGACACGGACGCCGAACGCATAGTCCTCGGGCTCTGGTTGCACGAACTCGACGCCGCGCGACCGGAGCACTTCAAACTCCTTGCGCAAATCGTCCGACGCGAGGAAGACCGGCCCCGGCGCCGCATCGGCCGCCGGGCCATGCCCGGGGTTGCCCGGCCACAGGAGGATCTGGACCGACTTATCGTTTGGCGCAACTGTCAAGAAGCGCCCCTCAGGACCGGGATTATCCGCACCTTTCTCCAGTCCGAGGCTCTTTGTGTAGAACGCCAGAGCCCGATCCTGGTCGCTCACATAGAGCGTCACAATAATCAGGTTCGTCAACACCACGTCCTCCTCATTTGTTCGTTCGCTGGATGGTGTCCTTTCAGTAGTACGACAAGTCAAGGCCTCTGAATGTGAGGCGGTCGCCGAAGGTGCCATCGACACCGCGACCGAATCCAAGCCCTCTGTCGGCGTAGGAGCTCACGTTCAGAACCGCGTGAGTTGGCGCGGCTACCTCGTGGTCCCAAGGCCCGGCCGATGGGGCACCTCGTCCGACTACTGCCGGTGGCGCTGGTAGTGGCGCGCGGCGCGGGCACGGTTACCGCATGATGGCTTACACCATTCCTGCCGGCCGTGGTCCTTGAGGAAATAGCGCACGCAGCGGGGTGCCGTACAGGCGCGCAGCCGCTCGCGCTCGGGCCCAGCGAGGAAGTTGATCGCGGCGCGGGCCAGCCTGGCGGAGAGCTCAACGGCCGCCTCGCCCTGGAGAGCCGGCAGCAGCCGAACCGATGGAGCCGCACTCGACGGCCAGTCGAGGCGCGGCACCACCGGTTGGCCGGATGCCGCCGCGTTGACGCGGGCGAGCGCCTCATCGACAGGCAGCAGTCGACGGGCGTCGGCTGGGCTCGGCGGGCCGGGCCGCACGGCGCGGGCGAAGAGGGCACGGACCGCGGCGCGTACCGCGACGACCTCAGCCCAGCAGGCCTCATCCGCGGCGAAGTCCCGGGCGCCGCCCCATCCGTCGAGCAGATCGAGGCGGTCTCGTACCCAGGAGGTGAGCCCGGCTACGTCCGCCAGGTCGTCGGCGACACCTCCGTGTCCGTCGTGGCGGATGGTGCTCGCCAACTCCAACGCGAGGTACCGGTCCAACTCCACACCCCCTCTCCCTGCTGGATTTCACGCTTGCTCGCCAACCGCCACGTCGTCTACCGTTCTAACGGTTTCACCGGAGTTTAGCGTTAGATACCTCGAGTCGTGCCCGCCCGGTCGTTCCGATGACGAAGGGCGGGCGGACTCTGCGTACAGGAAGGAAGTGGCCCGTGCTTTTGCTCGCCCACATCAGCGACCTCCATCTCGATGGCACCGACCGCGCGACCGAGCGCGCCACCCGCGTCATGCGCTACCTCACTGGTCTGCCCACGCCCGTGGACGCGCTCCTCGTCACCGGCGACATCGCTGACAACGGCGACCTGAGTGAGTACGACGAGGCCGCGGCTCTCCTCGCGGCGCCGTTCCCCGTCCTCGCCTGCCCTGGCAACCACGACATCCGCCCGGCGTACCGCAAGGGTCTGCTTGGGGAGCCGGCAGACGGTGGTCCGATCAACCGGGTCCACCACGTCGGCGGAACGGCGATCCTCATGTGCGACTCGAGCATTCCGGGACGCCACGACGGGCTCCTCGACAACGAGACACTCCACTGGATCTCCACCACGCTCGGGGAGCACCACGACGCTCCGGCACTGCTCGCCTTCCACCACCCGCCGATCGCTCTGCACCATCCGCTTCCCGACTCCCTGCAGCTAGGAGAGCCTCAGGAACTCCACGACCTGCTGTCCCGACACTCCAACGTGGTGGGGGTTCTGGTGGGCCACGCCCACACCGCCGCGGCGTCGACCTTCGCTGGACTCCCCCTGCTCGTCGCGCCGGCCGTGACCTGGACCCTGCGGATGCCGTGGGAGGGCGAGGACGCGGCCGATCGTTCGCAGCCGCCGGGCGTCGCCTTCCATGTGCTCGACGACGAACGCCGACTCACCACGCACTACCGCGTCGTCCTCTGACCCACTTTCAAGGAAGGAGACGGATGCGCCCGCATGCTGTCGTGGGGTTTCTCATCGCCGTGTTTCCGGTGATCGCCACGCCCGGGGCAAGTTTCACGCTGCTCACTCAGCGGGTCAGCACCGCCGGCCGCCGTCAGAGCGTGCCGGTGATCCTGGGCACGTGCACAGGGTTGTACGCCCATGCGCTGCTGGCCGGAGTCGGCTTGTCCGCCCTGGTCATGCGGTCCAGCCAACTCTTCACCGTCGTCAAGATCTGCGGGGCGGTGTATCTCATCGCCCTGGGTATCTGGTCCTGGCGCTCTGCCACGCGGGCGGGCGCGCCGGCGGAGACGACGGATGCGGCCAGCCGCCGGAGCCTGCCGTGGCAGGGCCACTCGGCGTACGTCCAGGCGCTCCTCGGCAACGTGCTCAATCCCAAGGCTGCCTCGATCTTCCTCACGCTGGTCCCGCAGTTCATCGACCCTCAGGAGTCGGTGATGACCCAGATGCTGGTGCTTGGCACGGCACTGGTGCTGCTCCTCACCGTCTGGCTCCTGCTCTGGACCGTCGTGATCGGACGGGCCGCCGACACCCTCAGGTCGCCGCGATTCCGGGTGGTCCTGCAGAGAATCACCGGCTGCGTTCTTATCGCCCTGGGCCTCCGAACCGCCGTGACCTGACCTGCGGTTGGCCGCCACCGGGCGGCCAACCGCTTCGGCGACCTCAGGATGCGTAGGCCTCCAGCTCGATGATCCGGGAGTAGTCGTTCGCGCCGTTTCCAGCGAGCGTCACCACCCGGACCGCCGTGGTCGCGACCGGTGCGAACGTCGTACTCACCAGGCCCTGTGTATTGCCGCGCACTGACGCCACGGTCTGCCACTCACCACCAGAGAGGACCTGGACGTCCCAGTCCTTCAGTCCATAGGTCGATGCGGGGTTGCGGGCGGTGTTCAAGGTGTAGAGATCGACCCGGCCAACCGTCTGGGGGGTGTCCCACTGCAACTGGAACCAGTCGGGCCACACCCGGGACGACGCGTCGTTCCAGCCGGTCGAGGTGGACCAGTGGTTGGAGTCTCGGTCGCCGTCCACGGCACCGCACACGCGGAACCGCTGGTGCGTGGAGGAAGCCGAGGCCTTCGACACCGACAAGGCGAGGTTGCCGTTCGGGTCGGGTGCGCTGGGCGTGACCGTCACCGGCAGGACGGCCTCGCTACGGCCGCTGACAATGGTCACCTGATAAACGCCCTCGGGTGTGCCGAGCGGCGACGTCACTGGAATGGCCACGTCGCGCGTGTAGCCGGCGGGAAGGTACGTCGAGATGACGGTGCGCTGGAGTTGGAGTTCACTCGGCGCGGTCAGTGTGGCATCGGCGTAGAGGTCCTTGTCCCCGGTGTTCGTGAGCTTCACGACGAACGTCGCGCCCTTGCACTGCCCGGTCTGGATGCCGAGTTGTGTGGGGTCGGTCGCCACGCTCACCGTGGGACCGGGGCGCGCGGCGTAGGCGGGCTGGCCGGTACCAGCCGGCAGAAGCCACAGGAAAAGCGTCATCGTCACTGTCATTGCCGCGAAGAATCGCGCGGAAACGGCCATCGTTACCTCCGCACTATCGGGGATCGGCGGCCTGGAAACCGGGGTTGTCGCGTACAGAAAGATAGGTCGCCCGGGTGGAGATCGGCGCTCCGCGACTGGTGACGTACGGCACCACGCGGAAGTCGGTGCGCAGGTGGTCTCGGTCAAGCTCGCAGCGGACATAGCCGCGCTGGAAGTTGTTGAACTTGAAGTGCGGGTTCGCCTGCATCTCGACGCCGAGCCAGTCGGTGGTGTCCGAGCCGTTGCCCACGCTGCTGATCGACGTACCCATGATCTCGACGCCGATCGTCGGTGATCCTTCGTCGTCGAAGTTCTGCTTGAGGTCGCAGGCGTAGTTGGTGTGTGTGTCGCCGGTGATGACGACGAGGCCTTTGACATCGCGTTCGACGATCGTGTCGAAGAGCCGCTGCCGGTCGGCCGTGTAGCCGTCCCAGGCGTCCATGGCCAGCAGCGGCGGATTGGTCAGGCTGGTCGCCCGTCTCGCCATGAACACCTGCTGGGCAAGGAGGTTCCACCGCGCCGTCGACGTACCAAGTGAGTCGAGCAACCAGGACCGCTGCGCCTCGCCCAGGATGGTGCGGGCCGGATCACCCGCGGCCGTACACCCGGCCTTCGCACCGTCGCCGCAGGCCTGATCCGAGCGGTACTGCCGGGTGTCGAGGACGTTCACCTGGAGCAGGTCACCGAAACGGAACTCGCGATAGAGCCGCGCGTCCGGGCCTGCCGGCTCCTGCAACGGGCGGAGAGGCATGTGTTCCCAGTACGCGCGGTAAGCGTTGGCCCGCTGTACGAGGAAGTCGTCGACCGGCTTGTTGCCACTGGAGAATCGGTCGGCGTAGTTGTCCTCGACCTCGTGGTCGTCCCAGGTGACGACCCACGGGAACGCCGCGTGCGCCGCCTGAAGATCGGGATCGGCCTTGTAGAGCGAGTACCTCAGCCGGTAGAGGTCAAGGGTGTCCGGGGCGATCTGGAAGATGTCGGGAACGACGAACGACGTGTCATTGCGGTTTCCGCCGACAGAATTCACCGCGTTCTCGTAGATGTAGTCGCCGAGGAAGAACACCACGTCGACGTCCTCGTCCGCCAGATGACGGAGCGCCGTGTAATAGCCATCGGAATAGGCCTGGCAGGAGGCGACGGCGAATCGCAGGCTGGAGCGGGACGCGGACGGCTGCGGCGCTGTTCTGGTACGCCCGACCGGACTCAGATAACGGCCAGCCCGGAACCGATAGAAGTACTGCCGGTCCGGCTCGAGCCCGCGGACGTCCACATGCACCGAGTGGAGGTATTCCGGCCGCGCGGTCGCGGCGCCTTCGCGTACGACCTTCGCGAACCTCTCGTCCTTGGCGACCTGCCAGCTCACCGCGAACCGTTTGTCGGGCATGCCGCCCACCGGATCGAAGACCTGCGGCGCCAGGCGGGTCCACAACACCACACTGTCCGGCAGCGGATCCCCGGAGGCGATGCCGAGCGTGAACGGATCCGATCGCAGGCTGGCCTCGTCAGCCAGCGCCTTCGACGTACCCGGAAGGTTGGTGCCGAACGCCGCCGCGACGGCTGCCCCGGTGAACGTGAGGAAACGCCGTCGGCTTCCGCTCACCGCCTGGCGTACCTCATCATCGGCGTTGGTCAGTTTCGGCGACAATGACATCGAGCCACCCCCAGAATTCGTTCGCCCAGATGACAGCAGATCGGCGCGACATGACGGGCAGGAAACGCGGGACTGACGACAAACTGACGTTATGACTTACAAAATCTGGCCGGCCGAAATCGGGCGCAACGCGCCTGCTCGCCCTTCATCCCTCCCCTGATGGCCGGTCTCACTCGGGAGTCGGAAACCGATTACCGGCGCGCTATCGACGAAGGTAGGAATGCGACAGGGGCGTGTCAATGGCCGGGCGCCGCGGCCAGCCAGGCATCTGCCTGCTCATGCAGCCGGGCCTTGGTTTCCGCGGGCGCGAAGGAGGCGTCGAAGGACGCCCTCGCGAGGTCGGCCAGCAGGTGGTCGTCGTAGCCGAACGCGTCCCGCACCTGTTCGTACTCCCCCGCCAGCGATGTGCCGACGATGGCCGGAATGTCGGTGTTGAGGGTGACCACCAGGCCCGCCTTGAGAAGCAGCGGCAACGGGTGCTCACTGAAGGAGGAGGCGAAACCGAGGCCGACGTTCGAGGTCGGACAAACCTCCAGCGGGATCGCCCGGTCGCGAACCTCCGCGACAAGCTCGTCGTCATCGAGGACGCGGATACCGTGCCCGAGCCGCTGCGTACGCCCGGTCGTGATCGCTTCCCGGATGCTCTCGGGGCCGCAGGCCTCGCCGGCGTGGTGGACGAGGTGGACACCGGCGTCACTCGCGGCGTCCATGACGGCGGCGAACGGCGCGAGCGGGTACGTCTCCTCCCCCGCGAGCCCGATGGCGACGACACCGTGGGAGGCGTAC
The DNA here is from genome assembly GCF_000373925.1 of Actinopolymorpha alba DSM 45243. Classification (GTDB taxonomy): domain Bacteria; phylum Actinomycetota; class Actinomycetes; order Propionibacteriales; family Actinopolymorphaceae; genus Actinopolymorpha; species Actinopolymorpha alba. The sequence continues at coordinate 183,571 of NZ_KB892757.1, read as the reverse complement.
CTCCTCGCCAGGTCGAGGGTGCGCCAGGCCCGATCCACCGAACGCCGCCGGGAGTGGTCGAGGATCACCCGGCATTCGATGTCGTACGCCGCCTGCCCCTCGGCCAGCCCTTCGAGGACGGCTTCCAGGGGCATTTCTGGATGCTTCAACCGATCCCCGTGCGAGGCGGCGGTGAAGGTGACCTCGGCGTAGCGGGTGCCCTGGGCCGCCTCGTCCGCACAGAACTCCCGGGCGATCCGCCGGAAGTCCTCCGGCCGGAGCAGGCACGCGCGGACGAGTGCGTTGTGGTCGGCGAACGCGCGGAAGCCGGCGAAGGTGGGCGGCGTGTCGCCGTCATCCATCGGTAGGTCGACACCGTTGGCGGCGGCGATCTCGCGGAGGGTCTCCGGCCGGACGGTGCTCTCCAGGTGTACGTGGAGATGGGCTTTCGGCAGGGTCGCGAGGTCACGCATGCCCGGCAGGATAACCAGCCGGTGGCACGCTCCCACGCCGGCACGCGCCGGCCGCGGGCGTCCGGGCTTCGCCGGGGGTACGCGGGGGTAGGGTCGGCGGCATGTCGAGTGCACCCCGTCCCGAGCAGCGCCCGTTCGTCCACCGCCACCACGGTGATGAGCGGATCGACGAGTACGCCTGGCTGCGTGATCGCGAGGATCCGGCCGTCCGTGCCCATCTGGAGGCCGAGAACGCTCACACAGAGGAGGCGCTGGGGCACCTGGCAGACCTGCGCGAGGAGCTGTTCCAGGAGTACCGCTCGCGGATCCAGGAGACCGACGAGGACGTGCCGGCGCGCGACGGCGCGTGGGAGTACTACACGCGCACCGAGGAGGGGCTGCAGTATCCGATCTTCGCCCGTCAGCCGGTGGGTGGTGGCGAGGAGCAGGTGCTGCTCGACTGCAACCAGGCGGCGGAGGGCACCGAATACTTCGCCCTGGGCGCCTTCGCCGTCTCACCGAGTGGTCGGCTGCTGGCCTACTCCAGCGACACCAACGGCAGCGAGGAGTTCCGCCTCCAGATCAAGGATCTCCAGACGGGTGAGCTCCTGCCCGACGTGCTCACGCCCACCGGCTACGGCGCCGTCTGGTCGGCCGACGAGGACTACCTCTTCTACACCACGCTCGACCTCGCCCACCGCCCGTACAAACTCTGGCGGCACCGGCTCGGCACCGCCCAGAGCGAGGACGTCTGCGTGTTCACCGAGGACGACGAAGCGTTCTTCCTCGGCATCGGCCGTACCCGCTCGCGCGAGTGGCTCGTCCTGGGCTTGCACGCCACCGAGTCCAGCGAGGTCCACGTCCTCCGCGCCGACGACCCCGAAGGCGACTGGAGGGTGATCGTGCCGCGCCGGGCCGGTGTTGAGTATCACCTCGAACACCACGGCGACCGGTTCCTCTTCGTGACGAACGACGAAGGCGCCGATTTCCGGCTCGCGCAAGCGTCGGTTGACGACGCCGCTCCCGAGCGCTGGGAGAGCCTCATCCCGCACCAGGAAGGTGTGCGGATCGTGTCCGTGGACGCGTTCACGCGCCATCTGGTCGTGTCGCTGCGCGCCGAGGGCCGCACCGAACTCGACGTGATCGAGATCGGCTCTGGTGAGCGGCGCCGGCTGGCCTTCGAGGAGCCGATCTACGCGGTCGATCTGGGGGTCAACCGCGAGTTCGACACGAGCACCCTCCGCATCGAGTACACCTCGCTGACGACGCCCACCTCTGTCATCGACGTCGACCTCGAGACGGACACCCGTAAGCTCCGCAAGCGCCAACCCGTGCTCAACGTCGACCTCGACCGCTACCAGTCGGCTCGGGAGTGGGCGACCGCGCCGGACGGCACCAAGGTGCCGGTCTCCCTGGTGTGGCGCGACGACCGGCCCGCCGGTGGGCCGGTCCTGCTCTACGGCTACGGCTCCTATGAGCACTCGCTCGACCCGTGGTTCTCCACCCTGCGGCTGTCCCTGCTGGATCGAGGGGTCGCGTTCGCCATCGCGCACATCCGGGGCGGCGGTGAGCTCGGTCGGTCGTGGTACGACAACGGCAAGAAGCTCACGAAACCCAACACGTTCACCGACTTCGTCGCCTGCGCCGACCACCTGGTCCAAACCGGCTGGACGACCCGGTCGGGGCTGGCGATTCGCGGCGGCTCGGCCGGCGGACTCCTGATCGGCGCCGTGCTCAACCTTCGCCCCGATCTCGCCGCGGCGGCGGTGGCGGAGGTGCCGTTCGTCGACGCGCTCACCACGATCCTCGACCCGTCGCTCCCGTTGACGGTCCGGGAGTGGGACGAATGGGGCAACCCCGTGGAGGACCCTGAGGTCTATGCCGTCATGAAGTCGTACGCGCCGTACGACAACGTAGCCAAGGCCGACTATCCCGCCATCTACGCGACGGCCGGGCTCAACGATCCTCGGGTGAGCTACTGGGAGCCGGCGAAGTGGGTGGCCCGCCTGCGCGACCGGATGACCGGCGGTGGACCCGTCCTGCTCAAGACCGAGCTTGGTGCCGGCCACGGCGGGCCCTCAGGTCGCTACGACGCCTGGCGGGACGAGGCCCAGGTGCACGCGTTCATCCTTGACGCGGTGGGCTATCGCCGCGCCTGATTCGAGAGGTCGAGGTCCGCGAGGCGGCTGGTGAGGAAGGCGCGTTCGGCTGCGTTGTCGGCCAGGGTGAGCGCGCGTTCGTACTCCACGGCGGCGTCAGCGGGGCGACCCAGCCGGCGTAGCAGGTCGGCCTTGATCGCGGGCAGGTAGTGATAGCCGGTAAGTCGCTCGTCCGGCTCGAGCGCCTCCACCTCGGCCAGGCCGGTTGCCGGCCCGTGCACCATCGCGACCGCGACAGCCCGGTTGAGCGCGACCACCGGTGACGGCCACGTTCGCACCAGCCGATCGTAGAGCTCCAGGATCTGTGCCCAGTCGGTGTCGTCGTACGTCGGCGCCGTCGCGTGCAGCGCGGCGATCGCGGCCTGCAGGGCGAACCGGCCCGGACTCCCACCGCCGAGTGCCTCCAGGACCCGCTCATGCGCCTCGGCGATCGCGTCGGAGTCCCAGGCCGACCGGTCCTGCTCCTCCAGCAGCAACAGCTGCCCGTCAGCGGCGGTGCGCGTTGCCCGGCGGGCGTGGTTGGCCAGCAGCAGCGCGAGGAGCCCACTCACCTCGCGCTCCTCCGGCAACAGCGTGCGAAGCAGGCGGGCCAGGTCCAGCGCGCGCTCGGTGAGGTCGTTCCTGGTCAGCTCAGGCCCGGCCGGCGCGAGGTGACCGGTGGTGAAGAGCAGGTGGATCGCGGTGAGGGCGGCGTCCAACCTGTCCGGCAACTCGCTCCGCACGGGCATCCGGAACGGAATCCGCGCCGCGGTGATCTTCTTCTTCGCCCGGGTGATCCGGGCCGCCATGGTCGGCTCGGACACCAGGAACGCGGTCGCGATGTCGCGGGTCGTCACCCCGCAGACCAGCCGCAGCGTGAGCGCGACCTGAGCCTGGATCGCCAGCGCGGGATGGCAACACAGGAACACCAGCCGAAGCCGGTCATCGGGAACGACGAGGTCCCCCTCTCCGACGGTCATGGGTTCTGTCGGCTCGACCTCGTCGGGCTCGACCAGCAGGTGCAGCTTCGACCGCAGGGTCCTGGCCCGACGGAGGGCATCGAGTGCGTTGTGCCGGGCGGCGGTGGTCAGCCAGGCACCTGGCCTGGATGGTACGCCGCGCTCTCGCCAGTCGTGGAGCGCGGCGACGTACGCATCCTGAACGCATTCCTCGGCGAGGTCGAGGTCGCGGGTGACACGCACCGTCGCGGCGAGCACCGAGGCCCACTCACGACGATGCGCGTCCGCGACCGCCTGCTCGACGGAGGTCAGGTTCCTGATCGCTTCCTCGCGTCGCCTGGTCAGACCTCGAGCAACGGACGGACCTCGACGGCACCGTCCATGATCGGGAGCAACTTGCCAACGGCGATCGCCTGGTCGAGGTCGGACGCCTCCACCACGAAGAACCCCGCGAGCACTTCCTTGCTCTCCAGGAACGGTCCGTCGGTCACCAGGCCGTTCTTGTGGATCGTGCGGGTGGCGGCGCTGGGCTGCAGTGCCGGCTCGCTGACGATCCGCACGCCCATCGCGGCGATCTTGTCCCCGGCGCTCAGGTTGGCCTCCATCACCTCGGGTGGGATGTCGGCGACGCCGCCGGGGAGTTCCTTTTCGTAGATCAGAATCGCGTACTGCGGCATGGCTTGTCCTGTCCTGTCTGGTCCGTACGCCCGATCACCAGTTGCCGGTCTCTGGACCCATCGCACCGTACTCGACCCCGCCTGCCCGGACGTATCTGCTGACGACGACACCCCGGTCCGAGGTCGTTGAGTCAAGCAGCTTGAGGCCGGACGGGATGGTGCCGTCGCCGAACAGCCGCTTGCCCGAGCCGATGAGCACCGGGAACACCAGCAGGTGGAACTCGTCAACGAGGTCATGCCTGACGAGCGTCTGGATCAGGTTGCCGCTGCCGTGGACCTGGATCTCACCGCCCTCGCCCTGCTTGAGCCTCTCGACCGCCTCGACGACATCGCCGGTGAGCAGCGTGGAGTTCTGCCACGAGACGGCGTCGAGGGTCCGCGACGCGACGTACTTCGGCAGGGTGTTCATCTGGTCATCCTCGCCGGCCAGCGGCCAGGTGGTGGAGAAGATGTCGTACGTCCTGCGCCCGATCAGGAGCGCGCCGGCGCGGCTGGTGAATTCGGTCATCCCCTTGATGAGCTCCTGATCGAAGTGGGGTACGGCCCAGCCGCCGTGCTCGAACCCGCCCTCGCGGTCCTCGTCGGGCCCGCCTGGCGCCTGCACGACGCCGTCCAGGGACATGAACATCGTGACCATGAGCTTTCGCATGTCGTTTCCTTCGCTTCGTACCTGCTGCTCAGGCGCCGGGAGTGACGCCCTCATCCAGGACGGCGAACGGGATCCGGCCGAATCGACAGCTCGCCCGACAGAAATCTGAGCAACCACCACCGGTCCGAGTTTTCCCGCCTCGGCCGATCACGGTCGCGACCGCAGCACTATGTCGGTGCGGCGTCGTACCTTCGTCGCTGAGGACGGAAAGGAACCGCCGATGATCGCCGATGTACACCACTCACTGGTCTGGCTCAAGGACGCTGGTGCCGAGTTGGTCGAGGTCAAGCTGGCCCGGGGACGCCTGTCGGCCACGGGGTCGGCGATCGGTGCTGACCCGGTGCCCTACCGCCTGGAGTACATCCTCACCACCGGCGACTTCTACGTCACCTCGTCGTTGCGGGTCCACACCTCCGGCCACGGGTGGCGTCGTTCGCTCGAGCTGCACCGCGACGGCGACGGCAGCTGGCGCATCGTCACCGACCAGGAGGGCCACCTCGACGCTCCTCCGCCAGGCGGTGACCCCGCGCTCTGGCAGGGCGCGCTTGACTGTGACCTCGGACTCTGTCCCCTCACCAACACCATGCCGGTCCTCCGCCATGGGCTTCTGGACAAAGGCGATCCGGTCGACCTGGTGATGGCATGGGTGTCGGTGCCCGACCTCACGGTGACGCCGAGCGCCCAGCGCTACAGCCCGCTCAGCCGCACGGACGAGTCGAGCGTCGTCCGGTTCGAGAGCGACGGTTTCTGCGCCGACATCCTCTTCGACCGCGACGGCCTCGTCCTCGACTACCCCAGCATCGCCCGGCGCGCATGCTGATCCCCGCATGCTGATCCCCGGCTGGTCGCCCGCGGCGGCGTCGACCTGGCGGCGGGCCCGACCGCCCCGTTGGGCCGACCCGAGATTCTCCGCGGTTGGCTGGGCACTGATCCTGGTGCTCCTCGTCGCGACCGACGTCACCCCTCCCTGCAGTGACGCCGCACCGTGCCCCAGACCGGGGGCTGACGTGCTCGTCGAGTCGCTCATCTTTGCGCTGGCGTTCGCGCACATCGCCTGGGTCGGCTGGCTGCCCGCCATGACGTGGGTGACGACACCGCTCATCCTGGTGAGTGCCGTGCTCTGGCCGGACGAGTTCGTGGGCAACTCCGCGCGCTGGGTCCTCGCCCTCGTCCCGCTCGCGGCGGTGTGGACGCTGGGCACGTTGTTCGTCCGTCACGTCGGGCGACGCCGCCAGCTGGAGGCCGCGGCCACGGTCGCCACCGCGGTGCCGGCACTACCGAAACCCCTTCCGCCCCGGGCGAGGTGGCCCCTTCGGCTGGTCGCTGGATGCGCGGCGGTGCTGGCGTCGCTCGCGGTCCTGGCGTATGCCGTTCAGCAGCACCAGTCCGATGCGGACCACGCACGCCGTGCTCGGCCGGTGACGGCCACTGTGGTGGCCCATAAGGACGACGGGTTCGTGGTCCGGGTCCGGTGGCCGCAACCGGGACCTGACGGACGTGACCTCGAGGCCTGGGACGCCACGGGTTACCCGGTCGGCTCGACGACGACGGTGCTGGTCGATGAAACGTGGGCGCGGTTGGCCGCCGAACCCTACGACGCGTCGGGCTGGGGAGCTCTGAGTACGGGCCTGGCGCTGCTGGGCTTCACGCTGATCGGCGACGAGGTCGCGTGGCGACGACAGCTTGCCGCGTTTGTTCGGGGATCTGTCCCGGCTCTGCGGGTGTGGATCTGTCCCAGCGACGACGGCGACGTACTCGTCTTTCCGTCCGCGGATCGCGCTGAGCCCGCGTTACTTCGCGTTTCCCTCGATGCCGTGAACCCGGACGAGGAGGACGACGAGAACGCCGGGGACGAGTGGGATGACGACGAGGACGACCCTGAGGAGGACGAGGAAAGCGAGGAGTACTTCAACCAGCGCGACTCCGCGGTGTTGTACGGCTTGCCCTACGACGGAGCGGTTCTGGCGGCGCAGATCGACGACGACGAGGACGAACTCTTCCTCGTGCCTCACGGCCGGGCTCGGCCCCCCAAAGCGCGCGACCGCCGAGCCCGGTCGGAGCGATGACGTCACACGGCGGGGCGACGGCGGAAGCGGACCCCGAGGTCGTAGGGGTACGGCAGGCGCCGGTCGCTCACCTCGGTGAGACGCGCCATCTCCTCCTCGCCCAGCGTCCAGCCAGCGGCGCCGAGGTTGTCCTCGAAGTGCGCCATCGAACGCGCTCCCACGATCGGCGCAGTCACGCCGGGACGCTGCAGCAACCAACGCAGGGCCACCTGTGCGGGTGACCTGCCGAGTTCCTTCGCCACCGCCGTGAGGGTGTCGATGACCTGCCAGGTCCGCTCGTTGTCGTACGCGTACCACGCCTCGCCCAGGTCCTCGCGGGTCGCGTCGTCGATCCGGGTGCCCGGGATCGGGCCGGTCATGCCCCGTTGGTACTTACCTGACAGCCAGCCGCCACGGAGCGGACTCCACAAGATGAGCCCGAGCCCTTCGTTCTGGCAGATCGGGATCAGCTCCCACTCGGCCTCGCGGTCGAGCAGGTTGTAGAGGGGCTGCAGGCAGACGTACGCCTCCAACCCGTGCTGACGGGACAGGTCAACGGCCTTCTGCAGTTGCCATCCCGAATAGTTGCTCGCCCCGATGTAACGGACCTTGCCGCTCCTGACGAGCGTGTCGAGCGTCGACAGGGTTTCTTCCAGCGGCGTTCCGTCGTCGAAGACGTGCATCTGGTAGAGGTCGATGTAGTCGGTGCCGAGCCGGCGCAGGCTCGCCTCCACCGCTGTCAAGACGTGCTTGCGGCCGTTCCCGCTGTCGTTCGGGCCGGGGCCCATCCCGCCGTATGCCTTCGTGGCGATGACGAGGTCGTCGCGGTTGCGGGTCTTCAGCCAGCGGCCGAGAACCTCCTCGGAGATGCCCTGGCTGTAGACGTCGGCGGTGTCGATGAAGGTGCCGCCGGCTTCGACGAAGCGGTCCAGCATCTGGTGGCTGGTCTCCTCGTCGGTCTGTCCGCCGAACGTCATGGCACCAAGGCACAGTTCGCTGACCTTGAGTCCAGTCCTGCCCAGAAAGCGGTACTTCATGGTTCTCCTCACTCTGCCAGGACGGCCCGGTAGGCGCCGCCAGCAGGAACCATAGGACGCCAGCGGTGTGGGACGATGGTCCGCCTTACGGCCGAGAAACCAGACCAATAAGGAGCGGCGGAGCGCGCCTCAGTGCCCGGCTCCGGCTGGCGCCGGGACGTCAGTCCAGGCAGTGCGGTGGGACTCCCCCGCCATCGCCAGGCCGGATCGCTGGAGGTACTCCCTGCCCGGGGTGCCGCCGTAGTGGCTTACGAGCAGCCGCCCGCCTGGCTCCACAAGGTGCTCGATCGCGTGCCGGATCAGATCGCGTCGCCGCCGCTCCGGCACGCAGTCCACCAGCGCGTGGACGAACGTGAACCGCCGCCCGTCACTGGGCACGTAGTCAATCGCGTTACCGACCTCGATGCGGTCGGCCCACTGCGGCAGGCGCCGGCGGGCCAGGTCGACCAGGCCGGCGCCGATGTCGACGCCGTACGGCTCGATCAAGAGACCCCGCTCCCCCGCCCACTGGCGTACCGACTCCATCAGGAGACCGATGGCACAGCCGAGGTCGAGAAAGGTGCCGTCCTTGTGGATGCCGTCGACGATTGACTCGCGCTCCTCCCGCCACCGTTGCGGGCCGCCGCCGAAGCCGGATCCTTCCTGGGCAGTGGAGCCCCGCAGGTACGCGGGTTCGAGCAGGCGGAGGTTGTTGGCGTAGTAACGCTCGTCGTCCTCGGTGCCGTAGGACCGCGCGGCATCGGTGACCACGCGGGCGGTGAAGGTGTCCCCGGCAGCGGCGAACCAACCACCGAGCTCGTCGGCCATCATCGTGCGAAGCTCGACCGCGCGATGTGGGCGCGCGCCGCGATACCGATCACCTTCGATCCAGGCGTACACGTGCAGGTCCCCCGCCTTGCCATCCACCGCGAACGGCGTGACCCGCTGGAAGCGGAAGCCAGCGGTCATCAGGGGGATCCGAAGGCTCGAATCGATCAGATAGTGCTCGCCGGGCTCCACCACACCAGCCGGCAACGTGAGCTTGCCGCTCTCGGTGGGCACCGCGACGCAGGACCCATCAGCGCGAAAGGGAACGAAGGTCAGGTGACGTACGTCCGCGGGATCGGGATCACCGTCGATCAGTCTGTAGGCCATTCCACGCATCATGCCGCGTCGACCACCCACCCGGCGCGGGAGTTTACATTCGCGTGAACGTGCCGGAACGCAAGCTATTGACGAGCCCTGAATTGGGGATCACCCTTGTCGCGTCCAGCCGAACCCGCCGCGAGGAGGCCGGCCATGCCACAAAGACCTTCCCACGTGCGCATGCTCCGGCGCGGTCTCATCGTGGGCGCCGCCCTCGCCGTCGCGTCCGGCGTACTCCCACCAGTCTCCGGGGCGAACGCCGCACCATCCCCACCGCCACTGCCGAGTCAGACGTCTCAGGCGTCGACACGGCAGCAGGCCTACGTGCAGGCCGCGCGGGAGTACGCCGTTCCGCGGGACATTCTCCTGGCGGTCTCTTATCTGGAGTCGCGCTGGGAATCCCATGCCGGCCAGCCATCGCGGGCTGGCGGCTACGGTCCGATGCATCTCACCGACGTGGCCGCCGCGAACGCTGGAACGAACAAGAACACCGGAACCACCACGAACCCCAATGCGCCAACGAACGCCAGTGAGCTCCGCGGCGATCCGTCCCGTCCCGGCGCTCTCATGATGCCGCGTCGCATGCCCAACCTGCAGACCATCGATCTCGCCGCGAAGCTGACCGGGATTGACAAGGCCACCTTGCGCACCGACGCGGTGGCCAACATCCGCGGCGGCGCGGCCATTCTCGCCGACTATCACCGGCAGGTGCTGCGTACCAGCGTCACGGACGGTGCGGCGTGGTACGCCGCGGTGGCCCGCTACAGCGGCGCGCCCGACCGGGCGACCGCACAGGCCTTCGCCGACGAGGCGTACTCCATCATGCGGGATGGCCTACGCCGGACCACCAGCGAAGGGCACGTCGTCTCCCTGCCCGCCGGCACTCGCCGGATCGAACGCGCCGGCCTTGCCAAGCTTGGCTTGACCGAAGCCAGTGCGGGCGACGTCGAATGCCCCGAACGCCTCGGGTGTGAATGGATTCCCGCGCCCTACCAGGACCTCGGCAACGGCGACTACGGTAACCATGACCTCGCCAACCGGCCCACGAGCCAGCGGATCCGCTACATCATCATCCATGACACCGAAGGCAGCTACGCGGGCACCATCGCGTCCGTCCAGGATCCCACCTATGTCAGCTGGCAGTACACCCTCCGAGCCAGCGACGGCCACGTCGCCCAACACGTGAAGGCGAAGGACGTGGCCTGGCAGGCCGGCAACTGGTACGTCAACGCCAAGTCGATCGGCCTCGAGCACGAAGGTTATGCGGCCAGGGGGACGTGGTACACCGAGGCGATGTACCGCTCGTCGGCCAAGCTGGTCCGCTATCTCGCCGGCAAGTACGCCATCCCGCTGGACCGCCAGCACATCCTCGGCCACGACAACGTGCAGGCACCCACCCCAGGACTCGTCGAGGACATGCACTGGGATCCCGGCCCGTACTGGGACTGGGCGCACTACTTCGAACTCCTGGGCAAGCCCTTCGAGCGGACCGGCACTCCCGTCAGTGGTGCGGTGACGATCCGACCGGCGTTCGCGCGCAACAACCCGGGATTCACCAACTGTGAAGGCAATCCCGGCCCTCCTGGTGAAGGCACCCGGCCCCCGTGCGGTGAGTGGGGTTCCTCGGCGCTCATGCTCCGCACCGAGCCCCGCGCCGGCGCGCCACTGCTGCGCGACGTCGGCAGCAATCCTCCTGACGGCACGAGCACGATGGACGTCGCCGACATCGGGAGCCGGGTCTCCACCGGCCAGCAGTACGCTGTTGCCGAGGTACGAGGTGACTGGACCGCGGTGTGGTATCTCGGCCAGAAGGGGTGGTTCTTCAACCCACGAAGGGCGCCGACCGCGCTGTGGGCCACCACTGTCGTCGCGACTCCCAAGCCAGGCAGGGATTCCATCCAGGTGTACGGTCGCGCCTATCCGGAGGCCGCGGCCTATCCCGAAGACGTACCCCCACAGGCATTGGTGCCCCTGCAGTACACCCTGCCGGCTGGCCAGGAGTACGTCGTCGGCATGAAGGCTGACGCGGAGTACTACCGGGCCGTGACGTTGGATCCCAGCAACCATCGGGTGATCCGCGGAGCGCTGACGTACTACCAGATACAGTTTGGCCACCGGATCGCCTACGTCCTGGCGGACGACGTCGACCTCAAGCCATCCTGGCGTTGAAAACTCTTCACAATCACGTCAACGTCCGCTTGACAACGTGGCATCGCCAAACAAGTCTGTGCCTATGGCTGACAACGACTTGGACCTGGACCAGATCATTGCCGCAATCGAATCGGCGCAGGCAGAGGGTGCGCCGCTGGATCGGGTGACGGCGGCACGCGACGTGGCAGCCCGCCTGGAAACCCTTGCCCAGCACGTGGTCGCGCACTTTGTCGACCAGTCCCGCCAGTCAGGTGCGTCGTGGACCGACATCGGCGGCGCCCTCGGCGTCACCCGCCAGGCCGCGCAGCAGCGGTTCGTGCCCGCGGACGGAGTGGATGTCGAGGCGGTCATCAACAAGCCCGCGATCCCTTACACCGCGCGGGCTTCGGCTGCGCTGACCGCGGCCCGCGACCTCGCGGCCGAACATCATCATGAGAGCGTCGAAGACATCCACCTCTTGCTTGTCCTTCTCGACAACCGCACCGGCGGTGCCATCGGTGTGGTGAAGGGCCTTGGTCAGCGTGCTGCCGACATTCGCAAGGCAGCCAAGGCTGTGCTGCCTCCCGATGGTCCCCGCCGGGCCAAGAGCCCGGTCCTCGGGCGTACAGCGGTGAAGGCATTGGACGTCGCGACCCGCGAGGCGCTCCGGTTGAAGAGCCCCGAGGTCGGCACCGAGCACGAGTTGCTCGCTCTGGTGAGTGACCCGCAGTCCCTGGCCGGACAGACGCTTGCCCAGACCGGGGCGACATACGACGGCGTCCGGACCGAGGTCGCCAAGCAGGCGGCGGCCGGCGCCGAACGCGCCGCTCAGAAGCGCACCCGGCGCAAGCGGGCCTGACGCTTCATCCAGATCAATTCACGGTGGCGGGTCCGCCGGCATCCTTCGCCGGTGTACCCGCCACCGTGCGCGTACGGACCCCTCGGCGCCGGTCGCTGCTTACCAACCGTCGGAGGTGAGTAGCTCGCCGAGCCAGCCGGGTACGGATCCGGCGTAGGTCGCTCGTTCCGTCGCACTCGCGCCGGCGAGCGCACGCTGCCAGGCCAGCGCCCGGCCGACCTTGGCGAGCTGGGTCGCCCAGCGCACCGCGTCAAGGAGGTCCGCTCGATCGAAGCTGGCGCTCCACGGCTCGAGGTAGGCGTCGCGCAGCTTCTGGAGTTCGGCCGCGTCCATGGGTACGTCGAGGCGGCTCGCGACGTTGCGCAGGCTGGCGAGCAGGGATCCGAACGGATGCGCGAAGGACGCGTCTCCCCAGTCGAGGAAGACGTACGCCGGCCCGCCACTGGCCTGGCGGACGAAGACGTTCCCATCGTGGAAGTCGTCGTGCTGCAGGGTCGGCGGGATGCCCACCGCGGCCAACTGGCGGGCCCACCGCGAGACCTCAGAAGCGAGGGCCCTCAGCCGGTGCGCGTCCGCGACGGACAACCCGTCAGGTGCGCCGATCCGCAACCACCCGGTGTCGGCGAGGAGCCCGACGTAGGCGCCGGAGATCGCCTCGGGTCGCAGGTCAGGAACGCCGATCGCCAACAACTCCTCCGTGCGAGGAGTGAGCCCGCGCTGGAGTTCGGCGTACGTGGGCAGGACGTCCACCCAGTAGCCCACCTCGGGTCGGGCGGCGAGGAGGCTCCGCAGGGATGTGCCCGCGTCGGGAAGCAGGCACCATCCGCGGTCGAGGTCGACGGCGAGCGGGGTGAGGACGTGGGGGGTTCGCCACCGACCGAAGCTGGCGAGCAGCCGGGGTTCGTACGCCGTACCCGGACCGCTGGCCTTCAACCAGACCGGGCCGTCGCTCGTCGGGACCCGGAGCAGGGTCGACCACGGGCGCAGGTGGGGCTGCTCGGCGGGGCCGGTCACCCGCAGCCCGAGGTCGGCGAGCCGCTGGGTGGTCCAGGCGAGCGCATGCGTGCGCCACTCCGCGGTCTTCCAGACCCGCGTCCTGGCGTCGTACGGCGACATCACCGTGGGGTCAGCTCCCGCTCATCCGCATCGTGCGGACTTCTTCAGTCGAAAAGGTCTTCCAGGAAGGAACGCTTCTTCTTGTACGGCCGCCCATGTCCATAGCCATACCCATGCTTGCGGCGGTCGTCATCGTCATCATCATCGTCGTCATGCCTGTCGTACGGCGCCGCACGTCGCGGGGAGTCCCCGCGGCCGCCGTGCCAGGTTGTCTCGCCATCGACCAGGCGCTCGAGTTCGCCACGGTCGAGGAAGATCCCCCGGCATTCGGTGCACTGGTCAATGGTCACGCCGCTGCGTTCGTACTGGCGCATGGACCCAAGACATTTGGGGCAGCTCATCGTGGTCATGCTGTGCAACGTAGCCGATGTGTCCTGAAAGAAGGCTGAGCCCAAGGAACCGTGGGACGCGTCGATCGACCCAACGATTGAAAGCGTCCCGCCCGGAATGCCCGGAACGTAGCGGTCAGAACATCGTGTGGGCGATCTCGACGATTCGGTCGTCATCGTCGAGCACCGGCACCAACCGCCACTTGTCGAATGCCGTGCACGGATGGGAGATCCCGAACCACACCAGGTCACCGACCGCGAGGTCGGAGTCGATGGGGATGTCGAGGAACCCGTGCTGGTCGTTGAGCGCGGTGACCCGCATCCCCTCGACCGACCGGCGGGTGCCGTCCGGCGCCACGGCGCCGTGCACGAACGGCAGGTGGACGTCGAAGGGCACGTCCCGCCGACCCGCGCCGACGAGGACCCGCCCGGGCTCCGGCCGCGACAGGACGTACGCCCACGCCTCCAGCGCGGGCCGCAGCGCGTACGGAGATCCCCCGGCTGGCAGCGGCGTCGCATGGGCGTACAAACCGTCGTCGTGGGTGACATAGCCGCCGCTGCGGACCACGGCCGTGCCGGGCCCGCCCACCAGCTCCCGGGCCACCACGTCGAAGTAGGTGCTGCCTCCGGCTGAGAGCAGGAGCTCCTCGTCGGGTACGTCCAGCAGGCCCTCCTCGACCAGCCGCTGACCGAGTCGGCGTACCTCCCGGCAGAAGTGCGCGGCGGCCTCGAGGCCAGCGTCGTCGCGCGCATGCCCGAGCACACCCTCGTATCCGGTCGCTCCGACGACCGCCAGTCGGGTGCTGGCCGAGGCGGCGCGGGCAACGTCGAGGGCCGCATCAATGCTCCGCGCGCCCGTGCGCTTGCCGGGTACGCCGAGTTCGACGAGCACGGGAAGCGGTCGCGTCGCGCCGCGCCGGGTCAGCTCCCGATCGAGGAGGGCGACGCTGTTGGCGGAGTCGACGTACCCCACGACCGTGAGCGACGGATCCGCCGACATCGCCCGGGCGAGCCAGCCGATTCCGGCCGGGTCGACGAGTTGGTTGGCGAGAAGGATCCGGCGGACTCCGATGTCGACGTAGGCGCGCACCTGTCCGATGGTCGCCGCGGTGATGCCCCAGGCGCCGGCCGCCAACTGCCGGGCGGTGACCTCCGGCGACATCGAGGTCTTGCCGTGCGGCGCCAGGACGACGCGGTGTTGGGTACACCACGCGGCCATCGTCGCGACGTTCGAGGCGAGCGCGCTTTCACGGAGCACCATCAAAGGAAAGGTCAGCTCACCGCCGCGCAAGGTCACCTTGCGGTCGACGAGCTCCGCGGCGGTGGCGGAGTCCAGGGCGGCGAAGCCCTTCTCCGCTGGGTCGATCGGGCGGTGGGCGAGCATGTCCAGCGTCTTGCGGAGTGCCTCCGCGTCGTACGCCGTCGTACCCGTGACTGCTGTCATAGTCCAGGCTCTCCTCGTCGCAGGGCGCGTCCTGGGGTCGCGCCGGTGAGCGTGCCCGCCGAGAGCACGAGTTCGCCGCCCACAAGGACGTCGCTCACGCCGACCGCCAACTGCCGCGGGTCATCGTAGGTGGCCCGGTCCGCCACGGTGTGGGGATCGAAGACCACGATGTCCGCGACCGCGCTTTCGGCGAGCATTCCCCGTTGGGCGAGTTGGAACCGCTCCGCCGGCCGTCCCGCCAGGTGCGCCGCGGCCTGCGCCCACGTCCAGTCGCCCAGGTCACGGGTGTGGTGACCGAGGAACCGCGCGAACGCACCCCACCCGCGCGGATGCGGATGCCCACCGAGATAGATGGCGTCCGAACACCCCATGTGCCGGTCGTCGCGCAGTAGCGCGCGTAGGTCGCTCTCGTCACCGCCCGGTGTCGGGATGATCGCGCCGACGGCCAGGTCGGAGGCGAGCAGGATCTCGCAGATGAGGTCGGCGAAGGCGAGTCCGGTCCGGGCGCTCGCCTGCGCGACGGTGAGCCCCTCCGCCCAGCGGTACTTCTCGCTGGCGACGTAACCGAAGATCGCCGGTGCGGTCGATGGCTTGATGGCGGGGAACCACTCGCGGGCGAGGGTGGCACGCACCTCCGGCTCGGCGAGCCGGCGCAAGGTCGCGTTGACACCACCGGCCTGGACGTGTGGTGGCAGGGCCTTCATCGCGAGGATGGTGTTGCCGTACAGGTGCGGATAGGAGTCGAACGTCGCGTCCACACCGTCGGCGCGGCAGTCCTCCAGACGCCCTACCAGCGGCTCGGCCAGTCCGCGGTAGTGCGAGACGTGGACCGGGATGCCGGTGGCCCGCCCGAGTGCCTGGGCCTCAGGCATGCCGGGCGCGGTACCGCCGTCGTAGCTGCGCAGGTGGCTGACGTACGGAGCGCCAAGCCGGGCACCCGGCCGGCACAGCGCGGTGAGTTCGGCCAGGTCGGCGAAGGCGCCGGGGACGTACTCCAGTCCGGTCGACACTCCGACCGCACCGTCGTCCAGCCCCTGCTCGACCAGGCGGACCAGGGCGGGCAGGTCGGTGCCGGCTGGGCGGTCGTCGGGGCCGAGGACCTCATGCCGCACTGTGCCGAGCGGGACGAGGTAGGCGACGTTGAGCGGAGTCCGGCGGTCGTAGTAGGCGAGCAGGTCAGCGACTGTGCAGCCGGCGGCCAGCGGCTCCGGTGGCGTACCGTCCACCGCCGCGAAGTACCTCGCGACATAGTCGACGGTGGCGGCGGACCCGGGAGCGAACGACAGGCCGTCCTGGCCGAGGATGACCGAGGTGATGCCCTGCCGCAGCATCGCCTCCTGCACGTCGGGCCTGGTCAGCACCGCGTCCGCGTGCACGTGGGTGTCGACGAACCCGGGCAGCACCATCCGCCCGGTCGCGTCCACCTCCGTGCGGCCCGTCGCATCCGTGAGCTGGCCGATCGCTTCGATGCGCGCGCCGCGCACTCCGATGTCCGCGGTGTAGGGCGGGCCGCCCGCACCGTCCACGACTGTGCCGCCACGCAGGAGTACGTCGTACGCGCTCAATCGAACACCTCCGGCGGGAAGCCACCTCGTCGAGCCCGCATCGGCCCGGCCCGTCAGATGAATCGCTCGTCTGAGGCTATCCGGTCCGCACCGTAAGACCCGCTACCAGGTGACCGGGCCCGCTTCAGCCCATGCGCCGGTGTCGTCGTGCGCGGCGGGTAGTGTGATCGAACACGATGAGTTCTGAACGGCGGCCCGACGGCGCACCCCCACCGTCCGAGGCGACGCTTCTGTGGGTCCGGGAAGCCGTCGGGCAGGGCAGCATCATCGTCTCCGTACGCCTGATGAGCGTGCATTCCACGACCCTTCACGCGGTGGACGTCATGAGCGCGACCGGCGTGGTCCACCAGTTGGCGTTACGTCGCTTCCATCGCGTCGACCGGCTCCAGACCGACCCGTGGTACGTCCCCGCCAACGAGGCGACCGTGCTCGGCCTGCTCGGCAGCACCGTCGTACCCGCACCGCGACTCCTCGCCGCCGACACCGGCCCGACCATGTGTGACCTGCCCACGCTGCTGACCACCCGGGTGCCCGGCACGCCGCCGGGTGCGACAGAGAGCCCGGCGTACCTCACGACCCTGGCGGAGATGCTCGGGGTCATTCACGCCGTCGACCTGCCGGTGGTGCGCGCGCTGCCGCCGTACCGCCCCTACTACGACCCACACCTCGACGGACTGCGCCGGCCACCGGCCTGGTCCCCCAACATCCGCCTCTGGGAACGCGTGTTCACCATCCTGGGGAGCGGTCCACCATCGGCGAGCCTCGGGTTCATCCACCGCGACTACCACCCGGGGCAGACTCTCTGGCAGGACGACCGGCTCGTCGGCGTGGTCGACTGGACGACCGGCTGCCTCGGCCCGCGCGGCATCGACCTCGCCCGGATGCGGCTCAACCTCGCGGGGAGGTACGGCGCCGAGGTGGCCGACCGGTTCCTCGCCGCCTACCGCGCGACCGGGACACCGGACGCGCACCATCCCTACTGGGACCTGCTCGACGCGGCCGACGGGATCCTCGACCTGCCCGAGCCAACGACCCTCGCGACCCGGCTGGAGTACGCGAGGTTCGAGGAGTGGGTGGCCCGGACCGTTGCTCACCTCTAGCCGGCCCGCCGCTGCCCACGTGCTGACATTGTTGGCCGGCGATGCGGACGCCTGACGTCTCGAGTGCTCGCCCGGGCGGCACAATGCGGGGGTGGCGGAATACCTCGACGGCCTCGGCGCCGACCCCTCGCTCGAGGAGTTGGTACGGTCGCAGACCCGCCTCGCCCCCGTGCCCGGCGTACCCGAGATCCGGCTCCATCTCGCCGCCGACGTGATGAGTCTGTGGGAACGAACCGAGCAGGCGGAATGGACCGGGCTGCCTGCCGCGAGTACCGAAGCTCCGCCGCCGTACTGGGCGTTCGCGTGGGCAGGTGGTCAGGCGCTCGCGCGCTACCTCATCGACCATCCGGAGGTCGTCGCCGGGCGGCGGGTCCTCGACCTCGCCGCCGGCTCGGGGCTGGTCGCCATCGCGGCGGCCAAGGCCGGCGCGGCAACGGTCATCGCGAACGACATCGAGCCTCTGGCCAGCGCGGCGGCCGGTCTCAACGCCCGGGCGAACGCGGTCGAGTTGACGTTCAATCTGAGGGACCTGCTCGACGACGACCAGGTCGACGCCGAGGTCCATGCCCAGGTCATCCTCGCCGGCGACATCTTCTACGAACGCCGGACCGCCGATCGGGTGCTGCCGTTCCTCCTCCGGGCGCGGTCGCACGGTGCGGCCGTCCTCATCGGCGACCCGGGGCGCGCCTATCTGCCCCACCGCCACCTCGAACGCCTCGAGAGCTACGAGATGCCGGTGGCGGGAGCACTCGAAGACGCCGAAACAAAGCTGACGAGCGTGTGGCGCCTGCGCTCGGATTGAACCTTGAGTAGATGACCAGTTTCGGGTTGAGAGCGGAATTGCGAATGCCGCCCTGGTTGATCTGGTAGGGAGTGGAGACTCCTTGACGTCCAAACCCGCCAACCTCACGCGGCAACAAAGTCTCCACGATCTGACATGGGCCGCTGGATTGGCCTGGTTTCCGGACGTACGAGCGGCCGGTTCATACGCCGGGGATCACCCTAGGCTGCGTCGTGGATCACGTGGACGCGGCTCACGTGCGTGTTGCTCGGAGGTGGACGGGTGAGGACAAGGGCGTTCGGCACGACAGGGTTCGCGGTCAGTGAGATCGGCCTCGGCGCCTGGCAGCTTGGCTGTGCGGGGTGGAACGGCCCACGGGACGAGGCTGCCCATCGCGTTGTCGACGAGGCGTTGGCCCTGGGCTGCACGTTCATCGACACCGCACCGCCGTACGCCGACGGCCGCAGTGAGGAACTCCTCGGCGAGGTCCTCGAAGGGCGCCGGGACCAGGTCGTTCTCTGCACGAAGTTCGGGCACACACCCGAAGGGACCACCGACTACAGCGCCGACCGGATCGAGGCGTCCGTCGAGGGGAGCCTGCGTCGCCTGCGCACCGACCACCTCGACATCCTGTTGATCCACAGCCCGCCGCGTGACCTCATGAACGGCACGGCTCCCCACTACCGCGTTCTCGAACGCCTCAAGGACGCGGGCGTCATCCGCGCATACGGCGTCTCGCTCCGCGAGGGCAGCTGCGACGAACTCCGCGAGGTGCTCGATACGACCGGGAGCGAGGCGGTCGAGGTGCGGTTCAACCCCCTGTGCCAGGAGCCGGCTCCCGCGATCGCCGAGGCTGGCGAGAAGGGCGTCGGGATCATCGTCAACGTGCCGCTGGAGTCTGGCTGGCTCTCCGGGCGTTACCGCGCGGACAGCACCTTCGATCCGGTCCGCAGCCGCTGGACCCGTGCGGAGATCGCGCGGCGGGCCGCGCTCGTCGAGGAGTTCGAGCAGGCACTTCCGGCGGGGACCAGCACCGTGCACGGCGCCCTGCGCTTCATCCTGGCTCAGCCGGGGGTGGCCACCGTGATCCCGGGTGCGAAGTCGGTCGAGCAGGTCCGCGACAACGTCGCCGGCGCGGACCGCTCCCTGCCCGCCGAGTCGGTCGACGCCATCCGTGCCTTCTGGGAGACACGGCTGCGCGACGACCCCCTGCCCTGGTGACCAGATGACCGCCACGTAAGTTCGATCGGCTGCCTGCCCTCCGCAAGAAGGCAATCCCTTGAGCCGATTCGTCCGACCGCGCACAGCATCACATGTCAGTAGATGAACCGTTCAGGAGCGCCAGTCCGATCGCGGGTGTCAGCGGAGTGTCTGCGCTCCGAGGACGGACAACAGCCGCAGCTTCTCGTGGCTCTCGCTGCCGGGAAGGGCGGTGTAGACGAGCAGCCGGTGCGACTGGTCCGGGTCGAGGAGGGATTGGCAGGTCAGCTCCAGTGCGCCGATCTCGGGATGCACGAAGCGCTTGACGTCCTTCGGGCGGATGCCGACCTCGTGGTCGTCCCACACCTGCCGAAACTCCTCGCTCCGGGCCAGCAGGAGACGGGCGAACTCCGCCGCGCGGGAGTCCGGGCCCCGCAGTGTGACGATCTGCCGCAGGCCCGCGGCGAACATGCGCGTGAGGAACGGATGGTCCTCGGGAGCGTAGAGCCGCCGGGTGGCGGGGTCGGTGAACCAGCGGTAGCCGATGCTGCGGGCCGGGCCGCTGTAGCTGGTCGTGTCGCCGGTGAGCGCGACGCCGAGCGCGGTCTGCCGCAGGGTCTCGCCGAGCTCGGTGACAATCTCGGCGGGAGTGTCGTCGAGACGGTCGAGGATGCGTAGCAGGCCGGGGCTGATGTGCTCGCTGGTCACGCCCCGTGTCGGTGCGTTGTGCCCGGCGAGCCGGAACAGGTGGTCGCGTTCGTCGAGCGAGAGGTGCAGCCCTTGCGCGATGGAGGCGATCATCCGCTCGGACGGCTGGGGTCCGCGGCAACCACAACATGACGGAGCAGAACCAATGCCACGTACACCAATCGACATCACCGTCCCCGACCTGTCCGGAAAGCGCGCCGTCGTCACCGGGGCGAGCGACGGAATGGGCCTGGGGATGGCCGCGCGGCTGGCCGCGGCCGGCGCGGAGGTGATCATGCCCGTTCGTAACCCGCGCAAGGGCGAGGCCGCGATCACCACGATCAGGCGGGCCGCGGGCGCGAACGTCTCGCTGCGTAGCCTCGACCTGTCCTCGCTCGACTCCGTCGCGGCGCTGGGCGACACCCTGCGCGAGGAGGGCCGCCCAATCCACCTCCTGATCAACAACGCCGGCGTCATGAGGCCGCCGAACCGGCAGACCACGGCCGACGGGTTCGAGCTGCAGTTCGGCACCAACCACCTGGGCCACTTCGCCCTCGTCGGCCGGCTTCTCCCGCTCCTGCGCGACGGTCACGCCCGCGTCACCTCGCAGATCAGCGTCGCGGCCCGTCGCGGCACCATCAACTGGGACGACCTGAACTGGGAACGCTCGTACGACGGCATGCGCGCCTACATCCAGTCCAAGATCGCGTTCGGGCTGTTCGGCCTGGAGCTGGACCGCCGCAGCAAGGCCCACGGGTGGGGCGTCACCAGCAACCTCTCCCACCCCGGGGTGGCCCCCACCAGCCTCCTGGCCGCCCGCCCCGAGCTCGGCCGCAGCCAGGACACCTCCCAGATCCGCCTGATCCGGGCTATGTCTGCTCGCGGCATCCTGATGGGCACCGTCGAGACCGCCAAGCTGCCCGCCCTCCTGGCCGCGACCGACCCCAGCGCCAAGCCCGGCGCCCTCTACGGCCCCAGCGGCCCCGGGAACCTCGGCGGCCCTCCCGCCGAACAGCGGCTGTACCCGCCGCTGCGCAGCAGCGAGGAGGCCCAGCGCGTCTGGCGAGTCTCCGAGGAGCTGACGAAGACCGCCTTCCCGACCGCCTGACATTCCCGCCCCGAGAACCGCGGAGCCACCGGAGCAGCCACATGAGTTCTGTCACCCATCCGACCGCCAAGCGACGAAGCCCCTGGTGGGTGGTCGTCGGCGGTGGTACGGCCAACGCCGTCGGCCCTCAGATGTACCTGGCCACCATCGGCCCGTTCGTCCTGCCGATCGTCGAGGAGACCGGATTCAGTCGCACGACCGTCACCGGCGCCTACTCGGTCGCCGCGGTCGGGATGGCGATCGGCCTGGTCATCGTCGCGCAGCTCGTCGACGGATACGCCGCGCGCTACATCCTCGTGCCGGGTGGCCGCATCGCAGGTGCTGAGCGACATCGCCGAGAGCAGCGACACCCACGTCTCATCAGGCAGGCCACGCGCCCAGGTCCATGACTGATCGACTCAAGCCGTTAGGCCACCGGACGATTACGGGTCCAGGGACCACAGTCTCGCCCCGTCTGCCCAGGTCAGGGCGTATGGAGATCCCCTGACCTGGGCAGACGGTCAGCACTTCCAAGGAGACATCGTGATCGAGCACGTTGAGTGGCCGACGGGCGGGCGGGACGGTCGACCGTTCTCGCTCAGTTCGGCCAAGCCCGGGCGGGTCATCCTCGCCGGACGCATCGGCAACACGGGCTCCTACGAGTCCGGCATGCAGCTCTGGAAACTGGCGCCCAACCCAGTCGATCTCATGGTGATCGACGGCGCCGGCCACTACGAGATGTACGACGAGCCCGAGTACGTCGACGCCGCCGTCGATCGGCTCGTCGACTTCTACTCGGACAACCTGTAAGTCGGCGGCGCCCAGGCCAGCCGGCGCTGTTGACCTAAACCAAGGTTGAGGTCCTAGCGTCCTCTCCAGGTCGCCGGACCGTCGGCGAGCTCGTGAAGTCCCAGAGAGGAACGCCGAATGACAGAGCAGGACCTGATCCTGGTGACCGGAGCGACTGGAACCGTCGGCCGGCAGGTCGTCTCCCAGCTGCTCGACGCCGGCGCCCGGGTGCGCGCGCTGGCACGCCACCCCGAGTCGGCCGACCTGCCCAGCGAAGTCGAGGTCGTCCGCGGCGACCTGTCCGCGCCCGACACCCTGGAACCGGCCCTGGACGGGGTCACCTCGGTGTTCCTGGTCTGGCCGTTCCTCACCGCCGACCTCGTACCGGCGGTCCTGAGCGTGGTCGGCCGGCACGCCCGCCGGATCGTCTACCTGTCGTCGCTGGGCGTCCGCGACGACACGGACCAGCAGAGCGATCCGATCAACCAGTTCCATGCCGACGTGGAGCGCGCGATCGAGCGGTCCGGGATGGCGTGGACCTTCCTGCGTCCCAGCAGCTTCGCGAGCAACATCCTCGGCTGGGCTGACCAGATCCGTGCTGGCGGCGTAGTCCGCGACCCGTTCGGCGGGGCTCGACCGCTGATTCATGAGCGGGACATCGCCGCCGCCGCCGTACGCGTTCTCACCAGCGACGGTCATGCGGGCGCGAAGCTCCCGTTGACCGGACCCTGGGCACTGACCGGCGCTGAGCAGGTCCAGGCCATCGCCGAGGCCATCGGTCGGCCGCTGCGTTACGAACAGATCCCGCCGGAGGTCGCGCGGGAGCAGATGCTCGCGGCGGGTTATCCAGCTCCGTTGGTCGACGCCCTCGTCGTGGGCGCCCAAACTGCCGCGCCCGCGCCGCAACAGATCACCAGTGTGGTGGAGGAACTCACCGGGAAGCCTGCCCGTACGCTCCAGGAGTGGGCGCTCGACCACGCCGATGACTTTCGGGCGCCACCGCAGTCCTAACCGGGAGGGCGCCGCTACCGGGCGCCCTCCCTTTGATGTCACCGAGTAGCCCAGCACTGAAAGGACCCAGTCCGGATGGACATGGAGACGACCGCGTGGATGTCGCTCTACCACGCGATGAACGCCGAGGAGGACCGCCGTCCCTTCTCCCGGGCAACCCTGCGCCGGATCGGGTCGTTCGCCACACCGCACCGCCCTCTCCTGATCACGTTCCTCATCCTCAGCGTCGCCAGCGCGGTCCTGGCAGTGGCGACACCGGTGCTCGCGGGACGGGTCGTCAACGCGATCGTCACCCGTGCGGAGCTACGGATCGTCGTCAGTCTCGCGTTGATCATCGCGGTCATCGCGGTGGCCGAGACCGGGATCGGGATCGTCTCGCGCTGGCTTTCGGCCCGGATCGGTGAAGGGCTGATCCTCGACCTGCGCACCACGGTGTTCGACCACGTCCAACGCATGCCGATCGCGTTCTTCACGCGTACCCGCACCGGCGCGCTCGTGAGCCGCCTCAACAACGACGTCATCGGCGCCCAGCGGGCGTTCAGCGACACGCTGTCCGGGGTTGTCAGCAACCTCGTCGCACTGGCCCTGACGCTCGTGGTGATGGTCAGTCTGTCCTGGCAGGTCACCGTGCTCGCACTGGTGCTGCTCCCGATCTTCGTGGTGCCCGCGCGCCGGATGGGCAACCGGCTGGCCCGGATGGAGCGGGAGGCCGCCAACCACAACGCGACGATGAGTACGCAGATGACGGAGCGGTTCTCAGCTCCCGGAGCCACGCTGGTCAAGCTGTTCGGCCGGCCGGCGCACGAGTCCTCCGAGTTCGAGCTGCGGGCGCGGCGGGTCCGCGACATCGGTGTGCGCGCCGCGATGGTGCAGTGGGTGTTCATCTCCGCGCTGACCCTGGTGTCGGCGCTGGCACTGGCCCTCGTCTACGGCCTCGGCGGCTTCTACACCCTGCGTGGCCAACTCGACGCGGGTGACGTGGTTGCCCTCGCCCTGCTGCTGACCCGGCTCTACGCGCCGCTGACCGCACTCGCCAGCGCCCGGGTGGAAGTGATGAGCGCGCTGGTCAGCTTCGAGCGGGTCTTCGAGGTCCTCGACCTCGCTCCCCTGATCCAGGAGAAGCCCAACCCGGTCACCGTGCCGGACGGTCCGGTCTCGGTGGAGTTCGACGACGTTCACTTCAGCTACCCCTCCGCCGACAAGGTTTCCCTGGCCTCACTGGAGGAGGTCGCCAAGCTGGACCGGCGCGGAGGCGTGGAGGTGCTGCACGGTGTTTCGTTCCGCGCCGAGCCGGGCCAGATGGTGGCGCTGGTGGGTTCCTCCGGTGCCGGGAAGTCGACGATCGCCCAGCTCATCCCGCGGTTGTACGACGTGGACTCAGGAGCGGTACGCCTGTCAGGCGTCGACGTTCGCGACCTTTCCTTCGACGCGATCCGCGACACTCTCGGGATGGTGACCCAGGACGGGCACCTTTTCCACGAGACGATCCGCGCGAACCTCGCCCTGGCCCGACCTGACGCCACCGAGGACGAGGTGTGGGCGGCCCTGCGGCGTGCTCGCCTCGACGACCTCGTGGCCTCGCTTCCGGATGGGCTCGACACGGTGGTGGGCGAGCGCGGGTACCGGCTTTCGGGTGGCGAGCGGCAGCGGCTGACGATCGCCCGGTTGCTGCTGGCCCGTCCCCGCGTGGTCATCCTCGACGAGGCGACCGCACATCTGGACTCCACGTCGGAGGCGGCGGTCCAGGCGGCGCTCGGCGAGGCGCTCGCCGGTCGGACCGCGGTGGTGATCGCACACCGGCTGTCGACGGTGCGGGCGGCCGACCTGATCCTCGTCATCGAGGACGGCCAGGTGATCGAGCGCGGCACCCACGTGGAGCTCCTCGCCGCCGGAGGTCGCTACGAGCAGCTGTACCGCACGCAGTTCGACCAGGACGAGCCCGCCGGGTTGGGGGTGGGCCCGGATGGGCGAAGCCCGAGCGGGGCCGGAACAACACCGTTGGGGGTGTCGGTCGGCGGTCAGGACCGGTAGCCCGACAGGGCCTCGATCACCTTCGCCTGCGCCGTGTCCTGACCGAGGCCGAGCTGGGCGAGCACCCGCGCCGCGATGCCGGCCGAATCCTGGTAGAGCGCGAGCAGGATGTGTTCGGTACCGACGTAGTCGTGGCCGAGCTCGAGAGCCACGATGACCGCACCCTCAAGTGCGGCGTTCGCACGGGGGGTGCGTGGCAACGCGCCCTCGGGGGTCTCGGCCCGCTTCGGCGTTAGCGCCAGGACGGCCGTCGCGACGTCGTCCGAGGTGGCCCCGACCGACAGCAGGACCTTCGTGGCGATGCTCTCGGGCTCGGCATAGAACCCAAGGAGCAGGTGCTCGGTGCCGACGTAGGCGTGCCCGAACCCTCGGGCCGCCTCGGTCGCGGCCGCCAGAGTGTTGCGTGCGCGGTCGGTGAAGCGTTCGAACTCCCCTACCGGCACCCCGCTGGTCGCGAACCGCTTGTGGACCGCTTGCTTGGTGACGCCGAGAACGTTGCTGATCTCGGTCCATGACCGGCCGGTGCCGCGGGCCCGGTCGACGTAGTGCCCGAGCAGCGCGTCGCCGGTCTCGCTGAGATCGGCGACCATCGCGCGGGCGGTGGCGAGTTGGTCGAGGACATCGTTGGAGGAGTCGCGCCGGACGATGTCGATGAGGTCCTGAAGGCTGGGTGGCGGCGTCATGCAGTCAACCCTAGGTTGACCGCACGGGTGCGTCAACCCCAGGTTGATGGGATCCTGATCATGAATCACCGGACAGCCCGCCACTGACCCGGCATACTTCCGGCGTGCCCGCGACGTCACGCAAGCGCCACTACCCGTTCCTCGACCACCCGGGGCCGATTCCGTTCGCCCACCGAGGTGGCGCCCGCTACGGGCCCAACCTCGGCATCGAGAACTCCATGGCCGCGTTCGCCAACGCCATCGAGCTCGGCTACCGCTACCTCGAGACCGACGTCCACGCCACGGCCGATGGCGTCCTGGTGGCCTTCCATGACGACGACCTCGACCGCGTCACCGACCGGACCGGCACGATCGCCGAGCTGCCGTACGCCGAGGTCGCCAGGGCGAGGATCGGCGGCCGCGAACCCATCCCGACCCTCGAGGAGATCCTCGGCACCTGGCCGGACATTCGCATCAATATCGACGTGAAGGAGGACAACGCGGTCCGGCCACTCGCCGAGGCGGTCGTGAGGACCGACGCGCATGACCGGATCTGCGTGTCGTCGTTCGCCGGTCACCGCGTCCAGGCGGTCCATCGCCTCCTCGGTCCGCGGGTCGCGACCGGTCTGGCACCACTCGGCGTCGCGCTGCTCAAGCTCGGACTCCCCCGCTTCCTCACCAACCTGCTCGCGAACGACGCGCCCTGCGTACAGGTGCCACTCGGCTACAAGGGGATCCGCCTGATCACGCCGAAGTTCGTCGAACGCGCCCAGAACCTTGGTAAGCAGGTACACGTCTGGACCATCGACGACCCGGCCCAGATGAACGCCCTCCTCGACCTCGGCGTCGACGGCATCATCACCGACCGGATCGACATCCTGAGGGGGGAGCTGGCCGCACGGGGCCAATGGGCGGAATGATCCTCCCATGACAGCAGCGACGACGGCGTCGTATCCGGACGCGGCCGAACGCCAACGCGAGCAACGGGCGTGGTACTTCTACGACTGGGCCAACTCCGCCTATGTCACGACCGTCCTCACGGTGCTGTTCAGCCCCTACCTCGCCTCGGTCGCCGAAACCGCGGCCTGCGGGGCCCCGGGCACTCCCGGGCACCCGTGCACGACGAATCTCCGCATCCTCGGGATCCCCGTCTCCCCCGGCTCGCTGCCGCTGTACGTCATCACGGCCACCACGCTCCTGTCGGCCATCCTGCTCCCGGTCATTGGAGCGCTCGCGGACCGTTCCCGCCGCAAGAAGGACCTTCTCGGCGGATTCGCCTGGGTCGGTGCGGCCGCCGCCACGTCGATGGTGTTCGTCGCCGGCAGCAACTGGCAGCTCGGCGTCCTGCTCCTCTTCGTCGGCAACCTCTGCCTCGCGTCGTCGATCGTCGTGTACGACGCGATCCTGTGCGACATCGCCACACCCGACGAACGCGACCGCGTGTCCTCGCGCGGCTGGGCGCTCGGATATCTCGGTGGCGGGCTACTGCTGGCGCTCAACCTGGGCCTGGTCCAGACCCACGAGCTGCTTGGCCTGTCGACGACCGCCGCCGTCCGCATCAGCCTGCTGTCCGCCGGTTTGTGGTGGGGTGGGTTCACCCTGATCCCCTACCTCCGGCTGCGGAGCCGGCCGCCGCTCGCGGTCGTACCCGAGCACGGGAACGCCGTACGCCAGAACCTCGGGCAGCTGTTCACGACGCTGCGCGAGGCGCGTGCCTACCCGATGACGCTGCTGTTCCTGATCGCGTACCTCTTCTTCAACGACGGCGTCCAGACGGTCATCTACGCGTCGTCGATCTACAGCGCGCGCGAGCTTGGTCTCGGTCAGAACATCCTCATCGCGACGATCCTGCTCGTGCAGTTCGTGGCCTTTGGGGGCGCGTTGTGGTTCGGGCGGCTGGCCGGAAGGTTCGGCAGCCGGCGAACGATCCTCGGGGCGCTGTGGGTGTGGATCGCGATCGTGGTGGCGGCCTACTTCCTCCCCGAGCGGACGGCGCTGCCGATCCTCATCCTCGGCATCTTCATCGGCATCGTGTTGGGCGGCACCCAGGCGCTGTCGCGCTCGCTCTACAGCCAGTTCATCCCGAAAGGTCGGGAAGCGGAGTACTTCAGCCTCTATCAGGCGTGTGAGCGCGGCACGAGCTGGCTTGGAACCCTCGTGTTCGGGCTCGTCCACCAGCTCACCAACTCCTACCGGCCGGCGATCGTCGCCCTGCTGTTCTTCTTCGTGGTCGGCTTCGTGCTGCTCCTGCGGGTGGACCCGCGCCGGGCTGTCCGTGAGGCCGGAAACGAGCTACCCACCACCATCTGAAGCCGCCGGTTAGGCCGCGGTTAGGCCCGGGTTGTCAGACCTGGAGGAGTGGGGCCGGCCAAGGGATTTGGTCGGTCTGGACTTGGGGACTTGTTGGAGGATTGTCGGCTCCTTTGCCGACGTTCCTCCAACAAAGTGACGACGACCTCGGCGAGCGTCTCACCCAGTGAGCGATCCCGAGCTCGATCATGTGAGACGGCGGCGGCGTCACGGAGCAATTCCCGCCAGGCCGCAGAATTCAGCGTGCTTCGTGGGGAGATACCGCGTGGGGTGGCGGCTGTCTCGAATGGCGTACACCCGGCTGTATCGGATAGTGAGAAATCAGGCTCCGGTCTCACATTGTGTACACCCTTTGGTGGACCTCACGCGGCAAGTTTCCACCTAACTAGGCGAATTTGCCTTGCCTGGTAGGGAAATGTCCTGCCTGGCACCCCAGAAGGTGTACACAATGTGAGACACACCTGCGGCGCCGTCTCGACCTGGCGCAGATGCGGCGCTTTCCTCGCCGAGACGCCGCCACCAAGCCGCCTCCCGCTCCCTTCACGATGCCGCAAGCTGCCGGAGCAAAGGAGCCTTGAATAAGCTTCCATGATCAACTGTCAGAAACCGCCCACGATCCGTACGCGGCAGACCTGGGGTTGATCACGTGGTGCAGTGCCGGTCAGGGGCGCAGTAGATCGGCCACGGGGCGGCGCGGAGTTGGGAGTGGCCAGCCGCCGATCGGCCGCCCGAGCCGGAGGATGAGCTGCGGGAACCCCACCAGCGCCAGCGTTTCCCGGACCCGGGGCCGCAGATCCGGCAGCTCCAGCGGCTGGTTGAGGTACGACGCCGCCAGACCGTGGGCGGTCGCGGTGAGCAGGACCCGCATCAGCGCCTGTCCTGCCCGCAGCCAGTCGACCGGGCGGTCGCCGTCGGTGGTGAGCACAGCGATGGTCGGCTCCATCTCCTGCTCCACCGACGCCGGGGAGAACCTCGGCCGCCCGCCGGCGAAGTCCCGCTGCTGGAACTCCTCCCGGCCGCTCTCACCACTCGGACCAAGCGCCTCCTCGGGAATGCCCGAGCCGTACCGCACGGTGCGCCCACCCACCCACCGCGCGAGCTCCTCCTGGATCCGCGGATCGGCCTGTTCGCGGCGTTCGGCCAGCGCCACGAGGTGGGCGAGTTCCGTCCGCTGCGCCGGGTCCGTGACCCAGGTCAGCGTCGCGGTCTCCTCCGTGGCCTCGGCCGTCAACTCCTCGCGCACCTTGGCCGGCACCTGCGGATCGAACCGGTCACGGATCGTTCGGCGCAGGGGCACCTGCTGCATCAGCCGCGCCTCTTCCATCGCCGGCAGGTGCTCGGGGCCAAGGGTCACCGAGGCGGCGAGCTCGCCACGTTCGGGCCCGGGTAGCAGGGCCGTGGTGGGTGTCGCGCCGAGGAGGGAGATGCCCAGGCGGATGGTGAAGACCGCCGCGCCCACGCCGATCAGCATCTGCCGCCCGGCAGGATCGAGGACGGGCACGTCGCGAGAATGATCGAGGTAGATCTCGACGGCGTTCGACTTGATACGGAACGCCCACGGCTGGGCGTTGTGGAGGGACGGTGCCATTCGCGCCTTGTCCACCAAGTCCTCCGCGTGCTTGCGAAGGTCGAGGCACACGAACATGGCAACAGACTCTGCCCGGTCCGGTTGATCGTCCAGTGCCGAAGGTCCCGTGTGCGGTGGGGGTGGGCCCGGACGGGCGAAGCCCGAGCGGGGCCGGAACCACACAGCGCGGAGCCCGCCGTCAGCCGCGCGGCTGTGGGATGAAGAGGTCGCCGTCGGGCTGGCCGAGTTCGCGGGCCTTCAGGAGTCGGCGCAGGACCTTCCCGCTCCGGGTGCGTGGCAGCTGGGCCTCGAAGGCCATCTCCTTCGGTGCCAGCGCGCCGAGCGCACGCCGCCCGAACGCCAGGATGTCGAGGCGGAGGTCGTCGCTGGGTTCGCATCCGGGTCGGAGGGTCACGAACGCCTTGACGATCTCGCCCGCCACCCGGTCCGGCTTCCCGATCACGCACGCTTCGGCGACCGCGGGGTGGCTCATCAGCACGCTCTCGACCTCGAACGGCCCGATCAGCTGTCCCGCGGACTTGATCACGTCGTCGGTGCGCCCGAGGAACCAGTAGTAGCCGTCGTTGTCGCGCCGGGCGACGTCGCCGGTGAGATACCAACCGTCAGCGAAGCAGGCGTCGTACCGCTGTGTGGTTCCGGCCCCACCCGGGCTTCGCCCGGCCGGGCCCACCCCCACCTCCGCGTCTCCGACATAGGAGCGGAACATCGACGGCCATCCCTGGCGGAGCGCGATCTCACCAACCGCCTCGGGGCTGCGGATCTCGTGGACCTCACCGTCGATTACCAGCGCCCGGCCGTCCTCACCGCGTTCGAGCAAGGCCACCTTGACGCCGGGCACCGGCCGGCCCATGGATCCAGGTCGCACGTCCATGCTGGCGAAGTTGCTGATCATGATGGCGCCCGTCTCGGTCTGCCACCACGTGTCGTGCACCGGACGTCCGAACGCCTCCTGCCCCCACAACACCACCTCGGCGTTGAGGGGTTCGCCCACACTGGCGATGAACCGCAGCGCCGACAGGTCGTAGGCCCGCGCCCGGTCGACGCCGTACCGCATCAGCATCCTGAGCGCCGTCGGCGTGGTGTAGAAGACGTTCACCCGCTGCTCCTGCAGCAGTTCGTACCACCCGTGGACGTCGAAGTCGGCCGCGTCCACCACCAGCGTCGCGCCGTGCGTGAGGGGCGCGATGATGCCGTACGACGTTCCGGTCACCCAACCCGGATCCGCCGTACACCAGAAGACGTCGCTCTCGTGCAGATCCAGCGCGTACGCCGCGGTCGCGTGGTGCGCCACGACCGCCTCGTGGACGTGCAGCGCACCCTTCGGGCGGCCGGTCGCTCCGCTGGTGAAATGCAGCAGCGCGGGCGTGCGCGGATCGGTCGGCGGGATCTCGAACGTCTCGTCCGCCCGCGCCAGCGCCGCGTGCAGGTCGATGGTGTCGCCCGCGGCGGTGCGGTTGCCGACCAGAAGGACGTGCGCGAGACCGGGAACGCGGTCGCGGATCGGCGCGACTTCGCGTTTGTAGAGCTCCGGAGTGGTCACGAGCACCCGGGCGTCCCCGAGGAGCAGCCGCTGGCGGATGGGTTCCGGACCCAAACCAGGGAAGAGCGGCGCGAACACACTGGTGTGCTTGAGCGTGCCGAGCGCCGTGACGTACAGCTCGGGAACCCTTCCCAGTAAGGAGAAGACGCTCTCCCCCGGCGCCAGCCCGAGATCGCGGAGCAGGTTGGCGAACCGGCTGGTCGACGACCGCAGCTGCCCGTAGGTGAGTTCACTGATCCGGCCCTGGCGGTCGCGACACACCACCGCGACCTTCCCGGCGCGTGGTCCCTCCGCATGCCGATCGACCGCCTCGTGGGCGATGTTGAGCCCGCGCTCGTCCGGCAGGCCCGCGAGCCACCCGCGGGCGGAGTCCCAGGTGAAGTCCCGGCGTACCCGTTCGTACTCGCCCAGGTTGGGTTGTACGCGGGCGGCACCGGGCGGCGCGACCTTGCCGCGGCCCACACGTACGGCGTCCAGGGGCATCCATCACCTCCGGCTCAGTGGTACTTCCTGGTCCACCGTGGCGCGACCCGCGCCCACTCTTCCTCCCAGGCCGCGAGCCGGCGCCGGTCGATCAGCCACCGCAGGAGGAGGTAAACCAGGGTGACGCCGAGTTCCATCGCCATCAGGGTCGTCACGCCGGTCGCGACCGCCCGGTCCGAGACCTGGGCGGGACGCAGCGGCGGCCGGGTCACCTGGCCGGAGGCGTTCATCCACACCCGCACCGACGAGCCCTGCGGCGTCCCGGCACGCACCGGCACGTCTCCGACGCGCCACGTCCCGGCGGGCGTCTCCCAACGCGCACGGGCCAGGGAGGTCATGACGTTGGGCGTGTCGGACACGGCAGAGTTCGGTGCGGTCTGGAGCAACCGTGCCTGACCCCAGTGGCCGGAGGCCATCTGCACCGCCGCGTTCTGGATGCCGGTGTCGTACGCCGTCCTGCCGACGGACACTGCCAGCGGAACGGCCACCAGCGCGGCGACCACGACCCCCACGATCAGCAGCCCCTCCACCCGGTCCCACACCCGACACATCGGGTTACGGCTCCATCCCAGCCGTCGAGCCACGAGGAGTGCCAAGCGCCGGACCCGGCGTCGAATCATGGGCGACCTCCCCCGGTGCGCACCTTCCAGGGTCGTCAGCGCCGGGTTGACGGGCCAAGGGCCCTTGGTCAGCAGTCCCCGCGCCGACCGGCCTCGGCAGCCGGGTCTTGCCGCTCTCCCAGGCAGGTTCACTGCGATGGTGTGCTGAGAGCGACCGTCGCGGGGATTCCGGTCGCAGATGTACGCAGGGGTACGCAGACAGGGTCACAGGGAGGAACTCCCACATGCCGCGTACTTTCGCCAGGCCTGCCCTGGTCGTGGGCGTGGACGGCTCCGAGAACTCTCTTCGTGCCCTGGACTGGGCCGTCGAGGAGGCCGCCCGGCGTGATTCGCCGGTCAGGATGGTCTATGCGTTCGAGCTGGCCGGACGCCGTACGCTGGCCCGGCCGCAGTCGAACATGGCGGAGATGTACGCCGAGGGCACGGAGGTCTTCGCGGCGGCGCGGGCCCATCTCGGCGATCGCCGCGGCGCGAGCTTCGTCGTCGGCACGGCTCTCCACGAGGGCCGGCCGAGCCAGGTTCTGATCGACCTCACCACCAGGGCGCAGATGTGTGTGGTCGGCCGTCGAGGGAGGAGTCGTCTTGCGAGCTTCGTGTTGGGTTCGACATCGATGGCCCTCGCTGTCCGCCTGCGCATACCGCTCGTCGTGGTTCCACCGGAGTGGCGGCCAGACGATGGAGGTACGAGTCCGGTGCTCGTCGGCCTGGACCCGCGGTCCCACAGCGAGGCGGCGCTGGCGTTCGCGTTCGACGCCGCGGGCGTGCGCGCGGCGCCGCTGGTAGTCGTCAGCGCGTGGGACCTGCCCAGCCCCGACGCCTTCGGCCCGGACGCTGCGGAGGGCGCGATCAGTCGCCGGCAGGTGGAGTTCTGCCGCATGCTCGCCGCGACGCTCACGCCGTGGCGGGAGAAGTATCCCAAGGTCGACGTCAGCACGGTCTGCGAACGTGCCCACCCGGTCTCGGCGCTCACCGAGCGCAGTGCCGGAGCGTCCCTGCTCGTCCTGGGCGGGCATGGCGACCCGACCCCGCTCCGTGGTGCGATCGCCCGTGGCGTCCTGCGCCGGGCCAGCTGTCCGGTGGCTCTCGTCCGCGAACCGTCGGCACCGGCGTACGACGAGCTGTCAGGTCACTTCCTCGGCCCCCTGCCGGACGAGGCGCCGGCGTAGCATCGCGCCGATCCACGTACCGTCCAGGGATTCCCCCGCGATGAACTCCACCTGCCCGCGCTGCAGCATCACCCGGGCCAGCATCTCGTCCACGATGTCGGGCACCAACCTGGCCTGCTTCCCGCACCGTGGGCACGGAAGGCCCGCCCCCACCTCCGTCTCGTCGACGACGAGCTGCCCGCAGGCGTCACACACGTACCCGGGTACGACGTTGTCGCCGCTGACGACCAGGAGCTCCGCATCGGACTGGCTCACCGCCTCCGCGCACCGCTCGAGGCCGCTGACCGCCCGGCCACCGGCCTCACGGTCGGCGAGCTCGGCCCGCAGCCGCCGCTCGCGTTCCTCGCTGGCCTGTCCCCGGGCCTGCTCGCAGCGCTCGCGAAGCTCACCGGAGGTCATCGTGTGCGGGTCGACCACGAACGTCCCCGCCACCCGCTGCCGCAGCCAGTCCGGCAACAGCCCGATGAACTCCACGATGCTGACCTCGTGCCCGCCGACCACGAACTCGCGGTCGTTGTCGCGGAGCAGCGCGTCGAGGGTCGAGGCTGTCGAGCGGTAGTGCCGGCGGGCGAGTTCCGCCGCGCGCTGGCGTACGCGGTACTCCTCCAGCCCGGCCCAGCCCGCGTGGGACGGGTCCCGCAGACCCTTACCGACCAGGCGGCTGACCGGCTCGATGCTGTCCCCGTCGATCCGGAACACCCAGGCGTTGCGACGGTCGACCACCACCGCGTGGTACGGCCGGCATTCGCGCACGGCCGCGAGGAGCGGACGAAGGTACGGGCGTGGACCAACCACCACGCGGTCGGGAACGCTCCGGCAGACGGGCAGGTTCTCGTGCACCCGCAGCATCCCCGAGTGCAGGATCGCCACCCCGTGCCCGAGCCAGTCACGGACGTGCTCGGTGACCGCCTCCCGTACGGCGCGCTTGGCCTCCTCCACCGCCAGGCGCACCGCGTGCCGGGAGCGTTCCGGCACGCCTGGCGGCGGCTCGATCGAGGCGAGCAGGCCGTCCAGGCGTACGGACAACTCACGCAGCCCGGCGGCCTCGGTCGGAACCGTGAAGTAGACGGACACCAGCGCGCCGTCAGAGTCGTGGTAACGCAGCAGCCGCTCAACCTGCTTGACGTCGATCATCCTGATCCCTCGATGCCTTCCGAACCGTCCGAACCGTCGACGCCCTAGGCCCCGGGGTACTTCGCGAGGATTTCCTTCAGCTGGTCGACGAATGCCAGCGACTCGTCGTAGGAGCGCTGCCACACGTTGCGGCCGAAGATCAGGCCGAGCGCGCCGGCCTCCATCGCCATCCGGGCCTTGTCGAGCATGGCCGCGTCGCCGGCCTTCTCCCCACCGGAGATGAGGACGTAGGTGCGGTTGGCCGAACGTACGACCGACTCGATCGCCTGCTGCGGGGCGATGGAGCCGAGGTACTCCGACCGCACCCCGGCCTGCATCTCCGGCCGGGGAAAGTTGACCTTGACGATGTCAGCGCCCAGCTCGCTGGCCACTCGCGCCGCGTAGTCGACCGCGTAGAAGGAGTCCTTGCCACCTTTGGCGTCGATGGCGGCGCCACGCGGGTAGGCCCACACGATCAGCGGCAAACCGAACTCATGCGCCTCGACGCGGACCTGATGGAGTTGCTCGAAGTCGCGTTCCTGTGCGGGCGAACCGACGTACAACGTGTAGCCCACCGCGTCCGCGCCCAGGCGTACCGCGTCGGCGACGCTCGCGTTCAGGGGCGACACGGGCTCCGCATCCGACGGGATCTCCGTCTTGCCGTTCAGCTTCAGCACCAGCGGGACCTCGCCGGCGTAGTCCCAGTAGAACTTCTCGGCAAGTCCGACCTGCAGCGCGATGCCGTTGAAGCCGCCCTTCACGGCAAGCTTCACGATATAGGCGGGATCGCTGGCGAGGGGGTTCGCGGTGAAGTCGCGCGGTCCGTGTTCGAGGCCCTGGTCATACGGCAGGAAGATGGCCGTTCCGTTACGGACGCCGTGCTCGAACAGGATGCGGTGCAACCGCGCCTTCTTTCCGGTGTTGAGCCCGAGGGTGCGCAGCTGAGGTCGGGTGGTCATCGCGATGGCCTCCGCTTAGGAAACGATGGTGGCTCGGAGCACGAACGTCACGTGCTCGCCGTGCCCCCCAACATTTCGAACCCGGGCGAATCCGGACAGAGGAAAAGGTCCGCTCTGGAGCCTGACTGGCGGGGACGTTCGACCCTTGGTCTCAGCCCGATGGCTCCTTGATGGGCTCGGCGCGCGGGCTCACCGGCGGGTCGGCGCCGCCCTGGTCGAGCCGGAACGGCGGATACTCGTCCCGGAAGAGCAGGGTGTACGCCGTGACCCGGTAGATCCAGCGCCACATCCCCATCACGAAGTCGAAGATCGACGAGGGATACCTGCCGCGGAACAGCAGGGCGATCGCGGCGAAGAGCACCAGCAGGCCGATCAGGCCGAAGTTCACCGTCCACGGCCGGCCCCATTGGGCCCACCAGAGTTCGTGGCCGTCCCACTCACCCCACTCCTGCCAGCGGCCGTAGACCATGCCGCTGGTGAAGATGGAGATGACCAGGTAGTGCGGGATCGCGAGGAGCCACCACTTCACGAAGATGAGTCCGCGTGACAGGCGTTCGGGATAGTCGATCCACAGGTCGGCCGGGTAGTTCGGATCCGACTGCAGCTTGAACGGCGGATACCTGTCGGTGCCGAGCACGAACGCGTAGAAGTACACCCGCCAGGTCCACCGCAGGATCCCCTCGTTGAAGAGGAAGAGCGACCGGGGATAGCGAGCAGTGAACAGAATGGCGAACCACGCGATGATCGTCAGGATCGCGAAGACGAACCACAGCACCCACAGCACGATGTAGTGCGGGATGGCCAGGATCCACTTGATGATCCACAGTCCTCGGCTGAGCCCCGGGTCGAGACGCCCCTCCAGCCGCAGGGGGTACGACGCGTTCGTCGGCGGGTAAGTGTTCATCGCACCGATCCCTCCCTTCGGCTGCTCATCGCAGTGCGGTCAAGAGGGCCTACCTCAGTGCCATCCGACCTCCGTCGGGTGTGGGCCCCGGGGACCCGCCAGGGACCTTTGCCTTGGTTGGGCGGCGAACCTCAGCGCCCCACCCGGCCTGGACCTCATTGGTTGGCCGGCGGAAGGGTCGAAGGCAGGGCGAACGCCTCAAGCCGATCCGGGAACGGCTGCGGCCAACATTTGATCAACGGTGACCGATTCGGACATGGCCCCCGGGTGATGTCCGAATCGGCGACCGCTGATCAACTTCCCGGGCTTCCCTTCCCGGGCTTCCTGGATGCTGTCAGGCTTCCAGGTGTGCGGGTTGGCGGGTGACGCCCTCGATGTCTTCGGCCGCCGCGTGCAGGAGACGGTGCGACAACTCCGACAGGGCCCGCGCCACGGCCAACTCGTCGCCGATCTCTGGCACATTCATGTCGCGAGGGTTCCTCCGGGCCGTGCCCGTACCCACCAGTTGGGTGTTGTCCCCCATGACGAGTCTTGCCTCCGCCCGCGTCTTGCTCTCGTCCTCGTCGATGAAGATGTGAACGTCCCAGCGCTTCGCGGTTGTCATCTTGGTCGCCCCCTCGTGCGTGATGGGCCAGACCGGCGGGAGATCAGACAAGACCGGACCGGAAAGGCCCGAAAACAAACGACAAGGGAAACCCGGATCAGCGTCTTCATGGTCTTCCAGATTTCTCTGAATTTCCATGTGCGCTGAAGGAAGGGCTTCCCTCGCCGTCTCCTATTCGACTGCTCCGCGGGCGGGCCCGGCAGGGCCTTTGGTCAGGACGAGCCGGTCCGCACGTCATGAGCCGACCCGGCCATCCGCCAGGTCAGGCGGGTGACCTTGTACCCGCGGACACGTCGAGCAGGCGCAACCGGGTCGCTTGGAGGCGTGCCGTGGCCACCTCGGAGAAGCGGCGGTACATCGTTCGGCCGAACTCCGGGTTCTCCTCCGCCATCGTCCTGATCGGCGCCGCGACCACCTCCACGGCGTTCGTGTCCAGCGCGGCCACCGCCCCGAACCGCCACTCGTGCGGCGCGAGCAACCATGACCAGCCGAGTACGTCCCCAGGACCAAGGGTTTCGACCAGCAGCGTGCCGCGGCCGGGTACGTGGAGGTCGAGTAGCACCTGCCCGTCCCACAGGAGCCAGAACCGGTCCGCGTCGCCACCTTCGACGAAGATCTGGTCGCCCTTTGTCAAGGTCACCTTGCGTGCGTGCCCGGCCAGCCGGGCGACGTGGTCCTTGGGCATGCCAGCGAGGAACGGATGGGCCGCGAGCTCGTCCGTGCTCGCTCGCGTCACGTCGTCAGGTCCGGACCCACTCACGGGAATGTCCTTTCGCCGTACGGAAAAGAAAACAGGTGCGGCCTCGAAACCTGAGGCCGCACCTGCCGCACCGACCGCCCCCCGATGGTCGGTGCTGGTCCCCCGCATCAACCGCCGGTCCGCTGCACCGGGATCTGGCGCGCCTCCGCGCGCTTCTCGGTGAGGGGCACCGTCACCTCGAGGATTCCGGCGTCGTACCGCGCATTCACGTTGGACTCGTCGGCACCCTCCGGGAGGGCCACCCTGCGGGTGAAGGTTCCGTAGCGGAACTCCGTACGCCCGCGCTCCCGGCGTTCTTCCTTGCGATCGGCCTGGATCACCAGCATGCCGTTGTCGACCTCGACCGAGATGTCGCTGTCAGGGTCCATTCCGGGAAGCTCGGCGCGAACGACGTACTTCTCCCTCTTCCAGGAACTCCTCGACCCTGATACCGCGGAAGCCGGCGGCGGTAGGCATGGCGAAAATCTCGGGAAGGCTCTCCGCCCACTCGAAAATCTCGGGCAGCGCCCGCGTCAGTTCACCGCGCCGCGTCCGAGCCGCCATTTGTCGTCACCACCTTCCTCGCTTCGGGTACGAGCCCATCACGGGCGCCGTGGAGGCAGTCAGAGGCCACCGGCCCGGGAAAGTACGGTCTTTCGCCATTCCCAGGGGTCGGTCGCATTCGGCCACCTCTCGCCGGACCCGCACCGGAGAATCCCGCCGGCCTCACCTGATCGGGATGCGAGGGCCGGCCGGCCGGACAGGTTGCTGGATCTGATTGAGGGGTCGCCGGACCATGATCAACCAGATCGTCAGCAGTCCGGCCCGTGAGACAACCTACGGCGGACCAAGATCATTTCGGGGAAGTGGCCCACGCCCTGCGCGGAACGTGGGCCACTTCCCGAAATGATCTTGGCCTGGGTCGAGAGTTGCCCACTATGCGAAATCGCCGTCGAGGTTCCGATGACTTGGCGGAGGAGTTTCGGCAAAGAAGCCGAGAGATCTCCGCCAAGTCGCCTCCCGCTCCCCTTCACGATGTCGCGAGCTGTCTGCGTGAGGGCTTGAGTAAAGGCAGCGTCATCATCCCGCGGCTATCCGGGCCGCGGCGACCACGGCCTGGCCGTAGCTCACCCCACTGTCATTCGCCGGGACGGCTTCGTTGACATGAACCTCGAAGCCCTCCGCGCCCAATGCTTCCATGACCATCGTTGTGAGCAGGCCGTCCTGGAAGGCGCCCCCTGACAGGCAGACGGTGCGCACACCGGTCTCCCGGCCCGCGTCCACGCAGAACGCCGCGGTGACGGAGGCAAGCGTCGTGTGGAACGCCGCCGCCAGCGCGCTGATCGGCAGCCCCTGCTCGACCCCGGCCAGGAGTGCGGCGAGCGTCGGCGTGGGGTCGTAGACGCGCAGGTCGTCAACGGTCACCACCCGCCAGGGCAGTTCCTCGGCCATCTCGGCGTGGTGGGCGGCCGCCTCCAGCATGGTCGCGGCCTCACCGTCGTACGACGCGTCCTCCCGCAGGCGCAGCACGCACGCGGCGGCGTCAAAGAGCCGGCCCGCGCTCGTTGTCAAGGGACTGTTGACGTCGGCCCGCAGCATCTTCCGGACCGTCTCGACCTCCCGGTCGGGCAGCCGCTGGACGAACGCGTCGACCAGGTCGGGATCGATCGGTGCTCCACCGAGCCGCTCGCCCGCCAGCAGGTAACCGAGTACTGCTCGGGCCGGGCGCCGCACCGCCACCTCCCCTCCCGGTAACGGTGCGGCGCCGAATCTCCCCACCCGGCGGTAGGCCCGCAGGTCGGCGACCAGGACCTCACCGCCCCACAGCGTCCCGTCGTCGCCCATGGCCAGGCCGTCGTCATAGGCGATGCCGATGAACCGGCCGGCCACGCCGTGCTCGGCGGCGCACGAGGCGACCTGGGCGTGATGGTGTTGTACGGAGATTCGCTGGCTGGCCGGCCAACGACTCGCGTACTGGGTGGAGAGACAACCAGGGTGTGGGTCGTGCGCGATGACCCGCGGAGTGATGCCGGTGAGCCGCGACAGATGCTCCAGGCCCTGCTCGAAGACCTCGAGCGTCATCGCGTTCGAGAGGTCCTCGAGCGGTTGGCTGAGCACCACCCGGTCCCGGTCTGCCAGCGCGAAGGTGTGGGCGCGCTGCGCGCCCACCGCAAGGATCGGTTGACGGGCGGCCACGGGTAGGCGCAGCGGCGACGGTACGTGGCCGCGGGAACGCCGGAGAAGCACCGGGCGGTCGGCGACCACCCGCGCGACGGATTCGTCGTACCCGGAGCGGATCGGCAGGTCATGGGTCAGGAACCCGTCGGCGATCTCCCCCAGGCGTTCCGTCGCCTCCTCATCGTCGACGACGATCGGCTCGTTCGTCCGGTTGCCGCTCGTCACGACCACCGGCCGGTCCACTCCGTGGAGCAGCAGGTGGTGCAGTGGTGTGGCCGGCAGGACCAGGCCGATCCGGCTGGAGCCCGCACTGACCCCCGCGGCGATCGGCAGCCGCCGCTTGCCGACCCGCGCGAGGACGATCGGCCGCGCCGCGGACCCGATCAGGCGTTCCTCGGGGTACGTCAGCTCGCCGAGGGACCGGGCCACCTCCAGGTCGGCCACCATGACCGCGAACGGCTTGGTCCAGCGTCCCTTGCGGGCACGTAACCGCGCGACCGTCTGCGGCAGCGTGCCATCACACACCAGCTGGTAGCCACCCACGCTCTTCACCGCGACGATCCCGCCCGAGCAGATCAGGTCGATCGCCGCCGTCAGAGCCTCCTCCCCCGTGCGCACACCAGCCGCGGACGGGTCAGTACGCCAGCTGAGGGACGGCCCGCAGTCTGGGCAGGCGAGGAGTTCGGCGCGGAAGCGGCGTTCCGTCGGATCCGCGTACTCCGCCTCGCAGGCCGCGCACATAGGGAACGCCGCCATCGTCGTGTGGGCCCGTTCGTACGGCAGCTCCTCGACGATCGAGGCGCGCGGCCCGCACGCTGCGCAGCTCACGAAGGGATACCGGTAGCGGCGGGCACGCGGATCGAAGAGTTCCTGGACGCAGTCGGCGCACGGCGGAAGGTCGGGCCGGAGGTCGCCGTCGATCGCACTGGCTCCGTCCCCGGCACGGATCGGGGTCTCCACGATGTGGAAGCCGCTCCCCGCGACCGGCCCCGCACCGTCGAGGTCCGCGACCGCGACATCGGCCACCGCTGCGGGCGCGGGCGCCTCAGCCGTGAGCCGTTCCAGGAACGACGCGACGACCTCCGCCGCACCCGCGACGTCGATCACCACCTGGCCACCCGCGTTACGCACCGACCCGTCAAGCCCGAGTTGACGTGCGAGCCGGGACACGAAGGGCCGGAACCCCACTCCCTGAACCGTGCCGCGTACCTCGACGCGGCGAGCCACCCCCGCCCGCTGGGGATTCCCGGTGGCGGGCTGGAGCGCGGGGCCGCTCACGGACTCGTCCGCGGGTGGGCACCACCGTTCAGAACCCCCAGGACCATCATGGCTTCCCCCTCGTCGTCAGAGGCCACAGTCAGAGACCACAGTCAGAGGCCACAGCGCACGCCGCCGCGCGAACCGTCCGCGGCGCGCAGCAGCACCACCGGACAGCTCGAGTGTCGTAGGACGTCGTGCCCCACCCGCCCAAGCCGGCGAAGCCGCCAGCCGGCGGTCCATCCGCGGCCGGGCCCGAGTACGAGCAGCCCGGCATCCATCGACTCCTTGATGAGCACCTCGTCCGGCTCCCCATCCACGACCTCCGTGCGCACGTTCACCGCCGGATAGGCGTTCCGGTACGCGGCGACAGCCGACCGGAGCGCGGCCGCCACCTCCGTGGTGCTCGTCGAAGACATGTACCCCGGCCGGCTCGGCTGGCACAGCACGAATCGGACGGGCACCCCACGGGCCAGGCCCTCGGTGAA
This sequence comes from Actinopolymorpha alba DSM 45243, assembly GCF_000373925.1. Lineage (GTDB taxonomy): Bacteria > Actinomycetota > Actinomycetes > Propionibacteriales > Actinopolymorphaceae > Actinopolymorpha > Actinopolymorpha alba. Next base: position 141,770 of record NZ_KB892757.1, on the reverse strand, counting down.
GGCGAAGTCGAGGGCTGCCGGTGCCGGAGTCGCCGTCTCCACGCCCACCACGATGGGTGCGTACGGGCTGGCGTACGACGCTTCGGTGGGTACGGCGACCACCGGGCTCGCCGCCCGCCGCGACAGGCCGACCGACCCGAGCACCGCCTCGGCGACCCGGCCATGAGCGTCCCGGCCGACAACGACGAGCCCGGCGTCGCCCGCCAGGTCGGCGAGCGCGGCCACGGTGGCACCGCAGCGGGCGTACATCGCCACCGGGAGCTCCGGATACTCCGCGGCCAGCAGGTCCATGGTCCGCTCCAGGGTGTGGACCGCCCGCTGCGCACCTCCCGCCGCGGCCCGCCGTCCGCCCAGGTAGGCGTGCACGAGCCACAGGGGTACCCCGCGCAGCATCGCCTCCCGCGCCGCCCAGCGCACCGGAAGTCCGAGGCCGACCGGCCCGTCGGGAGGGGCCGTCCGTTCAACGGACACACTCCGGCTGCCCGGGACGCCCACCACGATCGGCGTCCGGGTAGGTTGCCACGTCATTGGCGAGACCTTCCTGTCGAGGTCACCTGCTCGGCAGGTCGTCGTGGTGTCGGGACCGAGCCACCCTGCGGATATCCCAGCCGCAACACCATTTGCGGATACTCAAGACCGAGCGCGGTCGACCGCAGCTGAGCGCGGTCACCACGTTCGACCGGTGCGTTCAAGAACGACGCGGCGACGCCGTGCAGTGCGGCGGTCAGCAGGACGCACTCCAGCGCCATCCCGGCACGTACCCAGTCCTTGTGCGAGTCACCCGGCGTCGCCAGCACGGCCAGAGTGGGGCGCCGCTCAAACGTCGCGAGGTCGCGCGGGCCGGTGTGACCGTGCGGATCCAGGTCGCGAACCGGGGTGCGCCGGTCCACCGGGCGGGGCCCCAGCGCGGCGGCGGGGATACCGTCCTCGACCCGCCGCTCCCCGATCCAGGACGCCATCTCCTGGTCGAGATCGCGCTCGCCTTCCTCGACCTGCTCGGCGGCCTGGATGATGTGACGTACCCGCTCCGTCTCGTGGGTGGTGAGCACCCGAAAGTACGCGCCCTCCGCCTCCGCGGCCTCCTCCAGCCGGGTGATGAGGGAGAACGGCAGCCGCCACTCGCGGTAGGGCCCCCGCGCGGTGTGGCGGGCCGGGATCATGTCGAACTTCGCGAAGTCCTCCGACGCGACCGGGCGGCGGACCCCGATGTGGACGGCGGCCGCGAGGTGTTCCGACTGCGGACGGGGCTGCACCTGGATCCACGCCTCGTGCCCGAGCGAGCGGATCGCGAGGCAGGCGTTGTATGCCGCGGCACCACACGACACGGCCATGAACCGGCCGTCGGGATCCGTGTCCGGCAACAACCGGTCGGGGTCCTCCCAGACCTCCAGACGGTCGTCACTGAACACGAATCGCCACGGCTGCGTGTTGAGGACCGACGGCGCGCGGATCGCCGCGTCCACGACACGACGTTCCTCTCCAGAGGTCAGGACATGCCGCCGAGACATGGTTCGAGGTTCGTCGTTCGCCGTCCTTGCCCCCAGAGGCCGAGGCACCCTGGGCCGGGGCCCAAAGGCCCTGCCACCCGATCTCGGCGATCCGGTTACGCCTGATAGGCAGGCGACAGCATGGTGTTATGTACGACCGCCCGCATCGCGTCCGCGATCTCCTCGGCATCCCGCGCGTCAAGGTCAGACTCCAACAACGGCAGCACAATCTCGTCCTCCACCGTGAAATGGAGGCGAGCCACGGCATGCAAGCCGTAAAGAAGGCGCCGAAGGTTCGTCCACGCTCCGTTTTCGCCCAAGGGCAGGGAACGCCGGGCTTCGTCCAGTTCGCCGGTCATCCGCGCGATCTCGACATGCTCAGCCCGCAGGACGTCGATCGGCGTCGACGTCTCCGACGCTGCTGCCAAGGCTGGATAGAGGATCTCGTCCTCCACCGAGGTGTAGGGCAGCAGGTCGTGGACGAGAAATCCGACGGTGGCGGTGAGCCGATCCCACAGCTCGAGCCTGGTCCCGCTCTCCATCTCATCGGCGGTTCGCCGGAGAGTATCCAGCGCGGCGCCAAACTCCGCGTGCTTGCGACGCAGCTCAATCAACTCCGCCATTCTTCCTCCTTGCCAGACCACACGAGGCCGGCGGTCGCCGCCCCGGGAGTTCGATCACTCCCAGGATCAGGTGGAGATCCCGCACCGCGCTGTGGCCGATAGTCCCGCTCCGGCCGACGATGGTCCCGGCTATCGGCTTCCGTGCACCACGGCGACGGGGCAGGTGGCATGGTGCAGGACGCCCTGGCTCACCGAACCAAGCAGTGTGTCGGCGATCGCGTGCCGTCCGTGCGCACCGACCACCAGCAGCCGCGCGTGCAGCGACTCCTCGAGCAGCCCTTCGACGGGCTGCCGTTCGATGACATGCCGCTCGACCCGGACATCGGGGTACTTCTCCTGCCAACCCGCCAGCGCCTCGGCCATCGTCAGCGCCGCCCGGGTCCGTTCCTCCGCCGGCGGCCGCTCCTCACGGGTCCGGCGGAGCAGCCCAGCGGCGCGAGGCGCCCAGCACATGACGGCCCGCAACGGCAGGGAGTACCTGCTGGCGTGGTCGAACGCGCACTGCAGGACGTCCTCGGACAGGTCGGTCCCGTCGACACCGACCACGACGGGTCCGTCGGGTCGGGACGGGAGGCCACGGATCACCACCACCGGGCACGCCGCGCGCGCCGCCACCGCCGAGCTCACCGATCCGAGCGCCGTCGCGGTCAGCCGTCCGAGGCCGCGCGCACCCACCACCAGAAGGTTCGCGCGTTCGGACTCGTCCAGGAGTACTCCGACCCGCATGCCGGGGACGGTCGTTCCCGTCACCGACAGGTCGTCCACGCGTCCGCGGGTCTCCGCGAGCGAACTGGCGAGCACGTCCTCAGCCGCCAGCCTGATGCCGTAGACGTCGTAGTCGCTGGGTGGGTACCACCCGATGACGCTGGACATCTGGTACGCATGCACCAGGCGAAGCGGTGCCCGTCGGCTGCGCGCCTCGTCGATCGCCCACCGGATCGCCAGTGCGCTGCCCGCACTGCCATCCACCCCGACGGTGATCGGCCGCGCCTCCTCAGCCACCGGGACCTCCCCTGCCCTACGGCGAGCCGAGAGCCTTTCGGGCGCGCTCCACCGCGAACACGGCCGCCTCGGTGCGGCGTTCCATGCCGAGTTTGCGCAGCATGCCCGAGACGTAGTTCTTCACGGTCTTCTCGGCGAGGAACATCGTCTGCGCGATCTGGCGGTTCGTCATTCCCGCCGCGATCAGGTCGAGGATCCGCCGCTCCTGTTCGGTCAGCGAGGCGTACCTCGGATCCTCCTGGTCAGGTCCTTTGCGCAGGCGTTCGAGCACCGCGGCCGTGAGCGCCGGATCGAGCATCGACTCCCCGGACGAGAGCCGGCGCACCGCGCCCACCAGGTCGTTGCTGCTGACCTGCTTGAGCAGGTAGCCGGCCGCGCCCGCCATGATCGCGTCGAACAACGCCTCGTCGTCGGAGAACGACGTCAGCATCAGGCATGCCGGCGGCGGGTCCATCGAGGACCGGATGTCCCGGCAGACGGTGACACCGTCTCCGTCGGGGAGCCGCACATCCAGGACCGCGACGTCAGGACGGAGCGCGGGTATGCGCGCCCGCGCCTGCGACGCGGTAGAAGCCTCGCCCACGACCTGGATGTCGGTCTCCTCCTCGAGCAGCTGTCGCAGGCCCAGGCGGACTACCTCATGGTCGTCCAGGAGGAAGACCTTGATGGTCATCCCGACACCTCACCCTCTCCGTCACCGCAGAGCTCAACCCCCGCTACCAACGTCCAGCGTGCGCCCGCGGCACCGGCCGCGTCATGACGGCGGTCCCTGTCCCGCTGGTCGCCAGGAGGGCCGCCGTGGTGCCGGTCGGGGTACCCGCGCCCACCGTGGTCGCCGCGCGCTCCGTCACCGGAACGACGGCAACCGGGACCGAGACCCGGCGCGACTCACAGTGTGGGATCCGGCTCCCACGGGTTTCGCCCGCGGGGCCCACCCACCCGAGCGCGCCTGCCAGTGTGGTCGGTGGGGGTGGTCCCCACGTCCCGTCTGAATGGCTCGTCGGCGAATGTGAGTACAGGAACGGTACGGTCGGCGTCACGTCACCGACTGCCCTACCCATCACGAGCAGGTCCGCATCCTTGGCGGTCACCAAAAGCGATTCGTGAGCGTCGGGAACGCCCGGACCGAACCACGGAACCGGCACTTCCACGACGTGGGCGCCCCACCGGTCAGCCTCATCGGAGGCGAACCGCAGGACCTCGTCGTTGTCGCCGTACACCGCCGTCGCGACCACGACCCGGCCCGTCCGCCGCGTACCGCGGCCCCGCCGGCCAGGCGAGTTCCGGCCCAGTCCACCGATCCGCGACGGCACGGCCACGATCGGGCAGGGGCCGGACAGGTCCAGCCGCTCGCCGAGGGAGCTGACGAGCTCGGCGGCCAACCGGCCGCGGCTACGGAAGCCGACCACGATGAGTTCGGGATCCTTGACGGCGCCGACCAGCACCTGCGACGGCGAACCCTCAGCCACCCATGGCACCGCCTCCACGCCCGGCGCCTCCGCCTGGGCGATCTCCGCGGCGTACGTCGCCGTGCGCCAGGCACGGTTACGTGCGGCGCACTCGAGCTCCCGCCCGCCGGTGGGCTGATAGGCATGGCAAACGACCACGGGAAGGCGGCGCGCCCATGCCGCGCGCGCCGCCCAGATCACCGCACCGTGGGCCGACCGCCCGTCGTCGGCTCCCACTACGATCCCGCCCGGGGGCGGAAGCCCATGTCTCATAAAGGGCATCCCTCCAGGCCCCGCACCTGCGCGGCGACCTGGGCCAAGACTTTCGTGAGACACAAACCGGGAACAGGGACCTAAGTCCCGTCCGGCCGGGCCTTTACCCGGTTCCAAGGTCACCAGCCCTGACACCATTGTTTCCTCTTGCGCCGGAGCTGCTTACCTGTGTTCGTTCCACACCGATCGTCGGGCCGTGGGCGCAGGCGGGTCATCTCGGGGCGCCAACCGGCGAAATGGGGCAGGTCTTCCCTCTCGTGTGGGGTGACCTTCGTCCCTTTTTCCCAGCTGGGCCACACCGCAACCATGAGACCGAGCACGAGTGTGCACCGACGTTCAGCGGATAAGGACCCGCATGTTCGACAGTAAAGGACTGGAGGTACTCCAGCCCACGGAGTGTCTACGCCTCCTCAGCGAGGCGCCGATCGGGCGCATTGTGTTCACCGACCAGGCGCTCCCGGCGGTCCAGCCGGTGAACTTCGTGCTGGACGGCGACTCGGTGGTGATTCGTACGGCTGTGGGTTCCAAGCTCGCCGCCGCCGCGCGGAACTCGATCGTCGCGTTCGAGGTCGATGACATCGACCTCAAGTACCAGCGAGGGTGGAGCGTCACCGTCGTGGGGCACGCGGAGATGGTGACCGACACCTCGGAGATCGACCGGCTCTCTACGCTGCCGTTGCGTCCGTGGGCGCCCGGGGAGCGTAACCACTTCGTGCGCATCCGCATGGAGTTGATCCACGGCCGCCGGATCTGTCCGCCGGCGCAGGCCGCGTCCTGACAACGACCGCGTCCTGACAACGACCTGCCCGGAGCGGAGTTCCGTCTTGACGACGGGGAAGTCTGCGCGGCAACGCCGTCCGCGCCAACCTCTCCACCCCGGGCAGGAATACGGTCTGGTCAGCACTTTCCCAGCCGCACTCCCACGCTCGCCTCGACGCGGTTCGCCCGTCAGGGACCAACGTCCCCGCCGGGCGGGCCTTCCGCCTTTCGGAGGCGCGGTGCCCCCATCACGAGGCTCGCCGGTGGGTTCACGAGGCTCCTGCACCTGGTGAACCCACCACCGGCCTGGTGATGGGGGCCGCGTTCACCTCACCTCTCCGGATGCTGAGACATCAGGCGATTCGGGGCCGCGCATTGGGTTTGTGCTGGCGAGGCAGGAGAGCTCACGCCTTAGACGGTCAGGAGGAGCCTATTTGTTGTAGATATCTCGGCTTCTATGCCGACAAATCTCCACCAACTCACCACAACCCCGATCAGCCATCCCGCATAGCGAGGAATCGGTCCTCTCCGTTCAAGATGCCGCGATCTGTCGGCGCGAGGGATCTGAATAAGCCCACAGGAGGCTTCTTCGAAACCTCTCGCCTGGGGCACGAACGGGCGCCTTGGTTGGTTGGTCCAGGCGGGAGAGCGGCAGGCGTACGGCCCACGGTTCCTCAGGATCCGATCGAGCGAAGTTGATCAACGGCGGCCGAACCGGACACCCGCAGCGGCAAACGCCCGAAACGAGGACCGTTGATCAACTTCGCCGGAGCGGCGGGCCTTGGTCATGAAAGATTTTCGTCGCTCTATGACCTAAATCTTTCATGATCCTTGAAGGCACGGCCACTTGTCTCAACATCCAGACCGCTCTCCAATGCGAGATTGCTCGAGAGGTTGCGGCGATTTGGCGGAGGAGTTTCGGCAAAGAAGCCGAGATACCTCCACCAAGCCGACTCTGGCTAACCCGCACCGTCCACGATGCGGCGATCCCCTCGGCGCCACAGTTTGTACAAGCCTCTCAGCGCAACCGGCGCAGGGACGGGTCGTACGCCACCGAGGGCGCCAACCGCACCTTGACATCCACCAGGGACAGCCCGTCCGCGCGGGCGAGGACTGGGTTGAGGTCGAGATCGGCGAGCTCCGGGACCCGGTCGGCAAGGACAGAGAGCCGCAGCAGCAGGTCTTCCAGGGCGGCCACGTCGACCGGACCGCCGGCCGCGGCCTGGTCCAAGAGCCGCGCCGCCCGGATGCCACGTACCATCCGCGCGGCCGTCACATCCGTGAGCGGCGCCAGGCTGACCACGCGGTCTGCCAGGGCGTCAGCCTCCGACCCACTGAGACCGAACGCCGCGACCGGGCCGAAGACCGGGTCGCTGCTCACCCCGACCAGGAGCTCGACGTCTCCCCGGCGCATGCGCTGGACGACCGCACCGGTCATGGCGGTCCCGAGTCGGGCGGCAAGCCCCGCGAAGGCGGACGCGACGGCTCCCTCGTCGGCGAGGTCGAGCACCACGCCGCCGGCGTGCTGTTTGTGCGGCAACGCCGGACCCGATGCCTTCACCGCGACCGGGAACTCGAGTTCGCTGGCGGCCTCGACCGCCGCGGCCGTGCTCCGCACCAGACGGATCGGCTCCGGCGCGATGCCGGCGGTGGTGAGGAACTCCGCCGCGTCGTCCGGCTCCAGAAAGCCGCCCTCGGGGTGCCCGGCGAGGAACTCCTGGGCCCGCTGACGGGCCGCCACGACCGCGAGGCCGCGCAGGTCGGGCAACGTCCCGGCCGGACGCTGCCGCCAGGTCGCATAGCTCACCGACCGCGCGAAGGCGAGCGCCGCGTCTCGTGGGGCGGCGAAGGCCGGCACCGATCCCGCCTCCGTCCTTACGCGTTCGGCCTGGTCCACCCGGACCACCACCAGGGGAACCGTGGACCGCAGTGGCCAGGCGATCTGGGCCAGGTCGTCGAGCGCGGTCGGCACCGGAAGGACCAGGACCCCATCGATCCCGGGGTCAGCGGCGAGCACTCCCGTCGCAACGGCGAGCGTGTGCCGGTCACAGCCCGCCGTGGCGTCGACCGGGTTGCCGCACACCGCTCCTCGCGGAAGGAGGCGCGCGAGCTCCGCCCGGGTCGAGTCGGTGAGCTCCGGCAGGCGCAGGCCCGCGTCCTCACAGGCGTCGGCGGCGAGGATTGCGGCGCCAGCCGCATTGGAGAGAACGGCGATCCGCCCGCCGGCCGGCAGCGGCTGGGTGCCGACCAGGGCCGCCGTCGCCACCAGATCACCAAGATCGGGGACCGCGACGACGCCGGCGTCGGCGAACAACGCCGCCCGGGCCGCGGTCGGGGTCGCCGCGGCGGCGGTGTGCGAGGCGGCGGCCCGCTGGGCTGGAACCGACCGGCCACCGTCCACGGCCAGCACCGGGATCCGGCCCGCCAGCCGGCGAGCCACCCGGGCGAACCTTCGCGGGTTGCCGAACGACTCCACATAAAGGAGTGCGAGCCGGGTGCCCTGGTCGGCGTACCAGTAGTGCAGCAGGTCCGTCGCGCTCACGTCGTACTTCTCGCCGAGCGAGGCGAGCGTCGACACACCGATCCCGAGCCGGTCGAGTTGCTCGGTGAGCGCGATGCCCACCCCGCCGGACTGCACGGCCACGCCGGCCGCGCCCGGGGACGGTGGATGCGCGAGGAACGTCGCGTCGAGCCCGTACGCGGGGTTCGCCACGCCGAGGCTGTTGGCGCCCACCATCCGCATGCCGTACCGGTGGCAGATGTCCCGCATCTCCCGACCCACCACGGGCCCGGCACCTGAGGTGAGGACGACCACGGCCCGCACGCCGTGCCGCCCGCAGTCGAGCAGGGCGTCGAGGAGTGCCGCGACTGGGACGGCGATCACCGCGAGGTCAGGTACGAACGGCAGATCGGAGACCCGCGGCCGGGCTCTGACGCCAGCCACGGTCGCCGCTTGGGGATGTACGACGCCGAGCGGCCCCGGCAGGCCGGCCGCCCGGAGGTTGCGGACGACGGCTCCACCGACGTTGCCCGGCCGTTCGCTCGCCCCGACCACGATGACGGACGCCGGTGTGAGGATGTGGGCGAGGCTGGCCGCCTGGGCCACGCGTTCGCGGTCCGCGACCGCGTCCAGGTACGCCTCTCCGAGGCCGAGCTCGGCGTCGACGACCACCACCTCGCGTTCGTGGTGTTCGACCACCGGCAGTCCGGCGTCCTCGAAGACCCGCAGCATCGCGGCGTTGCGGGCGAGCACCTCCGCCGTGAACGCCCCGATGCCCTGCGCGCGGGCCTGCGACGCGAGGCGCTCCAGCAGCAGGGTCGCGACGCCGCGTCCGTGTGCGTCGTCGGCCACCGCGAACGCCACCTCGGCCCGGGTCGGGTCCTCCGGATCTCGCACGTAGTGGGCCACCCCCACCAGCTGGTCCCCGAGCCAGGCACCCAGACCGGCGCCCTGGTCGGGCGGGCGCTGGCAGATCCGCGCGGCGATGCCGTACGGCGCGTGCGGCGACACCCCGAAGAAGCGGAGGTACTGGTTGTCGGGCGACATCTCCGCGTGGAGGGTCGCGACCGCTTCCTCGTCGTGCCGGTCCACGGGTCGGATGAGGACGAGCGTTCCGTCCAGCAGCAGCGTCCAGATGAACGTCCGTTCCGCGCCCGCGGCGGCCACCGACGTCATGACGCCACCGTCCCCTCGGCTGTTCCCCGGGCAGACGCCGACCGCCGGCCGAAGACCAGGGCCATCACCAGACCCGGGAAGGTGGCGAACGCCACCGCCATCCCGAGGTCCGCGGCGCTCAGCGGGACCAGCCGGAGGAGCTCCTGCAGCCCTGGCACGTACAACGGCGCCACCTGCAGAAGTGCCGCACCCGCCACCGCGACGAACAGGAAACGGGTCGGGCCCATCCCCCGGCCCCGCGAACGCAGGGCGAGGGCGATGCCGAGTTGGGCGAGTCCGAGTACGACGAACGCCGTCGACTGCCAGTGGCCGCCGCGCGCCGCCGCCCACTGCGCCGCGACCAGCACGACCGCGGTGATGAGCCCGCCGCCGAAGACGATCTGACGCCAGAGTCCCGCCCCGAGCACCGACTCCCGTGGGGACAGCGGTCGTCGGCGCAGCGCGCCGGGTTCGGCCGGCTCCGCACCCATGGCGACGCCCGGAAGCCCGTGCGTCAGCATGTTCACCCACAGGATCTGGCCCGGAAGCAGTGGGATCGGCTGGCCGAGGAACGGTCCGATCAGCATCACGAGGACTTCCGCGAGGCCACCGCTCAGGGCGTACCCGAGGAAGCGGCGCACGTTCGCGTAGATGCGCCGCCCTTCCTTGATCGCGACCGCGACGGTCCCGAGGTTGTCGTCCACGAGGACGAGGTCCGCGGCCTGGCGGGCCACCTCCGTCCCGCCGGCACCCATCGCGACCCCGATGTCGGCGCGGCGCAGGGCGGGGGCGTCGTTCACCCCGTCACCGGTCATGGCGACCACCTGGCCGTGGTCCTGCCAGGTGCGGATGAGGGCGAGCTTCTGTTCGGGACGGGTCCTCGCGAACACGTCGGCCCGGTCGAGCAGGTCCTTGTCGGTCGCCTTCCCGGTCACGGCGTCGCCGAGGACGACCTGGCCGTCACCGATGTCGAGCCGCCGGGCGATCACCGCCGCGGTCGCTGGATGGTCCCCGGTGATCAGGACGAACCGCACCCCCGCGCCGTCGAACACGTCGGCCACATGCTCGGCCTCGGGGCGCAGCGGGTCGACGACGCCCACCAGACCGACCAGTCGCAGCCCGCGCTCGGGTTCGGGCGGCGTGCCCGCGGTAACGGCGTCCGCCACCGCCAGAACGCGGTATCCCTCCGACGCCAGCTCCCCCGCCGCGGCCGCCACCTCGGCGATCTCCCCTGCTGGATCCGCGAGCAGGTCCGGCGTGTCGAACAGGCGCTCCGGCGCACCCTTGCAGACGACGAGCCGGCGCCGGTCGTCGAGTTCGTGCACGGTCGTCATCCGGGCGCGCGAACTGTCGAACGGCACCTCGGCACACCGCGGCAGCACGGCTCGCAGCCGCATCACGTCGACGCCTCCGCGGCCAGCGAGTGCCACCAGCGCCGCCTCCTGCGGGTCGCCGACTGGGCGCCACTGCGGAACGCCGTTCCCCGGCGGCAGAAGGTCGGCGTCGTTGCACAACGCCACGTCCCGGAGCAGACGGCGCAGGCCCGCCGGGGGTTCGGACACGGGGACACCGTCCTTCGCCAGCGACCCGTGCGGCGCGTACCCCTGACCGCTCGCGACGTATCGGCCCTCCGGCGTCCACACGATCTCGGCCCGCATCCGGCCTTCGGTGAGCGTGCCGGTCTTGTCGGAGGCGATGACTGTGACCGAGCCGAGTGTCTCGACCGCCGGAAGGCTGCGTACGACGGCCGAACGCCGCGCCATCCGGTGCGCTCCGATCGCGAGGGCGAGGGTCACCACGGCGGGCATGGACTCTGGTACGGCCGCGACCGCGAGGCTGATCGCGACCACGACCATCTCCTCCAGCGACTGGCCACGCAACAAGCCCAGCACCACCACCACGGCGCCGATGACGAGGACCGACACCGTGAGCACCCTGGCCAGCCGGCCGAGCCGGCGCTGCAGAGGGGTCGGGCGGACCGGCTGCTCGGCGAGCAGGGCCGCGATCTGACCAAGGGCACTGTCCTTGCCCGTGGCGGTGACGGCGCCCTCGCCCCGGCCGCGGGTCACGACTGTGCCGGCCCGCAGCATTCCGGTCTCACCCGCTCCGACGGACTTGTCGACGGGCAGCGATTCGCCGGTGAGCGCGGACTCGTCGGCCTGGAGATGAACAGCGGTCGCGAGTTCGATGTCGGCGGGGACCACGTCGCCGGCCTCGACGAGGACCTGGTCGCCGGGCACCACCAAGGCGGCCGGAACGATGGCGGTACGCCCGTCACGCAGGACCCGGGCCGAGGGCGCGCTGAGTCGACGCAATGCCGAGATCGCCCGGTCGGCGCGTACCTCCTGCACCACACCCACAGTGGTGTTGACCACCACCACGACGCCGATCACGAGCATGTCAGAGAAATCCCTCATCACCGCCGTGATGGCGCCCGCGGCCAGCAGCAGGACGATCATCGGATCGCGTAACTGCTGGAACACCCGACCCGGCAGCCGGCGCGGCCGGGGCTCGGCGATCGCGTTGGGTCCGTGCTCGGCGAGCCGGCGGTCGGCTTCCGCCGAGGTGAGTCCGGTCCCGGCTGGCGCGGCCGCCGAGGGCGCGGGAGTCGTCACGGCCGCCTCCGCCAGTCTGGACTACCCGAGGCTGGCCGGGTCAGAGCAGCCAGCGGTGGCGCCGTACGAACGGCACCCTCGCCCAGGTCCGGCCAAAGCCCCAGGTCCCGCCGGCGTGCGTCGCGGCGAGCACGATGAGAACGGCGACGAAGAGGAGTTGGCCGCTGACGATGGGAATCACCGAACCCGTGACCCCGGGCGAGCTGTCCTGGGCGAGCGGCCACGCGGTCGACCAGGTGGCCACTGCGAGGATCGCGCCGGCCACCGCGGACACGCGCAGGCCGACGCCGAGTAGCAGCGCCAGCCCAACGCCGCCGAGGCCGACCAGCACCAGCCAGTCCGCCCAACCGCCGACGGCGACTGCCTGTCCGGCCGGTGCCGGGTGGCCCCAGCCGAAGGCCTTGTCGAGGAACGCCCAGACGAGCACCAGACCGCACGCGACCCGTAGTGCGGCGAGCCACCGTGCCGTGCCGGGTCCGACGCGGGTGGCACCCGACTCGGCCCGCACCCGCCGCTCAAGGTAGGCAGGATCGGGCGGCGCGGAACGCTGCGCCGGAATGAACGGAGTGCTCCGCATACCCGGCCCGCCCGACGACGACGCGGTGGGGGGTGGGCCCGGCGGGCGAAGCCCGTGGGGGCCGGATCCCACACCGTAGGGGGGTGGGCCCGGCGGGCGAAGCCCGTGGGGGCCGGATCCCCCGCTCGGATGTGCCGAGCGGCGGTAAAGGGACATGTCCACTCCTCAGCCGGACTCTCCGATACGCGACCACTCTGCTGGCGGAGACGGGTGCCCGCCCTCGGCCAGAGGTCACACCGCGGCCGCCGAATGGTCCACTCCGGGTGGGACCGGTGTCCCTGCCGCTCCCACTGACCGCCAACCCACCCTTGACACGGGAAGGGGTCAGCCAGCAGCCGAGGGGAGCGATTTCTGATCGTCACCATCACTCTGGCGGTCTGGGTATTTCTGCACTTAACCGACCGTCCGACACCGGTAACGCGCGACCGCACACCGAAGAAAATTTGCGCGAGCGCATTGCGCGGGAGGAGATCGATATTCGCCGACTCCGCTTGAAATTTGTCATCTAGGCACGATCGATTGGACGAGTTGCGCAAAGCCGCTCACTGCGCGGCGCTGGAAGCCTTTCTCCGCAACGGATTCGGCCCACTGCGAGAGAGGTATATTTTCGCGTACCGTGACCATGAGGCGTCGACTAGCCTGGGGGACGGTTCACCGTAGGAGGCCCCATGGACGCGGACAAATCGCCGGGTCCTGACAATCCCAGGGAGGCCTTGACCCCGCACGACCTGGTTTTGCCTGACCTGAGCCGGCTTCGGCTCGACACATTGCTGCATGAGCTGGTCGACCGTGCCGACCAGCTCGTCGAGAACGAACGCCGAGTGCACCGGTTGCTCGACGCCGTCGTTTCGGTGGCGAGCAACCTCGCCTTGCCTGAGGTGCTCCAGCGAATTGTTCGTTCCGCCTGCGACCTCGTCGGCGCGCAATATGGCGCACTGGGCGTCATCGGACCCGACCGGACTCTCATCGAGTTCAACACAACCGGCTTCAGCGACGAGTTACGCGCGAAAGTGGGCCATCTGCCCACAGGTAAAGGCATCCTCGGGCTGCTCATCAATGAACCGCAGCCGTTACGCCTGCACGATCTCACCCGGCATCCGCATTCGTCCGGATTCCCGCCCAACCATCCGCCGATGCGGTCGTTCCTCGGCGTACCCGTCCAGGTCCGGGGCGAGGCGTTCGGCAACCTCTACTTGACAGAGAAGATCGGTGGGGGCGACTTCACCGAGGAGGACGAGGAAGTCGTCGTGGCGCTGGCCGCCGCGGCCGGCATCGCGATCGACAACGCCCGGCTGTACGACGTGTCCCGCCGTCGCGAGAACTGGCTCCTCGCCTCGACCGAGATCACCGCCCACCTGCTGAGCGGGGCCTCTCCGGGCGAGACGCTCGACCTGATCGCCGAGCGGGCCCGCGCGGTCGCCAGCGCCGAACTCTCGATGCTCGCCCTGGTCGACGAGCAGGGCGGCGATCTGGTCCTCGAGGCGGTCGCCGGACCAAGCGCTGAGCAACTCCGCAACGAACGCGTCCCCACGGCCGGCACCCCGCTCGGTGACGTCCTTCGTACCAGCCGCCCCTACGTCTTCGACGGCGACGCCGCGACCCTCGGGTGGGATGACCACGGGGATCGGGGCGCCCTGCTCAAGGGCGGGTCGATCATGCTCGTGCCGCTGGCGTCCGGGCCGCACATGCTGGGAGTGCTGATCGTCACCCGGCCCGAGGGGCAGCCGTTCGATCCGTCCGACATGCACATGGTGACGACGTTCGCGGGCCACGCGGCCCTTGCCCTGGAGTTCGCCCGAGCCCAGGAGGACCGCGGCCGGCTGGCGGTGTTCGAGGACCGCGACCGGATCGCCCGCGACCTCCACGACCACGTGATCCAGCGGCTGTTCGCGGTGGGGCTCGGCCTGCAGGGCATCTCGCGGCAGGTCGTCCGCGCCGACCTCGCCGACCGGGTGAGCGGCTACGTCCGCGATCTCGATACCACCATCCAGGAGATTCGGCGGACGATCTTCTCCCTCCAGGAACGCGCCGGGGATCGGCGGAGCCTACGGGGCCAGGTCCTCGAGATCGCGCAGGACGCGGCCACCTCGCTGGGGTTCGAGCCACGGGTCGCGCTCGAGGGCCCGCTCGACTCGGCGGTTCCAGATGCGGTACGCCCGGAGGTTCTCGCCACCTTGCGAGAAGCGCTGACCAACGTCGTACGCCACGCGCACGCGAGCCAGGCCGACGTCCTCATCCGGGCGGATATCGTCCACCGGATGTTCGAGCTCCACGTGACGGACAACGGCATCGGGATCCCGGCCGACCCGCCCCGCCGAAGCGGCCTCACCAACATGGCCGAGCGCGCCCTCCGGCTCGGCGGTCACCTCAGCATCGGGCCCGGCCCCCAGAACGGCACGGCCGTGGTCTGGCAGATCCCGCTCAACCGCTAGGCGGCGACGGGGCCGCCGGGCGCCGGGATGATCACCACCGGGCAGGCGGCGTCCCGGACGCACCGCTGGGCCACCTCGCCCAGGAGCAGGCCCCGGTGTTGGCCTTCGCCCTCGGCCCCGATGACCAGCAGGTCAGCGGTCTGGGAGGCCTCGATCAGGAAGTCGCTCGGAGAACCGTCGCCGACCCGACCCACCGCGTCCACAGCCTTGGACCGCAGGGTGCTGACCTGCTGCCACAGCCGGCCGACCGTGTCGGTGAGCGCGAGGGCGCGGTAGCGCCGATGCTCCACGGTCATCACCGAACCAAGGACCGGCTGGCGGACATGCACCAGCACCACCCGGGCATCCCGGCGATGGCATTCCTCCGCCGCCCACTGCACGGCAGCCTCAGACGACGGCGAGCCGTCGACTCCCACCACGATGGTGGAACGTCGAGCGGTCTTGCCGTTCAACGAGTCCAGACCCAGGCTGACCTCATCCATCGCCGGTCCTCCAGGACAGACCATCTGACGCCTTCAACCATCCCCCGTGCCGGCACGGGTCCACAGTGACCAAATACCTGATCCCCGGAGCCGATGGTCGTCCCACCACCAACCGTCAGGAGTCGCCCGCCGGAGACCGCGGAGTGTGCCGCGCTGTCACACCGGATCGGCCGAAACGAAGTCGATCAACGGCGGGCGAATCGGCCGCCGGCAGCGGCGAGCTACCGGAACCGGGACCGTTGATCAACTTCGCCGGGAGCCCGCGGGCCGTGATCGTGAAGGATTTTCGTCGCTATTTGACCAAAATCCTTCACGATCCTTGAAGGCGCCGCCTCAGGTCTCACGGACCCGACGGCTTACGGCTCACCCGCCGGCGCGTGGCGTCAGCACCAGCAGCGACACCGCTGGCAGCGGCAGATCCACGGCGAGTTCGACCGCGCCGTCGACCACTCCGACCACTCGATCGGCCTCGTAGCGCTCGAGCCCTTCGCGTTCATGGATCGCCCGCAGCTGTTCCGGGGTGGGCTCCTGGGGCGCGCCCAGGTCCTGCCACACGGTGTGTGCGTTGCTGTGTTGGCGGTCGATCCGCCAGTGGGTGAGGTCGTACGCCGCCACGTCCGGCGGCAGGTTCGCCGCGCGCACCGTCACCTGGGCGGCCGCCGGATCAACCGAGTACTGATCATCTGCGTGCCGCCACACGAGGACGCACAGACGACCGTCGTCAGCCCGGGTGGCCAACGCGTCCACCTCCTCCGGCATCCCGCTGGCGGCGCCGTCGAGGTCGACCAACCGCCAGGCCGCACCGGACTCCACCGCCAGCCGCTCCCCGCCCAGCTGGGCGAACATCCGGTAGGCGTTGAGCACCGGCTTGTCGATGCCGCCGGTGGTGACAAGACTGCGGGTCCCTTCGAAGTAGCGCTCGCCCTCGAAGTAAAAACTCCACGTCGTCGCCAGGTCGACCTTGGCGGTCGAGACCAGGTTGAGGTCGAGCAGCTTCTTCATCAGCTTGGCCTGAAAGACCGGGTAGTACTCCGTGTTGCGGTAGGCGAAGTTGGCGTTGTCGTAGATCCCCCAGTGCGCCGGCACCGAGGCGTCACATTCGTCAACCAGGCAAGGGAGTCCGGCGAACGCCGGAAACTCCGCGACCACGTCCAGCAGCCGGCGTACCTCCCGCAGCATCTTCAGCGTGGACGGCGACTGCCGCTCCGGAGCCGGCGCACCCAGCGGGCCATAGACCCGCCAGGGTTCGAACGACGCTCCCTTGGTGTGGAACGACACGAAGTCCAGCGGCGCTCCTGACTCGGCGCAGTGCGCGAGGAAGCCGCGTAGAAAGGAAGCGCCGCCCGCTCCCCCGGTCACCGCCGGCCCCCCGACAGACGCCTCGGGCAGCGCCGCGCGCACCGCCCGGCTGGTCACGTCATAGAGGGCGTAGAACCCCTCCGGGGTGCCCCGCCAGTAGAAGATGTCGGGCTCGTTCCACAGCTCCCAGTGCCACCCCGCCACCTCGGCGGCACCGTAGCGGTCCACGCAGTGCTCGACGAGCGCCGAAACCAGGCCGCCCCACTTCTCGTAGTCCTTGGGTGGATAGGACCACCAGCCCGCCTCGTATCCGCTGTAGGCGGTCGGGCTGTTCGCGAACGGAAACTCCTCCTTCGCGTGCTCGGGCACCAGGGCCAGCGGGGTGAACGCCAACTCCACCAGCGGTTTGTGACCGGCCCCGACGATCGCGTCATAGACCTGGTCAGCGATCGTGAAATCATAGAACGGCTTACCGTCGGCGTCCTCGTGATAGACGTTCCCGGTGCCCCAGTGCGGGATCCCGAAACCGGTACCACTGCAGAAGACGTAATGCGGCCGGACGTGATAGGCCCGATCTCCGAATCTCCCGATCTTTGTCAACGTCTGCTTGCCGGTCGGCGTGTAAGTCCAGTTGATCTCGTCGTATCCGAAGCTGGTCCACAACCGCTTCAGCGGTCCGAGCGTGGTGGCGCCGTCGACCTGAACGACCGCGGACTCGATGTGACGGGGGCTCTCCTCAGGCAGTGCGTGCGGCGGGTAGGTACGACGCTGGTCGGTCTCGTGGGTCATCGATCAACCTTTCCGGAACCGGCTCCCGGGGCCAGGTAGCCTCGTCGTGGCATGAAGGACGTCAGGATTGACTGCTGATGTGAGTCTCGCCTAGCAGCTGCTGGGAAGGAGCGAGCGTGACTGGCCAGCTTCGACGCGGTGAGGGTTTCTTCCGGGAGTCGGGCGTCGCGGGATTCACCCATCGCGCGTTCACGAAGTCAATGGGTCTGGATGATGACGACCTGCGCCGCCCCCTCATCGGCATCTGTAACACCTTCAGCGAACTCAACAACTGCCACCGGCACTTCCGGGAGCTGTGCGAGGCGGTGAAGCGGGGAGTCCTGCAGGCCGGTGGGACACCCCTGGAGTTTCCGACGATCTCGCTCGGTGAGATCTTCCTCTCCCCCACCTCGATGCTGCACCGCAACCTGGCCGCGATGGACACCGAGGAGATGATCCGCAGTCAGCCCCTCGACGGTGTGGTCCTGCTGGCTTCGTGTGACAAGACCACACCCGCCGCGCTGATGGGTGCCGCGAGCGCGGACCTGCCGGCGATCCTCGTGAGTGGCGGGCCCATGCTCAACGGCAACTTCCGCGGCGAGACGCTCGGCGCCTGCACAGACTGCCGCCGGCTCACCGCAGAGCACCGCGCGGGCACCCTCGACGACGCCACCTACCAGGCGATCGAGGACGGCATCGTCCGCAGCGCTGGCCACTGCATGGTGATGGGTACCGCGTCGACCATGAACTCCCTCACCGAAGCGCTGGGGGTGGCTCTCCCAGGCAACGGTGCCATCCCGGCCGTCGACTCCCGGCGGATGCGCCTGGCGCAGGCTGCCGGGCGCCGGATCGTCGCCATGGTGAGCGAAGGGCTGCGGCCGTCGCGGATTCTCACCCGTGCGGCGTTCGAGAACGCGATCGTCCTTCTCAGCGCGCTGGGCGGAAGCACGAACGCCGTCGTCCACCTTCCGGCCATCGCCGGCCGGTGCGGCGTCGAACTCCCCCTCGAACTCTTTGACGAGATCAGCGCGCGCACCCCGCTGCTGGCCAACCTGCGCCCCGTGGGCGCCTACCAGATGGAGGAACTCTTCTATGCCGGCGGCATACCGAGCGTCCTTCGTGAGCTCCTCCCGCTCCTGCACGGCGACCAGCTGACCGTCACCGGCCGGACGTTGGCCGAAAACGTCGCCACCGCCGAACCCGCTGACGGGCAGGTGATCCGTCCGCTCTCCGATCCGCTGCAGGACCACGGCGGCCTCGCGATCCTGCGGGGCAACCTGGCCCCCGATGGTGCCGTCATCAAACACGCCGCGGCGAGTCCGGAGCTACTGCGGCACCGTGGCCGCGCCCTCGTCTTCACCGACCTTCACGACCTACGGCGCCGGATCGACGATCTCGAGCTGGATGTCCGTGTCGACGACATCCTTGTCCTCCAGAACGCCGGCCCGCTCGGCGGACCCGGCATGCCCGAGGTCGGCAACTTCCCGATCCCACGCCGACTCCTCCAGCAGGGTGTACGTGACATGGTGCGGATCTCTGACGCCCGGATGAGCGGAACGGCGTACGGCACCATCGTGCTCCACGTGGCTCCCGAAAGCGCCGCCGGCGGGCCGCTCGCGTTCGTTCGTACCGGTGACGAGATCGAGCTCGACGTGGAGCGGCGCCGCCTGCAACTCTGCGTTGACGACGCCGAGCTGGCGCGCCGGCGGGCGGCGTGGCGGCCTCCGGCGCCGGCCTATGCACGGGGCTATGGCCGGTTGTTCCTTGACCACGTCCAGCAGGCTCCCCTTGGCTGCGACTTCGACTTCCTCCGGGGACGCGACCCCGTGCGGCTCGACGACCAGGCGAAGTTCTGAGAGCTGGTTCAGGAACATGCCCTGGGTTAGAGGTCGCGCGACCTCTTAGCCGACCGGAAGTTTGCGGCCCTGGCGTTCCTCCTCCGTGAACGGCACTTCGTACAGCCCGGCACCCGGCCGGCGACCCCACGGAAAACGGGAGGCCTTGCCGGAAACCCTGTCCACGGCCAGGTGTTCGACCGCCGCCTCGTCGAAGGTGACCCCCAGGCCTGGTTGGTCACCGAGGATGATCCAGCCGTCCTCGATCCGCTGATCCTTGGTGACGAGCCGGTCTGTGCCGGCGGCGACAATCTCCTGGGCCAGGTGGTTGGGTAGTGCCGCCGCCAGGTGGACCATGAAGTCCGCCGCGGAGTTCATCATGGCGACCGGCAACTCGAACGCGTTCGCGAGCTCGGCCACCTGGAGCGCCCCGGTGATCCCGGAGGTGTAAATACCTACCTGCACGATATCGACGGCCTCGTTGGCGACCAGAGGCATGAACTCCCTTACGTCGTTGAGGTTCTCGCCCGTCGCCACCGCTGCGGTGACGCTCTCGGAAACCTTCCGCAGTCCCCGGTAGTCCCAGCGCCGGGCCGGCTCCTCACACCACAGCAGGTCGAAATGGCGCTCGATCTCGCGAATTCGTCGGATGGCCTGCTTGGGTGCCCAGTACTCGTTCGAGTCGATGGCCACCTCCGCACGACCACCGGCCGAACTCAGGGCGTCCCGCATGATTTCCAGCCGGCGCAGGTCAGCTTCCGGGTCGATGCCCACCTTGAGCTTGCCGATGGTGATGCCCTGCGCCGCCATGCGTTCGTAATAGGCGCGGAGTTCGTCGTCGGACAGCGGCAGGTCGATGCCGCTCGCGTACGCCCTGACGCGTGGGGTGACGGCTCCAAGCGTCCGCCACAACGGCTCGCCGTTGGCCTTTGCCTTCAGGTCCCATAGGGCCATATCGAGGTGGCACATCGCCTCCTTCGCGGGACCTTCGTTGCCGCGCTTGAAATTCTTGCTGACCATCCGCTGCCAAAGACCTTTGACACCAGCCGGATTCTCACCCTCGATGAGACCGGAGAGCCAGTGCACGGCCTCCTGCGCACCCGGGTTGCCGAGGCTGATTCCGGTAAGCCCTTCATCGGTGTCGACCTGTACGACGAGTTGCCCTATCCGGTTTCGGCCAGTCGGATCATTAGCGTCACCGAGCGGTCTGTCGAGGTCGAATTCGTAGAGCTTGGTCCGCACCCCGGTCACCTTCATCAGATCACCTTTCTACGCATCGAACAGCAGAGACATGAATCGCCGTAAAGGGAGTTCAGGTATATGCGGAATTCGCGATCAGAATCGACACTAAGGTCGCCCGACAAAGGCGTCAACGAGAGCACGAGGCCGGTCTCCGAACGTGGCGAACGTTACACGATCTGCAATGTTGCAGACCCTGCAACCTTGCGCGTACGCTTGCGAGCGTGGTCACCCCAGCCGACGGCGCGGCGAGCAGTCGCCGAGACCGCAAGAAGCGCCAGACGCGGGACGCACTCAGCCGAGCGGCCGTACGCCTCGCCGCCGAACACGGAGCCGAGCATGTCACGGTCGACGCCATCAGCGAGGCCGCCGACGTCTCGACACGTACGTTCTTCAACTACTTCGCCAGCAAGGACGAGGCGATCACTGGACACGATCCCACGATCGGCGCGGAGTTCCGCGAACGCGTCGTCACCGCGCCCGCCGATCTGCCACCTCTGGAGGCGATCCGGCGCGCTCTCGATGGTGTGATCGCCCACGTTGAGGACGACCGGGAGCAGTGGATCCTGCGGATGACTGTGATCGAACGCAGCCCCTCACTCCTACCCCGCCTACTCTCCGCGAGTGCCGCCGACGAGTGTGCGCTCGCGCACGTGATCGCTGACCGCACCGGCACGAGCGTCGAGACCGACAGCTATCCCTCCGTGGTCGCGGCGGTCACCGGCGCGGTGGCGCGCGTCGCCGTCACCCACTGGGCGACGAGTGACCGACCGAAGCCGTTGCACACGACCGTCGACGAGGTGTTCGACATGCTCTCCGTCGGCCTCGTGGCACCTACCCGGCCACGCCGGAGGCGCTGAAAGCAGACCCTCGATCCTTGTCCCGCCGCGACCTGGCGGCGGCCATCTCTGTCCGGATCTGCTCCGCAGACATCTGACCATCAGCCGATTTCAGCCGGCCGCCGACGCGTGCCGGATAGCCAAACAGAACGAACAGCAGAACTAACCAAGGGGGAAACCCGTGACCGCCACCGCGTCGCCGGCGGAAGCCACCACCACGACGATGACCCACCGCGAGGTGATGCAGGCGCTGTCGGGCCTGATGATGGGCATCTTCGTCTCCATCCTCGCCTCGACAGTCGTCTCCAACGCACTCCCCCGGATCATCGCCGACCTGGGTGCGAACCAATCCGTCTACACCTGGGTCGTCACGACAGAACTCCTCGCGATGACCGCCACTGTGCCGCTGTGGGGCAAGCTGTCCGACCTCTACAGCAAGAAGCTCCTCGTCCAGCTGTCCCTGGTGTTCTTCGCGGTCGGGTCGCTCGTCGCCGGCCTCAGCCCCAATGTCGAGGTCCTGCTCGCCAGCCGGGTGGTGCAGGGCATCGGCGCCGGTGGTCTCACCGCCCTCGCCCAGGTCGTGATGGCCGCGATGATCTCGCCGCGCGAGCTCGGGCGGTACGCCGGAATGTTCGGTGCGGTGTTCGCCGTCGCCACCGTCGCCGGCCCTCTTGTCGGGGGCGTGATGGTCGACACCGACTGGCTCGGCTGGCGCTGGTGCTTCTTCCTCGGCGTACCCTTCACCGTCGTCGCCATCGCGATGCTCCAGCGCACGCTGCATCTACCGCTCATCAAGCGTGAGGTGAAGGTCGACTACCTGGGCGCCTTCCTCATCATGGCTGGGGTCTCGACCATCCTCGTGTGGTCGACGCTGGCCGGCCAGCGGTTCGCGTGGGCGTCGGGATGGACCGCCGGGCTCGTCTCCGCAGGCCTCGTCCTGCTCGTGCTCGCGGTGCTGGTCGAACGCCGTACGCCGGAGCCGGTCGTTCCGCTCGACATCTTCCGCAACCGCACCGTCACCCTCGCCACCGTCGCCAGCCTCCTCGTCGGTGTCGCGATGTTCGGCGGGACCGTGTTCCTCTCGCAGTACTTCCAGATCGCTCTCGGCAAGTCGCCCACCGTGGCCGGACTCATGAGCCTGCCGATGATCGCCGGACTGCTGGTGTCGTCCACGGTTGCCGGTCAGCTCATCACCAAGTGGGGGCGCTGGAAGGGATTCCTGGTCGCCGGCGCCATCATCATGCCGGTCAGCTTCGTCCTCCTCTCCACCATCGACACGAGCACCAACGCGGTCACGCTGGGTCTGTTCATGGCCCTGCTGGGCGTCGGCGTCGGCATGCTGATGCAGAACCTCGTCCTCGCCGCCCAGAACGACGTTCCCGCGCACGAGCTCGGTGCCGCGACGTCGGTGATCTCGTTCTTCCGCAGCATGGGTGGTGCGGTCGGCGTGAGCGCCCTGGGCGCCGTTCTCGCCAACCGGGTGGGCACGATCATGGCTGACAAGCTCGGTCCGGCCGCGCAGGGTTCGGGCGGGGACGCGGTTCCCGACATCTCGACCCTGCCCGAACCCATCCTCCGGATCGTCCAGGACGCCTACGCCACCGCGACGTCGGAGATCTTCCTCATCGTCACGCCGATCGCCGTTCTCGCGCTGATCGCGGTGCTCTTCATCAAGGAGAAGCCACTCCACACCACCTCAGGAAGTGAGCGGCTCGCCCAGGAGGAGCAGGCGAACGCCGGTATGCCCGCACACTGAGCACCCGCGGGCCCCGTCGCCCGCTCGTCCCGCTCACCCCGCCGCCGCCCGCTCCCCGAGTGGGCGGCGGCGGGGTGCCGGGCGTGCGAGGCAGTGGAGCACTTCCGGTACTCCCCGCACCGAAAAAGCTCCACTGCCTCGTTCCAACTCCCGCCTCACCCGTGACGCTCATCCGAAACTCGCAAGACACCCCGTCGCGGCGTCATTTCGGGAAGATTGTGAAGACTTTCGGGTCTCATAGCACCCCAAAGTCTTCACAATCTGAGATGGCCTGCCCATGACGGGGCTTCCACCAACCCCACGCGGCTCCAGGCTGGTTGATCAGATGGGTGATCGCCGACGCTCGAAGTAAGCCGCAAAGTTTGATCAACGGTCCCCGGTTCCGGCGTTCACCGCCGCTGATGTCCGAGTCACACACCGTTGATCAACTCGACTCCGATCACACCAGAAGAACCGCGCCCCGGACGAGAGGCGCAGCGGCGGATTGGGGTGTACCAGGGCATCCTCCGGCAGATCGCCGAAAACCAACAATGTGGCCCACGATCGCCAAGACTGAAGATTATTAATCGTCACCTTTGGTAAAACAGGGCAAATTCTCACACTCAAGTACGACCCCAATTTCGCCAATGGCACCCTCCGGCCTTACCGTAATGGCGACCATCGGTTCGGCAATAGCCTGACCGCCCACTTTTTGATGAGCTACGGGCTGATCACCTGCGGGCGGTAATGGGCCATGCAGTTTGAGGAGGTGACCGGGCCGTATGTCCATTTCGTCGAACGCCCGGCGTCGAGGCTGGCGTTGGGTCTCCGCGACTGGATTGTGCGCTGTCGCCCTGATCGCCACTGCCTGTACAGGAACAGTACCGCCCGCGCAGTCAGGGTCGAATTCGGGCCAGCCCGCCAAGGGCGGAACGCTCAACATGCTCGGCTCCGGCGACGTCGACTACATGGACCCGAACATCAGCTATTACTCGATCGGCTACCTGGGCCTGCGGATGTGGAGCCGGCAGCTCTTCACCTATCCAGCCGACGCGAGTAAGGCCACCTCGGCGGTTCCGGACCTGGCGAAGGACATCCCCACCCAGGCGAACGGCGGCGTGAGCGCCGACGGCAAGACGTACACGATCACGATCCGGCAGGGCGCGAAATGGAACAGCTCGCCGGCCCGGCAGGTAACCGCCGAGGACCTGATCCGGGGACTCAAGCGCACCTGCAACCCCGTCCAGCCTTTTGGTGGCACGCCCGACTTCGCTGACCTGATTGTCGGCTATTCGACGTTCTGCTCTGGATTCGCGAAAGTTCCTCCGAACGCGAAGGCCATCGCCGACTACGTCAACACGCACAAGATCTCCGGCGTGCAGGCGAAGAACGACACCACGGTGGTCTTCAAGCTGGCCCACCCCGCGACGTACTTCGTCGACATGCTGACCCTGCCGGCGTTCTCTCCCGCTCCGGTGGAATCCCTGAAATACCTTCCGGCAAGCCTCGAACTGGCACGGAACAGCCTTTCCGACGGGCCTTACCAGATCAAGAGCTACACGCCCACCAAGAAGATCGTGTTCGATCGCAACAAGGCGTGGGACCCCGCCTCCGACCCCGTTCGCAAGGCGTACGTCGACCAGGTGGTGGTCGACCAGACCGTGAGCCAGGAATCCGCCCAGCAACAGCTCGAGACGGGTTCCCCCTCGGCCGACATGGAGTGGGACAACTTCCCGCCCCCGTCGCGGCTGCCGGCGCTGATCGCCCGGAAGGACCCGAACCTCAACCTCGGCATCACCGGTTCGTCAAACCCGTACATCGTCTTCAACACGGTGTCGACCACAAACCGCGGCGCGCTGACCAAACCGGGCGTTCGGCAGGCCCTGATGTACGCCCTCAACCGCGCGCACATCATCCAGGCACTCGGTGGCCCGAAGATCAACGAACCGCTCACGCACGTGCTCCCGTCGAACATCCTGGGGAGCAAGAACATCGACCCCTACCCCACCAACCCCGCGAAGGCCAAGCAGCTGCTGAAGGCGGCGGGTTACCCCAACGGCCTGACCCTGAAACTGCTGTACCGCAACGCGTCCGAGGGCAACCGCAAGACGTTCGCGACGGTGCAGCAGGACCTCAAGGCCGCCGGTATCAACGTCCAGAGCGTGGCGGTGCCAAACGCCGACTTCTACACGAAGTACCTCCAGGTGCCGAGTGTCGCCAAGCGCGGCGTGTGGGACCTCGCGCTGGCCGGCTGGGCGCCTGACTGGTACGGCAACGCCGCCCTGTCGTACTTCGCGCCGTTGTTCTCCGGCGCACCGTCGTTCCCGCCGGCTGGAAGCAACTTCGGCTTCTACAACAGTCCGACGACCAACAAGCTGATCCAGCAGGCGTCCACGGCGACGACGACGGCGGGTGCCGAGAGCGCGTGGGCCAAGGCGGACCAGCAGGTGATGAAGGACGCGGCGTTCTATCCGATCACCAACCCCAAGCAGCCCAACTACCACGCCGCGCAGGTACGCAACGCCGTCTACATCCCGGCGATCCAGAACTTCGACCCGACGAACGTCTGGCTGCAACCGGGCAAGCAGGGCGGCTGAGGTGGCGGTGGCGGCAGCTGACTCCTCGCCCCCGCTGCTCGCGGTCGAGGACCTGCGGGTGTCGTTCCGGACGCACGACGGCGTGGTCCGGGCGGTGCGCGGGGTTTCCTTCGACCTCGCGAAGGGCAAGACGCTCGCCATCGTCGGCGAGTCCGGCTCTGGCAAGAGCGTGTCGACGCAGGCGATCGTGGGCCTGGTCCGCGGCGCCGAGGTCAGTGGCCGGGCGACCTTCGCCGGCAAGGACCTGTTGACGATGAACGCCGAGGAGCTCCGCCGCATCCGGGGTGCCCGGATCGGCATGATCTTCCAGGACTCCCTGTCGAGCCTGCATCCGTACTACCGGATCGGCTGGCAGATCGTGGAGATGATCCGCGCCCACGACGGCTCGGTGAGCCGTGCCGAGGGCCGGGACCGGGCTGTCGACCTGCTCCGGCGGGTCGGCATCCCGCATGCCGAACGCCGGGTCGACGACTACCCGCATCAGTTCTCTGGCGGGATGCGGCAGCGCGCCCTGATCGCGATGGCCATGGCGTTGGGTCCGGAGCTGCTCATCGCCGACGAGCCCACCACGGCGCTGGATGTCACTGTGCAGGCGCAGGTGCTGCAGGTGATGGCGGACCTGCAGCGGGAGTTCGGGACCGCGATCATCCTCATCACCCACGACCTCGGCGTGGTCGCGGAGGTGGCCGACGAGGTGGTCGTGATGTACGCCGGCACGGTCATGGAGCGGTCCGGGCGGCGGGAGCTGTTCTACCGCTTCCATCACCCTTACACCGAAGGGCTGCTGGGCTCGCTGCCCTCCGAGCAGGACGTACGCCGGCGGCTGCGGCCGATCCCCGGCAGCCCTCCGAGCCTGATCCGGTTACCGAAGGGCTGCCCGTTCCATCCGCGCTGCCCGTACGCCTTCGAGCGCTGTCGTACGGACGTGCCGCCCCTGCGTCCGGTCTACGGCGACGAGGCCCACCTGTCCGCGTGTTGGCTGCCGACCGACCCGGCGGGGCGGGAGGGCGCGCGCGCCGATGCCGGCGTTACGGCGGAGGCGAGGGGATCCCGGTGACCGACGTCCTGCTCGAGCTCGACGATGTCCGCAAGTGGTTTCCGCTCGCCTCCGACCGCCTCTTCCGCAGAGAACGCGAACACGTGAAGGCGGTCGACGGTGTGAGCCTGCGGGTCCGCGCGGGCGAGACCCTCGGGCTCGTGGGCGAGACCGGCTCCGGTAAGTCCACGCTCGCCCGTTGTATGACCCGCCTCCACGACGTCACTTCTGGGCGGGTGATCTTCGACGGGGTCGACATCACGCAGATGTCGCAGCGGGACCTGAGGCCGGTGCGGCGGGAGATCCAGATGATCTTCCAGGACCCGTACGGATCGCTCAACCCCCGCCGCCGGGTCGGCTCGATCATCGGTGATCCGTACGCGATCCACGGCGTCGGCGAGGGCACTGATCGCAAGCGCCGCGTCCAGGAACTGATGGAACTCGTGGGGCTCAATCCCGAGCACTACAACCGGTTTCCAGCGGAGTTCTCCGGTGGGCAGCGGCAGCGGATCGGCGTCGCCCGGGCGCTCGCCCTGCGTCCCAGGCTCATCGTCTGTGACGAGCCGGTCTCGGCGCTGGACGTGTCGATCCAGGCGCAGATCATCAACCTGCTCGCCGATCTGCAGGCGGAGTTCAACCTCACGTACGTCTTCATCGCGCACGACCTCTCGGTGGTGCGCCACGTGAGCGACCGGGTGGCGGTGATGTACCTCGGCAAGATCGCCGAGGTCGCTGACGTCGAGTCCCTGCACGCGACGCCGCGCCATCCCTACACGGCGGCGTTGCTGTCGGCGATTCCCATCCCCGATCCCGAACTCTCCGACCGGCGGGAACGCATCATCCTGCGCGGCGAGGTGCCCTCACCGATCAACCCGCCAGCCGGCTGCAGGTTCCACCCCCGCTGCCCCAAGGCGCAGGACCGCTGCGCCGGCGAGGAGCCGGCGCTCGTCTCCCGGAACGGCGACGAAGAGGATCACCGCGCCGCGTGCCACTTCCCAGTCCAGCCGGGCGAGCGCCTGTCCGCTGCGAACGGAGAACGACCGTGAGGTGGGGGCGGGCCCGAACGGGCGAAGCCCGTGAGGGGCTGGATCCACACAGCAGCGAGCTCGAGACCGAGCAGCCGGTTCGTTCGATCGAGGGGCGCGGGCCCTGGCTGCTGGCGTGGGAACGGCTGCGTCGTGACCGGGTGGCGATCGGGTCCTTCGTTGTTATCGTGTTGATCTTCCTGGCCGCGATCTTCGCGCCGGTGTTCACGCTGCTCACCGGGCACGGCGTCGACACGCAGTACCGCACCACCGGCCTCACACCTGATGGCCTTCCGATGCCACCGAGCGCGGAGTTCTGGCTCGGCACCGACGACCTCGGCCGCGACATCCTCGTACGGATCGCCTACGGCGCCCGGATCTCGTTACTCGTCGGCGTGGTCGCCACCCTCATCACCGTCGCGATCGGCATCCTCGTGGGGCTCGCGGCCGGGTACTTCGGCGGGATCGTCGACACGGTGCTCGCTCGCCTGGTCGACGTCGTCCTGTCGTTTCCCTTCCTGCTCTTCGCGATCGCGCTGGTGTCGATCACCGGGCCGAGCCTTGCCGTCGCGATCATCGCGATCAGTGCGTTCAGTTGGGCCGCGGTAGCCCGGATCGTCCGGGGACAGGTGCTGTCCATACGGGAGCGGGAATTCGTCGAGGCTGCCAGGTCGCTCGGAGCGAGCGACTGGCGGATCATGTTCGTCGACGTACTCCCGAACGTCATGGCGCCGGTCATCGTCTACACGACCCTGCTGATCCCGACGGTCATCGTCATCGAGGCCACGCTGTCGTTTCTCGGCCTCGGCGTACCCCCACCGACGCCCACCTGGGGCGGCATGCTGAACGACGCGATCAGCTACTACCAGGTCGCGTGGTGGTTCATCGTCTTTCCTGGCGCCGCGTTGGTGATCACCACGCTGGCCTTCAACCTCCTGGGCGACGGAGTCCGGGACGCCTTCGATCCCGGCTCGGATCGCCGGTAGTCGGATGCACTCGCGCACGCTGAAGAAACGCAGGGACTGAGAATGGCGCGCTTCCTGATCCGCCGGGTCTTCCTCGGAGCGATCGTTCTGCTCCTCATCACGATGATGGTGTTCGCGATCTTCTTCGTCGCGCCCAACGACGTCGCCCGGACCCTGGCCGGCCGCCAGGCGACCCCGGAAACCATCGCGCTGATCCAACAGCGGTTGGGTCTCGACCAGCCGGTGTGGAAGCAGTACCTGACCTTCCTGTGGAACGCACTGCACGGAAATCTCGGGTACGACTACTACCATCAGGTTCCGGTCACGACGATCATCACGCAGGCGTTGCCGGCGACGGTCTCGCTCGCGGTCGGTGCGGCCGTCATCTGGATGCTCCTCGGCGTCCTGAACGGCGTCGTTTCTGCCGTGCACCCCCGCTCGGTCGCCGACCGGGCCCTCACCGGCTTCGCGTTGTTCTTCTACTCGATGCCGACCTTCCTGCTCGGCCTGTTACTGCTGTTCTTCCTCTACTTCCAGCTGTCCCTCGCCGGGTTTCCCGTCTTTCCGGCCGGCGGATACATCCCGCTGACGGAGAATCCGGTGGAGTGGTTCCGGCATCTCATCCTGCCGTGGCTCACCCTCGCGCTGGTTCTCGCGGCGACGTACACCCGGCTCACCCGCGGCTCCATGCTCGACGTGCTCGGCGAGGACTACATCCGGACCGCCCGCGCCAAGGGCCTCACCGAACGCCGGGTGGTCTACCGGCACGGGCTGCGGAGCGCACTCACACCGGTGGTCACGCAGTTCGGTATCGACCTCGGCCAACTGGTCGGCGGCGTTGTCGTGACCGAGACGGTGTTCAGTATCGACGGGTTGGGCAAGACCGCGGTCGACGCGATCAACCAGCAGGACCTGCCCGTCATCATCGGCATCGTGATCTTCGCCGCCACCGCGGTGATCATCGCCAACCTCCTCGTGGACCTCGCCTACGCCGTCCTCGACCCGCGCGTCCGCCCGCACTGAGCTGCCCGGGAAGGTCACGCAGGAAGGAGGAACGCGTTGGAGTAGGCGCTGTTGTGGATGGTGACCGGATTACCCACGAGGCTCGCCACCACGACGCCGACCTTCAGCGACCGGCCGCACGTCCCGCTCTGGTTGACCCCGACCTTCGTGAGTGTCAGGTTGACCTTGACATGGTGCAGGTTCGAGGTGATCGTCTGCGTGGCCATCGTTTCCCGCCGGGGCGCGCACGCGACTTCGTTCACATCCACCGGCGTCGCTCGCAGGCTCAGGCGTACCATCGCGTTCCCGCCGGGGAACGCGCCGTACTCACGGCTCAGCTGCACATCGGCACCCACGTTGGCGTACGTCGCACTCGACGGCAACGGCACGGTCTTCTGTAAGACGTTCGCGATCGGCCGGGCCACCACGCACTGCGGCACGGTCGGATCCGGCACCGTTCCCACACACCTGTTGACGGGGTCGGTCCACTGGGTGGCGCCAGGGTTCGCCGCGACCATCGACAACACCGTCAGCCGTGGATCAAGGATCAGCTTGGCGACGGCGGGATCGAGGGACGTGGCGGCTCGTCCCCGCAGCTCGCAGGTGAAGGTGCCCGTGGCGGGCGGCACCATCAGCCAGCGCCCCGTCTCGCTTTCCACGCCGTACGCCTGGCCGTCGTGGTTCCGGTCCGTCGTCGGGGATCCGCCGGCGCCGGGACAGATGGTGCGCATCTCCATCAGCGGTCCGCGGGGAACGTTGCTGCGGGCCGCAAGTCGAGCTTGCAGGTACATCGGCTGCCCCGCCGCGACCCGCACCGGTGGAAGGCGCAGGACCGTGAAGAACTGCCCGCCATTCGCCGCGGGGAGCTCCGACACCAGAAGGGTGTTGGTCGAGATGGCTTCCTGGCTGGCGGGAACGCCCAATGCGGCGACCGCACGACCGGGTGGGCCGGACAGAGGCACGAGCATCGGCACCACGACGACAGCCAGTGCGAGGAACGCACCGGGTACGGACAAGGCGACCTCCCGGTGTCGGTCAGTTTTTCTGCCTGCCAGTCATTCACGCCGCGGACGCTTGGCGCAGCGAAGTAGGTGGTGCTTTCGCCCAATGGACGCCCTTCTGGGGACCAAAGTCCCACTCCCCCACCGACTGGGCGCCTTTCCGCCGGGATTTCCGCAGCCTGTTCTTGCTCCTACTCGAAGCGATCAGAGCTACGGTCATAAGTGGGCCTGGGCACGACCTATGAGCAGGTGAGTTATGGATGCGTGGGTCGTCTGGTTGATCGTGGCGATGGCGCTCGGAATCGCCGAGCTGCTGAGCCTTACCCTCTACCTTGCTCTGGTTTCCGCGGCGGCGATCGTCGCGATGCTGGTGGCCGCCCTTGGTTTGGGAGCGGCGTTCCAGTTCGTGGCCTTTGCGGTGAGCGCGGTACTCCTCATTGTCTTCGTGCGTCCCCTCGCCCAACACGCACTGCGGAAGGTCCCGGTGATGCGGTCCGGCACGGCCGCACTCGTCGGGCGCGAGGCGCTGGTCCTCTCCGAAGTCTCACGGCACACCGGGCGGGTCCGGATCGGCGGCGAGGAATGGACCGCCCGCCCCTACGACTCCTCGCTCGTGATCCCTGCCGGCGCAACGGTCGACGTCTTCGCGATCGAGGGGGCCACAGCACTCGTGCATCCTCAGGAGGAGCCATGGGCGAATTGATCGCGTGGCTCGTACTCGCGCTCGTCGTGATCATCGTCGGTCTGAAGACCGTCCGGATCGTCCCGCAGGCACGCGCCGGTAACGTCGAACGCCTGGGCCGCTACTACCGCACCCTCGGGCCAGGTCTGAACATCGTGATCCCGTTCATCGATCGGGTACGCCCGTTGATCGACCTACGGGAACAGGTGGTGTCGTTCGAACCCCGCCCCGTCATCACCGAGGACAACCTGGTGGTGCACATCGACACCGTGCTCTATTTCCAGGTGACCGATCCCCGCGCGGCGGCGTACGAGATCGCCAACTACATCCAGGCCATCGAGCAGCTCACCGTCACCACCCTGCGGAACGTGATCGGTGGCATCGACCTGGAAAAGACCCTGACCTCACGGGAACACATCAACAGCACCCTGCGCGGTGTCCTCGACGAAGCCTCCGGCAAATGGGGAATCCGGGTCAACCGGGTGGAGCTGAAGGCCATCGACCCACCGCCGTCGGTGAAGGAGTCAATGGAACGCCAGATGCGGGCCGACCGGGAGAAGCGCGCGACGATCCTCACCGCCGAAGGTATACGGCAGTCGCGAATCCTCACCGCCGAGGGTGAGAAGCGCGGCGCGATCCTCACCGCCGAAGGTGAGAAGCAGGCCGCGGTCCTGCGGGCCGAAGGCCAGGCGAAGGCGGTCGACACGGTCTTCGCGGCCATCCACCGCAACGACCCCGATCCCAAACTGCTCGCCTATCAGTACCTCCAGGTCCTTCCGCAGATCGCCCAGGGGCAGGGGAACACCTTCTGGGTGATCCCCAGCGAGGTGACGGCCGCACTGAACAGCTTCACCCACGCCTTCGGCGATAGCCGGGAGCCTCAGGAGCAACCCGCGCCTGACGCGCGCCGTGACCAGTGACGGCCGGATGACCAGCGAAGGTCATCCACGCCGTCAGCAGGATCACGTCCCAGACCGCGCCCAGCGCGTAGCCGGCCAGCACGTCTGTCATCCAGTGCGTGCCCAGGTACAGCGCCGCGGCCCCGGCCGCACCGGCCCACAGGAGGCCAGCGGCCCAGCAGGTGACGCCGACCGACCATCGCCGGCTGCGAAGGCTCACCAACGCGGCGAGCATGCCCACCACCGCGGTCGTCGCCGCGATCTCGACGGCCGGGAACGACGCGGTGCTGGTAGTCAGGTGGATCGCCGCCTGCGCGGCCGGCGGCCCGGTCCGGCCGACCGTGGCGGCCACCGCGAGCGCCGCGAGCAACGCACCGCCCCAGGCCGTGCCGGTGAGGATGAGCGGCGTCCACCGCCGCCACCGCCAGGCGAGCAGACCGGCGCCGACAACGGCGACCACCACCGCGCCCCACGTACCCGTGATGGCGGCCGCCACGGTCGTCAGCTGGGTCAGCTCCGGGTCACGGTGGGCGGCCAGCCAGGCGAGAACCGGCCCGTCGAACCGCTCGGCCTTCGTACCCACGACGACGTCGCGGACGACCGCCCCGAACGCCCACCCGAGCAGCACGATCAGGACGAGCCCCGCGGTCAGTTCGAGGCCGAGCGCGGAACCCGGCCGGAAGCGCCGTCCGAGCCAGCCGAGTTGCCGGGCGTACCGCATCCGCCAGCGGCGTACGAAGGGACGGTCGGCGACCCGCTGGCCCCATGAACGCACCCGGTCGGGATGGTGCGCGATCCAGCGCGCCCCGACGACGACCAGCGCCACGATGATCAGGGCGAGGGCGACGAGCAGGATGGCGCGCCCGAAGATCTTCTCGACCTGCCGCCACGACCCGCCCGCGAAGTATCCGATCGCGGTGACGGTGACGGCCCAGGTCGCTCCGCCGAGCGCGTTCCAGAAGAGGAACCTCGGGTAGCGCATCCGGGTGGCCCCGACGAGCGCCGGCACCAACGCGCGGCCGAAGCTGACCCAGCGCCCGAGGAACACCGACCGGCCGCCGTAACGGGCGACAAGCGCGTCGGCCCGCTCCCAGTGGGTGGGCTTGACGATCCGGCCCAGCCGGCCGGTGCGGAGACGCGGGCCCAGATGCCGGCCGATCTCGAAGCCCACGGAGTCGCCGAGAATGGCACCGACGATCCCGCACAGCGCCACCGCGACGACGTTGACGTGCCCGAGTCCGGCGAGCACCCCGCCGAGCAGGAGGACGGTCTCGCCCGGGATGACGAAGCCGGCGAAAAGGGCCGACTCGGCGAACACGAAGGCGAACGCGACCAGCAGCACGACCCAGCCCGGCACGGTCGACAGCCACTGATCAAGACCGCCCATCGGCTCGCACCGCCTTTCCGCAGGGTGGTTCGGGCCCCGCACGGGCTGCGCCCGCCAGGCCCACCCCCAGTGTGGTTCCGGCCCCGCACGGGCTGCGCCCGCCGGGCCCACCCCCACCCGCCGGGGTCCACCTCCTTCCCTAGCATGCCACCCTGGGAGTAACACCGGTTACACTCGGGCGAGTAACGACGGATCAAGGAGCAGTCCATGAGGTGGGTGGTGATCGTGGTCCGGCTCGCCGCCGAACCATCCCGGCACCGCGTGGCCGTCTGGCGCGAGCTGCGCCGGGCGGGCGCTGTGTCCCTGGCCCCGGGAGTCTGGGCGCTGCCCGCGACCCCGGCGTTCCTTCCCGTGGTCGAGCGGGCCCGAGCGCTGGCGGAGCGCGGTGGTGGCGAGCTCCTCGCGCTCGATGTCACCGGTCGGGACGAGCCGAGCGGCGCCGCCCTCGTCGCGGCCTACACCGACGCCCGCGAGGCGGAGTGGGCAGAGTTCGTGTCCGACTGCGCGAAGTTCGAGGCGGAGCTTGCCAAGGAGGAGCGCCTCGGCAAGCTCACCCTGGCTGAGCTCGAGGAGGAGGAGCAGAGCCTCGAGCGGCTCCGCCGCTGGTTTCGCGACCTCAAGGTGCGCGACGTCCTGGCTCTCCCCTCGGCGATCAGCGCCGAGCAGCGGCTCAAGGACTGCGCCGAACGCCTCGAGGCGTACGCCAACCGGGTCTATCAGGCCGCACACGGCTTCCCCGAATCGCAGCGAGAGGAACGCCCGTGACCGGATGGCTGCGTGCGCTGCTGATCGCCGTACTCCTCATGGTGGCGAGCTGGGGTGTCCTGATCCTCCTCGCTCGCCGGCTGCCGCCGGGTCCGCTGCGCGACCTCGTGCGCTTCATCCCCGACTGCGTCACCACAGTGCGGCTGCTCCGGCGCGATCCACGGGTGCCACGCCGGGCCAAGGTCGCCATCGCGATCGCCGGGCTCTGGCTGCTGTCGCCGATCGACCTCATACCGGAGTTCCTTCCCGTCATCGGGCCGCTGGACGACGTGGTCGTGGTGGCGCTGGCGCTGAGGTACGCCGCGCGGACGGTTCCACGCGACGTACTCCTCGAAGCCTGGCCAGGTGACCCGGGCATTCTCCAGCGCCTGCTCGGACCACCGCCGGCGAGCTAGCGGACGGCGGCCGGACTTCTCGGGCCGTGGACCGTCGTACGCCCCGGCTCTGCCGTCACATGCCGGGACAGTGCGCGGAGAGCGTCGTCACCAGCGAATGCGCGGCGGTCGCCACCCGCTGGGCGGCGGCCGCGATGCCCTCCACCGTGGGTGAGGACGTTGCCGTACCTTCCGCATGACCGATCGCCGTTCCTAGGGCGGAGAGTGCGCTGGACAGCTCCGCGATCTGGGTCTTCCACTCCGCGGCGGCTACGGTCTTCAGAGCGGACAGGTCCGACGTCACCTTGGAGATGGCGCGCCGCACACCCTCGGCGCCCACGGCGGCGATGTTGATGTTGCGGAGAGCGGTGAGCGACTTCTTCAACTCCCGCGCCTTCGCGCAGACCGCGGCGCTGGGCGTGGCGGTGCCGCTCGGGTCGTGGGTCGCGGTGGGGTGTCCCGTCCTGGTCGCCGTGCCCGCCGCATTCGGCGAGGACGAGCCGCCGCAGCCGGCCGTGACCAGCCCGAG
Organism: Actinopolymorpha alba DSM 45243; assembly: GCF_000373925.1. Lineage (GTDB taxonomy): Bacteria > Actinomycetota > Actinomycetes > Propionibacteriales > Actinopolymorphaceae > Actinopolymorpha > Actinopolymorpha alba. The sequence goes on along the minus strand of NZ_KB892757.1, from coordinate 106,440 downwards.
CAGGGCGACGGCGACGAGTACGACCAGGCGCTTTCTGGCGTACCCCGCCCGCGTGCCTGCGTACGTTCCCCTGGTCGTGTCCGTCGAGCGCCTGCTCATGACCTTGCTCCTCCCCTGGATGTCCACGTGGCGTGGATACCCACCTTCACGCGGTCAGCAACGGACAAGCGGGGTGCCCGTGCCGTTCGCCCGCGATACCGGGGTGGGGGTGGGCCCGGACGGGCGAAGCCCGAGCGGGGCCGGAACAGCACAGTGCACGAGGATCGGGGCATGACGAGCCGCCGGCCCCTGGATCCACTTGACCTCCTCGACATCAGTGCGCTCCTCACCGACGAGGAACGCGCGATCCAGCAGGCTGTACGACAGTTCCTCCGCGACAAGGCGGAGCCGCACCTCGCACGGTGGTTTGAGGAGGCGGCGTTCCCGAGCGCGCTCGTACCCGCGTTCGGCGACCTCGGTCTGCTTGGTATGCACCTGACGGGGTACGGCTGCGCGGGAACGAACGCCGTGAGCTACGGACTCGCCTGCCTGGAGCTGGAAGCGGCCGACAGCGCCCTGCGCAGTTTCGTCTCTGTCCAGGGCTCGCTGGCAATGTATGCCTTGTGGCGTTACGGATCGCCTGAGCAGAAGGAGCGCTGGCTGCCGGCGATGGCGGCGGGTTCGGCCGTGGGATGTTTTGGTCTCACCGAACCCGACCATGGCAGCGACCCCGCCGGCATGCGTACGACGGCCCGGCGTAACGCTTCTGGCTGGGTGCTCAACGGTACGAAGCTGTGGATCACGAACGGCGGTATCGCGGATGTCGCGGTGGTGTGGGCGCGTACTGACGACGGCATCAGCGGATTCTGTGTGCCGCGGGACACTCCTGGGTTCACGACCCGCGACCTGCACGGCAAGCTCTCCTTGCGCGCATCGGTGACGTCGGAACTGATCTTCAGCGACTGTCAACTACCGCTTGACGCCCAACTCCCCGAAGCCAAAGGTCTGCGGGCACCGCTGAGCTGCCTCAACGAGGCACGCTTCGGCATCGTGTGGGGTGCACTCGGGGCCGCCCGCACGTGTTTCGAGAGCGCCCTACGCTACGCCCGGGAACGCCCGCAGTTCGGCAAACCCATCGGAGCCTTCCAGCTCACGCAGGAAAAACTCGTCGAGATGGCGCTGGAACTCAACAAGGGGCTCCTTCTCGCTCTTCACCTCGGGCGCCTGAAGGACAACGACGCCCTGCGACCTGAGCAGGTGAGCTTCGGCAAACTCAACAACGTGCGGGCCGCTCTCGCCATCGCGCGTTCGGCGCGGACCATCCTCGGCGCGAACGGGATCTCGCTCGAGTATCCCGTTCTGCGGCACGCGAACAACCTGGAATCTGTCCTCACGTACGAAGGCACCAGTGAGATCCACACTCTGGTTCTGGGAGAAGCATTGACGGGCCTGTCTGCGTATCGCTGACCCGACGGACGACGCCTCTGATGCACGGCAGCGCCCAGCTTCTAGGAGCTCGGATGTAACCTCAGATCTGCTGACGGATCGCCTTACAGATAAGAGGTTGTCGGCCTCGGCAAGGTGATCGCTTCATGGTAGAGTCGCATGCATGTTCGATCACGGGGATGTTGATGTGTCGGCGTTGGCTGAGGCCGCGCCGGGTCCTGAGCTTGCCGCCACGCTGGCGGCTATCGATTTGAATGCAGTGAACGGCTACGCGCGGGTCGTGGTGATGCAGGCCTGGCAGCGTCAGGTGTCGTGGGCGTCGTGCCGCATGTACGACGCGATGGCGTACGTCGCTCGCTCACCGATGGGCGGCGAAGATGCGCCACCAGAACTCCTTGATACCTGCAGCGAGTTCGCCTCTGTCGAGATCGGTGCGGCGTTGACGTTGGCGCCGGGTTCGGCTGATCGTGAGCTGTGTTTGGCGCTTGACCTCACCGCACGCCTCCCTGGTACGCGTGCCGCTCTTGAGGCGGGTCGGATTGATGTGAACAAGGCGCGGGAGATCGCCTCCGAAACCAGCTGCCTGTCAGGCGAGCTTGCCCGCCAGGCCGAGGAGTGGCTCCTGTCGAAAGCGCCGGGGTTAACTCGTCAGCAGATTGAGCGCCGGTTGAAGGCGAAGGTGGTGTCGCTGGATCCGGTGGGTGCCGAAGAACGCCGGAAGGCAGCCAAACGCGAACGCCGCATCAAGTTCAGCGCCGGCGTCAACGGGACCGCGAGCATCTTCGGCCACGACCTACCGCTGGAGAGAGTCGCCCAAGCGAAGGCATTCATCAAGCAGATGACCGAGCATCTCAAAGCCGGTGGGGATGACCGCTACCTCGACGAAATCGAAGTCGACGTCTTCCTCGACCTGCTATGTGGTCGGCATCTGGACACCAATGGCATGGCGGTCAAGGTCGAACTCGTCGCCCCACTCGACACCTGGCTCAAAGCAGCCGGCCAGGCCGGCCAGACGGATGAAGGCACTGCCGGCGGTCAGGCTGACGAGGATGCTGGCGATGCCGGGTACGAGCCCGGTGATCTGAAGGACTTCGGACCTGTCTCGCCTGAGGTGATTGCCGACATCATGAGCAACCTGGCGATGCTGTGCAAACGCCACCACCGGGCCAAGCATGAGGGCGGCTGGTGGTGGACCCGCCAAGAGTCGGGAACCATGCGAGCACAAAGCCCGCTCGGGCACACCTACGACGTGGACCCTGATCCGCTGCCAGGTAGCCGAATCCCACAACAGGCAAACCCCAACCAACAGGGACCCGGTCGCCGCAGCGTCGCCGACCACCTCACCAACCGGATGAGCCCAAGCAGCACAGGGCTCACGAGAGAAGAAGCCGGCACGCCCTTCTAAACCGCCGCACGATCAGCTGGCTTCGGCGCCCGTTTCAAAGGAGTGGGACTGGGGCCGGCGCAACGGGTGCCGCGGCCAGCCGCAATCGGTACCCAGTGGCCCGAGTTGACAGGCAAGTACCCGCTTGCATAACGTCTGTGTGTGGATGACGTCTTCAAGGCCCTGGCCGATCCGACGCGTCGCACGATCCTCGACGAGCTGACCGACCGGAACGGCCAGACGCTCTTTGAGATCTGCGCGCGACTGGCGACCAAGCACGGGCTTGGCTCGTCACGGCAGGCGATCTCGCAGCACCTCGCCGTTCTGGAGGCCGCGGGTCTCGTGGAGACCAACCGCGAGGGCCGGTACAAGTTCCACTACATGAACACCACACCGCTCGAACCGATCGTCAAGCGGTGGCTCAAGAAGCCCGACAATGACGCGGGTGGCCGCCCTGGCAGCGGCGCCGAGACAGACAGGAAAAGGGATCGACATGAGAATCAACCTGGCGAGCGTGCTCGTTGACGACCAGGAGAAGGCGCTGCACTTCTACACCGAGGTGTTGGGTTTTGTGAAGAAACACGACATCCCGCTGGGCGAGGACCGGTGGCTGACCGTGGTGTCCCCGGAGAATCCGGATGGCACCGAGCTCCTGCTCGAACCCAGCGGCCACCCGGCGGTCAAGCCGTTCAAGAAGGCGCTGGTCGCCGACGGCATCCCGTTCACTTCCTTCGCCGTCGACGATGTACGGGCGGAGTACGAGCGGCTGCGCGGGCTCGGGGTGCGCTTCACCCAGGAGCCCACGGACATGGGGCCGGTGACCACGGCAGTGCTCGACGACACCTGCGGCAACCTGATCCAGATCGCCCACCAAGCCGGCTAGCACCTATCTCAGACGTGTGTCGATGATCGAAAAATAGCGAGATCTCCAGTTGATGGTCGTCAACCAAGGCGACCATCAACTCCGGAGATCTCGTGGACAAAGTCAGGTTTACGCCGGGATGACCCGCCGGCGTACGACCGTAAAGATCTCCTTGACGACAAGCTCAACCAGAGCTGCCACCGCGGCGGTCGCCAGTGCGTAGAAGATTGCTTCCACCGCACGCGCTCCTCTCACACGTCACTCACTTTCACCTTGGACGCTAGGGGTCGCACACAACAGAAGTGGTGCGCCCAGGTGAATGCGCGTCGAACGACCGCCAAACCTTCGCCAGCGCGCCCTCAGGACCTTCGGCTCTACATCCGACAGCCCTCGCTCCCAAGACTCGAACGAAAGGGGGCAGTGATGACGGAAACGACTCAGCGTACGGAGACGGCGAAGCGTAGCCAGACTGCCAAGCGTCCTTCGACAGCACGGCGTACGACTCGGCAGGCCGCGAAGAAACGGGCTGCCGGGGTACCCCGGCAGCGGCGCGCGCCGGCCGGCGCACCGGCGGAACTCACCGTGCCCATTCCCCACCCGACCATGCCGCACATGGAGGTTTCGCACATCTCCGTCCCGAGGCTGCGGCTTCCCATTCCGCGTCCGGACATGAGTGGACGGGGCGGACAGATGCTGTGGTTCGGCGGGCTCGCGGTGATCGCCGCGCTCGGCGTCGTGGAGTGGCCAGTTGCCGCGGTGGTGGCAGCCGGCACCTACGTCGTCGAACGCCGCGCCAAGGCCAAGATGGCAACCGCCCAACGGCAGAGGCCGCAAACCACACGCCGCCGATAACTGAGGGATCCCCCGACTGGTAGCAGTCTGTGCACAGCGAAACCCTTACTGTGCACGACCTACAGCCCAGACTTGGCCGCAACCGGATGTTAAACACCGGCCCGACAAGGGGAGGCTTGCTGAGGGCTACCGTCGGGAGGTCCAGATGGCCGGGACGACGCGAGTCGGGTCATGTCAGGCCGTTCACACATACGTCGGCACCATCTGCTTCAAAACCGGCCCCCCGCAAACCGTCGGTGCGGAACTCGAGTGGTTGGTCGCCTCCGCAACCGATGCTCGCGCGACCGTCCCCATCCATCTGCTGAAGGCACTCCTGGATGAGGCCGGCCCACCCCCAGGCGGCAGCGCCATCACCTTCGAACCCGGCGGGCAACTGGAGCTCAGCTCGCCACCCGCCTCCGGCGTGGCCGCCTGCTGGCAGGACCTGTTGTGCGACCTCCACCATGTCGAGCGGGTCCTTGCCGGCGCCGGCGTTGTCCTCCTACCCACCGCAATCGATCCTTACCGTCCACCTCGCCGGCAACTCACCCATCCGCGCTACAAGGCGATGGAAACGTACTTCGACCGGCGTGGCCCGGACGGCCGGATCATGATGTGCAGCACGGCAGCCGTCCAGGTCAATCTCGACGCCGGCAGCGACCCGGTCGACGTGGCCCGCCGCTGGCACATCCTGAACGCCGTCGGCCCCACCCTGGTCGCGGCGTTCGCCAACTCACCACTGCACGCCGGACGCCGGACCGGATGGAAGTCAACCCGGCAAGCGGTCTGGCAGCGCATCGACCCCAGGCGCACCCGCCGGCCCGCGGGATCCGAACCAATGACGGCATGGGCGGAGTACGCCCTGGACGCCCCCGTGATGGTGCGGCGTTCGGCATCGCAACGCTGGCTTGCCGATCCCGGCATGACCTTCCGGGAATGGCTGGACGGGGACGGTCGCCCGACGCTTGACGACCTGGCGTACCACCTCAGCACCCTGTTTCCGCCGGTACGCCCGCGCGGGTGGTTCGAGGTGAGGTACGTCGACGCGCAGTCAACGACGAACTGGCCGGTGCCGGTCGCCGTGCTCACCGCGCTCGTCGATGACGTCCAGGCCGGCGACCGGGCGCTGGCGGCCACCGAGTCGGTGGCCGACGCCTGGCTCGACGCCGCCCGGCACGGCCTGGACCATCCGGGCCTTGCCCGGGCCGCGGTGCACTGCTTCGACGCCGCGCTCGACGCGCTGCGCAGGCAACGGGTCGATCCCGCGCTTCTCGATCTGGTGGCGGCGTTCCTGCACCGCTACGTGGAACGCCGGCGCTGCCCTGCCGACGACGAGCTGAGTCCGAATGTCCTCCTCTCCGCCAAGGGAGTGTCCAGATGATCGACGGTGACGACTTCAAGGCCTTCGTCGCGGCGGAACTCGAGCGGGTCCGGACCCGCAGCTTCGGACTCACCACCGATGTGCTGGACGACGCGGGACTGACCGCACAACACTCGCGGCTGATGTCACCGCTGGTCTGGGATCTCGCGCACGTCGGCAACTACGAGGAACTCTGGCTCTTGCGCGCCGCCGCTGGCATCGATCCCATGCGACCGGAGATCGACAGCCTGTACGACGCGTTCGAGCATCCCCGAGCCGAGCGCCCCGCGCTGCCGCTGCTGCGGCCGCGCGAGGCCGGGGACTACATCTCGCTGGTCCGCCGGAAGGTTCTGGACTCTCTCGACTCGATCCGCCTGACCCCGGAGCAACCTCTCCTTGACGGTGGTTTCGTCTACCGGATGGTCGTCCAGCACGAGCACCAGCACGACGAGACGATGCTCGCCACCCACCAACTACGACGGGGAGCGCCGGTCCTCCCCGACACCGACTCCGCACCACCGCCCCCACCGACCGGGCCCGAGATCCTGCCACCCGAGGTGTACGTCGAGGCCGGTGAGTTCCTGATGGGGACCTCCACCGACCCCTGGGCGTACGACAACGAGCGTCCCGCGCACACCCGTGACCTTCCGGCGTACTGGATCGACACCACGCCGGTGTCGAACGGTGAGTACGCCACCTTCGTCACCGACGGCGGGTACGACGACCCGCGATGGTGGACGACCGAGGGCTGGGAATGGCGGAACCGCACCGGTCAGCGTTCACCGGCATTCTGGCGGCGGGAAGGCGGCGAGTGGTTCCGTGAGAGGTTCGGGCGGCCCGAGCCGGTGCCGCCAGACGAACCCGTCCAGCACGTGTGCTGGTACGAAGCCGACGCCTACGCCCGGTGGGCGGGCAAACGGCTGCCCACCGAGGCCGAATGGGAGAAGGCCGCTTCCTGGGACCCCGCCAGCCTGACAAAGCGGAGGTTCCCCTGGGGGGACGAACCCCCGACACCCGAGCGGGCGAATCTCGGCCAGGGACGCTTCCGGCCCGCCCCCGTGGGATCGTTCCCGGCCGGTGAGTCTCCGGTCGGCGCCCGGCAGATGCTCGGTGACGTATGGGAATGGACCGCGACCGACTTCACTGGACATCCGGGATTCTGCGTCTTTCCGTACCGCGAGTATTCCGAGGTTTTCTTCGGTACGGCGTACAAGGTGCTGCGCGGCGGCTCCTGGGCCACGGATCCGCTGGCCTGCCGGACGACCTTCCGCAACTGGGACTATCCGATCCGCCGGCAGATCTTCGCCGGCTTCCGCTGCGCCCGGGACGCCTGATGTGCCGGCACCTTGCCTACCTCGGTCAGCCCGTCTCGCTCCAGGAGCTGGCCCTCGATCCGCCGTACTCCCTTGCCACCCAGGCGTACGCGCCACGCCGGCAACGTTTCGGGATGGTCAACGTCGATGGGTTCGGCACCGGGTGGTACGTCGCCGGCCGGCCAGAACCCGTGCGTTATCGCCGGGCCCAGCCGATCTGGAGCGACCAGTCGTTCGCCAGCCTCGCGCCGACGATCGAGTCGACCTGCGTCCTCGCGGCGGTGCGCTCGGCGACGCCCGGCTTTCCGTGCGAGGAGTCAGGCACCGCGCCGTTCACCCACGGGCGCTGGCTCTTCAGCCACAACGGCGTTCTTCACGACCTTCCGCTGGCCCGCAAAACCCTGCGGGACAAGGTCGCGTGGGTTCCGGACGCCCTGGCGCCGGTCGACTCGGCGATACTGTTCGGCCTCGCGGTGGCCCAGTGGGAGGCCGGTGGCGAACTCGGCGACGGCCTTGCCCAGACCGCTCGCGAGATCGACGCGGTCGGCGGGGGCCGGCTCAACCTGCTCGCCACTGATGGGGAACGCCTCGCGGCAACGGCGTACGGCGACACGTTGTTCGTACGGCAGGACGACAGCTTCGTGGTGATCGCGTCCGAACCCTACGACGACGATGCCGGTTGGCGTGAGGTGCCACCGGATTCGTTGGTGGAGGCCGATGACGGAGGACTTGACATCAGACCGCTCTAGGACGTCCGAACCTGGCGCAAGCCAGGGTTGACGAGGAGGTACGCGGAACCATGCGCAGCACCGTTCCCCGACTGAGCCGTTACCTGACCGACGCCGACCTGATGGCAAGCCTTGCCAGCGATGTACGCCACGGGTTGTCGCAGATGCCGAAAGCCCTGCCACCGAAGTACTTCTACGATGCCCGGGGTAGTGAGCTCTTCGAGCGGATCACCCGGCTGCCCGAGTATTACCCGACCCGGGCGGAGCACGCGATCCTGACGGCGTACGCGGACGACATCGCCAGGCGCGCGGGCGCCGACACGCTGCTGGAGCTGGGGTCGGGATCGTCGACCAAGACCCGCCTGCTCCTGGACGGGATGCGCGCCACCGGGCGACTCCATGGCTACGTGCCGGTGGACGTGAGCGAGAGCGCGCTGCGCGGGGCGCTCGAGGCACTTCTGCGCGACTATCCCGGCGTCCGCATGCACGGGGTGGTCGCGGACTTCGAACGCCATCTTCACCTCCTGCCCACCGAAGGCAGCCGTCTCGTGGCGTTCCTCGGCGGGACGATCGGCAACTTCCCGCCCGAACCCCGGGCCCGCTTCCTCGCCGCGCTGCGGGCCAACCTCCACGACGGCGATCGGTTGCTGCTCGGCACCGATCTCGTGAAGGATCCGCACCGGCTGGTCCTGGCGTACGACGACAGCGCGCGGGTCACCGCGGACTTCAACCGCAACGTGCTCCGGGTGATCAACCAGTCGCTCGACGGCGACTTCATGCCGGAGGCGTTCGAGCACGTGGCGATCTGGGATCCTCACCAGGAGTGGATCGAGATGCGGTTGCGATCGGCCACGGACCAGTCCGCACGGATCAACGGGCTCGATCTCGTCGTCGACTTCGCCGCGGGCGAGGAAATGCGGACGGAGATCTCGGCGAAGTTCCGGCCCGACGGCGTGGAGAAGGAACTCGCCGCCGCCGGCCTCACCCTCGAAGCCTGGTGGACGGATCCGCCCGGCGACTTCGCCCTGTCTCTGTCAAGGCCTGCCTAGCGCAAACCTGGAGTGAAACGATAGTGTGCTCCTCGACCTAAACGCAACATCTGATTCCAAGGGTCAGGAGTGGCTGCATGCGGTACTCGCTGTCGGTCCGGATCGCGGAATCTCCGCGGGACAAGACCGAAATCGTGACCTCGTTCCCCGCTCTGGCCGCGATCGCCCGCGAGCAGGGGTACGCCGGCGTCTGCCTCCGCGCCTCCGTCGTCTCGGTCGACTCCCCACCCGAGCAGGTCCGTGCCGTCCGCGAGGCCGTGGTCAGCAGCCAACTCGAGGTCTCCATGATCACCGGAGACATCCACCTCGCCGCCAACGACGAGCGGGCCAGCGCGATGCTCCGCGACATCGACCCGTACCTCAACCTCGCCGAGACACTGGGAGCCCGGCTGATCCGGGTGGCGCTCCGCTCCCCCGCCGACATCCCGTACGCCCGCCGTGCCGCGGAGCGGGCCGCCCGCCGCGGCCTGGTGCTCGCCCACCAGCTTCACTGGGGCACGCTCTTCGAGACCGTCGAGGCGGCGCTCGACACCCTCGCCGAGATCGACCGGCCGGAGGCGTTCGGGATCACCTACGAGCCAGCCAACCTGCTGTTGTGCGGCCAGGAATGGAAACCCGCCATCGAGCGGCTCGCGCCGTTCCTGGTGAACGCGTACTACTCCAACGCTGTCCTCACGCCCGACGGCCCTCTGGGGGTGCCGACGAATCCGGACGTACGTTTCCGGTACGCGCCGATCGACGATCCGGACGGCATCAGTCTCGTCGATGTTCTGAGCACGCTCCGCACGTCGGGTTATGACGGCTGGTTCACCGTGCACCAACCGCTGTTGCCAGGCCAGAATGTCGCGCAGGCAGCCGCCGACGCCGCGGCTGCCATCCAGGCAGCGCGGGCCGACAGCTGAGACGGAGAACTCGATGGCCGAACGACGACGGCGCACCACCGGAGCCGCGGGAGACGCGAAGAGGAAGACCTTCTCCAACAGCGGACTCCTGGAAACCGCTCCCTTCAGTGACATCTGGGCGCGCCTGTCGGAGCTGCCCCGCAAGCAACAACAGCTTGCGGAGGCGATTCTTGCCAACCCGGAGATGGTCGCGTTCGGATCGATCCGCGAGGTCGCCAAGCTCGCTCAGGTCAACGTCGCCACCATCGTGCGATTCGCCAAGACGCTGGACTTCAGTGGCTACCAGGCGTTGCAGGCGGCGGTACGCCGCGCCTATCTGCACCATGCCGGCCTCCAGGCTCCCCGCGATCCCGAAGAGGCCTGGGATACGCCCAACCAGGCAGTCGAGGCGACCCGCGTCCAACACCTGGCCAATCTCAAGGTCGCCTACGAGAATCTCGCCGACACCGACCTCGACGCGATCGCCGACGTTCTCATCAGGGCCCGCCGGATCCTGGTGTGCAGCGAGGGTGCGGCCTCCATTCCAGCCACCTTCTTCGTACGCCTGCTCCGCCATGTCGGCCTTTCTGGTGAAGCGGTTTCCACCGCGTCGGTCGACCGGGTGATCGCGTTCCACGACCTCGGCAAGGAGGACGTCGTCCTCGCGATCGGCGGGTGGTTGACGTTCCGGGGCGTGGTGGCAAGCCTTCAGGCGGCCAAGGAACGCGGTGCGGTGACGGTCGCGATCTCCGGCTCGGCTTCCAGCCCGCAGGCGAAGCTGGCGGACTACTCGATCTTCGCTCCCGCCCAGGGCGCGACCATGGCGTTCTCCCTGGTCGCCTCGCTGGCGGCCGTCGAGTGTCTGGCCGCCGCCATCGCGAGCCGCAACCCCGCGCGGACCAAGGAGATCGAGCAGGCCCTGCATGACGAGTACCTCAGTGAGGGGCTCATCGCGCAGCTGGCCGCCGCCGAAGAATAAACGATCTGTTGCACCCCGGTTGATAGCAGAACAACCGTTGACACCGCCGTAACGCGGGCCCTACCGTTGCCTGCCAGAACGAGGTAAGAGCCTGTTCTCGAACAGGCTCGGAGCCCCTCCTCTCCATCGAAGGTGACATGGGCATGCGTTGTGGACTTCGGGTACCCGCCTGCGCTCCGGCCTCGGAGGTCGCGGACTTCTGCGAACGGGCGGAACGCGCGGGCTTCGACGGCATCTGGGTGCCGGACAGCCAGCTCCTCCACCGCGACGTCTGGGCGACGTTGGCAGTCATCGCGGCGCGTACCTCCCGGGTCTTCCTCGGCCCGAACGTCACGAATCCCCTGAGCAGATTTCCAACGGTCAGCGCCTCGGCCGCACACACGTTGGCCGAACTCAGCGACGACCGCCTCATCGTCGGCATCGGCAGCGGCGAGAGCGCCGTCACCACCTTGGGCCACCGGACCGCCACGCTCGCCCAGATTCGCGCGGCGATCGAACTCATGCGGGCCCTGTGGGCAGAGCAATGGATCGAGCAGGACGGTCGGCGATTCCGGATGCGCGCCGCGTCGTCGCGACCCATTCCGGTTTACATTGGCGCGTCCCGCAAGCGGATGTTGCAGCTGGCCGGTGAAATCGCCGACGGCGCGATCATGGTCACCGGTATCTCTCCCGAGGCCCTCGAATTCGGACTCGGAAACATCGAAATCGGAGCCAAACGAGCCGGGCGCACTCTCGATGACGTCGACGTCGCCTGCGGCGTCTATGTCCAGGTCACCGACGACCCCGCGTGGGCCAAGAAACAGGCACAGCCGTACGCCGCTCTCTATGCCCTGCGCTATCAGGGGACCGAACGCGACTTCGGTGTCACGATCCCCGACGGCTTCACCATCCACAGCGTCTACCCCGACCTCCTGCACGCCGAGGACTGGGACGAGGCGATCGAGAAGACGGAGTGGGTTCCTGACGACGTGCTCGAGGAGTACTGCGAGACGTTCACCATCATCGGCACCGGCGAGGAGATTCGCGCGCGAATTCGGGCGCTGGAGGCCTCCGGAATATCCAATCTCTATATCCGGAGCTTCTACACCTACGACCTTCCGTTCTCGATTCTCCAGACCTTCGAGGAGCGGGTTCCCCTGTCCGAGAACCAACTCTCCGGGACGGAGTGACGAGCATGCGACTGGCTACTGTTGCCATCGGCGGCGAGCGACACATCGGAGTGGTCGAGCGGGACGACGTCAGGATTGTCAGCCGGCACCCGGAGATCCCGGCCGATATGGTCGAGTTGATCGAAGGCGGCACCCCGCTTCTCGACCGGCTGCGGGAAATCCTCGCGGTGGACGGTGGTTCCCTCCCCTGCCTTCCCCTCGGCGAGGCCACGCTGCTCGCGCCCATTCCGCGACCGCGCAAGAACGTCTTCGCCGTCGGCCTCAACTACTTCCGCCACGTCCAAGAAGGTGCGGGCTATCGGGGCGAGGAAGCCAAGCGCCCCGACTGGCCGGTGTTCTTCAGCAAGGCACCGACCACCGTCATCGGCCCCGGTGCGCCGATTCCACGTGACAGCCGGGTCTCCGTCGACTGGGACTGGGAGGTCGAGCTGGGCGTCGTCATCGGTCAGGGTGGCCGCGACATCCCTGCCGAGCAGGCGCGATCCCACATCTTCGGCTACACCATCATCAACGACGTTTCGGTACGCGACCTGCAGCGACGGCACGGCGGGCAGTTCTTTCGCGGCAAGAGCATCGACGGCACCTGCCCGATGGGCCCGTGGATCGTCACCGCCGACGAGATCGCCCCCGACCAGTCACTCCGGCTCAGCCTCGCCGTCAACGACGTGGTCAAGCAGGACGGCGAGACCAGCCAGATGATCTTTCCCGTCCACGACATCATCGCCCACCTCTCGCTCGGCATGACGCTCGAGCCGGGCGACGTCATCGCGACGGGCACACCTGACGGCGTGGGTTACACCCGCACACCGCCGGAGTTCCTCCAGCCCGGTGACGTGGTGGAGGCACGGATCAGCGGTGTCGGGGTCCTGCGTAATCAGGTCGTCGAGAAGGAGTCGTGATGTACGGCTGGAGAGCACGCATCGGCCACGTCAACCCTTCGCCGGCGACCGTCGGCCAGGAGGAGTGGCGACAAGCCGCGCCAGCGGGAGTCGCGTTCGTCGGCAGCCGGTATTCGATGGTCACCAACGACCGGAGCAGCCACGACCGGATGCTGACCGAACTCGAGCGCGCCGCCGCCGAGGTCGCCTCGGCCGGAGCCGAGGTAATCGTGCAGTGCAGCACGCTGGCCGCCCTGGGTCGCGAGGAGGAGATCCGGCATCGGATCGAGGCCGCCACCGGAGTTCCGGGCCTCACGGTGCTGGGCTCGATGGTGGCGGGGCTTCGTGCCGTCGGCGCCCGTCGGGTGGCGCTCGCCAGCCCTTACACGCAAGCCCAGAACGCCGAACTCGCTGGGTATCTTCGCGGCGAGGGTTTCGAGGTCGTGGCGGCCCGAGGTCTTGCGAAGACGCGCAGCGCGGAGTTCGGTGCCGAGGAACCCCACGTCTTCTACCGGCTCGGTCGCGAGGTCGCGGCGGAGGCACCGGACGCCGACACCCTGCTGCTGTCGTGCGGCAACACCAGGACCTTCGAGGTTCTCGAGGCACTCGAATGGGACACCGGCCTGGAGGTGGTCAGCAGTAACCAGGCGGCCCTCTGGAACGCCCTGCGGGCTGTCGGTGTCGGCGAACCAGTCAGAGGCTTCGGCCGGTTGCTCGCGGCCGAAGGACGGGTCTCCCGTAAGTCCGGAAGGGAGCCGAAGCAATGAACGCGATGAACGCCCAGCGTCAAGTCCGCCTTGCGATCGTCGGGGCGGGCGGAATCACCCGGTCCATGCTGCCGGAGTTGCGGGCCAAGCCCTGGCTCGAGGTCGTTGCCGCGGTCGACGTACGCCAGAACGCGTTGGACGACCTCGAGCGCCTCGCTCCCGGTATCGCGACGTTCACCGACCTGGACGAAGCACTCGCGCAGGCCCAGGTTGACGCCGTACTCGTCAACACCCCAGCGGAGCTGCACTATCCGCAGGCCAGGGCGGCCATCGAAGCCGGGCTGGACGCGCTGGTGGCCAAGCCGATGACGGCCGAATGGAAGGACGCGGTCGCTCTGGTGGACCTCGCCGAGGAGCGCGGGGTGACCCTCAGCGTCGTCCAACAACTGCGATTCAACCGCCACTATCAGGCGGTACGCAGATTCGTCGAGTCGGGTCGGCTCGGCGACGTCGAGGCGGTGTTCTTCCAGAACAGCAAGCCCAGACCCGAGCCCGCGAACCTCGCCCGGATGATCCATCCTGCGTTGTACGAAGCCTCCTGCCACCACTTCGACTCGCTGTTCTCGGTGCTCGGTGAGCCGATGCCGACGTCAGTGTCGTGCCAGGAATACAACCCCACCTGGTCGCCGTACGCCGGGGCAGGCATGGTGAACGCCCTCATCGAGGTCGATAACCGCGTCCACATCGTTTATCACGGTGGGTTCTGCGCCCAGGCGCCGATGTACGACGTCCGGTTCGAGGGCACGAAGGGTGTGCTGCGCTGTCGCGGGCTCCACATGTCGGTCGACACGATGGCGTACGAGTTCGCGGACCGGTTGGGGGCCTTCGAGCCAATCCAGATCGACGAGGACCTGCCCGTGCAGGGGCCATGGCAACCCTACCTTGACGCGTGGTACGCCTACCTGACTGGCGGACCCGAGCCGCCGTTCAGTGGCCGTCGCAACCTTCGGGTGCTGAGTCTCATCGACGGCGCGATGAGGTCGGCCGAGTCCGGTATGCGGATCGACGTCGCCGGGGACCAGCGCTACGCGTCCGCCTTCTCCAGAAGGGAAGAAAGCCGTGAATGGTGAGCCCTACGAGCTTCGCCGAGCCGCCGGTGGCACGGCCCGGCTCGTCGTCGAGCGGTCGACGGGACGGCTGCTGGCCGGGGTCGGGAACGACCACCAGCGCGCGTGGGTCTTTCCGGTCAACACCCCGCACGGGATCGGCGTGACCCAGGAGTCGGCGTTCGATCATCCCTTCCACCGCAGCATTTTCGTGGGCCAGGGACTTGTGAACGCCGGTGGCCGCGAGGCGCAGTTCTGGGCGTTCCAGCCAGACTGGCGGGCACCGGACAACTACATCTTCTCCAGGATCGGTCTGCTGAGATACGAGGATCCGGTGGTCGAGCAACTGGCCGACGGATTCCGTTTCACCTACGAAACCACGTGGTGCGACGAGGAACTCCAGCCGATGTTCGACGAGGTGCGGGTCATCGACGTCCGATCGGTCCAGGACGCCACCGTGGTCGACCTCACCACGTCGAAGCGGGCCAGCTACGCCGACGTGGAGTTCAGCCGGACCAAGCACGGCGTGATCGGCGTACGCGTCCAACCACAGCTGCTTCCGGTGCTCGGCGGCCAGGTCATCGCGGTGGAGAAGGGCGAACGCCGCTCAGGAAGCGCGGAGGACGTCGTCAACGGTCGGTCCTGTGACTACGTGGCGTACGAAGCCGATGTCCCCTCTGTCGGGAGGTATGGCGTCTGCCTGAAGGCGCTGGCCAACACCGCGGCCGACGACCTGACCGGGCCGTGGTTCTGCCGGGACTACGGCATGGCGATGTTCAATCCCACGCATCTGGCGCCCGTTCACCTTCGCCAGGGCGAGGTCTGGACCGTCGCCCTGCGGACCGTCGCCTATGACGGTGCCCTCGACCACGATCGCGCGGCCCGGTGGTTTGGATGACGGAGACCATCACCCTGCCCGGCGTCTCGACGCCGCTGTCGCGCCTGGTGCTGGGCACCATGACCTTCGGCGACACGGCCGGCACCGCCGAGGCCGCGAGCATGCTGGACGCGGCACTCGACGCGGGGATCACTGGCATCGACACCGCGAACGGCTATGCCGGCGGGGCCGCCGAGACGATGCTGAAGGAGCTTCTGGGACCGCGCCGGGACCAGGTCGTCCTGGCCACCAAGGCGGGCATCCCGCATCCGGACGCGGGTGCGCATGCGCCGTTGTCCGCCCAGGGTCTGCGGGCGAGCCTCGAAGGCAGCCTGCGCCGGCTCGGCGTCGACAGTGTGGACGTGTACTACCTTCACCAGCCAGACCGCTCCACTCCGTTGACAGAGACCCTTTCCACGATCGCGGAGTTCGTCGACAAGGGTCTGGTCAAGGCGCTCGGGGTCTCCAACTTCGCGGCCTGGCAGATCGCGGAGATCAACCACCTCGCGGACGACCTCTCGATGCCCCGCCCGGTCGTCGCGCAGCAGCTCTACAACCTGGTGGCCCGTCGCATCGAGGACGAGTACCTCGAGTTCGCGCAGGTCTCGGGAATCCTGACCATGGTCTACAACCCGCTGGCCGGCGGCCTGCTCACCGGTCTTCATACGTACGAAGATCACCCCACCTCGGGGCGCTTCGGCGACTCCAGAGTGGCGGAGACGTACAAGCGGCGGTACTGGACTCCGGAGCTGTTCGGAGCCGTGCGGTCGCTGGCCCAGGTCGCGGGTGCGGCCGGGATCCCCCTGCCGGCACTTGCCCTGCGATGGCTTCTCAGTAAGCCGGGCGCGGGTGCGGTCCTGCTCGGCGGATCGAACGTCGCACACCTGCGAGCGAACCTTTCCGCCGCCGCCGAAGGTCCACTGCCAGCTGACGTCGTGGCCGCCTGCGACGACGTGGGTGCCACCCTTCGCGGCCCGATGCCCGCCTACAACCGCTGATCCGTACCTCCGTACCAGCCCGATGTGGAGTAGCCAATCATGACGATCGCCGCCGACTTCGCCGCCCGGATCCGCCGTCGCGAGAAGGCGATCGGCTACTGGGTCGTCCTCGACGCGCCCATCGCGACCGAACGCATCGGCCGGCTGGGCTACGACTACGTCGCCCTCGATGGGCAACACGGTCTCCTCGGCTATTCAGGAATTCTCACCAACCTCCTCTCGATCGACGCCGGGGCACAGTCCGTGGGCCTGGTACGGGTGGAGTCCAACGACCCGACACCGATCGGCCGAGCACTGGATGCCGGCGCGGGCGGGGTCATCGTCCCGTTGATCAACACCGCGGCCGAAGCGGCCGCCGCCGTGAGTGCGACCCGATACCCACCGTTCGGGGTGCGCTCGTATGGTCCGATGCGCGCATCGTTGCGGATCGGACCCCGTCCGGACGAAGCGAACGCCAGCACCCTGGTGTTCGCCATGATCGAGACATCGCAAGGACTGGCCAACGTCGAGGCCATCTGTCAAACCCCGGGACTCGACGGTGTGTACGTCGGTCCCTCAGACCTCTCGCTGGCCGTCGGCGGCGCCTTTCCAGGTGATCCGTCCGTGGCCGATGAGTTCGAGGCGGCTCTGCACACAATTCGCGACGCGGCCCGGTCGGCCAACGTGGCCGCCGGCATCCACACACTGAACGGAGAAGCCGCGGCGAAGCGGCTCGCCGAAGGATTCACCTTCGCCAGTGTCGCCTCCGACCTGACCCACCTCGAGCAAGCCGCTCGTACGCACCTCTCTCTCGCACGGGGCTGACGCCACAGGGCGACCATTTATCACTGCCATCCCCCGAAGGACAATCATGAACCAGCCGAATCTCGTGCGCAGGCGCAGCTTTCTGGCCGGCAGCTTCGGACTTATGCTCGCGGCTGGATGTGGCACATCCGGAACGTCCGGCAGCGCGGGCGGGAGCAACGGCACCTTGTCGTTCTCCTACCTCCTCCCCGACGCCTTTTACGCGTGGCTCAACGACAACAAGTGGTATCCCGCACTGACGAAGGCGGCGAACGCCAAGATCGACCTGATCGATGGCGGCCCGAGAGATCGCTATGCCCAGCAGGTCGATCTCAAGCTGACCTCCGGCGGAATCCAGGACGCCGCGATCGCCACGATGTCGCAGGTTTTCGTCTACGGCCCTCAGGGCGCCTTCGTCGACCTCAAGCCGCTCATCGAGCAGAACGCGCCGCACATCAAGAAGTACATCGCTGACAACCCCGACTACGAAGGCCTGATCTCCACACCGGACGGCAAGATCTACGGCCTGGTCGCGGAGTATCCCAAGATCTGCCCGGTGACCTTCTATCGGGCCGACATGTTCGAGAAGGCCGGAATCAACACACCGCCGCGCACCATCGCGGAGTTCACCGACGCCCTACGGAAACTGAAGGCCGCCTACCGCGGCACCAAGAACTACTTCCCGTATCTCGGTCGGGAGAACCTCCTCAATCTGGGGTACGCCTTCAAGGCCCAGGACGGAATCGAGAACGGCAAGATCCACGGCATCTACGAAAGCGGCGGCGGACTCGACATCCACTCGCCGGGCTTCAGGGCCATGGTCGAGTGGTATCGGACGTTGTACGCCGAAGGCCTCATCGATCCGGAATGGGTCGCGGGCACGGCCACCGAGGAGTCCTGGCAGACCAAGATGCTGACCGGGAGGGGCACGGTCTCCACCGACTTCTTCACAAGGCCCTCGTGGTTCATGCAGAACGGCGGACCGAAGAACGACCCGAAGTTCGCGATGGCCGTCCTGCCAGCCTTCCAGGACACCGATGGTACGCAGCTGAAGGTGCCGGCGGCCAAGCGCTACAACGTCGACCAGTACCTCGTCATCAGCGCCAAGTCGAAGAAGGCCGCCGACGTCATCAAGTTCATGGACTTCACGTTCTCCGACAAGGGCCAGACCCTGATGCACTGGGGTGTCGAGGGCACGTCGTACAAGGTCGAGGGCGGCAAGAATGCCTACGCCGTGAGTTTCGAGCGCGAGGGCAACCAGCCGTTGGGCACGCCGGTGTGGAACTTCCTGCAGGACCGGCTCACCTTCCCCGCACCGGTCGACAACGCGACCTACTACCAGTGGATGGACAAGCTCACCAAGTCGTTCGCGACGGAGTACTTCAACAACTACCTCGAGGTGAACCCAGTCCTGCGGTACACACCCCAGCAACTGGAGGAGCGCAGCGCCCTCGACGCGGCCGTGAGCCCATTCATCGACGCCGAGGTGGTGAAGTTCGTCACCGGCAAACGGCCCATGGCGCAGTGGAGCACCTTCTTGAGCGAGGCGGACAAGAAGGGCGTCACAAAGATCACCGAGCTCGACCAGGCGGCGTACGACGCCATGGGGAAATAGGCGACAGGTGCTTGACGACCTATGGACACCATTCAGAGGACCACCACCGCCGACGTGGGCGGGCCGGCGCAGGCGCTCACCAACAAGCTGAGCATGCGGCAGAGGTTCTGGAGAACGCTCCGGAAGAACTACCTGCTGTATCTCATCCTCCTGCCCGGCCTGCTCCACCTGGTGATCTTCAAGTGGGCGCCGTTGGGTGGCCTCGTCATCGCGTTCCAGAACTTCAGTCCGTTCCAGGGCGTCTTCGGCAGCCAGTGGGTCGGCTTCGAGCAGTTCACGAAGTTCCTTCACGATCCGGCGATCCCGCATCTGTTGGCGAACACGCTGCTGCTGGCGTTCTTCACGTTGCTCTTCAGCTTTCCGGCGCCGATCATCTTCGCGCTCTTCCTGAACGAGGTCAGGAACCGCTACGTCAGGAAGTCTGTCCAGACCTTCAGCTTCCTGCCGTACTTCGTCTCCTCCGCCGTGGTCGTGAGCATCCTCTACACCCTCGTCTCGCCCCAGGGTGGTCTGGTCAACGAAGCACTCGGCTTCTTCGGGATCAAGCCGATCTTCTTCATGGCCGAGCCTGGGTGGTTCAGACCGTTGTACGTGCTGATCAACGTCTGGCAGACCTTCGGCTACGGCACGATCATCTACATCGCCGCGATGACCACCATCGACCCGGCACTCTACGAGGCCGCCGAGATCGACGGCGCGGGTCGCTGGAAGAAGATGTGGAACATCACCCTGCCGTCGATCTCCAACATGATGATCGTGATGTTCATCCTGAACATCGGCCAGATTCTCTCGGTCGACCTCGACAAGGTGTTGTTGATGTACGGCCCGAGTGTGTACGAAACCGCCGACGTCATCCAGACCTACGTCTACCGGCAGGCCTTCGCTCCCCATGGGTTCCCCAACTACAGCTACGGAGCCGCCGTGGGCCTCATTCAGGCTGTGCTCGCACTGGTGATGGTGGTCGGCGCTAACAGGGCAGCCAAGAAGTTCTCAGATTCGAGGCTTTTCTGATGGGTACGACAACGAAGATCAGAAGGCGGCCCGAGGCGTTCAACATCGTCAACGGCGCCATCCTGCTCCTGATCGCGGTGGCGTGTATCTATCCCTTCATCTACATCGCCAGCGTGTCGGTCAGCGACGGACCCTACGTGGCCTCGAGTCAGGTGTATCTCCTGCCCAAGGGCCTCAACTTCGAGACCTACCGTTACATCTTCACCAATCCGCGCCTTGGCATCGTGCAGGGAGTGCTGAACTCCGTGTTCTACACGGTTGTCGGGACGTTCGTCGCGGTGATTCTGACCTACTGCACGGCCTACGTGCTGTCCCGTAAGAAGTTCCGGGGCCGGCACTTCATCATGATGGCGTTCCTCGCCTCGTGGATCTTCGAGGCCGGCATCATTCCCAACTACATCATCAACGACCGGTTGGGTCTGGTGAACTCCCGCTGGGTGATGATCCTGCCGGGAGCGATCAGCACCTTCCTCCTCATCGTGACCCGCGCCTATCTCGAGTCGATTCCCGATGAGCTGGAGGAGTCCGCGTCGATCGACGGCGCCAACGACTTCCAGATCATGTGGAAGATCTACCTGCCGTTGGCCGTCCCGGTGCTGGCGACGACCGGCATCTTCTATGCCGTCACCATCTGGAACTCCTTCCTGATCCCGTTGATCTACCTGCAGGACAAGAGCCTCCAGCCGATCCAGCTGGTGTTGTACAACCTGCTGATCAACCAGGACCCCCACTCCACGTCGCTGGAGAACCTCACCCTGCACGGGCACCAGATCCTCCCCCAGAACATCCAGGCCGCCACGATGATCCTGGCGATCGTCCCGATCCTGTTCTTCTATCCGTTTGCCCAGCGCTACTTCACCAAGGGCATCACGATCGGCGCGCTCAAGGGATGAGCGGGGAAGGAGCGGTGACGATGAAGCCGAGGGGGTGGGTGGGCGGGTTCCACGAGGCGTGCCAGTGGGTTTACCGGCTTGCCCTGCTCAACCTGTGGTGGCTCGGCGGCTGCCTGCTCGGCGGGCTGGTGTTCGGCTTCTTTCCGGCGACCGTCGCGATGTTCGATGTAGCCAGGTTCTGGATGAGGACGGCTGGCGACGAGGGCGATTCGGCGTTCCGCAGATTCCGGACGGCGTACCGCACGGAGTTCTTCAGGGCCAACGCGCTCGGGCTGGGTCTGGTGCTCGCCGGTTACGTGCTCTTCGTGGACGTCAACTTCTTCCTGGGGCAGTCCGGGCCGCTGGCCCTGACCCTGCTGGTCCTGTCGTTGGCACTGTCGGGTGTCTACTGCATGACGCTGATCTATCTGTTCCCGGTGTACGTCCACCTCGACCTGCCCTGGCGTCAACAGATCATGACGGCGGCGTTAGTGGGACTCTCGCACCCGTTCCGTACGGCGTTCGTCGTGCTGGCCGCGGTGTCGTTGTCCGCCGTGTTCGCCCGCCTGCCGGGGCTGTTCGTCTTCTTCGGCGGGAGCGTGCTGGCCTGCTTCGTCGTGTGGCAGACGTTGCGGATCTTCGACCGGCAGGCGGCGCAGCGGCGGACGGCGCATCCAGGTCGCCCAGCGCCAGAGCCATTCGAGCGGGCCCTGGTGGTAGCGGCGCAGCCACAGGGTGGACCACACCCACTGCGCGGTGAGGATGCCGCCAGCGATCAGGAGCACCGTCGTCACGGGCCAGGTCTCCGGAGGCCCGCCGATGGTCGGAGCGATCACTCGCACCAGCAGTGACGCGGTCAGGTAGTTCGTCAACCCCATCGTGCCCAGCGGCGCGAAGACAGCCCGCAGCGCGGGCCGGAGCGGCGTCCTGAGCAGGACCAGCAGCAGACTTACGTACGCTCCGGCGAGCAGCAACCCGGCGATGGCGGACGCACGCGGCTGATCCGACCCGCTCTGCCACACCAGGAAGGGCGCTGCCACGGCCACGAAGACCACCGCCAGCAGGGCCGGCACCCAGGTGGAGCGGTCGATCCGGCTGATCACGCCGTACCTCGTCAGTGCCGACCCGAGCAGGAACAACCCGGGGACCAGCGTCAGGTGGCCGCCAGCGGTGATCAACGACAGGGCGAGGAACGCGGCGGCGAGGCCGGCCACCGCCCAGCGCGGCAGCCAGGTCGAGGGCAGCAGCACCACGAGTCCGACCACCGCGTACGCGGCCAGAATGTCGCCCTGCCACAGGAGAAGGAAGTGCGCCACCCCCATCCCGAGCAGCACCAGAAGGCGCCGCAGCAGGAGCAGCCGGGGCCGGGCGACGCGGGACGTGGCGGAGTCCAGCAACAGCGAGAAGCCGATCCCGAACAGCAGCGAGAAGATCGGGAAGAAGCGCTGGTAGACCAGCAACCCCATCCACGGCGCGTTGGTCTCTGACGCAGCCCGCACGATGGTTCGGCCGGCGTTCGCGATCGGCTGGACGTTGGCCAGCAGGATCCCGCACAGCGCGAACCCGCGCAGGACGTCGAGCGCGGCGATGCGTGAACGGTACGTATGAGATGGCATGTGCCCCATCCTGGGAAGCACGTCCCAGCACGAGCATCGGTCGAAGGCATGGTTCGGGCCGGCCGCGACCGTACTTTCGGCCGGTTCGACGCCTGGCGGGTATCTCGTAACCTGAGCCACGTGAAGATGCGGGACTGGTGGGCCGGACGGCGCGCGATCGCCGGCGAAGCGGTCGTCACAGGCGTGCTCGCCGCGGCGTTCGCCGGCGCGCTCGCCGTCACGGCTGTCGCGATCGCCACGAGTTGGGACGGAACGTACTGGCCGTTCGGCTTCGTGGCCGGCACGGTGGTGTGTGCCATCGCGCTGGTACGCCGGCGCCACCTCCTCTGGGCGGCGGCCGCGGGCTTCGCGGTGGGGGCGATCACCATCCTCGCCGCGTGGTACGCCCACCTCCCCCGCGAGCCCGGCCCGGCGATGGCCCTCGCCCTGTCCGTGCTCGTCGGCTCGGCGCTCAGGACACTCCCGGCGCGCTCGGCTGTCGCGGTCGCGGGCGGAGGTCTCGCGGTGGTGGTCGGGGCTACCCTCGCGGCGCTTCCCATGTCGTCCGGCGTCATTCCCACCATGAACGCCGTGACCTGGCTGACCGGCGTCGCCCTCGGGCTGGGCCTGCGGCGGCTCGACGCCCGCCGCGTGGCAGTCGCTGCGAAGGTGCGCCGTTCCGAACGCTTGGTACTCGCGCGGGAGCTGCACGACGTCGTGGCCCATCACGTCACCGGCATCGTGGTGGCGGCCCAGGCCGCCCGGCTCGTCGCCCGCAAGTACCCGGAGCGCGTCGACGGCTCCCTCGCGGACATCGAGGGGGCCGGCTCCGACGCGCTGGCGGCGATGCGCCGCGTGGTCGGCCTGCTGCGGGACACCGAAGACGCGGCCCCCGCCGGGTCGGGCACCGAACAACTCAGCGCCCTCGTCGACCGCTTCGCCGGCCAGGGTCCGGCCGTCCGCCTCGAACTCCCCGCCGGCGAACCCACCTGGCCGCCGGAGGTGACGAGCACCGTCTACCGGGTCGTCCAGGAGTCGCTGACCAACATCTCCCGCCATGCCGGGCAGGCCCACGCAGTCAGGGTGCGCGTCGCTCAGGACCGCGAGAGCGTCACCGTCGAGGTCACCGACGACGCTCCAGCACCGGGCCCCAGCCGATACCCCCGCCGGGGTGGGTACGGCCTGGTCGGGATGCGCGAGCGCGTCGAGGCTCTCGGCGGGACGCTGGTCACGGGCCGGGAGCCCGGGCCCGGATGGTCCGTACGCGCCACCCTTCCGCTGCCGGCACGGGGAGGCGCCCGATGACCATCAGGGTCCTGCTGGCCGACGACCAGGCGATGGTCAGGAGCGGGCTACGGCTCATCCTCGAGGACCAACCCGACATCCGGGTGGTCGCGGAGGCGGCTGACGGAGCGGACGCCGTCGCCCTGGCCCGTCAACTCCGTCCTGACGTGTGCCTGGTCGACATCCGGATGCCCCGCCTCGACGGGCTCGAGGTGACCCGCGCCCTGGCCGGTCCCGGCGTACCCGACCCACTCCGCGTGGTCGTCGTCACCACCTTCGACCTTGACGAGTATGTCTACGGCGCCCTGCGCGGCGGAGCGGTCGGGTTCATCCTCAAGGACGCGGGTCCCACACTGTTGGTCGAGGCGGTCAGGGCCGCCCACGCCGGCGACGCGTTGATCTCGCCGTCGGTGACCGTCCGGCTGCTCCGCCACCTCTCGACCACCGGTGCCCCGACCGCCCGCACACCGAGTCCGCTGTCCGAACGCGAGACGGAGGTCGTCCGGGCGATCGGCCGCGGCCTCACCAACCAGGAGATCGCCGCCGAGTTGTTCATCTCCCTGAGCACTGTCAAGAGCCACTTGTCAGGCATCCAGGCCAAGCTGGGGGTCCGCAACCGGGTCGGGATCGCCGCCTGGGCCTGGGAGAACCACCTGATGAGCGGTGGCTAGTCGAGCGTTCCCACGCGGAAGGCGGTGTGGTAGGCCCGCGATTCCCCGGGCGCGAGCCAGCGAAGGGAGCCGTCCTCACGCGCGGCGAGCGCACCGCGGACCTGGTGCGCTCGTCCCTCGCGACGTCGCGCCCATGCAGCCTCACGCCATTACCCACCCTCCGTTGACCTCGATGCACTGGCCGGTCACGAACGACGCGTCGTCCCCGGCGAGGAAGGCCAGCGCACTCATGCGCGTCCTCACTCCTTCGTGGGTGTTGACGGCGCCTGGCCGCAGCACAGGATCTGGTCCTCCGCGTCGGCACGGGCGACCTCGACCACCTCCCGCATGGCCTCCTCCGCCTTGCGATGGTGGCCACGCCGGATGGCGACGGCGACGCGTTCGTGGTTGGGGAGGGTTTCCTTGTTGTGCTTGATGGCGCGAGTGTGGACCTGGCGTACCGAACGCAGCGCGATGCTGATCACTTCGTAGAGATAGAGCAACAGGTCGTTGTCGCTCGCCGCGAAGACAGCCCGGTGGAAAGCCAGGTCGGCCTCGATGAACGCATCCGGGTCGTCCGTGGTCGCGTAGAGCGCCGCCAGGGTCTCCGCGATGCGTTGGTTGGCGGCCGCATCGGCCCGCTCGGCTGCGACCCGGGCCGCGCCCGGCTCGAGCGCCACCCGAAGGTCGGCCAGGATCTTGATGTCGCGTGGCTCCGGGTCAGAGACGAACCGCCAGCGGAGTACGTCGGGGTCGAGGAGGCTCCAGGAGTCCCGGGCCCGCACCAGGGTGCCCGCGCTCGTGCGGGTCTCGAGAAGTCCCTTGCCCACAAGGATCTTGACGCCCTCGCGCACCGCCGACCGTCCGACGCCCAACTCGGTGACGAGGCGATCCTCGATCGGCAGTGGACTACCGGTCTCGCGGTCGCCGCGGACGATCTGCCGGCCAAGCGTCTGCACGACCTGGCTGTGCCGGGACCGCTCTGGAAACGCACGATTGTCCACTCGCCCACCGTCCTTTCCGCGAGGTGCGCCCTCCGCGAGATCGGAGGACGTCACCTGGTCCTTCTCGCCTGCGAAAGCCTACTGCGGGCGTTCCTGCTCTGGCTATCACTTCATCTGACGAAGTGTGGCCTTCATCGGATTAAGCTCTTGACGGCCTGCTCACTCGCTCGTAGCGTCCAGGTGCCGGCCGGCGGCCCAGCTCCCCGGCGGCCAGGTCGAAGTCGTGCGACCCGAACCCACTGTGGTGGAGTTCGACACTGAGCGGGGTACGACGTACCGACTGCGGCCACGCTCGTAGAAGCTCGCACCAACCATCGTGGAGGTTCGATGAAGATCGATGCCGTGGAGACGTATCTCCTCGACGTCCCCGCCGTTGCCTCGCCGTTTGCCTGGCGGGATGGCCTGCCCGGCTCCGAGCCCGCCCACACCGCCGGGGTGTTGCGGATCCGCACGGACGAAGGCATCGACGGCATTGCCTACACCCGTCGTGGCGCGATTCTGGAGGACCTTGTCAACCGGCGGTTGCGTGCCGAGCTTCTTGGCGCCGACCCGTTGGCACGGGAGTTTCTCTGGCACCGGTTGTGGGAGCTTGACCGGGTCGAGGAGTTTCCGCTCTACACCTTCGGCCTGGTCGACGAGGCGCTGTGGGACATCGCCGGAAAGGCCGCCGGACTCCCGCTGCACCAACTGCTGGGGTCCTTCCGTTCCGCCATTCCGGCGTACCGAGCACCACGACGTTCGGCTCCATCGAGGAGTACCTCGACATCGCCGACCAGTGTCTCGAGCTCGGCTATCCCGCCCTGAAGCTGCATGCCTGGGGCGACGCCCGGCGGGACGCGCGGCTGTGCGTGGCGCTGCGCCAGCACGTGGGTGCCGACGTCGACCTGATGTACGACGGCTCGGCCGGATTCGATCTGGCCGACGCCATCTATCTCGGACATGCCCTCGACGAGGCCGGCTACCGGTGGTACGAGGAACCCATGCGGGAGTTCAGCATCACCGCCTACCGCTGGCTTTCCGAACGCGTCAAGGTGCCCTTGCTGGTCGCCGAGACCTCCGACGGCGCCCACTTCAACACCGCCGACTTCACCGGATCCGGCTGCGCGACGTACGTCCGCGTTTCGACGATGCTGAAGGGCGGCGTCACCGGCGCGCTGCGGATCGCCCATCTCGCCGAGTCGTTCGGGCTGCGCGCCGAGGTGCACGGTATGGGCGCGGCCCACCGGAACCTCTGCATGGCAATCCCGAACACCACCTACTACGAGTCCCTGGTCTGGACCAACCCGGTCGTCCGGGAGTCCTGCGTGGACGCCCACGGACTGGTGCACGCCCCCACGACACCTGGCACCGGCACGCTTCAGGAACTTCCCCACGTTCCCTGGAAGGTCTGAGATGTGCACTTCACGTACCCAACGACCGACCTTCCCTGACCGCACCGTGATCGTCACCGACTACGGTGCGATCGGGGACGGCCAGACCGACAGCACACCGGCGTTCCGCGCGGCGATCAACGAGTGTGCCGACGCCGGTGGTGGCCGGGTGGTCGTGCCGCCGGGCATTTTCGTCACCGGCGCGATCCACCTACGTGACCGGATCGACCTCCATCTCGCGGCCGGCGCCACGCTCGCGTTCAGCCGTGACCCGCAGGACTACCTCCCGGTCGTCCACACTCGCTACGAAGGCGTCGAACTCCTCAACTACTCGCCGTTCATCTACGCCTACGAGCGCACGAACGTCGCCGTCACCGGCGCGGGAGTGATCGACGGGCGGGCCGACGATGACCACTGGTGGAACTGGGTACGCCGCGGTGGGCGGGAGGAGTTCGGCGACAAGGCCAGGCTGAACGACTGGGCCGAGCGCGGGGTCCCGGTCGAGAAGCGGGTCTTCGGCGCTGGGCACCACCTTCGCCCGCAGTTCCTGCAGTTCTACCGATGCACCAACGTCCTGGTCGAGGGCGTCACCGTCACGAACTCGCCGATGTGGACCATCCATCCGGTGCTCTGCCGCAACGTCATCGTCCAGGACGTGGTGGTCGACAGCCCGCGTGGGCCCAACAACGACGGCTGCAATCCGGAATCCTGCATCGACGTCCTCATCCGTGGGTGCACCTTCAACACCGGCGATGACTGCATCGCGATCAAGGCTGGAAAGGGCGCGGACGGTCGCCGGATCAACGCTCCCTGCGAGAACGTCCTGATCGAGAACTGCGAGATGCGGGACGGCCACGGTGGCGTCACGATCGGCAGCGAGACCACTGGCGGCATCCGCAACGTGCTGGCTCGGGACTGCCGCATGGACAGCCCACGCCTTGCTCGCGCGTTGCGGATCAAGTCCAACCCGGAACGCGGCGGCTTCGTTCGCGACATCGAGTTCCGCGACATCTCCTGCGGCACGGTTGCCGAATCGGTGCTCGAGATCGCCCTCGACTATGCCCGGGTGGATTCCGGCAGCCACTACCCCGATGTGCGCGGCATTCGCGTCACCGGTCTGGTCGCGCGGTCTGGACCTCGGGCGTGGTACATCGCCGGCAACGCCGGAAATCCCGTGCACGACGTCACGCTCGACCATTGCGAGTTCGCCGTGATGGCCCAAGAAAGCATCACGACAAGCGTCGACGGGCTGAGCTTGGAAGGCGTCACGGTCAACGGTCGAGCGGTCACACCCGAAGACTTCCTGCCGATGTAGCGGATAACCGCAATCGGCAGCTATTCGGGAAGGATCGGATGAGTTCCGTGCGCGAACCGCACGGTGATGGACAGGCCGCCTTCGGGGCGTGCGCTGGCGGTGAGGGTTGCGTGGTGAGCTTGCGTGACCGCATTGACGATGGCGAGGCCGAGACCGTAGCCGTCACGGCGGCCGTTACGATCAGGCGCCATTTTCTGGAAGGGTTGAAAGAGTCGCTGGATCTGGTTGTCCGCTATGGCTGGCCCGCTGTTGGTGACCGTAAGGGCCACCTGCGTGCCTGAGGTCTGAGTAGTGATCTTTACGTGCCCGTCTTTGTGGTTGTGGCGGATGGCGTTGTCGATGAGGTTGGCGACGAGGCTTTCGATCAGTCTCGGGTCCCCGGCCATCACTGACGGCGTTAGGTGTCCGGCAAGGTCAATGCCTGTCTCCGTTGCCTGGCCGCGGCGGGAGGCGAGCACTCCTTCGACGATGTGGGCGAGGTCGATGGTGTCCCAGCGGGTGACGCCGCGCTCGCTGGTGGCCAGGGCGAGCAGTGCTTGGACGAGTCGCTCCTGGTGTCCGCCCAGAGCGAGGGCCTCCTGGCAGGCCGCGCGCAGGGTGTCGGTGTCGGCATCGGGGTCGGCGAGGGCGACTTCAAGGAGGGTGCGCAGGCCGGCGAGAGGGGTGCGCAACTCGTGGGAGGCGTTGGCGACGAAGCGGCGTTGGGCGTCGAAGGACGCTTGCAGGCGGGCGAACAGGTCGTCGAGGGTGTGGCCGAGTTCGGTCAGCTCGTCCGTGGGCTCGCCGAGGTCAAGGCGCCGGTGGAGGTCTCCGGCGGAGATGACTTTGGCGTTGGCGGTGATGGCGCGCAGCGGGTGCAGGAACCGGCCGGCGACGTACCAGCCGAGGGCCAGGGCGATGGGAATCAGAATGACCAGGGCGACGGCCGATCCCATGAGGAGTTGGGGCAGGCTGAACCCGGGCCCGGTTTCGGTGATCGCGCTCGATGAGGGGTGGCCTTTGGGTTTGGCCGCCTGGATGCTGGCGAGCGGGACGTCGACGAATACGAGCACCAAGACCCCGGCGGCGTAGATGCCCGCCGCGTAGGCGAGCGCGAGCCGCGTCTGCAAGGACCTTCTGGCGAACTGCTGGGAGGTCATGACGGTCCGATGCGGTAGCCGGCTTCGCGGATGGTCTCGATCACGGGCGGGTCGCCGAGCTTGGCCCGTAACCGGTGCATGGTGTGCTTGACGGCACTGCTGAAGGGGTCGGTGGCCTCATCCCAGACGCGTTCAAGCAGTTCCTCAGCTGAGATGACCAGGCCAGGTACGGCGAGCAGGCATTCGAGGAGGGCGAACTCCCTGGGGCTCAGTTCAAGGCGCCTGCCGGCCCGAAACGCGATACGGCGGGCCGGATCGAGGGTGATGTCCCCGCATACCAGGGTGGGCGGTAGCGGCGGGGTAGCGCGGCGGGCCAGGGCACGGACGCGGGCGACCAGTTCGGCGAACGCGAAGGGCTTGGGCAGGTAGTCGTCGGCGCCGAGGCTGAGCCCGTCGACGCGGTCCTCGATCGTGCCGGAGGCGGTGAGCATCAGTACGCGGGTCTCACAGCGACCGTGAGCGAGTCGCCGGCAGATCTCGTCCCCGTGGACCCCGGGCAGGTCGCGGTCGAGGATCACCACGTCGTAGCGGGTGGCGACCAGGCGGTCGAGGGCGGTGGTTCCATCCAGGACGACGTCGACGGCCATGCCCTCGCGGCGCAGCCCGGTTCCGATGGAGCGAGCGAGGACCTCGAAGTCCTCGACGACGAGGATCCTCACCGCCACTCACCGCCGGTCGTCGTGCGGGCGGGGCGGCCAAACCGGCGGTCGGGTCGAGGTGCCATGGTTTGACGATGCCAGATCTCGGGTTCCAGCCGGGTCGCAGCCGCTGCGACCCGGCTGGAACCGGGTGCCGCGTACAACCGTCGGCATGACTCCATCTACGCCTTACCGATCCGGCCAACGGGTCGTGCGAGACGGCTTCCCCCAGTTGCTGCAGGAGGAGTGGACCAAGTTCCGCACCGTACGCGGCTGGGTTCTCACCATGGCGGCCTCCGTGCTGGTCACCGTGTCGCTCGGACTGCTGATCGCCGGGGGCGTCCGCAGCACCTGCGTGACCGGGAAGGGCGAGGGCGCCTGCCCCGCGCCTTTGGTGGGACCCGATGGCATAGCGGTCAACGACAGGTACTACTTCGTGCACCAGCCACTCAAGGGGAACGGCAGCATCACCGCCCGAGTGTCGGACATGACCGGGCAGATCCGGCTGCCGGACGCCGTACCCGGGGTGCGCAACGTCAAGGAGGGGGTGGTGCCGTGGGCGAAGGCCGGGCTCCTCGTCAGGCAGAGCCTCAAGCAGGGCACACCGTATGCCGCCGTCATGCTCACCGGACATCACGGCGTGCGGATGCAGCACAACTACATCCACGACGTGGCCGGCGGTCCTCACAATGGACCGCAGTGGCTGCGGCTGACCAGGTCGGGGGACACCATCACCGGCCACGAGTCAGACGACGGCAAGACATGGACCGAGGTCAGCACAGTCAAGCTGACCGGGCTGCCAGAGACAGTCGAGATCGGGCTGTTCGCCACCTCACCAGGCGTCTTGTGGGAGATGGCGAAAGCCTTCGCCCAGGCCACCGCCACCTTCGACCAGATCAAGCTGCAGGGCGCGAACGGTTCGTGGCGCCGCGACGACGTCGGCGTCTCCATGGAGTCGGACGGCAGGACCCCGCATCACCCGGGCCGGGTCGTCGAGTCCGGCGACAAGCTCATCGTGACCGGGGGCGGTGACATCGGGCCCGCCACGGTGGAGGGCGGTCTGCGCGCTGACCTCATGCTGATCGGCGGGGGCGTGGGGCTGATCCCGGTGCTCGTGGCGGCGGTCATGTTCTTCACGGCGGAACACCGGCGGGGGCCGATCAGGAGCAGCCCTCTGGCCGCACCGCATCCAGGGCGGCTGCTGGCGGCCAAGGCCGCGGTGGTCGGCGCAGTCGCGTTCGTGGCGGGGCTGGTGGCCTCGGGGGTCGTGGTCCCTGTCGGCCTGGCGATGTTGCGTGCCAATCAGAACCCGGTTCAGCCGATCACCCTGGGTACCGAACTCCGGGTGATCGTCGGCTATGCGGCGCTGGCCGCGGCCGCCGCCGTGCTGGCTTTGGGCCTAGCCGCGCTGGTCAAGCGAGGCATCGTCGCCGTCGGGCTGGCCACCGCGCTGGTCGTCGTGCCCTACCTGCTGGCGACCGCGGGTCTGGTGCCATGGCTGCTGATGATCACCCCTGCCGCTGGGTTCGCGATCACGCAGAGCGTCCCCACGTTCGCACATGTGGACGTGGACCAGTCACTGCTCGGGGGCTATTACCCGCTCCCGCCATCGGCAGGGTTGGCCGTGACCTGCGGATATGCCACCCTCGCCCTCGGGGTGGCGATTGCGGTACACCGCAGGAAGTTGCTCAGCGGGCGGCCCTGATCCGCCAGGCGTGGTAGAGCACCTGCGCGATCACCCAGGAGGGGTTCCAGGTGTTGCTCGTGCCACGCGCCTGCCAGTTCGTCGGGAAGAACGCTTCGGCCTGTTCGCCGAGCAGGTCGAAGCCCCACTCCCCCTTCCTCGTAGAGATCCCCTGCCCCATCGCGTGGATCATCCGCTCAGCCAGTTCGGTGTAGTCGGAACGCCCGACCAGCCGGCCGAAGTCCCACAGCTCCGAGACCGGGAAGAAGACGTCGACGTGGTGGTTCTGGACGCTCACGCCCGGCCAGCCGACCGCGGAGAAGCGGCGTTCGCGCAACGGTGCGCCCTCGTCGTACTCAGGGTTCCACACGTAGACGAAGGTGAGGAGCCAGTCGACCGCCACCTCCGCCCAGGCTCGATAGCGCTCCTCACCGGTCTGCGCGAGGAGTTCGTACGCACACAGGAAGAAGTAGATCCCGCCTTCCTTGTCCTCGCAGGCCGCGTCGAGCGTCGAGTGCGCGAACGGCCGGTCGAAGGTGCGGGCATGGGTCTCGTAGTAATGCTCGGCCAGCGCCTGCGCCCGGGCGGCGTAGTCGCGGTCACCCGTGATGTGGTGGGCCTTCACGAGCGCGACGACGGCGGGGAGCCCGGCAGAACAAACGAGATCGGAGGCAGGACTGCCGTCGAGTAACCAGCCGGCGGGCAGGAGTCCGGTTGGCAATATCCCGGTCGCGAAGAAGTTCGCACTGTCGCGCAGTGCGGCCACCCACGCAGCGGGCACGGACTCCCCATGGGCGCGGAACAACCCGATGATGTCGGCCAGGTCGCACATCGTCTCCCCGTACGCCCGGCTCGAGATCACCTCCCGGCCGTCCCGGGCGAACGCCGACCAACGCCCTTCCTCCAGCCAGTAGGTGCTCATCCGCAGACCCCGCACCGGGGTCACGCTGCCCCACAGGTAGAAGTCGACCGCACGTCGACAGCGCTCGACCCTGCTTCGATCTTTCGTCGCCAGACCGATCGCGGCGTCACACCACGCAAGCTTCAGGCACTGCCCGGTCCAGCCGTACATGAGGTGCGGAGACCGCTTGTCGGACGCGCCGAACGCGTTGCCCGCATTGAACTTCACGTAACCTGCCGCGGCGCCAGCGACTGTCCATCGATCATCCAGCGCCGCCCGTTTGTACCCGATGATCTCGTCCAGGCTGAGCGGCGCGGCGCCCTCCTCGTTGAAGAGGCGCCGGCCGGTGCGCACCAGCTCCCGAAAGCCGTGGCCCGGCCGGGTATGCCGACCCCACGACCAGGCGTAGCTCTTGGTCACGCTGGCGCCGGGCAGGACCTCGAGATAGCCGTCATCGGTGGGAGCCGTCCGGCTCTTGTGCACGTAAGCGACATCCGCGTGCCCGTTGAACATCACCGGCCCACTGGTCGCCACCAGCGTCAAGCGTTCCTTGCGCACGGCACCCAGCGCGCCGTACTGCACCATGCCGTCAGCTCGCCGCACGTACGACGGGAAGGAGAGGAAGCTGAGGTGTCGCGGCGTTCCGCCGGCGTTCCATTCGACGTTCACACCGGGTATGGGCAGGCGGTGTTCCTCGCAGACCAGTCCACCCGTGGGCCCCACCCCCAACTTCGGGACGATCCGGTCGGTCGCGGCCGACGGATTGTTGTTGTAGAGGACCTGCGGGATCGTCACCTTCTCGCCGACCATCTCGGGGAGCTCCAGCGCCACACCGACGGCGACCTCGGTGAGAGGAACCTGGCCGGGGTTCCGCCACGACACCTCACCGTGCAGCACGTCGTCGGCGCCGAACGCCAGGGTGATCTCGACCGCAAGGTCCCCTTGCCCGCAGGACACCACAAGGGCAGCTCCTGCTCGACGGATCCGGACATCCCGCAACGCTGGGAAGTCGAGCCGCCAGGGCCGACCCGTCGACATGGTGAGGAATCTCCTGAGGTCCATCTCGACGTACGCCGACGCCTCACCCGTGCACGACAGTCGCAGCGTCCCGCCCGCTGCCGTCTCCACCAACTCCAGTCGCTGCCGGTCACCGTGATCCGTCAGTGTCCAGCTGATCTCGTCCTCAGGCCCTGTCGGCTCGGCGGATCCGCAGGGCGTAGTAGAGCTGCCGGGGAAGTTCGACACGGAACTCACCTGAGAAGGTCCCCTCGAGCGTGTGCGTCGTCATGTTCCAGGTATCGATCACGTCCACGTGGTAGTCACCAGGCGGAAGCTCGAACCTGCGTTCAGGAAAGCGATGTGGGCCGAAATACTGCAGGTAGTACTCACCTGGCGCTTCGAGAGTGGAAGCGTCGTAGTAGAAGGGGTTGTAGCGCAGGTCGGCCGGTGCTGTCGCCAACACCTCGCGGAGGTAACTCAGCCGGGGCGCGCTCTCACCGACCAGCTCGCCCCCATGGATCGACCACGGGGCCAACCCCCTTGTGACGTACGACTCGGCATGACTCACATAGCCGCCCCGGCACACGCCCTCCCAGGCTTTCATGACGAGCTCCTCCGGAGTCAGGCTGCTCGCAGGGTCTGGCCTGTCCCCTTCGGCTCCGCATCCGTCCACCATCACCGGCTTACCGTGGTGCCGGCTGAGCGGCGTGATCACCCGGACCTCGTCCGAGCGTACGCTCGTATGGGTGATCCACGGGCTGCCGAAGTCGGCATCGCTACGACCGTGGAAGGTACGCAGGTGCCGGCCGTAGTCGTACTCCTCCACCAGCCGGAACGCCTCTGCCCAGCCCTCGGCCGGGGTCGACCCGAGGCCGGGCTCGCTCACCACGCACCACCAGACGTTGCGGAACGCCGCGAGGCGGGAGACGAGCTCCTTGACGTAGCGCCGCCACGCCTCCTCACCCAGGCTGGCGGGGCTCTCCCCTCCGGCATAGGGGTGGAAGATGATCACCTCCGCCTCGATACCAAGCTCGGCCAGGTCGCGGACAGCACTCTCGAGCTCGCCGAGGCGCCCGGGCACCGCACCCATCCGCACCTTGGTGAACGGCCCGCCGGCCAACGTCCGCAAGGTCGCCTTGCGGACGCTGGCCTCCGCCAGGTACCAGCTGGTCGCGGTGGTGCCGAGCGGGTGGTGGGGCGTGCCGTCGGCATAGCGGAAGTGCGCATCGTCGCTGACCTGGACCGGACCATGGTTGCCGTCTCCCGCGGGCCCGCAGACGAACTCCCCCGAGCGGTCGTCAAGGTCGGCGTGGTCGCTGTGTGCCGTCCACGTCCAGGTGCCTTCCAGACCCGGCATGAAGCGCACCCGCAGGGCACCGGCCTCATCGACGAAGCTCTCCGAGACAAAGACGCTGTCACCGATGGCGAAGGTCACCTGAAGGTCCCCGTCAACCTCAGCTTGCGGGACCTCGAAGTCGAGTTCCAGCACGCCCCAGCGCTCGACCCGCGCGATATCTGTCATGACTCGCTGTCTCCTGTCGGTCAGAGCGACGACGCCGCACGGAAGCGCAGGGCCAGATACGGGCGGCCAGGAAGGTCAATCCGGCACCGACCGGAGTGAGTGCCCGCGGGTGTCACCGTCATTTCCCAGGCATCAATCAGGTCGACGTGGTAATCGACTCCGTCGGGCAACTCCACCTCGTGGTAGGCCTGCTGGCCGGCGCCGAGATAGTCGAGCAGGTAGGTGCCAAGGCGACGGGCCTCGATCCAGTCCGCCGGCGCCTCCTCCATGATCCGCCGCAGGAAGGCGATCCGCTCCGGGCTGTCGCCGTACAGCTCACCGCCCTTGGAGATCCAGGGACCGGACGGCCGGTCCGCGAAACACTCCCCATGCCCGACGTAGCCACCGGCCGCCATGCCCTGCCAGAACCGATGGGTCAACTCCTGACCGGTGATGTTTCCCCACCTGCGGGTGATGTCGCCCTCGTAGGAGATCTCGTCGATCACGACCGGTTTGGCGCAACTGGCCAGCCAGCTTTCGGTGAGGGCCGCGTCCCAGTGCTGGACGCTCTGGTGGGTGATCCACGGCTTGGTGAAGTCATACAGATGCGAGGAGAGGTACATTTTGGTGCCGTTGTGAATCGACCGGAGCCGTTGGTACGGATCGTGGTGCTGCACGAACCGCAGAAGGTGGTCCCAGTCCTCGATGCTCTTGAACGTGTTGAAGTCGTACTCGTTCGACAGTGACCACCAGACGTTGCGGTAGGCGCCAAGGCGGGCCAGGACATACCGCAGGAAGTACGTGTCTTCCTCGCGGGTCATGTTGTCGACACCCCAGTGACCCTTGTCGTAGGGGTGGAAGAGGATGAGGTCGGCCTCGATTCCCAATGCCAGCAGGTCATCGAGACGGCGTTCGACATGCGCGAAGAACGCTGGGTTGAACCTCGTCTTGTCAAGCTGGCCTGGCGTGTCTCCCTCGAACGCCAACAGAGGTGGTGTCATCC
This sequence comes from Actinopolymorpha alba DSM 45243, assembly GCF_000373925.1. GTDB lineage: Bacteria > Actinomycetota > Actinomycetes > Propionibacteriales > Actinopolymorphaceae > Actinopolymorpha > Actinopolymorpha alba. The sequence continues at coordinate 70,529 of NZ_KB892757.1, read as the reverse complement.
CCCCGGTGGGCAACAAGCACATCCGTACCTTGTTGAACGCCGAGCCCGCCAGTGCCTCCAGTGTGAGGCGCTCCTGGGTCTCCTCCATCGCATGGGTCCAGTGGTAGCACGTCGTGCCGAAGGGCAGGTAACGCGTGCCGTCGGCGTACCTGAAGTGGTACGTCCCGGCGACCTTGACCGGCCCGTGGTTCGTCGGCGTCGGCGCCGTGCACACGAACTCCCCACGCAACCCGTCGAGAGCGGGCGCGTTGCTGGACGTCACGAACCGCCACTCGCCCGGCTGGTCGGGCATGAATCTGAGGCGGTAGGTCCCGTCACCGTCGTAGAACCCATCGATCTCGACGATCCGGTTGCGGTACTGGAACCTCGCCGAGAGCCGCACCTCCTTGAACGGATTGCCGTCCGACGGCCCGGCGAACTCCCGCTCGAAGATGCCCCAGCGCTCGACCTCCAGGCGACCTGCCATCACCGCGTACCCTCCACAATCCAGTCCTCGGTGAGCGACACGTGCTTGATCGTCTTACGCAGATAGGAGAACGCGATCTGCAGCCGGCCGTCCGCGGTCTGGATGACGCACGGATAGGAATACCCCATCTCGTTTTCGCGATACTCAAGGTCTGCCATCTGGACGTTCCGGTGATACGGCCAGGTCCGGCCGCCGTCCTCCGAAAGCGCCAACGTCAGCGGCGTACGCACCGCCTTCTTGCGCGGGCTTTCCGCCGATCCGACCCAGCGAAACTGATCCCGCTCCAGGCTCGCGTCGTTGTAGATCAGGGCCAGCCGGCCACTGCGGAGGGCGGTGAGCTGGACGGCGGAGTTGTTGTTGGGAAGGCCGGTCCGCACCGGTGGCGTCCAGGTGCGTCCAAGGTCGGCCGACTCGCTGGCATAGATCCGGTCGGCCCGGCGACTCCGGAACACCGCCAGCAGCGTGCCGTCCCCCCGGTCGGGGGTGGGCCCTACGGGCGAAGCCCGCGGGGGCCGGAACGAACACCGTGCCGCGACACTCATCTGCACCTTGTATTCGGCGTCGGGAACGGCGTACTCCTGCCACGAACGCCCCTGGTCTTCGCTGATCTTCACCACACTGCGCTCGCCGGTGGGACGGCAGTAATAGCACGGGAGCAGCCAGCTGCCGTCGTCCAGGAGAAGTGGTGGATTCCGGAGGAAGATGCCGGGCTCCTTGAACAATATCTCCGGTTGGGTCCACGTCTCGCCGTTGTCGTCGGAGAACCTCACCACGACCCGGGCGGTCTTCTGGTTGTTCGGCGTGTTGGACGTGTGCAGGAACCACAGCCGCCCGTCGGGTCCCTTCGCGAGCACGGGATTCTGCTCGGAGCGGTCGGGATCACTCGCGAGCAGCACCGGCTCAGTCCACCGATCCGTGCCCTGACGCAGGCGCGACAGGACAACGTTGGTGCCCGGCTCGCCCTCCCCTGGCCCGTTGAACCACACGCACAGCAGGTCGCCGTTGTCCAACTCCACAAGGTTGGCGGCATGACTGTCGGGCTCGTAGAGCACCGGCAGCAGTGCCGTGCGTACCCCCGGATCCTCCTCCGACGCCGTGACGATGCCGTTGAACCGTTCGTCCTTCATCCGCTCTCCTCCTCAAGAATCGACGCGTCCACGCTCAACCGGCGGGGGTACGCGCGATCCCTCGCAAGCTGAGTTCTTCGGCGAAGTGGCACGCCGCCTGCCGACCCGGCAAGACCTCGCGGAGCGCCGGCACCTCCGCCTTGCACCGATCCTTCGCGTAGAAGCAGCGCGGGTGGAACGGACAGCCGGTCGGAACGTTCGATGGGTCCGCGACCTCACCGCCCAGGACGATCTGCTCCCGCCGGGCGGTGGGATCGGGATCGGGCACGGCGGACAACAATGCCTCGGTGTAAGGATGCAGGGGCCGGTGGTACAGCTCCTCCGTCGCGCCGACCTCCACCGCTTTGCCGACGTACATCACGACAACCTCGTCGGCCATGTACTCCACGACACCGAGATCGTGGGAGATGAAGAGGTACGTCAGTGCGGACTCCTGCTGTAGATCCTTGAGCAGGTTGAGGATCTGAGCCCGCACCGACACATCGAGCGCGCTCACCGCCTCGTCGGCCACCACGAGCCGTGGTTCGAGCGCGAGTGCGCGGGCGATACCGACGCGCTGCCGTTCGCCGCCGCTGAACGCGTTCGGATAGCGGCGCATGTACTCCGGTCGGAGGCCCACCCGGGTGAGCAACTGGGCCACTGTCTCCTCGATCTGGCCAGCTGACAAGGATCGGTTGACCTTGAGGGGTTCGCCGACGATCTGGAGGAGTGTCATCCGAGGGTTCAGCGAGGAGTACGGATCCTGGAAGATCATCCGTATCTGCCGGCGGTAGGGCTTCAACGCCTTCTCGCTGAGCCTCGCGAGGTCAGACACCGAGCCGTCCTCGCGACGGAAGAGGATCTCACCGCTGGTCGGCTCGTGCGCACGGAGGATGCAACGACCCAACGTGCTCTTGCCGCACCCGGACTCGCCCACCAAACCGACCGTCGTGCCACTCGGGACCCGCAGGCTCACGCCGTCGACGGCCTTGATGGTGCCGACCGTACGCCCGAACATCCCGCGGCGTACGGCGAAGTGCTTGGTCAGCCCGCGCGTCTCGAGCAGCACACCACTGTCAACCTTCGCTTGCTCCGTGTTCAGCTCCCTCGTGATCATGCGTTCCTCCCCTCCGCGCCGGGCGCGACCGCTCCCGCCCCGGCCGTCCCGTCGTACAGCAGGCAGCGCACCTCGCGACCGTCGTCCTGTCGCAGGAGTTCGGGCACCGTGAGATCGCACTTTCCAGCCATGAAGGAATCGCAGCGGGTGTGGAACGGGCATCCCGACGGCCGTTGGTACGGATGCGGAACCATCCCTCGCACCGGTGCGAGTCGCGCGCCCGCGGACAGCCCGAGCTTGGGCACTGACCGCAGGAGTGCCTGGGTGTACGGATGCAACGGCGAACGGAACGTCGACACGATGTCGCCACGCTCCACCACCACGCCGAGGTACATCACGGCCACCTGGTCCGCCATCTGCGCCGCGACCCCGAGGTCGTGGGTAATGAGCATGACGGCCATGCCGTACTCCTTCTGGAGCGTCCGCAGCAGCTGCAGGATCTGCGCCTGCGTCGTGACGTCCAGTGCGGTCGTCGGCTCGTCGGCGATGAGCAACTCCGGGTTGCATGACAGCGCCATCGCGATCATCGCCCGTTGCAGCATCCCACCGCTCAGCTGGAACGGATAGGAGTCGACCCGGACCTTCGGCGCCGGAATGCCGACCCGGCCGAGCAACTCGATGGTCCGCCGCCGCGCCGCCTGCTTTGTGACCTGCTCGTGGAGCAGGATCACCTCGGCGATCTGGTCGCCGATGGTGTGCATCGGCGACAGCGAGGTCATCGGCTCCTGGAAGACCATCGCGATGCGCTTGCCGCGTACCTCCCTGACCACCCGCCGGTCGGCGCGGACGAGATCGACCATCTCCGCCGCGCCGTCCGAGTTGCCGCCTTTGCCGGGTGGTCTGCGTACCCAGATCTCTCCATCCACGATCTGCGCGGGCCGGTCCACCAGCCGCAGGATCGAGCGGGCCATCATGCTCTTGCCGCACCCGGACTCTCCTACCACGGCGAGCGTTTCGCCCCGCCGGATCTCCAGGTCGGCTCCGTCGACCGCGCGGACCACACCGTCCTCGAGGAAGATGTGGGTCTTGAGTCCCTTGACCCGCAGGATCGTCTCGCCCGTAGCCACAGCCACTCCCTGCCTTATTTGTAAGGATCCGCGGAGTCGCGCAGACCGTCACCGACGAAGTTCATCGCGAGCACCGTGACGAAGATCGCGATGCCGGGAAAGAGCAGCCACGGTGCGGTCTCCAGGGCGCGGACGCTCTGGGCGTCCTGCAGGAGCACACCCCAACTCACCGCCGGCGACTGAAGCCCGAGCCCCAGGAAGCTCAACGACGTCTCGCCGAGGATCATCCCGGGGACAGCCATCGTCATCGACGCGATCATGTGGCTGGTGAACGACGGCACCATGTGCCGGAAGATGATCCGGCTCCTGCCGCACCCGTCGAGCCGCGCCGCCGTGACGAAGTCCTCCTCCCGCAGCGAGAGGAACCGTCCGCGGACGACGCGAGCCAGACCGGTCCATCCGATCACCGAGAGAATCACCGTGATCGCGAAGTAGCGCGTGAGCGGGCCCCATCCCGACGGTACTGCCGCGGAGAGTGACAGCCAGAGCGGTAACGTCGGTATCGCCATCAGGAACTCGATCAGCCGCTGGATCAGGGTGTCGGGGCCGCCGCCGTAATAGCCGGAGATCCCGCCAAGAAGCAGGCCGAGGACGAAACTCACCGCCACACCCACCAGGCCGATGGACAGCGAAACCCTTGCTCCGTAGATGATCCGGGACAGCATGTCGCGCCCCGCACGATCGGCGCCGAGCAGATAAACCGTCTCACCACGGTCGGTCGGACCGATCAGGTGACGATCCATCGGGATAAGTCCCCACAGGTGATACGGCTCGCCGCGGACGAAGAAGCCCATCGGAATACGGGCGGACTCGTCCACGGTGAAGAGCAGCTCGTAAGTTACCGGATCTCGCTTGGAACTGAGCCCGTGGACGTAGAGGCCGAAGCCTTCCTTCTCGTCGAAGACGTGCAGCCGCTGTGGCGGCGCATAGGCGAAGTTTTCGTTCTGGGCGCCAGTCGTGGTCGGCGCCAGGAACTCGGCGAACGCGGCGACGAAATAGATCAGGAGGACGATGAATGAGCCCACCATGGCCAGGCGGTGCTTCCGGAACCGTCGCCAGATCAACCGCCACTGCGAGGCGCCCCTGGTGTCCCGCATGTCTATCCTCCCTCATACCGGTGGCGGATCCGCGGATCCCACCACGCCAGCGCGAGGTCACTGAGAAGTGTGCCGATGACCGTGAGGGTGCTGAGGATCAGGATGAAGCTGCCGACGAGATACATGTCCTGGCTCAGGACCGCACCGAACAGCAGTGGGCCGGTCGTCGGCAGGCTCAGAACGATCGAGATGATCGTCTCGCCGCTGATGAGGCCCGGCAGCAGCCAACCGACCGTGCTGAAGAAGGGACTCAGGGACATCCGGACCGGATACTTCAGCAGCAGCTTCCATTCCGGAAGCCCCTTGGCGCGGGCCGTGACGACGTATGGCTTGTGGAGTTCGTCGAGCAGGTTCGCCCGGGTGATCCGGATGGTCCCGGCCGTCCCCGACATGCCGATGATGAGAATCGGCAGCCACAGATGGGACAGCAGGTCGAGGACCTTTCCGAAGTTCCACACGGCGTCCATGTATTCGCGTGAGAACAACCCACCTACGTCCTGCCCGAAGTACCTCATGCCGATGTACATGAACACCAACGCCAGCATGAACTCCGGGACCGCCATACCGACGAAGCCGAAGAACGTCGCCACATAGTCCCCGGCCGAATACTGGCGTACGGCCGAGAACACACCTATGGGAAAGGCCACCGCCCACACGAAGAGCAGCGTGCTCACGGACAGGAAGAACGACAGACCCACCTTGTCCCAGATGAGGGACGACACAGGTTTGTTCCAGGCGAACGACTCGCCGAAGTCACCGCGCACAAGGATGTTCGACATCCATTTGCCGTATTGCGCGATGAACGGCTGGTCGAGTCCGTAGCGCTCGCGCAGCTGAGCCAGTCGCTGCTGGTCGATCTCCTCGCCACGGCTCTCCGCCTGGGCTTGGAGCGTCGACACGTAGTCGCCCGGCGGGAGACCGATGATGAAGAAGGTGGTGATCGAGACGGCGGCCAGGGTCACGAGCATCAGCGCCACGCGACGCGTGATGTACGACAGCATCTCGACCACCCCTTCCCTTCGGCGTTTCTCACCGGCGCCGCACTACTCACTGATGAAGTACTGCTCGGGGTTGGTTGGACCGGGCGGCTTGTAGCCAACCGAGCCCGGCATCGATTCGGGAACGTTGTGGAAGGTGTTCTTGACGATGCCGTACGACTCAGGCGGGGTGCTGATACCGATGTAGTAGAACTGTTCGCGGGTGATCGCGAGGATCTCCTTGCCGAAGGCGATCGCCTCGTTCGCGTCGTACGTCGCCCGCATCTTGTCGAACAACTCCAACTGCTTCTTGACGGGCGCGGGTGGCTCCTCGCCCTCCTTGCCCTTGCTCACATACCAGTGCGCCCAGGTGCTCCCGTAGCGGGAGGCGCCGCGGGTGTTGGTCGGGACGTAGTAGTGGTTGGAGCCCTGCGTCGCCCGCACCTCGAAGCCGCCCGCGGTCCAGGTGGACACCTCCGCCTGGTTGGCCTCCACCCGCTCCCAGTACAACGTCTCGGCGACCCGCTGGATCTGCATCGTCACTCCGACGGCGTTCCAGTCGTTGCGGACAAGCTCCAGCGCGTCCACCTGGTCAGGCATCTCGGAGTTGACCAGGACGATGACCGTGACTGGCTTGTTGTCGGGACCCAGTCGTCGCTGCTGCCCGTCCTTCTCCGCGAAGCCGGCGCGGTCGAGATACTCGTTCGCCTTCGCCGTGCTGTACTCCGTGTACTGCGTGCCGAGCTCCTCGTCGGCGACGGCATCGTCCGGCAGCGGAGCGCACTGCCACGGCCGGCCCTGGCCGCCGTAGATCGAGTCGATGATCTTCTGCCGATTGATCGCGTACGAAAGACCGATCCGGAAGTCCTTGTTGCGGTAGAGCTCGCGCTTCTTGGGATCGGGGTGGGTCTGGTTGAAGCCGATCACCATGTTGTTGGGCCCGTCCGGACCGATCGTCACCAGCCGGTAGCCGCCCTTCTCGCGGTTCCGGGCGATGACTGGCTTGTTGCGCACGGTCCCGAAGTTGCGCATCTGCATGTCGAGCTCACCGTTGACGATCTTGAGGACCTCGACCTCGACGTCCAGCAGGATCTGACTCTGCAGCTTGTCGATGTACGGAAGCTGTCGGCCGTCGGCGTCGACCTTCCAGTAGTAAGGGTTCCGCTCGGCGACGACCGTGCTGCCCTCACCGATGGGTGTCACGACCTTCCAGGCATTGAGCGTCGGAAGGTCGGCGTTGCGCCAGGTGTCGCGCCGGGCGTCGAAGAGCTGCAGCCAGTCGTTCAGACCGGCCGTCTTGACCAGATCGTCGACCTGCGGGTTGTACTTCTTGTGGAACTCCTTCATGTAGTGCATCGGCAGGACCATCGCGATGCCGCTCGCGAGCTCGTTGAGGAAGCCCGGCTTGGGTTCTTCGAAGACGAAGCGGCAGGTGGTCTCGTCCACCTTCTCGAACTTCGCCGGACGTCCGGATGTCGGCGAGGTCCAGAGGCTGTAGAGGCCGTCTGGGTGCACCTCTTCGGAGACGTTGAAGTCCTCGTAGGTGAAGCGCAGATCCTCGATCGTGCACGGGGCGCCGTCCGACCACTTCAGGCCGTCACGCAGTTTGAACTGGAAGGCGCTGCCGCCGTCCTGCTCCTCGAACGCCGCCGCGACATTGGGCATGATCTCGTCGGTCCCCGGGGAGTGGGTGTACTTCGGGGTCCATCGCACCAACGGCTCATAGCCCGCGGTGTTCTCCAGCCAGGGGTAATCCTCCTGGGTGACCATGGCCGAGGTCCAGGTGCCGCCGTACACACCCGCGCGTTCGACTGGCTTCACGACCATGGGGGTCTTCGGTAAGCGCTTTTCCAGCGCCGGAAGCTCGCCCTTCTTGACCTTGGCTGCCAGGGCCGGCGCTTCCTTCGCGTTGCTGGCGCCCGCGCCCTTCCCGGGGTTGGCGCCTTCGCCCTTCTTCACGGCGTCGGTCTCGAAGAAGCTACAGCCGGCGAGCGAGAGGGCCACCAGGGCACCCATACCTCCCTTCAACATGTCGCGTCGGGCCAGGTGGGACGCCCGGAGCTGCTGGGGGTTCTTCATCTCCACTCCTCTCACCATGCTCACCCGACGGGACCAGCAGCGGCTGGATTCCGTCGTACGTTGACGACCTACGACACCGGTCGCTCCAGATGCAGGACGAGCGGAACCGCCTTGGACATCAGGAAGTCCTTCTCTGATTCGTCCAGCGGAGCGGACGGCGGCGCCGCGTCTGGGCCGTCGAGGTTCGCTGTCGCGGTGAGCACGAACTTGTAAACGCTGATGGTGTCCGCCCAACCCATGACGCGATGCGGGAGATTCAACGCCTCAATGAGGTCTTCCAACTCCTCCTGCATCGTGCGCAGCCGCACCCAGTCCCCCGAAAGGGCGGCGTTGTACATCGCGACCAGGTGTCTGGGCGTGAGATTGGCCAGTCCCGGCATTGCCCCAACTCCCCCGAGAAACAGGCCGAGGTCGGTCACACTGCCGCCACCGGTGAAACACCGAAGAGGCACATCGGTGTTCGCCGCGGCCCGCAACAGTTGGCGATACCAGGTCATGTCATTGGCACTGTCCTTGACGCCGATCACGGCGCCTTCGCGCGCGAGCTCGAGGATCGAGTCCACACTCAGACTGCTCCGGGTCATACGTGGTAGGTGGTACACGAGTACCGGGAATCCAACCGCGTCGGCGATTCTCCGGTAGTGGTCGCGCAGCTCCGCCTGCGTGAACACGCCGTAGTAAGGCGGAATCACTGACAGGTGGTTGGCACCAGCGTCGACGGCCGCACGGGCGTGCGCGATCACCCGTGCCGTTGCCGTGTCTCCAACATGCGCCACGACGGGCACCGAAGCGCCGGCCGCCTTCGCGGTCGTCCGGACAGCGGCGGTCCGCTGGTCGGGATCAAGGGCGTGGAACTCTCCCGTCGAGCCGTTCACCCAGAAACCATGAACGCCCGCATCGAGCAGGTGGCTCACATGCCGCTCAAGTGACGCGCCATCCAGCCCACCGTCGGGCTTCATGGGCGTCACCACGGGAGGAATGATGCCGTGAAGACGTTGATCAGACATGTGCACTCCAGGTGCATGCCAGAGGAATGCCACGATTCTGTGATCGACCTGTAGCAGAGTCAACCCTGTGTTTCGGCCGGTTCCGTCCAGCTGCGAAATGCCGCGTGATTATCGGCATCCCCTGACACTGACGAGCAGCACAGACCGGCATACCATGAGCCCGAACCAGGCTTACCTCGCCGATTCGAGGTCGTCGGCGCAGCACGACCGAACTGGAGAGACGAATGAGCACACGCAGATCCACCGGCGACTCCGCCCGGACACCCGCGGCGTCCACCGAACCCTCTCCGGACAACGACAGCCTCGAGGCCCGCGCCCACCGTGCCCTCGTGGAGTGGTTGACCCGCGAGCACCCGCAGCCGGGTCAGCCGGTGCCGGTCAGGGAGTTCGCGCGCCGACTTGGCATGAGCCGGACACCTGTACGCAGTGCCGTCGGCCGGCTCCGCGAGCGCGGCCTGCTCGCCCACGATCCGGTCGCCGGCTTCACGGTCGCGATTCCCTCACTCAGCAGCCTGTACGAGCTGTTCGAACTCCGCCTGATGATCGAGTCCCACAGCCTGCGCGTCTTCGCCGAGCGGCCGGATCTCAAGCCGCCGGCGGTTCTGCGCGAGCTCGTCGAGGAAGCCGAGAAGCTTGCGCCCGTTGCCATCCAGGACCCCGACCGATACATCGACTTCCGTCACAACGACGGGCGGTTCCACCGCGCTCTGGTCGAGCTCGCCGGACTTCCGAAGCTGCTGGCGTTGTACGACGACCTCCACCTGAGCATCCACGTCACCCGCGCCGGCATGGAGGCGCCGCTGACCCCCACCCGGCTCGACAGCGCGGTCGCCGAGCACCAGGCGATCGTCGATGCGCTTGAGAGCGGCGAACGCGAACGCGCCCGATCCCTTCTCGAGGCGCACATCCTTCGCGTCCGTGACCAGACCATCGTCTTCATGTCCCGTCCGCGCCTCTGAGTCCCCGACGCCCCACCTCTGAGTCGCCCTGGCTCGTCGTGGGTGGAATGCGGGCGGCATGCCAGCTATTGTTAACGCCGGCCGGAAAGCCCTTTCACGCGCGACGCCGCGCGGGCTTCATCGCCGTCGTCGTTTCCTCAGGTCGACCTTCGACGAGCCGAGGTGCGTCCCATGAACGTCGATCCGTGGCTCGAGCCCCAGACCGGAGCGACCGGGGTGTGTGTCGACACACCCCTACGACTCGCCTTCGGGGACATTCCGCGAATCGGTGCCCGTGGCCTCATCGAGGTCCACAGCGCGGACGGCTCACTCGTCGACCGGATCGACCTCGCCGATCCCCGCGCGTATCGGCGTACGGTCGGTGGGGCACGGTCGGACGCGGGCGTCCCGCACGAGTTCCACTACTTCCCCGTCATCGTCAACGGCACCACGGCGACGATCTATTTGCATCAGCAGCTCGCCTACGACACCAACTACCAGATCACCATCGACCCCGAGGTGTTCGATGGCTTCCCCGGCCTGCGGCGCGGCACCTGGTGCTTCACGACCAGGTCCTCCCCTCCCCCGACAGACGCCCGCCGGCTCCTCGTCGCGGCCGACGGCGCAGGCGATTTCAGTACCCTGCAAGGCGCGCTTGACTTCGTGCCGGAGGGCAACTCCGAGGAATTCCTCATCGATGTCGCGCCCGGCATCTACACCGAGATCAACTACGTCGGACCAGAGAAACCGTTCATCACCGTGCGGGGCCACGACCGGACTCGCACAGTCATCCAGTACGCCAACAACAACGTCCTCAACGGCCAGCCCTCCGAGAGTCGCTGTCCCAGGCGGCGCCTCGACAAGCCAGATCTCTACAACTGTTGGCGGGCGAACTTCGGCGTCGAGGCCTCCGACTTCACCCTCGAGAACCTCACCCTGCGCAACACGACTCCTGACGGGGGTTCGCAGGCCGAAGCTTTCCGGGCGAACGCCGACCGGGTCCTCCTCAACCGCGTCACCCTCATCAGCCGCCAGGACACCGTTCGTCTCCAGGGCAGCTGTCTTGTCACCAACAGCTCGATCGAGGGAGATGTCGACTTCATCTGGGGCGTCGGCGGCGTCTTTGTCCAGGAGTCCAACCTCACCGCACTCGGCGCCGGCTATTACACGCAGATCCGTAACGACGACACGCTTCCTGGCAACGTCTTTGTCCGAAACCGGCTCACCCGTGCGGACGACGTTCCCGACGAGTCGGTCTACCTCGGCCGGATCGCCACCGAAGTCTTTCCGCACAGCCAGGTCATCTTCATCGACACGATAATGGACCGCCATATTCATCGACACGGCTGGCACATCACGCCCGACGACTGCACGCGGGCGCAGCAGGTGAGGTTCTGGGAGTACCACAGTGTCGATCTCGACGGTATGCCCGTCGACGTCCGCCACCGGCTCGCCTGTGCTCGTCAACTCACCAGCTCCGAGGCCGCGTACTGGAGCGACCCCGCCGTCGTGCTCGGCGGCTGGGTACCCGTCACGGTCAACGCGTCACCACAGCACGACCGGGATGAGTCAGCGATCCGGGTCAACTGGACCGCGCCGCCCGGACACTCCAGCCAGGACTGGATCAGGCTCTACCAGGCCGGCATCCCCGGCGCGGAGTGCCTGGCGCGGCAGCTGGTCGGCTCGGAGCACACGACCGGCGCGACAACGTTCCAGCTTCCGGACGTGGCTGGCGACTACGAGTTTCGCTACGTCCCTGACCACGCCACGCCTGCGCCATGGGGTGGTGCAACGAGCAATGTGGTGAGGACTCGCGACCAGGAAAGGACCCGCGCATGGGCGGAGTTCGACGGCCACTGCGGCCGGTAGCCCCCGTCAACCACACCATCCCGGCCGCGCAGTCCGAGCTCTACAACACCCTGCCGGCCGAGGCGATCGGCGTCGATGTCGAACGCCTGATCACCGTCACCACAATGGCGGAGGTCGAGAAACGACGGGCCCAGCTGATCGACTACATCTGGAAGGGCCACGGCCTGCCAGCGCAGCAACCACATGTGGTCAGCGGCATCGACGAGCCCGACCTCACCGAACTCCGGCGAGGCCGCGTCGACCGGCTCGTCGTCCCGCTGGCATACCAGGTGGTCTCGACGTCCTATCTGGTCTGGCCGTCAGGTGAGGCCAACGGCCGATTCGCGATTTACCACACCAGCCACGGCAATCCCCACGCCCCGCCCTATGGCACGGCGATGCTGCGAGCCACGCAGGCGTTGCTTGACAGGGGGTACGCCGTGGTGGTGGTCGACATGCCGTTCCTTGGCTGGAACGCGCAACCGATCGCGAGCCCCGACGATCCGTCCCGGCTGGTCTGGCCGCAGTCGCACCGTATCCATGAAATCCTCGCGGAGTACGAATCGCCGGACTTCTCCGCCCTCAGCATCTTCCTCGAGCCCTTGGCAGTCATCGTCAATCACCTCTCCACCGTGGCCGAACCCTCGGTCGTGGCGATGGTGGGGCTCTCCGGTGGCGCCTGGGCCACGACGGTGTACGCGCTCGATCCGCGTATCACCGCGAGCTTTCCGGTGGCCGGATCCTGGCCGTTCTATCTGCGGACGTTTCCCGCTCACAAACCCAACCACGGCGACTGGGAGCAGCGCCGTGACGCGCTGCCGGAGTTCTACGCCCTCGCTGGTTATCTCGACCTTTATGTGATGGGCGCGGCCGGCATCGGACGCCGCCAACTGCAGATCCTCAACAGATTCGACCCAGTGTGCTTTCAGGGTGTGCCGCACCGCAGCTATGCGCCAGTCGTCGAGCACCAGGTGGCGCTCCTCGGTGCGGGCCGCTGGGGCCTGCTCGACGACGCGACCCACGACCAGCACACCGTCTCGCCGTACGCCGTGTCCGTCCTCATGTGGGACCTTGAAGAATCGTAGGAGACGATGCCATGCCGACCACCCAGCAGCACGTGCTCGCCCAGGCCGGCGGTCCGGCCGTCCCGTCAACCGCTTCCTGCGCTCGACACCTCCCCCTGGAACACGGCGATGCCACGGTCGCCTCCGGCCTGTGGGCGCACTGGCAGCGGGTCAACCAGGCCGCCAGCATTCCGCTGGGCCTGCGGAAGCTCGACGAAGCGGGCAACCTCCGCAACCTCCAGATCGCGGCAGGCGAGGCCACCGGCACCTACCGCGGGCCGGTCTACATGGATTCCGACGTCTACAAGATGCTGGAGACGGCCGCCTGGGAGCTTGGCCGGCATCGCGACGACGCGTTGGAGGCGTTCCTCGTCGAGACGACCGCACTGCTCGAGCGCGCCCAACAAGAGGACGGCTACCTCAACTCCCACTACCAGGTCGCCGAACCCGGCCGGCGCTATACCCGCCTCGAGAACAGCCACGAGCTCTACTGCGCGGGGCACCTCATGCAGGCCGCGACCGCCGCCGCGCGCTGCTTCGGCGACGAACGCCTGCTCGGGGTGGCCCGGCGGTTCGCCGACCATCTCGTCAAGGTCTACTTGCACGGCGACCCGCCAGGCCTTGACGGTCACCCACAGGTGGAGACCGCGCTGGTCGAGTTGTTCCGGCTCACCGGCGAGCAGTCGTATCTGGAACTCGCGAAGCGGCACGTCGACGACCGCGGCCGAGGCCTTGCCGGTCACAGCAGGCGTGGATCGGAGTATTTCCAGGACCACGCTCCAGTGCGTGACGCCCCCATCATCGTGGGGCACGCCGTACGCGCGCTCTATCTGGAAGCGGGCATCGTCGACGTCTACCTCGAGACCGGCGACGAATCCCTGCTGGCAGCGTCCGAACGCCGCTGGGATGACATGGTCGCCGCGAGGACCGCGCTCACCGGCGGGCACGGCACGCGACTGCTCGGTGAGGCGTTCGGAGAGCGCTACGAACTCCCGCCCGATCTGGCGTACAACGAGACGTGCGCGGCGGTCGCGAGCATCCACTGGGCCTGGCGCCTCCTCCTCGCGACCGGGAACGGCCGCTACGCCGACCTCATCGAACGCACTCTCTACAACGGTTTCGCCGCGGCCACGTCAGCGGACGGTCTGAGGTTCTTCAAGGGCAATCCCCTGCAGCGCCGCCGGGACCACGTCACGTTCGAGGAGCCGCTCCGGCGTCGGGGGTGGTTCTTCTCAGCCTGCTGCCCACCCAATGTCACCCGGCTGGTCTCCTCGCTCCAGCACTACGTGGCAACGACAACGGCGGAAGGCCTCTACGTCCATCAGTACACCGCAGGCACGCTCGCGACCCGGCGCCGAGGTGGTGTGCTGGAGTTCGACGTCCAAACCGACTATCCCTGGGACGGAGCGATCGTCCTCACCGTACGCCAGGCACCGGAGGAGGAGGTCGTGCTCGGCCTGCGGATTCCCCCGTGGAGCGCGACCACCCGTCTCCTCATCGGTGCCGAGGAACATCTCGTCGAGCCCAACCCGGATGGCTACCTGACCCTCAAACGGGCCTGGCGGCAAGGTGAGGTTGTCACGCTCCATCTCGATATGAACCCCCGGCTGACGTATCCGCACCCGCGGGTCGACGCTCTGCGAGGCTGCGTCGCGCTTGAGCGTGGTCCCCTGGTGTACTGCTTCGAGCAGCAGGACCAGCAAGCCGGCATTGACATCGACACCCTCACCCTGGCACCGGGCGCCGACCTCGAGGTCGTCCATCGCCCAGACCTGCCGGGGATCGGCCGTACCGTCACGATCGGGGCCGGCATACGCACCAGCTCCCTGCCTCATTCCGAGGGCCTGCCGTATTTCCCGCGTCCTCCAGAGACCGTCGAAACCGCGACGCAGGCGGTTGCCATCCCCTACTTCCAATGGGACAACCGCGACGACTGTGCGATGCGGCTCTGGGTACCAGCCGCCCAGTCCTGACCCGGTGGAGGCCGGGCCCCGCGGATGCGCCGGGCCCGGCCTCCTCGTGGTTTCCCCGGCTAGTACCGGATACGCACCTGGCTGAACTTCGCCGTGGAGTAGTAGGCCACGTCGTTGTCCTGCTTGTTGCCATCCACCGCGAGCCCGACGTGGATCTTGTCCGGCATGTCGATGCGCTCGTAGCCGATCCGCGTCCACTGGAGCGAGTCCGAGGACAGCTCGGCGGACAGTTCGAAGCCCCGCTTGGTGACCCTGATGTAGTAGGGCTTCTTGCTCAGAAGACTGTCGTCCCAGGGATACGGACTGATGCTCACCTCGTTTCCGTAGCGCGCGATCCGGCTCACATGGCCCTTGAGGCTGCCACCTTCGATGATGATCCCGGCCGCGAAGTACGGCGAATCTGGGGTGAGATTCTCGCGGAGCATGACACCGGCGAAGTTGCCTTCGTAGACCCGGCTCAGGCTGTCGATCTTGACGTAGATCTCCACGATGTCGTCGCTGGAGACGGTGATCGGCTGGTAGACGTAGAAGAACGAAGCCGACCGGCCCTTGATCTTGCCCGATCCCCTGACCGTGAAGACGTTGTTGACCAGCGAGACCGCGCCCGGGACCGGCACGTTCCCGATGTCACGCGCCTGCCACGGTGTGACCGCGGTTGTGGCGTTGACGTGGACAGGCACGCAACTGGAGGTGGTGGAACTCCCCACGCTGTCGGTGGCCCGCGCGGTCAGGAAATGCGTACCGGCGGGTGCGTTCGGCCAGACGAACGAATAGGGAGCGGCCGTCGACTCACCGAGTTTCTGGTCACCGGCATAGAACTCCACCTTGGTGATGTTCACGCCTTTGTCCGCGGCCGCCGCCGCCTCGATGGTGATCTCCTGCGTGGGGTTCTGGGTGGCGAACACCTGGTCGATCCGAGGCCGGGTCACTTTGACGGTGGGATTGCCCGTCGAGACGGCCGGACCGATGGAGTTCAGATAGACCTCCAGGTTTGTGTAACCGTTGTTGCCGCCTTTCACCTCGCTGCCATCGGCGGGATTCGCTGGATCCAGCTTGTGCGCGATCTCCCAGTCGTCCGGCATCCCGTCGTGGTCTGTGTCGACCGGTGGCTCGGCAGTCGGAATCGGCGGCCAGCCACCGACTTCCTTCTGCGAGTTGATCATGCGGCCCGTGCCGGTGCGGACCTCGTTGATCAAACGGGCGTCGACCGCATCGCGGCGCGGGAGGATGGCACCCACGTTGTTGAGAACCGACTCGTAGGCTTGTTGAGCGGACTGCGCGGTGATCTCGTTCGGGAACTTCATGGGGTCAGACAGCAGGGTGATCCCGCCCACCGTCTCCTCGATCCCGAGACGGTTGTCGGCGGTCACGTCCGGATGTCCCTCGACGACGTTCCCGTCGACGTACCACTGGCCCAAACGACCCGGTGCGACGATCACGGGTGCGATATCTGACAATGTGTTGGGCCCGGGCTTGTAGTAGTTGTCGCGAAGATGAACGCCGTTGGCCCACTCGCCGCCGTAGCACGAGGTGTATCCATGGTTGTAGATGATGTTGTTGCGGTGGTCGACAAAGAGCATCATGTCTTCGGTGAAACTGAACCTCGGGTTGCGACCGCCCTGGTGGATCAGGAGGTTGTGGTGGTAGGTGACGTTGTCGCCGCCCCACAATCCGCCAAAGCCATGCAAACCCTTGTCGTGCACCGACTGGGCCAGGCCTTCGGAGATGATGCACCACTGGATAGTGACGTTGGTGTTGCCGTACGGCGAACAGGTCTCGTCGACACCCCAGCTCATCGAGCAGTGGTCGATGATCACGCCGTTGCGGCCCCGGAAGCCAAACGTGTCGATCGGTGTGCCGAGCGGGTCTCCGCCGCGAAACCTCAGGTAGCGGACAATGACGTTGTCACCTTTGATCTGGAACTCGTTCTGGTTGACGCTGATCCCGTAACCCGGCGCCGTCTGGCCGGCGATGGTGATGTTGGACCCGAGGACATCGAGCCCGCCATTGATGTCGATGTTGCCCGACACCCGGAAAACGACGGTGCGGTTGTCGGTCGAAACCGCGTCCCGCAAGGACCCTGGACCTGAGTCGTTGAGGTTCGTGACCTCATAGACCTCGCAACCCCGACCGCCGGTGACGTACTTGCCACCACCTTCGGCACCAGGGAAGGCAGGGATCGTACCCGTCAGCGCAGTCGCCTTACGCAATGGTTTGGACAATGGCTTCGACGTCGGGCCGGGTGGCTCGGCCAAGGCCGGTGTCACCTGCCCGGCGACGAGCATCGCGGCCGGGCTCACCAGTGCACTGGACTTGACGAAGTTACGCCGGGTCATTCCCTGCGGTTGGTCCTCCTGCTGTGCGGTCCCAGTCATCCTGGGCTCCTTTCGTGCACCTCAGCACTGTTGAAGAAGTCCGTGCTTCCTGCGTCAACGGCACAGCAAGGACGGTCGAACGCATGCGGTCGGCGCAAGTGATGGAACGTCCCCCGCGGCCAAATGCTGGCGGCATACCAGATGATGCATGCCGGCGGTATGCCGGCAGTTTGCTTCGGTGGTACGTCTGAGTCAACCCCAGGTTTCCGGAGACTCACTCTCCGCCTTGCTCAGGACCGCCCCCGGCCAGGAGGGCGGTCCAAGGTGTCGAAACCTTGCGGCATACCAGAGACGTTTCCCGCAGACCCGTGACGCGCCCACGGTTGTCCGGCGCCGGCCGCCGGCGACGCCTTGAACGCGTTCCCGGCACAGTCCTAATCTCGTGATCAAACGTGTGAGCGTTGCTCGCATGGCCGAGCGGGGAAGACTCGCCGCTTCCGACCGCGACGGAAGGACAGGCGCGATGTCGAGATGGTTCGAGGACGCGAAGTTCGGGATCTGGGCGCACTGGGGTCCGCAGTCCGTTCCGATGCGTGGTGACTGGTACGCGCGCCGGCTCTACCTCAGTCCTGACGCGGAGAAGCCAGATGCCCTCGGGCCGTCCCGGCGGCGGACGCATGAGGAACGCTTCGGCCACCCTTCGGAGTTCGGCCACAAGGACATCTGCCGCGCATGGACTGCCGAACGCTGGGATCCTGACGCCCTGATGGACCTCTACGTCCGCGCCGGAGCGAGATACTTCGTCTCACTCGCCAACCACATCGACAACTTCGACCTGTGGAATTCCCTTCATCAGCCGTGGAATTCCGTCAATGTCGGCCCGAAGCGCGACGTGGTGGAGGAATGGGCCAGGGCCGCCCGTCGTCACAACCTGCCCTTCGGTCTCAGCTTCCATGCCAACTGGTCGTGGCAGTTGTTGGACGTGGCGTTCGGCGCCGACCAGGACGGCCCGCTTCCTGGCGTTCCTTACGATGGTCACCTCACGGCGGCCGATGGTGCTGGGCGGTGGTGGGATGGTCTCGACCCGGCGAAACTCTACGGGCGTTCGCGTCGAGGCGACGAGCCGCCGGATCCCGACGTCGTCGCCGACTTCTATCGTCGGGTCTGGGATGCCTTCACGCGTTACCGTCCGGAGTTCGTCTACTTCGACGACTCCCGACTCCCCTTTGCCAGCGGCAGTATCTGCGAGACGAGGCCGCCAACTGATGCTGGCGCCGAACTCCTGCACCGCATGCACGAGCACAGCCGTCTCTGGCACGGCGACCGATCGCGGCTGATCGCGACCATCAAGCAGTTGGTCGATTCGGACACCGGCGGGGTGACCCTCGACGTCGAGCGCAACCTGCTCGTGGACATGCGGGATCGTCCGTGGCAGATGGACACCTGTCTTGGTCATTGGTTCTACGAGAAGGACCTGCCCTACAAGAGCGCTCGACAGGTCCTTCAGATGCTGGTCGATGTTGTGAGCAAGAACGGCAGTCTCCTCCTCAGCGTTCCCCAGCGCCCCGACGGCACCATCGACGCGCGGGAAGTCGCGATACTGGAGGAGATCGGGGCCTGGCTGCGCCATAACGGCGAGGCGATCTACGGCAGCCGTCCCTGGAAGGTCTACGGCGAGGGCTCGACCACGGGTGAGCGCAATGGCGACCGCTTCCCCGAGGCCGACCTCCCTTACACCGGTGAGGATGTTCGCTTCACCGCGAAGGACGGCAGTGTGTACGCGATCGTGCTCGGTGAACCCCACGACCAGACCGTGCGCCTCACCTCGCTGGGGCGGGCGGCCGGCCTGCTGGCCAGCGATCCCGCCAGGGTGGAGGTGGTTGGCGTCAAGGACCCCTTGCGGTGGGTCAGGACAGAGCGAGCGCTGGAGATCAGCCTGCCGCCCCAGCAGTCCTGGCTCCAACCGCTCGTCCTGCGCATCGACGAGGGAGGCTTCACGCCATGATCCGGTCCGCTGCCGTACGCCTGTCGCCTCCACGGCGTACTCTCCAACCCGTCCACGCCCCACCGCCACGCCCAAGCAGCCTCCGCGCCACCACGATGGGCGTTGTCGGTCTGGTCGTTCACGATGTCAGCAGCCCCATCTACGCCGACATCATCCAGGGCGCCCAGCTGGCCACCAGCCAGGCGGGCAGCGTTCTCATGCTCGTCGACGCCGACACCCTCACCGACGAGGCGGCGCTTCGCCGGCTGGCCGCTGACGGCCGGGTCGACGGGCTGCTCTGGCAGGTCGCGAGCCATGCGGGGTTCGACAATCGGGTAACTCTGGCCGCTCGGCACGTTCCGGTCGTCCTCACCAACTCCCGCCCGCGCGACGGCCTTCCCGGCGTCTACCTTGACGACGAGGCCGCGGTCGATCTCGCCGTCAATCATCTGGTCGAGTTGGGACACGAACGCATCGGATTCGTCGCGGGCGCGCCCGGCTCCGACGTGTCAGAACGTCGGGCCACGGCGTACCGGCACGCGCTCTCCGAGGCAGGAATCCGGCCACGTCCGGGGTGGGAGATCTCCTGTGGGTGGGATCCAGCCGGTGGCGCGGTGGCCGCGCGCGAGTTGCTGCGGGGCTTCCCCTCCATCACGGCAGTGCTGGTGACCAACGCTCTGGTGGCCGCTGGTGTCGTCACCGGACTCGGTGAAGCTGGCCGTCAGGTGCCGGACGACATCTCAGTGGTCGCGCTTCACAGCCTATGGTTCAGCGGGCACCTCACGCCGCCGCTCACCGTCGTCCGCCTCCCGCTCGCCAAGCTCGGACGGGAGGCCGCGCAACTCCTCCTTGACGAACGCCGACCCACGCGTGACACCGACCTGCTCATCAAGGATCCGATGCCTGAGCTTCTGGTCCGCGGATCGACCAGGCGCCTCTGAGCCGCCGGACTCTCACCTGAAGAGCCGGCGCACGAGGTCGTGCAAGGCGGCCTTGCCTTCGATTCCGATCCCCGGAAGGTCGTTGGCCAGGCGTACCCGCCCGTCCTCGATCGGTTGCTCGTCGACGAAACCGCCGAACGGCTCGAACACCCGCGGATAGGACTCACAGCCGCCCAACCCGAAGGCCGCCGCCACCGCGAGGTTGTACAGATGCCCGCCGTGGGGGCAGCACCGCGCCGCCTGCCAGCCCCGCGCGCAGAGACAACCAAGCATCTCGGCGTATTCGGCGGCTCCGTAACTGAGCGAGGGGTCCATCTGCAGGATGTCCTGGTGTGGCCGGAGTCCGGCATGGCGGGCGAGATTGCGTACCTCCTGCACGGCGAAGAGGTTCTCACCCGTGGCGAGCCGGCCGGGATACTCCTCGGCGAGGACCGCATGGCTCAGATAGTCCAGCGGGTCACAGGGCTCTTCGTACCACAACAGGTCGTACGCCGACAGCGCCGAGGCGTACGACAGCGCGGTCGGCAGATCGAACCTGCCGTTGGCATCCACGGCCAGCCGACAGCCGTCGGGCAGGATCGCAAGAACACCCTCGATACGTTCGAGATCTGACGCCAGCGACGCTCCCCCGATCTTGATCTTGACATCGCGATAGCCGAGATCGAGGTAGCTTCGGATCTCGTCCCGCAACGAGCCGAGCGTCCCGTCGGGGTAGTAATAGCCGCCGGCGGCATAGACCCACACCGACTCAGCCGGCTTGTCGACCAGGTTGAAACGGTCGTGAAGCGCCTGGTAGAGCGGCCGGCCGGTCGCCTTCGCGACGGCATCCCACAACGCCATGTCCACGATGCCGACCGCGACGGCACGGTCGCCGTGGCCGCCTGGCTTTTCGTTCGTCATCATGACCGCGCGGGCCGTGACCGGGTCGAGGATGCCGGTCTCCGGGTCGACCAGCACCTCGGACGCGGCGTCGCGGAGCCGAGGGAGCACTCGCTCGGTCAGGATTCCGGTCTGCGCGTACCGGCCGTTTGAGTTGAAGCCGTATCCCACGACCCGCTCACCGGCCACCACCACATCCGTCTCGACGGCGATCACGGAAACCGTCATCCGGGAGAAGTCGATCACCGCATTGCTGAACCGCGAACCGATCGGTGCTTCGGCGACCTTCACGTCAGTAATTCTCATGGGCCCCTTCTCTTGCTCGTCGGCCAGGTGGGAAGGCCCGATCCGGCCGTTGGTCAATGTGACAATCTTGTCCAGGACCTCGACAGGATTGTCCATTCAAGAACCAGCGGCGAGCCCGCAGACTGGTGATGTCAACGCGAGCATCGACTGGAGGAGACACGTCGTGACTATTTCAGAGCCCGCACATCCGGATCGTGCGCCGCACACCCTCGCCGAACGAGCAGAGCACGATGGATACTTTCTCGTCGAAGGGCTGATTCCGGACGGCGAGTGTAGTCTCTTCGTGGAGCGGCTACAAGAATTCGCGGCTACTGCCCGCGCGCTCCCTGAGGGACTTTCTCTCCATCGCGAGCCGATGGTCGAAACAAACGGCCCGCAGCTACCTAAAGGTCACGATATCCGCAAGATCGGCGGCCTCATTCACGATGACCTGTTCCGGAAACTGATCACCCGCAAGGAAATCATCGACCGGATGCGTGACATCGTGGGCGAACCCATCCGGCTCTTCCGTGCCGACGCCCTGATGAAGCCGGCCCAGGTGGGCTCGGAGAAGGGCGTTCACCAGGATTCTCCGTACTGGCCGATCGAGCCGATGTCTCTGTGGTCATGCTGGATTCCCTTCGATGACGCCACGCTCGACAACGGTTGCCTCATGGTGGTGAAGGGAAGTCACCGCAAGGGTCCGATGCCCCATGTGTCGACTCAGAACGACTACGTGATCCCGACAGATCGCTACGATGGTGATGATCTCGTGGCCGTACCCATGAAGCGGGGAACGGGAATCTTCTTCCACAGCCTGCTCATTCATGGCAGCGCCGCGAACACGTCCGGCACACCGCGCCGAGCCGTGACGATGAGCTACCTGGGGCCGCACCATCGCTATGTCGGCACCAAGCAGGCGCCGGAGTACCCCACGGTCAGTTGACGGCAGCCGCGGACTTCGGAGGAGGGAGAGCACTCGCCATGCGAGCAGTGACGACCACCACGATCGGGGCGCCCGAGCGCTCGCAGGCAGGCGCGCGGGATGCCTTCCGCCAGGCATGTCCGGGGTACGAACTCGCGTCGTACGCCGTCAGCGGCACCACCACGCTCCGCTCTGACGGCGTTGCGTACCACTGGATCGACTCGGGTTCCGCCTTGGTATGGCTCGACGCGGGCTACCTGACTCAGGAAGGCGACGGTGCTCCCCTGCCTGACCGTTACCGCACGGTTCCGTTACCAGAAGAGGTCCGCGCCGCCTTCGAGGTGCTGGCCGATGCTGGCGACTCGATCGTTCCCGAGGCGCGAAGCGTCGTGCGGGCGATGGCTGGACGATTCGCCGATGGACGCTTCGGCGAGGTCTTGAGTGATCTCACCAGCCTGTGGGCGAGCCACGGCCCGCCGGAGGAGTATGCGAACGGCGACGCGCGCCGCGCGCTGGGTGTGCTGACTGAGCGGGCCCACGAGATCGGGTGGTCGGAGAAGGTGATCGGCGGATGGGAGCCGCTCCAAGCGGGCGATCTGCTGGTCACCACACCCCGCACACCGCTGACCGTGCGCGGGGAGTTCCGGGCCTGGCGCATCACCGACAGCGAATCCACCTCGCATGCGTTCTGCTCCAGCACCCGTCGGCTTGCCCTCCTGCGAGACACCGCGGGTGGCTGCGCTCCCCATGCCGACGCCTTCCGGCGGCTCGCCCTGCCCTGGAGCCTCAACCCGCACGGCGCACCCGGTGACGGTGTCAACCGCCTGAACTCCCATGCCGTCAACATCACCGCCGACCACAGTCGTACCCACTTCCACCCGGTGAACGCCGTAGGCGGCGGCGCGCCCCAGACCGAGCTTTACCTTGTGATCGACCCAGCCGCGCTGGGCCTCCGCACGGGTGGGCAACCCAGGCTTGA
Organism: Actinopolymorpha alba DSM 45243; assembly: GCF_000373925.1. Lineage (GTDB taxonomy): Bacteria > Actinomycetota > Actinomycetes > Propionibacteriales > Actinopolymorphaceae > Actinopolymorpha > Actinopolymorpha alba. The sequence continues at coordinate 47,482 of NZ_KB892757.1, read as the reverse complement.
CACGTTCCCCGACATCGAGGACTGGACGAGTTGGCAGACCACACCGCTACGTCCTGGCGATCTGGTCATCATCCCGCCTGGTGTCGGACACCGAGGTGTCGACGTCCTGGCGAACGTCGTCGCGCTTCCAGGTTTCAAACCACGCAACGAGATCTACGTCGATGCCGAGATCGCGGCCGCCACTCGGAGACGCAGTCCGCACAATCCGGTGTACGCCGGGAAAGTTGAGGCAGCTCGATGACCCTTCGCCACCATGAGTCCCACCGACGGATCCGGGTCCACCACGACGGGCGCTACATCGGGGGCTACACGATCGGCGACTATCGGCCGTATGTCTATCCGCTCCTGACACCGAGAGGAATTCCCGTCAGTGAGGAATCCCCCGTCGACCATCCGCACCACCATTCGTTGTGGTTCGGACACGGCGAGGTCAACGACGCCAACTTCTGGCTCATCGGACCGGGACGCGGACGAGTGGTCGGCGATCCGCCCATACTCGAGACCCGGGAAACTCCAGACGGGGAAGCGTTGTTGGTGCGCCACGACCTGCGTTGGATCACCACTGACGGCACTCCTCTCCTGTTGGAACGCCGGACGACCGCCTTCACCTGGACGCCGAGCGCGATCCTGGTCGATCTCCGCAGCGACCAACTGCCGGCGGACGGGCCGGTGACATTCGGGCGTACGAAGGAAGCTGGTCTGGGAGTTCGGGTGCTCGACATCCTCGACGAGGAGGACGGTGGCTTCCTGCTCAACAGCGCTGGCGAGCAAGGCGAGAAGGTCACATTTGATCGGCCCGCCGACTGGGTCGACTATTCCGGCCGGGTGGGGGACCACCATGTCGGTGTCGCGCTCCTCCCCCATCCCACGAACCCGCCGCACCCGTGGTTCACCCGAAGCTATGGGCTGGTGGCCCTCAACCATCACCGCTTCGGTGCGCAGACCCTCCAACCCGGCGAGGTTCTCTCCCTGGCCTGGCGGGCGATCGTCCACGACGGTACGGCGGACGAGGCGGGCATAGCCGACCGCCACCAGGAGTACGCCACGGCCTGCAAAGAAGGGCTTGACAGCGTGTTGGCCTGGCCCACCTAGCCGGACCGCCAGTTGAGGTCGCCGCGGCAAGTCCAGCTCAGTTCAGCTCGACTGGCCAAGCGGCCACCGCAGGCTAACGGCCGAGGGCCTCCAACACCGCCAGCTGTTCACTGTCGAGGGTGACGTCGACCGCTGCCGCATTGGCCGTCACCTCAGCGGCGGTCTCTGGCCCGATGATCGCGCTCGCGACGACGGGACGAGACCACAGCCAGACCAACGCCAGGTGATGCGGGCGCACGCCCCATTCGGCGCTCACCTTCTCCAACTTCCGCGCGACCCGCAGCTCCTCCTCCGAGAACCCCTGCCCTCCCCAGCGCTTCCAACCGCTGACCTCCCGCGCCGCCACGTCGAGGCCGGCCAGCAGACCACCGTGCAACGAACTGAAGGTCACCAGCGACAACCCGAACCGCAGGCACGCCGGCACCACCTCGGCCTCCGGAGACCGGTCGAGGAGGTTGTAGCGGACCTGCGCGCAGATCGGTGCGTGGAGGTTGCGCTCGCCGCAGATCCACAGGGCGTGCGTCATCTCCCAGGCGGGGTAGGTCGACAGCGCGACATACCGCACCTTCCCCTGGCGCACCATGTCGTCGAACGCCCGAAGTGTCTGCTCCAGCGGTGTGTCCGGGTCGGGATGGTGGGCGTAGTAGATGTCAACGTAGTCGGTCCCCAACCGCCGTAGGCTGTTCTCCAGCTGAGCCATGACGTGCCTGCGGGAGAGTCCAAGGTCGTTGACGCCCGGGCCGATGCGTTCGCGGGACTTCGTCGCCAGGATCACCTCGTCTCGGCGTCCCCGGAGGGCCCGGCCGAGGATCTCCTCGGCGGGTTCGCGCTGCTCCCAGGTCGGCATGCCTGGCCGGTCGAAGTGTGCGAGGTTGCCGTAGGCGTTGGCGGTGTCGAAGAAGTTGATGCCGTGATCGAGCGCTGCGTGCACCACTCGGTCAGCATCCTCGGCGGTCGGTGCCACACCGAAGGTGGCCGTACCAATGCAGACCTTCGAGACTCGGACGCCGGACGGACCGAGTAGGGAGTACTCCATCGTCGATCGACCTTTCGCTCGTGTCGAGAGGTGGGGTGTCAAGGATGGCTTTACATCACGAGTCGTCGCGCAATGATTCCTGCAGGCGTCCGCTCGCCGCTTCCATGTGAACGCGCATCGCCTCACCTGCCGCCGCGGCCGAGTGGGTGCGTACGGCCTCGAGGATGGCCGCGTGCTCCGCGATCGTCGTCTCCGTCTCACCGGCGACGTGAATGGCCCGCCGGATCCACACGCGGAGCAGCGACCGGATGCTCACCAGGATGTCGTTGAGGACGGAGTTGTTCGCCGCATCTGCCAGCGCGAGGTGGAAGGCCACGTCGGCCTCGACGAAACTCACGCTGTCCCTGGCCGTCCGCATGTCCGCCAGATGCTTCTGCAGGGTCTCGACGACGCGGTCGTCCGCGCGAGCGGCAGCGAGTTCGGCGATGACCACCTCGATGTGCCGACGTGCCTCGATCAGATCGAGGACCTGAGGTTGGCCGAGCATGAGGCCCCACTCGATCGCCTGCGGCAGCAGGTCGGAGGTGCTCTGTTTCAGGTAGGTGCCGTCGCCCTGGCGTACCTCGATGATGCCGAGGACGTCCAACGCCTTCAGGGCTTCACGAACCGTCGACCTTCCCACACTCAGGCTTTCGGCCAGTTGGCGTTCCGACGGCAGCCGCGTACCAGGCGCGATCCGCCCCGACAACAGTTGTGACAGGAGCTGCCGGGCGATGTCGGCGACCGCGCTCTCGCGCGGTCGCGAGGCCAGCGCGAAGAGCTGGCCATCGGGGCGTTCCGGGTGTGTGGACTCCGGGGCTACGTCGGTCATGCTCTCTCCTCGTGCGGGCGTGCTGGACCCAGGCCGAACGGCCTGGCCACGTCCACCAGTGTCTGGTCGTCTCCCACGTTCCCGGGGACGACGGCGTACGCGATCGTATTGTCCGCGCCAGCCAGCAGGTCCCACACCGGTACGCCGGTCAGGAGTGGCCCGCGCACGCGCGCCGTGGCAGCGCCGAGCCCACGCACCGCCACCTCGGCAGAGGTGATGCCCCCCTTCGCGATCACCGCGGTGACCTGATCGCGTACGACTGTGACGGCCTCGCACAGCGCTCGCATCACCTGCGCGCCATGGTGCAGGGACGCATGCGTCGGTTGACGGGTGCGTTCGCTGGCGAGGATCGCGACTCCGTGCCGGCGAAGGTCGTCCGTGAGGACGCGCCCGATCTGACCACCCGCGCGGCCGGAGTCGGCGAGGGCGGCCGCCGTCGACAAGCTTCGCACCGGCACCTCCAGCGTCGTCGCAAGCGCCGCCAACTGCCGGCTACTGGCGCTGGTGTGCGAGCCACAGACCACCAGCGTGCCGCCGTCGACGCGGGCGATCGGAGCGGGCAGCAACGCGGCCGCGTGGTGGTGCGCCCGGCGGGCCGCGAGGGGCGCCGCACAACGCAGGACGACGGAAGCGCCCAGCCGGCGGGCCCGGTCGAGCGCGGCCGATACCAGGGCGAGGTCGCCGTCGGTCTCCACGTCGGGAACCACCGCCGTTCCAGGACGCGCGGATCTGATCACCTCCGCAATCTGCGTGGGCTTTCGGCGTACGACGTCCAACGGGACCACGACGGCCGGGCGGTCACCCACCTCGCGTACCCACTCGACCATCGTTCTGGCCGAGTAACCGAACACTGGATCGGCGGCGAACTCGGTGTCGGCCGCCACCAGGCGTACACCGCCGACCTCGACGTGGTGAACGCCTCCCACGGTGGTACGGCCGGCGGCGGGAAAGGCGGGCACGAACACCAACACTCCGTCCGCCGCTCCGAAGACGTCAGACTCGGCGAAGACGTGCCCGCGCAGAGTGGAGTCACCACGCAGGACGAATTCGACCTCACGACCCTCGCGAGCGGCGGCGGCTTCCACACTGGTCCGCAGGGTACGCAGGAGTTCGACGGCGCTGCTCTCCTCGTAGGCGCGGGTGTTGGTCAGGATGTAAAGGGCATCACTGTCAACGAGCGCGGACGCCGGGTCGGCCTGCGGATCGAGGAGCACCCGAACGCCCTCCACACACTGCGTTCCCGTCGGGTCGTCATCGAGGACGACCACTACCCGGTCACGGTTCGCCTGCGACACGGTGCTTCACCTCACCGGATGCCGCTCGGTGAGTTCGATGCGTACGCCGTTGGGCTCCTCGAGCAGGAAGCAGGCCCGCCGGCCACGCCCACCGGCGAAGATGCGCGCATCCTGCTGGCCAGGAAGGCTCTGGAGCACCGGCTCGATGCGTTCGACGTTGAAGCAGATGTGGTGCAGCCCCTCGCCACGCTCGCGCAGGAACGCCGCGACCGTGCCTTCGCGGAACGGCTCCACGAGCTGGATCATGACGTTGCCCGCGTCCACATAGACCAGACGCACACCCGGATCCTCGGCGCGTTCGTCCGCGAGCACCCGGAGGCCGAGCGCCTTGACGTAGTGGTGCAACGCCTGGTCGGCGTCATGCACCGCGACCGCGATGTGGTCAACGAAGTCGACCAGTGCGCCGTCAAGGAGGTCTTGCTTCGGCAGGGTCACCGCAGATCCTTCACCGCGCCGATGCCCACCCGCAGAGCGTCCTGGTAGACCCACAGATCACCGCCGTAGGCGAGGATCCGGAACCCTCGCTCCACCAGCATGCTCGCCTCGCGGAGGCTCCCGGCCATGAAGCCGGCCGCCTTACCGTGGGCTTGTGCGGCCTTGGCGACGCGGTCGAGAGCGGCGAGGTAGTCGGGATGGTCGAACTCCCCCGGGATGCCCATGCTGTTGGTGAGGTCATAGTGCCCGACCCACAGCACGTCCACGCCGTCAACCGCGGCGATCTCCTCCACTGCGGCGAGACCGGCCGCGGTCTCGATCTGTGTGAAGATGAGGTTGTCGGCGTTGGACCTGCGCATGTAGGCGACGTTGTCGCCGCGTACGTAGTCGTCATGGGCGACTCCGAACGCCGCGCCTCGAATTCCGACGGGTGGGTACTTCGCCCAGCTCACGATGGTTCGGGCCTGCTCGGCCCCTTCCACCATCGGGATCATGATGCCTTTGGCGCCGACATCCAGGGCCCGCGAGATCGCCGACCGCTCCGTTGTCGGGACCCGGATGTACGCCTCCGCATCGCCGCCGCGGGTCGTGGCCACCAGGCGCCCGAGGGTCTCCCAGCTCCAACCGGTGTGCTCAGCGTCGTAGATGACGAACTCCGCGCCGGCCCCGGCGGCCAACCGACCGATTCCGTTGGTGGCGAACTCGAAGACGAAGGTGCCGACGACGAGTTCGCCGGTGCGCAAGGCCTGGTTGACAGTACGAGCGGAGCTGGGGTGGGACGGCTCAGTCATCTGCTGACCCTCTCTGTCGGACGGAAGCGGGCGGCGAGGCGCGGGTGGTCCAACGCCCGCGGGTTCACGGGGTGTCCCGGAACCCGGCCGGCGGCCACGTCAAGGATGGCTTGCACGGCGCTGCGGCCGTTGCCGAGCGCGAGTTCGTCGGTCCACGCGATGGCGTGCGGTGCCAGCAGGACGTTGTCGAGTCGCAGCAACGGATCATCCGCGCGTGGCGGTTCGGTCTCGAAGACATCGAGCGCCGCGCCCGCGATCCGGCGCTGGGTGAGGACCGTCGTGAGTGCCGCCTGGTCGACGATCGGGCCGCGGGCGACGTTGACGAGGAAGGCGGTCGGCTTCATCCGGGCGAGGCGTTCGGCGTTGATGAGTCCTTCGGTCTGCGGCGTCAGGGCGCAGGTGATCACGACGACATCCGCCTGCGCCAGCAGGTCGTTCAGCTCCACGATCTCCACGCCGGCACTCGCCGCCGCGGCGGTATCGGCGTACGGATCGGCCGCGAGCTGCCGCATCCGCAGGGGTTGGCAGACCCGCGACACCTCCTGGCCGATGTTGCCCCAGCCGACGAAACCGAGGGTACGACCGGTGACGCCGGTGCCCATGTAGTCGAGCTTGTCGTGCCATCGCCCGTCACGGACGAGGAGATCCTTGTCGCGCACCCGGTGCGTCAGCGCCAGCAACAGGGTGAGGGCGGACACGGCGACCGGTCGGCGTACTCCGTCAGGCGTGATGGTGACGAGGATCCCCGCCCGCGTACACGCATCGACGTCGACGTTGTCGTAACCAACGCCGAATCTCGCGACCAGGCTCAGCCGCTCGGTCTTCGCCACGGTCGCCGCGCTGATCCTGGGCGTGAGCACGAGCAGCGCGTCGTACGCGGCCACCGCGCTCGCCGGCACCTCCTCCGCGTCGACGTCGAGGAACTCCCAGACAACTCCGTCCGCGGCATCGAGGGCGTCGAGCCCGATGTCACCCCAGCCGATGCGTCCTTCCGGGGTGAGGAAGTCGCGGGTGAGTCCCACCCGGAACGGCTCAGCCATCGCTCGTCCTCTCTGTTGACCTGAAGAACGCCACCCCCGGCGCGGGCAGCGTGAAGGTTCTGGCACTGCCAACCCGCCGTTGACGGCGTACGGACCAGCCAAGACCAGCCACGTCGTCGGCTGCCAGCAGGTCCCAGTCCTCGTGAGCCAGCGCGCCCACCTCACCCAGGCGTACGGGCGTAGCCGTGTCCGCGAGATTGGCCAGCAGAAGGAGTTGGTCGGCACCCTTGCGGACCGCGAGCCCGATGAGCCCGGGCGGCAACCGGAGCGCACGCAACCGACCGCCGTGGAAGGGCCGCAGGGCCACCAGCACCTGCCACAGCGGAAACGGCGTCCCCGCGGACAGCGCACCCGGCCCGGACCCCNCCCNCCCNCCNCCCCGCCCCACCGCACCAACGCCCGAGCGCCCGAGCGAGGCAGGTGCGGCAATCCCCCGCCAACTGAGCGTTTCGTACATCGACAGTGCGGCGGCCCCGCCATAGCCAAGCCCGGCAAGGGCTCCGACGGTCCATGCCGCTCCGAAAACGCTGAGCTGTCGCGGCTCGAACGCCCCGGCCCCCACCGGCTCACCCCTCGCGCCCGCAGACTCCCGGCCCGCGCCCACCGGCTCCCCGCCCGCCAGCCCCAACTCCCCCGCGTCCGTCGCGACGGCGTTGAACGGCGGCCAGAACCCCACCGGGCCAACGAGAACGGGCCGCCCTTCGGCCCGCTCGCATGCCTGGCGGACCACAGCCGCGTGTACCCGCAGGGTTTCCCGCACGCAGGCGCGGTCGGTGTCATGCATCTGGGCGGAGGCGGGGAACGCGATCACATCGAGAAGGTCGATCGGGAGGTCGTCAGTGCGGTTGAGTTCGGCGAAGTGCGCAGAGCTCCCGCCGCCGAGCCGGATGCCAGTGCCGGCGAGTGCCCGCCGGCCCGCTTCAGCCAGTGGCCGCAGTGTCTTGTGCGTCCGCGCGTCGAAGAGCAGCACGGTGTCGATGGCGGGTCCGGGAAGGTCGGCGAGTTGCTCAACCTGCTCCGTTGAGGAGCAGCGCACTGTCAAGGTGACCGGAACGCCGAGTTTCGCCGCGCTGGTCATCACGTCGTCAACGCGCTGGCGCCACCGGTCGTTGTCCAGCTCCACCCGCCCGTGCAGAAACGCCGGTCCCGTGGCTGATACCACCGAGCTCTGCTGATCAGTGCGGGCGGGACCCACGTGCTGCAAGCCGATCGGGGGAAGCGGTCCTACGTCGTTGCCAAGCTCGACCCTCGGGACCGCCCTCCCCGGACCGAGGACGGGAACCCAGGCACCGTGGTCCCCCGCTCCACCGCCGACCCGAACCGCTCCACCACCGGCCCGAGCAGTCCCATCGTCACCGCTCACCCGCAGCCGCATCCGTTGCCACACCCGGTCGCCGTCGCGGACGAGAACAGGGAACGGCAGGGCGAGTGGCGTGCCGTAGGTCTTGTACGACGCGTCAGTCCAGTTGCGCTGATCCTCGGTCTCGAAGGTTTCGCCTTCGAGTGCGATCGACACCCGCACCCCACCGTCGCCGTAGCGAAGCTCGGAGATATCCCGTAGCGGCTGCCATGGACTGATCCCTGTCGGAAAGCGGCTCGTTGTCAAGCCGTCCTTGCCCACGACCTCGACAGGCGTGCCGGCCAGGTGCAGGGGATGGAGGAGGCACAGGCCGATCCGGGTGCGGCGGAAGTCGCGGCGTACCCGCCCTTCCATCTCTACGACCAACTCCTGCCCAGACAGCGCGAAGGTGCCGGTCCAGGCGAAGTCGACGTCATGAGCCCGGTGGACCACCTCGACAGTCGCCACGGATCTGCCCGCCTCGTCAACGGAGTCCCGGCGCAGGACGGTGCCGGGAACTGTCGACCAGTTCCGGTCGCGGACTCCCACATAGATCCGCCGCAGCAACGGCAGGCCGGCGTACCGAACATCGTCGAGCCAGGAGCCCCGCAGATCGAACGCGAGCGCACCAGAGGCATGGGTCGACCTGGGTGGCTGCCGGGCGGTTTCGCCCCACCGCGCACACCGCAGGTAGGCGAGTCGGCCGGGTTCCTGCTCGAACGGCCTGACCCGCGGCACGGTCGCACTGTCCCGGGTCCGCAGCACGCGCTCAACGTAATCAGCGACCTGAAATTGGTCAACCGGCTGACCGGTTGACCAATTTCGCAATCGAGATGTAACGTGCGGCCACCGAGTGGGCACGAAATGGCCACATGAATGACGGGGCGGATGTCCATGAGCGAACGCATGGCAGCCAGCGGATCGGCCAACAAAACAAGCACTCTGCGGCCCTATGGGCTCACCTGTGAGCAGCTCGTCGAGCCGAGGGGAATCGACGAACTCGTTCCCCGGCTGTCGTGGAAACTCGCCTCATCTCGCCGGGGTGACGCGCAGAGCGCTTATCGCATTCGCGTCCTGGTCGATTCCGATTCCGGCCAAATTCCGAGGGGCCAGTCCGACAAAGGCCTGGCCGAAAGCGGGCGGAATTCCGGTAATTCTCAGGACCCCGCACCGCGCTGGGATTCTGGCCGGGTCGAATCGACCACCACGCTACACATTCCCTACGACGGCCCGACCCTGGCGCCGTCCACGACGTATCGCTGGCGGGTGGACGTCTGGGATGTCGACGGTGCCCCCGCGGGTGCGGCCGAATCGTGGTTCGAAACCGGACTGATGGACACCGGCGCCTGGTCCGCGGCCTGGATCGGCAGGGACGACACGGTGTCTCCCGCGTTCGACCCGCCACAGAACGACGACCTCACCGCCAACACCCGCCGGCTCCAGGCCTGCTCGCACCTGCGGCGTTCGTTCACTCTCGACCGCCGGCCGGTCCGCGCCCGGTTGTACTCCAGCACCCGCGGCGTCTATCGCGCCTATCTCAACGGCCACCGGATCGGCGACAGTGAACTCGACCCGGGCTGGACTGACTACCGCGACCGGATCCTCTACCAGGCCTACGATGTCACCGCTTTGGTGAAGTCCGGTGACAACGCGATCGGCGCGATTCTCGGCGACGGCTGGTGGTCGGGTTTCGTGGGTTTCGATCCGCGCCTGGCCGGCAAGCTCTACGGCGACAGCCCCGCCCTGATCGCGCAGCTGCACCTCACCTTCGACGACGGCTCCGAGGAACGCATCGTCACCGACGAACGCTGGCGGGAGTCGGCCGGGCCCCTGCGCTACTCCGACCTTCTGATGGGTGACTATTTCGATGCCCGCGCCCGGCTCGACGGGTGGTCGGAGCCGGGGTACGACGACGCTGGCTGGCTGCCCGTCGCCGTCGTCGACCACGACACCTCGAGGCTGCGTTCCCAACGCCTGGAGCCGGTGCGCGTCACCACCGAACTCCGTCCGCGCGCCATCTGGCCAGAGCCTGACGGCACCACCATGGTCGACCTCGGCCAGAACCTCGTCGGCAAGGTGCGGTTGACAGTGCGCGACGCACCGCGCGGAACGCGGATCGAGCTGCGGCACGCGGAGATGCTCACGCCCGAGGGCGACCTCTATCTGGAGAACCTCCGCCGGGTCGAGGCCACCGACGTCTATGTCGCCGGGGGCGCGCCGGTCGAGACCTACGAGCCGACCTTCACCTTCCACGGCTTCCGGTACGTACGCATCGAGGGCTACCTCGGCACGCTGACCATGGACGACATCACCGGCCTGGTGATGCACAGCGACCTTCCCTGGACAGGCAGCTTCTCCTGCGACGACGACCAGATCAACCAACTCGCCGCCAACATCAGTTGGGGACAACGCGGCAACTTCCTTTCAGTTCCCACCGACTGCCCGCAGCGGGACGAACGCCTGGGCTGGCTGGCCGACGCCCAGGTCTTCCTGCCGACGGCGGCCCGCAGCGCGGACGTCGCGGCGTTCTTCGCCAGTTGGCTGGAGGATGTCGTCTTCGCCCAGGACGACGACGGCGCCTTCCCCGACGTGGCACCGAAGGTCTGCACGCTTCGCGAAGGCGCACCCGCATGGGGCGACGGCGGCGTGATCATCCCCTGGACGCTGTACCAGCTGTACGGCGAGGTACGCATACTCCGGCGCTGCTTCCCCGCGATGGTGCGCTGGGTCGAACACATCCGCCGGCACAACCCGGATCTGCTCTGGCGCACCCGGATGGGCCGCAACTACGGGGACTGGCTCCAGGTCGGAGCCGAGACCCCACGCGACGTTCTCGCCACAGCGTATTTCGCCCACTCCGCCGACCTCGTGGCGCGCACCGCCCGGGTGCTCGGCGAGACGGACCAGGTCGACTACCACGCGGCGCTCGCCGCCGACATCCGCGCCGCGTTCGTGCAGGAGTTCGTTGACAGCGAGGGCCGGATCCACGGCGACACCCAGACGGGTTACCTGCTGGCGCTGGAGTTTGGGCTCCTGCCAACTGAGCTCGAACCCGCCGCGGCCAGGCAGCTCGCGGCGAATGTCGAGGCACACGACCACCACCTCACCACTGGGTTCATCGGTGTCTCACTCCTGTGCCCGGTGCTCGCCCGGATCGGGCGCAGCGACCTCGCCCACGCGTTGCTCGCTCAGGACACCTTCCCCAGTTGGCTCTTCTCGGTCCGGCACGGTGCGACGACTATCTGGGAGCGCTGGGACGGCTGGACGCCGGAGCAGGGCTTCCAGTCCCCGATGATGAACTCCTTCAACCACTACAGCCTGGGCGCCGTGGGCGACTGGTTGTACGGCGGTGTCGCCGGGATCGAGCGGGCACCGGACTCCGTGGCGTACTCCGCACTTGTGATCCGCCCGGATCCGGGTCCCTCGCTCACCTCCGCAGGCGCGGAGCAGGAGACGCCACGCGGACTCGTCGCGAGCCGTTGGTGGCGTGCCGACAACGCGTTCACCCTCGAGGTCGTCGTGCCACCTGGCGTCACCGCGACCGTTCACGTACCCACCCAGCAGCCGGACGCCGTCTCCGAGTCAGGGCTGCCGCTCGGCCAGGCACCCGGGGTGCGCGTCCTTACCCGGCAGAAGGACCACCTCGTCTGCGCGGTCCCTTCTGGCCACTACCACTTCGAGGCACCTTTCTAGAGCACCCGTCAGGAGCGCGTCATGCACGACTCCATGAGGCAGGGCTTCACACGGCAGGGCTTCACGAGACAGGTTTCCCGGCGCGATCTGGTCCGGCTGGCCGGCGCGCTCGCCGCGGGCAGCGGGCTCAGCGCCTGCGGCTGGGGCCGCGAGGACAGCAACGCGGGCGGCCGTCCGGGGTCACCCGCCACGACACTCAAGGTCTGGGACCAGTTCACCACGACAGCCCAGAGCAGGGCCGTCGAGAAGATCTACCACCTCTTCACCAGCAAACACGGTGATCTGCGGATCGCACGCACCACCCACAACGGCGACCAGATGACCACCATCGGCAAGACGGCGCTGAGTTCCGGTACCGGCCCCGACGTCATCTACTACCAGGTCGGCGCGGGGAACGCCGGCCTGCTCGCCGACGCCGGCTTGATCCGTCCGTTGGACGACCTGGCTGAGAAGTTCGGGTGGACCAAGGAGATCGCGCCGTTCGCGCAGAGGGAGGCCCGTCTCAACGGCACGCTCTACGGACTCCCCCACGAGTCAGAGGTCGCCGCGCTCTTCTACAACAAGACGCTCATCGACAAGGCCGGCTTGACAGTGCCGGAGACCTTCGACGAGCTCCTCGCGTTCGCGGCGACGGCGCGGCGCAAAGGACACGTGCCCATCGCCTACGGACAGCTCGACATCTACCCGTGCTGGTGGGCGTTCTCACTCGCCGCCAACAACCTGCTGGGTGCGGAGTCCCTGGGCGCACTCGTCTTCGACAACGACGGCTCCTGGGACACACCTGAGATCACCGAAGCGATCAGGATGTTCTTCGTCGACCTGGTGAAGGCGGGTGCGTTCATCGACGAACTGAACGCCGTGAACGCCAGCGATGCCCACGCGATGTTCCTTGCCGGCAAGGCGTTGATGAGCCTCAACGGCACGTGGGCGGTCGGCGGGATCGAGGAAGCCCTTCCGGGGCAGGAGATCGGCATCATAGCCCTCCCCTCGATCGGCGACCGACCGCGGGTCTATCCCGCTGGCAGCGGCTCCGCCTACTATCTCTCCTCCAAGAGTAGGCACGCAGATCAGGCCGCCGCCTTCCTCGACTTTCTCTACACGCCTGAGGCGGTACGTATCTGGGTCGAGGAAGGCCGGGTCGTCCCGCCCGTCGAGTTCGACCCGTCGGGCTGGAAGCTCAGCGGCCTGCAGCGGGCCGCACTCACCGCCGCACAGAACGGCGGCGGCGATCCGTCGATCAACCTCGGCTACTTCGTCAACCACGGCCAGGCCGGACCAAGCTTCCTCAAGGCGATGACCGCGGGCTTCCAGGCGATCGTGGCTGGTACGAAGAAGCCCGCACAGGTGGCCGGCGACCTGCAACGGGCGTGGGAAGCGAAATGACCCGGCGATGGGGGCGTCACGGCGGGATCTACCTCCTCGGCTATCTCTTCCTGCTTCCCGCCGCCGCGGTCTACCTCGTCTTCGTCCTCTATCCCTTGGCGCGTTCGGTCCAGCTGAGCCTCACCGACTGGGACGGTGCCCGGCCGGTCGCGACGTTCGTCGGCCTCGCCAACTACGCCCGCCTGCTGCATGACGGCCTATTCTGGCGGGCGCTCGGCCACAACTTCGTGTGGGTGGGGCTCGGCAGCGCGGTCGCGCTCACGCTGAGTCTGCTGCTGGCCTTGCTGGTGTGGAACAAACCCCAGGGCTTCACGGTGTTTCGCACGGTCTACTTCATGCCCCAGATCCTTCCGGCCGTCATCGTCGGCATCGTCTGGAGCTGGATCTACCATCCGACGTTCGGGATCCTCAACCGCGGGCTCGACGCGCTGGGTCTGCACACCTGGGCCAAAGGCTGGCTCGGCGACCCGGGCACCGCTCTCTACGCGGTCCTCGCCGCATCGATCTGGGCGACAGTCGGTCTGGCGTTCGTACTCTTCTCGGCCGCGTTGCAAGGAGTTGACACCGAACTCCTCGACGCCGCACAGGTCGACGGTGCCAACACCTGGCAACGGGTCCGGCATGTGCTGGTGCCACAGCTCGCGAACGCCGTCACGCTCGTTGCGGTTCTGCTCTTGGTGCATGGCTTCCAGGCGTTCGACCACGTCTGGATCATGACCCGAGGTGGCCCGGACGACAGCACCCAACTGCTCGCGACCTACACCTACCAGAAGGCATTCATGGACAACGAGGTCGGATACGGATCCACGCTCTCGCTCGTGCTGACCGCCATCTGCCTGGCCACTGCCGTCATCACGGTCAGGGCCCGGGAACGCGAGCGGGCCTGACGATGGCCACCACCACGACGACTCGGCCGGCGCGCACGAGACTCGCCCGCCGACCGCGACGAAGCCCGGCAAGGTTGGGTTGGCAGCTTGGTCGGTACGCCGTCCTGCTGGCGTTCCTGCTGGTGTTCCTGCTGCCGTTCGTGTGGATCTGGTCCTCGGCCCTGAAGAGCAACGCCGAGATCAACGCCGACCCCTTCGGGCTGCCAAGCAGCCTACGCTGGCACAACGTCGTCGAGGCGTGGACCACCGGCCGTTTCGGGAGCTACGTCGGAAACTCCTTGCTCTACTGCGCTTTCGTCGTACCCGGAGTCACCGTGCTGTCGTGCCTCGCGGGCTACGCGCTGGGAATGCTCAGGCTGCCGGGTGAGCGGGTCATCTTCACGGCGTTCCTGCTGGGAATCATGATTCCGTTCCAGTCGATCATGATCCCGCAGTACTACCTCGTCCGCGATCTCGACCTCCTCGGCACCTACTGGGGTGTCATCGTTCCCAGCATCGCCCTCGGGCTCGCGTTCGGGATCTTCGTGATGCGGGCATTCTTTCGGGGCCTGCCACCCGAGATCGCCGATGCGGCCCGCATCGACGGAGCCAGTGAATGGCGGGTCTTCCACCTGATCATGCTGCCGCTGGCCCGCCCGGGACTCACGACACTGGTCGTCTTTCAGTTCATGACCACCTGGAACATGCTGCTGATCCCCCTGCTGTATGGGCAGGACGAGAACCTCCGGCCCATCTCGACCGGCATCATGTTCTTCATCGGCGAATACTCGGTCGACCGCTCGCTGATCGCGGCCGGCGTATCCCTGTCGACCGTCCCGATCATCGTTGTCTACCTGCTCTTCCAACGCCATTTCGTCAGGGGTATCAGTGCCGGCGCCCTCCGCTGAGCGGACCCGCTCTCGCCTTGTCTTGTTGACCGAAAGGACGATCATGCGACTGGACGGCAAGAAGGCCATCGTCACCGGTGCCGGCGGTGCACTGGGCGGCGCCATCAGTCGTGCCCTGGCTCGCGAAGGGTGTGCCGTCGCCGGCCTGGACCTCCGCTCCGACGGCCTGGACCAACTCCGCACCGCATTACGCCAGGACGGGCACGAGGCGGAAGGCGTCCAGGTCGACCTGTGTGACTTCGACGCCGTGCAGTCTGCCGTAGCAGGCATCCGGGCGCGTTGGGGCGGGATCGACATCCTCGTCAACAACGCGGGTGGCGGGATGGTGCGGCCGTTCGCGGAGATGTCGGGCAACGATTGGCAGCAGATGATCGACGGCAATCTCACCAGCGTCTTCAACGTCACCCGGGCGGTCGTGCCCACCATGCTCGAGCGCCGCTCGGGCCGGATCGTGAGTATTTCCTCGGTCGCCGCACTCCGGGGTGGCCGGTTGGTGCGTCACGCGACCGGTTACGCGACCGCAAAGGCGGGTGTGATCGGCCTCACCAAGTCGTTGGCGATCGAGCTCGCGACCGAACACATCACCGTCAACTGCATCGCTCCAGGCGCGCAGCTCACCCCGGCCCGCGACAACGACACGCCAGAACGCCGGGAGGCCCTGCTCAGCCAGATCCCCACCCGGAGCCTGGGCCGGCCGGAGGACCTGGCCGAGACCGTGGTGTTCCTCTGCCTGCCGTCCGCCCGCTACATCACCGGCGCCGTCCTCGCGCAGGACGGCGGCCACTCCATCTGACTCGATCTGGCTCCATCCAACTCGAACTGACAAGGAAGCCTTGACGTCCTGAGGAGATCACATGGACAGGCTCGAACGCGGACGGGAACGCTACAACGAGGTCTACGGCGACGGCGCCGCCGACCGCCTCCTGGCGTCGCTTCGTGGTGTCGGCAAGGAGCTGGGGAGATACGGCATCGAGTTCAACTATGGCGACATCTACAGCCGTCCCGGCCTCGACCTCAGGGAACGCCAGATCGCGACGATCTCGTCCCTGGTCACCTTGGGAAACTGCGAACGCCAGCTGGCTGGCCACATCAAGGCGGCCCTCAACGTCGGCCTCTCGGCCCGCCAGATTCTCGAGGTGATCGTCCACTGCGTGCAGTACATCGGGTTTCCCCGCACCCTGAACGCGGTCGCGGTGGCCACATCGACCTTCGACGAGCTGGGCATCGACGTCGATGAGTAGGTCGGGCTCCCGGAGGGCCACGCCCACCGCCAGCGACCACTCGGTCAGCGGGCGCGGCCTCCGGTGTCAACTGTCAGTCAAGGCCGGCTTGCGACAGAGGTGGGGGTGGGCCCGGACGGGCGAAGCCCGTGAGGGGCCGGACTCACACAGCCGCGGGCTCGGCGAGGATCCGGACGTCCCGGCTCGGGATGCTCACGGCGCCTTCCCACGTCTCGCCGGTCAACAGGTCGGTGTGAATGCCGGGCCGCAGGCGTACCTCCGCCTCGAACTCCCCGTGGTTGAGGAGATACAGCACTCCGTCGCCGGCCGGGCCGATCCGCCGGCTCACCTCAATGCCTGCAGGCGGGGCGGCCCCTTCGGCGAGCGGCGAGCCAATGCCGATCTCCGCGCACATCGCCGCGAGCAGCCGGCGGAGGCTGTCGCCGGTGGGCAGCGTCGGAAGGTAGTACGCCTGACCCGCACCGAAGCTGTGGCGGGTGAGCGCGGGTTCCCCGGCGTAGAAGTCCAGGTCATATACCGCGACCGGCTCCGCACCAGAAAGGAAGAGCCGCTCACAAAGAATGCCTGACGGCAGGACCTCACCAGTGGGGAGCGTTCCGAGCTGTGTGGTGAAGCGCAGCGCGTTCGTCCGGTCCGGCGGCAGCGCGTCAGTCTCCTCGACGGTGAGTCCGAGCAGGTCACGCAGCGGACCGGGCGCACCACCCGGGTGCACGAAGTCGTGCTCGTCGACCAACCCGGTGAACGCCGTTGCCAGGAAGGTCGCTCCCCCGCGTACTCTCTCGGCCAGCGCCGCGCCAGCCGCTTCGTCCACCATGGTGAGGACCGGTGCGACGATCAGGTCGTACGCACCAAGATCGGCGTGCGGCGAGATCACGTCTGTCTGGATGCCCAACGCATGCAGGACGGCGTACGCCTCCCGGCTCTGGTCGAGGTAGTCCAGATCGACGCTCGGCCCGCTGGAGAATCGCAGGCCCCACCAGTTCGGCCAGTCGAACAACACCGCGGCCCGCGCCGGCACCCGACCACCGATGGTGCGGGTGCCGAGCCCCGCCAGCTCCCGGCCGAGCTCAGCGACCTCGCGAAAGACCCGCGCGTCCTTGCGTCCGTGATGCTCGACCACGGCCCCGTGCAGCTTTTCGATGCCACCGCGGGAACGCCGCCACTGGAAATACATCACCGAGTCAGCGCCCTGGGCGACTGCCTGGTAGGACTGCAGCCGCAACAGGCCCGGCGGCTTGAGCCAGTTGTACGGCTGCCAGTTCTGCTGGGACGGGCTCTGCTCCATGAGCAGGAACGGCTGACCCTCCCGCAGGCCACGCATCAGAGCGTGGTTGAAAGCAACGGTTGACGGTGGATCATGCGGCCGGGGGTAGTTGTCCCACGAGACGATGTCGAGTTCACGCGCCCAGCGGTGGTAGTCGAGCGGAAAGAACGGCCCCATCAGGTTGGTGGTCACGGGTACGCGCGGGGTGATCTCACGCAGGATCTCCGCCTCGGCCCGGAAGCAACCGAGCAGGGCGTCGGAGGCGAAGCGATGCCAGTCAAGGCGCAGCGCCTGGACCGCCCGCTCCCCCTTCGTCAACGGGGGTTCGATCTGCGACCAGTCAGTAAAGGTGTGTCCCCAGAACGCGGTGTTCCAGTGCTGGTTGAGCGCCTCCAGGCTGCCGTGCCGCTCGCGCAGCCAGTCACGGAACGCCTGCGCGCACAGGTCGCAGTAGCAGAGCGTGCCGTACTCGTTGCCGACATGCCACAACTGCAGCGCCGGATGGTCGGCGTACCGGCTTGCGATCGCGCGCACCAGATCGGTGGAGAGGCGCCGGAAGCTCGGCGAGGAAGGACAGAACGTGTGCCGATTGCCATGCCGCCGGCGTACGCCATCCTCGTCGACCACCAGCACGTCGGGGTAGCGCTGGTCGACCCACGCGGGGACCGACGCGGTGGCGGTCGCGAGGCTGGCACCGATCCCATGCGCGGCCATCCGGTCGAGCACGGCATCGAGCCAGTCGAAGGTGAAGGTGTCCTCGTCGGGTTGCAGCGCAACCCATCCGAACACCGGGACGCTCACCGTCGTGACGTGCGCCTCCCGCATGAGGCGCATGTCCTCGTCCCAGACCTCCTCCGGCCACTGCTCGGGGTTGTAGTCGGCGCCGTACAAAACACGCCCGAAGTCAATACCTCGCCCGAAGTCAACACTGTCAAGGCGGCCACCGTCGGCCATCCTGCCATCCCTTCCACGCCGGCGATCCAGATGCCGGCCATCCTTCCAGGCTCGCGCGGGCCGCCGGCAACCGGTTACCCGCTCAGGGCGAAATCACGTCGCCGGCACCTTCACTATGTGCCGTCGAGTCGCCCGTCAAAATCGCGAACGACGCGATCCGCATTCGTCGAAACCGCACCGCGCGCGGTAATTCCGTGCGCCATTAACTTGCTCTGACCGCGCTTTAATGCGGTCTCATATTCATGCTGGCCAGGTAAGGCCAGCCCGCTTCACCGTCGCTCGATCCGCACGTAACTTTGTGGAAATTTGAAGGGCACATTAACCCCTCGCGGAGGTGGATTGTTGATGAAAGTCGGGTTGACAAGAAAGGCGCTCTTACTGGCGTCCGCCGGGCTTTTGGCATTGTCCGCCGGAGCCAGCGCGGCCAGTGCGGTGACGCCCACGTCGGTCACGGACAGCGCGTCCTGCACAGATGTCCCCAACCGCTACAACCAACCTTTCTCCGTCTGTGACGACGAGCTGTTCATCTTTGCCGTTAACTACAAACCGTTTGAGAGTTCGGTCACCCCAGAGCGCACCGCTGAGCGCGTCTTCGACACGTTGATCGGAAACAAGCTCCGGGAGAATTTCCCGGAGGTGAAGATCAAGTACGCCACCTGGGACTACCCCGTGAGGTACGAGGATCTCCAGAAGGCGGGCGTCGTTCCCGACATCATCATCGAGGACCCCCGGACCAGCATCGACCGGGATCTCGAGCCGCGCGACCTCGTGCAGGACATGACCGGCATGATCCAGCAGGGCGGCCTCGATCTCAGCACGCTCAACTAGAGTGCCGTCGAGTTGGTCAAGAGCCGCTCGGACGGCGGACTCTACGGCGTCCCGGTTTTCGTCGACGAGTATCTGTTGTTCTACAACAAAAAGATCTTCGACAAGTTCAAGGTCGCGTATCCAACGAAAGGCATGACGTACGACAAGATCTACAGGCTGGCCACCAAGGTCACCAAGCAGGACGGGTTGGACGCCTACAAGGGCTACATGCAGCACCCCGACAACTACCTGGCCTTCAACCAGTTGGGGTTGTATCCGTTCCTCCCGACCCAGAGCGAGGAACCAGACCCGAGCGAGATCAAGGTCGACCTCACCTCGCCAGGCTGGCACCGCCTCGGCGACAACCTGTATCGCTTCCTCGCCATTCCGCGGAACGGCTTCACCACTGTGGACGACTTCCTGCGCGGCGACATGAGCCGGCCCGGCCACGTGGCGATGGCGGTTGACACGCTCTACAAGCTCAACACCTACGCATTGAGCGAGATCTACGTCAGGGACGGCCAGGAGGAGACCTACCAGGAGCTGGCCAAGAACATCGACATCGGTGTCACGTCAGTGCCCGTCCTCGACCCGGGGTCGTCCACGATCTACCAGCCCAACACCCGCGCGGCCTTCATTCCGCCGCAGTCAACCAAGCAGGAGCAGGCCTTCACCATCGTGAAGTGGCTGGCGTCGGAGGAAGCCCAGGTCGAGCTTTCCAGGAACGGCATCAAGGGCGCCCTGGAAAGCGACGCCGTGATCGCCAACTTCGGAAAGAACATCCCTGAGTTGGCCGACATCGACACCTCGGCGGTCTTCTGGGGGCAGAACGCCGTCATGAAGAACTACCAGAACACGGAATACTGGGACATCCCGCTCTACCGGGTGTTCCGGCGGCATGTCCTGAAGGACGGCATGGACGTCAACTCCTCGTTGATCGTCACCGAAACCGAGGACGTACCGGCCTACATCAAGAGCAAGGAAGGCACCGGGCAGGACTGGTAAGCAAGGCGCGCAATGCGCCATTGACGCCAGGAATGCAGGCGCTGGGGCTCCTCCCGCCGGAGGAGCCCCAGCGTCTGATCGCCCCGTTCGACGCCAGGATTGCGGGTTGATCTTGAACCAGCCGTCAGCCGTCCGGTCCGTGGGGCGGCTGGCCGTTCACATGGAGGCTGTGCCCGTGCTTTGGCCACCCGCGGCGCTCAGCGGGTGTCCCAGGCAGGTTCCTCGCCGGCCTGCAGCCGTTGGGTGATCCGCTGCGACCGTGCGGCGACGAGCAGCACCCCGCCGGCGACCACCAGCAGCGACACCACTTCCCCGAGCGTCGCCCACGCGCCGCCCCGGAGCGACTCACCCAGCCACGCCGCCCCCACACCGATCGACACCGCGGGGTCCCCCACCGTGATGATGGTTACCGTGACGACGCCGAGCAGGCCCTTCTGAAACGCCTGCTGGTTGAGCGCGAAGCCCGCTGGTCCCACGATCGCGATGGCGTACAACTGCCACTGGCTCGCGAACGCCACCGGGTCACCGTCCAGGGTGGTGGCGAGGCTTCGAATCAACCCCGCCGTCACGCCGTAGCAGACGGCGGCGGCCACCGCGATCGGGATCACCCGCGCATCACCGCGAAGCCAGGTCGCGAGCACGAGGCAGCTACCCACCACGGCCACCAGCCCGAGACCGAGCGGCAACGCCGCGCTCGTGTCGAATCCCGCGTGCCCACCCGACGGTTGGGCGATGAGGAGGAACACGGACAGCCCGACGAGCGCGATCACCGCACCGAGGATCAGCCGTCCGTCCGGCCGGCGGCGCCGCTGCGCCGAGCGGAAGGCGATGAAGAAGAAGATGCCCGTGATGAGGACCGGCTGCACCACCGCCAGCGGGCCAAGCCACAGCGCGAAGGCCTGAAGGCAGATCCCCAGGATGGCGAGGCCGATGCTTGGGATGAACCCCTCCTGCTTCAGCAACTCCATCAGCAGGCGTGGGCTCAGGAGGCCAGCGTCTGGCGCGCGCCGGGCCGCCCGGTGTTGCAGCGCCGCTGCCCCACCGAACGCCGCCGCGGCCGCGATCGCGACCGGGATGGCGAAGGCCGTCCCGACGTCCACCTCACGCCTCCGCGAACTCCTGGAACGCTGCCTGCACCGATGCGGTCACCGCGCCGGCGTCGAGTCCCAGCGACCGATCGGTCACGATCCCCACCGCCGCGACCGCCTCGGTGGTGATCACACCGACCGCCAATGGGAGATTGCCGGCGGTCGGGAGGACCGGATAGATCGCCCGCACCGGCACGCCCGCGAGCCGGCGCGGCCCACGTGGACCCGGGAGGTAGGACACGACAAGGTTGAAGTACCGGTCGCTGTAGCTGTGGCGGGCGAACCACGCTTGGGCGGGCGCCGGGAGGAGAGCGGTGGTACGCATGACCGCGCTGGCCGCGAGCGGCTCGCCGTTGGACACACCATGCCGGACCTCCGCGCAGATCCGGTCGAGGCGTACCTTCGGCGCCATCGGCCCCATCGCCAGGTCGAGGGCGACCGCGCCGCTCCAGTTGCCGAAGATCCGGTCGAGACGTCGCGGGGTCGTCATCGGGACCATCGCCCGCAGCGGCCCGCGCGAAGCGAGCAGGCCGGCCGGGCGGAGGACGCGTTCCAGACCTTCGGCCACCACCCCGAGCGCAAGCTCGTGCAGACGGACGTCGAACTGTTCCGCCGTACGTCGAAAGTCCTTACCAGGAAGGGGAACCAGCACCACCGAACGCCCCGTGGTGGGATCCGGCGCCTGCGGGCTTCGCCTGCCGGGCTCCACCGGAGCCGAGACCGGATGGTTCAGTGGGTGGTGTGGTGCGCGGCCGCGAGTCGACAGCTGCCAGAGTCCCCGGAGGAATGCGGCCCCGCCCAGGGTGTCTGGCAGCGCCGACGCCAGCGAGTCGCCGTCGTCGCGGGCACCAGACTCACCCGGGTCAGCGTCGAGGAAGCCGTCCAGCAGCCCGAGTGCCGAGATGCCGTCGCCCATGGCGTGGTGCACCTTGACGGCGAGGATGCTCGGGCCGCCGGCGCGGTGGCGTACCAGCATCATCTGCCACGGCGGCCGTGCCCGAGGCATCGCCCGCGACCAGAACCCCTCGACCGCCGCGGTCATCTCCGCGTCTGACCCGGCACCGCCCGGATGCTCGACCACGTGCGCGTCGACGTCGACGTGGTCCTGCCAGGCCCAACCCAGCTGGTGTCCGCGCCGTACCAACTGCCGGTGCAGCGGCGGCAGGTAGCGCATCCGCTCCGTCACGAGCTCGCGGACCTGCCGAAGGCTGACGGTCTCTGCGCGTCCATCGGTCAGCGGGTCGAGTTCGAGCACCGCGCCGACCTCCTGGGGCGCCCGGCCATCCTCCACGTGAACGAAGAACGCATCCGCCGACCGCACCGGCCAGGGACGCGGCGCTGGGGAGAGCGGGGCGCTCCCCTCGCTCGAGCCTCGCGTCAGGCCCGGCGTCAGGCCCGGCGTCAAGCTCTGGGTCAGGACCGGCACCGGACCGGCGAACCCACCGACCTCACGGCTCAGGTCGTACCGCGCCACATGGGATCGCGCCGCCCTCCCGAGCGAACGCAGCGGCGCCGCGTCCGCCACGACGGCGCGCATCCGGGCGGTGAGCTGTGCCTTCGAGGCGAAGAGTTCGGCGAGTCCGGCGACCGTCATCAGGTTCGCGTTCGCGGCACCGTGCGCGGCGATGGGTTCGGCCATGAAGACCGGCCGGCCGCACGCCAGCGCCTCCAGCGCGGTCGCTCCCCCGGCATTCGTCACCACCACGTCTGCCGCCTGGTTGAGCAGCGGCATGTCGTCGACCCAGCCGAGCGGTAGCAGGCGGTCCCGGCCGACGCCCAGCCGCTCGAGGCGGTCCAGCGCGGCCTGGTTGCGCCCGCACACCGTCACCACCTGGATGCGTTCGTCGGCGGAGAGAACCGCCCGCATCATCGACTCGACGATCCCGAACGCGAACGCGCCACCGGACAGCAGCACCACGAACGCGTCCGGCCTGAGCCCAAGACGTCGGCGCGCCGACGCCTGGCTGCCGGGGTGGAACGCCTGGACGACCGGCAGGGCGGACACCTGGACATTCGCCGTCTGGTCGACCACCCGTGCCAGCGGTACCGCTGTGTCGTGCATGACGTACGTCGTGTCGAGTTCGCTGTAGACCCAGAACGGGTGGGGCGCGAAATCTGGTACCCAGGCCGCGGTCCGTGCCGCGAGGCCACGGTGTTTGCGGAGCCAGGCGAGCCCCGCGCTGCCGAGCGGGTAGGTGCTGAGGATGAGTTCGGGTTCGAAGCCGTCGATCTCGGTGGCCAGCCGCCGACCCGACCAGCTGCCGGTGAAGCGCTTGGCGGCCCGCGCGAACCAGGGATAGCGCCAGGTGGCGGTGTAGAAGAGCTCATAGAGCCAGGGCACGCGCTCGACGCTGGCCACATAGATCCAGCGAAACGCCGCGCCCACGCCCGGACCCATCGTGTCGAGGGTGTCGACCCAGCGCACCTCGCTGTCGGGCCAGTGCTCGCGGAACGCCTCCTCGAGCGCACGACCAGTCGCGTCGTGCCCCGCGCCCATCTGCGCCGACACGATCATGACGCGTCGTCGCCCAGAACCGGCCGAGCCGGAGCGAACTCTCTCTGTGGCGACAGCGGCCACGCCCACGCCTCCCCCATGACACTTCGCGCTTATCCCCAGCTTGTCAGGTTCGGGCAATCGTCCGAGGGCTCTTTGGCGCACGAAGGTCCGGGTTCGTGAGGTGACGTCGGTATCTTTGTCCGACGCAATGGAGGCTCCGGGCGGCGCCGCCGCGCTCAGAACCTCTCCCATAACGGCTGATTCCAGGTAGGACGGACTCACGGCACGGTAGAGCAACTCACGGCACGACAGAGCACGCGCGACGCAGGGTCTTCGGAGGAGCGGTGGACCGATCGATCATCTATCTGTGCCGAGGCCATGGTTACGGACACGCCTCGCGGGCCCGTCTCATCCTCCCCGCGCTCCAGGCCCTGGCCGGCGGTCCGCATCGGGTGGAGCTCGCCTCAGCTGGTGCCGGCGTGGACTACCTGCGGATGTACGGAATTACCTGCGTGGATCTGGGTATTGCGGACACCGAGGATCATTCGGTACGCGCGGGTGAGCGGATCTTCGATTACCTTCGGGGCGGGGACAAGCCCGCGGTGGTCTTCTCCGATGATCTCTTCTTCGTACCCAGAATGTGCGCGGGCCTCGGGATTCCTTGTGTGCTGATGATGTGCTCGTTCTATCTCACGCAGGGAAAGCCCCAGGTCGGCGTCTTCCTCGGATCCGCCGACCACATCGTCCTACCCGACTGGCCAGAGGTCGAGCCGATCCCGTCCCGCCTCTCCCACAAGGTGACGGCGATCGGTCCGATCGTTCCCGACATCACGGTGGACAGACAGAGTGCTCGAGCCGCTCTCGGCATCCCCGAGTCCGCGTTCGTCGCCACGCTGGCGCTGGGGCGGATGTACTCTGTCAAGTCCGGGATTCTCCGGCAAGCCGCGTCCGTTGTCGTCCAGGCGTGGAGCAGGGCGCCGGCGGGAAGCAGGCTGCTCCTCCTCTTCGACGAGCGGGAGGCCGAGCAGACGCTCGGCGCCGTACCCCAAGGACCCGGCATCTCCCTGGTGGGACGGAGTAACCAGGCCAGCACGTACTACCGCGCGTCCGACGTCGTCTTTTCCGTCGGCGGGAGCACCACCAACGAACTGGTGAAGAACGCCATCCCGACGGTCGCCGTCTGCGCGAAGCAGTCCGACGAACGCCGCCGGGTGGAGTTCCTCTCTCACCATGCGGCGGTCACGGTGGCGGACGGCGACGAAGCCGCCGAGGAGTTGTGGGCCCTTGTCCACGCGGCGATCGAGCGTGGCACGAATCCGGCCCAGGACCTTCGATGGGGTAGCCCCGCCGAGATCGCCGGATTCCTCGCGCCCTATCTCTCGTGACCAGAGACCGCGGGCAAGTCCCGTGGAGGGGTGCAGGTCCCCCGCCGAGTCAGATTGTGGAGCCTCCGGGGTTTTATAACACCCTGTAGTTTCCACGGTCTTACCGAGGTACCGCAGATGTGCGACCAGTTCGGGCTCTGGTGCGCCACGTCGTCACCAAGTAAGACGAATTCAGTATGCTTCGTCGGGAGATATCGCGTGAGGTCGCGACCGCCCCGCGACCGTCTCGAAGCGCGGGGCCGTGATCGTGAAGGATTTTCGTCGCTATGTGACCAGAATCCTTCACGATCCTCGATTACCTAGGCCCCTTGGCCTGATCTCTCAGCATCCGTACGCGCAGGGTGTACGCCATGTGAGACGGGCGAAACCTCACGCGGCAAGTCCCCACCTCACTAGGCAAACTTGCCTTGCCTGACGGGAATATGCCCCGCCTCGTATCGGAGAAGGTGTACTCAATGTGAGACAGCACCCGCGGCACGCCCTACTTGGCGGAGGTGCCTCAGCTTCATTGCCGAGAATCAGGGAACTCGCGAGTTGTCATAGGTTTCTCGGTCTCTTAGCCGAGAAACCTATGACAACCCAGGAAGCGCCGGCCGCTTCAGGAATATCCGGCGACGGGTTCTGAATAACCCTCCACCTGGACGGGTGCGGCGAGGCTTCCGACCTCAGGAATTCAGGAGGTGCGCGAGCCGGCCTGTGGGCGGGAGCGGCAGTCCGTTGCGCACGATGTCGAGCAATTCCAGCCCCGGAGCGAGGACGTCCACCACCACGACACCAGAGCCGGTCGCACCGCCGGTCGCTTCGCCAGACGGCTCCGTGCCACCAGGATCGGGCGGTTTCGCGTGGCGGAAGTACACCGCGATGTCCCGCTCAGCAAGGCGGCGCAGCGTTTCGGACAGGAGCGCGGGTACGTCCTTCGCCCGTGCCGGCGACGCCCTGAGGGGCGTCCGAACTGTCGGCAGGCGACCAGCGAGTTCGGTGAGGTCGAGCCGCGCCGCCCGCGCCATCCATGGCCATCGCGCCAGGCGTTCCACCATGGTGCGACCCTGCTTCCGAGCCGTCTCGGGATCCTGCTCTTGGCTCAGGCTGATCTGGAGGAGTTCAGTGAGCGCCCGCTGCGCCGCATAGTCCGGCAGGAGCGACGCGCCGCGTCCGGTGCGCGCGACGGGTCGGGTGGGATCGGCCGTCCCCGCGAGGTACGCCGGAATCCCGGGCGTACCCGTGATGTCGAGCAACCAGAGCTCGCCGTCGACGCGCGCACGGACGCGTTCGAAGATGGCGGCCGTCTCCGGAGACAGAGTCGCCGGATCCACCCGGCGCAACCGCACCGGCCGCTCCGCATGGTCACCACAATGCCCGACGTACCACTCAGCGAGCGCCTGCGACATCGCGTCGTGCTCCACGAGTTCGCAGATCGCGTGCAGCAACGCCTCCGCCGTCGTGACGCCCGCGGCCGTTCCGATGCCGCTGGAGAAGTGGCGGTACGACCGGAACTCGCTCTGGTCATCCGGCGCCATGTGGTGGGGGTAGGCGGGATCGCGCATGAAAACCGGAAACCACAGCGGACCGCCGCCGTTCAGTGCGGGATGGCCGCCGTCCAGCGGTTGGTAGCGGGCGGAGAACAGCTGCTGGCCTCGCAGACCGACACGCAGTCTCTGAACCAGGTTCGCCCGCGCGAGGTGCGGCTGCGCCGCGAGCTCCTCAACCGGAAGGAACGCCGGTTCGCCCCGGTCATATGGACGTCGCCGCCAGTCGAGGTAGTAGTGCTCGATGAGTTCGAAGAGACCGCTGGCGTAACTCTGCGCGCCCGGGCCCTTGCCGAGGCTCCTCGACACGACCTTTCCGGCCCGATCGCGCGCGGTGTAGATGGTCACCGGCAGCTCAGTGTCGCCGAGCACGCGTTCCTCGACGTCGAGATCCAGGGCCGCGAGCTCCCGCCGGGCGCGTTCGATGGCCGCCCGAACGCTGATCTCGCGCTCCGGTGTCACGGCCTCGAACGCGGGTCGTCCCACGCGGCTCGTCCTTTCAGTCAAGGACACGACGTGGGGCGGTCCAGCGAACACAACGCCGCCGGCACCGCCCCACCCCGGTCGCTCAGACGCGAGTCACTCTCTCGTCGCGCTCCCAAGCCCGAAGCTCTTCGAGCTCAAGCTCGGTGAGTTCCGCCGACCACGGGCTCTCCTCGAGGAACTCGTCGTCGAGCATGTAGATACCGTCGCCACTACAGCCCACGCCCATTGCCATCTCCTCCTCTCGGCACAACTCTCGGTGGTACGTCAACCCTCCCGTCTCCCGCGCGATGTGAGCGGGAGCGGTCCGGGAGGTCCTGGGGCGGACGCCCGCGACGCGACGTCACGAGAGTCCGCGAGTGCCGGCACCAGGAGCGTGTCCAGGTCACTGGCGGGACCGGTGTCGCTCAGGTGCGCGCTGCTGCCGTTCGTGATCGGCGTCCGGTCGGCGCCGTCGTCCGGCCGTGGCCGGGCCAGATTGACCGGAAGCGCGAGGACCTGCCCGGCCTCCTCATAGATCAGTCGAGCGGAGCGCCACTGGCCAAGCAGGCGGTCGATGTCGCCGTCCGAGCACCCGAGCGATCCGGCCAGGGCACGCAGCTTCGACACACTGGTGCCACCGAGGCAGGCGGCGAAGAGGTCGCCGTCCGCTCCCCGGAGGAGGTGCCTGCGCCGAGGCAGCCCACGCCGGTTGTCGTCGACGACCAGGAACCCCGGGCCTCGGCGGTACGCCAGTGTGCTTTCCCGCCAGACCTTGCGCCAGATACCGACCCGGGTCCGCAGCTGCTCGCGAAGCGTCTCGTTCGCCGCGTCCTCGTCGACAACCTCGAACCTGAACATGTACGCGATGTCCGCGAGCTCGTCGTGGTCGACGTCGAAGACGTGCCGGTATCCCTCCCGCGGCCCCAGCAGCCGGATGTCATGGTCGTTCGCGCGATCGAAGTAGGGGCTGAACCGCTCCACCTCGAGCGGGCTGATCGTGGGCGGGCGCAGATGGATGAGCGACGGGACGAGCTGGATCACCTCGCGCAACCGCTCCGGCGTCTCGGCCGGCAGGCCCAGGATCATGTTCCATTCCGCCGCGATCCCGACCTCGGCACAGTCGAGCAGGAACCTGATGCACTGGAACGCGGTGACGCCCTTGTCGACGCTTCGCAGGATCGGCGTGCTCAGGCTTTCGATGCCAGGCTGCACCAGGGTGACGCCGGCGGCCCGGATCTTTCGCAGGTGGTGCCGGCGGAGGTTCGCTTTCACCTCGAAGAAGAGTGAGAAGTCCAGGTCGAGCGCGGCCACCTCGGGCATCGCCTCGTCGATGTGGCGCATGTCGAGGATGTTGTCCACCGCGTAGAAGTTCAGGACGCCGTGCTTGCCGGCCAACCGCTGGAGCTGCTCGGCAAGGGCGCTGCCGTCCTTGCTCCTGAACTTCATGGTCGTGCCGTTGAGGCCGCAGAACGTGCAGTGGTGTTTCTCACCCCACCAGCACCCGCGCGACATCTCGATCGGCAGCTCGCAGTGGCGCAGGAGGAGGTCGTGGTCGGGGCTGTCCTGGAGCCGGACGAAGTAGTCGTCATAGTCCGGCGTGGTCGGGGCCAGCCCGAGTCCGTCGAGGCCGGGATCGGTACGGGAGCTCGGCGGGCGTTCTCCGCGTTCCCCTAGTTCTCCCGGTTCCCCGTCGTCGTGGTCTTCGAGGGCCTCCCGAGGCAGGAAGCCGTTGGTGGGTGTGAGAGACCGGTGAGCGCGTACCGAATCGAGGATGTGCCCGAGCGGCCGTTCACCTTCGCCGGAGACCACACCGTCGAGGAAGGGGTACGACCGGAGCAACGCGGGCCCCATCACGCCGTCGCAGTTGCTCCCGCCCAGGATGATGACGGCCTCGGGCGCGAGTTGCTTCACCCGGTTGGCGAGGGCGAGGGATGGCATGGTCTGGCTGAAGGTCGCGGTCATGCCCAGGACGTCCGGCCTGGTCGCGACCACCTGCTCCGCCGCGGTCTCGATGAAGTCGGCGGCCACTGCGCGCAGCTCCCGCAGGCGCTCGCGTCGTCCGGCGGCCACCTGCCGGTCGGTGAGGAACGAGAGGTACTCCTCCTCGTGGAAGCCAGGGTGAAGGCAGCCGGCGAATACCCAGTCGCCAGCCAGCGCGGGATAAAGCCCCTCGGCGACGTAGCGGTAGAAGTCCAACGCCTCCTCGGCGCCGGAGCCCATCCGCGTGCGGAGGAAGTCGAACCAGTCGACGTGCAGGGGCAGGACGGACACCACCGAACCCCCGCGCGCGCGGGCGAACCCAGCGAGCACGCCGAGCTGGATGGAAGGACGGGTCGGCAGATTCCAGGGCATGGAGACCAGGGTCAGTCGAGCGTCCTCCACAGCCCCTCCAGGCTCCGCCGGAATGATCACGTTTACGTGGTCATTCCCCACCAGGCTAGGCAAATTTGCCACGTTTCGTGGGGAACGATCACGCAAACGTGATCATTCCCAACGACGTCAAGATCATCATCGTGTCTCGGCGGATGGCCGAATGCAAGGACCAACGCTGGTTCGGCCTCCATTGGCCGGGCGGGCATCGAACAGAACCAGCCCGGCAGGTACGCCGCGCCAGGTCACGACTCGGGTGGAAGGTAGCGCCGCACGAGTTGGCAGAAGTAGCTCGTGCCCTCCCGCACGTCGCGAACCGTGAGCGTCCGCAGGTAGGGCTCCCAGGCGAGGTTCTCCCACAGGTGGTGGCAGTACGCACCGGGATAGTCCGACTCGGGTCGCTCGAAGAGCCTGGCCAGACCCTCGTCGGTCCAGTTCGGCCAGAAGAAGCTGCGATGTCCCTGGACCCGGACGTGTTCTGGGTACGTCCTCGCCAGCAGCCAGGGGTACTGCACGGAGTACTCCGTCCAGTGGTCATCGAATCCCGTTGACCTGAATCCCTGCCACAGCGAGGTTTCCGGGTCGAAGCCGCGCAGCCATTCACCGATGAACCTGGCTCGCGGCTCGGCGAGGATGACGGCGTTGCACAAGCCCTCGACCCGACGCCCAAGCTCCAGGCCCAGCACGCAACTCTCAGACAGCAGCGGGGTGAACGGGCGTACGCAGATAACGTCGAGATCGAGGTAGATACCGCCCTCCTGGTACAGAATCTCCAGCCGGGCGAGATCAGCCTGGTGGGCGTAGTGCCTGATCTCGCGGCCGCCGACCGCCGTGGGCGGATCAAGGTGATGGAGCCGGACGTGCGGTCGGCTCCGCTCCCACCACTCCCCCGTTGGTTCGTACCTGCAGTAGAGGTTGATGGCGCTGGGGTTGTTGGTCCGCCTGATCGACTCGATGGCGAGATGGTGGACCAGCGAGAACGGCTTGCCACCGAAGTCGGGCGCCAGACCGAAGATCAGGTGAACAACGTTCGGAATCAACAAACCCACTCCCGTCCCCTGTGTGGTTCCGGCCACCCCCACCGCCGGCTCGGTGGGCCACCTCGCGCGAGCGTACCCCGCACACGAGTGCCGGAGGCTCCTCGACGGCTCAGGCAAGCCGCCGAGAAGACCTCCGGCACCTTTACTCCTGTGTCAGTCCACCAGCTGGGTCGGTTTGAACAGCGACGCGTCCTTCGCGCCGCCGATGCCGGATCCCCACTCGATCCAGCCCTTGCGTCCCGCGCCGTCGTTGTCGTTGACCAGGAACGACAGGCTCATCAGCCGATCCTGTGGGACGAACGGTGTGAGCTGTCGCCACGGCAGGGCGAGCTCGTAGATCGTGTCCTTCGCCGCCTCGTCGCGGGTCACCTTCACCGCCACGTCGGTGACCGGGCCGACGGCTCCCTCAGCGGTCAACCAGCGGTGAACCTGTGGCCCGGCGGAGGTGAGAGCGACGCCGTACTCGTACCAACTAACGGTTTCCCCCGGCAGCCCGGACCCGACCGAGAACTGAATGCTGTCCCCTGACCAGATCCGCTCCCCCGTCGCCGGCTGCGCCTGCGTGTCGTCGTGGACGCGGGCCGACAGGTAGAGGTGGTCGTCGTCCCAGGTCCACCACACCGAGCCGCTCAGGTCATCCGCACCGGCGTATCCGGGCATCTCCACCTTCCCGTCGGCAGCGATATCGAGCGCCGGAACGCCGGTCAGGTCATCCAGCGAGCCGTCCACAGTGATGGTCTTCTTCGGCAGGGCGCGGATCTGGTCGTGCGGGAGCATCGCGACCTTGCCGTTGACCACCACGTCGCCGAAGTCGGGCACTGGCAGCCGAAGCTGCGTTTGGTGCGTCGTGCCCGCGGCCAGGCCGGAGAGCGGGATGTCCACCGCCTTCGTCGTACGTGCCGGCATTGGCGAGGGCAGGTCGACCGTTCCCTGCTTGCTGCCCGCCTTCCAGGTGAGGTCGCCGACCGGGACGTCCTGCGCCGCACGGTTGGTCACGGAGACGGCGAGGACGTCCTCGCCGCCCTTCAGCACGTGCTTCGCCGTCACCGCGAGGGGATGTGACACCTCGACCCGGGAGCCCAACCGAGCTGACGGCTTTCCGCCGTTGAGGAGTTGACCCACCAGGTCGTGCCGGCCGGTGGCCGATCGCGCCGGCGCGCTCACCGGGATCGCCTTCTTGGCACCAGCCGCCACGGAGACCGGGACCGAGGCGCCCGCGATCTCGAACGTGCCCTGGATCGGCGCCCGCGGGGGCTTGGTGTTGTCGACGGTGAGGGTCATGGCGACCGGGTCGCCCAGGATCGCCTGCCCGCCCTCGTCGGCTGTCAAGGACAGCTTGCCGTCGACGCCCAGGCGCAGGCCGTTGCCGGCAAGGTAGATCGGGTCGCCGGAGAGCGAGAGGTACACCCGCCCGGCCTGCGGGTGGTACGTCGTGCTCGCACCGGTCAGGTCGGTCACGGTGACCGGCTCGTCAGTCGTGACGGTCACCACGGTCGGTGTGGTCGACCACAGGACGCGGGTCTCCTTGCGGTCCTTGGTGAAGACGTGGCTGGAGATGCCGTCGGCGATCTGCTCCTGGCGGGTGTACGTCGCGCCGGTGAGCTGGCGGGTCATCGCCGCGTACGAGACGTACGCCGGCTTCGGTGTCCACTTGCCCTTGGCGTCACTGGTGTTGCGTATGACTCCGAAGTTGTGTTCGTTGTATGCCGGATCCAGGCCGTCGTTCATGAAGTCGTACCAGAAGAACTTCTCGACGCCCTCCGAGAACGCCACCACGTGGCTGCGAACGATGTAGGCCGCCTGGGTCGCCTCACTCACGCCATTGCCAGCCTGGTGGGTCGGCCACCCTTGTTCGCTGATCCAGATCGGCTTGAGCTTGCCGCCGTTGTACTTCTTGATCAGCTCCTTGAGGTCGGCCAGGCTCTTCGCCGCCTGCTCAGGCACGGACGGATAGACGTACGGATGGACCGAGATCGCGTCCATGTAGCGAAGCCCGCCGAGCTTGAAGACCTCCTCCAGCCAGTCCAGGGGCACGCCGGCGGTGGCCGCGCCCACGACCGCGACGTCCGGGGTCGCGGCCTTGACCTGCTCGTAGGTCGCCTTCAGCAGCGGGTAGTAATAGTCGGGCCGGCTGTCGGCCGGGCCGTCACCGCGGTCACCGAAACCGATGTTGAACTCGTTGTAGACCTCGATCCATTTGACCTCGTCTCCGTAATGCGCGGTGGTGGCGGCGGAGTACGCGCCGAACCCGGCTCGACCCTCGTCGGTGTACGGCGTCGCGTCGTTGTCGTAGTGGGGGTTGGTGTACGCCGAGATCGGCAGCCAGCGCATGGAGTTCGCGGTCAGCTTCGACTGCAACGGGTCGTAACGGTTGAAGCCGTACACGCCCTTGGTCTGTTCGATCGAGTTCCAGAAAGCGTCCTCGCGGAGGTTCTTGACACCCGCCTTCGCCATCAGCGAGATGGTGTCGAGGTTCGGCGTTCCAGTGACGTGGGCGGCCATCCCGAACGGCGAGTCCGCGACCGCCGCGCTGTCGAATGCCGTTAGTCGCGCGAACGTCGTCTCCCGGGTCGCGAGCACCGCCCCCGCCTTCTCGGCGGTCACCACGAGGCGGTAGTAGCCGGCCTTCTCCACCGGGACCGCCAAGGTGAACTCCTCCGCGTCGAGGGCTTTCCGGTCGCCGGCGACGCGGGCGCCGGAGAAGTCGTACGCCTCCCACGACACGGCGTCGCCCGCGGTCGTCACCGTGAACGCCGTTGGCTCCGACCCCACGAACACGTTGCCCGACTTGACCTGACCGAGGGCGAGGTCGGGCGGGAGCACGGTCACCGCGACATCGTCGAAACGGACCGCACCGCTGGACTTCCCGCCCAGGAGGCGGCCCCTGTCGAGCAGGAACGCCACCCGTTTCGCCGGCCCGTGCCAGACACCGTCATTCGCACCACCGAAATGGAAATAGCCCTGGCCACCGTCGAAACGGCTCACCGTCAACTCCTGCCAGGCGCCACCTGCCGCGAGGGGCAGCAGTTGCTGGTGCACCTGGCCGGTGCTGTCAGTCATGCGGAGCGCGACACCACTGAGGTCCGCCGACCGAGCCCACAGCCGTAGGGCGTTCGCATCGATATCAAGGGCACGGGCGGTCTCGACGTAGTTGCCGCCATTGCTGAAGTTTCCGCTCAGCAGGCCGGAACTCGTTCCCTCCTTGGCGTCTGAGGTGTCGCGGCGGAAGTCGCCCTGGGCTCCTGGAAACTCGTTTCCAAGCCCCAGGGTCCAGCCTTCAGAATCTGACTCGAAGCCGCCGATCACCTGTTCCTTGCCAGCCGCCCCGGCTGGTGTGAACGGCGCGGCGGCCACTCCCGCCGCCACAGCGAGGGCGGCGGCCACGACTAAGCCGAGAACTCTTCGAACTCTGCGCATCTCACCTCTCCGGACCTTCGTTGCCTGCGTTCGGTGACAGGTCGCTGGGAAATTCGGGAGGACGGGGACGGCCTGCGAATCGCGATGTGAGTGCCGGGTTGCGCGCACGCCGCACGCTAGTAATGCCGTATTAACGTGTCAAGCGATCTGTCGTAACACAGCCAGATGGCTGTGTTACGGTCATTGCGACGATTGCTATTTGACGCGTTAATTTGCGGGGAGGAGCAGGAGTGTTGGCCGACGTCGCGGGGATGACCTGGTGAGCGATACCGGACCACTCGAGCCGATCTACGAGCAGATCAAGCGCGAGATCCGCGCGACGATCGCCCGCGGCGACTACATCGCCGGCACGCCGTTCATCACCCAGCGCGAGGTGTGCGAGAGGTACGGCGTCAGCACTACGACCGCCGTCCGCGCCCTCAACGACCTGGTGGCTGAGGGCGCCTTGGTTCGCCGGCGCGGCAAGGGCACCTTCGTCGCGGAGCCGACGCCGCGGCCCGCGAGTTCGGGCGGTCCGGGCAGCGACGATCGCAGTATCGCCTGCGTGGTCCACGGCCTGCAGGGCCCGCACGTGTCGCGGCTGGTCAAGGGTGTGGAATCCGTGTGCGCCGAACTCGGCTACCGGATGTTCCTGTCCGACTCCGACGGCTCCCCGGAGCGGGAGGAACGCGCCCTCCAGCAGGCGATCGCGACGAACGCGACCGGCGTCGTGCTCTATCCCGTCGAGGGCCACGCCAACGGCGATCTTCTCGAGGACCTCCGCCGTCGCCGCGTACCCGTCGTTCTGGCGGACCGCTACCGCACCGACCTCGCCACCGACGCCGTCATCGTCGACAACTTCACGGTCGGCTACCAGCTGACCAAGGAACTGATCGATCGTGGCCATCGCAGCATCGGCACGCTCTGGAGCGAGACTCAGTGCACGAGCGTCCGTGACCGGCTCACCGGCCACAAACACGCCCTCCGCGAGCATGACCTTCCGGTGCTGCCCGAGCTGACCGTGCTCCGGTCGTTCCGGGACCAACCCGCGGCCACCCGCCGGGCAGTTCTGTCCCGCCTGCTCGGCGCCACTGAGCCGCCGACAGTGTTCCTCTGCTCCAACGGCTACGTGCTCGCCGCCGCCGCGAACGCACTGCTCGAGCTTGGCGTCGACATCCCCGGGCAGGTCGATCTGGCCGGCATGGACGACGCTGGGCCGTACGACATCATCCCCCTCACCGCGGTCGCGGCGGCCCTCCCCTCCCTCGACATGGGCGTCCGCGCGATGCGGCTGCTGGCCGAACGCATCGGCAGTGACGACCCGTACCGCGACGTCCAACACATCGTGCTCCCGGCCGAGATCCGGACCCGCGAGTCCGCCTCCGCCTATCTCCGCGCGGTCAGCGCCACGCCGGTGCAGTAGTTCAGACCAACCTCCGTCCACCGTCGTGCCAGGCTTCAGACAAGATGGCAGTGGAAGCTGGCCGCGCCGATCGCCGTTGCGGTCGGAGGACTCCTCGACCGACCGACGACCAGGAGCGATCTGATGTCTGAGACCCCGCGACCTGACCGCGCCCGACTCGACCACCTGCCACAGTGGGGTGCATTGAGGGAGCACCGGACGCGGCTCGGTGACGTACACCTGCGCGACTTGTTCGCCACCGATCCCGGGCGCGCCGAGCGGTACTCCGTCCAGGTGGGCGACCTCTACATCGACTTCTCCAAGAACCTGGTCACGGACGAGACCCTGCGGCTCCTCCAGGACCTGGCCGCCGCCCGCGACGTCTCCGACCTGCGGGACGCGATGTTCCGCGGCGACAAGATCAACGTCACCGAGGGCCGGGCCGTCCTGCACACCGCGCTCCGCGCCCCGCGAGACGCGCAGATCGAGGTGGACGGGGAGAACGTCGTACCCGAGGTGCACTCCGTCCTCGACCGGATGGCCGCCTTCGCCGCGCAGGTGCGGTCGGGCGCGTGGACCGGATACACGGGGCGGCCGATCAGGACCGTCGTCAACATCGGGATCGGGGGCTCCGACCTCGGGCCGGCGATGGCGTACGACGCGCTCCGGGCGTTCACCGAGCGGTCGCTCACGGTCCGCTTCGTCTCCAACGTCGACGGCGCCGACCTCCACGAGGCGGTCCGCGACCTCGACCCGGCCGAAACACTGTTCATCGTTTCGTCCAAGACCTTCACCACCATCGAGACCATCACGAACGCGACCTCGGCCCGGCGCTGGCTGGTAGCGGGTCTTGGTGACGAGGCGGCGGTGGCCAAGCACTTCGTCGCGGTTTCCACGAACGCCGCGGAGGTGGCGGCGTTCGGTATCGACACCGCGAACATGTTCGAGTTCTGGGACTGGGTGGGCGGCCGGTATTCGTACGACTCAGCCATCGGTCTCTCGTTGATGATCGCCCTTGGCCCAGAGGGCTTCCGCGAGATGCTGGCCGGATTCCGGCTGGTCGACGAGCACTTCAAGAGCGCGCCGCCGGAGAGGAACGCGCCGATGCTGCTGGGGCTGCTCGGCGTTTGGTACAACAACTTCCACGACGCGCAGACGCACGCGGTGCTCCCCTACAGCCACTACCTCGGGCGCTTCACGGCCTACCTCCAGCAGCTGGACATGGAGTCCGACGGCAAGTCGGTCGACCGCGAGGGACACCCGGTCGACTGGCAGACCGGACCGGTGGTGTGGGGCACGCCAGGCACCAACGGGCAGCACGCCTACTACCAGCTGATTCACCAGGGCACCAAGCTCATCCCGGCCGACCTGATCGGCTTCGCGCGACCGGTCGCCGAACTCCGTGAACTCGCTGACCAGCATGATCTTCTGATCGCGAACCTCTTCGCCCAGGGGCAGGCGCTCGCGTTCGGCAAGACAGCGGAGGAGGTCGCCGCCGAGGGGGTGCCCGCGGAGCAGGTGCCCCACCGTACGTTCCGCGGCAACCGTCCCACCACGACGATCCTCGCCAGCGAGCTCAGTCCGTCCGTGCTCGGCCAACTGGTCGCGCTCTACGAACACAAGGTCTTCGTCCAGGGCGCGATCTGGAACATCGACTCCTTCGACCAGTGGGGGGTCGAACTCGGCAAGGTCCTGGCCAAGCGGCTCGAACCCCGGCTGACCGGGCCGTCCGACACCACCGGGCTCGACACCTCCACCGCCGCCCTGGTCGAGCGCTACCGCGCGCTGCGCGGGCGCTGATTCGGCATGGTCGCTGCACCTTCATTGGCCGAGGTGCGTGCGGTCTGCCAACCGCGCGCGAAGCTGCGAAGCCGCAACGGTGAGCACTGGGCGGGTCGCCTGTACATGCGCCGCCTCTCCCTGCACGCCACCCGGCAGCTCGTACGTACTCCCGTCTCACCGAACACCCTGACCTGGACCATGGTCGTCTGCGGTGTGGGCGCCGGTGCCGCCCTGCTGATCCCTGGCCTGCCGGGGGCCATCCTGGCGGCAGTGTTGTTCCAACTCTTCCTGCTCTTCGACTGCGTGGACGGTGAGGTCGCACGGTGGAAGCGCCGGTACAGCGCGACCGGAATCTATGTGGATCGGCTCGGCGCATATCTTGCCGATGCGGCGCTCATGGTGGGCGCGGGTCTTCGGGCGGCTCAGGGCGCGTCGGGCGGATGGATCTCGGTCGGCCTGGCGGCAGCTCTGGGAGTCGTGCTGCTGAAGGCGTCGACCGACCTCGTCGATGTGGCCCGCGCCCGCCACGGGATGCCGCTCGCTGACGATGAGGCGACCAGACCGCGCTCGCGCGGCATCGCCGCTGCCAGGCGGCTTGCGTCAGCCCTCAAGA
This sequence comes from Actinopolymorpha alba DSM 45243, assembly GCF_000373925.1. Classification (GTDB taxonomy): domain Bacteria; phylum Actinomycetota; class Actinomycetes; order Propionibacteriales; family Actinopolymorphaceae; genus Actinopolymorpha; species Actinopolymorpha alba. The sequence goes on along the minus strand of NZ_KB892757.1, from coordinate 9,958 downwards.
TTCATCGCCTCACGAACGGCATCGAGGCGTCCCTGGCGCTGCTGGCAGCCGCTGTCGTCGACGCTGTTATCGGGAGCGGCGATCCCACCCGGTTCACCGTTGCCGCCATCGCCACAGTCACCTGGGTCATGGTTGCGGCCCATCTCGGGTCGATTCTGTCCTCGTCCCGCCTCCGGTGAAGTGAGACATGAGGCTGTGCCTTCAGAGGCCTATTCAAAACTCGTGGCCTCTGACTTGGCAGCGGCGAGCCGCCAGAACCCGGACCGTTGATCAACTTCGCCGAGGTGGCGGGCCATGATCGTGAAGGATTTTCGTCGATATATGACCAGAATCCTTCACGATCCTTGGTCGGGTTCGAGTGTCGCTCACCATGCGAGATCGGCCACCGACGTACCGGGGGCCTGTTCAAAAACCCGTCGCGCCGGGCAGCTGGCTGAGCGGCGGTCGGCGAGCCTGACATCGCCGGGTTTGGGTCGCCATTTGACGGAAACCCTTCACCATCCTCGGCTACGTGTGCGCGCCACCCGCCTTTTCCACTCGGCCGGACCCTCACGGCGCGAGCAGCGCGGCTCCAACAATGCCCGCATCGTTGTGCAACTGCGCGGGAACGACTTCGGTCCGGAGCGTCAGATGTGGCAGGAACTTCTCGGATTTCTTGCTGACACCCCCGCCGATGACGATCAGCTGCGGCCACAGCAATCGCTCGACGAGTTCAAGATAGCTCTGGAGCCGATGCGCATAATGTTTCCACGACAGGTTCTCGCGTTCCCTCACAGATTCCGCGGCCCATTCTTCGGCGTCCATGTGATGGAGCGGCAGATGGCCCAATTCCGTGTTGGGCACCAGCGTGCCATCCACGAACACCGCGCTGCCGATACCAGTTCCCAGGGTGAGCATCACGACGACGCCGGCCCGGTCCCGACCGGCGCCGTACTTCATCTCCGCGATCCCGGCCGCGTCGGCATCGTTCACCACGCCAACGGCGCGTCCCGTCGCCTTGGTGAAGAGGTCGACCGCGTTCACACCGATCCATCCCCGATCGATGTTCGCCGCGGTCTCCACCACACCATCGCGTACGACACCGGGAATCGTCACACCGAGCGGGCCGTCAACACCGACTTGCTCCCACACCTGCGCGACGACCTCCGCCACCGCATCGGGGGTCGCAGGAGTCGGCGTGAGCAGCCGGACTCTCGTGGCGGCGAAGGTACCGGCGTTCAGGGCCACCGGTGCGCCCTTGATGCCCGAACCCCCGATGTCGATCCCGATCGCCACCTCGGGAGCGGCTTTCGCGTCGCTCATCACAGCCGCCTCACGCTTCTCACCGGGCGCGTCCCACACCCGCACGCACCCGGACAGGTCCTTCGAACCTCCACATTTGCCCAGTGTGCTCCGCTTCAGCAGAGTCCATCAGCCAGGATCCAGAAGGACCTAAGGCCTGCGGTCGCCGGCGTCAGGCACCCTCGTCAGGGCTGTGCTCGCGAAGCCAGGCGCGCAAGGGTACGTCGTCATCCGAGGGCGAGTAGTGGCCGTTGGCGTTGACGCCGTGCCCGAGCAACTGCCGGCGGATCGGTTCGCTGCTCGCCCACAGATCCCGCACGGTCATGTCGTCCTTCGTACGGATCCAGCGGTAGCCGTAGCCGTAGAAAAGCACCTTACGAGTCACGTCCGACCAGTTCGGGCTCGCGGCGTGCCAGAGCCGACGGTCGAAGAGGACGGCCGTTCCAGGCTTGGCGAGGACCGGAACGGCGTTCGCCGGCTGCCCGTGGCCGCCCGGCACCTCGATCCTGTCCTGGAGGTGGCTTCCCGGAACGACCCAGAAGTTGCCGCGACCCTCCTTGCTCGTGTCGGAGAGGAAGTAGGCGACCTTGATCGACAGCCGCGGACGCGGGCTGGAGTCGATGTCGAAATTGACCCGCCCCGAATCCTGGTGCCAGCCGAAGGTCGCGTCAGAACGCTCCTGACCCGACGACGGTGTGACGATCAGATGTCCGTGATAGAGGGAGATGTTCCAGCCGAGAATTCCCCACACCTTGGGCAGGATCCGCGGATAGTCGACGAGATCGGTGAACGCCTGGTGTTGAGGAATGAAGTTCGGATAGAACATCGCCTTGTCGGGTGCCTGACCAGCGGCGAGTTCGCGTTTGTGCAGCTCGTCGGTGGCGGCGGTGAGTTCCTCCAGATGCTCAGGCGACAAGGCGTTCTCGACATAGAGCAGGCCCTGCTCGTCGAACGTCGCGCGTTCCTGGTCGGTGAGGCGGTGCTGAAGACACGACGGGTCCATCACACAACTCCTTCTGAGGCGAAGGTGACCTGGCATACGTTTGGCATACGTATGCAGCATTGCCGAACAACGGCGGATACGGCTCCCGCTGTCCCCATCCGGCAAGCCGCACCGCCGGGAGACGTCAGGCATCGGCCAGTGTCCGGCCGGCACGGCGGCCCTGCGGTGACCCGGCAGCCCTTCAGAGGTCGCGCGACCTCTCATCCGAGCCGGCGGTACTCACTCGGCGCGACGCCATAGCGCGCCTTGAACCGCCGCGACAGGTGGAACTCGTCGCTGAAGCCGAAGCGCCGCGCGATCTCCCGGAGGGTCATGTCGGTGAGTTTCAGCATGCTCGCGGCCGCCGCGAGGCGTGCCTCGTTGCGGTGGGCTGCCGGCGGCCGGCCGATCTCGGCGGCGAAGCGGCGCCGGAAGGTCGCGTACGACAGGCCGACCGAAGCTGCCACGTCGTTCATGTCGAGCTCGACCGCGGTGTCGTCGGCCAGTATCCGCGCCGCGGTGGCGATGGCGGTGGAGGGCTCCCCTGAGCCGTCGTTGTCCCGCGCGGCCTCGAGCAACCAGCCGGCGAGCGCCAGGAGGCGGTGTTCGGCATCGACGACACCCGCGGTCGACGTCCGCACGATCGCGCGCAACGCCTCGACCGAAGGCTCCGGGCGCGGCGTCCGCGGACCGTCCCGGCGACTCCCCTCCCGGCGAGCCGACCCCGACCGTGGCAGGAGCAGATCGAACAACGGGCCGTTGAAAACAACGAAGGTCTCGGTCCAGGGCCGCCCACCCGGCGTGCCGTACCAATGCCGGACCCGCGGCGGGATGAGGATCACGGTCCCTGGGGCGACGGCGCAGGTGTGGCCGTCAGCGTGCCGGTAGCTGCCGTTTCCCGCGCTGACGTACGACAGGACCCAGTCGTCCATCGTGCGGTACGGCGACGACACCCGGGGTGGCTCGTCCACGACCTCGCCGGCGAAGGAAATCCAACCGAGCCGCGTCCGGGCGCCGCTGGTGCCCGTGAACGTGAAGCCCATGTGCGCAGAACATACATGGACCCGCCATCTCGACCATGGTCGTTCCGCGCCGCCGCTTCGTACCGTCAAGGCCATGACGACACCCACCGGACTGGCGGACCTCATCACGCCCGAGATGCGAAAGCAGTACACCGAAGAGGGATACTTCATCCTCGAACGCGTCCTGCCAGAGGAGCAGCTCGCCCTGCTCAGACGACTCGCGGACTATGCCGTGAAGAAACTCGACGCCGCCATGGACGCCGAAGGCGTCGACCGGATCGGCATCAACCTCCGCGGCAAACGCTATTTCAGCGCATGGGTCCACAAGGACAGGCCCGAACTCCGGACCTTTCTCTTCAGCGACCTGATGGCCGAAATCTGCCGCGCGACAATCGGGCCGGAGGCGTATCTGTTTGTCGAGCAGTACGTCATCAAGGCCGGTGACCCGGACACGAAGTTCGCCTGGCACCAGGATTCTGGATACGTTCACGAGAATCACCCGCCGTACGTCACCTGCTGGATCGCCCTGGATGACGTCAGCGAGGAGAACGGCTCGGTCTATCTTCTGCCGTACTCCCGCTCAGGTATCCGCAGCTACGTCAAACACATCCACAGCGACGAGGGCCACGACGAGGTTTGCTATTTCGGCTCGGACCCGGGTGTGCCCGTCATCGTGCCCGCCGGCTCCATCGCGGTGTTCTCGTCGGTGATGATCCACCGCAGCGGGCCGAATCTCACCGACAAACTGCGCCGGGTGTATCTCGCGCAGTACTCCCCCGAGGTCATCGTGACGCGGGACGGCAGCAAGCCGTGGGCGGCGTTCGAGCCGTTTCTCAAGGACGGCCAGGTGGTGACGACGGACTGAGACGGATCAGACCGCCTGCGGCCCACCGAGTTGGGAGCGCACCCAACGCGTGTGCCAGGTCGCCGTGGTCTTCAACCCTGCCGTGAGCAGGCGGCGGATGGCTTCGGCGCGGCTGATGTCCTGCACTTCGGCGTAATCGTCGATGATCTCGAGCTGGTCGCTCGGGATCCGAACCTGGATCGTCGGCCCGACCTCGGGCCGTCCCCGACTGCGGCAGTCGTCATCAACCATGGCGTTCATCCTGACCGTGGGATTCCGTGGTGTCGAAACTGTACGAGGCGGTAACCCCATTTATCAACTTCGGAAATGCGTGTTTTCGCTACGCACGGTGACATCGGCGGCCTGGCGAGCGTCAAGAGGGCTGCGCCCGAAATCCACACAGTTGGCCGGACTCGGACCCGCCGGCCGGTCCCGGGGCCCGGCAATGAGAACAGCCGGGCCCCGACGCCACCTGAGTCGCCCCGACTCCACCTGGGTCAGGGCGTGGGGACGTCCGGCCGAGACATCCTCGCGGTCAGCGACTCAAGGCGCTGCTGGTACTCCGGTCGGGGCGCCATCGCCACCGCCAGGCGGTACTGCGCCAGCGCGGGTGCGTACTGGCTCATCCGCTCGAATGTACGACCCAGGACGAACCTCGCGTAGTCGTCGCTCGGGTCCAACTCGAGGACCCGCTCGAACGCGCCCTGCGCGCGGCGAAGTTGAGCCGACGCGAAGTACGCGCGGCCCAGCAACAGGTGTACGGCGACCACGTCCGGCAACTCGTCGCGGACGGGTGCCAGCGTCTCCAACGCCGCCAAGGGCGCCTTGTCAGCCAGATACTCCTCCGCCAGCCGGAAACGGTCCGCGACGCGCGGATCCATGCTCATTCCCGCCTCCCTTCCACGCGGTTGTGAACGGACGCAGCCTCCAACCACCAGGCGAGGTCGGGTGTTCCCGGGCCTGGAGAACGGACCTGGCCTGGGCGCCCACAATGGACGCATGACGGACGACGATGCCGCCGCCGAGGGGCGCCAGGAGCCGCCCCGACGGGACCACGGCAACGACGGCGGCGGCCGGCCGCTGCCAGCGTGGCGGCGGCCGACGGGTGGCGAGCACCGCTATCCGGCCGCTTTCGCCGTCCTGGTGGCCGTCGCTCTGCAGCTCTCGGTCCCCGCCCATCTCGCGCTGCACCCGCGGTGGGTGTTGCCGGCCGTCGAACTCGCCCTGGTCGGTGTCCTCGCGATCGCCAACCCCGGCCGGATCAACCGCGAGTCCTCCCGGCTTCGCGCACTTGGTCTCGCGCTCGTCGCGGCGGCGAGCCTCGCGACCGCCTGGTCGGCCGGTCTCCTGGCCTGGAGCATCGTGACCGGTCACGGCGCGCCGAGCGCGGTCGGGCTCATCATCAACGGCGGCGCCATCTGGCTGACGAACGTGATCGTGTTCGCGCTGTGGTACTGGGAACTCGACAGTGGCGGGCCCGCTGCCCGGGCGAACGCGCGGCGAGCCCATCCGGACTTCCTCTTCCCCCAGATGGGAATGCCGCACCTGACCCACCATGACTGGGAGCCGCGCTTCATCGACTACCTCTACCTGGCCTTCACCAACTCCACGGCGTTCAGCCCGACCGATGTCATGCCGCTGTCGCGGTGGGCGAAGCTCACGATGATGTCCCAGGCAGCGGTGTCCTTCCTGGTGGTCCTGCTCGTCATCGCCCGCGCGGTCAACGCCCTGCGATGAGTCAGCGGTAGGCCGCGGCTTGTAGCTCGAAGAGTTCGGCGTACGTGCCTCCCCGCGCGATCAGCTCCTCGTGCGTGCCGGCCTCTCGGATCTGGCCGCCGTCGAGGACGAGGATGAGATCGGCCATGCGTACGGTCGAGAAGCGGTGGGTCACGAGCAGGGTGATCCCGCCGTTCTGGCCGGTCTCACGAGCGGCCGCCGCGAATCCCTCGAAGAGTTCGTACTCCGCCTGTGCGTCCAGCGCGGCGGTGGGCTCGTCCAGGACCAGCAGCAGCGGGCGTTCCCGCATCCGCGCCCTGGCAAGTGCGAGGCGTTGCCACTGCCCGCCGGACAGGTCGACGCCGCCCTCCCAACCGGCGCCGAGCTGGGTCTCGAGGCCGCTCGGAAGGCTCTCGACGACCTCGACCGCGCCACCTCGTTTGGCCGCTGCGCGTACGGCGCCGTCGTCGTCGAGGTCGCGGGACTCGCCGAGCCCGATGGATTCTCCGGCCCGAAACTCCAATTTCAGGAAGTCCTGGAACGCCGCACTGCTGCCCTGCCGCCACTGCTGGAGGTCGATGTCAGCCAGGTCGGCGTCATCGGCCAGGATCCGTCCGGACGTGGGTTCGTAGTAGCGCAAGAGCAGCTTGACAAGCGACGTCTTGCCGGCGCCGTTCTCCCCCACGAGGGCCACCACCGAGCCGGCCGGCAGGTCGATGGACACGTCGTCGAGCACCATCGGCTGGGTGCCGGGATAGCGGAACGACAGGCCCTCAAGCCGGATACCACGGGACAGCCGCGCGGGGGCCGGCCTGGCCGCGCCGCTGGGTCGCTGTGCCTTTTCGTACGCCGTCAACCAGTCCATCCGGATCGCGACCGTGGAGATGCCGGCGAGGAACTTCGCGGCGCCAACCAAACCGGCGAAGAAGCCCTGCGCCTGCCCCGCCAGTACCACCGTCAAGGCGACGTCGCCGGCGGTGAGCTCGCCGCGCAGTGCCCGGCGGAGGACCAGCAGGACCGCGCCGAAGTAGCCCACCGCGAAGATCAGGTTGCCCGTCCAGCCGAGCATCGTGGAGCGGACCAGCGCCCGGCCGCGCACTCGGTCGATCCTCGCCGCCTGCTGTCGCCGGCGTTCCCGCAACTCCGTGCCGAGCCCGAACAACCGCGCCTCCCGCGCCACCGGCAGGTCACCGACCATCCCCACGAAGCGGTGCACCAGGCGTTCGGATTCCGCGGTCGCTTCGGAGGCACGCCGGGTCAGGCGGTTGGAGATGCCGGCAGCCACGAACGACGGAAGCGCGAACAGCGGCAGGAGCAGCAGCAACGGTGTCTGTGCGGCCAGCAACGCGCACACCACGACGACCTGGCAGATGTGGGCAAGCATGTTGAGGGCCGCGAGCAGCCCAGCGCCGAGGTTGCCGGACTGCTCGCGGAGTTGCTGGACCTCATCGAGGTAGTCTGACCGCTCGTAGTGTTCGATGCCGGGCAGGCGTACCAACATCTCGGCCAGCCGCCGCTCCACCAGAGCGTTGACCTTCTTCTCCAGGGTGTAGCTGAGGTAGACCTCGAGCTTGAGCGAGGCCGTTGCCGCCAGCGCCGCCAGCCCGGCGAACACCCCGGCCCACACCGCTGCGGTCGTACGTCCCTCACCGGCGGCGTCGACCAGGAGCTTCGTCGCGACCGCACCAGCGGCCGGCGCGAGGAAGTAGGTCGGCATCGCCACGCACAACAACACCGAGCCGAGCGGATCGGCCCGGAAGGACAGCGACACCATCAGCCAGAACGCGCGCAGGGTGAGGGGACGCTTCTTGGTCGGGCTCTTCGTCGACGTCGTCATACCGCGAACCTCTCCGCCTGCAACGTGAACATCCGCGCGTACTGGCCCTCGGAGGCGAGGAGTTGCTCGTGGCTGCCGGACTCGACCACCTGCCCGTCCGCGAGTACGCAGATCCGGTCTGCCTGCCGGACGGTCGAGAACCGATGCGAGATCACGATCGTGGTTATCTGGTCGAGCGGATCGGCGGTTAGGTCGCCGGAGTTGCCGGAATCTCGAAAGCCGTGCAGGAGAAGGGAGTTCAGCTCGGCCTCGGCGCGGACGTCGAGGTTGGCGGCGGGTTCGTCGAGGATCAGCAGGCCCGCTCCGGACGTTCCGGCGAGCAATGCCCGACCGAGCGCGACGCGTTGCCACTCACCACCGGACAGGTCGGTGCCTTCGCTGAACTCCCTGCTGAGCAGGGTGTCCCAGCCGGCCGGCAGCTTCGTCAAGAACTCGTTGACACCTGCCCGACGGCCCGCCACTTCGATGCTCTCCTGCGACGCACCCAGGCTACCGAAGCCGATGTTGTCGTACGCACTCACCGGAAAGCGGGCGAAGTCCTGGAAGATCGCCGCGACCTTTCGCTGCCAGCCGTTCTGGTCAAGCGTCGCCAGGTCAACTCCGTCGACCGTGATCCGACCACCGGTCGGGGCGTAGAACCCACACAGCAGCTTCACCAGCGTGGTCTTTCCGGCGCCGTTCAGTCCGACGATGGCAAGCGACGAACCATCGGGGATGTCCAGGTCGAGCCCCCGCAACACGTCCTTGTCAGAACCCGGGTAACGGAAGCTGACGTTCTCCAGCCGGATCATCGACAGGGAGCCGTCAGACGACGGCACCGGCTTTCCAGCCGCCGTCGCCGGCTCGGTGTCGGGCCGCCCTTCCAGGGTCGTTTCCAAGTCCAGCAGGGCCTTCACGGGTCGGGTGGTCAGCGCCAGGTTGATGACCGCCTGACCACCGGGCCCGAACTGCGCCAACGGAGCGAGGAGCGCCTGCGCGATCACCGTCGCCCCCGCCAGGCCGATCGCGCCGCCTGAACCAGTTTGGTACGCAAGCCAGGCGAAGCCGCCGCCCACGACGGCCGCGAACGCCACCACCGAGGCGACGAGCGGCGGGTCGAGCCGGGCGATGTTGCGCAGATCCAGGGCCAGCACCCGCATCAGGCGTTCCTGCCAGCGGTCGAGCACCCACGGCGCGAACCCGAAGAGGCGGACCTCCTTCGCGCTGCCCGCCGAAACCGCGGCATCGCGTTCGTACTCCATCCGGCGGAACTCCGCGTCGCCGCTGGCCTCGACGAGCCCGAGGATCATGACGAGGCTGTGCCGCACAACGGCGTACAGAGCCCAGCCGGCACTCACCGCCAGCAGCACACCCAACCACCACTGCAGCCAGATCGCGGCGGCAAAGGCCAGGCCAAGGCCCAGGATTCCCGCCGTCAGGCTCCGCACCGCCGCGGGCACCTTCGCCGGGCGCCACCAGCCGGTACCCAGACCGTCGGCGACGCCCGCCGCGAGGTCGCGGATGCGGGCGTCCTCCAGATGCCCGATGCCGGGAGGGGCCAGCAACAGGGCCATCGCGCGGTCGTCCAGGCGGTGGTTCAGCTTCTGGCCGAGCCGCCACTCCACCACCTCGGCAAGCGCCGTGAGCCCCTGCTGGGCAACATAGGTCGCGGCCACCACGGCGAGACTGACCGCCCACGCCCCGTCGCCGTCCGCCACGGCCGCGGGAAGCTGCCCGACGAACCTCGCCACCGCCAGCATGAACGCCAGACCGAGCACCGGCTGCGCCACCGCCAGGAACCCGAGCACCAGCGTGAGGGGCAGGCTCACTGCCGGCAACATGCGGATGGTCGCCAATACCAGCGATCGGTTCACTCCGCTCCCCCTTTGAGGTCACCGTGAGAGATCGCGTGCGGGGCGGGCGAGTTTAGGGGGAGGTAACGAGACCACACCAGTCCACGAGCCGCGCGGTGTAGGCATACCTACGCGGGTGACGACGCCGACTAGTGTCCCGCGCCTTTAATTCGTTATCTAATTGTTTGCGTGTTCGGGTGTTCTTGTCGTCGGGCGCGCTGTGATCTGTTGCCATGATTGGCGCATGGGGAAACGTGGACGGCCGAAGGCTGAGCTGGTGTTGACCGATGAGGAGCGGGCGACGTTGCAGGGGTGGGTTCGCCGCCGGAAGACCTCGCAGCAGTTGGCGTTGCGGTCGCGGATCGTGCTGGCGTGCGCGTCGGGTTTGGACAACAGCCAGGTCGCCGACCAGCTCGGGGTGTCACGGCCGATGGTGGGTAAGTG
>NZ_KB892756.1 GCF_000373925.1 Actinopolymorpha alba DSM 45243 | reverse complement strand
ATATCCCCACCAGGCAAGGCAAATTTGCCTAGTGAGGTGGGGATATGGCGCGTGAGGTCCGCCAACGGGTGTACACAATGTGAGACAGAAGCCTGGCTTCTCACTATCTGATACAACAGGGCGTGCGCCATTCGAGACGGCCGGGATCTCACCCGGAGACCTATTCAAAACCCAGGTGATGAATTGAGCCTGCGTGGTGATTCGCCACGTGCGGGGCGCCGTCTCGAATGGCGTACACCCCAGCCGTTCGGATGTTGAGATCTCAGGGTTTAGGTCTGAGTTGTCATAGGTTTCTCGGTCTCTTAGCCGAGAAACCTATGACAACTCAGACCTAAAGGCCAGAGCACTTGTCTCGTATGGCGGTCAGGCTCGAGGGCGTTGCGGCGCGAACCTTCGAACCGTCCACATTTTGGATGGCTTACCGGACGACTCGGCAGACAAGAACCCGTACCGGTCTCACCCAAGGGGCCAGGGCAATTTGAGGATCGGGAAGGATTTTGGTCACATAGCGACGAAGATCCTTCCCGATAATGGCTCCGCGCGTCGTCGAGCTCTGCTCAGCGGCGAACGGTCGGCATGCCGAGGAGCACACCCTTGGAGGTTTCTTCCACGCGTCCCTGACGGGCCTCCCAGAGATCGCCAGCACGGGTCGGGCGTACGCCCAGAACGGGTCCATCGGCGACCAGGTGGTGGGGTGCGGCGTACGTCACCGCGACCCGCACGAGATCACCCGGTCGGATCCCATGCTCAGCCGCATCCGGCTTGCCGTGCTCACCGGGATTGGCGGCCTCACCGGGATTGCCGTGCTCACCGGGATTGCCGTGATCCCTAGTCGGGTTGCTGTATCTGCTCGGGTTGCTGTATCTAGTGGGATTAAAGTGGACCAGCCGGTTGTCGGATGCGCGACCACTCATCCGGGCGGTGGCGGCGTCCTTGCGCCCCTCCCCCTCGGCGACCAGGACCTCAAGCTCCCGGCCGATGAGCGTGCGGTTCTCAGCCCAGGCGATCTCCTCGACCAGGGCGACCAGGCGTTCGTAGCGGGCCTGCACGACTTCTTTGGGAACCTGCTCGTCCATCTCGGCGGCCGGCGTGCCGGGCCGCTTGGAGTACTGGAACGTGAACGCGGCCGAGAATCTCGCCTCGCGGACGACGTGCAGGGTCTCCTCGAAGTCCTCCTCGGTCTCCCCCGGGAAGCCCACGATGATGTCGGTCGTGATCGCGGCATCCGGCATCGCCTCGCGTACCTTCCGCACGATGTCGAGGTAACGCGCCTGGCGGTAGGAACGCCGCATCGCCTTCAGCACCCGGTCGGAGCCGGACTGCAGCGGCATGTGCAGCTGGTGCATGACGTTTGGCGTCTCGGCCATCGCGGCGATCACGTCGTCGGTGAAGTCGCGCGGGTGGGGCGAGGTGAAGCGGACGCGCTCGAGTCCCTCGACGGTGCCGCAGGCCCGCAGCAGCTTCCCGAACGCGAACCGGTCACCGAACTCCACGCCGTAAGCGTTGACGTTCTGGCCGAGCAGCGTCACCTCGAGGACACCCTCGGAGACCAGCGCCTCCACCTCGGCAAGGATCTCGCCCGGCCGCCGGTCCTTCTCCTTGCCCCGCAGCGCGGGGACGATGCAGAAGGTGCAGGTGTTGTTGCAGCCGACGCTGATCGCCACCCATGCGGCGTACGGCGACTCCCGCCGCGACGGCAGTGTCGACGGGAACGTTTCGAGGTAGTCCTTGATCTCGACCTGGGCCTCGCCCAGCACCCGCGAGCGCTCGAGCAGGGCCGGCAGCGACCCGATGTTGTGGGTGCCGAAGACCACGTCGACCCACGGCGCCCGCCGCACGATCTCGCCCTTGTCCTTCTGGGCCAGGCAACCGCCGACAGCGATCTGCATACCGGGACGTTTGGCCTTGGTGGGCGCGAGATGACCGAGGTTGCCGTACAGCTTGTTGTCGGCGTTCTCCCGGACCGCACAGGTGTTGAAGACCACGACGTCGGCGGTCTCGCCCGGCTCGGCCCGGACATATCCCGCGTTCTCGAGCAGACCGGACAACCGCTCGGAGTCGTGGACGTTCATCTGGCAGCCGAAGGTCCGGACCTCGTAGCTGCGCGCTGGGCTGTACGACATGACGCCCCAAGGTTAGACGAGGTCAGCGAGCGAACAGCGCGCCGGTGAGGCTGGTCGTGAGGTTCTTCAGCGAGTCCGGCAGGTGCTGCAGGTGCCAGTTGGCCGGACCGCTGTACCAGCTGAACCCCTCGTCCGGTTCGTCGTCGACGTCGGTCGCGACCAGCGCGTCGATCCAGCGTTCGGAGCCACCCAGAACCACCGCGTACGGCAGTGCCCGCGCGCACAGGTCGACGTGCTGGACGGCTGGCAGCTCGTCCGGGTCGAGTTCCAGTAGTTCGCCACGCAGGGAGGCGACCTGCCCGATCACGCGACCCGCCGCGGGTGCCTTCGCCGGCATGTGTTGCCCGAGCACGGTGAGACCGGCACCGATCGCCGTGACCGCGAGACCGAGGAGTCCCCACGTGGTGAAGAACGCCAGACCAACCGTGAGCAGGACGCCGGCGACCAGGACGCCGATCCCGGCGGCGGTCCACGTCGAGCGGGAGCGGTCGGGACGCTCGGCGAACCAGCCGTTGGCCACCACCTCGTCGTACAACGCGTCCTGGATCGCGCCGAGCTGGGTGCGTACCCGGCCACCGAGTTCGGAGACCTTCACCTCCGCCGCTCCGTCGACGAAGATCCCGTCGAGCAGTCGCTGCTCGTACCGCTTCAGCTCATCCGGCGTGGTCGCGGCGCGGGTCAGTGTCCAGTCGGACCGGGCGAACTCGTTCGGCTTGGGAAGCTCGGTGATCCGCAGGTGACCGCGGACCGCCAGGTCGAGGATCGTCGAGGTCACGTCCACCGGGTCGACCCGCTCGTCGATCAGCGTGCCGACCTCACCCGGGCGCAGGTCCTGAGGCGGGCTGAAGGTGGTGGTGCCGCCCGGCTCCCGGCGGAAGAACGAGGCCGGAACGACCCGCCCGGTCTCGATCGGGTCCCGGCCACGCCGCCGGTGCAGGAGGTAGAGGCCGGCGGCGCCCAGCGCGAGCACCACCGCGGTCACCCCGAGCTGCGTGGGTTCGGTCAGGAACGCGCGGCGGAAGGACTTGCGGTAGGCGACGACGGTGCTCGGCGCGACCTGGCCGGGCGGGAATCCCGCGACGATGGTCACCGAACCCCCGTCAGACAGCCCCCGCTGCTCGAAGATCGGCGCCGACTCCGTCATCTGCGCCAGGGTGCAGGGCATCGACCCGTCGAGCGGTCCGGCGGTGCAGCGGATGTAGTCAATCTGCGGGCTGCTCAAGGTGATCCTCGCCTCGGCGAGCTCGTCGAGCCCGTGCAGGGGCGTCCAGCGGAGTTCGGTGCCCACCGACGTGGCCGCGACCGCCCCGCGCACGTCGTACGTCACCTTCACCGTCGCCGGCGTCCTGCGCGCGGGGACGGAGACGGAGAGCGTCGTGACGTCGCCGTCGGCCAGGGCGCTCACCGCGGCGGGCGTGCCTCCAGTGGCTGACGGGTCGCCCGCCACCACGGCCTTGACGTTGCTGATCTCGACGACGTGGTCGACGTCGTCCGGCAGATGCCACCGGGTCACGACCTGACGGTCAACGGTGTCTCCCCCGCCGCCCGCACGCCAGGTCTCCGACACCCGCAGCGTGCCGTCCCGGTTGACGCGGACGTCGCTGGTGTACGACGTGAGCTTCGCGGCGGTCGAGGCGATCTTGGCACTCGCTAAGGTAGGCGCTCCAACGACACAGAACGTGGCAATCAGGACGAGCGCCGCAAGGCGGGCGCCCGTGGAGCGCCCTCGGCCGCGGACCGTCGCTGGAACGCCGGAACGCGTCGAAGGGTCATCATGGCTGGTCATCAATGGGGTTCTCCTGCCGGACAATCTTCGCAGGGCGCACCATATCCACGTCCCGCTCGACCGCCAATCCGGCCACCTGCTGGCGGTGGCTCCTTGCAGGGCCCGCCGACCCGCCCGCCGCAGCCGTCCGGTTGGGGCTGGGGACCCCAGTTTGGTGGACCAGGCACCCAACCGGCGCCGGCCCGGGTGGGTGGCCCCCAGACCAGACCGCCCTTCGCCCCGGGCGTCGGGCCGGGCGGGTCCGGTCCCGGAGGACCAGGACCCGGAGGACCATTCGGCCCGCCGCCCCCTGGTCCGCCCTCACGGCGACCCGACCGTACCGGCCTCAAGGTGACTCTGGTCCTGCTCGGCGCGGCCGTGGTCGTGGGCCTCAGCGCCCTCGCGGTGCGGATCTTCAACCAACCCGACACCGACCTGACCACGACCGGGTTCCCGACGTCCACGCCGACGACGAGTTGGTCCGCGTCCACGCCCACCTGGAGTCCGTCGCCCTCAGCGACGCCCACCTGGTCGTCCGCCGCCCCCACGAACTCCCCCACCGCGACGCCGTCCACCACCGTGACGCCGCCTCGCCGTACCCCCGCCGGTCCCTCAGACTCCGACGTCATCGGTAAGAACCGCATCTACTCCGTCGGTGCCCAGGCGTCCGTGTCGTGCCGGGAGTCGAACGCCCGGCCGTCGGACAAGAACGGCACCCGGATCTACTACCAGCGGCTCAAGGAGTGCCTCGACCGGGCCTGGCCCGGCCAGGTGAGGAAGGCTGGCGGGGAGTTCCGGCCGCCGACGGTGCTGATGATCTCCGGGTCCGTCGAGACCCCTTGTGGGCAGTACGTCCGGGCCTTCTACTGCGGCAAGACCGAGACGATCTACATGCGCTGGGAGGACGACGTACGGCAGTACACCAAGTTCCCCGAGCGGTTCCAGAAGGTCTACGCCCGGATGTTCACGAGCTTTCAGTTCTCCCATGAGTACGGCCACCACGTCCAGCAGCTCACCGGCATCCTCGGGTCGTACTGGAACCTTCGGTACGCCGCCAGCGAGTCGAAGGCGCTGGAGTACAGCCGGCGCGCGGAGTTGCAGGCGTCCTGCTTCGCCAGCGTCTTCATGGGCGCCAACCAGCCGTCGTACCCCATCACCGGGGAGGCCCGTAGCCAGTGGATGTGGCTGGTCGACCATTACGGTGACGAGTATGGCGAGGGCGTCCGCGATCACGGGAGCCGGAAGAACCACGGGTACTGGGCGCGGCGCGGCTTCCGCTCCGAGAGCCCCAGCACCTGCAACACGTTCACCGCACCGTCGAGCCGGGTGTCGTGACGCGACGACGTCGTCACCGTCCGCGGGCGTCTGTTCGAAGTGTTATCAGGGTGAACTCGCAAATGTCACAGCCGCAATGTAATTTGCCCTGTCATGACAGCCACGAGTGAGCAGACACCTTCTCCGGGGGAGGCGACCGGTCAGCCCCTGGTCGTCCTGGAACGGGTCAACAAGCACTTCGGCGACCTGCATGTGCTCCAGGACATCGACCTGTCCATCGCCTCCGGGGAAGTCGTGGTCATTCTCGGGCCGTCCGGCTCCGGCAAATCGACACTTTGCCGGACAATCAACCGGCTGGAGGGCATCGACTCCGGACGGATCCTGCTCGACGGCCAGGCACTCCCCGCCGAGGGGCGGGCGCTGGCTCGGCTACGTTCGGACGTCGGCATGGTCTTCCAGTCGTTCAACCTCTTCGCCCACAAGACCGTCCTCGAGAACGTCACGCTGGGCCCGATCAAGGTGCGCAAGCAGGCCGCCAAGGTCGCCCAGGACAGCGCGATGGCTCTGCTCGAGCGGGTCGGCGTCGCCAACCAGGCCGGCAAGTATCCCGCCCAGCTGTCAGGTGGGCAGCAACAACGCGTCGCCATCGCCCGCGCTCTCGCGATGCAACCCAAGGTGATGTTGTTCGACGAGCCGACATCCGCGCTCGATCCTGAGATGATCAACGAAGTGCTCGATGTCATGAGCACCCTTGCCAAGGACGGTATGACCATGGTTGTCGTCACCCACGAGATGGGCTTCGCCCGCCGTGCGGCCGACCGCGTGGTCTTCATGGACGGTGGACGCATCATCGAGCAGGCTCCGCCAGAGAAGTTCTTCACCGATGCGCAGACCGACCGCGCCAAAGACTTCCTGTCAAAGATCTTGACGCACTGAGCACGTGGAAATCCGTCACCGCGCGCCCGTGCGGAGACATGCACACCCCAGAAGAGAGGGACGACCAACAATGCGCGTACGGCGACTGTCAGGTATCGCTGCCGCGGCGGTACTTGCGCTGGGCTTGGCCGCCTGTGGTGGAGGCAGTGGCACCGAGGTTGACTCCGAGGCGTCGTTCCCGGCCGGCACCACCATGGCCAAGCTGAACGACGCCGGCAAGATCACGATCGGCACCAAGTTCGACCAACCGCTGTTCGGCCTGCGTGGCCCCTCCGGCAAGCCGGAAGGCTTCGACGTCGAGATCGGCAAGATCATCGCCGCCAAGCTCGGCATCCCGGAGGACAAGATCGAGTGGAAGGAAACCGTCTCGGCCAACCGCGAGCCCTTCATCCAGAAGGGCGAGGTCGACCTGGTTATCGCCACCTACACGATCAACGACGAGCGTAAGCAGAAGATCGACTTCGCCGGGCCCTACTACGAGGCCGGCCAGACGATCATGGTGTTGGACAAGAACACCGACATCAAGGGTCCGGACGACCTTGCGGGCAAGAAGGTCTGCTCCGTCGAAGGCTCCACGCCGGCGGAGAACATCCGCACCAACTACCCCAAGGCTGAGCTCGTCCCGACCGACGCCTACAGCAACTGCCTGGAGCCGCTGCGTTCCGGCCAGGTCGACGCGATGACGACGGACAACGTCATCCTGTCCGGCTTCGTCGACCAGAACGAAGGCGAGTTCAAGCTGGTCGGTAAGCCGTTCACCAAGGAACCGTACGGCATCGGCCTGAAGAAGGGTGACGACAAGTTCCGTAAGTTCGTCAACGACACCCTCAAGGCATCCGAGGACGACGGTTCTTGGAAGAAGGCATGGGAAGAGACCGCCGGAAAGGTCCTGCCCACGCCGACGCCGCCCGCGATCGACAACTACTGATCTGCCGCTGAGGTGGGCCACCGCGGTGGTTCCGGCCCCCACTCAGGTGGGGGCCTCCCCGCGGTGGCCCACCTTCCGCGTGCCGGGGCCACGGCAGATCGAGGCCGGCGAATCCGGCGCTTTCGACTCTGAGGTGATGGATGGACGTCGTTGTCGAGAACCTTCCGCTGTTCCTGGAAGGGTTTTGGACCACGCTGCGGCTCGCCGTGTTTTCGGGAGCGCTGGCGCTGGTGCTGGGCACCCTGCTGGGCGCGTGCCGGGTGTCCCCGATCCCGCCGCTGCGCGGGCTGGGCACCGTCTACGTCGAACTCGCCCGCAACACGCCATTGACGGTGGTCTTCTTCTTCGTGGTCTTCGTCACGCCACAGCTCGGGCTCAGGCTGCCGTTCTTTCCCTCAGCCGTGATCGCGTTGACGATCTACACCGCGGCGTTCGTCTGTGAGGCCGTCCGCTCTGGCATCAACAGCGTCGGAGTCGGCCAGGCCGAGGCGGCCCGGTCCATCGGGCTGTCGTTCAACCAGTCGCTGCGCAACGTGATCCTGCCGCAGGCCGTCCGCACCGTCGTACCCCCCTTGATCAACATCTTCATCGCGCTCACCAAGAACACCTCGGTCGCGGGTGGTTTCTTCGTGGCCGAGCTGTTCAACGTCGGCCGCCGGCTCACCAACGGCCACGCAACCGCGGTGACCCCGATCCTGATCGGTGTGGCGGTCTTCTACCTCCTCATCACCGTGCCCTCCGGCCTGCTCGCTGGCCGGCTCGAGCGGAAGGTGGCGATCGCCCGATGAGTTCGGTCCTCTACGACGAGCCCGGGCCGCGTACCCGCCGGCGCATCCTCATCGGCACCATCATCGGCGGTGCGCTGGTCGCGGTGATCGTGGGCGCCATCCTTTACCGGCTCTCCTCGCAGGGCATGTTCGAGGCTCGCCGCTGGGACGTGTTCGCCGATCCGCAGGTCTGGCAGTTCCTCGGCAACGGCCTGTTGGCGACGCTGCAGGCGGCCGCCGTCGCTGCGGTGTTCGCCGTCATCCTCGGACTGCTCTTCGCGGTCTGGCGGATGTCGGAGTCGCCCGCTCTGCGCATGACGGCGACGTTCATCATCGAACTCTTCCGCGGCCTGCCGGTCCTCCTGCTCATGTTCTTCACGTTGATCGTCTTCGGCCTGGAGAGCTACTGGGCGGTGGTCGCCGGCCTCGCCATCTACAACGCCGCCATCATCGGCGAGATCCTGCGGGCCGGCATCCTGTCCTTGCCACGCGGGCAGACCGAGGCGGCGTATGCCATCGGGCTCACCCACACGCAGACGCTGCTGATGATCCTGCTCCCGCAGGCGATCCGCCGGATGATGCCGTCGCTGGTGAGCCAGCTTGTCGTCCTTCTCAAGGACAGCTCGCTCGGGTACATCGTGGGATACCTCGAGCTACTCCGGTCGGTCCAGAACCTCCGCGACTTCTTCGGTAACCGGTATCTCTTCTCGGTCTTCTTCGTCGCCGCCGGCATCTACATCACTGTCAACTTCGCCTTGTCACGGTTGGCGGTCTATTTCGAACGCCGGGGCAGCAAGAAGACACCGGCGGGCGTGGCTGCCGGGTTGGACGAGGACGGCGCAGCACCCGCCGCATAAGAGGTCGCGCGGCTCATGGGTTGTGGGTCGGGGCACCCTTGTCCAATAGAGCCGTACCAGGGTGCCCCCGACCCAAACGTTGCGCCTCACTGTGCGGCCTCGCTGGCGCCTCACTGTGCGGCCTCGCTGGCGCCTCACTGTGCGGCCTCGCTGGCGCTTCACTGTGCGGCCTCGCTGGCGCTTCACTCCGCGGCCTCGCTGGCGCTTCACTCCGCGGTCTCGGTGGCGCGGGACTCACGGACGACGGTGATGCGGATCTTGCCGGGATAGGTGAGTTCCTCCTCCACCTGCTTGGCGATGCCCCGCGCCAGCACCTGCACCTGGATGTCGTCAACCAGATCCGGCAGCACCATGACCCGGACCTCACGACCGGCCTGCATGGCAAAGACTTTCTCCACCCCGGGATGGGAGCGCGCGATCTCCTCCATGCGTTCGAGCCGTTTGATGTAGACCTCCAGCGACTCCCGCCGCGCGCCGGGCCGCCCGCCCGAGATCGCATCCGCGGCCTGGGTGAGTACCGCCTCGACGGTCTGGGGTTCGACCTCGTTGTGATGCGCCTCGATCGCGTGCACGACATCGTCGGCTTCGCCGTACTTCCGCGCTACCTCGGCACCCACCCGCGCATGACTCCCCTCCGCCTGGTGGGTGAGCGCCTTTCCGATGTCGTGCAGGAACGCGCACCGCTTGGCGAGGGTGGTGTCAAGGCCGATCTCCGCGGCGAGCATGGCGGCAATGTGGGCCGACTCGACCAGATGCTTCAGGACGTTCTGGCCATAGGAGGTACGAAAACGCAGCGTGCCGAGCAGGCGTACCAACTCCGGATGCAGGTCGGTCAGCCCGGTCTCCACCAGTGCGTCCTCACCGGCGCGGATGCACAGATCCGCGACCTCACCCCGGCTGCGTTCGTACGCCTCCTCGATCCGGTGCGGATGGATGCGCCCGTCAAGGACGAGTTGCTCCAACGTGATCCGGGCGATCTCGCGCCGGACGGGGTCAAAGCACGAGAGCAGGACCGCTTCCGGTGTGTCGTCGATGATGAGGTTGACGCCGGTGACCTGCTCGAAGGTACGGATGTTGCGGCCCTCGCGGCCGATGATGCGACCCTTCATGTCGTCGCTGGGCAGATGCAGAACGGACACCACCGATTCGGCGGTCTGCTCGGTCGCGAGCCGCTGGATGGCGCCGACGATGATTTTGCGGGCCCGCTTCTCGCCTTCCTCGTGTGCCTCGCGCTCGAGGTCGCGAACCAGAATCGCGGCCTGCCGCTTGGCGTCGTTCTCGACCAGCTTGACCAGCTCCGACTTCGCCTGCTCGGCGGTGAGTCGGGCGGTCCGCTCGAGCACCTCTCGGCGGTCGGCTTCGAGGTCGGCCAACTTCGCCTTCTCCGCCGCGAGCTTCGCCTCGGACTCACTGAGGTGCCGGCCCCGCTTGTCGAGATCCCGGCCACGTTTGTCGAGATTGCGGGCGTCGAGGTCGAGTCGGGACTCGCGTTCGGTGAGCCGGCGTTCGCGGCGTTCGAGATCGAGCCGTTGCGCGCGGACTTCGGTGCGTTGGGTTTCGGCCGCACGCTCGGCCTCGGCTCGAGCCGCCTGCGCCCGGGTCTCGAGGTCGGCCGCGGACTCCTCCGCCCGCCGGCGTACCTCCGCCGCCTCCCGGTGAGCGTCCTCGAGCATCGAGTCGGCCGTGTGCGGGTGCGAAGAACCGTCACCGGTGTGCCGGATCTGGCGTACCAGCGCGATCAGCAGCCCCAATACGCCGAGCCCGACGACAAGAAGTACGACCTGGATGACTGTCCACATCAGGCGCTCCCTTCGCCAGACTGCCTTGTGGGGCGTTGGCCCCGAAGGGATCGCTCATGACCCGAGCACACCACACCGCGCCGTCGTGCTTCACCTTCCGGCGTACGACGTCAGGCCTGCTGCGCGGATACCTCGTCCTCGTTAGTCTCCGCTCGGTCTTGCTGGAGTTCGGTCTGCTCGTTCGGGTTTCAGAAACTCGTTGTCCATGGGGTTGTGCGCATCGTGGATGGTTCGGGTCATGCCATCCGAAAATCCGCTTGACACGGAAGCGATCCCCTGCTGTCTGGGAGGCTAAGGTGCGGTTACCAGCCGGTCAAGAAAAGTGTTCAAGGCCGGTCGGGCTGGCCGTCCGCCAAGGGCAGGTGGAATCGCGTGTACGTCTCGAAATCCAGCACGCTCTGAAATCCCAGCCGCGTCAGGACGGCAACGCTCCTGCGGTTGCCATGCGCCACACCAGCGAACACGTCAGTAGCGCCGAGGGACGCTCGGGCGAACCCGAGTACCGCACCCACCGCTGCCGTCGCATAACCGTGGCCGGTCGCGGTTTTGTCCAGCCAGTAGCTGAGACCGTAGTGCGGCGGAGCGACCGGGATCAGGTCGACACGGCCGATGAGTTCGTCAGCTCGCCAGATGCCGTAACGCAGGGTGGCGGCGGCGGAGCGCTCGAGGAAGTCATGGTCCCAGGCGCGGCGATAGTCCACCTCGGTCTCGGCGCCGCCGGGCCAACCAAGATGCGCCCGATTGCGCCCCGCGAGTGGGGCGTACGACCCGGCGTCCTCCCGCGCCAGCGGGCGGACCACGAGCCCGGCAATGGGCGTGGAAAGCTGCGGAGCGCCTGCCGCGTTCATTGCCGAGCCGCGGCCGAGTCGGGGCCGCCTCGCTGGATGTCCCCGACCTTCTGAGCGGGTTCATTCGCCGTCGGACCGCTCAGAAGAAGTCCCGCGCCCAGGGCGTGCGTCCACCGAACGTCCGATCCAGCGCGGCGAGATCGGACTCCTCCGCCCCGCCGATCAGTCCAGCGTGAGCCAGCCGTCGCGGATCCGCCCACCCGGTGTAGAGCGAGGTGAGTCGCCCGATGTCGATCAGGACATCGCCGCGGCCACCGGGTTCCAGCTGGCCCTCACCGTCCTTGACGCGCAGCACGTGCGGCCCGGCGTTCCACGGTGCGGTCGGGTCGATGAGGTCCAGGTGGATCTCGACATCGACCTCAGGCGCGAAGCCACGCGCCCTGATGGCGCCGGGTGCGTCGACCAGGCGGGCCATCCAGCACCATCCCGCACCTGCCGGGCGCAGATCGCGCTCCCCGAGCAGCAGGGGAAGCGCGCTGCTCACGGACGTCACCAGTCTGGCGGTCCGAGCAACCGGGTAATGGGCGGCGACGACGCGGAGAAGAGCGAGTTCGGAGTCGAGGTCGGCCGCGAAGAGATTGCGGACGGACAGCGTGTAGAGCTCGCGTTCGTCGTGGCCGTCGCCATGTCCGAGCGTCAGCGCGCCGGTGAGTACGCCGTCCACCTCAGCGACGTAGCCTTCCTGGGCTCCTGGATGACCCAGCAATCGACGCGCAGCGAACTCGGGGCCGTACGAGACGTTGCCGGGCACCTCACGCGACACCTCGTCGTTGAGCGCACGCAGCGCCGGAAGGTCAGCCTCGACGCTCTCCCGAACCGTCACCTGTCGCGTCGGCTTGGGAAGATCGGTGAGCGCTCGCAGGTCGATGTCGTGCTCGGGGTAGGCGCCCGCGACCTCCCAACCATGCCGCCGGTAGAGCGTGTGGTTCATGGGATAGAGGGTGGACAGCACTTCGCCGCGCTCCCGCATCGCGGTCAGAGCGTCGTCGAGAAGCGATGACGCGACCCGCCGCCCGCGGTAGGCGGGGGCAACCGCCACGCCGCTGATCCCGCCCATCGGGACCCGCCGACCTCCGAACCACTGTCCCAACTCCCAGATCACGAGCTTGCCGACAATGGTCCCGCCATCGGTGGCGACCAGGCGGCGCTCCAGAGGGACCGCGGTCCGGTCGAGTTCATCGTCATACGGCGCGGGCCGAGCGGCGAATGCCTGCTGACTGAGCTGGTGCATCGCTTCTCGGTCGTCGTCGCGTGCGGTCCTCACCTCGATTGTCATAGTTCCGCACGCTAGCCGTGCTCCCGCGAGGGACGCGAACGGATTGCCGAACGCCGCCCGGTGGGGTGCTGGGCGCGTCGAACCTGTTACTCCACGTCGCCGTCAGGCATGCCGTCCATCGCGTCGACGGCGCTGGCGAACTCCTCCACCGCGGCCCGCTCATGTTCGCCTGCCTCGTCGGCGAGCGCCTCGCGTACGACCCGGAGCGCGAGTGTCGGCGGGTAGCCCTTGCGGGCCAGCATGCTCGCCAACCGGCGTACCCGAATCCGCGCGTCCAGCCCACGCGTCGAGGGAAGCCGCCGGGCGACGAGCGACCGTGCGGTGGCCAGCTCGGTCTCCGGTGAGAGCTGGTCGACCGCGTCGCCGACCTCCTCATCGCCGACGCCCCGCCGGCGAAGCTCATGCGCGAGTGCCCGGCGGGCCAGGCCACGCCCGACGTGCCGAGAGTCCACCCACGCGCGGGCGAATGCCGCATCGTCAATGAGGCCCACGTCAGAGAACCGGGCGAGGACCCGCTCGATCACGTCCTCGGGCACGCCTCGACGGCGGAGCGCTTGTGCCAGCTCGGCCCGCGACCGGGGCTGGGCCGTGAGCTGGCGGAGAACGATCGTGCGCGCGAGTTGCTCGGGATCGGCCTCCGACCCCTCGGGCTCACCACCCGCACCGGCCTGTCGACGGGTACGCCGGCTGGCGCGGGGCTCGGCGGCCCCTGCGCCTTCGGCTTCGTCGTCCGGCCTCGACCAGCGACCGCGCTGGGCTCGACGGCTCACCTCGACTCCTCATGCTGGTCGAACTCGGCAGCCGTCTTAGAAGTCCTCCTCGCCAGCAGGAACGTCAGCGGGGTTGTCGACCTGCGGGCCGATACCGAGCTTCTCCTTGATCTTCTTCTCCAGCTCTTCGGCAAGGTCTGGGTTGTCCTTGAGGAACTTGCGGGCGTTCTCCTTGCCCTGACCGAGCTGATCGCCCTCGTAGGTGTACCAAGCGCCTGCCTTGCGGACCAGGCCGTTGTCGACCCCGAGGTCGATGAGGCTGCCCTCACGGCTCACACCTTCACCGAACAGGATGTCGAACTCCGCCTGACGGAACGGCGGCGCCATCTTGTTTTTCACGACCTTGACCCGGACCCGGCTTCCGACCGCTTCCTGGCTGTCCTTGAGCGTCTCGATCCGCCGGACGTCGAGCCGCACCGACGCGTAGAACTTCAGCGCCTTGCCACCCGTCGTCGTCTCAGGCGACCCGAACATGACGCCGACCTTCTCGCGGAGCTGGTTGATGAAGATCGCGGTGGTCTTGGAAGAGCTGATCACACCGGTGAGCTTGCGAAGCGCCTGGCTCATCAGCCGGGCCTGGAGACCCACATGGCTGTCGCCCATCTCCCCTTCGATCTCCGCCCTCGGCACGAGGGCCGCAACGGAGTCGATCACCACGATGTCGAGCGCGCCCGAGCGGATCAGCATGTCGGCGATCTCCAACGCCTGCTCGCCGTTGTCGGGCTGAGACACGAGGAGCGCGTCGGTGTCGACGCCGAGCTTCTTGGCGTATTCAGGGTCGAGCGCGTGCTCGGCGTCGATGAAGCCCGCGGTGCCGCCGGCCTTCTGCGCGTTGGCGACCGCGTGGAGAGCGACCGTCGTCTTACCCGAACTCTCCGGCCCGTAGATCTCCACCACGCGCCCGCGGGGTAGACCCCCGATGCCGAGCGCCACGTCGAGGGCGATCGCCCCGGTGGGGATCACCTCGACCGGAGCGCGGCCTTCCTGGCCAAGGCGCATCACCGCGCCCTTGCCGAACTGCCGCTCGATCTGGGCGAGCGCCGTGTCGAGCGCCTTGTCGCGGTCCTGAGCTGCCATGCTCGCCATCCCGGTCACGTCTGGGGCCCGTCGAGAGCCTCTGGTCTTCTTCACAGTCTTCTCTGTCGTCACACCCGCGACGTTAGAGGTGACCACCGACATCCGCCGATCGGGGCCGGTGAACCTGTGGATGTCTCGGCCGTCGCATGTGTTGTGGATGAAAAGCCGCCAACCTCGTCGGCGACCTCTCGCTTACAGCCTACGACTGTAGGACGAACACGTGTTCGAAGGCCACCGACACGCCCGAACAGATCGCCACAAATCCCGCCGAGAACGCCCACGTGTCCAAAGACTCGCCGACCGGCGAGCCGCTCAGCGTTCGGACGGGGGCAACTCGAGCGCGCGCCACACCGCCCGCCAGACCACCTTGGCGTCCCACCCGGCGTCCAGCGCCTCCACGACAGTGCGCCCCCCGAGCTCGGCGAGAACCTGATCCCGCGCCCAGGTGCGGGCGTACGCCGCGCCGAGGTGGTGCTCCATCCGCCACCAGAACTCCGTCAACCGCACCCGCCCAGTATCCGACATGCCAGCAATGCCCCTTCCCCGAGCCACCACCAGCAGGACCCGGAACGGCGCAAACCGCGCGACAGGGCCCGCGCGACTCTGGCGTACGCCACGCCGGTCGTCGACCCTGGTGTGGCGTACGAGAGACGCCAGGCGGACGATAGACAGATCACCCACCCCGGAGCTGGTGAGCGCTGCCTCCGAGTGCTCCCGCTCCTTGTCCCGGAGGACGTCATGCAGTCGTGTGTCCTGCTCAAGTACGGCGAGCTGGCGCTCAAAGGACGCAACCGCTGGAAGTTCGAGGAAGTCCTCCTCCGCAACCTCGGCAGGACTCTCGCCGACCTCGACGGCATCCACATCCGCCGCCGCAACGGCGTCCTCGTCGTCAAGGGCGCTCCCCTGCCCGCCCTGCTCGAACGCACGCAGACAGTTCTCGGGCTGGCGCTCGTCCACCCGGCGGTCATGGTCAAGCCCGAGATCGGCGCGATCGAGCAGGCGGCCGTCGAGTTGCTCCGGCCGTACGAGAACACCTCGTTCGCCGTGCGTCCGCGCCGCCGGTGGAAGGGTTTCGAACTCCGGTCCCAGGAGATCGCCGTCCGCATCGGCGACCGGGTGCGTACCGAACTCGACCGTAAGGTCGATCTCCGCAATCCCGACTTCGAGCTCGGCATCGAGGTCGATCGGCACGAGGTGCTCCTCTACACCGAGAAGCTGCCCGGCCAGGGCGGCCTCCCCGCAGGGGTCAACGGACGCGCGCTGACCCTCCTCTCGGGCGGCTTCGACTCCCCCGTCGCCGGCTACCGCTCGATGCGCCGTGGGCTCGCCACCGACTACGTGCACTTTTCTGGCATGCCGTTCACCGGGCCGGAGTCGATCTACAAGGCGTACGCGCTGGCATCCAGGCTCGACCGCTACCGCGGCGGCGGCTCGCGGTTGTGGGTGGTGTCGTTCGGGAACGCGCAACGCTCGCTGGCCACCGCCGGCGCCGGGAAGCTGCAGGTACTCGCCCAGCGGCGACTCATGGTGCGGGTGGCCTCGCGCCTCGGTCAGCAGATCGGCGCCCAGGCGATCGTCACCGGCGACTCCCTCGGCCAGGTCTCCAGCCAGACACTGCCCAACCTGGTCGCGGTCGAGGCCGCTGCCGAACTCCCCCTGCTGCGACCCCTGCTCGGTTGGGACAAGACCGAGATCGTCGCGGAGGCCGAACGCATCGGAACGGCGGAGATCTCCCGGCTGCCCGACGAGGACTGCTGCACGCTCTTCGCCTCGCCGCTCGCCGAGACCCGGGCCGAGGTGAGCGCCCTGGAGAAGATCGAGCGCCGGCTCGACCTCGATCCCATCGTGGACGACCTGATCGCGGCGGCGACGCTGCACGAGTTCGCGATCGAGCAGGACCACGCCGCCTGAACGGTGTGGAGGCGGGCGGACAGGGGCGCTGCCGGCGGATATCGCAGACTCGCGTGAGGTCACGACCGTCTCACATCGTGATCAACCAGCTTGGTCTCACACGGTGATGCGCGGGTTGGTGGAAGACAGTGGAGCTTTTCCGAGGGTGGAGTACCTGAAATGCTCCACTGCTTCTGCGTCGGCATCCCCCCGGCGGCTGGGTGTCTCGGCGATTTGACGGTCGTGAACTTCGTGGCAGCCCCGCAATAGGAAGGCTGATCATCTCGGATTGTGAAGACTTTGGGGTGTTATGGGCCCCCAAAGTCTTCACAATCCTTCCCGGAAAGGCCCAGGTGTCGCGAGTTTTGATAAGGCCTCGATGGGAGTCCGGTACGACGCGGGGCATATCCCCACGACGCAAGGGAAATCTGCCGCGCGAGGTGGGGAGTTGCCGCGTGACGGCAGCCCCCGTCTCACGTTCGCGTACGCCAGCCCCACCTGTCACTTCAGCAGGACGCGACCGATCCGACGGGACGACACCCAGAGGCTGACGCCCGCCATCGCGGCGAGGTAAGCGACGCTCACCAGCAACTGCCACGACGGCGTACCGAGCGTGAGGGCACGTAGGAGCGCCACACCGTGGTAGAGCGGCGTCAACTCCACCAGCAGGCGGACGACTGGCGGATAGGTCGACAACGGGAAGAAGGTCGCCGAGAGCAGGAACATCGGCAGGATCGCCAGGCTGATGAACTCGAAATCCTGCCAGCTGCGCATGAACGTCGTACCCGCCATACCGGCGGCGGCGAACGCGAATCCCACCAACACAGCCGCCGGCAGCGCCAACACCGCCCACCAGGAAAAGACCAGCCCCAGCGCCAGCATGGTCAGCAGGAATGCCGCCGAATAGAGTCCGCCCCGGATCAGAGCCCAACAAATCTCGCCCGTCGCGATATCCACCGGCCGCAGCGGCGTCGCGAGGACCGCGTCATAAAGCTTGGCGTACTTGAGTTTGAAGAACAGGTTGTACGTCGTGTCGGCGATCGCGCCGTTCATCGCACTGGCGGCGAGCATGGCGGGCGCGATGAATGCCGGATAGCTCACGGCGTGGCCGCCGACCTGGAAGTTCCCCACGAGCGGGGCGATACCGACACCGATCGAAAGCAGATAGAAGAGCGGCTCGAAGAAACCGGAGACGAGCACCAGCCAGTCGTGCCGGTAGACCATCAGGTTGCGTTCGACCAGCAGCCAGCCGCGGCCACGCACCGGCGGGATCGGGACGACCCGGGCGATAAGCGCTGCCATGGAAGGGACCTCCGGTCGAAACGAGAGTGCGAGCGTTGTCCAGGAAGGTGGGGCGGGCAACGACGGCGGACGACAACGATGACCGTCGACCTGGCCGCGCCGGCGGCATTCACGTCACCAGACGCCGGCGAAAGGCCCGGGCCGCCCACCAGGTGCCCGCCGCGATCCACAGGCAGAGGTAGCCGACGTTCACCGCGATCCAACCCGGAGACAGCGTCCCCTCGGTGAACATCCGCGCCAGATGAACGCCGTGCCACAGCGGCGTGGCGTACGCGATCGGTTGTACGACGACGGGCAGTTGACTCACCGGAAAGAACGCGCCCGAAAACAGGAACATCGGCAGGATCGCAAACCGGAAATACATGGAGAACACCGTGTCGCGTTCGGAGCGCACGGCCAGAGCGAATGTCGGCGTCGCGACCGAGAGACCAGTGAGCAGGCCGGCCACGATCGCCAGCACGCCCCACGGCGATGAGACCGCACCAAAAACCGTGATCACGACGAGATAAACCATGGACGTCATGAGCACCCGAAAGGCGACGAAAAGGAGATGCCCGATCAGCACATCACTTACGCGAAGCGGTGTCGCCAGCATCGCGTAATAGGTCTTGATCCATTTCCAGCTCCCCATCACCGGATAAGAGGACTCGAACGCCGCTGTCTGCATGGCGGTCGCCGCGAGGAGCCCGGGCGCGATGAACTGCAGGTACGTCTGACCACCGAGTGCGGCCCGCCCGGCGCCGGCGTTGATGAAACTGCCCAGGCCGAAGCCCATGGCGGCCAGATACAGGAAGGGCACCAGGAAGCTCGACACGATCGTGCCCCGCCAGGTCCGTTTGTACGACAGGAGCCAGTACTCCAGCGCGCGGAGTGCGGTGTCCATGCGGCCGCTCCGGAGAACACGTCAGTCGACGAGGGTGCGGCCCGTCAACCGGAGGAAGACGTCTTCGAGGCTGCTCCGCCTGACGAGGATGCCCGGTGGTGACAGACCCCGTTGATGCACGGCGTTCGCCGCCGCGTCACCGTCCTGGGTGTAGAGAAGGACCCGGTCGGGCAGCACCTCGACCCGGTCGGCGAGGTCGGCCACCTCGGCCGCGAGCGCCTGTTGACGGCCCGCCACGAACCTCAACTCCACCACCTCCCGGGTGGCGTGGGCGCGGATCAGGTCGAGCGGCGAACCCTCGGCCACGATGGTGCCGCCGTCCATGACCACCAGCCGGTCGCAAAGCTGCTCCGCCTCGTCCATGTAGTGGGTGGTGAGGACGAGGGTCACCCCCTCCTGCCTGAGCTGGATCAGGCGGTCCCAGACCAGGTGCCGGGCCTGCGGATCGAGCCCGGTGGTGGGCTCGTCGAGCAGCATGATCTCGGGCTCGTTGACCAGCGCCCGGGCGATCGTGAGGCGGCGCTTCATGCCGCCGGAGAGGTCGGCCACCTGGGCGTCGGCCTTGTCGGTGAGCTGGACGAAGGCGAGGAGCTCCGCCGCGCGGTCGGCGAGAGTACGCCTGGGCAGCCCGAAGTACCTGCCGTAGATGAGGAGGTTCTCGCGGACTGTGAGCTCCTCGTCGAGCCAGTTCTCCTGCGGGCAGACGCCGAGCCGGGCCCGGATCCTGGGTCCGTCGACGGCTGGGTCCATGCCAAGGACGCGCAGCGTGCCGCTCGAGACGGGCGACACGCAGCCGATCATCCGCATCGTCGAACTCTTGCCGGCGCCGTTGGGACCGAGAAAACCGAAGACCTCTCCCCGGAAGACGTCGACGTCGATGCCAGCGACCGCGACGAACGAGTCGAACCGCTTGGTCAGGCCGCGGGCCTCGATCAGCGCTCCCACCGCCACCTCCCGGAGGTATCACGCTCCCGGACAGCTGCCAGCGGGTCTGGGCCGACCCTGCCGGGCCGTCTCGTACGACTGTAATCCGGGCCACCGACGGATCCGTCCGACACCGCGACGCGGGTTGGCGCGGAGTAGTTGTACGAGTCCCCGCGGGGCTTCCCTGTGGGCCGGCCAGACCCGGTGATCATGTTCGTGATCATGAAGCCAGAAAGGGCTATACGTCCCGAAAACCCTCATGATCATGATCACTGAAGGGTCTGGCGGGGCATCCAGGAGCCGCGCAGCCTCGCGATGCCGCGGCGTGGCGTCTGGGCGTATGGCGTACCACGAACCCGCGCGATCCGCCCCGACCGGACAGTCGCCGTCGCGATCGGCACCGCCGGCCGCTGGTCGGACGGATCGATGTGGAGCGTCAGCGGATAGTGCCCGTTGGGGAGCCCGATGCCATCGCCGAACGACAACAGGACTCCATCGACGCCCGGCTCGATCCGCGCGGGCACGCGGGATGCCGCCGGCCCACGGCCGAGCATGACCTCGACATCCCTGACCGCGGCGTCCGGGCCGGCGACCACGGGCAGTAGCAGGCGGACCCGTCCGTCGCGGCCACGTGCCGATCCCACCCCACGGGTGGCGAGTTCGCGGCCGAGGGTCCTGAACCGCTCCTCGACGTCCAGGCTCAGGTGGCCGCCGGGGCGCGACCAGTACGGCTGTACGAAGACGGCCCGACCGCCCACGATGGCCGGTGACGCCTGGGTGGTCGGCGTCCGGTCCCCGCCAAGGCGCGGTCGGCGGGTGAAGCCGAGCGCGGTCATGCTCACCGAGACGTCGTACACGCCACGGCCGACCGGCGCACCGCAGGCCAGCGTGCGCGGGTCGAACGCGAGCGTCCCCGCCAGCACAACCCGAAGACGCCGCTCACGCGCCGCATCGATGGGCGCCGCATCGACCGGCGTCCCATCGACGGGCTCGACGGAAGCCAGCAGCCGCGCCGGCACGGGCCACCACACGTCCGCGTCCCGGTCGCGCACCATCGCCTCGGCCGCCGTACCAGCCAGTGGGTCGCCCACCTCCCAGACGTCACCCTCGTCCACCGGCCCGCCGGGAAGCTCTGCCACCAGCGCCGGATCCAGATGGAACCGTCCGTCGCGTTCCACCACCACGACCGGGGAACCGTCGGTATGCACGATCTCCAGGCGGACGTCAGCGCAGAGCCGGCCGTCCTCCCACCGCAGGCCAGCCAGCCGGGCCTGGGACTTGATGCCGCGACACCGGCGCGCGAACTCCACCAGCGCGTCCAACCGCCCCCGCTCGAGCAGCGCCGCCCGGAGCCTGTGGGTCGGGGACAGCCCCGGATGAAGACGGGCCGGGATGTGGTCGGCCGCGAGCGCGCGTACGGCGTGGAAGAACTCCTCGCGGCGCGGCTCGGGCAACGACAGCAAACCCGGCTCGCTCAGCCGGTCGAGGATCTCCGTCCGTAGGACCCACCCCAGCAGCCGGTCGCGCAGGTCACCTGGTTCGGTACCAGCGACGAGCGTGTCGAGCAGGTCGCGCAGGCCGGTGACGTACGCGAGCGGCCGCTCGGCCCACGCGTCGGAGCCGGCCGGCTCGCCGTCCCCGGGCGCCCGGACGTAGCAGGGGTAGTCGCTCAGCACCGTCACCGTCTTGGCCGTGAGGTAGGCCTGGGCCATGACGAGCTGATCCGCCAGCGGATGCCCCTCGACGAACCGGATCTCCGCGTCCATCAGGAACGAACGCCGGAACAGGTGGCCTGCGTCCAGAGCGTCGAACAGCGGAGCGTCCTCGACGTCGCAGCGCTCGAGGGTACGCCGGAAGAGTCCGTCGTACCCGGGCAACGGCCCGGACGCCTTGCCCAGCACGACATCGGAGCCGTTCCGCACCGCCAGCGCGTGCATGCGCGCGAGCGCCTCCCGACCGAGTTCGGTGCCGGGATCGACGAACAGCACGTACTCGCCACCCGCCAGCGCCAACCCGGCATTGCGCAGCGCTCCCGCGTCCGAGGCGTCGCTCACCTGGTGGATGCGTACCCGGGAACCGTCCCCGGACAACCGGGGAAGGTGGGCCGGCGGGGCATTCATGCCAGCCGGCGCGACGACCAGGAACTCGTAGTCTTGCGGAGGCATGCTCTGGCGGAGCAGGGATTCGACACACCGCTGAAGGCGTTCGACTGCTGACCGGCCAGCGCTCCCAACCAGCGGGACGACGACGCTGACCTTCATCGACTCCCCCTGGTCGTGAACCACACCGCGATCCGCAAGGGTACCGGCCGCGACGCGAAGCTCAGCGGGTCGACCAGCGGGCGAGCCGGCGTACGAACGTGCGTGCGCGTTCGGCCGGCCCCGTCGGCAGCGCGGCGATCGCCCGGAACGCCTGCTTGTGCAGCCACGGGTCGGTGGCGACCCGCGCGATAACCCGGCGCGGGATCGCGCGATAGGTGATGCTGCGCACCCCGACGATCCGCCCGCCGCGCACGATGGCGGTCCCGATCGGGATCGCCCGTTGCCGGCCGGACGTGTCGGTACGCAGCGACAGCGGGTGCCGTCCGGGTGGCAGGGTCGTGACGTCGTTGAACGCCAGGACCGCGTCCTGAGCGGGTTGGATCCGCGCGGGCAGCGTGCGCGCCGAGCCCGACTTGCCGACCACCACCTCGACCTCGCGGGCGGCGGTCCCGGGAGCCGCCTGGATCGGAACCGCAAGGTGGAGTTGCGATCCGCGCGCCTGGAGCTGGCCGATCCCGCGGGTGGCGAGTTCGCCGGCCAGGGTCTGGTGGCGTTCGTCGACCTCGAGGGCCAGTTGGCCGAGCGGCATCGTGCGGTGCGGAACGACGATCCGCGCGGGATCGCCCACGACCGCCGGGACGAGCGCTCCATCCCAACGGGCGCCGCCCTCGATGGCGAGGCGCACCGATCGACCGAGGCCAAGAGTCTGGACCGACATCCATGCTTCGTAGCGGCCGGGCTCGAGGGCGCCACCGCCGGCCAGGGTGCGCGGGTCGAGCGGCACGGTGCCGGAGAGGACCACGTGGTACGTCGGCTGCGGACCGCCGCCCACCGGAACCAGGATCGGCCGGAGCGTCACCGGTGCGAACCACCAGGTGTTGCTGTCGCGGTGGTGGACGCGGACCTCCGCCTCGGCATGCTCGCGCGGATCGCCGACATCCCAGCCATCCACGGTCGGAAGCCCGGCCACCAGGGTCTGGTCGAGAAAGAACCGGCCGTCCCGCTCGGTGACCACGACCGGGGAGCCGTCGGCGTGCAGCAGGCCGGTGCGGACATCTGCACACAGCGCGCCGTCGTACCACCGCAGGTCGTCCACGGTGGCGAAGCCCCGGACGTTCTCGCACCGGCGCGCCAACTCCATCAGACCGTCGAGCCGGTCGCGTTCGAGCAGTGTCGCCCGCAGGCGCATGATCGGTGAGAGTCCGGCGACGACCTCACCCGAGGAGAACCGCTCGGCCGCGAGTTCCTTCACGACCTTGTAGCCCTCGTTGCGATAGCCCTCGGAATAGCGCAGGAGGCGAGGCTCCCGAAGCCGCATCATCATCTCCACCCGGAAGAACCTCCGCAGGAGCTTGTTGCGCAGCTCACCGGGCTGGGTATCGACCTCCACCGCGTCGAGAACCTCGCGGAGATTGTCGTAATAGCTGCGCAGCGCGGTGCGGCTTCCGCTGTTGTTGCCGCCATCGTCGCGCCGCTGCCAGTAATAGCAGACATAATCGCCGAGAATGGAGACGATCCTGGCTTTGAGATACGCCTCCACCATGAACAACTGGTCTTCGAGGCGGCGCTTGCCCTCGGGGAATCTGATGGAGTTGTCGAGGAGGAACGCCCGCCTGAACATCTTGTGCGGACTCACACTCTCAATGAGCGCAGCATTCTCGACCGTGCACCGCTCGACCGTCTGCCGGAAGACATTGCTGGGCCCGGCCATCGTGCCGCCCACCTTGCCGAGTACGACGTCAGACCCGTTACGGGACGCGAGCGCGTACAACCGTTCCAGTGCTTCGGCGCCGAGTTCGTCGTCCTGGTCGACGAACTGCACGTACTCGCCATGCGCCATCTCGACGCCGACATTCCTTGGCTTGCCCGGCCAGCCAGAATTCTCCTGGTGATGCACGCGGACATGGGGGTGTTCGGCGGCAAGCTTGTCAAGGAGTTCCGGCGTATCGTCCGTCGACCCGTCGTCGACGAAGATGACCTCGTATTCCTCGGGCGGGAGACTCTGGCGCAGAAGCGACTCGATGCATGGAGCGATGTAATGGCCAGGGTTGTAAACGGGCACGACGACACTGACCTTGATCATGAAATCCCCCCGCGACGTAGCGCACGCATACTGTCGTTCGCGTGCGGAGGAGCATCCCCTCCAGTTGCTCAGTGAAACGTGCGCGGCGGGTCGGCAGGTTGTCGCGGTGGGGCCGCCGTTATCGATCCGTTAGCAACGACTGCGTTTAGGGATCCGGTTCGTGAGACAACCGGCCGCCGCGGGGCGCGGGCGTTGAGCAGTGGAGCCTTGTCGGTACTTCGCATGGGGAAATGCTCCACTGCCTTGCTCGATTGAGCACCTGGCGACGAGAACTCCTCCTCGCCGTTGCCCCCGCATCCGCGAAGTTGATCAATGGTGCCGGCTTGGGCGTTTCGCCGCTGCGGGCGTCTGGTTCGGCCGCCGTTGATCAAATTCACTCGACCGGATCCAGAAGAACAGTCGCCCAAGGCGAGGGTTTTGAATAACCCTCCCGAACTGTCACAGGTTCGCGGCCTCGCGCTTTGCGAGGTGGCTGATCGGTGGTGTGAGCCGGGACCCGCTCGAGCCTCGTCCCACACTCTGATCAAGCCAGAGGGTTGTCTCACATTGTGTACACCCTGCCGGGTACCTCACAGGGCTGGTACCTGCTTTGCATGGCATCCACGCCATGTGAAGCCCGTAATGACCACGTATACGTGGTCATTACGGGGGGTAGGCCCCACGGGAAAGCCTGATCTACCGGACACGCCCTACGAGGGCCTACCGCTCGGGCCATTACGCCCTACGCGGGAGCACCGGTCTGGCCGCCGTCAACGGCCTCGGCGAGGACGGCCGGCATCTCCAGGGCCGGACCCGCGCCGTGCTCGCCATCCCATTCGAGGTCAGCCGCCGCGAGGAGCGCGTCCGTCGCGGCGTTCCAACGCTCCTGCGCCGGAGGCGTGTCGGGCCCGAGAAGGTACGCCCGCGCCTCGAGCCGGGCGGACGCCAGCGGGTCGGCTCCGGTGATCGTCGCCAGCAGGACGTCGACGTCGGTGTCGGGGTTGAGGAGGTACGCCGACCGGGTGCTCGGGAAGGTCGTCCGGAACTCCCCCTCGTCCAGCCCTTTCGGATTGGCGACAACACAGGGGCGGCCGCTGGCGAGGAAGTCGGAGACGACACTCGACACGTCCGCGATCATCAGGTCGGCGACGTTGTAGCAGTCGAAGATCATCGGGAGCCGCCCGCGAACGGTGACATGCCGACCCGCGTAGGCGTTCCAGTAGACGGAGTGCCATTCGGCCTGGAGACGCTCGGCCTCGGCAACAGACAGGTCGCGCCGCGCCAGCCGGCGGGCGATCCGATCGAGCTGGCCTTCCGTTTCGGGGTGGATCGGCTCGAGTTCCTCCTGGGCCGCCGCTATCATCTGCCGGATCTCCCGGTCGGCAGCGGCCGCCCGTGGGTCGCGGGTACCGGTCAGCGGGTGCGGCTTGTAGATGAGCCGCACCGGGATCGGTGACCGGAGCAGCCGGTCGACCAGCGCGGGACCCATCACCGTCAACGACGTCTGGAAGTCGTCGTCGGTCCAGCCCTCCCAGGTGGGCAGGTAGAGGACGCTCAGGGGGCGCTGGGGCGTTGGGGTGGGGAGTGGTTCGGTCCGGCGTTCGACCATGTCGAGCTGCGGCCGGCCCACCTCCACGATGTCCTCGTCGCGGACGCCTACCTGGGCCCGGGAGTACCGCTCGCGCCCCGCGGGTCCCGCCACCCAGATCTGGTCGTAGACCTTGCTGAACGGGTTGAAGCTCGCCACCTTGTCGCTGTCCCCGTGCCCGATGAAGACGTGCTTGACCCGGGGCTCGCGCAGGAGGTGGATGTTGTTGCCGACGTTGGCGACGTACAACGCGATCCGCGCGTCGGGCAGCGCGAAGTTCATCAGGTCGACGGCACTCGGGATGCAGACGATCGGGAGCTCGGTGCGTCCGAGGCCCCGGATCGCGTGCCGTCCCCGGACCACTACTACGCAGGTGTGCGGCATCTTCTCCAGCGTCCGAAGCCACATCTCGGCCTGGTAGACGGAGTTGGCCGAGCCGCTGAAGTACAGAACGACCTCGGGATGATGTGCGCGCAACGCGGCGCTCACACCGTCAAGCCAGCGTTGCCGGTCAGGCCGCCGGCCCAACCGCACCAGCTGGAGTAACAGGAACACGCCCGCGCCGACCACTATCAGGGTGTACGCCGCAACGCTCACGCCGAACAGCCAGAACGGGCCGTACCACACGCTCAGCGCACCGGCGAGCACCGGCAGCAGACCCAGCGCCATGAGTCGCGGCGTCGGATCATCGGTCAGCACCTTCGGCAGCCGGGCAGTGTGGAACTCCGCCGGCAGGTCGAGGTTGCGCACCTCCACCGGCGGCAGCATCCGCCGCCGGACCAGGGTGAGCAGGCCGAGGTACCCGATCCGGCAGACCGGCACAGTGAGCGCGACCAGCGTGATCAGGAGCAGCTCGAAGCGGCTCATCGCGCGGTTGGCGTCGGTGATCGCGACCAGCAGCAGGAACAGAAAGACCTGCACGAACGCACGGTGGGAGATGCCGAACTGCGCCCGGCGCAGCAGCGCCACGACCGGACGGAACCTGCGTTCGACCACGATGTCGATGGCTGACGCGACCAGCAACGCCGCCGCGAACGCGAGCGGGCGGGCGAGGATCGCGGTCACGACGAGCGCGGCGTAACTCGCGAGGAGCCCCGCCAACACAGCGATCAGCGACCGTCGACGGGCGAGCAGGTGAAGCAAGATGGAACGTCTCCCAGAGGTCGTGAGGTGTGGGTGGGCCCAGGCGGGCGAAGCCCGGGGCCGGAACCACACATGTCGTACGTACGGTCGAACGGATCCGGAACGCCGCCGGCTGTGTCAAGTCTGCGGCCGGCCCGAGATCGATGGGCGCGTTAGGTCACGAAACTCACCGACTGCGCCACCGCCTTCCGCATGCGTTCGAGGGCCGGCGGATCGGCGGGACCGAGAAGCTGCTCACGAAGGAGCACCCGCTCGGACTCCGCGGGGTCGGCCTCTGCCCTCCCGGCGGCGAGGAGGCCCGTGAGTCCGTGACCGTCGGGTTCGACGAGGTAGCCGCCGCGGCTCGAAGGGTACCTAACGGCGAACTCCGTGGCCGGCAGGCTGGCCGGGTTGGTGACGGCGTACGGTCGCCCGCTGGCGAGGAAGTCGCTGATCACGCTCGACACGTCGCACAGGAGCAGGTCGGCCGCGGCGAAGCAGGCGTACAGACTGAACTGCGGGGAGGGTACGAGCAGGTGCCCGTCCCGGTCGGGGTCGGGTGTCAGCTGCTTGGCGGCCCACACCTCGAGTGCGGCCACCTGCTCGGCGCGCGAGGTGTGCACCGGGGCGACGGCCACCTCGAGGTCGTCACGCGCCCAGGTGTAGGCCTCCTGCGGCCCGACCGGGACGGGTGCCTGCGAGACGCCCAGCAACTCGAGGATCTCCTGATGAGCCCGCGCCACCGCCGGGTCCCGGGTGCCCGCCAGCGGGTGGGGCCGGTAGAGCACGCGGACGTCGGACTCCTCCAGCAACTGCCGGACGAGGGTGACCCCGCACGGCCCGACCGAGGTCTGGTGCGGCTCGTCGCCGTAGCCCTCCCAGGTCGGGGCGTACAGAACGGTCAGCCGCTTGGACTCCTCCTCCGACTCGGGCTGCGGCCGCTCCAGCGCCGCCACGACGTCGAGTTGGGGACGCCCGATCTCCACGACGCCGGAGTCGTCGACGCCGGTCGCGGCGACCCTGAACCGCTCCCGCGCCGCTGGCCCTGACACCCACACCTCGTCGTACGCCTTGAGGAACGGGTTGGTGGTCACGCCCTTGTCGCTGTCGCCGTGCCCGATGAAGACGTGGCGTACGCCGCGCCGCCTGAGCAGGTGGAGGTTGCTCACCGCGTGCGAGACGTACATCGCCACCCGCAGGTGCGGCAACGCCTGGGCCATCAGCACGTTGCCGTGCTCGACGCACAGGACCGGCAGCCGGGTCGGGCCCAGCTGCCGCAGGCTCTCCCGGTCGCGCAGGATGAGGAGCGACGGCACGTCGAGGCGTTCGAGGGTCTCGACCCACATCTCCAGCTGGTAGAGCGTCTCGGGGGTGCCACCGAAGTAGAGCGCCACCTCCGGCGCGGCCTTCTCGAGCGCGCGGTTGACGGCGGCCTGGAGCCGCGGTCGGGTCACCCGGCGCATGCCGAGCGCGGAGTACGCCAGCGCACCGGCTCCGGCCGCCACCACCAGGGTCGCCAGCGCGGCGCCCACGACCAGCGGGAGGACCGACCCGGCAAGTACCGTGACCGCCGACCCGCCAGACAGGAGTACGCCGGGCCAGCCGAGCGTGGCTTCCGCGTGTTGCCCGAGGAGCGGATGCGGCGCCGGTGGGATGCGGACGGGTGCGAGCGATAGCCCTCGGGTGACGACCGGCATCTTGCGTTGCCGGCGAACCACCTCGCCCAGCGCGGTCCCGAGGGCACGCAGGAGCGCGGTGGCGAGCAGGCCGCCCACCGCGACCAGGAACCAACCCGCCGGAGAGTCCTCCCGCACCAGCAGGATGAGGACCGCGACCGCCCCGAGCAGCCCGCGCCAGGAGGCACTCGCGCCGGCTCGGCCGAACGTCCAGCCGGCGAACGCTGCCCGCGACGGGACGACGATCTCCAGGCCGGTCACCACGACCGCGGCCGCCAGGAAGAGCCCGGCCCACGGCACGAGCGCCGCCACCAGCAGCGCGAGGTAGCCGAGGCCGAGCGCCCCCGCGAGTGCGAGCGGCACCCGCCCCAGGTCGGGGGCGGGTACCCGTTCGGTGAGCTGGATCGTACGCACGCCTAGGTCGCTTTACCCGCGCAACTCGTCCGCGTCGACGCCGACCTCATCGCCTTCGGCGGCGGCTTCCTCCACCTGGTCCAGAGCCGCCGAGATCTCCTGCGCGGGGTCCTGCTCGCCCGGCGGCGTGGTGACCGGACCCGCGGCCGGCGCCAGACGTACGTCGACCACGTGACCGGTCTGCTCCGACAGCAGGACGTCGAGCGACGCGAGCCCGACGTCACGGGCCGGAAGCAGCGTGCCGGGCGGCTCCTCGCCGAAGGCGCGGGTCCGCATCGGTGTCTGGGTGCGCTCGGGGTTGATGCAGTTGACGCGGATGCCGTCGCCCGCCCACTCATCGGCGAGCGCCTGCGTGAGGTTGACGACCGCCGCCTTCGTCGAGGAGTAGAGGCTGTAGCCGGCCCGGCCACGGGTGTAGGAGCTCGAGGTGAACA
This sequence comes from Actinopolymorpha alba DSM 45243, assembly GCF_000373925.1. Lineage (GTDB taxonomy): Bacteria > Actinomycetota > Actinomycetes > Propionibacteriales > Actinopolymorphaceae > Actinopolymorpha > Actinopolymorpha alba. The sequence goes on along the minus strand of NZ_KB892756.1, from coordinate 65,054 downwards.
GCAGCAGGTGGCCGCCGGTCTCGGCGAGGTAGCGGTGCGCGGCGCGGGCGATGTACACCGGCCCGAGCAGGTTGACCTGCAGGCTCTCGGTGATGAGCTCGTCGGGACAGTCCGCCAGAGCCGCGGTGTGCAGCACGCCGGCGGTCACGGCCACGAAGTCGATCCGGCCGGACTCCTGGTAGGCCTGCTCCAACGCCGCGCGTACATGCTCGGGGTCCTCGACGTGGGTGCCGGTCGCGGACCGGCTGAAGCTGAAGACCGTCGCGCCCAACTCGCGGGCCACGTCCCCGATCTCCGCGCCGATACCGTAGCTGCCACCGAACACCACCAGCGTCCTGCCGGCGAGCAGCTCGCTCGCCTCGTCGGTCGACAGCGGGCCCGGCGGCGTGTGCGAACCCAGCCGGAACAGCTGGTCGGCGAGGAACACGTCGACGGGGTACGTCACCTTCATGTTGCGTTCGGACCCCTCGACGACCGTGATCGGGACGTCGGGAAGATAGCGCAACACCACGGCGCAGTCGTCAGTCGCCGCGAAGTGCGGGTCCTTGGCGGCCAACTCGTAGGCCCGGCGGATCGTGGAGAGCCGGAAGGCCTGCGGCGTCTGCCCACGGCGGAGGCGGTCGCGGCGGGGAATGTCGGTGATGATCCCGTCGTCGACAACGATGATCGTGTCGGCTGACGGGATGGCCACGTCGACCGCGGCGAAGGTGTCGAGTGCGGTCACGCAGTCGGCGATGATGCGGTGGTCGAGCAGCGGGCGTACGGCGTCGTGGAAGAGCACCTTCGCCTCACCCGGACCCACCGCGTCGAGCGCCACCCGGGTGGTGTCATTACGGGAGGCACCGCCTTCCAGGACCCGCGTGACCTTGCGGAACCCGGCGTTCTTGACGATCTTCTCCACCTCGCCGGTCCAGCCGGGCACCATCAAGACGATGATCTCGTCGATGTCTGGCGATCCCTCGAACACCTCGAGAGTGTGCTCGAGAAGAGGTTTGCCGGCGACTTTGAGCAGCTGTTTGGGAAGGCTCAGGCCCACCCTGACGCCGGTGCCACCGGCGAGCACTACAGCGACGGTGCGCAGCGGTGTCCCGGCCCTCCGCGGCTCGCTCAACTCCGTCCCCTGCTCCGGCGGCGTACCGGGCGTCGGCTCGGGCGTCGGATCGGGCCTCGTGTCGGGCACGGTCGCGTCACTTCCCCTCTTCGTGCCAGCGGACGGTCCGCTCGGTCTCACTGTGCGTACCGCCATCATCTGGTCTCGTTTGGTTCCGAGGATGGTAGTTGGCTCGTGTGTTGGCCTACCCGTCGCCCGCCATGCGCCGGGCTCTCAGCGGATGTTCACGAAGCCCTGGATGCCCGGAATTCGGCGGGTTCCGGAGGTTTCCGTTTCCCCCGCTCCTGCTGGTGCCGAGCGCCGGCCGACGCATGATCACCGATCGACGCGCCCGCCGGGACGTTCCGACCTTTGACGTTGGGATATCGCACTAAGGTGTCCGCTACGCTCACGCCAACAAGGGGGGAAGGCAACCACACGTGGCGAACGGCATGACAGTCAAAGTGAGCGTAATCGTCCCGGTCTACAACCCGGGACCCTATATCGAGGACTGCATCGGCTCACTCCTTCGGCAGAGCCTCTCCGACGAAGAGTACGAAGCGATCTTCGTTGACGACGGTTCGACCGACGAGACACCGGCCCGTCTCGACGCGCTGGCCGCCGATCACCCCCACATGCGGGTGATCCACCAGGAAAACTCCGGCTGGTCGGGCAAACCCCGCAACGTTGGCATCGAGGCCGCCCGCGGCGAATACGTCTTTTTCGTCGACAACGACGACTGGATCGGCGACGAGGCGCTCGAGCGGATGTACACCTTCGCCACCAAGAACGGCGCCGATGTCGTCATCGGCAAGATGGCCGGCAAGGGGCGCGGCGTTCCCCGCGAACTCTTCCGCCGAAGCTATGACCGGGCCACGCTCGCGAACGCCCCGCTGATCGACAGCCTGACGCCGCACAAGATGTTCCGTAAGGCGTTCCTCGACGAGCACCAGCTCCGCTTTCCCGAAGGGCGCCGGCGCCTGGAGGACCACGTTTTCGTCACCGCGGCGTTCTTCGCCGCCAAGACGATCTCGGTGCTGAGCGACTACGTCTGCTATTACCACGTACGCCGCGACGACGACTCCAACGCCGGCTTCCAGCGGCTTGAACCCAAGGGCTACTTCGCCAACCTCTCTGAAGCCCTCGACATCGTGGAAAAGAACACCGAGCCGGGTTCGTTGCGTGACCGGCTCTACCGCCGGTGGTACCGCGTCGAGATGATCGAGCGGCTTCGCGGGCGGCGGCTGCTCCAGGTGCCGTCGGTTGACCGGGTGGCATTGTTCGAGGAGATCCGGCAGATCTCGGGTGCGCGGTTCGGCCCCGGCGTGGCCGCCGGCCTCCCGCCGTCGCAGCGGGTCGTGTCCGCCCTCATCCAGGCGGACCGGCTCGACGATCTGGCCCGCCTCGCCGCCTGGGAAGAAACGATCCGCCACCATGCCCGGCTCGACGACCTGGGCTGGCACGGCGGTTCGCTCCGGCTCGCGCTCACCGGCGAGCTGCGCGCCGGCAGCGTTCCCCTGACGTTCGTCCACCGCGACGGGCGGGATCTGTTCGCGCCGCCGCTGCCGGAGGCGACCTCGGCCTCCCTTCCGGAGGAGGACCTCGACTCCACCGAGCGGTTGAACCAGAGCAAGGTCGACGTGATCCTGCGCTCCCGCGAGACGGCCGCGGAGTACTTCCTGCCGGTGACCTTCACCTCCACTCGCCGCCCGGTCACCGAGGGCGGCGACCACTTCCGCCTCCTCCTGCACGCCGAAGCGAAGCTCGACCCGGCGACGGCAGGCGGCGGCTCCCCACTCGCGCGCGGCATCTGGGACGTCATCGCCAGGATCACCAGCTGTGGCTGGACCAAGGACACCCGGCTGGGTTCGCTGCGCTCGCCGGCCGCCGCCGACCACTGCGTGCCGGCCGTGCTCGCCGGCTCGGCCGGCGTCGTCACGCCGTACTGGACTGACAAGGGCAACCTCTCCGTCGACGTCGGCCAGAAGACCTCCCGGCTCGAGCATGAGCTGGTGGTGCCGGCGAAGGCACAGGTCCGGATGTCGGGCAAGGACCTGACGCTCGTCGTTCCGCTCCAGGCGCTGGTGGGCCAGGCACGGTCCGACGCCGCCGTACGCTTCGTGGCCGAGGAGTCGAGCACCACCGTGGAGGTGGACGCCACCCTTACGCCGGCGGTCCATGGCGGCACCGCTGGTGCGGAACTCTCCGCAAGACTTGACCGCGACCACCTGACCCCCGGGCGTTGGTCGGTCGAGGTCCGCCTCGTCGACACCGGACACGGTCGCTTCGTCAAGCTCCCGCTCACCGTGACGGCGCCCGCTGGCTCCGGTCAGGTGGCGCTCGACCTACTCTCGCGTCCTGGCCGCACGCCGGATGGGCACCAAGACGAACTCCGCGAACCCAACGGCTTCGGCGGCGCGGACATGTCCGCGGCTCTGCGTGGCACCCGCCGGCTCGCCCGGCGGGTCCGCACAGCGGTGGCCGGCCGGATCAGGAAGCCAAGCAGGTAAGCCCGTCGCCGCGCGCGGCCGCCGTTCTTCGAACCGAAGAGGAGTGAACAGGTGAAGGCACTGAGCATCGACGGAGCCTGGGTGGTCGAGCCGCCGGTCTTCCCCGACGACCGCGGGCTGTTCTCGCCGTGGTTCTCCGGTGAGGAGTTCCGGAAGGCCACCGGACACGACCTGGCGCTCCGGCAGGCAAACTGCTCGGTGTCCCGGTGCGGGGTGCTCCGCGGCATCCACTTCGCCGACGTGCCACCGAGCCAGGCGAAGTACGTCACGTGCACGCGCGGCGCGATGCTCGACGTCATCGTCGACATCCGGGTCGGCTCCGCCACCTTCGGCCAGTGGGAGGCGGTCAGGCTGGACGACGAGACCCGCCGGGCGGTCTACATCAGCGAAGGTCTCGGGCACGCCGTCATGGCCCTCACCGATGACGCCACGCTGCTGTACCTCTGCTCCGAAGGCTTCGCGCCGAGCCGCGAGCACGGGGTCAACCCGCTCGACCCGGAGATCGGCATCGAGTGGCCGGCCGACCTGGAGCCGATCCTGTCGGAGAAGGACGCCGCCGCGCCATCGCTGGCGGAGGCCGAGCGGACCGGCCTGCTTCCGGCGTACGACGACTGCCAGGCCTACCTCGCCACGCTGCGGCGCAGCTCCGACCGGGGGTGACGGCCGGCTACTGCCGGCTGGCTGGCCGGCCGCCGCTCCGGGGCGATCTCACATAGTGGGCAACTCGCCACATTCATGATCAACTTGAGCGGAAGCCTGTCGGCAAAGAAGCCGAGAGACCGCGACCAAGCCGCACGATCAGGATGCCGCAATCAACTTGGATACGTAGTACATGCCAGTGGCGCCTCACACGTGGGTGCGGCGAGCCTGATAGACGTGCTTGCGGATCGAACGACGCCAACCTAATGGAAGTCGATTGACCACCCCTTTACCCAGCTTCCATAGGCCAGGGTTGCCGGCCGCGGCGCGGGTGATCCGCTGAGAAATACCACCGGCAGACTGGGGCGTTGGCACGGTCGCGGTGACCGCGCGCGCCGCCTCAGGCGTGGCCACCTCACCAGACACCGCATTATCGGCGGGTGCGGGTTGCGGCTCGGGCTGCCACCCGGCAAGCGATGTGCGACTGCCGAGCGAGAGGGATTCGTCAATGGTGGCCCGAAGCTCATCCGGCCCGAACTCAGTGCTCTCGTCTTCGCGCGCGGCGACGAGCGACGACCAGAATGGCGCCTCGAGGAGTTCTTCCGGGCGCATCGCGATCGTGCGGTTGAGCAGGACGTCGGGCACCTGCTGGGGATCGGGGACAGCGTAGGTCTCGAGGATTTCGTCGTACTTGTCCGCCAAAGCCGTGTTGGTCGGGTTGACGCCAAGGACCACCACGACACCGGTCGGCTGTGTGTCGACGACGGCGAGGCGGAGATCGGGGCGGTACCGCTGGAGGACCGGGATCACCTTGTAGACGTCGCCAGTCCAGGCCGTGGTGTGGCGGTCTCGTGCGGCTTCGGGGATGTTGCGGGGCATCATGTCGTCGAGGACGACGACGCTGGTCCAGTCGAGGTGGGGCTCGGCATTGATGAAGTCGCGCAGTGCGAAGTCGAACAGATGCATGCCGTCGATGAACGCCAAGTCGACCTTGGCGCCCTGAAGATGCTCGAACGGCTCCTCGCGTGCGAAGAAGTCGTCGCTGGTCTCCCGGATCATGTGGAGGTCGCAGCGAACTTCCTTCACGACCTTGAACGCCGGGTCAACGGCGACCGTCGGGACACGGGACAACGTCAGGCTGCGCCCGTCGTTGATACCCACCTCGAAATAGGTGCGTGGCTTGGACACCTCGTGCAGCTTGCGAAGGAATTCGTGGCGATGCACTCAGGAACACTCCTCGTCATACCTGACGATCGTTCGGGTGGGGGCGGCCCGGGAATTCGCTGACTGTAGCCAACTCGATGTGAAGCGGCAATGGGTGCCGCGGCGTCCGTCGCCCGCCACATGGGACGTCCGTACGCTCACGCCAGCGTGATGAACGCAGCACGGAGAGCCTGGCGCCATTCACGGATCGGTTGGATCCCGAATTCGGCCCAGCGGTCGTGGCCGAGGACGCTGTACGCCGGCCGGGGTGCTGGCCGGGGAAACTTGTCGGTGGTCGTGGGGCGTACCCGATCGGGGTCCGCGCCCAACAACCGGAATACCTCCTGCGCGAGCTCGTGCCAGGTTGCCTCGCCGGAGTTGGTGGCGTGGAACACGCCGCTCGCCGCGGGAGCCCTCCCCAGGGCGAGCAGGCGTTCGGCGACGTCGGCGGTCCAGGTCGGCTGGCCCCGCTGGTCGGCCACGACGTCGATGGTCTCGCGTTCGGACTCAAGACGCATCATCGTGCGGACGAAGTTGGGCCCGTGCGCGCCATAGAGCCAGGCGGTGCGCACGACGGCGCCAGACTCGGGAAGCGTGTCAAGGACCGCCTCCTCGCCTGCGAGCTTCGTCCGTCCGTAGGCCGTACGCGGCGCCGGCTTGGCGTCTTCGGCGTACGGCGTCGTGCCGTCGCCGGCGAAGACGTAGTCGGTGGAGACGTGCAGGAGCCGAGCACCCGAGGCGGCGCAGGCCTCGGCGAGCACACGCGGGCCGAGGCCGTTGATGCGGAAGGCCTCGTCCTCGTGTGTCTCGGCGTCGTCGACGGCGGTGTACGCCGCGCAGTTGACGACCACTGCCGGCTCGTGCTCGGCGAGGACCACCCGGGCCGCGGCCGCGTCGGTGATGTCGAGGTCGGCGTGCCGGAGCGCGATGGCGTCCTCGCCCTCGGCCGCCAGCCGGGCAAGCACGTCCTGGCCGAGCATGCCGCCCGCGCCGGTCACCAGCCAGGTCACGACAGGGCTGCCTTCTTCTTGAGCGGCTCCCACCAGTCGCGGTTGTCGCGATACCACGCCACGGTGTCGGCGAGGCCGGTCCCGAAGTCGTGCCGCGGCTGGTAGCCCAGCTCGCTGTTGATCTTCGTCCAGTCGACGGAGTAGCGCCGGTCGTGTCCCTTGCGGTCTTCGACGTACTCGACACTGTCCCAGGTCGCACCGCACGCGTTGAGGAGGCGGTCGGTCAGCTCCTTGTTGGTGATCTCGGTGCCGCCCCCGATGTTGTAGACCTCGCCGGCGCGGCCCTTCTCGAAGACGAGCGCGATGCCCTGGCAGTGGTCGTCGACGTGGAGCCAGTCGCGGATGTTGAGGCCGTCGCCGTACAACGGCACCTGCTTGCCGTCGAGCAGGTTGGTGATGAAGAGCGGGATGACCTTCTCGGGGAACTGATGGGGCCCGTAGTTGTTGGAGCATCGCGTCACGCGGACGTCGAGACCGTGGGTGCGGTGGTAGGCCAGCGCGATGAGGTCGCTCGACGCCTTGGACGCGGAGTAGGGAGAGTTGGGCTGCAGCGGGTCGGTCTCAGGCCAGGAGCCTTCGGAGATCGAGCCGTACACCTCGTCGGTGGAGACGTGGACGAACGGACCGACACCGTGCCGCAGAGCGGCGTCGAGCAGCGTCTGCGTGCCGACGACGTTGGTCACCACGAAGTCGGCCGCACCTTGGATCGACCGGTCGACATGCGACTCCGCGGCGAAGTGGATGACGGCGTCATGCTCGGCCATCAGCTGGTCGACGAGGGCCGGATCGGTGATGTCGCCCTGGACGAACGCGAACCCGGGCCACTGGCGTACGCGGTCGAGGTTGGCGGGGTTACCTGCGTACGTCAGCTTGTCGAGGACCGTGATCTGGGCGTCGGCGAGTCCGGGGTAGGCGGGCGAACCCGAGTCTGCCTCGACGCCGAGAGCGGTGCGGACGAAGTGGGAGCCGATGAACCCGGCCCCACCGGTGACGAGAACGCGTGGACCCGGGCCGGGCGAGGACACCGTTGATCTCCCCTGGGAGTGCTCTGTCATGAACTGATCTGAATCCTGCTGTGATCACCGAGGACCAGCCGGTGTGCCTTGGGCACCCGCGGCGCCGGCGTGACCTCGACATGGTGGCCGATGAGCGACGCCTCGATCCGGCGTACGCCCTCGATGGACGAATGGTGGAGCACGATGGAGAACTCGATCTCGGAGTCCACGATGCGGCAGTCCTCCTGCACCGAGGTGAACGGACCGACGTAGGAGTCGGTGACGCGGGTGTTGGCGCCCACGATCACCGGGCCCACGATCCGCGAGCCGACGATCTCGGCCCCCTTCTCGACGACGACCCGACCGATGATCTCGGACCGCTCGTCGACCGACCCCTGGATGTTCGGCTCGAGGGTCTCGAGCACGGAGCGGTTGACCTCGAGCATGTCGTCGACGTTGCCGGTGTCCTTCCAGTAGCCGGAGATCACCGTCGACCTGACGTCCCGGTCGTTGTCGATGAGCCACTGGATGGCGTGGGTGATCTCCAACTCGCCCCGCCACGACGGCTCGATCTCGCGGACCGCCTGGTGGATCGCCGGCGTGAACATGTAGACACCGACGAGGGCGAGGTCGCTCTTGGGCTGCTTGGGCTTCTCCTCCAGTGCGACCACCCGGCCGTCGGCGTCGAGCTCGGCGACCCCGAACGCGGTGGGGTTGGGTACGTGCGTGAGGAGGATCTGCGCGTCTGGCCGGCTCGCGCGGAACTCGTCGACCAGGGGCGTGATGCCACCGACGATGAAGTTGTCGCCGAGATACATCACGAAGTCTTCGTCGCCCAGGAAGTCGCTGGCGATCAGCACCGCGTGGGCCAGGCCGAGCGGGGCGTCCTGCGGGATGTAGGTGACCTCCAGCCCAAACTCCGCGCCGTCACCGACCGCTTCCTTGATCTCGTTGGCCGTGTCACCGACGACGATGCCGACCTGGACGATCCCGGCGGCGGCGATCGCCTCCAGGCCGTAGAACAGAACGGGTTTGTTGGCTACCGGTACGAGCTGCTTGGCCGACGTGTGTGTGATCGGCCGCAGGCGCGTACCAGCGCCCCCCGAGAGCACCAGTGCTCGCATGGTCCGACACCTTAGCCGTAACCGGACGTTCGCGCGGTGTCCACCGCCGATCTGAAGTGCGCCGGACCTGGGAGGATCTTCGACAGTACGACGTCCAACCTCCGGCAGCCCGAGCTGTCAGGTAAGAGTTCGGCCCGCCGGACACCGGTGGCACCGGACGGCTATCGGGCATCGTCTGGCAGGCTCGGGCAACCTACGGGGAGCGGTCGTGCGTCCTCGGCACGACCGCCCGAGGCGAGAGGAGCCGCGTGCGGAGCGATGACGGGGAGGTCTTCGATGCGTTCGTTCGGGCTCGGATGCCGGAATTGTTGAGGTTCGCCCACATGCTGACCGGCAACCACGAGGCCGCCGCCGACCTCGTTCAGGATGCGCTCGAACGCACCCTGAACGCCTGGCCCCGCGTGCGCAACCGGGACGATCCCGAGGGCTACGTCCGGCGGACCATGGTCAACCGCAATGTCAGCATCTGGCGCCGCCGGCGCCGGGAGCACCTCGTCGACGAGGTGCCAGACCAGGCCCGCCACGACGACCACCAGCTTCCCGACAAGGAACTCCAGGAGGCGCTGGCCGCGCTCCCCCGCAAGCAACGCGCGGTGCTCGTGCTGCGCTTCGCCGAGGATCTGTCCGAACGCCAGGTCGCTGACATGCTCGGCTGTTCGGTCGGCACCGTGAAGAGCCAGACCTTCAAAGCGCTCGCGAAGCTGCGGGCGCGCCTGCCGCACGCGGCTCCGCCAGGCACCCTGCCGCGCGCGGGCACCCGCACAGGCACGGGCACGGGCGCCGGCACGGAGTCCGGTGCCGATCCGGACTCCAGTACCGATCCGGGCCGCGAGACAGACAACACCAAGACCCGCGCCGACGCGACCGGCGGTGCCGCCGGTAGTAGCGATAGCGGTGCGGGCATCAGCAGTAAGGGCGCTGGCAACGAGGAGGACGCCCGATGGACCCACTAGAGGACCGCGTCCGCGAGGGGCTGCGGAGCGACCAGTGGCGACTGCCCGTCGACCCCGACGACGCCCTCGACCGCATCCACACCGGCGCGGCCCGCCGGCGTCGGCGGCGCGCTGCCGCCGCCGGGATCGCGGCCGCCGCGGTGGTGGCCGCCGGACTCGGTGGTGTCGGGTACGTCGCCAGCGGGCTGGGTACGCCGCTGACGGTCGCCAGCCGGTCTGAGAGCGGCTCCGCGGCGACCTTGATGGAGAAGGCTGAACCCGCACCGAAGTCCGACGTGTCCGACAGCGACCCGAAGCGGACGCAGACCCCTGAGCCGGAGCCCTCACGTGCCCGGGTCGAGGCGACCAGAACCAAACCGCCGGCGACACCGAGCGCCAAGGACTCCTACGAGGCTCAGATGCCCGCGAACTTCTCGCCGGTGTCGATGACCGCCGCGAGTGCCCGCACCTTCTGGGTTCTGGGCAGCGGACGCGAAGCCTCGGATGACTCGCCCACCGACCGTGCCACCGTCGCGGTCACCACGGACGGCGGCAAGACGTTCGCCCCGCTCCCCGACCTCGGGGCCAAGGTCGTCCGCGGCGACAACGAGTTGAGCGCCGACACGGTGCGCGACATCCGGTTCGCCGGGGACAGCCAGAACGGCTGGGCCTTCGGCGGCGCGCTGTGGTCAACCCACGACGGCGGCGGCTCGTGGGCCCGGGTGCGCGAGGTGCCCGGCCTGGTGGAGCGGCTCGAGACCGCGGGCGGCTCGGCGTTCGCGCTCGTCCGCGACAGCAGCGCCTGGACGTTGTGGTGGACCCCCGTCGACCAGGACGCCTGGCAGCAGCTGAGCGTGAAGCTCAACACCCCTGAAGGTCTCGCGGTCGCCGACAAGCTGGTCGCCGTCACCGATCGGAGCGCGGACCAGACCTACGCCCAGGTGTCCACCGACGGCGGCACGTCGTTCGTCCAGCGCGTGACTCCCTGCCAGCCCGACCTCGAACCCGGCCGCCTGTCGGCGAGCGCCACCTCGCTGTGGCTCACCTGCGCGACAGGTACCGCCGCGACGGTCAGCGTCTCCAACGACGCCGGCGTCACCTGGTCAGACGTACCCGCCGGGCAACCGTCGATCTCGGCGACCGCCTCCGAGCTGGGTGCGCGTAGCTCCAGCCGGGCGATCGTGGCGGTGCCCGGCCAGGCGCTGATCGTGGGACGCGGGGGTACGACGTCCGCGCCGGTGCCCGCGCTCGGCGACCCGGCGTTCGCTGGTTTCACCACCGACAACGTGGGCTACATCCTCGACCTCGACGGCAAGCTGTTCCGCACCACCGACGGCGGATCGAGCTGGTCCCAGGTCATGATCAAGTAGCGCTCACGCTCCGGCACTGGCCGAGAACGGTCAGAGACAGCGGGTCCGGCACCCTCCGGGCCGAGACCCGTGATCATGAGGGGCTGACCGACGGACCAACCCGGAGGACAGCATGGCGACGACGCCCGGTGACGACGTTCCGCCCGAGAGCCGTGGGGAAGGCGGTGTCGACCGGCGGGCGTTCCTGCGGTACGTGAGTGCCGGCGCTGTCGGTGCTACCGCGTTGGCCGCTGGTACGCCGAGCGCATCGGCCGAGGCGCCGCCAGTGGTGACAGGCGCCGGCCCGTTGGCCGGCCTGACCGGGACCCTGGCCGAGCTGAGTCCCATGGGGCTGCCGTTCCTGCACGGCTACGACGCACCCGCGATCAAGGCGTGGAGCCCCGACACCGACCCGTTCGCGAAGTACTTCCGGTCCCGCGTGCCGCTCGCGCGGCGCATCCCGACGTTCGCGCCGACCCAGGCGCATCCGGGCCTCGACGACCGGCCGCGCCTGATGACGCTCGCCAACGACTACGTGGAGCCGGGCAACTTCGCGCTCGCCCACCGGTACGGCTATCACCTCCAGGCGTACGCGCTGCGCTTCTGGCAGTACGTCGACATGTTCGGGTCCTGGCACGGCCTGCCGGTCAACGGCGAGTACGGCAAGGAGGATCCGCGCTTCGGCACCATCAACCTGCCCAACCCCGCCTGGACCGACGCGGCGCACCGCAACGGCGTCAAGAGCCTCGGCTGCTGGTTCTGGCCGCGCCCGGAGAACTTCGCGGAGTTCGTGGAGAAGCGTCCCGACGGGTCGTTTCCGGTGGCCGACAAGCTGGTCGAGATGGCGGCGTACTTCGGCTTCGACGGCTACTTCATCAACCAGGAAGCGGCCATCACGCTCGAGCAGACGGCTCTGCTGCACGAGCTGTTCTCCTACCTCGCGCGCACGGCGCCGCCGGGTTTCCACGTGCAGTGGTACGACTCGCTCACCATGGCGGGCACCGTGCGCTACCAGAACGAGTTCAACGCCACGAACTCGCCGTGGATCGTCGACGCTGACGGCACCCGGGTGTGCTCCAGCATCTTCCTCAACTACTGGTGGTCGCAGGAGCGGCTGCGGCGCTCACACGACCACGCGGTCGCCCTGGGGCTCGATCCGTACGAGGTGGTGTTCGCGGGTACGGAGGCGGGGCTCAACAACTTCTCCCAGCCGTACGACCCGCGCTGGATCTTCCCGGAGGGCGAAGCGGGCCGCACGAGTTGGGCGTTCCTCGGCACGGAGTTCCCGTGGCGGCTCGCGCCCGGCGACAAGTCGACGGTCGAGGGCCAGCGCGCCGCCTACGCCTTCGAACGCCAGTGGTGGTCCGGCCCGAAGCAGGACCCGGCGCAGACCGGCCGGTCACTGCCACCGACCGGCACCGACAAGGGCAATCCCGAACGCTGGGACGGCGTAGCCCACACCGTCGTGGAGAAGTCGGTGGTGGGAACGTTCCCGTTCGTCACGAGGTTCAACGCCGGAACCGGCGAGAAGTTCTTCGTGGACGGTGGGTTGGTGGCCGAGCGGCCGTGGTTCAACATCGGCATCCAGGACGTCCTACCCACCTGGCAGTGGTGGCTGCGGTCCGCCGACGGCGCACCTGCCGAACGCCTGACCGTCGACTACGACTACACCCGCGCGTACGACGGCGGCACCTCGCTCGCGATCTCCGGCGCGCTCGCCGCGGACGACGCGGTGGAGCTGCGGCTGTACAAAACGCGGCTCCCGGTCGTGCCAGACGTCCACCTCTCGCTCACCTACACGACCGGACGGGCGGGCGCGGCGAGCCACCTCCGTGTGGGGCTGGTGTTCACGGACGCGCCCGGCCGGGCGGTGGCGGGCGATCTTCACGCCGGCGACGTGCCGGCAAGCACACCGATCTGGCTGGACGCGGGGCGGACCGGCTTGGCCGGTTGGAATCGGCAGGTCTGGTCGCTGGCGCCGTACGCCGGGCGAACGATCGCCGCGGTGTACGTCGGCTTCCACTCCCCGACAGCCGTCGACGACTACACCGTCCACCTCGGTGAGTTCCGGCTGGAGCGTCGCGGGGACGCGGACCGCCCGCCCGCGAAGCCGCGCGGGTTCGTGGTCGAGGACGCGCGGGTGGCGGACGGCGGCGCGACGGCCTTCCTCGCCTGGGAACTCGCACCGGCCCGGGTCTGGTACTACGACCTGTTCCGGCTGGGTGGGCCAGGCGGATCGGGCGCCCGCGAATGGGTCGGCCGCACCTACGACGAGGTGTATGCCGTACCCGGCCTCGAACGTCGCGCCGGCGAGACGGAGACGGTGCTGGAGCTGGTAGCCGTCTCCCCTGGCGGGGCCGCGAGCCCGCCGGCGCGGCTGGCGTTCCGCTGGCCCTGACGGGTTGGCGAACCCGTTCCGTTGGGTCGGGGGGCCTGCGGCGGGTGACTGGCTGGAGTTGTGGGAGCGAAGTTGATCAACGGTCCCGAATTCGGACACCCGCCGCGGGTGTGCCCGATTTGCGGACCCTTGATCAACTTCGCCAAAGCGCGGGACCAGGATCGGGAAGGATTTTCGTCGCTATATGACTGAAATCCTTCCCGATCTTCGTATGACCAGGCTTCTTTGCCTGGTGTCTCAACATCCGGGCTGACTGGGTGGATGCTGAGAAACCAGGCGCCAACGCGTCGAACCTCGAGCCGGCGCGACGATCTTGAGCACGGCCTCATTGACCCGCCCTTGGCGGGCAGTGTCGGTGGGGCGAGGCACCATGGACGGGTGCCTGACGGATCTGATGTCCTCCAACGGTTCGGAGCGGCGACCCGGGAGTGGTTCCGGTCGTCGTTCGCCGCGCCTACCCCGGCACAGGTGGGTGCCTGGGACGCGGTGAGCCGGGGGCAGCACAGCCTGGTGGTGGCGCCGACGGGTTCGGGCAAGACGCTCGCCGCGTTCCTGTGGGCACTCGACCAGCTCGCCTCGACGCCACCGCCCGCTGACCGGAGCCGGCGGTGCCGCGTTCTCTACGTCTCTCCGCTCAAGGCGCTCGCGGTCGACGTGGAGCGCAACCTCCGCGCGCCGCTCACCGGGATCCGCCACACCGCCCGCCGGCTGGGGCTGCCCGAGCCGGCGATCGAGGTCGCGGTGCGGTCCGGTGACACGCCGGCCGACGCGCGCCGAAAATTCGCCCGCACCCCGGCAGACGTCTTGATCACGACACCGGAGTCGCTGTTCCTCCTACTCACCTCACAGGCCAGGGACGCCCTCCGGGGTGTCGAGACGGTGATCATCGACGAGGTGCACGCGGTCGCCGGCACCAAGCGGGGCGCCCACCTCGGGATCTCCCTCGAACGCCTCGACGCTCTCGTGGCAGGCTCCGACGCCGACGGAGACAGCACCGCCAGCGAGGCCCCGCGCCGGATCCAGCGGATCGGACTCTCCGCCACCGTGCGGCCGGTCGAGGAGGTCGCGCGGTTCCTCGGCGGGTCCGCGCCCGTGACGGTGGTCAATCCGCCGTACGCCAAGGAGTTCGACCTCAAGGTCGTCGTCCCCGTCGAGGACATGGGCGACCTGGGTCAGGTCCTCGGCCCGGAGGAGCAGTTCGGCGCGGCCGCCGGTCCCGAACGCCGTTCCTCGATCTGGCCCCATGTCGAGGAACGCGTCGCCGACCTGATCGAGCAGCAGCGATCCACGCTGGTGTTCGCCAACTCCCGCCGGCTCGCCGAACGCCTCACGGCCCGCCTCAACGAGATTAGCTCCGAGCGGCTCGGCGAGCGAGTGAGCGGAGTGGTCGGCGAGGAACGAGCCGCCCGCGAAGCGAACGAGGAGCCGAACGCGACCATTAGCTCCGAGCGGCTCGGCGACACCGACGGAGCTGACGGAGCTGACGACCTGCCCGTAGCCGGCTCACCGGCGCAGATCATGGCGCAGTCGGGAGCCAGCAAAGGCGCACCCGGCCTCCTGGCCAGGGCCCACCACGGTTCGGTGAGCAAGGAGCAGCGGGCGCTCATCGAGGACGACCTGAAATCCGGCCGGCTCCCCTGCGTGGTGGCGACCAGCAGCCTGGAGCTCGGCATCGACATGGGCGCCGTCGACCTCGTGGTGCAGGTGGAGGCGCCGCCGTCGGTGGCGAGCGGCCTGCAGCGGGTGGGGCGGGCCGGGCACCAGGTGGGTGCGGTGTCGCGGGGCGTGATCTTCCCGAAGTACCGCGGCGATCTCGTGGCCACCGCGGTGGTGACCGAGCGGATGCGTTCGGGTCTGATCGAGGCGACCCGCATCCCCACGAACCCGCTCGACGTCCTCGCCCAGCAGATCGTCTCTGCCTCCTGCATGGACACCTGGCAGGTCGACGAGCTCTACACCCTGATCCGGCGGGCGGCGCCGTTCCAGACGCTGCCGCGGTCGGCGTTCGACACGGTCCTCGACATGCTCTCCGGGCGCTACCCGTCCGACGAGTTCGCCGAGCTGCGGCCCCGGCTGGTGTGGGACCGCGTGGCCGGCACGCTGACCGGACGGCCTGGCGCGCAGCGGCTCGCCGTGACCAGTGGTGGCACCATCCCCGACCGCGGGCTCTTCGGCGTGTTCCTCGTGGGTGAAAAGAACAACCACCGCGTCGGCGAACTCGACGAGGAGATGGTCTACGAATCCCGGGTCGGTGACGTCTTCACCCTCGGCGCGTCGTCCTGGCGGATCGAGGACATCACCCATGACCGGGTGCTGGTCTCCCCCGCACCAGGGCAGCCGGGCCGGTTGCCGTTCTGGAAGGGCGACACGCTTGGCCGGCCGGCGGAGCTTGGCCGCGCCATCGGGGGTTATGTCCGCGAGCTGGGCCGGCGTACGCCCGACGAGGCGCGCACCCAGGTCCGTCAAGCCGGCCTTGACGAGTGGGCCGCCGACAACCTGGTGTCATACCTCGAGGAGCAGCGACAGGCGACCCGGCACGTGCCCGACGACCGCACGATCCTGGTCGAGAGGTTCCGCGACGAGCTGGGCGACTGGCGGATCTGCGTCCACACGCCGTTCGGCGGCGGCGTCCACGCGCCCTGGGCCCTCGCGATCGGCGCACGGCTGCGCGAGCGCTACGGCGTCGACGTCCAGTCCGTCCACGCCGACGACGGGATCGTCCTCCGTATCCCTGACACCGAAGACTCCCCGCCCGGCGCCGACCTCGCGATCTTCGAGCCGGACGAGATCGAGCAACTCGTCACCGACGAGATCGGCGGGTCCGCGTTGTTCGCCGCGAGGTTCCGCGAATGCGCCGCCCGTGCCCTGCTGCTGCCGCGCCGCGATCCGCGCCGGCGTACCCCCCTGTGGCAGCAACGGCAGCGGTCCGCGCAGTTGCTGGAGGTGGCGTCGAAGTACGCGTCATTCCCGATCGTGCTCGAGGCGGTTCGCGAGTGCCTGCAGGACGTGTACGACCTGCCCGGGCTGGTGGAGCTCCTCCGCGACATCGCCGCCCGCCGGATCCGGGTCGTCGAGGTAGAGACGAACGAACCGTCGCCGTTCGCGAAGTCGCTGACGTTCGGGTACATCGCGGCGTTCATGTACGAAGGCGACGCCCCGCTGGCCGAGCGCAAGGCGGCGGCCCTCGCGCTCGACCGTTCGCTGCTCGCCGAGCTCCTCGGCCAGACCGAGTTGCGGGACCTGCTCGACCCGGAGGTGATGGCGCGCACCGAGGCGGAGCTGCAGCGGCTGGTTCCCGAACGCCGCTGCCGCGGCCCGGAGGATGTCGCGGATCTCCTGCGGCTGCTCGGACCCCTGTCCACCGAGGAGGTCGCCGCCCGCTGCACCGAACCCGCGTACGCCGGCCGCTGGCTGTCCGAACTCGAAAGCACCCGCCGCGTGCTGAGACACAGAGGTACGGGGGAGCACCCAGACGGTGCCGAGCGCTGGGCGGCGGTCGAGGACGCGAGCCGGCTCCGCGACGCGCTGGGCGTACCCCTCCCGGTTGGCCTGCCCGAGGCGTTCGCCGAGCCGGTGGCCGACCCGCTCGGCGACCTGATCGCGAGGTACGCCCGCACCCACGGCCCCTTCCACGCCGGGGAGGTGGCCGCACGGTTCGGCCTCGGTGTGGCGGTTGTCAACGAGACCTTGCGCCGGCTGGCCGGGCAGGGCCGGGTCGTCGAGGGCACGTTCCGGTCGCCTGACGAGCCGCGCCCCGGGACCGCTTCCCACGTTGGCGGCCCAGAGGCGTACGGCACCGAATGGTGTGACGCCGGCGTGCTGCGTACTCTCCGCCGGCGTTCACTCGCCGCCTTGCGCAGCGAGGTGGAGCCGGTGGAGCCGGCCGCGCTCGCGCGGTTCCTCCCGGCCTGGCAGCACGTCGGTGGCCGGCTGCGCGGCACCGACGGCGTGCTGCGCGTCATCGAGCAGCTGGCCGGCTGTGCCGTGCCCGCGTCGGCACTCGAGCGCCTGGTCCTCGCCTCCCGGGTGGCCGACTACTCCCCCGCGATGCTCGACGAGTTGACCGCGACGGGCGAGGTGGTCTGGGCGGGGCACGGCACGCTTCCCGGCACAGACGGCTGGATCTCGTTGCACCTCGCCGACTCCGCAGACCTGACGCTGCCCCAGCCGGACCCGGAGTTCGAGCCGGGGCCGCTGCACCAGGCGGTGCTGGACGTGCTCGCCTCCGGTGGCGGCTTCTTCTTCCGGCCGCTGTCCGATGCGGTGCAGGCATCGCTCCGTACGAACGCCCCCACCGAGGAACCCGCCGACGACGACCCCGCGGGGGACGGGCGGGCCAGCAAGGGGGTCGCCGTCGATGACCAGTCGCTGGTGACCGCGCTGTGGGACCTGGTGTGGGCGGGTCACCTCACCGGGGACACGCTGGCCCCCTTACGGACGCTGCTCGGAAGCGGTTCGTCCGCGCACCGGTCGCGGTCGGCGCCACCACGGAGCCGGTTCGCAGGTGGTCGGTCGTCCCTACGGCGCGGCCGACCCGCGATGCCCAGCCGGACCGGTCCGCCGACCGCGTCCGGGCGCTGGTCGCTGCTTCCGGACCGCGAGCCTGATCCGACCCGGCGCGCCCACGCGGCCGCCGAGGCGCTGCTCGACCGGCATGGTGTCCTCACCCGCGGTGCCGTGATGGCCGAGCGCGTCCCCGGCGGGTTCGCCGCGGTCTACCAGGTGCTGTCGGCGTTCGAGGAGTCCGGCCGCTGCCGGCGGGGCTACTTCGTGGCGGGTCTGGGTGCGGCGCAGTTCGGGGCGCCCGGTGCGGTCGACCGGCTGCGTGCGAGCGGCCAGTCGGGTGACAGCGGCGAGCAGAGCGGTGACCAGCCAGACCTGTCCCAGTCTCTGGGCCGGCCGTCCTCCGACAGGTCAGCCAGGACAGTCGTCCTCGCCGCGACCGACCCGGCCAATCCGTACGGCGCGGCACTCTCCTGGCCCGCACGCCCCGACCAGGCGCCCGAGGAGCAACGCGGGCACCGGCCCGGCCGGAAGGCGGGCGCACTCGTCGTCCTCGTCGACGGCCACCTCATCCTGTACGTCGAACGCGGCGGGCGCACCCTGCTCACCTGGTCCGACGACCTCACCGACCTGCAACCCGCGGTTGACGCGCTGGCGCTGGCCGTCCGCGACGGCGTGCTGGGCAAGCTGAGCGTCGAACGCGTCGACGGTGAAGCGATCCTGCGCCCCCACGGCCACCCCGAGGGTGCCAGCCCGCTCGCCACAGCCCTGGCCTCCGCGGGATTCCACGTCACCCCGCGCGGCCTACGCCTCCGCGGCTAGCGCCTCGGGTCCGTCTGGTGGTGGCGCCACCCGGCCGGCTCCGCCGCCCCTTCGCCTTTGCCTTCGCCGTCGCGATGGTTGTCTCGATGCCGTCCAGCAGCACCTCGAGGCCGGCCTCGAACACCTCCCTGGCCTCCTGCTCGAGATACGGCACGCCTTCATCGTCGAACTCGAGCGCGCGATCGTTCTCCAGCCGGGTGATCATCGGGAACCGCTCGGCGAAGTCGGGGGCGACCTCACCCAGGAGCGCGGACCGTGCGTACCACCAGTCCTCCTCCGACACCCCCGTCATCGTCGGCGCCAGGCGCGACAAGGCGACCACCTGCACGGCGCCGCGGACGAAGCCGACGAGGCTGCCAACCAGCCGCCACAGCACCCGCGACTCCAGTCTGGTCCCGTCGAGGATCCGCAGCAGGGTCTCGATGTGGGTGTGCTCGTGCGGGCCCAGCACGGGCCGGGCCCGCGACACCTGCAGCATCCACGGATGCCGCAGATAGAACGCCCAGAGATCCTCAGCCCACGACCGCGTCGCCGCGCGCCAGCCGGCACCCATCGGGTAGCTGGTGGGCAGCTCGGCCAGGGCCTGGTCGTACATCAGCTCGACGAGCTCGTGCTTGTTGGGAACGTACGTATAGAGCGCCATGGCAGTGCGGCCGAGCCGCTCCCCCACCGCGCGCATGGACAGACCCGCCATCCCGTCAGCGTCCGCCACGGCGATCGCCGCCGCCACGATCGCGTCCACCGTCAGCCCAGGTTTGGGACCCGGGCCGGTCCGTGGCTCCCCGGAACTCGGCGTGCGCCACAACAGAGCCATCGAGCGGCGGGTGTCACCCTGGCCGGCAAAGATGACCAACTTGCGACTCCTTACGCCCTAACGTAATGTTGCCGGGCTATCCCTTTAGGCCGTAAAGGTATCAGGAGAGGCTACATGACTTCTCGTCCAGGCCAGCAACTTCCGGCGGACAGCCACGACGTGATCAAGGTACGCGGTGCCAGGGAGAACAACCTGGCCGACATCTCCCTCGACATTCCCAAACGCCGCCTCACCGTCTTCACCGGAGTCTCTGGTTCCGGAAAGTCCTCCCTCGTTTTCGGCACGATCGCCGCCGAGTCCCAGCGCCTCATCAACGAGACCTACACGGCGTACATCCAGTCGTTCATGCCCAACGTCAACCGTCCCGACGTCGACGCCCTCCACAACCTCAGCGCGGCGATCATCGTCGACCAGGAACGCATGGGTGCCAATTCCCGTTCGACCGTGGGCACGGTGACGGACGCCTTCACCATGCTGCGCATTCTGTTCAGCCGGTTGGGTGACCCGCCGGTGGGTCCGGCGACGGCGTTCTCCTTCAACAGGCCGGCCGGAAATGTCCGGGGCGAGATGGAGTTGGACCGCGGCAGCGGTACGCACACCACACGAGAAGTCACCCTGTCGGGCGGAATGTGTCCTGAGTGCGAGGGACTCGGCCGGGTCTCGACCGTCGACGTCGACCAGCTTTTCGATCGGGAACTCTCGCTCAACGAAGGTGCCGTCACGGTGCCGAACTTCGGGGTCGACTCGTGGTATTGGCGGGTGATGGCGGAGTCCGGACTGTACGACCCGGACACCAAGCTGAAGGACTTCACCGCGCAACAGTGGGACGACTTCCTCAACAAGCCGGCGACCAAGATCAAGGCGGGCGGCATCAATACGACGTACGAAGGGCTGCTGGTGAAGGTCCGGCGGATCTTCCTCGCCAAGGAACGCGAGTCGATGCAGTCCCATATCAGGGCGTTCGTCGACCGCGCGGTGGTGTTCGCCACCTGTCCGGCCTGCGACGGCACCCGGCTCAACCCCGTCGCGTTGTCGTCGAAGATCAACGGGCGCAACATCGCCGAGTGTTCCGCCATGCAGATCAACGAGCTGGCGGAGTTTATCCACGACATCGACGACCCGTCCGTCGGGCCGCTGCTGGCGAACCTTCGTGACCTGCTCGACTCGCTGGTCGAGATCGGCCTCGGTTATCTCAGCCTGGACCGCGAATCCGGCACGTTGTCCGGCGGGGAGGCCCAACGGGTCAAGATGGTCCGCCACCTCGGATCCAGCCTCACCGATGTCACGTACGTCTTCGACGAACCCACGGTCGGGCTGCACCCGCACGACATCGCGCGGATGAACGCCCTGCTGCTTCGCCTGCGGGACAAGGGAAACACCGTCCTCGTCGTCGAACACAAGCCCGAGGTGATCGAGATCGCCGAGCACGTGGTCGACCTTGGTCCAGGGGCAGGCGCGGCGGGTGGCCGGCTGTGCTTCGCCGGTGACGTGGCGGGCCTGCGTACCTCCGACACGTTGACGGGGCGGCACCTGGACCACCGGGCCCGGCTGCGGGAGGAGGTGCGCCAGGCCAGCGGGCAACTCTCGATCAGTGGCGCCTCCCTGCACAACCTCAGGAACGTCGACGTCGACGTCCCACTCGGCGTCCTTACCGTGGTCACCGGTGTCGCCGGGTCGGGCAAGAGCTCGCTCATCCACGGCTCGCTCTCCCACCGTAAGGATGTGGCCGTCGTCGACCAGTCGGCGATCCGCGGATCTCGACGGAGCAACCCCGCCACCTACACCGGAGTGCTCGACCCGATCCGGACCGCGTTCGCCAAGGCCAACGGCGTCAAGGCCGCGTTGTTCAGTGCGAACTCCGAGGGCGCCTGCCCGAACTGCAAGGGCATCGGGCTCGTCTACACAGACCTCGCCATGATGGCGGGGGTAGCGTCGACCTGCGAGGAGTGCGAGGGGAAGCGGTTCACGCCCGAGGTGCTCACACACAAGCTGAACGGCAAGGACATCAGCGAGGTCCTCGCCATGTCGGTGACGGAAGCCCGCGACTTCTTCGGGTCCGGTTTCGGCTCTGGTACGCCGGCTTCTCGCGGCAAGACAGCTACCGGCGCTGCCGGGCAGGCTCGAGTGATCCTCGACCGTCTGGTTGACGTCGGGCTCGGCTACCTCAGCCTTGGGCAGCCGCTGACGACGCTGTCCGGCGGGGAGCGACAGCGACTCAAGCTCGCGATCCAGATGGCGGAGAAGGCCGCTACGTACGTCCTGGATGAGCCAACGACGGGCCTGCACCTGGCCGACGTCGACCAACTCCTTGCCCTGCTTGACCGGCTGGTCGACGACGGCAACTCCGTCATCGTCATCGAGCATCACCAAGCCGTGATGGCGCACGCGGACTGGATCATCGACCTCGGTCCTGGTGCCGGCCACGACGGTGGCCGGGTGGTGTTCACTGGCACGCCCGCTGAGCTCGTCGCCAACAGTGAGTCGCTCACGGCGCAGCACCTGCGGACCTACGTGAACGGTCCCGGTGCTGGCGCTGGCGCTGGCGTGAGCACGGGCGCCGCCATGTAGGCAGACCCGCACCGTCGTCGACATCCTCTCGCCTCGTTGACGGCGACCCGGTTTTCGTGGGTCGCCGTCAACGGGGGCGGCGTCCGGTGACGAACCGAGCCGAATCCCTGGGTACCAGGTCAACCATCTGGCTCGACTGTTCGCACAGGCACTACACGTCAGGATCGCTCTCCATGGGGTTGTCCCCGGCCATTTCGCCGCGGTCAAACAGGCAATCACATGGGGACTACTCGTTATCGTCCCCGCGCTGGCGATCACCGGGCTCATCGGCTTCTTCCTTGCCGGTAGTTCGACCCACCGTTGGATAGCGTCCAAGAAACGGCGGATGCCGTTCATCGCCGGAAACGGACTGCTGATCCTGACCCCTGCCGCGCTCTATCTCGATAGGCTCGCCGCACGTGGCGAGTTCGACGCCCTCTTCTACACCGTCCAGACGATCGAGTTGGCCGCGGGCGCTGCCAACCTCGCCCTGATGTCGTTCAACATGCGCGACGGACTCCGACTGACCGGCCGATTGACAGGCCCCGAGGGCCAAGGCCCCGTCATTCCCCACCTCTAGCCGAATCCCATCCTGACCCGAGGACCCGAATCGATCACAGCTAAGGGGGATTCTGTGTTACGACGGATGATTCTGATTTGCGTTGCGGCGATGGCGCTCATTGCGGCTGGTTCGACAGCCCAGGCTGGTTCGACAGCCCAGGTAGGTTCGATCAGCGGCTCGGGCGCCGGATTGGAGGACTCGAACGTCACCTGGGAGAAGCTGCGAACGTTCGGCGTACCCCCGTCTGCGCGTTCGATGCCGGCGACAGCGAGCGTTGGCAAGCACCTCTACGTCTTTGGTGGTGTGTACGATTCGTTCGCCACTGGCCAGAACACGTTCCTCAACGATCTGTATCGACTCGACACCGAAACCCGGCGGTGGACCCTGGTTCCCTCGCGGGTCGCGCCGGAGCCGCGGGCCTGGGCGGCGGCCGCCGCATCCGAGCGATCGTTCGTTGTTTTCGGTGGTTCTCAGTACAATTCCGAGGGGACGGTCTTCAAGGCGTTCGATGACCTGTGGGCATTCGACACGACCCGGCAGCGTTGGGAACAGATCCGCCCGGTCAATCCGGGCCCAAGCGGCCGGAGTGGCTCGACGGCCTGGACTGCGGGCGGCAAGCTCTACATCTTCGGCGGTGTCGATGCGACACTGTCGGCGCTCAATGATCTGTGGGCCTACGACTTCCCCCAGAACACCTGGACCCAGCTCATCGAGAACGGCGACCCGTCCGCGCCGTCACCACGTCACGTCGCCATGGCCGGAACCCACGCTGTCATGGGGAAGTTGACGTTGTACGGCGGTGAAGGCGTGAGCGGCTCCAGCTTTCCGGTGCTCGACGACACCTGGCAGTACGACATCACGACGAACACGTGGGCAGAGATCACTCCCCAGGCCGGCAACCCGGATCCACCGCACAACTACGGTGCCGCTGGATTGATCGGTACTCGCCTCTATCTTCACGGAGGTGACATACCCGGTGGCGAGGCCGACTGCGGTGCACCGTACCCGCAGAATCCTACCGACCACATCTGGTCGTTCGACCTGACCACACACACCTGGCGCCAGCATCAGGCCGTCGGTCCGCCCGCCCGTTTGAAGCGCCACACCGCGGCGGTGATAGCCGGAAAGATGTACATCACCGGAGGCTATGACTTCCAATGCGCCGGCGGCGTCGGCCCCGGTCAGATCTGGAACCTCGACACTTATGTCCTAACGCCCTGATCCGACCCAACCGCCACCGCGCCGTCCTTGCGCGGAAGACCCGACCCGTCCGCCAGAGCGCGCCCGCGTAGCAGGCCGAGCCCGGGCCGGTGAGGCGCGCATATCGGCAGGCTCGAAACCCCTTCTTTTCAGGGGTTGTCGAGCCTGCCGGTTTGTTTGTTTGTCCCGCATCGTCCCGCGCAGGTTAGAAGGGCGGCGGGTCGGGGTCGGCGGGTTCGACGGGGTCGGTGAGGCGTGGTGGGGTGACCGTGTACTGCCGGCTGTGTGGGTCGGTGTAGGTGAAGTGGCCTGGGCTGGTTTGTTCGACTTTCCAGTCGCCCTCGGTTTTGACGCGGTGGTGGCGGCATAGTGGTGCCACGTTCGCGACGGAGGTCTCACCGCCCTCGGAGTATGGCTTCGTGTGGTCGAGGTCGCAGCTGATGGCTGGGCGTCGGCACAGCATCCAGGTGCAGCGCTGGTTCAACGACTGAACCAGCTCCGCCGGAAGACCGCGNAGGAAACGTTGCGCCATCGGATGCAGACTCAACAACTGGCCCGTCACCGGATGGGTGACCCCGACCGCGAACATCGCATCCGGATTATCCAGATGGTTGGCAAGTAGCCGTCTCGCTACTTCGGTGAAGATCGGACCGAACCCGCCAAGCTCCGCTGGCCGCTTCGCCCACTCCATCAGCGTCGGGAACGGCACATTCAGCTGCAGTTTCGCCTTGATCCCCGCTCTCCAGGACCGGAACGCCGCCGGGATCTCCTGCTCGGGAATCGGTTCCCGATCAGCGTCCTCGCCCCGTCCGTTCGCGGAGCTACCCGCACCGGCGGCCTCTCCACCCTCACCAGCGGCAGCCTCGCCGGCCGAACTGCCGGCCGCATTGTCGTCGCGGCGCTTCCGGCGGGGCCGGTCNAGNGGGNGGGTGTAGGTNGCGGGNTTGCAATCTTCACACGGGCAACCCNCAAGGTGGTGGTCGTGGTCGCACCCGGTGTGCCGGCACCCATCCGGTTCGGTGGCGGAGTTGTCCTGCGCACCCTCAGCTTCGGAAGGACTGTCGGCGTTGTTCTGCTCGTCGAGCAGGTCGTCAAAGGACCCTTGACAAGGGCTGCAATCGTCGCCGTTCTCCCCGTCGCCGTTCTCGCAGTCGCAGTCCTCACCGCCACTCTCAGCATCGGCGCTGGTCTGTTCACGACTGGCGGTGCCTTCGCGGGCTTCTTCCTCGCCGTCGCAAACGATGAGGTCGGCTTCGCCGGAGAGGAGGAGGGAGATGGCGATGTCGGCGCGTAGTTGGGGGAGGGTGCGTTCGTCCCCGCGTGCCTTCTCGGTGCGGGCGATGGCGTCGATCAAGGCCCAGGCTTGGGCTGCCTTGTCGTGGGAGATGCCGTGCAGGCGCACCGTGGAGACGTTGTCCTCATCCGGGTAGACGGCCACGCCACGGTCTTCCCGAGCCCTCTTGTGGCGTTCTTTCGCTGCTTCGGGGTTGACCTTGATGGTTTCGGCTTCGACATAGAGCCGTAGCAGCCCGCCCCGCAGCTTCAACACCTCAGGAAAGATCGCCTCATCCACCGCTGCACGGTCAGCTGGGGGTAGGAGGGTGAGCCGGTCGACGATCGTCCGCACCTCGGAGAATTCGAGTTCGCCGCGTTCCAACGCCTGCCGGGTGTTCGGCAGGTCTGTCAACGCCAAGGCGATGAGCATGAACTGATCACTGCGGTAGTTGGTCCACCCCAGCATCGGCGACAACAGTTCAGCCGCCCGCGGCTCCGGCACAGACGAGCGTTCCGCCTCATCATCCTTGAAACACGGCGGGCAGTGCGCCAACACGGCAGCCACAGCAAGACTCAAAGACTCGCCCCAACAGGCGACCTTCCGCGCGGCCTGAAGCAACACGCCAAGCTCGAAACCATTACAGACGTCCCGATCGACAGCAGCGAACGCCACCACCAACTCCGGACCGGGAAGCATGTCAGCAAACCCAGGCGGGAGCGGAGGGATCCGCACACCGTCGCCGTCGCTCATGCGTTCGAGTCTAGTCGATCGCAATCATGGGCGCAATCGCAGAAAGGCACGAACCCTCTTGTTTTTAAGGGAAACTGGCACCTTCACCGAGTGCCGACTCTGGTTATCCTGAGTATGGGAAAGGTGGACTGAGGTTCTGGGCCGGATCAACACCCCGTGTGCCTCGTCGGCGCCGCGCACGGCGGCGTCCACCAAAAAGCGCTGCGCTGCGCTACCGCGCTGTGCGGTAGCGCAGCGTTACCTCAGCGCGCGGCCGACCGCGAGCTTACGAGTGTCGGGCGCCAGCAGTCGCTGCGCGTCAGCGGTGAGGTCGTCGGGCTTCGTCTGGGACTCCCGCTCGGCTGCGACCCGCGCCTTGTAGACCTCAACCTCGTTGCTGGTGCGGGCATTGTCCCAGCCGAGAACGCCGGCCATGAGTTCGGCGGCGGGCTCGGCGGTTTCGGTGCCCCGGTGGGGAACCTCGATGGAGATGCGGGTACGCCGGGCGAGCACGTCGTCGAGGTGTACCGCCGCCTCGTGGGTCGCGGCGTACATCGCTTCCACGCGGAGATACTCCCCCGCACCGGGAAGGGGTTCGAGCAGCGAATGGTCCTTTTCGGCCAGCTCGAACACCTCGTCCACCATCGAGCCGTACCTGTCAAGCAGTCGTTGCATCCGCCACACGGGCACGCCGTTCTCTTCGGCGAGGGTGTCGACCTGGTTGATCAGCGCGTGGTAACCCTCGGCGCCCATCAATGGCACATGTTCGGTCACCGACGGCGGAAGGCGGTGCCCCAGGTCGGGACGGGCCGCGTCAACCGCGTCTTTCGCCATCACGCGGTACGTGGTGAACTTCCCACCCGCGATCGACACCAGGCCGGGCAGCGGCCGGGCCACGGCATGCTCCCGCGACAACTGGCTGGTCTCCTCGGACTCCCCCGCGAGGAGCGGCCGCAGGCCGGCGTACACCCCCTCGATGTCGTCGTGCGAGAGCGGCACCGCCAGCACCTCGTTGAGGTTGGCGAGAAGGTAGTCGATGTCGGCACGGCTCGCCGCCGGATGCGAGAGATCGAGATTCCAGTCGGTGTCGGTCGTACCGATGATCCAGTGGTTGCCCCACGGGATGACGAAGAGCACCGACTTCTCGGTACGAAGGATCAGCCCGACCTCAGACGCGATCCGGTCGCGCGGGACGAGGACATGCACGCCCTTCGAGGCACGCACCCTGAACCGCCCCCGGCCCCCGGTGAGGCGCTGGATCTCGTCGGTCCAGACACCCGTGCAGTTGATGACGACCTTCGCCCTGATCGTGGTGGTCGCACCGGAGTCCACGTCGCGGATGTGCGCACCGACGATGCGCCCGCCCTCGTGGAGAAACCCCGTGACCTCGGAGGAATTGCGGACCACCGCGCCGTAGCGGGCGGCGGTACGGATCACGGTGAGCGTGTGCCGCGCGTCGTCGGCCTGCCCGTCGTAGTAGCGGACCGCTCCGATGAGCGCGTCCTGGCGCAGGGCGGGGCTGAGCCGCAGGGCACCGGTGCGGGTGAGGTGGCGGTGCGCGGGGACGGAGCGTCCACGCGCCATCGTGTCGTACAACGTCAGGCCGGCCCCGACGTAGGGCCGCTCCCACATGCGGTGCTTGAGGGGATACAGGAACGGCACCGGCTTCACCAGGTGCGGAGCGAGCCGGGTGAGCATCAGCTCGCGCTCCTTCAGCGCCTCCGCGACGAGCCCGAAGTTCATCTGCTCCAGATAGCGGAGGCCACCGTGGAAGAGTTTGCTCGACCGGCTCGACGTACCACTGGCGAAGTCACGCGCCTCCACCAGAGCCGTGTCGAGTCCGCGGGTCACCGCGTCCAGCGCCACGCCAGCACCGGTGATGCCACCCCCGACCACCAAGACGTCGAAGGCCTGCTCACCAAAGCGATCCCAGGCCTGCGCCCGCTCCTGCGGACCCAGCTTCGCAGAACCTCTCACAGCCCTCTCCTTGCTGCTCGTGTCCGGCTGCTTGTGTTCGCCGTCCCGGAACCGGGACGAAGCGTGGGGTTCAGATGCATCCCGGGCTCATACGGACGTACCGACATCAGGGCCGGATGTTCAACCTACTAGGCACCCCTCGCGATCCAGGACCAGGACCGCCAGCCGGCACAAGTGCCGCGACGGCGACTGTCGGACACGTGAACGCACGCTCTGCGGCACCGTGAGCCGCGGGGCGTGAGGCGGGCACCGGTCGGTGGCACACGCATGCCATCCTTCCCGTCCGGGGAAGGGGTGGACATGATTGGACGGGCTCCCGGGTGCCGCCGGCTCTCGGAGCGACGTCGCTGTCGCCACCGTGCTCGCGCGGGTCGCCACGTGACATTCGACCTCCCTACGCACCCCAGCCATACGTACGCTACCCCGAGACCCGACAAGCCGAGCGGGAGCTGACATGACCGACTACGTCGCGGCCATAGACCAGGGAACGACGAGTACGAGGAGCATGATCTTCGATCACTCCGGCCGCGTGGTAAGCGTTCACCAACTCGAGCACGAGCAAATCTTTCCCCGCGCCGGCTGGGTCGAGCACAACGCCGAGGAAATCTGGCGCAACACCCGCGAGGTCGTGGCCGGAGCGCTGGCCAGAGCCGATATCACCGCCGCCAACATCGCGGCGGTCGGCATCACCAACCAGCGCGAGACCACGCTCGTCT
The DNA here is from genome assembly GCF_000373925.1 of Actinopolymorpha alba DSM 45243. Classification (GTDB taxonomy): domain Bacteria; phylum Actinomycetota; class Actinomycetes; order Propionibacteriales; family Actinopolymorphaceae; genus Actinopolymorpha; species Actinopolymorpha alba. The sequence goes on along the minus strand of NZ_KB892756.1, from coordinate 36,658 downwards.
GGGAACGCTCCACCGGCCGGCCGATCCACAACGCGATCGTGTGGCAGGACACCCGCACCGACCGGATCTGTGACGAGCTGGGCGCTCTGGGCGGTGGTGCCGAGCGCTACCGCGACCGCGTTGGTCTGCCGCTCGCGACGTACTTCTCCGGCCCCAAGGTCAAGTGGATCCTCGACAACGTCGAAGGCGCCCGCGCCCGGGCCGAACGCGGCGAGCTGTTCTTCGGCACCATGGACACCTGGCTGCTGTGGAACATGACCGGCGGTTCCGACGGTGGCCTGCACCTCACCGACGTGACGAACGCGTCCCGCACCATGCTCATGGACCTCGCCACGCTCGAATGGGACGCCGACATCGCCGCCGAGATGGGCATCCCGCTCTCGATGCTGCCAGAGATCCGTCCCTCGTCCGAGGTCTACGGGCAGGGCCGCAAGGGCGGCTTCCTGCCCGGCGTTCCGATCGCGGGCGACCTCGGCGACCAACAGGCCGCAACGTTCGGACAGGTCTGCTTCGACGTGGGGAACGCCAAGAACACCTACGGCACCGGCAACTTCCTACTCCTCAACACCGGGACCGAGCGGGTACGCAGCGAGAACGGCCTGCTCACCACGGCCTGCTACAAAATCGGGGACAGCCCCTGCGTCTACGCCCTGGAAGGGTCGATCGCCATCACCGGCGCGCTGGTCCAGTGGCTGCGGGACAACCTCGGCCTGATCCGCACCGCGACGGAGATCGAGGAGCTCGCGCGCACCGTCGAGGACAACGGCGGCGCCTACTTCGTCCCGGCGTTCTCCGGCCTGTTCGCGCCGTACTGGCGTTCGGACGCGCGTGGGGTGCTCGCCGGGCTGACGAGGTACGTCACCAAGGGCCACATCGCCCGCGCCGCGCTCGAGGCGACCGCCTACCAGACTCGCGAGGTGGTGGACGCGATGAACGCCGACTCCGGCGTGACGCTCACCGAACTCAAGGTCGACGGCGGCATGGTCGGCAACGAACTGCTCATGCAGTTCCAGGCCGACATCCTCGACGTGACTGTGATCCGGCCGCGGGTCGCCGAGACGACCGCGCTCGGCGCCGCGTACGCCGCGGGTCTCGCTGTGGGGTACTGGTCGAGCCAGGACGACCTGCGCGCCAACTGGCAGGAGGACCGGCGCTGGACCCCGCAGATGGATCCGAAGGTCCGTGACCGCGACTACAGGTCCTGGAAGAAGGCCGTCACCCGCACCTTCGACTGGGTCGAACCCGAGTGACCACCTCGAGCCCAGGTTAGGCGGCTCATTCAAAACTCCTGGACGCCGCACCGCTGTGTGAGGGTCCAACCTCCCATTCGGAGTAACTCAGCAAGATCGTGAAAACTGCGGGGGTTATGGCACCCCAAAATCTTCACGATCTGGGATGACCTGGCCATCGCGAGGCCATCCAAGGGTTCGCCAGGCGTAGAGCCTGGTGACCTCACCACCGGACTGGCGACGGCTCGTGCACCCTTCGGCGGACCTCACGCTGCAAGTCCCCACCCACCTTGCGCGGCAAATCTGCCTTGCCTGGTGGGAAACACGCCCGCCTCACACCACCGCAGAAGGCCCACACAATGTGAGACACCTCCGCCGCACCCCCAGTGGATGCGTTACTTCGGCCCGAGGGTTCCCGGTGGCTCCGGTTGCCAGGCCGGGCCGGTCGGCGGGGTCTGCTTCTGCTCCTTGATATCGAATTCCGGCAGCTTGCCGTCCCAGAGGTATTCGGTGCGGAAAATCGAGGCGTCCGCCAAGGGCGGTGTCATCCTCCTTGTAAATAACAACTTCGGAGTACGCGGGGAGGCGGGTTTCGGGGTCGATATAAAGCACCGCGTCAGTGACGGCCGAGCCCACTCCCCCGGGCCCGAACGACGGCTGCGGCGTACTCATGGCTCCATGCGACAGAACAGACAAATGTCCGGAAAGGGTAGCGATGCCGCTCGCCCGGTCTACCAGCGGCCGCGGTGGACCACCTCGTCCGCGGAGCGGCGGCCCCGCTTGAGGGAGGGCGACCGCCGGTCGGGCGCCGGGTGCCCGAGCGCGACCACGCCGATGGGCGTGTGATCCTCGGGCACGCCGAACGCCTTCCGGAAGGACGGGATCTGCTCGGGCGGGATCCCGAAGAAGCACCCACCCAACCCCTCGTCGGTGACGGTGAGGAGCATCAGCAGTGCGGCCATCCCGGTGTCGATGTGCCAGTACGGCACAGGCCAGCGGGCCTCGTCCCGGTCGGTCCAGCCCTTGTCGGCCTCGGCGTACCGATCGAGGTAGGCGCCCTTGCACGACAACGGGACCACGAGGACGGGCGCGCGCCGCATGCCCGCAGACCACGCGTCGACCCCCGCGCCGGCCGGCGTCGTCGCCTCCCAGAACCGCGCGACATCTTCGGGTGTGTCCAGCACCAGGAACCCCCACCCCTGGCTGAACCCCGCCGAGGGCGCCCGCACCGCGTTGTCGAGGATCCGCGCCACCACCGCCGGGTCGACCGGTCGGGGATCAAAGTTGCGTACCATCCGGCGCCGGCGTACGACGTCCTGAAAATCCATGCGGGACAGCCTGCCCCATTGCCCCATGCGCGGCCATCCCGCGTCACCGAGCCGTCAGCGGGCCACCCGTCCCCGCCGCCGCGTGATCGTGCGGCGGTCAGCGAGAATGCCGGGATGACGGATGTGCGGATCTGTTTCGTCGGCGACTCCTACACCGCGGGGGTCGGTGACCCGGATGGGCTCGGCTGGGTCGGGCGGGTGGCCGCGGCCTCCCGGCGGCAGGGCGTCCCGCTCACGGCCTACAACCTCGGGATCCGCCGCGACACCTCGCGCGACATCCAGGCGCGGTTCGCCGATGAGGTCGTACGCCGGCAGGCCACAGGGTGCGACAACCGGGTCGTCCTGTCGTTCGGCACCAACGACACCCAGGTCGAGCCTGGCGGGGTACGCGTCGAGCCGGTCGCGACCCTCGCCGTCCTCGCGGACCTGCTGGACTGGTGCCGTCAACGTGACGTTGCGGTGTTCGTGGTCGGGCCGCCCCCGGTCGTGGACGACGAGCGCAACCTCCGGCTGCTCCAGCTGACCGCGCTGATGCGGGAGCTCACGAAGCGGCGGGAGGTGCCGTTCGTACCCATCGCTCCCGTCCTCGCGGAGAGCACCCGATGGCGGGCCGAACTCGCGGCGGGTGACGGCGCCCATCCATCGGTCGGCGGGTATCAGAGCCTCGCGCAACTCGTCCTTGACGGCGGTTGGTGGAGCTGGCTCGGCGTACGGGCGGCGAACGGCGATGCCCGAAGGTGACACCGTCTGGCTGACGGCCCGCCGCCTGCGGACCGTGCTCGCGGGCCAGCCCCTCACCCGGGCCGAGCTGCGGGTGCCGCAGCACGCGACGGCCGACCTCGCCGGACGGAGGGTCCTGGAGGTGGTGCCCCGGGGCAAGCACCTGCTCATGCGGATCGAACCCGACCTGACCCTGCACACCCACCTCGGCATGGACGGCTCCTGGCGGATCCGGCCGGCAGGTGGCCGCTGGCCGGGAGTACGCGAACCCGTGCGGGTCGTGCTTGCCACCGCATCCGTCATCGCGGTCGGCGAGCGCCTCGCCCGGGTCGACCTCGTACCCACCTCCGGCGAGGACGCCCTCGTCGGCCACCTGGGTCCCGACCCGCTCGGCCCGGACTGGGATCCGGACGAGGCGGTACGCCGGCTTGGCGGCCAGCCGGAGCGTACGATCGGCGAGGCCCTGCTCGACCAGCACAACCTCGCCGGCATCGGAAATCTCTATCGCGCCGAGGTGTTGTTCCTGCGCGGGCTGGATCCGACCACGATGGTGCGCGACGCGGGCGAGCTCGGCCGGGTGGTACGCCTTGCCCGCCAGCTGCTCTGGACCAACCGCGAGCACCCCGAACAATCGACCACCGGCGACCTGCGGCGGGGACGCCAGCACTGGGTGTATGGACGCGCCGGCGAGCCGTGTCGACGATGCGGCACCCGGATCCGTCGGGGCGAGCTGGGTCCAGCCGGTCAGGAACGCGTGACCTTCTGGTGCCCGTCCTGCCAGCCGCAACCCCTGACCTGAAAGGCCGGACTCATGCTGTCAACACGACCTTGAGCCGACCCTCGGCCGGCGTCGCGGCAACCTCGAATGCCCGCTGTGCCTCGCGTACCGGCAGCACGTGTGTGACATACCCGTCCAGGGGACGCAGCTCCTCCACGGCGAGCTCGAGATAGCGCTGCCAGTCGCGGGTAGTGCCCGCGGTGAGTGTGAGGTGCTTGCGGAACAGCGTGCGGAAGGGCACGACGTAGTCGTCGGAATCGGCGACGCCGAATGCCACCACGTGCCCGCCCGATGCGGTCGCACGGACGGCGTCGGCCAGCGTCTCGCGCTGATGTCCGGCCGCCTCGACGCAGATGTCGGGTGCTTCCTCGTGCTCGAGCGCCGCCACCCACGCGTGCGCGCTGTTCGTCACCAGGGCATCGACGCCGTAGTGACGGGCGACGACGGAGCGGTCCACCGGGTCGACACCGGTCACCTGGCGAGCGCCTCGGCCCTTCAGGACGTACGCGAACAGCAGACCGAGCGGACCGAGACCCAAGATGGCGGCGGACCGACCCGTGACCTCCGGAATCTTGTCGACCGCGCTCAGGACCGTGGCGAGCGGCTGCGCCGCCACCGCCTCCAGGTCTGAGAACTCGTCCGGCACCGCGCAGAGCAGGTGGTCGGGGCTCGTGGAGTATTCCCGGAGGCCTTGAGCTCCGTGCGCGAACCCCACCACCCGCTGGCCGACCTCAAACCGCGAACCCGCACTCGCGACCACCTCCGCCACGAGCTCGTGCAACGGAAATCCAGGTCCTGGACGATCCTCGCCGTACGGCTTGACGGCACCGGTGAACTTGGGGATGTCACTGCCGCAGATGCCGCCCATGAGGAAACGCAGCATCACCTCGCCGGGGCGCAGGTCGGCAGCGGATGGCTTCGCACACGACACCCCGGCAACGCATCGCGGCCCTTCGAGGTTGTAAGCCCACATGTGGCTCCTTTCGGTTGATCACCCTCGTGAGCCACCATTCATTCGCCGGTCACGCCGTCGGTCAACTCCCGCACGATGTCGAGGCGGCCGTTGTGACGCGCGGTCTCCTCGATCATGTGATGGAGGATCCACCGGACCGAGATCTGTCCCTCGCCGGGACGGCGCTCGGGAGCCAGGTGGTCGAGTGGGAAGCCCGCCACGATCTCGCGGGAGCGGGCGCACTGCGCGTCGTACTCGTCGAGCAACCTCGACAGGGGCACGTCAGCGGCCGGCCGCCAGTCAGCGTCGGGATCCTCCAGACCGAACGGCGCGTCGTCTGGCCCCCCGAGCAGCACGAACCGGAAGCGCGCGCCGAAGACAGCGACGCACCACGAACGGGGTCGGATCGATGACAGCTGGTACGAACGAGACAGAACGTCTCGCGAGTGGGGACGGGAATCCGGCGATCCGGCCTAGGCCGCCGCGACCACCTCGCGACGGGTGCCGTCCATGGCGTTGTCCACGCGAGCGCCGTCCAGGCGGTTGGTGTCGATTCGGTGGGTCTCGATCCGCTTTGAGGTGACCTTGCCGATCGCCGGGCGCTCAGCAGGAGCGAGCATCCGGGTTTCGATCTTGTCGATCTCGTCGCTCACCTCGCGGAGCACCTCCGACAGGGGGACCTCGAGAGCGGAACATATCGCGGCGAGCAGCTCGCTCGAGGCTTCCTTCTGACCGCGTTCGACCTCGGAGATGTATCCCAGGCTCACCCGGGCATCCAGAGAGACCTCGCGGAGGGTGAGCCCCCGCCGCATGCGTTGGCGGCGAAGCACGCCACCCAGCAGGTGACGAACCAGGACCATCGGTCGCTCCCCTCGTGTCTCTGTCGTCTCAGGTGCCAGCATCATCAGTGCCTGTCATACGCGGACGACCGGCGGATGTCGCCCGGATGCGTGGTCAAGCTGAAACCACCGTACCCGGGAACCCTCCCATGTGACGACACCGCACGCCGCCACGCCGGAACCCAGTGGATCATCTTGCCCCGACACCTCCCCTGGCGGGGCGGCGAGGGCCACCCACCCGGCGGGGAAACGTACCCACTCCGGCCCCGATCAGGCCTGGTTCACCATCTGGAGGAGGAGTTCCAGGGCCGCGACCACGGTGGACTTCCGGATTTCGTCCCGCTCCCCCGCGAACTGGAACCTGCGTACCTCCAAGGCACCAGGCCCCGCACAGGCGACGTCGACGGTGCCGACGGGCTCGTCACCATGCGGCTGGGGTCCGGCGACGCCGGTGGTGGCCAGCGCATATGTCGCACCCAACCGCTCCCGCGCCCCCGACGCCATGGCCTTCGCGGTCTCGGGGTGGACCGGACCGTGGCGTTCGAGCAGGTCCGCGGGCACGCCGAGGAGCTGTGCCTTGAGATCAACGGCGTACGCCACCACGCCACCGCGGTACGTCGCCGACGACCCACCCTGCGTGGTGAGCGCGGCCCCTAGTAGTCCGCCGGTCAGAGACTCCGCGGTTGCCACGGTGGCGCCGCGCTCCCGCAGGAGTTCATGGCACCGAGCGGCCAACTCTGTCGCCGCCAGCTCCGTGGCTGCTAACTCGGTCGGGGCCAGTTCCGGGCCGGCAGGTCCCTCAGACATCGCGTTCACGCTTCCTTACCGCGACCGCGGCGAAGCCGCACGGCGCGCACCACGTAGTCGATGCCTGTCACCACGGTGAGTACGACGGCGACACCCATCGTGATCTCGCTCAGGAGCCTCAGGAACCCCTCCAGCGGCAGGAGGTAGAACCCGATCGCGATCGTCTGCAGCAGTGTCTTGGCCTTGCCGCCCGGGCTCGCCGCGATCACGCCGTAGCGGATCACCCAGAACCGCAGCAGGGTGATACCCAGCTCCCGAACGAGGACGATCCCGGTCACCCACCAGGGCAGCTCGCCGAGGATGGACAGGCCGACCAGGGCGGTCCCGATGAGCGCCTTGTCGGCCAGCGGGTCGGCGATCTTTCCGAAGTCGGTGATCAGGCCGCGCCGCCGGGCCAGCTCACCGTCGGCCTTGTCGGTCAGCGCCGCGATCCCGAACACCAGGAACGCCGCCACCCGCATCGTCGTGCTGGTACCACCCTCGCGCAGCAGCAGCCAGGCGAACACCGGCACCAGAGCGACCCGAACGACGGTCATCAGGTTGGCGATGTTCCAGGCGCTCGGTTGGGCGCTCCGCGCCTGCGTCACGCGCCGCCTCCGGACCTGATGGTCGGCGGGGCGTCTTCCACCACCTCGGTCACCCCCGCGACCTCGGTCACCTCGGCCACCAGGTCAACGCCGTCGGTGTCGACCACCCGGGCCTGCAGCAAGGTCCCGGGCCGGGCACCCGCGGCTCCCCGGACCAGCGTGGTGCCGTCCACCTCAGGACCCTGGTGAGCCGCCCGCCCTTCGACCAGGCGTACGCCGTGCGCTTCCCCCTCACCGGCCGCCGGATCCCCGTCGACGTCGACTGTCTCCACGATGACGTCGACGATCTCGCCGATCCGGTCCTCCGCGCGCTGGGCCGTGAGCTCCTCGACCAGCTCTGTCAGGCGTTCGACCCGGGCGGCGATCTCGTCCTCGTCGAGCTTGCCGTCGAAGGTCGCCGCCTCGGTGCCGTCCTCGTCGGAGTAGCCGAACACACCCACGACGTCGAGCCGGGCCGCCTCGAGGAACGCGCACAGCTCGTCGACGTCGTCCTCGGTCTCGCCGGGGAAGCCGACGATCACGTTGCTCCGGATGCCCGCCTCCGGCGCCTTCACCCGGATCTGCTCGATCAGGCCGAGGAAGCGTTCGGTGTCGCCGAACCGCCGCATACGGCGCAGGACGGTGGGGCTCGCGTGCTGGAACGACAGGTCGAAGTACGCCGCGACGCCCGGCGTGGAGGTCATCGCCTCGACCAGGCCGGGCCGCGTTTCGGCAGGCTGGAGATAGGAGACGCGTACCCGCGTGATCCCGTCGATGCCGACCAACGCGGGCAGCAGCCGGGTCTCGAGCAGGCGGACGTCGCCGAGATCCTTGCCGTACGACGTGGAGTTCTCGCTCACGAGGAACAGCTCGCTCACCCCCTGCTCGGCAAGCCAGTGCGCCTCGGCGACGATCTCCTCCGGCGGGCGGGACAGGAACGCGCCGCGGAACCTCGGGATCGCACAGAACGTACACCGCCGGTCACACCCGGACGCCAGCTTGAGCGGTGCGACGGGGCCGCTCCCGAGCCGGCGGCGGTGGACCCGCGGGCCAGACGCGGGAGCGATCCCCTCCGGAAGGTCGGGTCCCGCACCGGGCTCCACCACGCGGTGGCCGGGAACGGAGGTCGCCGGCGCTGCTCCCCCGCGTTCGACCGGGCTGATCGGCAGCAGCGTACGGCGGTCGCGAGGCGTGTGCGGCGCATGCCGGGTGCCCGCCAGCAGCGCGCTGACCCGGGAGGCGATGTCGGGATAGTCGTCGAAGCTCAGCACCGCGTCGGCCTCGGGCAGGGCCTCGGCGAGATCCTTGCCGTACCTCTCGGCGAGACAGCCCACAGCGACCACCGCCTGCGGCCGGCCGGCCTCCTTCAGGTCGGCGGCGGCCAGCAACTGGTCAACCGAGTCCTTCTTCGCGTTCTCGACGAACCCACAGGTGTTGACGAGAACGGCGTCGGCGTCCTCCGCGTCGTCGACCAGGGTGAAGCCGCCCTCGGCGAGCCGACCGGCCAACTCCTCGGAGTCGACCTCGTTGCGGGCACACCCGAGCGTCACGACAGCCACGGTCGTGGGCGCCGTCGGGGTCTTGGGGGGTGCGACAGGCTGAGTCATCGTGCCCATCTTCGCGTACGTCGAGTCTCGCGGCACAGTGTGGTTCCGGCCCCGCTCGGGCTCAGCCGCGGCGTACACCCTCCACCAGGCCGCGGATGTAGCCGAGGGCGAACAACCGGCCGTACGCGGAGTAGCCGGGGTTGGCGTTGCTGTCACCCTCCACGGTCGGCACGTGGTCGGGGCGCATCGGGCCGTCGTACCCCACCTCGTGATACGTACGCAGACATTCCCACATGTCAGTCGGCCCGTCGTCGTGCCAGGTCTCCTCGAACTTCTCGACCGTCCCGCGGACGTCGCGGAAGTGTACGAAGAAGATCCTGCCCTGCTCACCGAACTTCCGGATCACCGCCGGAATGTCGTCCGTCATGAGCCGGAAGTTGCCCTGGCAGAGCGTGATGCCGTTGACCGGGCTCGGCACGAGGTCGAGCAGCCGCTGGTAGTTGTCGACGCTGCGCATGATCCGGCCCACCCCGCGCACCGGGGAGATCGGCGGGTCGTCGGGATGCATGGCGAGCTTGACGTTGGCCTGCTCCGCGACCGGGACGACCCGGCGGAGGAAGTACTCCAGGTTGGTCCAGAGTTCCTCCTCGCTCAACGGGCCGGCCTCGACCGGCGGCGCCTGCTCCATGAGCGCGTGGTCGTAGCCGCTGACCAGGGAGCCGCCGCGCGAGGGGATGGCGGTGTCGGTACGCAGCCAGTTGAAGTCGCTCATCCACTCGTAGCACCAGACCGGGATGCCGAGCCGGCCCATGTTCTCGATCAGGGTGCACACGGTGTCGATCTCTTCGTCCCGGCCGGGCAGGCCGCGCTTCGCCTTCACCAGCGGCGGGCGCGCCTCGATCACGGCGAGCTTCAGCCCGGCGTGTTCGTACCGTTGCTTCATCGACAGCAGCGGGAGGTAGTCCCAGGGTGCGTCGTCACCGCGCCGGTCGACGCCCGCGGTCTGGGGCAGCCCGCCGACCGCCCATTCGACGCCCGCCTGGACAGCGATGCGCCACAACGCCGCCGCCTCAGGTGCGGGTGGAAGCATCTCCGCGAGCTTCATGCCGGCCCTCCCGTCGTACGCCCAAGCGCCCGCCCGGGGGGTCGGGCGCCGGTCAGTGGTCGTGGACCCAACCAAGCAGCTTGACGGCCTTGCCGCAGTCGTAGAAGCCGAGGTGGTCCGCGAATGGCCGCCGCACCGGAACGTCGGGATAGAAACGCTGGTGCAGCTCCTCCGAACTCAGCGCGCTTGTGGTCGTCGGCGCGACCACGAAGAACACCTCGTGCCCGCTGAAGTCCGCGGTCAGCGCGCGCAGGCAGGCGTCCGCGGACGCGTCGAGGCCCACCCAGCCCCACAGGTGCTTCGCCTCGAAGGCCAACCGGTCATCGGGCTGGACCGCGCGTACCGGCGGCTCGGGCGTGATCCCGTGGAACCGTAGGCTCGCGATCACCAGGTCGGGATACCGCCGGACCATCGCGTCCGCCTGCTGCTCGCTCTCCCACTTCGACAGGCTGTAGGCATCCTCGGCGTAGGTGGGATGCTGCTCGTCGACCGGGAAGTAGTCGTACCTCGGGTTCCGACTGTAGATGCCCCCGATCGCATTGATGCTGGACGCCGAGGCGACCCGGCCGATTCCGGCCTCGGCCGCTGCCAGCATGGCGTTGTAACTGCCGACGACGTTGTTGGTGTGGACGGCGTGGTCGGCCAGACCGAACGGGCCGGGTATCGCCGCGAGGTGCACCAGCGCCTCGCAGCCGTCCAGCTGGCCCCGCAGGCTGTCGTAGTCGGTCACGTCGACGGGATGGACGTCAACCGGAATCTCGGTGGGGAACCCGGACGGCAGCCTCGCTGGACGTGTCGTGGCACGGTCGAGTGCCACCACCTCATGGCCCGCCGCGACCGCGGCCACCACCACCGCCCTGCCGAGCTTTCCGTTCGCTCCCGTGACAGCGATCCGCACCCCAGCCCTCCTCGCTGACGATCATGCGTTCCGTGGATGAAGTATCGCGGTTCACGAGCCTGGGCGCCGGCCCACGGCCCGGAGTTGACCAGGTGAGGCTACGGCAGCGATGGGCGGAAGACCGCCCGGGGCACCCGACCATGATCAACTCGTCGGAAAACGGCCACGAACCGCTGGTCGGTGGGCGTTTCTCTTGGCGCCGCGAGCAGCGCTCCGCCTTTGGATGCCGCTAACCGCCTTGCATCTCCGCCCGGATCTTGCGTAACAGATCGGCGCTTTCCTCAACTGGGCGGTAAAAGAACATCCCGATCATGAGGCTGTCATGATCGGACCACATGCAGATACTCAACGGCGCCATCGTCCCTGATTCGGCTTCTTGCTCGGCAGAACCGCATCGGGCAAACCCGCCCAGTGGGCCGGCATCCACGTCCTCGATATCGGTGACCGTCATGCCATCGCTGCCCATACCCCTGAACGCCCCGTCGAGCTCTGCTTTGGGGCTAACGAAGAATCCGGTACCGCCGGCGAGCTGTACGAGCCTCTCGTCCGCGATCGGATCATGGTAAAAGGCGACGACAGGCTTGACGGCCTTTGTCTCCTTGAGCAGCTCAGCGGCGATTTTCTCAGAGGCCTGCTCGAGAGAGGGCTCGGTGCTGAGCACGAGGCCCGCAAGCTTCTCCGGCTTTCTCAGGGTGGAGAACCGTCGGGGCGAGGTTGTCGGGCTCGGCGAGACTGTCGGGCTCGGCGAGACTGTCGGGCTCGGCGACTCATCTGTCGGGCTTTCGCTGGCCTGGCTGGCAGTGGCGGCCGGGGCCTGGCGTTCGGCGTTCATCCGTACCGCTGAATTGATGTCTTGGAGCCCTAACAGAACGAAAATACCGAAGCTGATGTGGAGGACGAGTAAGAGATAGCGCCACCAGGCCCAGACGCTCGTGCTGTTGCGGGCGACGAGAGTGGCAACTACCGCACCGAGGGTGGCTGGAATAGCCCACTTCGCAAGGAGACGACCGAGGCCTTCCGGTGACTCAGGCGACCCCAGGGTGAACTGAACAGCCAGCAGACCGACAATCATAAAGACGATTGCCATGACGGCGCTCCACGCGAACGCCTCACGGTTGACACGGCGAAGAGGTAGCGGAGCTGACTGCCGGCGGCTCACTCGAGATTTCCTCTCAACCAATGGGGACGGAACTCCGCAACACAAGGCCCCCCACCCTTAATAGCCGGACGGGACAGTACCGTATCGACCCAAACGGGCGCCAGCAATGAAAGAAACCCGACCAGTATGCGACGCTGGCGACGTCCTCAATTGCTGAACGGGGATACCGCAAAGTCAGCATCGCGGTCGAATCGGGCAATAAGGAAATTCGGTCGAGGAACAATGCTCGCCTTGGCCGCGTGCCATCGCGGTGGGACCGGTGTTACTCCTCGCCGCGCAGTGTCACGAGGAAGCCCTCCAGCTCGTCCGGCTTGACGAGGACGTCCCGCGCCTTCGAACCCTCGCTCGGCCCCACGACACCCCGGCTCTCCAGGATGTCCATCAGCCGGCCCGCCTTGGCGAACCCCACCCGCAGCTTGCGCTGCAGCATCGAGGTCGAGCCGAACTGCGTCGACACGATCAGCTCGGCGGCCTGCACCACGAGGTCCATGTCGTCGCCGATGTCGTCGTCGAGCTCCTTCTTGGCGCCCGCCACTGCGGTGACGTCCTCGCGGTACGTCGGCTGCAGTTGTGTCTTGCAGTGCTCGACCACCTTGTGAATCTCGGCCTCGGCGACCCAGGCGCCCTGGATCCGGATCGGCTTGCTCGCGCCCATCGGCAGGAACAACCCGTCGCCCTGCCCGACCAGCTTCTCGGCACCGGGCTGGTCGAGGATGACCCGGCTGTCGGCCATGCTCGACGTCGCGAACGCCAACCGCGACGGCACGTTCGCCTTGATCAGACCCGTCACCACGTCGACGCTCGGGCGCTGGGTCGCGAGGACGAGGTGGATGCCGGCGGCCCGGGCCAGCTGGGTGATGCGTACGACCGAATCCTCGACGTCTCGAGGCGCCACCATCATCAGGTCGGCCAGCTCGTCGACGATGACCAGTAGGTAGGGGTACGGCGTGAGCACCCGCTCGCTCCCCGGCAGCGGACTGGCCTTGCCCGTGCGTACGGCCTTGTTGAAGTCGTCGACGTGCCGGAATCCGAACGCCGCCAGGTCGTCGTACCTCTGGTCCATCTCCGACACCACCCACTGCAGGGCCTCTGCGGCCTTCTTGGGGTTGGTGATGATCGGGGTGATCAGGTGCGGGATGCCGTCGTACGCCGTCAACTCCACCCGCTTGGGGTCGACCAGAATCAGGCGCACCTCGTCTGGCGTCGAGCGCATCAGGATCGAGGAGATCATGGAGTTGACGAAGACCGACTTACCGGAGCCGGTCGCGCCGGCCACCAGCAGGTGGGGCATCTTGGCGAGGTTGGCGACGACGAAGCCGCCCTCGACGTCCTTGCCGACGCCAGCCACCATCGGGTGGTGGTCGCCGCGCGCCACACCCGATCGGAGTACGTCGCCGAGGCTGACGATCTCCTTGTCGGTGTTGGGGATTTCGACACCGATCGCGGACTTGCCGGGGATCGGCGAAAGGATCCGCACGTCCCCGCTCGCCACCGCGTACGAGATGTTCTTGGTCAGCGCGGTGACCTTCTCGACCTTGACCGCCTGACCGAGTTCGATCTCGTAGCGGGTCACGGTCGGGCCACGGGTGTATCCCGTCACCTGCGCGTCGATCTCGAACTGGTCGAGCACCTCGGCGAGCCGGTCGACGATCGCGTCAGACGCCTTCGTGCGCGCCTTGTGCGGGGAGCCGGCCGCCAGGACCTCACCGGCCGGCAGGACGTACGTCACGTCACCGGACAGCGCGAGCTGCTCGACCCGCTGCGGGAGCGGGCTGTGCGGGGGCGGCTCAGCGACCTTGCCCTCCGCGGGCTGGTCTGCGTTGCCGGCACCTTCCCCAGCCGCCGCGCCGTCGGCCTGGTCGGCGCCCTTCGACTTGCCGCCGCGTTTGGAGATCTCGCGGCCTTCCAGGACCGGGCTGTCGTACGGCTGCTCACTGGTGCGTTCGAGGTCGTCGCCCTCCGCCATCGCGCCGACCCGCCGCCTCGACCGCGACCGGCGCAGAGGCTGCGTCTGCTTGCCGTCCTGACCGCCGTCTGCCCCCTTGGCGTCCGCCGCGGCAGCCTGCGTGCCGTCCTTGCGGCGTACGCGGTCCCAGAAGTCGCGGGCGCGTTCGGGCAGCGCGTGCAACGGGGTCCCGCCCACGACGAGCGTGCCGAAGAGCGTGAGCAGCACCAGCAGCGGCGCCGCGACGTAGGGCGTCAGCAGGTCGGACGGGACCGAGGACATGACGTAACCGATCGCACCGCCAGCCTGCTCCAGGCTCTTGATGCCGTCTGTCGGTCGGGGCAGGTCGTGCTTGAGGTGGAGCAGGCCGAGTACGCCGCCCAGGATCGAGACCCAGCCGATGAGCTGCCGGCCACCCGGACCGTTGCGGTCGGGATGGCGAAGCGTCCGCCAGGCGACGAGCAGGAGGAGGAGGGGCATGGCCCACGCAAGCGTGCCGACACTGCCGGTGACGACCGTGCGAATGCCGGCACCCACGTCGTTGGGCATCTGCCACCACACCGCCGCGGCCACCACAAGGGCCAGCCCGACGAGCGTCAGACCCACGCCGTCACGGCGCAGGTCGGGGTCGAGCTCGCGCGCGCTCGAACCAACCCGCCGCACGATGCCACCGATCAGGTGGGCGATGCCGAGCCAGATGCCGGCGATGAGCCGGACCAGGCCGGTGAACGCCTGCCCGACGACGCCGGAACCACCCCGCGCCGGCCGGCGGGCGGGTGCCTTCTTTCTCGCCCGGACCTTGGAGGTGGATGCGCGCGAGCGGGTACTCGAACGTGACGAGCTGGCCGAGCGTGACTGTGCCCGGCGTACGGGGGAAGTCGTACGGGGCGCCATGACCTGGGAGCGTACGGGATTCTCCGCTCGTACGCTCGCCTCACACGCGGCCGAGGGCCCGCGATGAGCGGGCCCTCGGCGAGATCTGACCGCTGAGACGGCAACTCCCCCGAGGCGTACGACGTTGTCCTCAGGTGGGACCGGCGAGGGTCCCGGATTTGACGACATCGAGGCGTCCCCCGTTGACACGGCCCGCGGGGCGCCGGACGGGAGGGCGAATGACGGGTACGAACGGGGAAGCGCCGCTGGCGCTCGATGAGACCTTCCTTCAGGACCCGGAGGCGGTCTACGCCCGCCTGCGCAAGGAGGGACCGGTCCACAAGGTCGTACTCCCGCACGGCTGGGAGACCTGGATCGTGACGGGGTACGACGAGGCGCGCGCGGCGCTGGCCGATCCGCGACTCCACAAGAACGGCCGGACCCTCGAGCAGTACATGGACCCAGAGGTCCTCGGCGACGGCACTGATGTCTTCGCCGAAGCCCTCCGCGCCCACATGCTGAGCTCCGACCCGCCCGACCACACCCGGCTCCGGAAACTGGTCAACAAGGCCTTCACCTCCAGGCGGGTCGAGGCGCTCCGGCCACGGATCGAGACGATCAGCGACGACCTACTCGACGCGATGGCGGCCCGCGCGGGTGAGCCGGTCGATCTGCTGGACACCTTCGCCTTCCCGCTGCCGATGACAGTGATCTGCGAGCTCCTCGGCGTACCCGCGGGAGAGCGGGACGACTTCCGGGCCTGGTCGACGACCGTGGTCTCCGACGCTGCCGACGAGGAGGTACGCGTCGCGTCGTACGCCATGGCCGGCTATCTCAGCCAGCTCCTCGCCGCCAAGCGTGAGAGCCCCGGCGACGACCTCCTCACCGCGCTCATCCAGTCCCGTGACGCCGATGACCGGCTCGACGAGCAGGAACTCATCTCGATGACGTTCCTGTTGCTGCTCGCCGGCCACGAAACCACCGTCAACCTCATCGGCAACGGCATGCTGGCGCTCTTGCGCAACCCCGAGCAGCGCGCGGCGGTGCGGGCGGACGCGTCGTTGGTTCCGGGCGCCGTCGAGGAGTTCCTGCGCTACAACGGACCCGTCAACCTGGCAACGATGCGGTTCACCACCGAGCCGGTGGCGCTCGGCGACGTCGAGATTCCCGCGGGCGAGTTCGTGTTGGTCGCCCTGGGGTCGGCCAACCACGACCCGGAGCGCTTCCCTGACGCGGGGCAGCTCGACGTGAGCCGTCCAGCGGGCGGACATCTGGCGTTCGGGCACGGGATCCACTACTGCCTCGGGGCTCCGCTCGCGCGGTTGGAGGGCGAGATCGCGTTCACCCGGTTGCTCGCGCGCTTTCCGGAGTTGCGACTCGCGGCCGAGCCGGACGAACTCGTATGGCGCAACAGCAGTCTGATCCGTGGCCTGGAAAGACTGCCGGTCCACCTGACATGAGCCAACCGTGCCCGCAGGCCCCAGGCCGTGCGGGCACGCCAGCCACACGGGGCAAGCCACAGCCAATGATTGTGAAGGAATTCCGTCACTATTTGATGGAATTCCTTCACAATGTCCAAGGATCAACCTGTAGTAGATGACCACGCTCCGTACGGCGCGTGGCCATCTACTACAGGTTGATCAGGATAGCCGCGGATGCGGGCCGTCATTGTTCTCTCGCGGCACCCCAACCCTTGTCGAGAAGCATCGGGAAATACGCACTCCGGAGCCGTTCGACGCCAGCCTCAGCTCCGAACTCGCATCTGAGTTCCGGATGCTTGTGATAGAACCGCAGCGCATAATAAGCCACTGCCGGGTCCACCGCCAGGAATCCAGCATTGATGCGTTCCATGTACGAGCGAATGAAGCCGAACCTACATAGCCAGCTATCCACTGGATCAGAGGTCTCCACTCCCTCCACCAATTCCAGCTGAATTACTGCGCCGCGCCGGTAGAGGGCGTCAGCGGCCGCCAGCGCCTCCCACGGGAAGAACCGGCACCCGAACCATGACCAGTGGTAAATACCCTCGGGGCTCAGCGCCAGCCCGAGAGGCCGACCCGAACGCACGAGCCGGGCGACCAGGTATATTGCAATGAGGAGCGCATATATTGGGGCCAGATCGGCTACTATGAGGAACCTCGCAGCCTGTCGGGAATTTGTACCGAGCGGAAGCATTCTAGCCTGCAGAGGCAATGTCAAGACGTACCCAAGGGAAACAATAGCCAGCAACGAGTGCGAATTTTTCGCCGCTCTCGACATTGAAATGAACGTCGCACGCTCTCCACAGTCTTGAAGATCTATCAGGCTAAGTTTCCGCGCACCTCTCCTTCGCGACGAAATCTGCGTCAGGTAACCCACGGGGAGCATCGTCGCGAGGCCACTGTAAAGTTCAACAGCAGAATGGCTACGCCATTATCACCCGCAACAAAGGCGGCACCTCCAACCACGAAGAAAAGTGCGACGAGAGCGACGGCTAGATTGAATAAAGGCACCCTCTTCCGGTAGGCATCCTCCCAGGATCCTGGCCATGGAAGCACGGGCTTCACCCATTCGGGACGCGGCTTCATTCAGGAGAATCCTCTCGGTCAATCGGCGTATCTACTCGGGTTGGTAGGCCCAGTTGTCATCGATAATCAATGGTGTCGGACGGGTGTGGTCGTAGACCCAGTCACCTCCGAGTCCACCAAGCACGCCACCAACTACCATTCCGCCCGCGGCCGCCCAGGCAGGTGGACCTGCAAGGGTCACAACGATGAGAACTACCCCCATCCCGAGATAGCCTCCAGCGACGGAGAACGCAACCTTCTCAGGAGGTTTGCCGGTGTAAAGGTCGATGCCGACGCCGACGATCATGAGGCCAGGACCGCCAAACTTGGACACTCGGGAGACCCAACCCATTCCCCAGGCGCCGGCACGAGCGGTGCCGGCCAGGACGTTGCCGACCGAAGCCGTGGACCGAGAGGTCGCCGAGAGGATCTTGCGAATCGTAGGCAGCTGCCCGCTATCCATGATCCGCGCTGAGCGGGCAAGGTTCTCAGCAGCGGACGCGTCGAACTGCCCGGCGACCTGCACGAAGCGCGCCTCGAAGAGATCCGCCAGATATTCAGCCTGTCCAGCCACGAGATCGCCGGCGATAAAGTACCTCTTTTCGGAGAGCTCCTTTGTTATTCGTTCAAGGAAGCCGTCCTGCTCGATGACCATGGCGCGGGCGCCCTTGATCAGACCCGCCACCTCGACGTACTTCTGCATCGCGCGGAGGTAGGCGTCCCGTTCAATGCGGGGATAGTAATCGTATTGGTCGCTTCCCGTGTTGAGTAGCTCATTCGTGGGCGGGTGGACCACCCCGCCAACGACATCCAGGTATTCGGCGCCATCGACGATCTCTCTGGCTTTGTCGATCTTCCGCTGAGCTTGCTCTAGCGCGTCGGCGTAACGGTCCAGCACGTCGGCCATGCGCCTGATGTCCTCGTAGAAGTCGTTGATGTGTTGGATGCCAGTCGTCAGCCGTTCGCGGAACTCGTCGCCGGCCCGGTCGATCCAGCCGCGGCTGACCTCGCCGCTAGCCTGACCGACCAGGCAGGAACTCTCGGACACGGCGTCCGCGAGCCCTTCTCTCATCCAGTTGGCGAACTCACGGATGCTCGCGGGATCGCCATCCCCCCTCGGTGCTGCCGGAAAGCCTGGAGCCACTGCCGACGGTGAGGGATGCCGCCATCTTGGCCACCTTGTCGGCCAAAGGTCCTGCGTACACCGCGTCGGGCATCGACGCAGCCGCTTGGTCAACCTGGTCGGCGGCTTCATGTAGCAGCCGGTGGATCTCGGCCATCGACCCATGGTCGATCTTTTTCGGCGGCATCAGCAAACCCACTCCTCCGTGATCAGCTGTGAGCAAAGGATCATGTGAGGCGCCTTCAGGCCGCGCCCGCTGAAGCTTGTCGTCCGGCTGTGGAAACTCCGACTCAAGACCGGTGGAGGCGTCTCGGCTCCTCGCGCTGCCACGACTCACAACGCTAGGGTCCGTGGTGTGTCGTCGCCGGTCGCCCGCCACCTGGAGTGCGTCATGCTCGATACGGCGCGCCTTAGCGACGACACGGTCTTCTCCATGCCGCGGTCCCACCTAAACGAAGGGTTCTGATGCGCGTCTCCGAGATCGACGTCTGGGTTGTCAACGTACCCTTGACAACCACCTTCGCCAGCAGCTTCGAGGCCAAGGCGGGCACGACAAGGACTGTCGTTCGCGTCCGTACGGATGACGGCCTCGAAGGCTGGGGCGAAACGATGAACGGCCGCCCGACCGCAGCACTGATCACCCGGATCAAGGAGCAGTTCATCGGCCTTGACCCCAGAGCGACCGCCGAGGTCGCCCGCCGGTGCGCGATGGTCCCCTTCTTCTACGGCTATATCGGCTATTGCGCGTTAGCCGCCTTGGAAATGGCGTTCCTCGATCTGAGTTGTCGCGCCTGGCAGGTTCCACTGCACCTCTATCTGGGCGGCGCAGCTCGGCACACTATTCCGATCACCGCTCTCCTGACCCGCGGCGCGGCCGGAAACGCCAGTAAGTCCGATCTTCCCGCCGTACTCGCCGACAAGGCCAAGGAAGAAATCAGCGCGCTTGGTTTCACCGCCCTGAAATTCAAGGGATCCGTCGACGCGCGCTTCGACGTCTCCGTCATGGGTGCCCTCCGCGAGGCCCTACCCGACCTCGCTCTCCGCGTCGACCCGAACGCCGCCTGGTCTGTACCCGCGTCGATCGCGGCCGGCCGCGCCCTCGACCCACTTGGACTCGAATACCTCGAGGATCCCTGCGAAGGGCTTGAAGGCATGGCCAGGGTCCGCTCCGAGATCGCCACGCCGCTCTGCACCAACATGTGTGTCGTACGTCTGGAGGATCTCGCCCCCGCGATCCGGATGAATGCCGTCGACATCGTGCACGCCGACGTCCACAAGTGGGGCGGCGTACGTCCGACCATGGACCTCGACGCGACCTGCCGGATCTTCGGGCTCGGGCTGAACTTCCACAGCGGCGGCGAACTCGGCATCTCGACCGCATGTCACCTGCACGTCGCGGCGGCTCTCGCCCGCCTGGAGTACGCGATCGACGCGATGTATTACCTCACCGCCGAAGACATTCTCACCGAACGTATCGCCTTCTCCGACGGCGCTCTGGCCGTGCCGCAGGGACCAGGGCTCGGCGTCACCGTCGACCTCGACCGGCTCACCTTCTATGCCCGCAGGAACGCCGAGGACGGCGACCACACGCCCTGACCACATGAGGTCGCGCCGCCACGGAGATGATCAACTTCGGGGCACCGAACGCCTGGGGAGCGCGCGGTTCGTCGGCTAGGCTCGTCGTCGTGCCCGCGAACCCGCCGATGACCGAGTGTGGCCCGCATCAGTGGCTCCAA
The DNA here is from genome assembly GCF_000373925.1 of Actinopolymorpha alba DSM 45243. Lineage (GTDB taxonomy): Bacteria > Actinomycetota > Actinomycetes > Propionibacteriales > Actinopolymorphaceae > Actinopolymorpha > Actinopolymorpha alba. The sequence continues at coordinate 16,507 of NZ_KB892756.1, read as the reverse complement.
GGACAGCCTTCGACAAGCTCGTCAGCGTTCCGGCAACGGGCAGGCCGCCACGTCACGGCGTACGCCCCCGCGGGCTGGCTGGTTGATGTCTGACCCATTGACCGAGTTGCTGACCGCGGCGCACGAGGCGCGAGTGTTCTCCGGCGCCGCCTGGTCGGTCGGCACGATCCAGGGACCCGCGCGGCGGGGCATTCTCGGCACCCGGGCCTGGGGCGGTGAGCCGGTCGACGACCGCACTCTCTGGGATCTCGCGTCGCTCACCAAGCCGATCGTGGGTCTTGCCGTCATGGCCCTGCTCGAGCAGGGCCGGCTCTCGCTCACCGATCCGGTCGCCGAACACCTGCCGGAGTACGCCGACACCGACAAGGCCGACATCACCATCTGGCACCTGCTCACCCACACCTCGGGTGTGCCCGGTGGCCAGCCGCTCTACCGCGATCACCCCGACCGGGCCAGCCTTCTCGAGGCGGTCCGGCGGTTGCCGCTACGTGCGCGACCGGGTGTCCAGGTCGAGTACAGCTCGCCCGGCTTCATCATTCTGGGCCGGGTCGCCGAGGCGGCGTCGAGCCTTCCGTTGGACGAGCTGGTACGCCGTACCGTCACCGCCCCGGCCGGCCTGTCCGACACCCTCTTCAACCCACCGGCCGACCAGCGGGCCCGGGCCGCCGCGACCGAGGACTGCCCGTGGCGGGGCGGGATGATCCAGGGCACGGTGCACGACGAGAACGCCGACGTACTCGGCGGCGTGGCCGCCCACGCGGGGCTCTTCACCACCCTGGACGACATGGAGAAGCTCGCGCTCACGCTCCTCCGGAACGGCCGCACCACCAGCGAGGGCCACCTCCTCCGTCCCCACACGCTCGCCGCCATGACCCGCCCGGCCACCGACCACCTCAACCTGCGTCGCGCGCTCGCCTGGCAGGGCAACGACCCGTTGGGGGCGGGCGCCGGTGACCTGCTCAGCCCGGCGGCGTACGGCCATACCGGCTTCACCGGGACGAGCCTGTGGGTCGATCCAGAGCTCGGGATCTATCAGGTCCTTCTGACCAACCGGGTCCACCCCCGCCGCGGGTCGACGGCGATGATGCGGACCCGGCCACGTTTCCACAACGTGGCGGTGCTCGACCTCCTCGGCGGCTGACTCGGTCGCTGATTCGGCGGCTGGACCTCAGCCCGGCCTGGCCGGCTGGAGCGCCCCGGATCGACCGAGCGGGCGTCGACAGAACGCCGTCCGCGACGTCAGCCACAGTGAGTGGACCTTCCAGACGCTCAGGGCGGTCGAGACGATGCCCAGGGCGAACAACGGCGGCGAGGACATGACGACCCGGAGTACCTGCTCCGAATTGAGGACGTTCATCGCCACCGACGCAACGCTCGACACAGTCACGGCCGTCCCGCCCACGACGACCTGCCCGACAAGGATCGCGCGTACCGGCACGTTCATCCGGGCGACCCAGGTCAGTAGCGCGAGTACGCAGAGTGCGCTCCCACCCCCGACCAGGCCGATCCAGTCGGTGAGGCTCGAGAGCAGCTCCATGTGGGGAGGTCCACCGGCGGCGCTGCTCGAGGTCGGGAAGTTCCTCGTCCACACCGCGGTCCAGGCCAGCACCAGGCTCGGCATGGACAGGGCGAAGAGCCTGGCGGTACGCCGGCTCTGGGCGACCGCGAGCTCGGTGCGGTACGCCGAGGCGAGCTCGGCCACCTGGCCGGAGGCCTCGACCGCGCGTACCTCCGCCTGGTGGGTGGACAGGCCGGCCCTGGTGTGCGCCTCCACCGCGTCGTGCAGTCCGTCCGCGAGCTCGCCGAGGAGGTCACGGCGGACGGTCCGCGGACCAGGAAGGGCGCGCTCGAGTTCGCGGAGGTAGTCCGCGATCGGCGAGTACGGTCCCGGCCGGCGCACGACGAAGGTCATGTGGCCACCGTCTCACGGGCCGCCCGCAGCGTACGGATGATCGAGCGGACCAGACACCACACGGCCACGGCCGTGATGACCTGGAGTGGAATGCCGATCCAGGAGATCACGAACGCGCCCAACGCTTCGTCGGGGTTGAGGACGGCCAGACCGCTGGTACAGATGAAGGTCACGATGAGGGCGGCGACGCCGATCAACCCGATCGCCGCAGCGACCCGAGGCTCGTGGCGAGCGAGGCCGCCCCGGATTCCGACCCTCGCACCCAGGGCGAGCATGGCGATCGCGAGCAACGCGCACGCACCTGTGCCCACCCCCACCACGGTCGTGATGTCGGACAGCAGGAGCACGATCCGCGGGGAGGGGGTGTTCCACGGACCGCCGACGAGCCACGGGATGTCCCACAGAAAAACCAGTCCGGGCATGGCGAGGGCGAGCAATCTGGAGGTACGCCGGGCCTGGGAGGCGACCAGCTCGGCTCGGTAGGCAGCGGCCAACTCAGCGACCTGGCCGCACTCCCCTACGGCACGTTCCTCGGCCTCGCGAGCAGCGAGGCCGGAACGGCGGACATGAGCCTCCGCAGCGTCATACAAACCGTCCTCGAGCTCGGAGAGGAGATCCCGGCGGGGGCCGGGCGGTCCGGTCAGCTGCCGCTCCACCTCCTTGACGTACGCGGCGATCGGCCCGTCCCGCAGAGCACCGTGCCGCTCACACCGCTCACTCATGCTTCGCTCCCCAGCACACCGCCGATCGCGGTCGTGAAGCGGGTCCAGTCGATGCGTTCGCGGGCAAGGGCCTGCCGGCCAGCACGCGTGAGCTGATAGGTGCGGCGCCGGCGTCCACCGACAATGCTCCACTTGCCACTGACGTACCTCGCCCGCTCGAGCCGGCGCAGTGCGGGATAGACGCTCCCGGTCGGCAGGTCGAGGATGCCGCCGCTGCGCGCCTGCAAGCTCTCGATGATCGCGTACCCATGCAGCGGACCGTCCTCGAGCGTGGCGAGGAGAAGGGCATCGAGATGCCCGCGCACGATATCGGCCTTCACAGGTAGGAAGCCTACCTGTGAAAGGGTGAAATGTCGGTTCCGCGAGGGCCGTCCCCTGGCGGAATCCTGGCTGCCCTGAGGCGACAGACCGGGACATCCCTGATTCATAAGTAGACAGTCGACATATACAGTCGGTTCGAGATCGGAAGGCTTGGAGGAAACCGTGGCACCACCCGTGGACACCGCCGACACCACACCATCCACCCAGCGCCCCACCGAGACCGGGCCGCGGGCCTCGCTGTGGACCCTGCGCGTCGTCGCTCTCATCGCCGCCGTGCTGGTGGTGGCCCAGCCGATCCTTGCCGGCGAATACCTCAGCGGTGCCGTCGACGCCATCGGCGTGCACGGCTTCAACGCCAACTTCGTGATCCTGATGGTCATGGTCCAGATCGCCGTTGGCCTGGTCTATTTCCTGGCGGGCCGGGGGCGCCTGTGGCCGGCGCTGTTCAGCGGCGCGCTGTTCTTCCTCGTGGGGATCCAGATCGGCATGGGCTACAGCCGCGATCTCGCCGTCCACATTCCGCTGGGTGTGATGATCGTCGCCAGCCAGGTCTTCTTCACCATCTGGGTCTTCCGCCGCGCAGCGCGGTACGCCCGGCCACGCAAGCGGCGCCAGGCATGACGGACGCGACGACCGGCCTCGCCGCTCCGCCCGTAGTTTCGACCGCACCTCAGGGTCCCCGGGCCTCGCTCTGGGCGCTCCGTGTCGCGGCGGTCATCCACGCCCTCGTGATCTTCGCCCAGCCCGTGCTCGCGGGTGTCTACCTCGCCGGCGACGTTGGCGCCATCGGCAACCACGAGGTCAATGCCCACACCGTGACCTCGGCCGCCGCCCTGCAGTTCATCGCCGCCTTGATCTATGGCTGGCGTGGCCGTGGACGGCTCTGGCCGCTGTGGCTCAGCCTCGCGCTCCCTGGCCTCGAAGAGGCCCAGAAGATCCTCGGTTACGCAGGCGTCCTCGACGCCCACATCCCGCTGGGTGTGACGTTGGTCGTTGTCCAGATCCTCTTCACGATCTGGGTTTTCGGTCCGACCTCACGTCTGGCCCGAGTTCGCAGAAAGCGCCGCACATGAGCTTCTCCCGACGTACTCCTTCTCGACCGAACCTGTCCCGGCGAGGTTTCCTCGGGCTAGTCGGGGCCACCGGCGCCGCCGCGGCTCTCGCGAGTTGCGGCCTCGGTGGAGTCGCCGGCCAGACCGCGGACCTCCTGCCCAGCCGGGCGCCGCTGCCCAAGCCGTTCCGCGTTCCGCTGCCGATCCCGCCGGTCAAGCGCCCGACCCGCTCTGACGGCACGACCGACTACTACGAGATCGTGCAACAGGCCGGCGTCGCCGAGATCCTGCCTGGCCTCAGGACGCCGATCCTGGGGTACGACGGGATCTTCCCGGGGCCGACGCTCGTCACCCGCAGTGGCCGGCGCACCGTCGTACGCCACCGTAACGAGCTGCCGGTCCCGGTGGCCGTTCACCTGCACGGCGGCCACACCCCTGCCGACAGTGACGGCTATCCCACCGACCTGCTGCTGCCGGTGAAGGGGTGGAAGCCCCCGGCCCATCAGGGACACGGCGGGAGCTCCATGCTCGGCCGGGTCACCAAGGGCGAGCGCGACTACGTCTATCCAATGCGGCAGCGGGCGGCCACGTTGTGGTACCACGACCACCGCATGGACTTCACCGGCCCGCAGGTCTATCGCGGCCTCGCCGGCTTCCACCTCGTCCACGATGACGAGGAAGCCGCGCTGCCCCTCCCCGAGGGCGACCGTGACATCCCCCTCATGATCTGCGACCGGTCCTTCGAGGCTGACGGCGCATTCCGGTATCCCTCGCTCGACCGCACGCTCCAGTCGACGCCTGGCGTCCTCGCCGACTACATGGAGGGCATTCTCGGCGACGTGATCCTCGTCAACGGCGCACCCTGGCCGGAGCTCGAGGTGGAGGCGGCCCGCTATCGGTTCCGGATCCTCAACGCCTCGAACGCCCGCCGCTATCGCCTCGCCCTGACGCCCGCACCAAATGAGGGCCCCGGGTTCGTCCAGGTGGGCGCGGACGGTGGACTTCTGGAGAGACCGGTCGAACACGACGCGATCGAGATCGCCCCGGCCGAGCGGTTCGATGTCGTGGTGGACTTCTCCGCGTACAAACCTGGCACGGAGGTGACGCTGACCAACGGGCTCGGTGGCGGCCAGACCAGCCAGGTGATGAGATTCCGGGTCACCCGGAAGGTCAAGGACGACAGCAGGGTGCCAGACCGTCTGAGCCGGATCGAACGCCTCGACCCGGCGAAGGCCGTCCGCACCCGCGAGTGGCACTTCCGCCGCGGCGCGCCGCAGGGCGACCCCAGCGGCATCGGGGGAAGTAACGTGCACTGGACCATCAACAACAAGGACTTCGATCCGAAGCGGATGGACGCCGCACCGAAGCTCGGCCAGATCGAGATCTGGCGCTTCATCTCCGACCTGCACCATCCTGTCCATATCCACCTCGACCCGTTCCAGGTGATCAAGCGGGGCGGAGGCGCTCCAGGGGTGTACGACGCCGGGTGGAAAGACACGGTTGACGTCCGGCCGGCGGAGTACGTCGACGTGGCGGTCAGGTTCACCGACTACCGCGGCGCGTACATGCTGCACTGCCACAACCTCGAGCACGAGGACATGGCGATGATGGCGGCGTACGAAACCGTCTGAACGGTCCTGGTCGCAGCGATGAGTCCGCACGGCTCGCGGAGTCTCACCATCATCAACAGTGCAGGAGGATCTACGTGAGCCAGCTTCTCAGAGTCCAGAACTTCAACGTCTCAAGTGACGGAATCGGTGCGGGCGAACACCAGAGCTTCGAGCAGCCGTTCGGCGCCGACCCCGGCGACATGTTCGCCTGGGCCGGCGCCACGGCGAGCTGGCCCATGCGCACCGATCCCGGCGGAAGCCGCGGCCTCGACGACTACCTCACGCGAGACTTCGCCCGCAACATCGGCGCCGAGATCATGGGCCGCAACAAGTTCGGTCCGCAGCGGGGCCCCTGGCGCGACCACGAGTGGCGCGGCTGGTGGGGTGACAAGCCTCCGTTCCGCACCCCGGTGTTCGTCATGACCCACCACACGCGTCCTCCGTTCACGCTCTCCGACACCACGTTCCACTTCGTCGACGGCGACCCGGCCACGGTCCTCGAGCAGGCGCGGGAGGCGGCGCAGGGTAGGGACGTCCGACTCGGCGGCGGGGTTACCACCATCCGGCAGTTCCTCGACGCCGACCTCGTCGACACCATGCACGTGGCGGTCTCGCAGGTGAAGCTCGGGTCCGGAATACGACTCTGGGAGTCACCCGATGAGCTGCTCGACCGGTTCCATCTCGAGGTCGTGCCCAGCCCGAGCGGTGTGACTCACCACCTGTTCTGGCGAAGGTGAACGCAGAGATCCCGTCCTACCAGTCAGGCACCTCGATCGCGTCGCGGCGCGGTCGAGGTGCCTTGTCCGCGAGGTCGGCGAGCAGCTCGGCGCTGGCGTCGAACGTCGTCACGGTCCAGCCCTCGTGATGCCTGCTCCACAAGGCTTCAGCTGCCTCGACGGTCGCCGGCGCCGGCGCGTCGGTGGGCCACACCACCAACCGCGTAAACCGTGAGTTGGCACCCACCGCGCGCCTGCTCGCCACACCCCAGTGGTCGACGTCCGCCCACGGAATCCGGATCGTGGCGTCCCCCCGTTGAAGGGTCACCGCGTCATCGTCCACGGTCACGCTCGCCCCGGCGGTCGGCGAGCCGATGAGGCGGACGGCGTAAGACACCGCGACGACTCCCATGATGGCGAGCAGCACGCCGAAGAACCACTCGGCCGTGAACGCCAGAAGGGCGCCTCCGCCGGCAAGGAAAGCGGCACCGATTCCGAGGGCCAGGAGGCCAGATCTGCGAAGGTCGGTGTCGACTCGGTGAACAGTTCCCATACTTCGACTCCTCAGACTGTGGCCGGACTCCAAGATCGTCTAGCGTGGCGATGCGCGATATTACGGACGTTCTGTTGACACCGAACGGGGAGCCGTCCACGAAATGCCAGTGCACGATCCAGAGAATTTCGTCAAAGCAATCAAAAAACTTGGTGAAGGTCCTGACTCACCATATCAGCGCCTTCTCAGTGCGCGCGGAAACCTGGCGTCGGCCGAGTTGCCCGTGATCGCTCTCGGACTCGCCGCGGCCTTCTTTATCAAGGATGACTACGACGGCGCCCGGCGTTTCTTCCATACCAACCTTGACGCCGCCTGCGACAATTTCCACGGCGTCCTGGAAGGCCTCGTCATCGTCGCCAAGAATTACCAGACCGCGGAGCAGGCCAACATCCTGGATCCGAACCAGGTCGCCGATCCGCCCAGCGAGATCAACTTGAGCTGGGAAGACATCCGCGGCGCCGGACAACTCACCGTACTCGGGATCGCCTGGGGCCTGGCGATCAAGGGCATGCTGGTGGGAGCGACCCTGAAAGGCGCCGGGCAGATCTCGGTGGCGGCCGGCATTTCCACGCTCCTGTGGGCGTTGTTCACGCCGCTTGACAGCGAACTCACCGACGCACAGAGCAGGTGGGAGTCGGCAGCGGAGGACCTCAACCAGTTCAATCTCGCGCTGGTGGACATCATGCCGATGTTCGCCCAGGCCTGGAACGGCAGCGAGGGCTCTGAGGCGTTCACAAACTACATGCGTCGACTGAAGGACGAACTCCACGAGTGCTCGCTCCTGATAACCAAGACCGCCAGCACCCTGAAGAACATCCACAACCATCTCTTTCGCGCGCAATGGCTGTGGTTCGGCTATTCACTCGCGGTTCTCATACTTCTGATCTGGCTCCAGGCCACAGCCGCCGCCGCTCCACCCACCGCCGGCGCCGTCAAGGTCGTTATCGAACTCGTCGGCGGGACGCTCAGCAAGGCGGTCGGAAGCTGGGTCGGGCTGGTGGGCGAGACCTCCCGCGCCCTTATCATCAGCGCCGGACTCGCGCCGTTCCTGATGCAGTCGTTCACCGTCGAGAAGAAGGAATGGAAATACGGCTCCTCGACGTACGACGGCCTGGATCTTCAGTCGGTGCGAATGTCGACCACCGACCTCAACAAACTCACCACGAAGTACTAACCACACGCACATCACGAGCAGAGCAAGGGGGCACTGCCCACGTGAGCACGGACGAGTACGAAGAGCTGTTGAACGCCGCGACCCGGCAGATGGAGGCGGCCCAGAGCGCGGCCGACCAGTTCGCGAGCCTTCGCGGCGTGGGCGAGGCCGCGGACGGGCGGGTCCGGGTCGAGGTGATGGCCGGCGGATCGGTGCAGGGACTGGAACTCGACCCGCGCGTCATGCGTATGCCATCGGAAGATCTCGCCGCCGCTGTCCTCGAGGCCATCCACGCCGCCACCTCGGACGCGAGCGAGAAGCTGGCGGAGATCTTCGACACCGCTCTGCCCGGCGCGGGGTCCGCGCTCGCCGGCCTCATCGATCCCGCCGGCATGGCAAACGGCACGGAAGCGACGCAGACCAGTGTGGACGAGATCGTGGAGTCCCTGCGGCGCACCCTTCAGGAGGGACGATGAAGTACGGCGAATACACCGCTCTGAGGGAGTCCGTCAAGCTGCGGTTGCGGGCGGCCCGCGAATCCGTTGACGTCCTGGAGACCCTCGACCGGATCCTCGACAGCTACGGCGAGGAGCTCAAGAAGACCGTCGGCGTCGGGGAGTCGCTCGAAGGTCAGGTGCACGCGGAAGTCGCCGCCGATGGTGAGCTGCGCGAGCTCGCGCTCGACCCCAGCCTGATGGCGATGCCCGCCGACGAGCTTTCCAGGGCCGTCCTCGAGGCGATCCAGACGGCGACAGACGAGGCGCGGGAGAAGGTTCGTCCTCTGAGCGAGGAGAGCCCTGACCAATAGCGACGCCTTACCAGCGACATCCGGGCCGGCCTGACCTCCACGTCAGGGCCGGCCCTATTCCGTGAACGCCCGATGGACCTTCGCTATCGCGTGGGCGATGTCGTCAACGTCGTCGTCCGTATAGCGTTCGTTCCACTGGAGAACGATGAGGCGTTCGGCGATCAGCTGCTCTGCCGTCGGACACAGGCCGGCGCGATAGTCGGGGACCTCGCGCGCCGGCGGGCTGCAGAGCGGATATCCCGAGGTGCCGTAGGTGCGGCGCTCGACCAGAACCGGCGTACGGTAGACCGGTCGGGTGAGGTAGCCGCCGTTCGCCGGAATCCCTTCTGCGGCGAGAGCCTTGGCGTAGTCGTGGCAGGAGCCACCGGCCGCATCCGGGTCGATGATCACCGGATACAGCCAGTAGCTCATGCCGCCGCCGTCGAGTGGTGGCATGAGTCCGGCGAGTGGCTCGAGCACGGCGGTGAGCCGCTTGGCCGCCTCCCGGCGAGCGCTGACCACGCCGGCGAGCTTGGGTAGCTGCGCCCGGGCGACCGCGGCCTGGAGCTCGGTCAGGCGGTAGTTGGTGGACAGGAACAGATGCGTCCGCTCGTCGGTGTCGCGCGGCCAGCCCTTGTCGGCGAACAACCGCATCCGGCGGGCCAGCGCCGGGTCGTCAGTGATGCACAGCCCGCCGTCGCCGGCGGTGATGTGCTTGGACTGCTGCAGGCTGAAGCAGCCGATATGTCCCACAGTTCCGGCGAGCCGGCCGTCAGGGACGCGGGTGAGATAGGCCTGCGCACAGTCCTCGATGAGAACGATGCCGTGTGCGTCGGCGAGCCGCCGGAGGGCCGCCACCGGTGCCGGCGCGCCGAAGAGATGTACGACGAGGATCGCGCGTGTGCGTGGCGTGATGCGGTCACGGACGGACGCGAGGTCAAGGTTGCCGGTCGTCGGGTCGACGTCGGCGAAGACGGGTACGGCGTTCTGCATCAGGATCGGCAGCACCGTGCCGGCGTCAGTGATGGGCGTCGTGATGATCTCGTCGCCTGGGTCGGGATCGACGGCGGCGACCGCGAGGTGGAGGGCCGCCGTACCCGAACTCGACGCGACCGCATGACCGATGCCGTAGTAGTCGGCGAACTCGCCTTCCAGGACGCGGGTCTCGGGGCCGATCGTGGAGTTGAGCTGGCCGGACTCGATCACCCGACGGAGGGCGTCCAGCTCCTCCTGGCCGAGGGTGCGGCCACTGGCGTTGCTGACGCTGGGGAACGCCGACGTGCGTACGGGCGTGCCGCCGTCGAGCGCGAGTTCGTCCTTGCCGCCTTGCCTCATTAGCCACCTCGTAGGGTTCGCCACGCTGGCTGGTTGGTCCGTGTGTCGGTCTGGCTCGTTCGTTGTGTCGGTCTGACACGGATGCCCACTCAATCCTGTCCTGGCCGGCGGCTGGTTGTCTATACGGTCTTGACCTAAAGTCGGGTCTGCGCCAACCTCCATTCATCGCACCGCCCGATCAGCTGTCGGAGGAACGATGACCAGATCCGGTCCCCTTCTGCCAAATCCCCCCGGGCGCGGCCGCCCGAGTCGCCGGGACTTCCTTCGTACGGCGGCCGCCGGCACCGCCGGGCTCGCTGGCCTGGCTGGCGCCGTCGCGCCGCCTGGCCTGCCGCTCCGCACCGCGTACGCCGCGACGCCGGGTACGCCGGCCGGTGTCCCTGCCGGTATCGCGGCGGGGGTCGCGACCACGCCGACCAAGACCGCCTCGACGTACTACACGCCGGAGAAGGTCGCCGCCGTCCGGCGCAACATCGACGCCTATGACTGGGCTCGTTCACTGCGCGACGGTGCGGTTGCCGCCGCCCGGCCCTACCTGGCCAAGGGCGATGAGTGGCTGTGGAGGCTGGTCACGGGCCAGCGTCTCCCCCGTAGCTATGCGGTGAACCAAACCCTCGGCTCGCCGATCACCGGCACCGATCTCTTCCGATTCGGCAACTACCCCTGGGAGGCCGATCCGCTCAACCGTCCGTGGAAGCTCGTCGACCCCTCCAGCGATTACGTCTTTCCGACCAACGACTTCGGCGCCTACTACGCCAGCGGACTGGACGAGCACGGCCTCTTCGACCCGGCGCACGCCGACCGGAGCCTTCTGGTCAACGAGCTCTATCCCGAACGTGGACCGACCTGGGGCGTCGACGATGGATACGGCTGGGTCGACGACAACGGCGACAAATGGACGTTCATCGCCTATTACATCCACTGGCAGCTGTGGTACGGCGCCACCGCGACCGCCAAGGCACCGTTGTATTTCGCGCTTCGATGGTTCCGGGACGCCTACGTTTATACGGGTGAGGAGAAGTACGCCCACGCCGGGTTGATCCTGCTCGACCGGATTGCCGACGTCTATCCCTCGATGGACGCCGCGGCCTACCGACGTGAGGACGGCTACCTGCAGTCGGATGGCCTTTCGGGCAAGGGAAAAGTCCTCGGCTGCATCTGGGAGAACAGCCTGGCGAGGGACCTCGTCTCCTCTTATGACGCGTTCTTTCCCGCGATCGCCTCCGGCGACGACGCGAACGTCGTTCCCTTCCTGTCGGCGAAGGCGCGGGAGTTCGGCCTGCCGCCCAAGGACTCCGTCGACGCGATCAAGGTGAACATCGAGAACAACATCGTCCGGCAGACCTTTCCCGCGGTGAAGGGCCACCAGATCGCCGGCAACTTCGGCTCCCACCAGGCCACCCTCGCCACGGCCGCGGTGGTGCTGGACTCCGCGACCGAGTCGCGGGAATGGATCGACTGGGTCTTCGCCAGCGGTGAGCGGGTCCGCGACCCCGACCTGCGGATCACCGGCGGCAACATGTACGCCACGCTGGTCGAGGACGTCGACCGTGATGGCATGGGCAACGAAGCGGCGCCGCACTACAACTTCTTGTGGATCGGCACGATCGGCGGGGTCGCCGACGCCCTGGCGGGATACCCGAAATACCCCGCCGCGGATCTGTACCAGCACCCGAAGTACGCCCAGATGATTCAGGTGCGTCCCAAGCTCACGATGCTCAACCGCTACACGCCCTCGATCGGTGACACCGGCGCCACTGGGCAGCCGTTGTTGAACGGCTCGGCGCAGGTGTATGCGGCGGACTTCGAGCGGTACGGCACCACCGAGGCCGCGCAGCTGGCCTATCTGCTGAACGGCAACAAGACCGATGGCCTCTACGGCAGTATCTACTCCAGCGACGTCGAGGGCACCCGGAAGCGGATCGCCGACGTCATTGCCACCAAGGGCCCCCTGACGCTGGCCAGCGTCAACCTGACGGGGTTCGGCTTCGGCGCCCTACGCACCGGCACAGGCGCGAAGGCCCGCGAGCTGTGGGTGAGCTACGGGCGTACCTCCGGGCACGGCCATGCCGACGCGCTTAACATCGGGCTCTTCGGCTTCGGTGTCGACCTGATGCCTGATCTCGGATATCCGGAGTTCGCGGACAACAACGCCCGCCGGATCGAGTGGAACGCCAACACCATTGCCCACAACACCGTCACCGTCGACGCGCGCAAGCAGGCAGCCCAGTGGGTGGGGCGACCGTACGGCTTCGCGGCCACCGACGACGTACAGGTCATTGACGTCGCCGCACCAAAAGCCTACTCGCAGACCAGCGTCTATCGCCGGGTGACCGCGCAGGTGAAGGTTGATGCCGAGAACTCCTACGCGGTGGACTTCTTCCGCGTGGTCGGTGGCCGTCAACACCACCTTTCCTTCCACGCCGCGGAGGGACCAGTCAGCACGTCCGGCCTCACGCTGGCCCCGCAGTCAGGCGGTACGTACGCCGGCCCTGGCGTCCTGCCCCCAGCCGACAACGCGGTCCCGCGGGCCAACCCGAGCGGCTTCGACTGGCTGTCCAACGTCGAGCGGGACTCCGATCCTGGCGCGACCTTCAGCGTGGACTGGAAGGTGAAGGACACCTGGGGCGTCCACAACCCCGACCCCGACCTGCACCTGCGCCTCACCGTGCTGACCGACGTCGACGAGGTGGCACTCTGCGACGGGATTCCGCCACGGAACAAGCCGGGCAACCCGGCGTCCCTCCGCTACCTGATCGCGCGCCGGCAGGGCGAGGGCTTGGCCAGTCAGTTCGTCTCGCTGATCGAGCCGTACGTCGGTCAGCGTTACGTACGTGACGTCGTGGCGGTGAAGGTACGCGGCGTCAACGCGGCGATCGCTCCGCACGAGGCCGCTGCCGTCAAGGTGACCTTGACGAACGGCCGGACTGACTACGTGGTGAGCTCGCTGCGCACCGACGTGCTGCTCAGCATCGACGACGACGCCTTCACCTTCCGCGGTGCGTTTGGCGTCTACTCTCTGCGGGACGGCAAGCCCGCCTACGCCTTCGGCCATGACGCCACCAAGGTCGGGCCGCTGCCCCGAATGCAGGGCCCGACCGCCGTGAACGGAACCGTGACCGACTTCCCCCGGGATCTCAGCGCCAGCAACACGGTGACACTCCGGCTCGCGAAGAAGGGTCCCGCACCCTCGACGCTGGTGGGTTCCTACGTCTACGTCGACAATGATGGGGAACGCAACGCGGCGTACCGCATCATCGGTGCCGAGCTCGTCAACGACACGACGTTGATCCTCGACATCGGAGCGGCGACCACCATCCGTGGTTATATCGACAAGAAGGACTTCAACCAGGGTTACCGCTATGACCTCGCGGTCGGTGCGGCGGCCCGGATCCCATTGACCAGGGAATGGAAGGGAACGAAGTGACAGGGAAGGACACCCTCGCCATTCACGGCGGGCAGGTTGTGCGCACGCGCAGGTTTCCGCAGTGGCCGACCGCTGGCCCCCAGGATGCCGAGGCTTTGGCTCAGGTGCTCGCCTCCGGCAAATGGGGCAGCACGCACGGGACACTCGTCACCGGCTTCGAAGCTGAGTTCGCCGCTTACCAGCAGGCCGCGCACTGTGTGTGCGTCAGCAACGGCACGCTCGCCCTCGCCGCGGCGTTGCGAGCCGCTGGCGTCGGCGTCGGCGACGAGGTCGTCGTACCCCCGTACACGTTCATCGCGAGCGCGGCGGCGGTGACGTTTGTGGGAGCGATTCCAGTCTTCGCCGACCTCAATTCCGACACGCACCTCCTCGATCCCGCGTCGGCGGCCGCCGCACTCACCGGACGTACTCGCGCGGTGATGCCCGTCCACATCGCTGGCCGGCCGTGCGACATGGACGCCTTCGCGGCGTTGGGGCGTGAGCACGGCGTCGCCATTATCGAGGACGCCGCGCAGGCCCACGGCGCCGAGTGGCGCGGCCGGCGGGTCGGCGCGCTCGGGGACCTCGGCACGTTCAGCTTCCAGACGTCCAAGAACATGAGCGCGGGTGAGGGCGGTGCGGTCGTCACGAACGACGACCGGCTGGCCGAGCGGTTGTACTCCCTCGCCAACGTCGGCCGTGTCAAGGGTGGCGGGTGGTACCAACACGAACATCTGGGCTACAACCTACGGCTGACGGAGTTCCAGGCGGCGATCCTGTCGGGCCAGCTGAGCCGCCATCCTGAGCAGCAGGAACGCCGTCGCGTCAATGCCGCCTTGCTCCGCGAACTCCTCAGCGGGGTCGAGGGTGTATGGCTGCCGCCGGACGACCCTTCGGTGACGGCGCACGGCTGGCACCTGTTCATCATGCGGGTGCCGGAGCTTGGCGTGACGGACCGACGGGACGCCTTCGTGCGGGCGCTCGCGGCCGAAGGGATCCCGTGTTCCAGCGGGTACGTCGGCCTGCACCGCAACGCTGCCTTGCGGGAGGAGATCGCGACGCTCATCAAGCGACTTGACCTCGATTACACCGATCCAGAGGTGCCGGTGGCTGACCGCGTGGCTTCCGACACGGTATGGCTGCCGCAGCCCGTGCTCCTCGGCACTGAGGAGGACGTGCGCGACATCGCGACCGCGATCACGAAGGTCCTCCGCCACGCCGCGCTTCTCTGACTGCTTGGTTGCGCGGCACCCTTCCGGGGGCGCCGGGCCCCGCAAGTTCGGGCCCTGCGAGCTCAGGCCCTGCGAGGCCTCGCCCCGCGCCGAACCTTGAGTAGGTGACCACTCCTGCGGTGGAACTGGTCATCTACTCAAGGTTCAACGACGACCAGCGCTAGCTAATGCGCCCCGATTTCGTCGGCGCCATCCACGGCCTCGCCTCCGCGTCAGCAAGGGTAGCTCGCTCAGATCGAATCCCAATCGAGCACACCGATGATGGCCGACTATTAGCCGACCCTCCTTGTAAATAAGGGATGTGCGGCCATCGCCGGTTGCGTAGACGATCTTGAGCGAGTAAGATCGAACGTATGAGCGACGGCGATGGTGTGCGGATCTCACCGCTCCCGCCTGGGTTTGCTGAGATGCTTCCCGGTCCGGAGTTGGTGGTGGCATTCGCTGCTGTTGATCAGTCAGCGTGTAATGGTTACGAGTTGGGTGAGCTGGTTCGTGCCGCGCGGAAGCTCGCTCGCTGGGCTGAGTACCTGAGTCTTGGTGCTGTGAATGCGTTGGCGCATTGCCCGCCGTGTTTCAAGGACGCTGAGGCGGAACGGTCGTCGCAGCCCGAGCCGCGGGCCGCTGAACTGTTGTCGCCGATGTTGGGGTGGACCAACTACCGCAGTGATCAGTTCATGCTCATCGCCTTGGCGTTGACCGATCTGCCGAACACTCGCGGTGCGTTGGAACGTGGTGAATTCGAATTCTCTGAGGTTCGGACGATCGTCGACCGGCTCAGCCTCCTACCCCCGGCTGACCGCACAGCAGTGGATGAGGCGATCTTCCCCGAGGTGTTGAAACTGCGCGGCGGGCTGCTACGGCTCTATGTTGAAGCCGAAATCATCAAGGTGGACCCGGAGGCGGCGAAGGAGCGTCACAAGAAGGCTCGCGAAGACCGCGGTGTAGCTGTCTACCCTGATGTGGACAACGTCTCCACCGTGCGCCTGCACGGCATCTCCCACGATCAAGCAGCCCAAGCCTGGGCCTTGATCGACGCCATCGCCCGCACCGAGAAGGCACGCGGGGACGAACGCACCCTCCCCCAACTACGNGCCGACATCGCCATCTCCCTCCTCTCCGGCGAAGCCGACGTCATCATCTGCAACGGCGAGGCCGACGTCATCGTTTGCGACGGCGAGGAAGAAGCCCGCGAAGGCGCCGCCAGTCGCGAACAGACCAGCACCGACGCTGGGAGTGCCGGCGAGGACTGCGACTGTGACTGCGAGAACGGCGACCGGGAGAACAGCGACGACGCCGGCCCTCGTCAAGAATCCTTTGACGACCTCCTCGAGGAACAGAACAACGCCGACAGCCCCGCCCAAGGCGAAGCTGAGGGTGCGCAGGAGGAATCTGCTGCCGAGTCGGATGGGTGCCGGCACAGCGGGTGCGACCACGACCACCACCTTGCGGGCTGCCCGTGTGAGGACTGCAAACCCGCCACCTACCCCCACCCGTTGGACCGGCCCGCACGTCAGGCCCGCAATAACGGAGCAACTGGTGAGGGCGACGCGGCCATGGGAGGCGGCGAACCCGGACGCGGTCCGGGTGGCGACGCTGACCGGGAACCAATCCCAGAGCAGGAGATCCCGGCCGCGTTCCGGTCCTGGAAGGCAGCGATCAAGGCGAAACTCCAGCTGAACGTGCCGATCACGACACTGTTCGAGCTGGC
>NZ_KB892755.1 GCF_000373925.1 Actinopolymorpha alba DSM 45243 | reverse complement strand
ATCCCTCCGCTCCCGCCTGGGTTTGCTGACATGCTTCCCGGTCCGGAGTTGGTGGTGGCGTTCGCTGCTGTCGATCGGGACGCCTGTAATGGTTTCGAGCTTGGCGTGTTGCTTCAAGCTGCGCGGAAGGTCGCCTGTTGGGGCGAGTCTTTGAGTCTTGCTGTGACTGCTGTGTTGGCGCACTGCCCGCCCTGCTTCAAGGATGATGAGGCGGAACGCTCGTCTGTGCCGGAGCCGCGGGCGGCTGAACTGTTGTCGCCGATGTTGGGGTGGACCAACTACCGCAGTGATCAGTTCATGCTGATCGCGTTGGCGCTTACCGACCTGCCGAACACCCGGCAGGCGCTGGAACGCGGTGAGTTGGAGTTTTCTGAGGTGCGGACGATCGTCGACCGGCTCACCCTTCTGCCCCCAGCTGACCGCACAGCAGTGGATGAGGCGATCTTCCCTGAGGTGTTGAAGCTGCGGGCCGGGCTGTTGCGGTTGCATATCGAGGCCGAAATCTTGAAGGTGAATCCGGAGGCTGCGAAAGAGCGTCACAAGCGGGCCCGGGAAGACCGGGGTGTGGACGTCTACCCGTCGCTGGACGGCGTCTGCGACCTGCGGATCCGTGGGATCGCCCACGACGTGGCCGCCCAGATCTGGGGATACCTGGACGCCATCGCCCGGACCATGAAGTCCTCCGGCGATGAGCGGACCTTGCCTCAGCTGCGCGCTGATATCGCCGCCTCCCTGCTGTCCGGCCAAGCCGATGTGATCATCTGCGACGGCGAGGAAGAAGCCCGCGAAGGCGCCGACAGTCATGAACAGACCAGCGCCGATGCTGAGAGTGCCAGCGAGGACTGCGACTGCGAGAACGGCGACGGGGAGAACGGCGAGGATCCGGCCCTTGTCGAGGGTCCTTTGAGGACCTGCTCGATGAGCAGGACCAGGTCAACAACCCTGCCCAAGCCGAGGACGCGCAGGATGACTCTGCCACCGAGCAGGGCGGGTGCCGGCACACCGGGTGCGGCCACGACCTGCACCTCGAGGGTTGCCCGTGTGAGGACTGCAAGCCCGCCACCTACACCCACCCCCTCGACCAGCCCCGCCGCAAGCCCCGCAACGACAGGCCGGCAAAGCTGCTGGTGAGAGCGGCGCTGATGGGGATCCGATCCCCGAGCAGGAGATCCCGCTCGCGTTCCGCCCGTGGAGAGCGGGGATCAAGGCGAAACTACAGCTGAATGTGCCGTTCCCGACGCTGATGGAGTGGGCGAAGCGGCCAGCAGAGCTTGGCGGGTTCGGTCCGATCTTCACCGAAGTGGCGAGACGGCTACTCGCCAACCACCTCGACAACCCTGACGCGATGTTCGCGGTCGGGGTCACCCACCCGGTGACAGGCCAGTTGTTGAGTCTGCATCCGATGGCGAAACGTTTCCTACGCGGTCTCCCGGCGGCGCTGGTTCAGTCGCTGAACCAACGCTGCACCTGGATGCTATGTAGACGACCCGCCATCAGCTGCGACCTCGACCACACGAAGCCGTACTCCGAGGGTGGTGAGACCTCCGTCAACAACGTGGCACCACTATGCCGACGCCACCACCGCGTCAAAACCGAAGGCGACTGGAAGGCCGAGCAGACCAGCCCAGGCCACCTCACCTACACCGACCCCCACAGCCGGCAATACACGGTCACCCCACCACGCCTCACCGACCCCGTAGAACCCGCCGACCCCGACCCGCCGCCCTTCTAACCAGCGCGGGACGACGCGGGACAAACAAACAAACCGGCAGGCTCGAGAACCCTTACAGAGAAGGGGTTTCGAGCCTGTCTGCGTGTCCGAGTCAGCATGGCCCATTGATCATGAAGCCAGAAAGGGCTATGCGTCCCGAAAACCTTCATGATCACGATCATGATCACAAGAAGGGGCGGGTGGGCGCAGGGATCAGGGGCGGCCCGTGAGCGCGGCGGGCAGGGGTTTCGCGTGGACGATATGCAGGCTCGTGACCGCACGCGTGAGTACGACGTACAACCGGTGAAGCCCCCTCGGCTCCGCCTCGACGATCCGGGCCGGCTCGGCCACCACGACCGCGTCGAACTCCAGCCCCTTGGCCAGCATCGCCGGAACACACACCAGCCGCCCGGCCTCCAAAGCGTCCAAGGCGTCCTCGTCCTCCTCCTCGCCCTCGCCCGCTCCGAGAAGCGCGGCGTCCAGCCCGCGGGCGAGCAGAGCGTCGCGAAGGGCGGCGATCTCGTCATCAGCGGCGATCACCGCAACCGACCCCTCGCCCTCAAGCGCCTTGCGGCAGGCGGATACCAACGTGTCAAGGAGACCTTGCTCTGCGGTCTCGGTGATCCGCAGCGCGTCCGGGATCTCGCGTACCCCTCGTGGTGCACCGAGAGTGGGCGCGATGGCCGGCAGCAACCGCCCGGCGAAGTCGATGATCTGTGCCGGCACCCGGAATCCCCGGTCAAGCTCGGCCAGCATCGCATCCTGCATGCCGAGATGATCGAGCACCTGCCCCCAGGAGCCGGTCGCCCACGGCGTCGTGGCCTGCGCGAGATCGCCAAGGACAGTGGCGGATCCGGTACGACAGCGCCGGCCGAGCGCGCGAAGCTGCATCGCCGAAAGATCCTGCGCCTCGTCCACCACGAGGTGACCGAGCGAGCCGGCACGGCGTTCGATGAGTTCGGAAAGCTCGTCCAGGAGTACGACATCTGCCGTCGACCATCGAGCCGACTTCCACGAACGCGCGGGTTTGGGCCAGAGCAGATCAGCCTGCTCCTCCGGCGTGAGGTCGTCGCCGGCCGACGCCGCCAGGAACTCCGCGTCCGACAGCAGCCTGAACAACACCTGCTCGGGAACGAGCCTGGGCCACACCTCGTCGATCAGTTGCTTGACCGGCTTGGATCTGGCCACGGCGTTCTGCACCCGGTCGTCGGGCGATTCACCACGCCGCTCCATCCGAAGCAGCACGGCATGCGCCACCCGCTGCGCGACCGCATTCCTGCCCGGGCCGTAGCTGGTGGAACCGCGTACCGCCGACACGATCTCCTGCACCTCGTAGTCGGGTACGCGATACCGCCGGGATCCCTTGGCATACAGGATTCCCTCGGTCGGCGTACCCACGTGCGACCACAGCGCGCGGCGCAGCACCCGCACCATCCGGGCATCGCCCTTGACCCGGGCCGCGTCGAAGGTCTCCGCGTTGGCGAGCTGGGCCTGACCGAGCAGTTCATCCACCGTGGCCTGCCTGACATCGACCTCGCCGAGCGCGGGCAGCACCTTGCGGATGTACGACAGGAAGGAGCGGTTCGGCCCGACGATGACCACACCGCCGCGGCTCAGGCGTTCGCGTTCGGTGTAGAGCAGGTACGCGATGCGGTGCAGGCCCACGGCGGTCTTGCCCGTACCCGGCGCACCCTGCACACACAGCGACGGCTGCAGGGGCGCGCGCACCAGATCATCCTGCTCGGGCTGGATGGTGGCGACGATGTCGCGCATCGGCCCGGTGCGCGGGCGTTCGATCTCGGCGCGCAGGAACGCGTCAGCGGCGTCGTCCGCGGTCTCGTCCACGGTGTCGGGCTCGCGGGCCCCGCCGGTACCGCCGGCCCCATCGGCTGCGGCGCGGTCGAGGAGTTCGTCGTCGAACGCCGTCAATTCGGCCGAGTCGGAGTAGCCGTAGCGGCGGCGCCGGCGAACGCGCTGCCGGTCGGTGGGTGTGGCGCGGTAGAAGGGTACGGAGACGGGTGCTCGCCAGTCGATGACCAGCGGCGTACCTAGATCGTCGTGCACGTGGCGGCGGCCGATATAGATCTGGTCAGTCTCCTCCACGGTGCCGGATTCGTAGTCGAGCCGCCCGAAGAACAACGGCACGTCCGGCAGATCCACGAGCGCCTGCGCCCGAAGCCAGCGCGCCCGGAGGTAGGACTCATTGGTGAAACGCTCGTCGTTGTCCTCGCCGCCGATCCGCGGCGTATCGCGGGACACGACATCCTTGTGCATGAGAGCGAGGGCCGCGCGTGCTCGCGCGAGATAGTCACGCTCGATCTCGAGTTCTGAATCTTGGGTATGCGGGGATTCGATTTGGACCATCGGAGGCAGAGCTCCTTGTGAGAACGCGCGGGAACAACGGACTGGCGGCAATCGTCAGGGTCCCGCCCCGGAATATGATCCGGTTCGTTTCGATCCACTGAAGCGCGAAAAACAAACCGCTCTCGAAAGAGCGGCTTCGGGAGCTACCAGACATGGCGAGCCCCCGCTACCCTTATCCGCCGAGCCGCACAGGCCGCACGATCCGCCGGGCCACACAGGCCGACGCATAAGGGGCGGGGATTTCCCGACGGGGAGCCAAGGTGATCATCCGGTGCGCGGGTCCGGAAATGGCCGAAGGGTTCAGAACCGATACCGCAGAATCCAGCCGCTGTTCCGCCAGGCCGGGACCACGTTGATCACCGCCACCAGAAGGCGGTAGTACAACGAGGCGTGTGCGAGCAGGCCGCCCTCTCCCATGCGGTGTTCGTCGACGTAATGCAGCCGATCATCCAACTTCTCGACGCCGCGTGCGTTCTCGATGGTCCATTTCAGCTGGACGCCGTACTTTTCGAAGACTGGTTCGGGACGCTTTTCTCCTCGCTCCTTGATCAGCGGCGCGTACGCGTTGAAGACGAACTGCCCACGCGGGAAGTGATCGATGATCTGCTGGAACACCCGCCGTACCTCATCCTCGGCGAGGAACATCAACAACCCGTCGGCCACGACCACCACTGGCCGGTCGCCAGGGATCCGCGCGAGCCAGTCAGGATCGACGGCGGACGCGGCTATTCGGCAATGCTCGGCGCGTTCGGGATAGAGGCGGTCGGCGATTTCGATGACTCCCTGGAGGTCAACGTCGTACCACAGGTGACCGGGCGCCGGATCGACCCGGATCACCCGACTGTCCAATCCGCATCCGAGGTCCAGGACGATCGCATCCGGATTCTCTGAGAGGTACTCCGCCACCCACCGGTCGAAGGTCCGCGAGCGTTCTCCGACGGGATAGCGCGAGAGGGCGAAGCCCTTCTTGAACTCGGAGAAGTCGAAGTCCAGGGAACGGACGATCCGGTCTGCCCACGGGTCACCGAGGATGGGGTGCGGGTCCTTGGCATCCAGCCAACGGGCGTACAACTCGATCAGCGCGGTCACCTGGATGTCTGTGAAGGTAACTGGGATCGCGTCCATGTGGGTTCTCCCACTCGGATCAGAGGAACAGCCGGGTCAGGCGGTGGGTATGTCGCGACGGCGCAGGGCGGCGAGGCCGACCCCGGCCAGCCCCACGGCGACGACCAACAGCCACAGCACCGGAGTCGCGGCGACCTCGCCCCCAGGGAGGTGAGGAAGATGGGTGAACGGTGAGATGTCGAGCACCCACTGGTCGAGACCCAGCGCGCTGCCCACCAGCCCGAACACCAGGCAGATCACCAGCGCACCCCAGCTGGCCGCCGCGAACCGCGGCAGCAGGCCGAAGATCAGGATGGCCGTACCAGCCAGGACCCACACCGCGGGTAGCTGCACCAGCGCACCGGCCAGCACTCTGGGCACCTCGCGGCCGACGTTCCCGGTGTTCAGTCCGTGCGTCAGCCCCATCGCCAGGCCGGCTGCGGCGAGGGTCGCGGCCGGGCCCAGCAACGAGAAGACGAAGTGGCTGGCGACCCACCGCAACCGGCCGACCGCCGTACCAAGCACCGGCTCGGCGCGCCCGCTGGTTTCCTCGTCCCGCATCTTGAGCGTGGCCTGGATGGCGTACGCCCCGGCGATGAGGCCGAAGAAGCCCATCAGGCCGGCGAGATAACTGTCGATAAGTCCGGACGCGCCGCCGAGCCGGGCGAAGACGTCCTCCATCTCGGGTGCGTCGTGCACCAGGTCCCCGATGTCGGCGGCGAGGTAGCCGAGTACGACACCGAGCGCTGCGAACCCCGCGACCCAGCCCGCCAGCAGGCCGCGGTGCAGCCGCCAGGACAACGCAAGCGGCGTACGCAGGCGAGGCGATGCCGAGGCGGGACCGAGCCGGGGCGGCAGCAGGCCGGCACCGACATCGCGCCGTCCCGACAGGGCGACGGCCGCCACGACGAGCACGATGGTGAGGCCGGCGGCGAGCGCGACGGGCCAGATCACGTCGTCGCGGTAGGGACGCATCCGCTGCACCCAGCCGATCGGCGACAGCCACGTCATCCAGGCGAGCGGACCGTTGGACATGCCGCTGATGTCACCGACGATCCGGAACACGTACGTCGCGCCGAGGGCGGTGATCGCGGTCCCGCGCGCACTCCCGGCCCCACTGGTCAGCTGGGCGGCCACGGCGCCGATCGCGGCGAACATCCAGCCGATCGCGGTGAACTCCAGGCCGAACGTCAGGGATCCGGCGGTTGGGAGGCCCTGGCCGATCATGCCCACGGCGAGCAGGCCGCCGAGGACCAGGTTGGCGCCGAAGGTCGCGATCAGGGCCGCGCCGAGCGGGGCGTGCCGGCCGACCACGGTCGCGCCGAGGAGCTCGCGGCGACCGGCCTCCTCTTCGGTGCGGGTGTGCCGGATGACCGTGAGGATGCTGAGCAGGCCGATCACGATCGGGATGAAGCCCGCTCGCCAGGCGACCAACTCGGCAAGGCTCGAGCCGAACAGCCGGCCGTAGAGCGCGACGAAGCCCGCGTTGTGCGCGCTGGCGTCGGCGTACTGCTGCCGCGCCGCGGCCGTCGGGAAGAGCTCGTTGATGGACGCGACGTACGAGATCGGGACGAGGCCGATGAAGAGGACCCACAGCGGCATGAGCACGCGATCGCGCCGCAGGATCAGCCGGATCAGTTTGCCGGTGCCGGTGAGGCCGTTCATCGCGCCACCTCCGCGCCGCTGGCTGCCGCGGCCCGGTCGTAGTGGCGCAGGAACAGCTCCTCCAGGGTCGGCGGCTGGCTGACGAGACTGCGTACGCCCGCCGCGGTGAGGTGGCGCAAGGCCGGGTCGAGCGCGGCCGTGTCGACGTCGAAGCGGACCCGGCCGTTCTCAGCCCGCAGATTGTGAACGCCGGGCAGGTCGGCCAGGCCGTCGGGCGCCCTGGACAGCTCCGCCTCGATCGAGGTACGGGTCAGGTGGCGCAGGTCGGCCAGGGTGCCCGTCTCGACCGCCTTGCCGTCGCGGATGATGGTCAGCCGGTCGCAGAGCGCCTCGACCTCGGAGAGGATGTGGCTGGACAGCAGGACGGTACGGTCGCCGCGGCGCTGCTCCTCGTGGATCGCCTCACGGAACACCTCCTCCATCAGCGGGTCCAGGCCCGAGGTGGGCTCGTCGAGGAGTAGAAGCTCGACGTCTGAGGCGAGCGCGGCGACGAGCGCGACCTTCTGGCGGTTGCCCTTGGAGTACGAGCGTCCCTTCTTGCGCGGGTCCAGGTCGAACCTCTCCAGCAGGTCGGCGCGACGCCGTTTGTTCAGCCCGCCACGCAGCCGGCCGAGCAGGTCGATCACCTCTCCACCCGAGAGGTTCGGCCACAGCGTGACGTCACCAGGCACGTACGCCAGCTGGCGGTGGAGGGCGGTCGCGTCCTCCCAGGGATCCCCGCCGAGCAGGCTCACCGACCCGCCGTCCGCGCGCAGGAGGCCGAGCAGCACCCTGATCGTGGTGCTCTTGCCCGCGCCGTTCGGTCCGAGGAAGCCGTGCACCTCACCGGTGCGTACGACCAGATCGAGGCCGTCCAATGCCGTGGTCGACCCGAACTTCTTCACCAACCCGTTCGCCGAGATGGCGTTAGTCATCGTGCTCTTCCTCCCGTGTGCGAAGCCCTGCTCCGCGCTGTGCGTGATTCGGTGGATCATTGGGCCCGGTCGAGCGCGGCCCGAGCCCTGGCCGCGTCTTCCAGGCTCATGAGGGGATGCGAATAAAGGTCCAGCAGGATCCGGGAGAGCAACCGGTCTCCCTCCGGGCTGGACAGGTCGACGCCCAGGCTCCGGCCCACGTGGTCGTAGAGGAGCCCGACACTCAAGGCCATCGCGGTGCCGACGGTCGCCCGGGCCCTGCGGTCGACGTCGGAGGGGTCGGGGCGGTCCTTGTCGAGAACGGCAAGCCACTGCTCCGACATACGGACCATCTCGTCGAACAACTCGGTTGCCGAGCCTTCGATCAGGGCTCGCGCGAGGTAGCGCTGGTACTTCGCCATCGTCGCCCGGGCGGCATACACGTAGCGCGTGTCGCTGAACGTGGGATCCGCCCAGGCCTGGTCGTTGAACTGCCGGATCACCTTCAGCAGGTAGTCGTCACACGCCTCGCGCAGCGCCTGCTTGGAACCGAAATGGTGGCGTACGAGCCCTGACGAGACACCAGCCGTCGTGGCGATTCCCCGGATCGTCGCGCGTTCGAAGCCGTGCTCGCCGAAGTGGTACATCGCCGCGTCCCTGATCCGGGCGCGGGCGGTGAGGTCCTCGGGGTCCGGTCTCGACGTCGACACCTTCGACCTTCCTATCCCTACGTACAGCTAACTACTCGACTGTGAAGGATGCTACACACCTGTGCAGTCGCTGTCCAGCCACCTGCCCCGCGCTGCCCGGCCGACCCCGCCCCCGGGGAGCACCACCCGCCTATCGGCACCAGGGCTGACCGGGGGCGGCTCGTGACTCTTAACCCATACAGCGAATTCCTCGATATATTGAGCGGCATCTCTGTGTAAAGGTGATGCCGATGCGCGACGTCCTGGACCAGGTTGTGTCCTGGTATTTGACCGGTGACACCTTCGCGCTCGCGACGGTGGTGAAAACGTCCGGCAGCGCTCCCCGCCAACCCGGAGCCACGATGGCTGTTTCTGGTGACGGCGAGGTGGTCGGAAGTGTTTCCGGCGGTTGTGTCGAGGGTGCGATATATGAATCCGCCCAGCAGGCGATAAAGACCGGGCAGCCGATGCTCGACACGTACGGCATCAGTGACAACGACGCCTTTGCCACGGGACTCACCTGTGGTGGCGAAATTCAGGTCTTCGTCCAACCGATGAGTCGACAGTCGTTTCCCGCATTCACGGAGGTGGTGGCGTCAGTCCGGGCTCACCATCCGGTCGCGCTGGCCACCGCTATTGCCGTCGCCCCCGCGATCGTCGGCGCCGATTCGGCCGGCGCGCAACGCGTCATCTGGCCGGATCGGGCCCTTGGCTCACTTGGGTCCTCCGGCCTCGATCGCGCTGTCGACTCCGACGCCCGCGGCCTGCTGGCGCAGGGCGTGACAGGCCAATGTACGTACGGCCAGCAAGGCGAACGCCGCCGGGACGAGGTCGCCGTGTTCGTGCGGTCATTCGCGCCACCGCCGCGGATGCTCGTCTTCGGCGCCATCGATTTCGCCGCCGCCGTTTCCCGGGTCGGCAAATTCCTCGGCTACCACGTGACGGTCTGCGACGCCCGCGGGATTTTCGCGACCCGCCAGCGATTTCCGGACGCGGACGAGGTCATCGTTAACTGGCCGCACCGATATCTGGCGGAGACCGTTGTTGATTCACGTACGGCGATCTGCGTGCTCACTCATGACCCGAAGTTCGATATTCCACTCCTCACCGCCGCCCTGCGCACCCCGGCCGGTTATGTCGGCGCTCTGGGCAGCCGGCGCACCCATGACGACCGGATCCGCCGGCTGCGGGAAATCGGCGTGACCGAGGAGGAATTGCAGCGGTTACACTCCCCCATCGGTCTCGATATCGGCGCGCGTACTCCCGAAGAAACCGCGATATCCATCGCGGCCGAACTCACCCAGATGCGCTGGGGCGGGACCGGCCGGCCACTTTCAGTGACCGCCGGCCCCATTCATCACTGAGACCTCTCCTTATGTCGGGCCATCGCGCAGCGCGGCGAGGACGCGTTCCGGTGTCATCGGTAATTGCCGGACCCGAACGCCGGTCGCGGCGAAGACGGCGTTGCCGATCGCGGCGGGGATGGGTCCGATGGTCGGCTCGCCGGCACCCCACGCGGGCTCATCCGGGCGGTTGAGGAGGGTGATCTCGATGGCGGGTACCTCGCTGAACCTCAGCACGGAGTACTGCGGCGTGGGATTGGACTGGTTCTGCTGCCACAGCACGCTCGTCACTCCCCGGGAATCCAGCCGGACCTCCTCCTTCAGCGTCCGGCTGATCCCCTGGATCACGTTGCCCTCGATCTGGTGACGCAGACCGTCGGGGTTGACGACCAGCCCACAGTCATGGGCGACGACGACCCGGGGCACGCGAATCGCGCCGGTGGCCGCGTCCACCGCGACCTCGACGTACGTCGCGACGTAGGTGAACTCCGTTTCGTAGCGGGCGAACGCGAGACCGGCACCTCGGCCGTCCCCACCCCGCGGTCGCGAAGCCCACGCGTCGCGCAACGCCTCGACCACGGCGCGCGCCCGCGGGTCGTCGAGCGAACGCAACCGCAGCTCGAGCGGGTCGACCCCACCCGCCGCGGCGAGTTCGTCGAGGAACGACTCGTTGGCGAAGGTATTGGAGAACCCACCCAGCGACCGGAGAGCGGTCGAACGCAGGAAGCGGTAACGCAGCGGGGCGGCCGGAACGTTCGAGGTCGGGCCGGTCGTCTCGAAGCTGCGGACGAGATGGGCGATGAGCCGATTGTTGGGGAACGCGTAGGTGACCGGCGCGTTCCGGCCGCCGCTGTTGCCCGCCGCGGTCGGAAGGTTCGCGGGGAGCGAGCCGGTGAGGATGCCGGCGAGCACCGTTCCCGGGCTGCCGTTGGGCCGGCTGCCGTGAGTCGGCGTACACACGACGTGCTCCCAGGCGACCACCTGGCCGCCGGTGATGCCGCCGCGCAGGTCGTGCGCCATCGCAGGGCCGAGCGGCTCCCAGCCGTGCTCGTCCTGGCGAGCCCACTGCACCCGGACCGGCGCGCTGACCGCCTGCGACAGCAGCGCCGCGTCCGCCGCCACGTCGTCGGCGCCGTTGTGGCCGTAGCAGCCCGAGGCCTCCGCGTACCTCACGTGCACCGACTCCTCTGGCAGGGTCAGGAGATTGGCCAGCGTCCGGCGGAGCGCGAAGACCGACTGCGTACCCGACCAGACGGTCACCTGGACACCGGTCTTGGCATCCGGAGCCCGGCGTACGTCGGCGACCGCGCACGACGGACTCATCGACGCGTGCATGTGGAACGGCGTGTCGTAGCTCGCCCGCACCTGGACGCCGGCGTCGTTGAACGCCTGGTCGACGTCGCCGACCCTGACCTCTTCGACCGTTCGGTAATGGTGGTTGGGATCGCGCAACGCTTCGGGAAACGTCCCCTGCGGGACGAGCGGCTGCCCGTCCTGCCAGGTGACCCGGACGCCGGCCGTGGGGTTCGCCGCCTGGATGGCCGCCCACTCGGTCTCGGCGACCACACCGACGAATTTGTCCCGGCGTACGACAGTGACAAAGCCCGGAATCGCCTTCACGCGCTCCAGCGAGTCGGGCTCGATCGAGCCGAACCGCGCATTCCGGCCGGCGGGGCGGATGACCCGGGCGTGCAGCATGCCAGGAACCTTGACATCGTGGACGAAGGTGAAGCGGGCGGTGACCTTCTCGGGTAGCTCGACGCGGGCGACTGACCGCCCGACCACGCGGTAGTCGCCTGGAGCGGTCAACGGCACGTCCGGATCCGCGACCAGCACGGCATCGGTCTGGGCCAGCAACCGCTCATACCTGACCTTCCGCTGGGTTCCCTTGACCGAGATGACGCCGTCGTTCGCTGTCAACTCATCCTTGCCGACGCGGAAGTACGCCGCGGCGAGGTCGAGCAGTGCCTGGAACGCGGTCGCCGCCGCTCGGCGTAGCTCGGGCCCGCCGTTCTGGATCGTCTTGCTGCCAGCGGTCGTCCCCTGGTCCGGGGTCGTCCGGGTGTCACCCTGCACGTAGCGCACCCGACCGTTGGTGAGGTGGAGTTCCTCGAGGACGATCTGTTTGACATCCTCCCCGGACTGAAGTCCGGGGATTCTCGGCTGCTACGCAGCCGGTTGGTTGGCGCTGCCAGCGAAGGCCGGACTTCTGCGCCCTGACACCCCGTGTCCCGGGGCCGTAGTGCCTAGCGCGCGGTCGAGGATGACGACCGCTGCGTTGGTGTCGGCGTGTGCCTGATGTCCGCAGGCTTGGCAGGCGAACACCGCTTGGCTCTCGCGGTTGGACGCTGCCGTGTGCCCGCAGGCGGCGCACGTACGACTGGTGTTCTTCGGATCAACCCGGAGGACTGTGCCTTCGGGCATCTTGTGCTCAATGCGGGTGAGGAACCGGCCCCACACGCTGGCGA
Source organism: Actinopolymorpha alba DSM 45243 (assembly GCF_000373925.1). Lineage (GTDB taxonomy): Bacteria > Actinomycetota > Actinomycetes > Propionibacteriales > Actinopolymorphaceae > Actinopolymorpha > Actinopolymorpha alba. The sequence continues at coordinate 81,988 of NZ_KB892755.1, read as the reverse complement.
GGATCGCTCGGTTCAGCGCAGCTTTCGCCCGTGCCCCGTTCGGGAGGAACACACCCGGATGCACGGGGTCGGGCTTGGGTGCCGGGCGCTTGACCATGTTCTGCACTCGGAGGTCTTCCACGGCGATGAGGTCGTAGGTGCGGGCGAGTCCGGTGGTGGTCTGCTCCACCCAATCGGTGCGCCGGTCGCCCAACCGGCGCCGCAAGGTGGCGAGACGGTCCAGTGTCTGCGCCCGGCGCTTGGAGCCCTTCTGCTGCCGTGCCAGCCGCTGCTGCAACCGCAGGAACCGGGTCTTCTCCGGGTCGGTGAGTGACGGGGCCTGAATCATGCGTCCCTCGCTGGTGGCCAAAGTGTTGGCCACGCCACGGTCGATCCCGACCACAGCACCCGACTCGGCGGTGATTTTCTCGGCGGCTGGTGTGGTGAACGCGATGTGCCAGCGTCCGTTGCGGTGGGTGACCCTCGCGCTGGTAGCCCGTTCGATGTCGGCCCACATCCAGGAGATGCGGAACCGCACCTGCCCGACCTTGGGGACGGTGACCACGCCCCACTTCCGGTTCAGGCGGCGGACGGTGAGGTCGCGCACCACGAAACTGCCTTCACGCTCCGAACGGCGCTTGAACTGCGGGTACTTCGCCCGACCGGCGTAGAAGTTCTGAAAGGCCCGGTCCAGGTCGCGCAGCGCGGCCTGCTGCACGCTGGAGGACCCAGCCCGCAGCCAGCCCAGTTCACCCCGGAGTTGGGCCAACTCGCGCATCTGCGATGCCGTGGTGATCCGTGCAGCATTCAGGTCCCCGTACTCGGGGTGTGTGCCTCGGTCGTGCTTCCACCTGCGCCACATCGAGCGTTGTTCCAGGCCGATGTTGAACACGAACCTGGCGTGGTGGCAGTGCTCCACCAGCCCAGCCAGTTGCCCGGGGTCGGGATAGAGACGCTGCCGGATGCTCACTGCGTCCACTCTCCCAAAGACCACCGACAATCCGACGCATGAAGCGCACCGACTACCGCTCCACCTGCCACAGCGTGAGCCTGTTGTACGCCCACCTTGTCTTCGTGACGAAGTACCGCAGGCGGGTGCTCGACCCCGCCATGCTCACCGACTGCGAGACCACCCTCCGGCAGGTCTGCACTGCGCTGGGTGCCGAGTTGGTGGAGTTCAACGGCGAAGCCGACCACGTGCACCTCCTCGTGCGGTACCCGCCCCAGGTGCCGATCAGCGAACTCGTGCGCAGCTTGAAAGGCGCGACCGCGCGGAGACTGCGGGCGGACTACACCGGTCGCTGCAACCGAGCACGGATGCACGGACACTTCTGGACACCCTCCTACTTCGCCGTCTCAGTCTCCGCAGGCGGGGCGCCCCTCTCGGTGCTGAAGCAGTACATCGAGAACCAGGAGCGTCCCGCCTGACGGCGGGATCCGGCTAACCCCGGACTGAAATCCGGGGCCTGCGCCGAACAAAAGCGTGGTCAGTGCGGTTTGTACGCCGGTACCCAGCTCCACCTTTCCGCTGTGGATGCTGACATCGCCGGGCGTGAGGACCAGCCAGGCCAGCGAATCCGCCGCCGGACTCTCGTCCACGCGCAGCCTGTCGGGCCCCGCCGCGAACACCGGCGAGGCGCGCCCGTCGAGCACTCGACCCCGCGGCCTCGCCGGACAGGAACTCGGCGATCTCCTGCTCGCTTGGCAGACTCGTGTCGCCGGCGGCCTTGCGCTGCCGCAACCAGCCGAGGGCGCCCGTGATCATGCCGTTGACGCAGTACGCGCACTGGCCCGCCTGCTGATCGATGAACGCCTGCTGCAAGGGATGCGGCGCCCCGGGGGTCCCCAGCCCGTCGAGGGTCTCCACGCTCGCGCGCTCCGGGACCGTGCGCCGCGGGGTTACGCAGGACCGCCGGATCTCACCATCGACGAGGACGGTGCAGGCTCCGCACTGCGCCACGCCGCACCCGAACTTCGGGCCGCGCTGGCCCAGCGCGTTCCTTAGTAAGTACAGCAACTGCTCAGTTTCGTCGGCCACCGCAACCGTGCGGTCGTGGCCGTTGACCCTCAACGTGCGGTCAGCGGTGTCGGCACGATCAGCTCCCCAGGTCATCCGAAGGTCGCGGACACAGGCGTCACACCATCGACCACGAATCCCCAACCAGTCGGGTTCAGCGGAAATCCACCGGGGCCTGGCCGGATCCGGGCACGCTCATTCCGGCTGGGCCTTCCGGCCGTCTCGACCGCGGGCGGTCGTCTCTTTCGCAGGACACGTCGTCTCTTTCGCAGGGCACAATGGCGGCCGTGGCAATGGGACTGCGCGGACGAGCGGCTGCGGCAACGATCGGGCTCGGCGTACTGGCGGGGCTCCTCAGCACAGCCGGCTGCTCGCCCTTTCTTGGGTACGGATGCACGGACCGGGACGAGGAATTCGCCGCCACCCTGGACGAGCTGGACATTCTCAACGTCCGCCCGCCTGGTGCGACCCTTCGTGATTCGTACTCCGGCTGCGACGATGACGACGGATTCGCCGTCGCCGGGCGCACCTACCGGCCGGAGGGCACGCCCGAGGAGGTGGTGGCGTTCTATCGCCGAGTCGCACCCGATGACGGCTGGACTTTGAAGTCGGCCAGCGACTCGCCGGTACCCGAGGACGGGCTCGTCATTTCTGGTGTGCGCCTGTGCTTCACCAAAGCGATCGATGGAACGACGGGATACCTCACGGTGTCCTTCCTCAGCGATTTCGGAGAAAAGAGCCGCGACTTCCATCTGGAGGTTACGGGCGCGCACGACGGCGACGCCTGGTGTTGACAGGCAACCCGAGCATTCAAGGATCGTGAAGGATTTTGGTCATATAGAGACGAAATCCTTCACGATCACGGCAGCCACGCTTCGGCTGACGGCTGGCGGTCACTGCCGCTGGCTGTCAGGAACGGCGACCCGTGCGGCGACCGTCGTGCCCCCACCCGGCCGGGATCGCAAGTGCAGTCGACCCCCGACGAGTTCGGCGCGTTCGGCCATGCTGCGCATGCCATATCCCCCGCCGAACTGATCGTTGACGGGCGGCGCCGGGTCGTCGCCGATCCCGCGTCCGTCGTCGCTCACCTCCAGGCACACCTGTGACCCGTCGTGGCGCAGGCTAAGACGGACCGTGGTGGCGGCGGCATGTTTGACGATGTTCTGGAGCGCCTCCTGCGCAATGCGGTAGAACGCGATCTCGACGTGTTCGGGCAGCCGGCATTCCTCCACCTCGAGGATTACTTCGACCCCGCCGACGGACCGCGCGAGGCTGGCCAGGCTGTCCGCGAGACCCAGGTCGTCAAGGACGGGTGGACGTAATCCGTTGATGGCAGCCCGCGCCTCATCGAGAGTGAGATCGACGAGCGTGCGAGCCGCGACCAACTGCTCGGCGGTGAAGTCCGGCTCCTCCGTCAACGCCTCGGCCGCCGCATCGAGGTGGAATCTCAAGCTGTAGAGCCGCTGCGTGATCCCGTCGTGGATGTCGGCCGCGAGCCGGCGGCGTTCCGCTTCTTGTACGGCGATGGCCTGCTCGGTGAAGCGTTCGTGCGCGCGTTCGCGGGCGGCCAACTGGCGGTGCAGGCGAGCCTGGTGGATGCCGCCGGCGATGAGGCTGCCGATCGAGGTGAGAAGCCGGATGTCCTGGTCGGTGAACTCGCGTCGGGCACGGGTGTGAACGTTAAGAACGCCGACCAGACCGCCGGGCGAAGTCGCCATCGGCACTGCCGCCATCGAGGTGTAGTCCTCTCCGCGCAATTCTGGGAAATACTTGTAGCGCGGATCGCCTTTCTTACCTTCGACGATGATCACGGGCTCTCGATGGCTTGCCGCCCATCCCGTGACACCTTCGCCGAGCCTCAGCTGGATCCGCCCCACCTCCCGGTCGAACGGCGGCGTCGCTCCCACCAGCGTGAGTGACCGGTCAGAATCGTCAAGCACGTGGACGAAACACACGTCGGTGGCGGTCGCCGCGGCGATGAGCGGTGCCACCCGGGCGGCCAGGAGTTCGAGTTCGGGGGCCGCCGATATCGCCTCGATAATGCCGAGGAGCAGGGCATTCTCGGATACGGCGGCCGCGAGGCCAAGGCCATGCCCGGTCGCCCTCGAGGTCATTGGAATATCCCCTCCCGCAGGGCAACCGCGACCGCACCGGCCCGGTCGTTCACGTCGAGTTTGCGGAAGATCGAACGCACGTGACTCTTGACCGTCTCCTCTCCCAGCACCAGCTTGCCAGCGATCGCGCGATTCGAGAGGCCGGCGACGAGCAGGCCGAGCACCTCACTCTCCCGCTGGGTGAGGCTCAGATGCGCTCCGGGCCAGAACTCCCCTGCCTGCAGGCGCGCGGCGGAGGAAACCGCCCGGGCCGCCATGGACGGATCGACGACGGTTTCGCCGCGGGCGGCGCGTTCGAGTTGGCGGACGAGTTCGTCGCGTTCGATCGATTTCAGGAGATAGCCGGCGGCACCGGCACGCAAGGCCTGGAAAAGGTACTGCTCGTCGTCGTACGCGCTCAGCAGCACGACCCGACGCGCGGGATTCGCCTCCACCAGAAGGCGACACAGGTCAAGGCCGCTGACCGAACCGCGCAGGCGTACGTCCGACACCACGACGTCCGGGTCGAGCGCGGCGACAAGGGCCTCGGCGTCGTTCGCGTTCACGGATTCCGCGACAACGCGCACTCGCCCGTGAAACCGCGCCAGGAGCGCTTTGAGCCCTTCGATCACCATTTCATGGTCATCGACGAGAACGAGCCGCAACGGCTGGCTCTTCATGGGACGAGCCTATGAGCGGACGCCCCTGGAGGACGGCTTATACCGATCAATGGATCCGGACGAACGCCCGATATCCGCCCGGAAAGGCTCCCCACCCGCATCCCCTCGCGGGGGGATTTCGCGGCTCGCGGGCCGATCTACCGTCATGAGGAAACCCGTGGCCACTGGCTGGGTCTTTTGTCTCGAAACCGACCAATGGCCGCGATGCCATCACCGGATTTCTCAGCGCGAGATTCCGGCGGGTGTCCGTTGGACGGCGTCCGTTTCCGCAAGGAGGAGGGGACGACATGCCGCACAAGCTGATCCGGATGGAACGGGTTCGCCGAAAGGAGCGGGCTCACCGGCCGGTCATGATCGCGATCGCCGGTGACAGCGCGGCCGGCAAAACCACACTCAGCAGAGGGCTGGCCGAGCCATTGGGTCCGGCGCGGGTCACCACCGTCTGTGTTGACGACTATCACCGTTATGACCGTCAGGAACGCAAGGGCCTGCCGTTCACCGCCTTGCATCCGGACTGCAACTACGTCGAAATCATGGAGCAGCACCTGCAACTGCTCGCGACCGGCCAGCCCATTCTCAAACCCGTGTACGACCATGACACAGGTCAACTCATCCGCCCTGAACTCGTCGAGCCGCGGGAGTTCGTCATTGTCGAGGGCCTGCTGCCGTTGCATTCCCGCCTGACCCGGGCGTGTTTCGACTTCATGGTCTATCTCGACCCTCCGGAGGACATCCGCCGGCGGTGGAAGGTCGGCCGCGACACGCAGAAGCGTGGCTACAGAGTCGACCAGGTGCTGGCCGAGCTCGAGCACCGCGAGCCGGAGTCGGCGGCGTTCATCCGGCCGCAGCGGGCGTTCGCCGATCTCGTCGCGCGGTTCGCGCCTGTCCCCGGTCGCCATGACGCACCGGGTACGCCTCTGTCGGCCGAACTGCTGCTACGCCCGACACTGCGGCACCCCGACCTGCGCAGGATCGTCGCCCTGAACGGCCAGCGCGCGATCCACCTCAAGCTGAGCAGGGACGAGGACGGGCGACCCGTCGACACGCTCCACATCCATGGGTACGCACCGCGGGAGGAGAGCCAGGTCGTGCTGAAAGCGATCTGGTCGCGGCTGGGTGTGGACGGCGGCGATCCACCGGAGTCGCTGGGCGACATCGGCAACGGCGAGCGCAGCGAGTCACTCGCCATCACCCAGCTTCTGCTGCTCCATCAGCTGCTGTCCGCCGCCGGGTGAGGAGCGGACCATCCGGGCCAGAGCGGGACCAGTGGGACCAGCGGGACCAGCCCGTTGGGTCGGGGGCACCCCTGACCAATAGAGCCATACAAGGGTGCCCCGGACCCAACGGGACCTCACCGGCTACGCCGGGAGGGAGAAGCCCTCGGGCGGCGCGCCCTCGACGAACAAGAGCCCTACCCGGAGCTTGCCCTCCCGTATCTCCCGGGCCTGCCGGTACTCCGGGGAGTCGTACCACTCCCGGATCCGGTCCATGTCGGGGAACTCGATGACCAGGAACCGGGAGGAGTCCCAGGTGCCCTCGACGGGCTCGGGCGTGGCGCCCGCGACCAGATAACGGCCGCCGTGGCTGAGGATGGACTTCTGGGCCACGGGGGCGTAGGCCCACCCGGCCTCCTCGTCGAGCACATCGGCGTTGACGATGACGTAAGCGGCCATGGGGAACTCCGTTTCCATTGGACACGGCGTGTACTTATGTTCCTCCGGAGACTAACCGAAACCCTGTAACCTGCTCAAGGTGAGCGAGGACGAGGGCGAGCGCGTCGCGGTCGTGCTGAGCCGCCGGGAGCGGCTGCGGGCGGAGACGAGCCGGGAGATCAAGTCCATCGCGCTGCGGCAGATGGCCGACGGCGGGCCCGGAGCGATCTCGCTGCGCGGCATCGCCCGCGAGATGGGGATGACCGCACGCGCGATCTACAGCTACTTCCCCACCCGAGACGACCTGATCACGGCACTGATCACCGGAATCGCCGCCTCGCTCGCGGAGTCCCTGCAAACCGCCAGCAACGCCGTGTCCGACACCGACCCCGGCGGCAGGCTGCTGGCGTGGGGCCAGGCCCTGAGGGAATGGGCGCTGGCTCACCCGGAGAGCTTCCGGCTCTTCTACGGCCACCCCATCCCCGGCTACCAGCCCCCCGAGGACGGGCCGGTGGACCAGACGGCACGCCGCGTATGCCGCGAGCTGACCCGCCTGGTCACTGCCGCTTGGCCCCAGGCCCGGCAGCTCCAGCCCGAGGACACCTCCTGGTCCGACCTTCACCCGGACTACGTCGCGAAGATCCAGGCAGACCTCCCGGACGTACCACCCGCCGCGGCGGCGCTCGCGCTGCGCGTCTGGGGCCGGATGCACGGCCTGGTAGCCCTGGAAATCGACGGCCACATCCATCCCGTCGCACGCAACCCGGCCGCGCTGCACCGCGCCGAGATGCTTGACCTGATCAGGTCGCTGGGCCTGGCCCAGGCGTGACCCGCCGTCAGGTGGACTCGTCGGCGAACACCCGGCTGGCGAGGAAGTCCTCGGGTTCGAAACGCATCAGGTCGTCCCGACTCCACGTGCGTCCCGTCGCCGCGAGTAGGCGGTTCGCCTGGCGGAGGCGGGCCCGCTCGAGCGCGTTGCGGACGCTGCGGGCGTTGGCGAACCGGGGTTGGCGCATCCGGCGCTGGAGATAGTCGCGGAACGTACGCTCGGCCGGCTCAGAAAAGCGGTAGTGCTCACGCTCGAGCATCAACGCGGCGATCGCCATCAACTCGTCGAGATCGTAGTCGGAGAAGTCGAGGTGGTGGGCGATCCGCGAGCTCAGCCCTGGATTGGAGCTGAAGAAGGACTCCATGCGGTCCTTGTAGCCGGCGAAAATGACCACCAGGCTGTCGCGGTGACTTTCCATGACCTGCAGGAGAATCTCGATCGCCTCCTGGCCGTAGTCACGTTCGTTCTCGGCGCGATAGAGGTAGTAGGCCTCGTCGATGAAGAGCACCCCGCCCATCGCCCGCTTGATGACTTCCTTCGTTTTGGGAGCGGTGTGCCCGACATACTGCCCGACCAGATCGTCCCGGGTGACGGCTACCAGATGGCCGCGGTCGATGCATCCCAACCGGTGCAGGAGTTCGGCCATTCGCAGGGCCACGGTCGTCTTTCCGGTACCCGGGCTTCCGGTGAACGACATGTGCAGACTCGGCCGGGACGCGCTCAACTGGAAACCCTGGCGGACCCGATCCACCAGCAGGAGCGCGGCGAGCTCGCGGATCCGGGTCTTGACCGGTGCGAGACCGACCAACTCCCGATCAAGAGTGTCGAGGATCTCGTCGATGCCGGAGGCCCGGCGTTCGGCGGCGAGGTCGACTGTGGCGTCCGCGGGCAGCCGCGATGGCGACGCACGACGAGATCGCGCCGCCGGGTCGGTGGGGCCCTGTGTCGTGCTCTCCTGATCCGTCCCCCCGGGCGTCGGCATCTGGAATCCTTGCCGTGGTTCGTCGTTGCCCGTCATCGTTCCGGCATTGTGGGCGGGTAACGGTCGCCAGCGGGCCGGTCGGCGGCATAGGGGTGCAGCGTGTATCGCAGGCGCCGGTCCACGTGTTCCTGCCGCTCGAGCCGGAAGCCTGGCTCGTCTGGCGGACGATTCACGATGAATGACAGGGCCGTGGTCTGGCGGGTCGGGCTGGCGTCGTACGCATTGACCCGGATGTAGTAAAGCGGGTACGCCTGCCGGCATTCGTTGACTTCGTACACCACACCGGCCGCGTCGTGCAGGTCGAACATCGGCAGGCCCCACATGTGCCAGTAATGGTTGCGTGGGTGTGGGTCATCGGTGAACTCCACCGAGAGCGCCCAACCATGGTCGAGCGCGTACTGCACCTGCATCGCGATCTCGTCGTCGGTGAGATCGGGGAGATATGAGAATGTGCCTTGCGTAATGCGCATCCGTCGGCCTCCTTCAGTCAAACCGAGGTCGGCGTCTCGACCACGTCAGGTGTGTCCGTTGACTCGTACGTGAACGTCACATCGCCCCAGGTGGCCAGCGCGACGTCCAGCTCCCTGCTGCGCCGGGCGGCTGCCCTGAGGATGTCCTCTCCTTCGGCGAGATAGTCGCGACCCTCGTTGCGGGCCTTGATCATCGCCTCGAGCGCGACCCGGTTGGCCGTGGCGCCCGCCGCGATGCCCATCGGGTGGCCGATGGTGCCGCCACCGAACTGGAGTACGACATCCTCGCCGAGATAGTGAAGCAGTTGGTGCATCTGGCCGGCGTGAATCCCACCGGAGGCCACCGGCATGACGCCGGGCATCGAAATCCAGTCCTGGTCGAAGTACAAGCCCTTCACCGGGTCGGCGGGCACCTGGTCAAGACGCAGGGTGTCGTAAAACCCCGCGACGGAGTTGGGATCTCCTTCGAGCTTGCCGACGACCGTGCCCGCGTGGATATGGTCGACGCCGGCGAGCCGCATCCACTTCGCGATGACGCGGAAGCTGACGCCGTGGGACTTCTGACGGGTGTACGTCGAGTGGCCGGCGCGGTGCAGGTGAAGCAACATGCCGTTGCGGCGGGCCCATTTCGCCATCGACTGGATCGCGGTGTAGCCGATCGTAAGGTCGATCATGACGATGACGCTGCCGAGATCCCGGGCGAATTCGGCGCGTTCGTACATATCCTCCATCGTGGCCGACGTGACGTTCATGTAGTGGCCCTTGATCTCGGCCGTCTCCGCCTGTGCGCGGTTGACCGCCTCCATACAGAAGAGGAAACGGTCACGCCACCGCATGAACGGCTGGGAGTTGATGTTCTCGTCGTCCTTGGTGAAATCGAGTCCGCCCCGGAGTGCCTCGTAGACGACCCGGCCGTAATTGCGCGCAGAGAGCCCCAGTTTTGGTTTGACAGTCGCGCCGAGGAGCGGCCGACCATACTTGTTGAGGTATTCCCGCTCCATCACGGTCCCGTGCGCCGGACCCTGGAATGTCTTGGTGTAATGCGGCGGGATCCGCATGTCTTCCAGGCGGAGGGCCTTGAGCGCCTTGAACCCAAAGACGTTCCCGATGATCGAGGACGTGAGGTTTGCGATCGACCCCTCCTCGAAAAGATCGATGTCGTACGCGACGTAGGCGATGTACTCGCCGTTCTTACCCGGCACCGGATCGACCCGGAAACACTTGCCCTGGTAGCGGTCGTACGCGGTCAGGCGGTCGGTCCACACCACCGTCCAGGTGGCGGTGGACGATTCGCCGGCCACCGCGGCACCCGCCTCCTCGGGCGGCACACCGGCCTGCGGCGTAATGCGGAACGCGGCAAGCAGGTCGGTGTCCTTCGGCTGGTAATCAGGTTGCCAATAGCCCATTTCGGCATAAGGGATCACCCCTGCTCCCCAGCGTTCCATCGTATTGTCCGACGTCATTCCTACTCCTGACGATGGAGTGCGGGCAGGCGGTGATCGCCCCGCTGACCGGCGTGAGTGCTTTCTTCGGCGTACCCCGCCAGTCGATCAACTATTCCCCTCGCGAGTGGGCCGCCGCCTGGGCCGCTGCGTTCTCAGACGTCTGGGTGGCCCTTCTGAGGGCGACCATTCCATACAGGCCGGAGGCGACGACGATCAATCCAGCACACAGAAACACAGTGTCGTAGGTTCCGAAGTGCACGCCGAGGAGCTCGGTGTCCAGGTCGCGCAGGACCGAACTCGAAATCCAACCGGCGAAAGCGACGCCCGCGATGCCGATCGACTGGACCCCTGGCACAAAGGTCGCGAATACCCTGCCGAGCACCTCTCTCGGCACGGTCTGAATCATGAGCGGACTCATCGCTGTGTTCATGCCGCCGAGCGGGACGGCCGCCAGCAGCAGGATCAGGAGCGCGACAACAAAGCTTGTCGTCCTGGCATAGACACCCAGGCAGAGCCCGAATGCCAGCATGCTGCCCCAGATCGTCCGGGTGTACCCGAGCCGGGGAGCCAGCCAGCCGGCGAGCGCCGCGCCCACGACGACGCCGACTCCCATCACCGCGTCCTGAAGGCCGAAGTACCTCGCCGGTGTGTTCAGGTTGTCCGTGACGAAGAAGACCCCGAGTGCGTTGAAGGTCTGCGCGGCGATGTTGGCGATCATGCCCATGATGAGAATCGCGAGCAGGACCTGGCTTCGGCCGATCGTCTGCACTCCGACCAGGAATTCCTGCCAGAATCCCGATCCGCGCTCTCCTGTGGGGGCGGGCTTGCGCTCGATCTTCGGCGTCCGGACCTTCCAGATGATGAGGTAGGAGAGGACGAAGCTCAAGGCGTTCACGACGAGCGCCCACTCGATACCCGCAGTGAAGAGCAGCGGCGCGGCAAGCGGCGGACCGACGATGCCAGCCGCCGCGCTCGTGGCCTGGGTGATACCGGCGGCGCGCGGCTGGTCTGCCTCCGGGACTATGTCGGCGATGATGGTGAAACGCGCCGGAGTGAAGAATCGCGAGACGATGGTGTTGAGCACGACCGTCGCGTACACGATGGTCAACTGCACCGCCACCGGCAATGTCCCTGCCGGGAGCAAAGGCAGGACGACCAAAGCGCCGACCAGGACGGCGCGGATCGCATCCGACCACAGCATGGTGCGCCGCGGGTCCCAGCGGTCAACGAAGACTCCGGCGATCGGCCCCGCGATGACCCCGGGCACGAGGACCGCGAGCAGAACGCCCGAGGCGGCGGCCGGCGCCCAGGGCTGGTCTTTGGCCAGGACGGTCGAGATCCACAGCAGCACGGTCGTGTCGAAGACGAAATCCCCGACCCAGGAAACTGCCCCCGCCGACCAGACCCCGGCAAAGGCTCTGTTGATCAGCAGCCTGTTCACCATGACGGTGATCATGGCACGACGGTCGTGCCCTGCGACAGGGTCAAATCGTCAAAAGATGTCGAGAAAGCGCGAGCGACTCCGTCCACACCTCAGAGCGGCGCAATGGGTGCTGCCAGACAGAGAGGGCTGAGTAATGAAGCAGCAGGATGTCGCTGACGTGCTGGCCAAGCCGATCTCCCAGGAGTTGCTGGGGTCGGGCATTCCGGCGCGGTTCTCTTATGTCGGGCTCGACGGGTGACCCTCGGGTGGTTCCGATCGGGCTCCTCTGGAACGGCTCGCAGATCCTCATGTACACCGTTCCGGCGTCGGCGAAGGTGCGGGCCCTACAACAGAACCCCGGGTGGCGATCACCATCGACACCGAAGGATTTCCGCCCCACGTGCTGCTCATCCGCGGCTCGGCGACGCTCGAGCTCGTCGACGGCGTACCCGACGGCTATGTCGAAGCCTCCCGGAAACTGGTGCCGGCGGAGCAGTTCGCTGCCCGGGAGGCCGGACTGCGCGCGCTCTATCAGCGGATGGTCTGCATCACGATCGAGCCCGACTGGGCGAAGCTGCTGGACTTCGAGACGACCATCCCGAAGGCGGTCGAAGACCTGATGGTGGCCCACCAGCAGAGCTGATCCGAAGTGCCGATGTAGTTTGAGCCTCGTGAAATTGGGGTTGAACGTGCCGGCCGTGGGCGATCCGGCGTTTCTGGTCGATCTTGCCGTGACGGCAGAAGCGACGGGCTGGGATGGTTTCTTCCTGTGGGACCACCTGCATAGAGGGTCCAACCGGCCCGAGCTACACGACCCGTGGAGTCTCATCGGCGCGTTTGCGACACGCACGTCCCGACTGCGGCTCGGGACACTTGTGACGCCGGTGGCCCGGCGTCGGCCGTGGCAGCTTGCGAAGCAGGTTACGACCATCGATCACCTGAGCAATGGGAGGGTGACGCTAGGTGTAGGGCTTGGTGCGCCGGCGGACCTCGAGTACGCCGCGTTCGGCGAGTCCGATTCGGCGCGAGTCCACGCCGCGATGCTGGACGAGGCGTTGCCGTTGATCGACGCCTTCTTGCGGGGAGAGGCGGTGTCGCATACGGGCGAGTACTTCCGGGTGTCGGCGCAGCTGGCGCCAGCCGCGGTGCAGAAGCCGCGTCCGCCGATTTGGGTCGCGGGCTCAGTGCCGCACCGGCGACCGATGCAGCGAGCGCTTCGCTGGGATGGGTTCTACCCGCTGGATCCGCGCGCCCCCGAGGGCGGCCTTCGGCCGGAGGTGCTGGCCGAGGTGGTCGAACGTCTCGACCCGCCGGAGGGCTTCGAGATCATCACAGCGCTGAACTCCACCTCGTCGATAGATGCCTTGGAGAAAGCTGGAGCAACCTGGGTGATCGACGAACCGTCCGACATCAACGAGCCGCTGACCGTCATCCAGCGCCGGATCGAGGCCGGCCCACCTCGTTGACGTGACTAATCCAAGGCCAGAGGTCACGGGTCGAAGGAGACCGTTCCCGCGGCGCCGTCGACCGTGATGACCTGCCCGGTCTGGATCTTCTCCGTAGCCGCGGGTACGCAGATGACCGCTGGGATGCCGTACTCCCGAGCCACGGTCGGGCCGTGAGCCATCGGCGCTCCCGTCTCGGTTACCAGGCCACCCGCCGTCAGGAAGAGCGGCGTCCAGCCGGGATCCGTGGTCGGGGCGACGAGGATCTCACCGGGTTCGAGGTGGGCGGACGCGAGGTCGCGAACCACGCGGGCGCGGCCGGTCGCCCTCCCCGCCGCGGCGCCGACACCCTTGAGCGCCCCGTCCGCCGAGGCTGGCGCTGGCAGGAGCGTCTCCACGTCGGTTCCGTCGGACAGAATGGCGACTGGCACACTCCGGCGGCGCAGCTCCCGCTCGTGAACGGCCTTACGGGAAAGGACAATCTCCCGATGATCGGCGCCCTCGTCGACAGCTGAGCGCGCCTCGGCAATCGTGAGGAACATGATGTCGCCGGCGCCCTCCAGCAGTCCACGCTCGGCCAGGTCCGCGCCCACGAGCAGAAGTTGCCGCCGTATCTCGCGGAGTGCGTACAGCCCGGTGAACTTCCCGGCCTCCCGCAGACCAGACAAGGCCCGTGCCCGGCGCAGGAAGAACACCGCGAGGCGCCCGCGGATCGGCCGGCTGCGGCGTACCCGCTCCCGGAGTTCCGCCAGCTTCGCTTCGGCTGCCGCAGCCGCGCGTTCAAACCGCTGGTCGGGAGCCTGCTCGGGATCGGTGACCCGCAGATAGTTCGCGATCATGGCGAACACCGGGGCCGGCGCCTCCTCCCAGCGAGGCACACCGACGTCGACCTCGGCGGCGGCCCGATGTCCATAGGTGTCGAGGAACACCGAGAGGCCAATGTCGGGGAGAGTGCCCGCGAGATAGCGCGCGGCGAGTTCGTCCGGCGGCGTGGTGAGCAGGAGGTCGCGATGCTCGGCCGCGTTCTGGGCCAGACGCCAGAGCGCCAGGTCCATTTCGATGGTGACGTTGTACGGCATTCCGCCAAGGACGGTGTTGATGTCGTCGTCGCTGGCGATTCCTTTGAGGAGTGGGGCTGGCATCGATGCCACCATGAGGCCGGTAACGATCGGCCAGATGATCGCGTCGTAGCTCGCGCTCTGATCCTGCGCCTCCACGAAGCTCAACCGCTCTGCGGACGTACTCAGCCCGGCAGGCGCGGCGGCCCGCTGCCGGATGGCCTCGATCTCGCGGAACATCCGTATCCGTGCCGCGTCCGGGCGGACCAGCGCTCCCAGGATCCCGGCTACCGCCTTCTGCGCGGTCCGCAGCGCGGATCCGAGCGCCGCCTGAGTCCGCCCCGCTCCGCCCTTCTGAGGCGAAAACCTCGGATCGGTGAGGATCCACTCAACCACGGCCTGCGCGCGCGGGCCGAAGTCCACCGCCATGAACCTGACCAGCTTGGTGCGCGCCGCCGGGTTGCGCACCAGATCCGTCAGGTCGCCGTAAAGTCGCCCGCCGATGTCGACGATCTCGACCTTGAAGCCGAACGTCGCGAACATGCCCGCCACCCTCACCTTCAGCGCGGACATCCCCATTGGAGTGGCGGGTTGCAGCATTCCTTGGACGTGGCCGAACTCCACGTAGATACGGGGAAGCGGCAGGTCGTTTTCCGGCGGGAGGGGAAACAACGTGGTGATCGGCCGGGACTGCAACAGCCACAGGGTTCCGTCGCCGTCGATCGCCCACTCGATATCCTGCGGAGCACCGAAGTGGCCCTGCAAACGCTGGCCCACCTGGTGAAGCTCGGCCAACTGCGCCCGCGTCAAGCAACCCTTGCCATCGTCGTACGTCGCTCCGTCGAGAACGTAGTGGTCGGCCACGACCGTGCCGTCGACCACTGCCGTGCCAAGGCCCGGCGCGGCATCGACCACCATCTCGGTACGGCGACCGGTGAGCGGATTCGCGCTGAACAGCACGCCGGCGACGACGGGATCGACCATGCGCTGCACGACGACAGCCATGCGAACGGTGTCGTGGTCGATCTCGTTGGCCTCGCGATAGGCAATGGCACGCTCGGCGTGCAGGGAATCCCAGCACTTGCGGATCGCGGCCAGGAGTTCGCTAACGCCGGTCACCTGGAGAAAGGTGTCCTGCTGACCGGCAAAGCTGGCGTACGGCAGGTCTTCCGCCGTGGCGCTGGATCGCACGGCCACCGGGCCGCTGCCGAGTCGCTCGTACGCCGAGAGGACCTCCGCTTCGGGGATCACCTGCTCGCGGTGCGCCACCGTGGTGAGACAGAAGCCGTCCGGCACGCGCTCGCCCCGCCGGATCAGTTCGCCGAGCCCGGTCGCCTTGCCGCCCACCAGATCGAGCATGTCGCCGGCAATCTCCGACAGAGGAATCACACGCATCTCGAACTCCCGTCTTTGCAATACAACTGGAACGTATCGGGGCGGGTAGATGCATGTCAATACGACTGCAATGTCACGACTCGCGGTCGCTCGTTGACGTCATGCAGTGGGCCGGTTGAGCATACGCGGGCTACTAGGGCGGGGAGGGGCGGCTCGGGTGAGTGACGTGCCATCCAGACACCGGCCTTCCGCGCCCGCAAGGAGCGATTGACAGGTGAAAGCTTCCCTCCCGTCTCGAGTCGCTCCCGCAAGGAAGAGGCGTGGTCCATCCATAGAGACCGCGGTCCCTTCAAAGCCACCGTCGGCCTGACAGGATTGCCATTCGCAATGGCGCAGGGAAGAGTTGGGTGGTTCATTCAATAGGCCATTGGTTCAGTTAGTACTTAGCGCTATTCGAAGCAACGGAAAATTACATTCCTGCGGGCCTCGAAATGATCCCTTTCGGGCAAGGTTCTTGTCGGTGGTCGCCGATAGTGTTCTGGCCATGGAGATCACGACCGGCGCCCCGCCCACGCATCCGGTGTTGGGCTTGATGGGTGCGGTCGATTCGATGCTCGCTGACATTCTGGAATCTCCCATCTGGTCGTGTACGGATGCTGAGCGGGCCGAGGCTGTGGAGCTGGCGCATAAGATCGTTGGTCGGTCTGAAGCGCTGCGGCTTCGGACCATCCACGACGTTGATACCCATGAGCTTGCCTCGCAGGCTGGTGCGACGTCGACGGCGGCGTGGCTGCGGCACAAACTGCACCTTCACCCCGGCGCGATAGGGGCGGATGTGAAGCTGGCCAAGGCGTTGGAGACCAACCTTCAAGCCACCGGACAGGCTCTTGCCGCGGGCCGGATCTCACTCCAGCACGCCAAGATCATCCGCGAGTCGATCAACCTGCTCCCCAAGGACATCAGCGACGACCAGAAACGCGAAGGTGAAGCGCGCCTGCTGCAGTTGGCGACCCGCCACGATCCGAAAGAGCTACGACAGTTGGGCATCCACCTCTACGAAACGATCGACCCCGAAGATGCTGAGCGGCGCCTGGGTGAGCAGTTGGAACGGGAACGCAAGCGGGCCGAGCAGAAGCGGTCGATCACGTTCTCCCACTCCGGCCCCGGGTTGCAGTCCGCCCGCGTTCAACTGCCCACCGACGAAATGGCACGCCTCAAAGCACTCCTCGACCCGCTGGCCAGACCACGAAAGACCGACGCGAACGGACCCGACACCCGCACCGCGTCCCGCCGCCTGGGTGACGCCTTCGTCGAACTCCTCGACCTCACCCTCGCCGCGGGTGAAGCACCCACCCGTGGTGGGACGAAGCCACAGATCATCATCACCATGACACTGGCCCAGCTCGTCACCGGAATCGGGTACGCGACACTCGACAGCGGTGAACAGATCTCCGCCGAAACCGCCAGACTCCTCGCCTGCGACGCCGACGTCATCCCCGCCGTCCTCAACGGCAAAGGCCAAGTCCTCGACCTCGGCCGCACCACCCGCTTCTTCACCACCGCCCAACGCCACGCCCTAGGCATCCGCGACGGCATGGAATGCAACTTTCCAAGCTGCGACCGCCCCGCCAAATGGTGCGATGCCCACCACATAACCCACTGGGCAGACGGAGGCCGAACCGACCTCAACAACGGCGTCCTCCTCTGCGGAGCCCACCACAACCTCATCCACAACAGCGACTGGCAAGTCCGCACGGGACCAAACGGAAGACCCGAATACATACCCCCACCCTGGATCGACATCAACCAACGCCCCATCCGCACCTAAAAATCGTTCGTACGCTGAATCTGCGGCCGGCGAACGAGACTCGGGCACGTGGGGTATTCATCCGCCGGTCCGGGCATGGGCGTTCCGGATCAGGGGGCTGACATTCGCCGGAGCGGAGGCGGAACCGTCGAGATCACCACCAGGCCGACCCGGGCACCGTTCCCCAGCGGCCGCTCCCACACCAAGGCTGGTCGCTGCTGAGCAAACTGCGGTAAGGCTCGTCAGGTTGCGCTGGCCGCCTGAAGTTCCTCGAGCGGGCGCATCTTTCGTACCCCTCGACTGGCGGCGGCGATCATCGCCGCGGCGGCGCAGATGACGGCGAGCGCCGCGTGACCTGGTTCGGCCAGCCGCGGGGCGGAGTGCGGATGGCAGGCTAGGCGCGCATGGAATGCGTGTTCTGCGGACTGATCGCCGACGGTTCGGCCCGGTGGGTGACCCGCAGCCTTGTCACCTGTGCGTTCGCACCGTTACGGCCGCTCGCGCCCGGCCACACCTTGGTGGTGCCGACCTCCCACTTCGAGAGCCTGTACGACGCGCCGCCTGAGGTCGTGGCGGCCACGATGGCCTTGGCGCAGACAGTCGCGCATGCGATGCGGAGAGTGCTCGGCGCCGGCGGAGTGAACGTCCTCAAAGCGCCCTCGCATCTACCCGCCGCCCGTCGGGAAACATAGGCTTAGTCGAAACGGAAGGATAGTCCGGTGGAAATCATTGGCATCATCATCGCTGGGGTAGTCATCGGCCTGCTCGGCAAGTGGATCGCCCCAAAGAACCGTGACAAAATACCGCTCTGGTTGACCGTTATCTGTGGAATCGGCGGCGTCCTTATCGGCTATTACATCGCCGCCGCCCTGGGTGTCGCCGAAACATCAGGAATTGACTGGATTCGGTGGATCATCAGCATCGTTATCGCGGCCATTCTCGTCGTCATCGCCGCCACCCTGACCGGAAGACGGCGGGGAAAGGTGACCTGACGATCCGGACGATACGGCCCTCCTGAGCCTCCGTCGCGGCCCGGCATCGGCTCTTGCGAGATACTTCTAACTCGAAGTACCTTGCTTCCCGTCGAAGTCAACGCTGGAGGGGGAGCAAGGGATGGTCAACCGCACAGGACTCGGCGCCGCCGTGCTCATGACGCTGCTCGGCACCGCCGCCGCACTGGTCCCGCCCGGGCCAGGAGCCACCGCCCCGCAGGCGTACGCGGACGCGAACGCGCCACGGGACCTCCCCAAGACCTACGTCGTCTCCAATGAGGCAGGCGTACTTCCCGAGGGGATCGCGGTCCACAGCGACGGCACGATGTACGTGACGTCCAAGGCCTCGGGCACGCTCTATCGCGGCCGGGTGGGCGCCTCACATCTCACGCCGTTCCCGGTCAAAGGCGTAACTGGAGAAGGGGAACGCCGCACCAGCCTGGGCGTCCACACTGACCGCGCCGGAAACATCTTCTCGGTCGGCGGTGACACCCTGACCGTCCACAACCGGGCCGGCCGGCTCCTGGACTCGACCCAAGCCGCCGGTGGGCCGCTCGGCGCCGCCAATCTCAACGATCTCGCCATCACACCCACCGCTGTCTACGTGACCGACTGGGCGAACCCCATCATCTACCGCGCCGAACGCCGCGGCGCGACCATCGGTCCGCTGCGTCCGTGGCTCGACATCCGGCCCGCAATACCCGGCTTCCCCGCGCAGTACTGGCTGCTCAACGGCATTGTCGCCAACGCCGACGGCTCGACGGTGCTGGTCGCGTCCAACGGCACCGAGGCGGTCTGGCGGGTCGACGCCGCCACCAAGGCCGTGACCGAGGTTGACCTTGGCGGCCAGAGTTTCGGGGCCGACGGGATGGTGCTGAACGGCCGCAATCTGTACGCCGTCCTCAACTACGGCGCACCGCACGGCATCTACGTCGCCCGGCTCGACCAGGACCTGCGCCGGGGAGAGGTGGTGCACACCATCCTTACGGACGCGGACGGGCAGGCCTTCGACCTTCCGACCACGCTCGCCCGGCACGGCTGCCGCCTCTACGTGGTCAACAGCCAGCTGGACCAGGAGCCCAGCACCCCGCCGTACACCGTGAGCGCCGTTCCCGATCCCGTATGCCCGGCGCGCTAGCTAGTTCGAGTTCGAACGACCCGGGGATCGCGGCGCCGCCACGTATCATGCGGCCGTGACTCGAAAGAAGGTCGTTGACCAGCCGGGGGGCAACATCCTCCTTGATCTGTTCGTGGTTGGCCAACACCTGGGGGGCGTACTCGACGCCGCCCTCCTGGGCACGGACGTCACGCCAGCGCAGTACGCCGTCTACACCCAGCTCAGCCGGAACCCGCAGACCCCTGGCCAGTTGTGCGCGACGCTCGGCCTGCGTCCGGCCACCTTGTCGGGTTACCTGCGAGCGATGGAACGCCGTCGCGACGTCACCCGGACGCGGGCCGAGACCGACGGCCGGTCCTACACCATCGCGCTCACGAAGAGCGGTCGGGCGCGGGTGGAAACCTGCCGGCCGCGGTTTCGCCGTGCCGTCAGGCTGGTTGAGCAGTACCTCTCCGAAGGCGAGGGCCGGCTCGACACGCAGCAGGCCCTCGTCCAGCTCGACGATGCTCTCCTCGCGGCCGCCGCAAGGCTGTCCGCCGACCACGCACCGCCGCCGCCCACGACCTGACCGGTCGACCTCGCTCAAGACCTCGCTCCGCGGCGGCCCGTCCACGTTCCGGACTGGGGGTTTACGCGCTTCCCTATCGTCGATGTAGGTTTTCGTCAGGTCAAGAGCACCAGCGCGAAGTTCCGGCTTGCTGGTCGGCAACCCTCCTGCACGGCGGGGTGCTCCGGAATGACGACCCGGCTGCGGGAGACGCGGCAAGCGTGCACCACCGCGAGTGGGCTGGCGAGCTGTCAGCCACCGTTCGTGCGCCGTCCTCTCCCACGGTCTCGTGGACGACGACAGGACGGCGGAGGACAGTGACGAGCACGGCCCCTGGCGGCACACCGGCGACGCCGGACCTCGCGACAGACGTCATCGGAGAGCTACTCGGGCTCGACGCCGAGTGGGAGGCCGCCCGACTGGCCAAACCCGAGGCAGCGCGCCAGACACAGCTCGCGTACGACGCCCTCTTCGAGTCGCCGGGCCCGATCGACCCGCCGGTACGCCGGGGCCTGGCCGCCCTCACGGCCCGCTGGCACGGCGCCCCGGCACTGGTCCAGCACCATCTCGACAGGGGCGCGGATCCCCGCCTGGTCGCCGATGAGCTGCCGTCCGAGCCACGCCTTCGGGCCGCGGTCCAGCACCTCGACCTCATCACGGTCTCGCCCGCGTTGGTACGCCAGGAAGACCAGGACCTGCTCGCCGCCGCCGGCTGGACGCCCGACGAGGTGGTGGTGCTCTCGCAGCTTTCGGCCTACACCAGCTACCAGGCGCGGTTGTTGTACGGCCTCAGCCTGCTGTCAGGTCGTACGCCGACAGCGGCGGCCCCGCCTCCGCCCCGCACCACCCGGGGCACCGGCCGGGTCAAGAGCCAGGCCACCCGGGCCTCGAACGGCGGCGAGCGGCCCACCGCCTACACGCAGGAACTCCTCTCGTGGACCGCGTGGGTTTCCCCGGTCCCGGTCGACGAACTCACGCCAGAGCAGGAAGAGTCCTTTGCTGGTAAGACAAACGGTGAGTACTTCCGCCTGCTCTCACGTTCGCCCGCGCTACTCAAGGCGCGCACCGCGATCGACGCCGCGGTCTTCTACACCCGAGAAGGCCTACCCCGCGCCGAACGCGAGCTCGCCGCCGCCGTCACCAGCAAGGTCAACGACTGCATCTACTGCGCGTCCGTGCATTCCCGCAAGGCTTCCCAACTGTCCAAGCGGGTTGACGACGTGCAACGTGTCCTTGACGCGACGCTGCCACGGGACGCCGCCTGGCATCCAACAGACCTGACGCCGTTGAGCGCCGGGCAGGACCCGCGGTGGACGGCGATCATCACCTTCGCCGCCGCGCTTTCCACCACCCCGTCCACGGCGACCGCGGACCACCTCAGCGCACTACGCGCACACGGCATATCCGACCATCACCTTGTCGACCTCATTGGCGCGGTCGCGTTCTTCTCCTGGGCCAACCGGCTGATGCTCACCCTCGGGGAGCCCTTCTGGCCAGGCACCACTGTGTAGTTCCGGCCCCGCTCGGGCTTCGCCCGTCCGGGCCCACCCCCACCTCTTCGTAGTTCACCGCACCATCCGGAGGTACCCCATCGTGAAGGCCCTTGCGCCCAGATTCGTGTCCGGGGCAGCAACCCTGACCACCCTCGCGCTGCTCACCAGCTGCGGTCAGGTCACCGTCGAGTCCCCCTCGGGCGAAGGCGGCGGAAGCCCGACCCCGACCCGCACCATCAAGGTCGTGGACGACGTCGACCGCACGGTCACCCTGGACGGCCCCGTCGATCGGGCCGTCGTACTCAACAGCTACGGCAACGAATTCGTCCGCGCGATCGGCGCCGGCGATCGCGTCGTCGGTGTTGACCGTACGTCGTCCAAACGGCTGCCGTACCTCGACATCACCGACAACGAGATCGTCAGCGAGAACCTCTCGGAGATCAACTACGAGGCGGTCGTCAAGCTCGATCCCGACGTGGTCATCATTCCCCGTAACGGCGCCTGGGAGGAAGCGGCCGCCCAGCTCAAATCCTTCGACATCCCGGTCGTTGTCGCCACGGCGTGGGACTTCGACGTCTTCCACGAGACGATCGACCTGCTGGGCAAGGTTTTCGACCAACCCGAAGGCGCCAAGGCCGTCAGCGGTTTCTACGAC
The DNA here is from genome assembly GCF_000373925.1 of Actinopolymorpha alba DSM 45243. Classification (GTDB taxonomy): domain Bacteria; phylum Actinomycetota; class Actinomycetes; order Propionibacteriales; family Actinopolymorphaceae; genus Actinopolymorpha; species Actinopolymorpha alba. Next base: position 59,969 of record NZ_KB892755.1, on the reverse strand, counting down.
GAGATCTTCGAAACCGTCGAATCCCGGGTCAAGGGCGCTACCCGCGTTCCGGTCTACTGGGAAACCGAACAGCCGTACCTCACCGTGCTGCCCGGATCCGGATTCGACCAGATCATCACCGCGGCTGGCGGCAGGAACGTCTTCGGTGACGTGAAGACCGGTGGCGACGTGCAGTCGGAGACGACCGTCGACCCAGCCGAGGTGGTGAAACGCGACCCGGCGCTCATCATCCACGAGTTCGGGCCCAGCGCCACACCCACGGGCCAGAAGCAGTTCGACAGCGTACGGGACGACCTGCTGGGCCGTCCCGGATGGAAGTCCACGCGCGCCGAGAAGACCGGACAGGTGTACGTCTCCAACGGCTGGGCGACAAGTGGGCTGTCGAAGGCGATCGGCGCGTTGTATCTCGCGACCTGGCTGCACCCCGACAAGTTCGCCGACGTCGATCCCGAAAGCTACCTGAAGCGCTGGGTCGAGGACTTCCAGCGGACGGAGTTCAAGGGCGGGAACGCCTATATCCAGAAGGTGGCCACGGCGCCATGACGGACGCCAATCCGGTCGCGAGTTCGGAGAACGCCGTGAACGCCGGAGCCGCCACGAACGCCGGAACCCTGTCGTGGCAGCGGTTTCGTGACAATGGCACCTTTCGCGGGATCGCGCTCGTCGCCGGTGCCGCGGTGTCGATCCTGACCATCTCCTGGTGCGTCACGGTCGGCACCGCCGGCGCCAGCGTCGCCGACGTCTGGCACTCGGTCCGGCTGCTGGTGTTCGGTGGCGTGCTGGAGCGGGACTTCCAGCAGATGTACTCCATCATCACCAGCCTGCGGCTGCCGCGCGCGTTGCTGGCGTTCGCGGCCGGCGCCGCGCTGTCGCTGGCCGGCGTGGTGATGCAGGGGCTGCTGCGTAACCCGCTGGTCAGCCCGTTCACGCTCGGCGTCTCCCCGGCCGCGGCGTTCGGTGCCTCGCTGGCGATCCTGCTGACCGGTGGGGCCGCCGGATCCGCTTCGTGGCTGGTGATCGGCAGCGCGCTCGGCACGGCGTTGCTCGTCTCCGCACTGGTCCTCGGCCTGTCGTCGGCCAAGGCGATGGCCACCGGCACGCTGCTGCTGCTCGGCGTCGCGCTGACCCAGTTGTTCGAGGCTATGACGTCGGCCCTGCAGTACGTCGCCAACGAGAACACCCTGCAGGCGATCGTGCGGTGGACGTTCGGCTCGGTCAACGACGCGGCGTGGTACGAAGTCCAGATCGTGGGGCTCGTCACCGTCGTACTTTTCCCCGTCCTGCTGTGGTTCGCGAAGGACCTCAACGCGGTGGCGTTCGCGGGCGATGACGCGGCGAAGAGCCTCGGGATCAACGTGCCGGTGCTCCGGGTCGGGCTGATCGTCCTCGCCGTGCTCCTTGCGTCCGTCACCGTGTCGTTCTGTGGGGTCATCGGCTTCGTCGGCCTGGTCGGGCCGCACATCGCACGCCTGGTGATCGGCGCCGACCACCGCTATCTACTGCCCTTCGGCGCTCTCACCGGCGGGCTGTTGCTGTTGCTGGCCGACACGATCGGACGGACCATTCTGGCCCCCTCCGTGGTGCCGGTCGGCATCGTGGTCGCGTTCGTCGGCGCGCCGATCTTCATCAACCTGATCCTGACCCGGAGGGCGGCCAGATGAGCCTCGTGGTTGAGGGAGTGCGGTTCGGTTACCGCAAACACCAGGTGCTGTTCGGTATCGACCTCACGGTGCGGCCGGGTTCCTTCTGTGCCCTGCTCGGCCCGAACGGCTCGGGCAAGTCGACCTTGACAAAGATCATCGCCCGGGTGCTGTCACCGGCGGCGGGTTCGGTGTCGTACGACGGCCGCGACCTGCTCGGGCTCCCGCGCCGCCAGCACGCGAAGGTCGTGTCGTACGTCCCGCAGTCGAGCGAGGCGCCGTTCGAACTCACCGTGCGGGAGGCGGTCCTTCTCGGGCGTACGCCGCACATCGGCCTGCGTCCAGGTCGGCGCGACTGGGAGCAGGTGGATGCGGCGATCGAACGCCTCAGCCTCAGCGACCTACGGCACCGGCGGCTGTCGGAGTTGTCCGGCGGGCAGGCGCAGCGGGTACTCATCGCGCGGGCCCTCGCCCAGGAGCCGCGGGTGCTGCTGCTCGACGAGCCGACGTCCGCGCTGGATCTGCGCTACCAGATCGAGACCCTGCGGCTGGTCCGGGCGGTGACCCGCGACCAGGGGGTCGCCGCGCTGATCGCCATCCACGACCTCAACCACGCCGCGCGCTTCTGTGACCAGGCGGTGCTGCTGCACAGCGGCCGGATCGTCGCCGACGGGGCGCCGCACGAGGCGTACGACGCTGAGGTCCTGGGCCAGGTCTATGGCCTCGAGGTCGATGTCGAGCACCGCGACGGCGCGGTGGAGGTACGGCCCCGCCTGGACGCGACGATCGGGTCGGTGCCGGCGGCACCGTCGAACGCATGAGCAAGCGCAGCGAGCGAATCATCCAACACAGCGGGCCGGTCGACGTCGCGATCGTCGGTGGCGGACCACGAGCGGTCTCCGTGGTAGAACGCCTGGTGGCGCGCCACGAGCCTGGCCTGCCGCCGGTCCAGGTCGCGATCATCGACGCCATCGAGGTGGGTGCCGGCGGGACCTGGCGTACCGACCAGTCGCCGCTGCTGCTCAACAACACCTACAGCGGCCACACGACGATCCACCCGGACGAGTCGACGGTGATGTCAGGTCCGCTCACGACCGGGCCGGACCTGGTGGCGTGGGCCGCCGACCCGGAGGTTCTGCCGGGACGGCCGGACTGGGTCGCCGAGGAGGCCGCGGCGTTGCTGCCCTGGTCGTACCCCACCCGGCGACTGCAGGGCGTCTACTACCGCGAGCAGTTGGACGGGTTCATCGCGTCGGGGCGGGTGGTGGTGAGCGAGTACGTCGGCACCGCGGTCGACATTGCAGGCGAGAGTGGCCAACGGGTGGTCCAGCTCAACGATGGCCGCTCGATCAGCGCGCGGACGGTGATCCTCGCGCAGGGCATGGTGCAGGCGCTGCGATCGCCGGCGACGCAAGGCTACGTTGACGCGGCGGAGGCGTACGGCCTGATCTACGTCGAGCCGGGCATGCCGGCCGAACGTGACTGGGACGCCGTACCCACGGACGAGACCGTGCTGGTCGCGGGCCTTGGCGCCAACTTCTTCGACATCGTGGCGTTGTTGACGCAAGGGCGCGGCGGGCGTTTCGAGCCGGTCGACGGTCACGGACCGCTGCCCCGCCTGCGTTACGTCGCCAGCGGGCGGGAGCCGCACCTGGTCGCCGGGTCCCGCCGCGGCCTGCCGTACCGCAGTAAGGCCGCCTATCCCGACGGATTCCCGCCGATGTACCAACCCCGGCTGGCCACGCCGGCGTGGTTCGCTGAGGCGGCGAAGGCGCCCCTGCAGGACTTCCGTACCACCGTCTGGCCCCAGCTCGCCCGGGAGTTCGCCTGGGCCCACCTGTCCACGCTGCTGGCGCACCATCCGGGCGCGCTCGGCGCAGACGCACGCGAGGCGGCCCTCCTCCAGGCGCTCGTCGACGCGAAGTACGACGCCGACATCAACGCCGTAGTGGCCGCCGCGATCGTCGATCCCCGATGGGAGTTCCGCGTCGACCGGCTCGACCGGCCCACGCCCGAGGAGGTCTTCACCGACGAGGGCTGGAAGGAGTGGGTCGCGGCGTACGTCGCGGAAGAGCGCGCGGCGATCACCGACCCGCTCACCCATCCACGCAACGCGGTCAACCGCGCGATGGCCGCCGTCCGCGGGCCTGCCCGCCGGCTGGTGCGAGCGGGCGCGATCGACGGGCGGTCGGTCGTCGGTGACCTCAACGGGTGGTTCGACGCGCTGGGCCTGGCCCTGGCCTCCGGTCCCCCGCCCGGTCGCAGCTCGCAGGTGCACGCGTTGATTGAGGCCGGCGTACTCGAGCTACTCGGTGAGGGTTCGAGCATCAGCCTCGAGGACGGCACCTTCGTCGGCCGCGCGGCCAGGGTGGCCCGGGAGCCGGTGCGGGCAAGGGCGTTCATCGAAACCCGCATGTCCAAGGGCAAGGTGACCACGACCTGCGATCCGCTGCTGCGACGGCTCCTCGACACCGGCCGGGCCCGCCTGCACTCGCTACCGAACCACGACGGTACGCGGACGCCGGACGCCAGCCTCGACGTCACGCGTGAGGGGTTCCACCTGCTCGACGCCGAAGGTCGTGCGGACGATCGGGTGATCGTCCTCGGCATCCCGGCTGAGGGGGTGCAGCCCGGCTCGGCGATCGGGGCCACGCCGGGCGTTCCCTCGCCGCTGATCGCGGGAGCCGACGTCGCGGCGGCGCAGGTGTACGCCGGCCAGCCCGAACCCCGGACCTGATCAGCAAAAGGTCGGTACGTCGTCGAGTCGCGTTACGGTCAGCCGAAACCCAGTCTGGCAAGGGGTTCGACCAGCTCGCGTTCTTCGTACGACAGGTGGGACGACAGCGTGTCGGTGAGCAGGTCGACGGCGGTGCGCAACTCGGCCGCGCCGTCGGGTCCGGTCACGAACCCCACCAGCGCCCGGTCCAGGCGTTCGATCACACCGTGGATGGCGTGGTGCTCCTCCTCGAGCCGGTCAAGCACTGGAGCGAGCCGAGCGTCGGCCCGGCGCAGGTACGGGAAGACGCTCTGGTCCTCCAACGTGTGGTGGGTGGTCACGATCCGGCAGTACGACTCGCAGTATGCGCCGAGCGTCCAGTTGTTCTGGCGCATCGTCATGGTGTTGAGGTGCGAGCGCGCGACGCCGGGATCCGTGGACCCAGCGAGGACCTGCGCGACGAGGTCGCGTACCTGTGTGAGCTCGGTGCGCAGATGATCGTGTACGTCGACGAGGTGGCGGCCGGCGGCCTGTTCGTGCGGCGTGTACCGCCGGGCGGAATCGGGTGCCGGCCCGGTGGGCCGAGTCGTTTCGTCCCAGACCCGCACGTCGCTTCGGCGAACGCCGTCGTCAGACGTGGGCGTCACGGCCAGCGGGCCAGTCGCGATCCGAGCCGTCGCCCGCACCGGTGACGCCTGCGTTGAGGGCCGAGCCTCGCCGTCGCTTGTCGTACGTACCGAACCTTCCGTGCCGCCCGCGCGTTCGGTGGCCACGAACTCTCGTACGGCAGGCACGACCTCGCCGGCGAAGCGTTCGATAATGTCGGCCGAGTCGACCATCACGATGTAGCCGCTGATGCCTTCGGTGAGGGTGAGTTCGGCGAGCTGCTCCGCCCACAGTTTGGGGGGTCCGTCGAGAAATCCGTTCCCAGCTGCGGAGAACCGCCCGACGATGTTGTAGAGCCGGCGTACCGCTGACGGTGACCTTCCCGCCTCGGTGGCCGCCTCGTCGATGAGGCGATTCGCCGCGGCCAGGCGTTCTGGAGCGACGTACGGCGAACTCGGCAGCCACCCGTCGGCAAGCTGTCCGGTCAGGCGGAGCATGCGAGGCTTGATGGCGCCAATCGAGATGCCGATGTCGTGGGCGGGAACCGGACCCGGCGCGGCATCGTGCAGGTGGTAGTAGCGGCCGTCAAACCGCACCCGTCCGCCGGGCGCCCACAGCGCCCGGATGACCTGGATGGCCTCCGCCAGGGCGGCGACCGCTTCGGACGGCGTCCGCCGGGGACCGTCCTGACCTGCGATGGCGTCCCAGAACGCACCAGCACCCAGCCCGAGTTCGACCCGCCCACCGCTGATGAGGTCGAGGCTCGCGGCACTGCGCGCCAGGACCGCCGGCGGGCGCAGCGGAAGATTCAGCACGTTGGGGACCATCCGGACGCGCGAGGTGCTGGCCGCGAGGACTGAGAGCAGCGTCCAGGCGTCCAGGAACCTGGGGTGGTACGGATGGTCCTGGACGCTCACCAGCTCGAGCCCGACCTGCTCGGTGAGCTGGGCCAATTCGATGACGCGCCGCGGCTCGTCCGCTGAGGGAGTCAGGAACGTGCCGAAGATCAGATCGTGCCCGTAGTCAGGCATGGAACCCCTTCGCGGCGTGTGCCGAGCGGTCGCCTTCGAGGCGGACGGCGAGGCCGTCAAGGAGGAACTGGAGACCCAGCTCGAAAAGCTCATCGAGATCGAGGTCGTATCCGTCCGTCGCGAAGCTCTGGAGGACTTTGGCGAACGTCGGATAACGACCGGAGGCCGCCATCGCAGTAAGGGCCGGCTGTTGGTTGTCCACCCACTGCTCGCCCGAGACACCGGTGGCGGCCTGCGCCTGAGCCTCGCGTTCGAGATTAACGGCGATGCCCTGAACGTAGCTGTAGATCAGGACCTCCACATCGAGCATCGCGCCTGGATCCAGCCCGTGGCCATCGACCGCCCGGAGAAGCCACTCGCCGTGGACCAGCAGATTGGGCAATGGCAGCGGCCGCGTGAGTGGGCTGAGTTGCGCAAGCCAGGGATGCCGCCGATGCAACGCCCACAAGGTGCGCGCCGAAAGCTCCACCTGCTCTCGCCAACCACCAACCGGCTGCTCGGGGTAGCCCTCTTCGCCGTACGCCGCGTCGGCCATCAGCAGGATGAGCTCCTCCTTGCTGGTCACGTAGCGGTACGGCGACATGGCCGCGACCCCGAGACGGGCCGCGATGCCCCGCATCGACAGCGCGGCCATCCCTTCGGAGTCGGCGATCTCGACCGCCGCACGCACGATCCGTTCACGGGTCAGCTCATGGTCGGACCACCCCGACCTCGGCCGCGAGGGCGCGGTCGCCGGCGACTCGCGCGCCGCCACCACGGTGCCGGCGCGCGGCTTGGCGTGTACCAACCCTTCCGCATTGAGCGCCGTCAGCGCCTTCGTTGCGGTCGCGAGCGCGACGCCCCACTCCCTGGCGATCTGCCGGGTCGACGGCACCCGGTCGCCGGGCGCGAGCTCGCCGGCCGCGATACGCCGCCGGATCTCCGCGACGATTCGCAGATACGGCGGATCAGCGGTCGCCATCGGCACACCTTCCCCAATCTGTACTAGTACAGCCAGTCGCAGCTAATGGTAGCCGAAAGCCCTCAGCGTCCCGCGCTACCAAGGCGCTGACTGAATCAGCGAGCAGTACGTTGCCGCGCCTCAGAACTGCGTGTACGGTGTACGCGCAGCGTGTACGGCGTACGAAGGAGTTCTTCATGACAACGGTGCTCATCTCTGGTGCGGGTGTCGCGGGTTCCACGCTCGGGTACTGGCTCCATCGCCACGGCCTCACCCCGACGGTGGTCGAGCAGGCCGCCGCGCTCCGGGTCGGCGGGCAGGCGATTGACGTCCGTGGCGTCGCACTCAAGGTCGTCGATTGGCTGGGGATCCTGCCGAAGGTGCGGCAGGCCCGGACCCGTATGCGGGGCATGTCGGTAGTCGACGGTGACGGCAACGAACTCATGCGGTCGACGGAGACTGCGTTCAGCAGTGGCCGGCTCGACAGCGATGACGTCGAGCTGCTGCGCGAGGACCTGACTCAGTTGCTGTACGAGCGGACCCGCTCAGATGTCGAGTACATCTTCGGCGACTCGATCAGCACCCTCACCGAGGACGAAAACGGCGTCCACGTTGAGTTCACCCACGGTCATCCGCGTAGGTTCGACCTTGTCGTCGGAGCGGATGGCCTTCACTCGCAGGTACGCAGGCTCGCCTTCGGCCCCGAGGAGCACTACCTTCACCACCTGGGCACGTACCTCGCGGTTTTCGGCCTGGATAACATCCTGGATCTCGACAACTGGCAGGTGTGGTTCCGGGACGGGACCACCGGTGGCGTCGTCTATCCGGTGCGCGACAATACCCAACTCCGGGTCACGCTCGGCTTCGAGTCCGAGCCGTTGGAGTACGACTATCGGGACACCGCGTGGCAGCGGCAGATTGTCGCCGACAAACTCGCGAACCTCCGCTGGGAGATCCCCCGGCTCCTGAAGGCCATGGCCGAGGCACCAGACTTCTATTTCGACACGATGGCTCAGATCCGCATGGACGCCTGGACAACTGGCCGGATGGCGCTGATCGGCGACGCCGGATACTGCGCGTCAACGTTGTCTGGACAGGGCACCAGCCTGGCGCTGGTAGGCGCGTACGTCCTCGCCGACGCACTCCGCAAGGCAGGCGGCGACCATCGCACCGCATTCGGTTGTTACGTGGCGCGGATGCGACCGTTCGTCGAGGTCAACCAGGCGCTCGTCACCGCCAATGCCGGCGGGCCACCATCGGAAGAATCGATGACGAACGCAAAGAACGCGATCACACTGGACACTCCTTCCAATTGACTTAAATGCGTGGGCATTGCTTGCGGTCATTGAAGGATGAGCGTTGCCGCGATGGTCGCCGTCATCGCGGCAACGACGGCATCGAGGATTCGCCACGCCATTGGGCGGGCGAGTAATGGCGCGAGCCGGTGGGCGCCGGCACCCAGCGCGGTGAACCACACGACGCTGGCCAGCACAGAGCCCGCACCGAACAACCACGGGTATGCGTGCTGGTTCGCCACCCCGCCGACCAGCAGGACAGTGTCCAGATAAACGTGGGGATTGAGATAGGTGAACGCGAGACACGCCAGGATCGTCGCGCGAAAGGCGGCGGACCCCTGGACGGTCGGCGTCAGCGCGCTCGGCCGCAGCGCCCGCCGCGCCGCGAGTACGGCATAGCACAGCAGGAACGCCGCACCGCCCCAGCGGATCACCACCACGACGGCAGGGTGCCGGGTCAGAAGTTCACCAAGCCCGGCGATGCCGGCGGAGATCAGCAACGCGTCCGATGCGGCGCAGGTCACGACCACTGGCACCACGTACTCACGCCGCAGCCCCTGGCGAAGTACGAAGGCATTCTGGGAACCGATCACGGCGATGAGAGCGATGGAGGTGGCGAACCCAGCAAGGGCGGAGCTGATCACGACAGGTCGAGGATTTCGGTCACGCGCTGACGCTAGGGCTCCCCCGGCTCGACAGTCCAGCTAAAGATTTTCATGGACGATTAGTATTGCTTCATCATGGGACTGGACTCGGTGCAGCTGGCCACCTTCGCCGCGGTGATTCACGAGGGCGGGTTCGACGCAGCAGCGCGTGCGCTTCACGTGACGCCTTCGGCTGTCAGCCAACGAATCAAGGCCTTGGAGCACGCCGTTGGCCAGGTGTTGGTCCGCCGTACGAAACCGTGCAAGGCGACCGAAGCCGGACAGGCGCTCCTCCGGCTGGCCGGGCAGATCGCCGTTCTCGAACGCGAGGCCATGGACGCGGCCCGCAGTCCGCTCGCCGACGGCCAACCCCGCACGCGGGTGACGGTGGTGGTGAACGCCGACTCGCTGGGCACGTGGTTCCTTCCGGCGCTGGCGGAGCTGTCGGAGGAGCGCGCATACCTCTTCGACCTGCGTGAGGACGATCAGGACCACACGGCGGATCTGCTGCGGGACGGCTCGGTGATGGCGGCAGTGACGGCACAGAACGCGCCAGTGCAAGGCTGCCAGGTCGAACGCCTCGGTGCGATGCGCTATCAGGCGATAGCCTCGCCGGCGTTCGTCGAGCGATATCTCTCGGACGATCTTGGTACGGCACTACCGGCCGCTCCCGTCGTGGTCTTCAACCGCAAGGATCAGTTGCAGTTTCGCTTCCTCCGTAAGATCACTCGGCGCCGGTTCGACCCGCCGGTTCATTACGTACCGTCCGTTTGGGGATTCCTCGATGCCGTGCGACTCGGGCTGGGCTGGGGGATGGTTCCCGAGGACATCGCACGGCCGGAGTTCGAATCCGGGCGTTGCCTCGATATCGCCCCTGATCGCCACCTGGACGTGCCGTTGTACTGGCAACATTGGCGAGTTGATTCGGCCATCCTCGCGGCGCTCACTGCATCCGTGAAACGTGCCGCCCGCGCCGCACTTCGCTGATCCGCGAATGATCCAGCCCCTCACCAACACAGGTGCGAGCCTTCCCCCACATGTGATAAACGTTGTCGTCATGCGCTGCACGATGGGTCGGTCGAGCTAACTCTCGCCCCCTCCGGTGACGGCTGCCACGCCGTGGCGGCCAGCATCCGGCCATTGCCAGCGCCTCCAGCCCCTCCACGATCCTCGTGCTGGCGACGTCAGCGACTTCGATCTTCAAGCCGAGCGGGAAGCGACTCGACCGACAACCTCAGTGAGACCTGTCCACGTCTTCCTGTAGGGAGTAGTCGGTTGTCTGTCACCGAACTCGGATCACGATTTGCTCGGTTCCTCGCAGCGAGTTCCGCCTCCAGTCTCGGCACCGGTCTTCACTTGGTGGCGATCCCGCTCCTGGCGAGCAGCTTGACAAGGGACCCTCGCATCATCGCAGCGCTTGCGGCGGCGTCGAGCGTTCCTTCGCTCCTGCTCGCACTACCTGTCGGAGCGTGGGTCGATCGGTCCCATCGAGGCCGGCTGATGGTGGGCAGCGATCTGGCCTGTGCCGCACTGCTCGGCGGCTTGGTGAGCCTGCTCCTGCTCGGCCAACTCGAACTCTGGCACCTCTTTGCCGTCTCAGCCGCTCTTGGCGTGGCCGAGCTTGTCTTTGGTACCAGCTCGTTCGCGCTTCTTCCAAGCAGCGTGGACAAAGGGAAACTCGTTGAGGCGAACGGCTACCTTTCGACGTCCTCATCAGTAGGCTCCGGAATCGTCGGCCCAGCCGTCGGCGGCGCGGCGTACACCGCCGAACCCGTCCTGCCCTTCCTGGCGAACGGCGTCTCGTACCTCATCTCAGCAGTACTCATCGGCTCCTTCGCGTGGCACAAGCAGCCGAAAGAGCCGTCAGCGCCGACGTCCGTAGAGACCCGCGGACAGCGGGCCAGAACGTATCTGGCTGACATCACCGCTGGTGCGGCGTTCATCAAAGACAACAGAAGTACGCGAACACTGCTGGTGCTCGTCGCCTCCTCGAGCATCTTTGGCTGGCTGCCCGAGGCCACGCTGGTCCTCTACGCGAAGGAGGAGCTACACCTCACGGACCGGGGCTTCGGAATCTTTCTGGCCGCCACGACCCTCGGCGCCGTCGTCGGCGGGCTGCTCTCCGGCCGGCTGTTCCGGCGTCTCGGCGTGAGTCGTCTGCTGATCGTCACGTACGCCACCTACGGACTCCTGCTCATCCCGCCCGCCTTCCTGACCTCTGGCGTGGCCGTTGGTGTGCTGGCGTTCATCCAGGGAATTCCACTCATCGCCTGCAACTCCACCACGAGGTCTCTGCAGCAGACCATCGTTCCGGCCAACCTGCTCGGTCGAGTCTCCGCGGTCTTCCGCATTGTCGGCGCCGCCACCGTCCCACTCAGCCTGACCCTCGGCGGTTTCCTCGGACACTGGATCGGGCTACGACCAGTCTGGGCGATCGCCGGCACCGGCTTCGTTCTGGTGCTTCTCCTTGAACTCAAGGGCGTCCGTCAGATCAGTCGCGACACCGATCGTGCACTGTCACCTACGGCCTGAATGCGTTGCCCGTGCCAGCCATGGACCCGTTGAATCGAACCCAACTTTTCTATAGAACCGCTCGGCCTCTGCCGTATTGGTGGTCACGAACACGACAACTGCCTCGCGTTCCACCAGGGACCTACATGCGTGGATGACAAGGTGGCGCCCAATCCCTCTCAATCTGTATTCAGGATGAACGACAAGCTGGTCAATGAGCCCGTAGGGTTCCCACCCGTCATGGACGAAGGTTGCTACGACGAGGCCGACTGCCTGATGGTCAGCCTTCTTCGCGAGGAATACCTCTACACCGTCCGATCTCAGGTCTGGCTGGAACCGCCGGCTGGACCCTGGATAAAGAATGTGGAGCAGTTCGTCGGCACCCTCCAGGTCAGTAGGTTCACTGTAATCCAACGGAACGACATCAATCACGACCCTGCCTCCCTTTGAGTTCAATCCGCCATATCCGCGGTCGCAAGCGTAGTCTGTTGCGGTCAGTCAGGTGGCGCGGCAACCTCCCCGCGCCGTTCCCCGATATGGCCATCCGGAACACCGCCGAAGCGACGCAGCGCCTCACGGGTTCGACTGAACGCCTCGAAGCAGTCGGGCCCGTCACGATCCACCACGTCACCCCGTCACGAATCCCTGACTGGCTGAGTTTCTTTGACCACGACGCCTTCGCCGGCAACCCGGTCGACGCGGTGTGCTACTGCACCGGACCACACATCCTGCCACGCGAACAGGAAGGTGGACTCGAACACCGATCCTGGCGGCAGAACCGCGAACTCATGATCGGCCTACTCCAGAGTGGCCGCGCCTTTGGCTATCTCGCGTATGTCGATGACAAACCGGCAGGCTGGGTCAACGCCTCGAAACGGTCCGAATGTTCGATGTACCGAATCGGCGATGGTGCCGCGCCGCCCGACTGGGACGTCATTTCCTTCTCCTGCTTCGGGATCGCACCACCGTACCGCGGTCACGGGCTGGTGCATCTCCTATTTCAACGGGTCCTCGCTGACGCTCCGACCAGGGGAGCGAAATGGGTGGAGGCATATCCGTTCAACGATCAGGAGAATGTCGACGAGGACAACTGGCGAGGGCCAGCAAAGCTGTTCACCGCACACGGGTTCGAGCTCGTCGAGAGGAGCCCCCGGCACTGCGTGATGCGGGCCCGCATCAACTCCGCAGCACGCGCCTGAACCACGTCCGAGGTCAGCGTCGCCAGCGTCCGGCGCGGCGGGTCAGACCCTCGCCCGCCTCACGACGCCTCGATCTGGCGGCCAGGTTTGACGCTGCCGGGTCGGCGCCGGGGCACCTCGGTCATCCCATCCCACGCCAGCAGGGCGCAGTCGATGATCTTGTGGATGGCCGCTCGCGACTGACCGTCACTCGCCTGGATCGACAGGCCTTGTAGGACGGTCAGATAGAACGACGCCATCGCGGCAACATCGGTGCGGGCCGGCAGGTCACCCTCGTCAACCGCGCGTTGCAGCCTCACGTGCACGGCCCGATAGCCATCGGCGCGGCAGGCGCTGAGGAAGTCGCGGATGCGAGCATTCTCCTCGGCGCAGGTGGTCGCCGCGAGGACGACCATGCAACCGCGCGGCGTGCTCGGATCGACGTAGAAATCGGCGTGGCCCCGCAGCCAGGCCTCGATCGCTTCCCGGGCCGTCGCATGCTCCTCGAGGGCGCCCTGGTCCGAGACGTCGGCGGCCCGGTTGTAGAGCCCCACGGCTTCCCGGAACAGCTCCTCCTTGGATCCGAACGCGGCGTACAGGCTTGGTGCGCTGATGCGCATCGCCGCCGTGAGATCGCTTACGGACGTGGCTTCGTACCCGTGCTCCCAGAACAGCTCCATGGCGACCCGGAGGACCGTCTCCCGATCGAAGCTTCGGGGGCGCCCACGTGGCGACATCAGCGATCCCTCCCTACCAGCGTCGCGTTGACAGCCCGACTGTAGCGATGATACCAATTTATGTATCGATCACTACAGAAAGAACGGGTGGGGACATGCTGGCTCTGCAAGGCAAGGTCGCGTTGGTCACCGGCGGCAGTCGCGGCATCGGCGCGGGGATCGCCGAGCGCCTCGCCGCGGACGGCGCCGACGTCGCGATCACCTACAACACCGCGGCGCACCGGGCGGACGGCGTGGTGGCGAAGATCAAGGACACAGGGCGAAGGGGCCTGGCGTTGGCGGCTCCGGCCACCGACCCCGCGGCCGTGACCGAGGCGGTGGAGCAGACCGTCGCCGAGCTCGGCCAGCTCGACATCCTGATCAACAATGCCGGGATCTTCACGTACGGACCGATTGACGAGCTGACCCTTGAGCAGTTCGAGGAGACGCTCGCGGTTCACGTCCGCGCGGTGTTCGTAGCTGTACAGGCGGCCGTCAAGCATCTGCCCGAGAGTGGCCGGATCATCAGCATCGGAAGCAACCTTGCCGAACGCGTGCCCGGGCCAGGTCTCAGCCTGTACGCATTGAGCAAGTCCGCGCTGGTTGGTTTCACCAAGGGCCTCGCCCGCGATCTCGGTCCGCGCGGTATCACAGCCAATGTCGTACATCCCGGATCCACCGACACCGACATGAACCCCGCCGACGGGGAGATCGCCGACGCAGAACGCGCCCGCACCGCTCTCGGACGCTACGGGACCACCGCCGACGTCGCGGGAATGGTCGCCTACCTGGCCAGTGAAGCCGGCCGCAACATCACGGGTACGTCAATCACCGTGGACGGCGGCGCCAACGCCTGACGGCACCCGCGGTTCTGCGAGTCGAGCTTTACACACAAGGGAGACAGCAATGGCATGGCTCATCCTCATCGTCGCCGGCTTACTCGAGATCGTCTGGTCACTGGCGTTGAAGCACGCCGACGGCATGACCCGTCTGTGGCCCGCGGTCTTCGGGATCGGGGTCGCCATGGTCAGCCTCGGCATGCTGTCGGTGGCGCTGAAAAGCCTCCCTGTCGGTACGGCGTACGCGGTGTGGGTCGGCATCGGCACCGTCGGCGTGGCGGTGGTGGGCATGCTCGCCCTCGGCGAACCCGCAACCTGGCAACGGCTGGTGTTCCTCGCGTTCATCATCATCGGTATCGCCGGCCTGAAGTTCGTTGCGCCTTCGTAGCGGAGTCGGTGGCGTCAGGCGTCAGTGGCTGATCACCAGCACGAGTGAGGCGATCGACAGCAGGAGGTAGGCACCCGGAAACGCGATGTTGTAGAGAACGCGGGCGCGCAGGTGCGTGACGACGGCCCCGATGAAGAACATCACGAGCCCGACCGCCGCCGCGATCCCGATCGCCCGCACGCCAATGAGGCCAACGATCAAGCCGAGCCCGCCGGCGAGTTTCAGCGTTCCCAGCATCGGCAACCAGGACGGCGGGACTCCGACCTCGGCGGAGTTGGCGAGGACGAACTTCGCGGGAGGAAAGTCGGCCACGGCATTGACCGCGATGAGCACAGCCGTCACCGCCGTGACAAGAACGTAGGCGAGTTCCATGGGTTACTCCTCAGCGGTCGAGTCCTGGAGTGTCAGGAAGCACCCGATCTGTAGGCTCACGAGTGACAGGTCTCCGTGTTCTCGGTCGTTCTCGGTCGTTCTGAAGGTTCGGTCACCTCCTTGACGACCGCCGCGCAGGAAAGGTGACCCATGGAAGCGACCCGTGCGCTCGCGGACCAGTTCGAGGCCGATCGGCAGCACCTGCGATCGGTCGCGTTTCACCTGCTCGGCTCGGTGGACGACGCCGACGACGCGGTGCAGGGAGCGTGGCTGAAGGCCAGCAGCGCCGATGTCCAGAACATCCAGAACCCCACCGGGTGGTTGACCACCATCACGGTCCGCGAATCCCTGGACCAGTTGCGCGCCCGCCGACGACGAGCCGAGCGACCCCTGAGCGACATCGACACTGAATGGGATGATCCGGGAGCGGCTTCCGCTGATGAGGACGTCCTGCTTGCCGATTCGGTCAGTCGCGCGTTGCTGGTGGTGCTCGATCGTCTGTCGCCCGCCCAGCGGGTGGCGTTCGTTCTGCACGACGTTTTCGCGATGCCCTTCGACGAGATCGGCGAACTGCTGGACCGATCAGCCGTGGCCGCGAAGAAGCTCGCGAGCCGGGCCCGCGAACGCCTGCACGGAAGCCCGCCACCTCTCGACACTCGGCGTACCACGCAACACGCCCGGATCGTCAAGGCGTTCCTGACGGCCGCGCGGGGCGGGGACCTTCCCACCCTCCTCAACCTGCTCGCCCCGGATGTCGTACGCACGGTCGACCGTCAACTCGTACCTGACAATGTGGCGACCGAGGTGCGCGGCGCCCGGCAGGTAGCCGAGGAAACCCCGCTGTTCGCGCATCGCGCACGGTCTGGTGTCGTCGTGCTCGTCGATGGCGTCCCGGGGATCGCGCTCGCACCGCGTGGACGGGTCCGCGCGGTCATGCGGCTCACCATGGACGCGGACGACCGTATCCACCGCATCGAGATCATCGGCGACGCCGACCGTCTCGGCACCATGACACTGACGCTCGTCCAGCCAGGGCCTTGGTCCACCGTCAAGTGACGGTTGCTCGCGCACACCACCGGTCAACGGCGGCGACCACCGACAACACCGGATCCCGAAAGCCCAACAAAACAAGGGAATCCGGCATCCGGCGGGGCCATCGTTCTGGGTCGGGGGTCCCCTTGGCCAATAGAGCCGCACAAGGGTGCCCCGACCCGAAACGGTAAGCAGCACGGTTCCAGGCCGCACGGCACGTTGCCCAACAACCCGAGGGCCCATGATCATGAAGGCAGAAAGGGCTATACGTCCCGAAACCCTTCATGAAGAAGATCATGATCACGGGGCGGGGCTGGACGCGATCCGTAGAGTCATAGCTCAGGTAGGAAACCAGCGAGGATTTCGAGTTTGCCTCACCCCCGCGCCGCGAGGAATGCGAGCACCCGCTCAGTCAGGAGCTTGGCGGCGTCAGCGTCGTATGCCGGCAGCGAGCTGTCGGCGAAGAGATGCTGGTCGCCAGGGTAAGTGAACAGCTCCGCGTCCTCGACCTCATCGACGAGCGCACGGGCAGCCTCGATGTCACCCTCGTCGACGAAGAACGGGTCGGCCTCCATCCCGTGGATCTGCAGCGGGACGCCGGCGGGCCACGATCCGAAGTACGACGTGGGCACGCAGGAGTGGAAGAAGAGCGCGCCGCGCGCACCCGGCCTGGTCTGGGTCAGCTTCTGCGCCGGGACGACGCCGAGCGAGAAGCCGGCGTACACCACATCGGCGGGCAGCTTCTCGGCCGCCTGGACACCGCGGTCGAGGATCTCCTCGAAGCCGATCTCGCCGACGGCGGACTGACCCTCCTCGATGCTGCCGAAGGTCCGCCCGTCGAACAGATCGGGTGTGTGCACGGTGTGCCCAGCTCGGCGCAGCTCATCGGCGAACGCGACGACGCCCGGTGTCAGGCCCTGCACGTGGTGGAACAGCACTACCTCAACCATCTCGATACTCCTGCTCGGGGCTGCGAGGGAAACGAACGATCCAGAATTCTAGAACGATCCAATCATATCGAGCAATGTACGCGACCACGACGTCCTGCGTGGTCACGCAGTCAGTCGACCTTCTGGCCCCTCGTTATCGGCGCATCGAGGCGGCCGTAAACGTCATAGCCGCCTTCTGGTTTGCCAGACCAGACCCGCTTGCCGTTCGCGTCGTAGAGCCGGACCTCCACCCTGTCTGCCAGCCGGTCGAGTTCGGCCACGGTGGAGCAGATCCGCTTGCTGAAGAGCCGGCCCGTCACCGGGTCGCGTGGCTGGACATCACCCGCAAGGACGAGCTCGACGGACGTGACAGGGCCGATGGCCTCTGGAAGGTACCCACCCACCTCGCATGGTGGATTCCAGAACATCGGGGACGTGCCCGCCCGGTCCACGGCGACCGGCCACGCGTCGAACATGGACCGCGGCTGCAGGGATTCGCCGTCGCGGTACCGGAAGATCCCTTCCACGGCCGCACCGTAGGACGTACGTACCACTACGCCGGCCCACCAGTTGCCGGCTTCGTCTCTCAACTGCCACAACGCGTCGACCGAGGTGATCGCGTCGATGCCCAACACGTCGTGTTCCAGATCCGCCAACGCGTCGGCGAGCCTGGGGGTTGGTTGCTCACCGTGGGCGCGCGCGGCCCCCTCGACAAGGGAACGTAGCCGAGCGCTGGCCTTGGGTTCGGTGATGTTCCGGTCGCGACTTGTCACAAGGTAATCGTCCGCGACGACCTTGCCGTCCTTGATCGCTCGAGCCCGCATCTGCGGTACTCCGGATCCATCGACGTGCGTGGTGTAGACACCCTTGCGCTCGGTCAGTGCCCCCCAGTCACGCGTGACCTGGCCGCTGGCATCGATCTCCTGTCTCGGCGACAGCTCTACCCGATCGATGTCGCCCCCCATCGCGATAACCGTCGTCCCATCGCTGTCTGGTATCGCGATCGCCAGCAGGCCGTTGTTTGTCCATTGGCCCTTCTCATCCCGCCACGGCCCCTCAGAGCCATTGAAGCCACTCTCAGCTCCCCTCGGGGCCTCCAGCACCCAGATCGCGTCTCTGGCGACCGCCGCGACGATCCGCGAGTCAGCGATATCACCGGCGTACAGGAACTTCACCTGGCCGGGCGTCGCACCATTCCTGATCCGGAAGAAGGTGCTGGCCTTGGCGAGGAAGGCCCTGTCCCCGGCGAGGGATCCACGGGTGGGCCAGGTCAGCGGATCGCTGGTCACCACCTGGACTGTCTGGGCCGGCTGCAGCCGATCCACCAGGCCCGGCACGCTCGGAGCCAGCGTGCCGCCAACCGCGAGAACCGCCACCGCACCCACGGCCATCCCGGCGATCCGGCGCTGCTGGCTCGCCCGGCGACGGCGCATGACCTTGCCATATCCGCCCAGGTTGCCCGGGACCAATCCCGCATGGCGTTGAAGGTGAGTACGCAGCTCCTGCTCGAGTTGTTCCTCATCGGCGTGCGTTCTCATGCCGACATCTCCCCTTTCACGCTGCCCGCATCAACCTGTGCTCCCAGCAACACCCCGCGCAGCCGATCGAGGCCACGCGAGGCCTGGCTCTTGACCGTTCCCGTCGAACACCCCAGGATCGCGGCGGTCTCGACCTCGGAGAGATCCTCGAAATACCGCAGAACCAGAACCGCGCGCATCCTCGGCGGCAGCGAACGCAGCGCGGCCCACACCTCATCCCGCTGATCGCTCACCGCAGCCGCATCGTCCTCGGTGCCATCCGGTGGCTCTGCCACCAGCGACTCACGAAACCGCAACCGGCGGCGCCAGTGTGAGCTGGCCAGATTGACCAGGACCTTTCGTAGGTAGGCGTCCGGCGCATCGATCCGCTCGATCTTCAGCCAGCGGCGGTGCGTACGTACCAAGGCGACCTGGACCAGATCCTCCGCGTACCCGTAATCACCCACCAGCAGGTACGCCGTCCGCAACAGGCTGTGCCAGCGTGCGTTCACGAAGTCGCGGAACGCCTCTTCGTCGTTCGCCTTCATCGCTACCCCTTCGTTGAGCCTGTCACTTGCAAGGAGTACCGCCGCTGTGGAGAAGGTTGAGTGGCATCAAGAATTCGAGCGTTTGCGCCGAGACATGGCTAGGGGCCGTGGAGAACTTTCCCGAGCCAGCGCCCGGGAAAGTCTCCACGGCCCCACCTACGAGGTCGCGCGACCTCTCACTCCGGCTACTACCGGTCGTACTGCTCCTCGGGAATCCGGCTGCCGCTGCGCAGCGGACTCCGCGCACTGTTGCCAGCCGCAGTCCGGTCAGGGGCGACGGTTGCGACCGCGCCGGCGACCTCGTGCGGACGTCCGTTCGGGCGGTACGGCAGCGCCGGCACGTACGCCGAGTGCTGCTGACCCTGCGCCTGCTGCTCGAGGGCGTACCCCAGTCCGAGCACCGCCGCGTCGTCCCACGCCCGCCCGACCAGCTGCATGGAGATCGAGTAGCCGTGCGGGTTGGTCCCCACCGGGACGACCACGGTCGGGAGGCCGACGTTCGACGTCAGGACGCCGGTCCCCCGGTCGGAGCTGTGCTGGTTGCTGGCGCTGTCGTTGTTGTACATGTCGCTGATGAAGCCGGGGTAGACCACGGCGTCCACGTCGTACTCATCCATCCAGGCGGCGATCCGCTGCTTGTACTGCTGCCGGTAGGCGAGCCACGCAGCCACCTGCTCCGGCGTCATCCGCGGGGTGTCCCGCAACTCCTGCCGGCTGTACGGGAGTACGTCGGGGGACGCCTGGACCGCATCGCCGTCCACGTACGGGAACGTGTCGTGCGGCTCGATGTAGCGCGCCCACCCCTCCTCGAGGCGGCTACCGGACGGGCTCGGCCCACCGCTCGGCGGCGTCGCCATCGAGACCATCGTCGCGCCCGCGGCCGCCAGGTCGGCGAAGCGGCTCATCACCGCCTCACCCGTACCGTCGTCGGCGTAACTCGACACGAACGAACCCGGCAGGTAGCCAATCCGCTTCCCCTTCAGCGCGTCCGCGTCGAGGGAGTCCGTCCAGTCGTCCGGGCGGCGGGCATCGGCCTCCAAGGTCTGCTCGTCGAGCGGGTCCGTGCCAGTGGTGGCGTTGAGCAGGTACGCGAGATCGGTGACGGTACGCGCGATCGGGCCGGCGTAATCCTGCCCCCAGGTGAGCGGCATGACGCCGCGCCCGCTCGCCATGCCGTCCGTACCCCGGAACGTCGTCAGGCTGGCACCCGTGCTCGGCGCGTACAGCGAGACCCCGGTCTGGCTACCCATGGCACCGGCGGCCATGCCCGCGGCGACCGACACCGCCGACCCGCCGCTGGACCCGAACGACGTCTTGGAGGGGTAGAGCGCGTTCCACACCTGGCCCCAGCCGCTGTCGCTGTAGCTGCCCGACCGGGCGAACTCCGACAGGCTGGTCTTGCCGATGATCACCGCACCGGCCGCGCGCAGCTTCGCCACCTGGTAGGCATCGGTGCCCGGCTGCCAGCCGGCAAGGGCACGGGAGCCGCCCGTCGTCGGCATGTCCTTGGTGTCGTACAGATCTTTCACCGCGATCGGGATGCCGAGCAGTTCGCCCGTCGCGCCCTTCCTGCGGGCCTGGTCGGCCGCCCGCGCCTCCTTGATCGCGTTCCCGGCGACGTTGAGGTACGCGTGGAACCCGAACTGCCCACGGTCATAGACCGCGATCCGGTCGAGGTATGCCCGGGTGATCTGCTCCGACGTGGTGACGCCGGCCGTCAGGTCCGCCTGGAGCTTCGCGATCGACTTGCCGGTCACGTCGTACGGCGAGGTGGTGTACGCCTCGGCCGCCTTCGGTGCCGCCGGGACCTTGAGCTTGCTGAACTGCGGGCACGTCCTGGCGTCGAACTTCGGCAGTCGAGAGAGATCCCAGTTCTCCAGCGAACAGATCTCGGCCTTCGACAGGCCACGGAGGTCGGGGGCCGCGGCGAGGCTCCCGAGCTGCTCGGCCGTGGCCGGCTGGGCATCGGCGCCGGTCGTTCCCACCAGGACGAACCTTGCGAGCGACTCGGTCTCCTGCGGCCGCAAGGTGAGCTTGCTGACGTACCCGTAGAAGTTCGACTCGTGACCCGTCGTGGCCCGTGGCGTCTCGAACGGGTCCCGCTCCTGGTTGCCGACCTTCGTCAGGGCACCTGCGTACGGCGCGGGGCTGCCCAGCACGACGCCAACCGGACGGTCGTTCGCGTCGGGTGTCGCGACCAACGTCCACGCGTCGTCGGGCGTGATGGCCTGGTCGCCGCTGGACGTGGTACGGACCGCACCCTGATCGTTTCCGGATCCATAACCGAGGGCGCCGCCGAAGGAGACCTCGACCGTGACGGGTTTGTTGGTGGTGTTGGTGAACGTGTCGAAGAACCGCGACCAGTCGCCGCCCTCGTCGAGCGTGACCTCGCGGGTGATGAGCACTCCACCAAGGTCGACCGACCTGGTGGTCTCGAACGTGTCCGTGCCGTCGTACGTGAGCCCGAAGCCCCGCATCATCTGACCGTTGAGGCGGGGCACGGGCTCGGAGGAGACACGTACGAGGATGTTGCCGAATCCGTCGACCGGAGACTGGCTGACCGAACGGATACTGCCCGTGTCGAGACCAGGTGGAGCGGCGTCATGGATCCACCACGTCGCGCCGTTGCCGGAGGTTTCCGGCGTCACCGCCGACACCGAGGACGCGGGCAGGAGACTGCCCGCCAGGGCCATCGATCCGGCGAGGCCGACGACGAGCCGCCTTCTTCCCCGTTTGGAACCGCGCTGCGCCATGCGAACTCCTTGGTAGTTCTGGTGAGGCGACCCAACTACCGCGAGATCACGGCCGAGTTTCCGCGTCGGTTCTCATCGGTTAAGCGAAACTGGTTTGCGGGCGCGGCGGCGAGGCGACGCCCTCGATCTCATCGGCGAGGTCGCCCAGCATCACGCCGAGCTGATCGTGATTCCGGTCGAGCGGTTCTCGGAAGACTTCTTCCAGCTCAGGACCGGCACCGCTGGCGCGGTTCTGCAGAAGCTCGTCAACCACCTGCCGCGGCTCGTTGTCCTCGGTGACGTGTCGCGGTACGTCGAGCAGAGCGAGGCGTTCGCGAGCTTCGTACGCGAGTCGAACCGCGGCCGACAGGTGTGGTTCCTGACCAGCCTCGACGAACTCAACGAGCGCCTGACCGCCCGCTAACCGGTCGACTCCGTTCGTCGACCTCTCTCCGTAACAGCCCTCGCTTATATAAGCGAGAGCTGTTACTGTTTGCGCGGGAAGGTTTCCGCTAGAGAGGGAAGGCAACGAGCATGAGTGACATCCTCGACCAGATCAATGCGGTTGCGCGGACGGTCGACACGAAGCGCATCCCGGCCGGGGAAGGGCGCACGATCGTGCTCAGCCGCACGTACGACGCCAAAATCAGCGACGTTTGGGACGCGCTCACGACCACCGACCGGATCAGCCGGTGGCTGCTGCCCGTCGAAGGCGACCTGCGGCTCGGTGGGACGTACCAACTCAAGGACAACGCCCGCGGCGAGATCCTCGTCTGCGAGCCACCGCACCTGCTCAAGGCCACGTGGATCTACGGCGAGAACGTCACCGACAAAGATGTGAGCGAGGTCGAGGTACGCCTTACCGCCATCGACGGGTCGACCGAGCTCGTGCTCGAGCACGCCGCGGTAATCCCAGACGACATGTGGGAGCAGTACGGCCCGGGCGCTGGCGGCGTCGGCTGGGACCTCGCACTGGTCGCACTCGGCTGGCATCTGGGCGGACTGGAGTTCGACGTCGAGACGTGGGAATCCAGCGCGGACGCCAAGCGGGCGGCGACCCGCAGCTCCCAGGCCTGGGGCGAGGTATCGATCGCGGCCGGCGAGCCAGCGGATGCCGTCGCCAAGCAGGTCGCGGGGACAACCGAGTTCTACACCTCGGGGTGACCCGCTCGGCCGCTCCGGAAGTCGGGGTGGCTGTGGCCCGCGGCGACAACGGGCGGCGAGGTGTGGTCGTCCGGCGGGGTAGGAAAGTCGGTGACGGGGAGTTCGACGTTCGCATCGCATTCGGGATCCGCGCATTCGCACTCGAACGCCGCGACCGCCGAACTCAGGTCGCCGGAGCTCCACGGCCGGGCAAAGAATGCGCGGTACTGCGAGACAATGGCGCGGTTGGCATAGCGCAGAAGTGCGCGGCGGTCGTGCGCCGTCTCGGCCTTCGGTCCGCTCGCAAGCGCGTCCGCGAAATACTCCTCGACCGCCGCCATCGTCTGCTCGACTGTGGTCTCGCGTTCGATCACCAGCGTTTGGGCGCCCGCGCGTCTCACCTCATCCTCGATCAGTTGACCCAGGAACAGGTACAGCGGGGGTGGCCCGCCGGGACCGTGGCGCGCCTCCAACCTGTCGCGCCGAACCTCGCGTGAAGGTATCAACCAAAGGGCATTTGAACCGTCACCAGCGAGCTTCGGCGTGATCTGCGTACCCTCTGCCACGATCAGTGGCGAGCTCGGCAGCGCCAGCAGATCGTCGACGGTCATCGGCCCGCGCTCGTCGTGCAAGGCCATCGTGAGCTGCTCGGCGAGCGGTGTGGCCGCCCGCGTTGCCTCATCCATTGCCCGCCATGCCTCCCAGCGGACCGCCGCCGCAACTCCCGCCGCGAGTGCTCGATCACGATGCTCCCAGGTGTGCGCATCGGAGTTGTACCACCGCAGTCCGTACCGTCGGGCTAGCCGTCGCGCAACCGTCGTCTTACCCGACCCGGGTGGACCACCGATCCACAACACCTGCGGAAGCTTCACCGAATCCCCTTTCACCTGTGGCTATTGGTTATTCCGGTGGCAAGTTTTCGGTGTCCGCACTCCCGAATTCAAGTCTTGTTCTTCGGCTCCCACCGTGATTAATTAGGTGGAGACGCACCGCTTCCCGGTGGCCTTCCTTCCGCCAACCTTCAGTGCGTGGCGAGTTCGACCAACCGCTCGAGGTCTCTGCGCGTTGGCAGACCGGCCAGCAGGTGCCGCACGCTGCGGTTCGCGTGCCGCCGGTCCTCGCGTTCGGTGGCGTTCAGCGCGTAGTCGACCTGACCGAACACGTAGTTCGCGAAGCTGATCGTGCCACCCCGGAACATCGCGAGGTCCAGCCTCGGCAGGCCTCCGGCGACCGCACGATAGCCGCCGAGCATCGCGCGGGCGCCCGCGCTATTGCCAATCACCCACTGCATCAGGGTGTTGGCGAGTTCCCAGCTTGGCGGCTGGCCGCCGACGTTCTCCCAGCCCACGACGATCAGCCGGCTGTCAGCAGCCTTGCGAACGTTGCCCGGCGTGAAGTTGTTGTGCGTCAGCACGGGCGCCGGCGGTTCGACGCCTTCACCGATGCGTTCCAGGTCGGTCAGGTTGGGCGTCGCGGCCGCCAGCTTCTCAGCCCAGTCGGCCTGCGCGGCCCTTGCCCTGGCGGCCAACTCGGCCCAGCTCTCCTCAGTCAACCGCCTCGAGTGGTACGGACAGATCCGGTCGACAGGGAGCGCCAGACCGTGCAGCGTCGCGAGCACCTCGCCGGCGGCGTACGCGGCCGTCGCTCCCACCGGCGCCGACAGCGGCGGTCCAGCCTGCACCGACTCGTCGACCCGCCAGCTGTGCTCACCAATCGTCTCGATGACGGCGCCGGAGATACTGCGGACTGGGAGGGGGAGCCCGACGCCGACCTTCGCGGCCGCTTCCTGCAACTGGACGCCGGTGTCGGCGTCGACGATCGGGATCCAGTTGTCCATCGTCCGGGCTTCCCACCGACCGCGCTCGGTTTCGAGCGACCAGCGTCGACCGCCCTCGTCCGCGCGGGCCAATGATCGCATCGGAGCGGTGACTTTCCCGAGGTTGTACCGCTCGGCGATCGCCTTTGCGAGTGCGTCGTCGGTGATGTCGGCTTTCCCTGCCCGGCGATCGACCTCGGCCTTCAGGTCGGTCCAGGTACGGAAGCCGTACTGCCCCGCCAGCGCCGCCTGCGCCTCCGAAAGCGTGACTTCGGGCTTGGAATCGCGCAGGCCAGCCAACAGATCCTTGGCCTGCTGGCGAAGATGATCGAGATTCGGATTGTCGGGGAGCGTCTTCACAAGAACACCTCGCTCTTTCGCCCGGACTCGCACGGGCAGACCAAAGAGCTTCGGCGTCCGTCGCTCGACTCGTTAAGGAGAGGGATGGCTTCAAGCCTTCCGGCGAGTCGCGGCGCGATCCCCAACGCGCTGGTCGAAGCGTAGCCACGCCCATCGATGGGTTGTCAACCCCTGACAGCCAAGGCCGAGGACCCGTGTGCGGACCAGAAGACCGGCGCATTGTGGGCGCCACCTCGCCGCGGCAAGGCGCGGCGATGTCGTAGTGGGCGGGCCAGCTGTGATCGTGAAAACTTTGGGGCGCTATGACCCCCTAAAGTTTTCACAATCTTACTGAAGAACAGCGGATGTGAGACCAGGTCGAGTCCTCGTGCGCCACGCGACCACCGAGCAAGCGAATTCGGCGTGCTTCGTGGGGAGAATCCGAATGAGGTGGCGGCTGCCTCGAATGGCGTACACCCGGTTGTATCGGATAGTGAGAAGCCAGGCTTCTGTCTCACATTGTGTACACCCTTTGGCAGTCCTCACGCGGCAAGTCCCCACCTCGCTAGGCAAATTTGCTTTGTCTGGTAGGGAAATGCCCCGCCTCGCACTGCAGAAGGTGTACACAATGCGAGACGCCCCCGGCACCTCCCGTTTCCTTCACGACGCCGCAAGTTGCCGGTGCGACGGGGTACGAATAACCCTTCAGATCGTCCTGCTCTTGTCCCAACACGCGGACGTCGACTGGCCCCGCTCTATGGGCGGGCACCAACTTGCCGGTCATGAAAGGGGCCGCCGTTATGGCGGGGATGATGCAAGCCGCTCGCGCGGTACGCCTCGTCCTCAACCCGGACGGCGTTCTTCTGCAGATCGAAATAGGTGGCGTCACACCGCGGCGAGGTGAAGCCTCCGCAGCCGCGACCGTGCGGAGGCGCCGGCGGGCCCGCCTGGGCCCTCACCACTGGAGTCAGGCAGACGGCTCGCATCTGCGAAGGGCCGGTAGAGCACGCCTTCCCCACCCGCGATCTCAACCTCGCGGCAGGCCGGCCCCGGCTGAGTGGGTGGCTACGGGTTCACTCCGTGGGTCTTGACAAGGTGCCACGCAGCCGAGTTAACTCTGCCGCCATCGCCCGGAAACGTTTCCGAGACATCGGTCGGGCCAGGTCGGAAACGTTTCCAACCCCTAGGTGCCTGGAAGGATGACCATGGCGCGCGCGACGATCAAGACAGTGGCGCAGGCCGCCGGCGTGTCGATCTCGTCGGTGTCGCGGGCGCTCAACGGCCAGACCTCGAATCCTGACACCGTCGCGCGGGTCCGGGCCGCGGCGGCGCAGGTCGGCTACCTCCCGAGTGCGGCCGCGCAGACGCTGAAGACGCGGCACACCGGCCAGATCGCGTTCGCGATGGAGGACATCGGCAACCCGGCCTACCTGGCGATGGTGCGAGCGATCCAGCCGCTTCTGCGTAGCGCGGGCTATCGCCTTCTGCTGCACAGCACCGGCGCAGACGTCGGGGAGGAGATCCAGGTCCTGGAAAGCCTCAACCAGCATTATGTGGACGGTCTGGTGTTGTGCCCCATCCGAGTCACCGACCGGCACCTCGCGGCCTTGGCCCAAACGGCCGTCCCGGTCGTGGTCATCGGCTCGCTGCCGGAGACCGTGGACGTGGACGCTGTGCGGGCGGACTCCCGCACTGGCACCAGGCTGGCGGTCGAGCACCTCGCGGCTGCCGGCTGCCGAGACATTGCCCTGGTCAACGGGCCAGCCGACACAACGCCGGGATCAGCGAGGTACGCCGGTTACGTGGACGGACTCCGCTCGGCCGGCCTGCCGGTACGTGACGAGCTCGTACGCTTCACCAACTTCCACATCGCTGGCGGGCTCGAGGCGACCAAGGACCTGCTCGCGGGCACTCCGATCGACGGGCTGGTTGGCGCGAACGACCGGATCGCGATCGGCGCCATGCAGGCGCTTCGGGAAGCCGGCCGGGTCGTTCCTCGCGACGTCAAGGTGGTCGGCATCGACGACACGGAGTTGGCCGCGACCGCCTACCCGCCGCTCACCAGCGTCGACCTCGGTGCGGCTCAACGCGGGCAGTTGGCGGCCCAGTTGCTGCTCGATCGGCTGGCCGGCCGCGCCGCCGCACGCACTCGCGTCGCGGTCGAGCCTTCCCTCAACATTCGGGAGAGCAGCAGATGAGCCGGTCAACGACGGTGCCCGAAGGCACCTCGGCGCAGGCAGGTCGGCGCCGGACGGCAGGCCGTCAACCCGGTCGTACGCCGGGTCGGCACGGGTCCGGCCGCCCGTCGGGCCGGCGTACGCTTCTCGGGCTCGACCGGGACGGCCTCATCCTGGTGATTCCGGCACTCCTACCGATCGTTGCGTTCAGCGTTTATCCCCTGCTGCGCGGGATCTACCTCGGGTTCACCGATGCTCGCGCCGGCCGGAACTCCGTGACCAGCTTCACCGGTTTCGAAAACTACGCACAGCTCCTCGGCGATTCGTACTTCTGGTCGTCCTTCCGGATCGGCCTGATCTGGGCCGTCGCCGTAACGGCCCTGCAGTTTTTCCTTGCCTTCGGGCTCGCCCTCCTGCTCAACGAGCCGTTGCGGATGAGGTGGCTCGCGCGGACACTCGCACTGGTGCCCTGGGCGATGCCGCCGGTCGTGATCGGCATCATGTGGCGGCTCGTCTATCACCCGAATGCCGGCATCCTCAACACCATTCTGGGAGACCTTGGGCTTATCAGTCGCGATGTCGACTGGCTCAATACGGCCGAGCTGGCTTTGCCCGCGGTCATCCTGGTGGCCGTCTGGGCTGGGATGCCGCAAACGACGGTGGTCCTCCTGGCCGGCCTGCAGGGGGTACGCCAGGAGTTGCACGAGGCGGCGGCCGTCGACGGCGCGGGAAGCTGGCGCAGATTCTGGTCTGTCACCCTGCCCCACCTGCGCCCCATCATTGTGGCAATCACCACGCTGGACTTCATCTGGAACTTCAACTCCTTCGGCCTGGTCTATGTGCTCACCCAGGGCGGGCCCGGCGGAGAAACCAGACTGCCGCTGCTGTTCGCCTACGAGGAGGCATTCCGCTACGGCAACTACGGCTACGCGGCGGCTCTTGGTAACGCGATGGTGATCGTGATCGCTCTCTTCGTCGTGTTCTACCTACGTATCCGGATGCGGGAGGACGACTGACATGATGACCCGCACCAGCCCGTCGCGGCGCGCATTGCAGTACCTCGCCCTGGCCGGCTATCTGGTCTTTCTCGCCTTTCCGCTGTGGTGGCTGATCTCCACCGCCCTCAAGACGCCGCAGGAGATCGCCCGGATCGACCCGACGGTGATTCCGATCCACCCGACGCTGGAGAACTTCCGTACGGCGTTCGAACAGCAACCGATCCTGCGTTCCATCCTCAACACGCTCTATGTCGCGGGCGTCTCGTCACTGGTCACGGTGGGCCTGGCTGTACCTGGCGCCTACGTGATGGCCCGATATCGCTCCATCGTCGGCAAGTCGACGATGGTATGGGTGCTGCTCAGCCAGATCTTCCCGTTCATTCTCGTGATCATCCCGCTCTTTCTGATCGTGCGAGATTTCGGGCTCTTCGACACCCACCTGGGCCTGATCATCGTTTACATCGTGTGGAGCATGCCGTTCGCGCTGTGGATGCTGCGCAGCCACGTCCAGAGCATTCCCATCGAAGTCGAAGAAGCCGCCGCCATCGACGGAGCGAGCCGAGTCCGGATGATCCGCGAAATCCTCGCACCGCTGCTGGTGCCCGGTGTCGTGGCAACCGCATTGTTCACGTTCGTCTCCGCCTGGAATGAGTTCTTCTTCGCGCTGGTCCTGCTCAAGAGTCCTGAATTGTCGACGCTGTCCTTGACGCTGGTGAAGTTCATCGGCGCAGAGGGGGTAGCCCGGCTGGGAGCACTCGCGGCGGCTTCACTCGTCGCGACCATTCCCAGTCTCATCTTCTTCGCGATCATCCAACGTCATCTCACCAGCGGGCTGCTGAGCGGCGCCGTGAAGTCCTGAGCAACCACCCCAAGCCTTACTGAAGGAGGAAGAATGCGACACCGCGTCCGCGCTGCCGCCGCACTTGTCGCCGCCGGCGCTCTCATCGCCGCCGGTTGCGGCGCCGGCTCCGGCACCAATGAGGCGGGCTCCCCGAAGGAACCCATCTCGCTGCGTTTCCAGAGTCTGGCGTTCCAGCCTGAGTCCATCGCCGCCAACAAGGAGATCGTGGCGGAATGGAACAAGGCCAACCCGAATGTGAAGGTGGAGTACGTCCAGGGCGACTGGGGGTCCGTCCAGGACCAGCTCGTCACCGGATTTGAAGGCGGGACCGCGCCCGACATCTTTCATTACGAGTCGTCGTACCTTCGCGACTTCGCCGATCGCGGGAACCTTCTCGACCTCAACGACTACCTGACGGACAAGACCCGCAGGGATATCCGGCCCGCGATCTGGGACACCGCGACCTTCGACGACGGCGTCTACGGCATGCCATTCCTGCTCGACGCCTTTGTGGTCTTCGCCAACAAGAAGCTCCTGGACGAAGCCGGAATCAAGGTCCCGGCACCGGACGACCCCTGGACCTGGGACGAGTTCACCGCCAATGCGAAGAAGCTGACGAAGCAAGGACGGTACGGCGCGGCGTTCGCCTTGAAGTCGCCGGCGAACCGGATCCTCAACCTCTCCCTCAACTTCGATGGGAAGTTCTTCGCCCAACAGGACGACAAGTCCCAGGCGGTCTTCGGCGCACCGGAGAAGGTCGTTCTCCAGCGCATCCACGACATGCTCTACAAGGACAAGATCGCCGCTCCGGAGGCGATCGGCATGGGCGGCGCCGACACCCTTCCCGCGTTCTTCGACGGCAAGTTCGCAATGGTGCCAAGCGGTATCTGGCTCCGCCAACAGATCATCGAGCAGGCGCCGAAGGACTTCGAGTGGGTCACGATCCCGGCACTGAAAGGCACCAGCCAGACCCAGGCCGCAGCACCTCAGACGCTTTCGGTATCGGCTGACACCAAGCATCCCGAAGAAGCCGTGAAGTTCATGGAGTTCTTCCTCAGCCCCAAGAACCAAGCCCGCCTCGCGAACGGCGACGCCATGGTGCCGGCCAGTCAAGGCGCTCTTGACGACCCAGTGCTGACCAAGACGCCTGGCTGGGAGGTCGCCGTCGCGTCCGGGTCCTTCCTGCAGAAGGCGCCCTTCCAGACGGTCAAGGGCTATGAGGAGTGGAAGAACAAGATCGCGAACCCGTCCATCCAGGAGTACTTCCAGGACCGGATCACGATCGACCAGCTCGGCCAGAAGCTCGTCAAGGACGGCAACGGCATCCTCGAGCGCTACCAACGCTGAGCGAGCCTGGTTCCCCGACCTGTAAGAAGTGAGGACACCCATGACCGAGCAGGTATCCATACCTGACGCCCATAGGCGGGCTCGTGGCTGCCTGCTCGGTCTGGCCGTCGGCGACGCCATGGGCGCACCAGCGGAGAACATGACAGCGCAGGCGATCCGCGAGCGTTGGGGCGAGATCACCGGCTTCCTTACCGAGCAGCCGAGCGGCACTGACGACACGGAGTACGCCGCGTTCAGTGCGCTGTTGCTCCTCGAACACGGGCATTCTCTGTCGGCCGCGCACATCGCTGACGCCTACCGCCAGCACCTGGTTGGCCGCCAGGGTGGCTTTCCCGGCGCGGGTTTCAGCGAACTCGGGACCATCGTCAACCTGCTGGCCGGCCTGCAACCACCAGACACCGGCCAGCACCTGCACGGATGGAGCGACGGACTCGCCATGCGGGCGGCGGTGTACGGCGTCTTCGCGCCAGGTGACCCCGGCACGGCGGCGAAGTTGGCCCGCATTGATGGTTCGGTCAGCCACAGCGGCGAAGGCGTTCATGCTGGTGCGGCGGTCGCCGCCGCGGTCGCGGCATTGATGGGCGGCGCTGATCCGCGGACCGCGACTGACTACGCGCTCGCCGCTGTTCCGGCCACGTCGTGGACGGCGGCCGGATTGGGTACGGCGATGCACGCCGCAGCCGGGTCCTGGTCCGCCGAGCAGATCTTGGACGCCCTCGTCACGCGGCGCTACCCGTGGACTGATCTCGGCCCGGAGGCACTGGGGCTGGCGTTCGCGGCGTTCCTGCGGGCGGACGGCGAGTTCCGGCGAGCGGTGACGGGTGCCGTCGCCATGGGCCGGGATGCCGATACGACCGCTGCCATCGCCGGCGCGCTCAGCGGTGCGTTCGGGGGAGAGTCGGTGATCCCGGCGGACTGGCGGCGCGCCGCCGGGGTGGTGAGGGGACGGTGCCTCGGCGAGGTCGTCGCTGGTCAGCGGATGGACGAGCTGGCCGAGCGGCTGGTGACGGCAGGACTGAGATCCACGACGCCTCGTTTGGAAGGACGCGCATGAGCGCCGCGCTTGCGGAACGCCGGTCCGGCGCACTGGTGGGCCTCGCTGTCGGCGATGCCGCCGGCTGGCCAGCGCGTCAGCATCGTTCCCTCCTGCTACCGGCCTGGACCCGCCGGATCCGCCGCGAGCTCGACACCTTTGCCGAAGACGCGGAGGTCACCACCCTCCCGGTGCCCTTCGCCCTCAATCAGCCCACGGCACCCCTTCACCTTGGACCCGCCGACGACACCGACTGGGTGGTGTGGACCGCGCAGTGGCTGCTGGCCCTCGGCCCCCACCCCACCCGGGATTGCGTCCACCAGCAGTGGCGCGCGGCGGCCCGGGAAGGAACCCTGCCCCGTGGTCGGATCAGCGTCGCCACGGCCGCCGACGCGCTCGTACGCGGCCGCGAGATTCCGCTGACCGGACAGCACAATCCGCACCACTTCGACGATGCGGCCGCGGTCCGCGCGGTGACGTTCGGGGTCTACGCGAGCAGCCCCGAACGCGCCGCCGAGCTTGCCGGCTGGGATGCCGAGGTGACCAACGCTGAGGACGGCGTACACGCGGCGAAGGCGGTCGCGGCGCTCGTCGCGGCCTGTGTCGGAGGGACCGAACTCGACGCGGCCCTCGACCTCGCCCAGGCGTACCTGCCGGAGCTGAGCCTGATCGGCCGCAACGTAGGCCGCGCCCGCGAGATCGGCCGGACCGCCTCCGGGCCGATGGACGCCGCGGCCTTGCTCGACGACCATCTCGATGTCGTCTACAGCTACGGCGTCGCCGCCGCGGAGACGGTCGCGGTGGCGTGCGCGATGGCAGCGACGGCGCTGCGGACCGGCGTGGGACCGGCCGAGGCGATCGCCGCCGCGGCCTGCCTCCCACGACTCGCGGACTCAGCCCCGGCCCTCACCGGCGCCGTGATCGGGGCCGCCCGCGGACTCGCGGCGCTCCCGGCGGCCTGGGTGGACCGGTGCCGGACGAGCAGCGGCTGCTGCCGGCCCGACCTCGCCGGCATCGACCTCATCGACCTGGCCGCCCGGCTCCCCACCGTTGTGGAACCGGCCACGCCGTCCTCGGGCGAGTTCGCCTCATAAGCCCGGCCCGACCTTCGAAAGGAACAACTGTGACAGCGGGAGCCCTCTTTGACCGTGCTGCTGGATGCCTGTTAGGAGCGGCCGTCGGCGACGCCCTGGGCGGAGCCACCGAGGGCTGGAGCCCCGACCAGATCCGCGCCCGGTGGGGCGGATGGGTGGAGGGGATCGTCCCGCCGTACTACGCCAACTGGCGCGAGGCACGCCCGATCGCGCCGTACCACAAGGGCGACGGGCACGTGACGGATGACACCTTGATGACGAACCTACTGATCGAGGTGTACGCCGAGGCCAACGCGCACCTGACGGCGTACGACGTGGCCGAACGCCTGGTGCCGAAGATGATCAGTACGCCGGTCTGGGTGCCCGAACTCGAAAGCATGGCGCTCCCCTTGCAGCGGGTCTTCCTCGCCGAGAAGCACATGGCCCTGCGCCTGAACTGGGCGCATGCCGATCCGCGCGAAGGCGGCGTCGGCAACGCGGTGAACTGCGGCGCGGCGATGTACGTCGCACCCGTAGGAGTGGTGAACGCGGGCGATCCAGATGGAGCGTACGCCGAAGCGATCGACATCGCCGGCGCCCACCAGACGTCGTACGGTCGCGAGGCGGCCGGGGTGATGGCGGCCGCAGTGGCCAGCGCGCTGCGGCCGGGCGCCACCATCGACCAGGTTGTCAACGACGCCTTGCGGTTGGCGAAGGACGGTACCCGCGCGGCGATCGAGCGGGTCGTCGAGGCGGCGCAGGCCGCGGACCACTGGACCGACGCGATCACCTCTGGCGTTCTGCGAGCGGCGATGCGGGAGTTCGACACGGTCGGCGACGACTACCGGGACCAGGGCCTCGGTGCCCGCCGACCAAGTCGCCTGCATTCCATCGAGGAGTTGCCGGTGGCGCTGGGGATGGTGGTCCTGTCCGGCGGACAGTGGACCGATGCCGTTCTGGGTGGGGTCAACTACGGCCGCGACTCCGACTCGATCGCCACCATGGCCGGTGCGATCGCCGGAGCGCTCGGCGGCCGCGACGTGGTTCCGGCCGATCTCGTCGAGGCGGTGGGTACGGCAAGCCGCCTCGACCTGGAGGGGCCGATTGCCCGGCTGGTACAGGCCACAGAGACGATCCGGAAGGCGGACGGGGCCCGCCGCGCGGCTGCGGACGCGGCGTTCGACGCGCTGACGGGCGCCACTCAGCGCCCGCCGTCCGAGACCGCTCCAGCGCAGGCGTCGTGATGAGACTGACCTGGATCCAGCCGCCGGATCTGGTGGGGCACGCGCTCCACCGGGCTGAACTCGCTCGCCTCGACGTGGCGGCCCTGCGCGCGCAATGGGTCGACGCCGGCGGCGACCCCCGTCCCCTCCATGCCGGCGCATCGGACCTGCCGTTCTCGGCGGAGCTGCGGGCGCTGGCCGAGCGGCTCCTCGACGAGCTCGACGCCCTCCCATCGCCGTACGCCGACCGCGAACCCACCGACCTGCCGGAGATCGCCCACCTCGCCCCCGCGCTCCGGGACTCCGCATCGGCCGCGCCCGCGGCACCGGCCGCACCGGCTGCCGCGTCCCCGTCGCCGGGCGCCCCGTCGATGGATCGGTACCACGGTGCGTGGCTCGGCCGCGCGGCTGGCTGCCTGCTGGGCAAGCCGGTCGAGAAGATCCCCCGCCGGGGCATCCGGGAGATCCTTCAGTCGCAGGGGCGCTGGCCGTTACATGCGTACTTCACTGAACGTGATCTGCCGGCTGAGGTCGCGGCCCGCTGGCCATGGAATCGGCGCAGCGCGCCAACGTCACTCGTCGAGAACATCGCGGGCATGCCCGAGGACGACGACCTGAACTTCCCGCTGCTCAACCTCGCGCTGCTCGAAGACCATGGTGCGTCCGTTACGACCGAGGACATCGCGCAGCGCTGGCTCGAGGCGCTACCCGCGGGTCGGGTTTTCACCGCCGAGCGGGTCGCCTACCGCAACCTCCTGCTTGGATACCCGCCTCAGCGGTGCGCGCGGGTCCGCAATCCGTTCCAGGAGTGGATCGGCGCCCAGATCCGCGGCGACGTCTTCGGCTGGGCCGCACCCGGCGATCCGGCCAGAGCGGCGCGACTCGCCTGGCGCGACGCGGTGCTCACCCACACCGGCAACGGCGTGTACGGCGAGATGTTCGTCGCGGCCGCGAGCGCCGCGGCACTGGTGGCTGACCGCGTGGACGAGGTGCTCGATGCGGCGCTCGACGTCGTACCCCCACAGTCGAGGTACGCGGAGGCGGTGCGCTTCGCCCGCGATCTGCCGGCCACCCATGCCGACTTCGAGGACGCCGTTGACGCCATCGCGGAACGCTACGGCAACCTGCACTGGGTCCATGTCCTGAACAACACCGCGCTGGTCGTCGCGGCACTGGCGTACGGCGACGGCGACTACTCCGCGAGCATCACCCACGCGGTGAGCGGTGGCTGGGACACCGACTCCAACGGCGCGACCGTCGGCTCGATCGTCGGGGCACTCACCGGGGCGCGGGCACTTCCTCAGTCGTGGATCAGCCCCCTGGACAACCGGCTCGCCTCGACCCTCGCGGGCTTCGACGGGATCGGTTTCGACGTCCTTGCCGCGCGCACCAAGACGGTGGCCGACCGGCTTCGGTCGACCTCATGACACACCTCTGAAGGAGACCCGCGATGAACGCCCCACTCGACGGTCTACGGGTCATCGATATGTCGACGTTGTTCGCTGGCCCGATGGCCGCGATGCACCTCGGCGACCTGGGCGCGGAGGTCGTCAAGATCGAGCATCCGCGCCGGCCCGACCCGGCCCGCGGACACGGACCGGCGAAGGACGGCCAGAACCTCTGGTGGAAGACGCTCGGCCGGAACAAGCGGGCGGTGACCCTCGACCTGTCGCGGCCGCGTGGGCAGGAGGTGTTCGTCCGGATCGCCGAGACGGCGGACGTCGTGATCGAAAACTTCCGCCCGGACACCTTGGAACGCTGGAACCTTGGGTACGCCCAACTGTCCGCGGCCAACCCCGGGCTGGTCCTCGCTCGCGTCACCGGCTTCGGCCAGCTTGGTCCCTACCGCCGCCGGCCGGGGTTCGGCACGCTGGCCGAGGCCATGAGCGGATTCGCGTCCCTCACCGGTGAGCCGGATGGTCCGCCGACGCTTCCGCCGTTCGGTCTGGCTGACGGCGTCGCGTCGTTGGCGACGGCGTTCGCCATCATGACCGCACTGCACGCACGTGCGGCCACCGGGCGTGGTCAGGTCGTTGACGTGGCGATCATCGAACCCATCCTCGCCATGCTCGGACCCCAGATCACCCGCTGGGACCAACTCGGCACCATCGCGCCGCGCACTGGCAACCGGTCGGCGAACAACGCGCCGCGCAACACCTACCGCACCAGCGACGGCAGCTGGGTCGCGGTGTCGACCAGCGCGCAGAGCATCGCCGAGCGGGTCATGCGGCTGGTGGGGAGGCCGGAGGTCATCGACGAACCATGGTTCGCCAGCGGGTCCGGTCGGGCCGAGCATGCCGATGTCCTCGACGAGGCGGTGGCGCGCTGGGTGGCCGGGCGTACCCGGGCTGAGGTGCTGGAGGCGTTCGAGGCGGCCGAGGCGGCGGTCGCGCCGGTGTACGACGCGGCCGACATCGCGGCCGATCCGCAGTTCGCGGCGCTCGGGACGGTTCAGTACGTCGACGATCCCGACTTCGGGCGGATGGCGATGCAGGGTTCGCTGTTCCGGCTGTCCGACGGCTCCGGCGGGTCGGAGCCGTCGCGGCCACCGGGACCGTCGGGTAGCTCTGCCGGCCCCGCCACGATCCGATTCACGGGTCGGGCGCACGGCGCCGACACGGCCACTTTCCTCACCGAGCTTGGCCTGGACCCAGCCGAGATCAAGGAACTCCGCGACCAGGGAGTCCTCTGATGGCCGCGTTGACCTGGTTGTACGTTCCGGGTGATCGACCCGAGCGGATCCGCAAGGCCATGACGAGTGCCGCCGACGTGGTGATCGTCGACCTCGAGGACGCGGTCGCCCCTGCCCACAAACCCCTTGCGCGGGCCGCTCTCGCGGAGGTTGTCGAGGAGTTCCCGGGCCGCGCCGTGGAAGTACGCGTCAACGCCATCGACAGTGCGTGGTTGGCCGCCGATCTCGACGTGGTGGCCGTACTACCGCCGAACGTTTCCGTACGTATACCCAAGGTCGAACGGATCGACGACGTAGCCACGATCATCGCCCGGGTTGGGACAGGTCGAGCCCTGACGTTGCTGTTGGAGTCCGCACGTGGCGTTGAACGCGCGGCCGAGCTCGCCAGCGCTCATCCGCAGGTGGCCGCGATCGGTCTGGGTGAAGCCGACCTGTGCTCGCAGCTCGCGATCAGCGAGGAGGACGCGCTGGGCTGGGTACGCAGTCGTATCGTCGTCGCGTCGGCGGCTGCCGGACTCCGCCCGCCCGCCATGTCGGCGTTCACCGATGTCAGCGACCTCGCCCGGCTTGCGCGTTCCTGCCAGGTCGGGCGGAGTCTGGGAATGCTCGGGCGCGCGGCGATCCATCCACGACAGCTACCGGTGATCGAGGCGGCCTTCGCGCCCTCCTCCACGGAGGTCGCCCGTGCCCGGGCCGTCATCGACGCGCTCGCACAGGCAGAGGTCGCGGGCGACGGCACTGCCGTACTCGCAGACGGACGTTTCCTGGACGTCGCGATGCGACGCGGCGCCGAGCGTGTGCTTGAGTTGGCCGAGCGGACGGGTACAACGCCTGCCGGGGCGGGTTCGGAGGGAGCGTCGTAAGGGCTTCCCCCGCAACGTGCTGTTGACTGCGATCGGGTTGTCAGCAATCGGCCCGAGTACACGCTCCGCTATGTGAACAACTCCCCAAAGCTCCTTCGCCGCCTCAGTAACTTGGGCCGAGGCTGGGCTCGAAATGGCGTTCAAGATCGGCGCCGGGAGCCGCCCGGCCGCTGCGTCGGATGAGAGGGGTTCGCGTCATGGGGTTGGAGTCGTTCGCGCTCGACGGCCGGGTCGCGCTGGTCACCGGCGGCAACCGGGGCCTCGGGCTGGTCATGGCGACGGCACTGGCCAGCGCGGGTGCTGAGGTCGCGGTGGTCAGCCGCCAACAGGCACAGGCCGAGCAGGCGGCGGCCGGCATCGCTGACGCGAGCGGGCGGCGGACCCTGGGGGTGGGCGCGGACGTGACCCGGGCCGACGACGTCGAACGCGCGGTCGCGGCGGTGGTGGAGCAGTTCGGTCGGCTGGACATCCTGATCAACAACGCGGGTGTGAACATCCGTAAGCCGGTTGAGGAGTTCGACGAGGCGAGCTGGGATCTGGTGCAGGCGACCAACCTCAAGGCGCCGTACCTGCTGGCACGTGCGGTCTCGCCCCACATGAAATCCAGGCAGTACGGCCGCGTCATCAATGTCGGATCGATGCTCGGCGTGACCGCCTTACCCGACCGCAGCGCCTACTGCTCGAGCAAGGCAGCCGTGATGCAGCTGACCAAGGTGCTCGCACTGGAATGGGCCGGACACGGCATCACGGTGAACGCCTTGTGCCCAGGGCCGTTCGCCACCGACCTGAACATTCCTGTGATCGAGAACCCCGAGACGAACAAATACTTCGTCGAGCGGATTCCCTTAGGACGTTGGGGAAACCCCGAAGAGCTCGCCGGCGCGGCGATCTTCCTCGCCTCCGACGCGTCGAGTTTCATGACGGGTTCGACGTTGGTGATCGACGGAGGGTGGACAGCGCAATGAGTTCATCAACAATGCGGGTGGGGCTGACAGTGGCAGGCACCACGTACAGCATGGGCCTGCACCCCGCGGCCGGCCGCCCCGCGATCACTCCGCGCGCGGTGATCGACCAAGCTCTCGCATTGGGCCTGACGGGTGTGGAGCTACCGGTCAGACTGCTCGAGGGTGAGGACGTTGCGGCGGTGGGGCGGTACGCGGCAGAGCGGGATGTGTTCGTCACTCTTGACACCGGCGGCTACGAGCCGGACCACCTCGCCCGCGTGATCGAGATCGCCGTACAGATCGGCGCGCCCACGGTACGCACTGTCGTTGGTGGCGCGAAGATCGGCGGTGACCGGCGACCGCTGGCCGGGCGATGGCAACCCTTCCTCAACGAGGTCCAGGCGAAGCTGCGGGTCGCCGCCGGTGCTGCCGAGCGCGCAGGCATCAACCTGGCCGTGGAGAACCACCAGGACCTGGCGTCGGAAGAACTCCTGTGGCTGTGCGAATCCATCGACTCGCCGTACTTCGGCATCAACCTCGACACCGGTAACCCGCTGGGCACCGCCGAGGAGCCCGTCGACTACTTCCGCCGGGTCGCGCCCTTCGTCAAGAACGTGCATCTGAAGGACTACTGGACCTGGTGGAGCGAGGAGGGATACCTGCTGGTCCGTTGCCCGCTTGGACAGGGCCTGACCGACTTCCCGGGCCTCCTCGACATCCTCGACGCCTCCGTTCCCGGCGTCACCATGGCGATCGAGCTCGGCGCGCTGGAGGCCCGAAACATCCGGGTGCTCGCCCCGGACTTCTGGCCCGACTACCCGCCGAGGACCCCGGCCCAGCTGGCTGAGGCGCTGCGGGTGGTGCACGCCAACGCCAGGTCGAGCGGCGACTGGCGTACGCCGTTCGAACGCGGCGAACCCACCGAGGTGATCGTCGCGTACGAACAACGGCAGCTGGCCGAGAGCCTCGGCTACCTGCAAGCCCTGCAACGGATGCGCACCCTTGGTCCAGGAACTCGCGAAGGGCAAGGTCGATGACAACCCCGGATCTTACCGGCAAAGTCGCCCTGGTCACCGGTTCCAGCCGGGGCCTGGGCCGCCACTATGCGCTGGAGCTGGCGCGGCACGGCGCGGACGTGGCGATCCACGACGTGGACGTGACGGCGGCCGCCAGGTTCGGTGAAGCGGAGTCGGGCATCGCGGTGGCGAAGGAGATCCGTGCGCTCGGCCGCCAATCGGGCTTTCACATGGCCGACCTGACCGACGCAGCACAGTCCGAGCGACTCGTCTCGGAGGTGATCGAGTCGTTCGGAACGATCGACATCCTTGTCAACAACGCCGGCGGCGACATTGGCGCCGTCACTCCACGACCGGATCCGAATGATGCGTTGGACATCGACCCCGACGACATCCGCGCTGTTGTCGAACGCAACGTGTTGACGACGATGTACGCATGCAAGTACGCCGGCCAGCACATGCGCACACGCCGTAGCGGCAAGATCGTCAACATCGGCTCGACCGCCGGTCACGTGCCGGCCCGGACAGGCATTGTCTACGCCGCGGCGAAGGCGGCCAACTCGCACTACACCAGATGCTTGGCCGAACAGCTTCGGCCTTTCAACGTCAACGTCAACTGCCTTGCTCCGAGCCCTACTTACACCGGCCGGTTTCTCGCCACTCGTGAAGTAGCCGATGAGAGCGACAAGTCGCCGCTGCAACGCATCGCACAACCCGGCGACATGGCCTCGATTGTGCTCTTCCTCGCGGGACCGGCCTCGGACCACCTCACCGGCGAGACGATCGTCTGCTGGTAGCCGCTCGGCTCGCTTGCAGAATGGAAGCGAGCCGGTCGTACGGGCGCTTCTGGCGACCCGCGATCAAGCTCGCGTCGCAGCGCTGGGCATACGACCCGGACCGGCTCGCCGGCGCCGCAGGCTAACCGGCGAAACAGTGGAAGCTTTTCCGTGTCCTGACCCGGAAAAGTCTCCACTCCCCTCCCCTTTCGCCAAGTTGGGTCCTAAAACTGTAGACCGCGCGGCCCTTCGGTCTACAGTTTCAGGACCCAACTCGAATCGGAACTGGACCGCGAACACGTGCGCCAATGGGCGCGGGTCCGAACAATCGACCGTGCCCAACTCAGCTGGGAGCGGAACCACCCGCAACCGGTCCTTGACACCACCAATGCGATCGCCGAGTTCCGACCTGCCTAACGTCGTCCCGCCAACTTGGGCTCACGCGAGCATTGATTACGGTTCGCGCACCGCGAGGTCGTGATCCAGGCCTTGCGTGATGCCTTCTTGTTGATTGATCGTTGCTGCGTAGCTGGCGAGGAGTTTGAGGCGTTCGTCGGTGGCGGAGTTGGGTTCGGCGGTGTAGGCGAACATCGTCCAGCCCGGGTTGGCGGGTAGCTCCATGGCTTCGTAGTTGAGCTCGAGTTCGCCGACGACGGGATGGTGGATGCGCTTGATGCCGGTGCGGTGGAAGCGCACGTTGTGTTTGGCCCACCTGGTGCGGAATGCATCGCTTCGGGTGACAAGTTCACCAATGAGGTCGGTGAGGCTTTTGTCATTGGGATTGCGGCCGGCGTAGCTGCGGAGGGTCGCGACGATGTCGTCAGCGCCTCGTTCCCAGTCCGGATAGAAACTCTGCGCTTCGGGATTGAGGAACATGAAGCGGGCGTTGTTGGCCGGGCGGACGGGATCCTTGAGGACCGGTGCGTAGAGCGCGCAGCCAAGCTGGTTGGCGGCGATGAAGTCCATGCGCTCGTTGCGAATCCGGGTCGGCGCGCCGGTAACGGCGTCGAGGAATCTCCGCAGCGTGGGCCGGATCTGCGGCGCCGCGTTGGTCGAGGGGCGCCTCCGGCGAGTGGTCCGAGTCTGGGCAGCACGGGCGAGGTTGAAGAGGTGGCTGGTCTCGGCCTCATCCATCCGGAGAGCGCGCGCGATCGCTGCGAGCACTTCGTTCGAGACACCGGAGAGGTCTCCGCGTTCGAGGCGGGCGTAGTAGTCGACGCTCACTCCGGCGAGGAAGGCCACCTCTTCGCGGCGCAGGCCGGGCACTCGGCGACGCCCGCTGACGGCCAGGCTCGCCTCTTCTGGCGTGATCTTGCCGCGGCGCGAGCGAAGGAACTCACGCACCTCGGTTCGGCTGTCCATGGCGTCAGGGTATGCCGCCGCTCGAGGTGGTGGCAGGCACTGCCAGGACACCCCTCAGAGCTGAGAGGTGGTCTGCCAGTACACGGATCAGCAGGAACTTCCTCCCGCGCCAGCGCTGCGGTGTGCTGGCTCGCGAACCCGGATCGCCGGGCTCTGAGTCTCGTATGAGAACCGAAAGGAGCCAACACGACATGAGTACGTGGTTGATCACCGGCTGCTCCACCGGCCTGGGCCGCGCCCTTGCCGAGGCAGTCCTCCAAAGTGGCCACAACGCGGTCGTCACCGCCCGCGACACCTCGAAGATCGCCGACTTCGCCGACGCGTACCCCGACACCGCGCTCGCGCAGCCACTCGATGTCACCGACCGGAGCCAGGTCGAAGCCGCGGTGCGGGAGGCAGAGGGACGATTCGGGCGCGTTGACGTTCTGGTCAACAACGCAGGGTATGGCTACCGGGCCGCCGTCGAGGAAGCCGAGGAAGCCGATGTCGAGCAATTGTTCGCGACGAACTTCTTCGGCGCCGTAGCGATGACCAAGGCCGTCCTGCCGGGCATGCGGGCGCGGCGGTCAGGCGCGATCGTCAACGTCTCCTCGATGGGTGCCCGGATCTGCCCACCCGGATCTGGCTACTACGCCGCCACCAAGGCCGCTCTGGAGGGACTGTCAGGCTCGCTGCAGAAGGAGCTTCAGCCGCTCGGCATCACCGTCACGATCGTGGAACCCGGCGCGTTCCGCACCGATTTCGCCGGGCGTTCCCTCACACAGTCGGCCACGACGATCGCCGACTACGCCGACACCGCCGGGAAGCGACGCAAGGAGAACGCCACCGTCCACGGAACCCAGCCCGGAGACCCGGCGAAGGGCGCCCGCGCGATCATCGCCGCCGTCGAGTCGCCGGCCCCGCCAAAGTTGCTGCTGCTCGGCGAGGACGCGCTCACCGCGGTCACCGGTGTGCTCGACGCTGCGCGCGCCGAGATCGAGCAATGGAGCAAGCTCACCGTCAGCACCG
Organism: Actinopolymorpha alba DSM 45243; assembly: GCF_000373925.1. GTDB lineage: Bacteria > Actinomycetota > Actinomycetes > Propionibacteriales > Actinopolymorphaceae > Actinopolymorpha > Actinopolymorpha alba. The sequence continues at coordinate 17,684 of NZ_KB892755.1, read as the reverse complement.
GATACGACCCTGTGACTCTTTGAGCGAACCCCGTCGTTGCACTGCCGGCGGACTGTCAGGCTGTGAACCACTCCCGCGCTGGGCATGCGTGTCGGGGCACGTCCTGTGCGGCCTGCGGCTAGGTTCGTTGGCCGGTGACGCGAGGACCGGGGTGTGGTCGAGGTGACGGGTGTCGATTTCCGCGATACGGCGGCTGGGCGGCGGCAGAGTTGGCGAGGTGCGAAGAAGCACGTCAAGCGGGTCCTTGGCTGGCGGGTGCCGAATGTGGCGATGCGGTGGGCGGTGGCCGCGGTTCGACCCGAGTTACGGCAGACCGGACGGCTGCCCGCACCGGCGGCGCTGAGCGAGGTTGCCGGCGTCGTAGCGGAGGAGCGGTTCGTGATGCTCCGGCCGGCGGCCTGTGTGGTGGCGAAGGAGCTGTACTGGGGCAATGGTCGACGCCCACAGCCGGCCGATGACTTCGCTGTCCAGATGTTCGCCGCTCTGGCCCGGTCTGCCGATGTGCTGCTCGATGTCGGCGCGTACACCGGGCTGTTCACCTTGGTGGGGACGACCGTCAACCCGAAGCTCGTGGCGCACGCGTTCGAGATCGTCCCCGAGGTCTACCGGATGCTTTTCGACAACTGCGTACGCAACCGCGTCCTGGACCGGACAACCCTGCATCACGTGGGCATAGGCGTTCCCGGCTCGACTGTGGACATGCCCATCGCCTCCGGTGACGCCGCTCTGCCCTGCTACTACTCCGTGGACATGCGCTTCAACGACGGCGTGCCGATCGCCATCCGCTCCCTCGACTCCTTCACCGAGGTCGCCGACGGCGACGCCCGCGTGATCATGAAGATCGACGTGGAGGGCGCGGAGGCGGCCGTCCTCGAACACGGGCAGAGCTTCCTCAGGACCCACCGGCCGGACATCCTGTGCGAGGTGCTGGAGCAGGCGGACGAGGCGCGCCTCGCGCGGCTCCTCGCACCCCACGGCTATCGGTTCCATCTCGTCCAAGATCACGAGCTGGCCCCCGCGGGCGACCTCGTACCAAACCCGCGCCACCGGGACTGGCTCCTCACCACCCAAAGCTCCGAACAGTTGCGTGACCTCGGAATCTCGGTGGCCACCGCCTAGCCTCAGTCGCCGTCATCAGGCTGCGCCCGGGATCGGCGCGTTTCGAAGATGATGACGCCCGTTAGCCCTTGTTCGTTACTCCCGTTACCCTATGAGGTTGTGGAGAAGCAGATTGGCAATCCCGGCGGGGCCAACTCGCCCCGCGCACGCACCCGCGGATCGACCAGCGCGGGCGACGTCGGAGCACCGTGGCTGGTTTTGGTGTACCGCGTTCCGAGCGAACCCACCCGCCTGCGTGCGGCAGTGTGGCGGCGCCTGAAGGCGCTCGGCGCGATCTACCTCCAGAATTCGGTCGCCGCGATGCCGTCCACCGTCGGCGGGGCTCGCGCGTTCCGCGCGTTGCGCAACGAGATCGTCGAGGAGATGGGTGGCACCGCGCTGCTGCTCGCATCGGAAGCGTTGGTAGGTGAAGCCGACATAGTGGCGTCGTTCAACGCAGCACGCGACGAGGAGTATCAAGAGATCGTCGATCGCTGCCAGGCCTTCCTTGATCGGATTGAGAAGGAGACCGCCGAGAAGCGATTCACCTACGTCGAACTCGAAGAGAACGACGAGGACCTGACCAAGCTTCGACGGTGGTTCGACAAGGTTCGCGGTCGTGACGTGCTCGGGTCAGATGGTGCACGGCACGCCGAGGACGCGCTCACCGAGTGCACCCAGGCATTGAACGGGTTCGCCGACCGGGTTTATGAGGTCGACACTGCCACCAACTCCGTGCTTCGCGGTCGCCGCTGACGAGAGCCTGGAGTGCGCGGACGACCGTCCGCTCTCCGCCCGGGGTCGACGGACGGAGCATTAGGAGGTCGCGCGACCTCTAATGAAGGCGTCCGAGCTCCCGACTAACGATCTCGGCCGGCAACGGCATGAATATCCCCTCGTCGAGGACCGCCTGCTGGCCCTCGTAGCTGAGGACGTACCTCACGAACTGTCGTAATCCGGGCGGTATCTGCCCGCCTGGCTTCCGATTGAGGAAGAGGTAGATCAGCCGGCTGAGCGGATACCGATGAGTGGCGACGTTGTCCATCGACGGACTCAGGTGTGGCCCACAGTCGTCCGCCGCGAGTGCCAGCGCCTTGACCGTCGGCGTCAGATAGCCAACGCCCGCATAACCGATCGCGTAGCGGTCCTCCGCCACCGCCGAAGGAAGGGGGCGCACCGTCTCTCGCACGGCGATCCCGCTGCGGTATCGCCCGTTGCGAAGGACTCGCTCCCGGAGAAAGTGCTCGAAGCCGTTCTCCGGTTTGGTTCCCCACGGCCTGATTCGTTCACCTGCCCATTCACCCTCGAGGCCGAGCTGTCCCCACGTCACGATGGGTTCATGCCCCGGCGGCGGAATCTCACCGTAGATCGCGGCAAGTTGGGGAAGGGACAGGGAATCGAGCGGGTTGTCAGGATGGACGAACACCGCGATCGCATCCGTATATCCGATCGTGCGGTAACTTCCGCCAGCGACCGCGATCCGCTCTGGGCGATAGCCGAACTTGTCGACGAAGGGGCGCTCCTCGCGCGGTAACAACTCGCGGGCGATCAAGCCCAGGTCCGCCCATTCACCGGTCAGTGCCGGGCCAGCGGACGTCGATCCACCAACGAACCTGTCGATACGGACCTCGGGATGGTAGCGCCTGAAGCCGGTCATCCACCGGTCCAGCAACTCGACTGTGGTGTCCGACTCGACACACCTCAACCACGCGGTGGAATCATCACCCGGCTCGAACTCGGGTAGCTGCTCGTCAAGCTTCGGACGCGACGCCTCAGCACGCGGCCGGGCGTGCGTCCGCTTCTCTATCAGCATATGACGAAGCATATCCGGACAGTCGATCTTGACCAAGAGTCTAACAGTCGCTACATTTTCAGAATAACGATTGATTCTAGAATCGGATTACATTCCGAGAGGGCTGACGCCTATGACTGCAACGGAGTCCCGTCTCAAGGAGTCACCTGAGCTGCCGGCCTACGAGCCGCTGCAGGATGTCCACGGAAAGCTCACAGCCTGGGGCGATCCGGCATTTGAGAAGCTCTGGCGTGGTTGGACCACCGGGTTCGCGCGGTTTCATCAGGACCTGGAGTTTGAGCACTTCCTCGTCGGGACCTCGACCGCGGTGGGCGCGCTCTATACGGGAACGGCGGAGATTGGCCTGTTCGGCCGCGAGATGCGAAAGCTGGAGCGGACGTCGTGGAAGCGGGTGTTCAGTCATCAACCGGTTGGATTCAGTATCGCGACCGGCGCTTTCGACACGTTCGCCAAGACGGTCGCCGTCGCCGTTCTGGTGAATTCGGACAATCCGGTGACAAGCTTGACATTTCAGCAGCTCGATGCGATCTATTCGTCCGACCGCAAACAGGGTGGATCCACACCGATCACGACCTGGGGACAGCTTGGACTCACCGGGGAGTGGGCAGACAAGCCGATAAAAATATACGGCCTCGATCCCGACACCGGCACCGCCCAGCATTTCCAGATTCGGGTCTTGCAGGGCGGCAGGTGGTCTCCCCTGGCACAACTTCCACCAGGCGCACCGACCCAGATGTATGCCGGCTCTGGAGGCCACGCGGCCGACGCGCTGGTGACCGCTCTTGAACAGGACCCCTACGCCATCGGCCTGGCCGGTTTTCGCAACCGGACCGCCAAGATCAAGGCGGTTGCCCTTTCCGAATACGACGGACCGTTCGTTGAGGGAACCCGCGAGACGACCGCCACCAGGGCGTACCCCCTGAGCCGATCCGTGTATGCCTTCGTCCGCGAAGCGGAAGACACCACCTGGGTGCCGATGGTGCGGGAGTTCCTCAGGTTCATCCTCAGCCGCGAGGGCCAGGAGGTGGTCGCGCAGGAAGGCGACTACCTGCCGCTGCCTGCAGGGCACGTTCATCAGGAGCTCACCCGGCTGACGGACATCTCCTCCGCGACCTGAGCGCGGCATCCTCCAACAACCGAAGGGGAGGCGGCCTCGGCCGCCTCCCCTTCGATCGGCATTCGACCAACCCACGTTCGACGAAGAGCACGCTTCGTCGCGGTGGCCCATGCCGCCAACCAACAACCTCACCGCGTTGGGTGGTATTCGATCGCCAGGTGCGGCGTCATTTCCCGCTCGCCCCCGCGGTGCCGCGACGTCATGGCAGCGTCGATGATCCCGCTGGTGAGCAGCGTTCGTTCGATCGGGAACGGCGAAACCCCCGTCTGCATGAATTCGTCGATGAAGAACGCCAGGTGGTCGAAGTTCCACGTGGCCGGTTTCGGCGACCCCGGTGGCGGCACTGCGGCACCCACCATCGGAATGTCCGGCACCTTCGCGCCGGTTGGGGTCCAGGTGACCAGCGGCGCGTCTTGACCGCGCACCCGCATGGCAACAGAGCGGCGCAGCATGTATCCGGTCAGGAGCAGGATGGCCAGGCGGGTGCCGTCGACGTACTCAACCAGGAGCGCCTCTTCGCGACCTGCGGGCTTGGTGGGTGCTCCCAGCTCCGGTAACGCGCTCAACCGTCCGGCCGCGCGTTCCTTCTCGTAGTAGTCCCGAGGCGGGCCGTCGATGTGCGGCACCGCCGCCAGAGCGGCCTCCTGAAGGGAGCGCGACCAGGCCTGGCCCGACTCCCACGCGTCCCAGAACGCCTTGCCTGAAAGGAACCGCACGGCCGCGACACCCGTCTCGTGTCCATTTCGATGCTCGATCATGGACTGCACGAGTTCGAGCGGATGAAAGATCGGCGGCTCGCCCCCGCCGGTCGCGAGTACGATGATTTCCTCGACGGTGGCTCCGGCAGGTAACTGGACCGGTGGACACCGCACCGTCACCGGCACGGACGATCCCGCCATCAGCGGGATGCCGACCTCTCTCGCCGTGTCATAGACATCCTTGATCTGCGTCCAGTTGTGACCGAGATGCTTGTCAATAAAGACCGGAACTCCACGTCCGTTCGCCGCACACACCCTCGCGATCTCGGAGAAGGACTCGTGCCGGCGGTCTACCGGACGGCCGCGCTCGTCGAACTGCTCGGGACGCCCACTTCGCCGGTTGCGTTCGGCGATGAGGACCACGCCGTCAACCGCGAGTTTCTCCCCGCCGCGGGTGAGTGCCCGCTCGATGCTGGAGTGAGTACGGACACCGCGCGCGTCCGCCCGATCCTGCCCGACATCTGTCGGCCCGGGATCGCTCACATGCAGGGAGGCGACGTGCACGTGCGGACGCAGCGGGGTCCACATGAGTTCGTAGCCGTCGCAGAGCTTTGTCACGATGAGGTCCGCGTGCGAGCGTTCCCAGTACTCGTTGACGATCGCGGCGATCTTCTTCATGGTCGCGCAACCTCCTGCTGGTCCGGACGGGTGGCACTTGCCCCCACTGTTTCGGCACTCGCCGGCTCATGCAGCCAGCACCGGACCCAATGGCCGCCACCCAGGTCGGACACCACCGGAGTGGTGTCGCGGCACACCGGCATCGTGTGCGGACAGCGCCCGGCGAAGCGGCAGCCCTCCGGCGACGGCCTTCCCCCCGCGCGCGGAGGTCGACCCTCAGTGCGAACTCCACGCTTGCTCGGGTCGGGAGCAGAGGAGATGAGCAACTGGGTATACGGATGAGCTGGCCGTTGGGTCAGCTCCTCGCTGGGCCCGCCCTCGACCAGCTGCCCGAGAAACATGACCAGCGTCTCTTCGGCGAAGTAACGTGCGGAGGCGATGTCGTGCGTGATGTAGAGAATCGCCAGCCGCTCCTGCACCTTCAGAGCCGCCAGCAGGTTGAGCACACCCAGCCGGATCGAGACGTCCAGCATCGATACCGGCTCGTCGGCAAGGAGCACCAGAGGGCGTGCGGCGAGTGCGCGGGCGATCGCCACCCGCTGCAGCTGCCCGCCGGACAACTCGTGCGGGAACTTCTCGAGGTATTGGTTCGCGGGCGTGAGTTGTACGCGGGCAAGCAGATCCTCCAGCACCTGCGCCGTCTGGTCTCGCCCCCGGGCGTAACCGTGGAGGCGGAGTACGCGCGTCAGCTGATACCGGATCCGGTGCGTGGGATTCAGGGAAGCGAACGGGTCCTGGAAGATGAGCTGGACGTTCCTGGCGTACGCCCGGCGCGCTCGCGCGAACCTTGGCCGCGTCGGGCGGCCGTTCAGCCGAACCTCTCCCGCGGTTATCGGGTAGAGATGCGCGAGCAGCCGCGCGACCGTGGACTTTCCGGACCCGCTTTCGCCGACGAGCGCGACCGACCGCCCGGGGCGCAGGGCGAGGTTGACGCCATCGACCGCGTAGAGCACCCTTCCCCGGCGGTATCCCGCGCCCCGCTCTGACCTGACCTTGAACAGTTTGGTCAAACCCCGCGCTTCGAGCACTGGTACCCCGTCGAGCCCGTCAGGTGCCTTCATCGTTCCGCCCTCCCGGGGAGACTCGGAGATGCCTGCCGACTGTCCGTCGCGTTCAGCTCCGCGTGGGCCGCCGCCTCTCGCACCAGGCAGGCAGCTTGATGCCGTTGCCCCAGCGCGAACAACGCGGGGACGTCGCGGGAACACGCCGCGACGGCCTCGCCACAACGCGGGTGGAAGGGGCAGCCAGCTGGGAGCGCCCGCGGGTCCGGCGGCAGGCCGGGAATGCCCACCAGGGTCCGGTGCGGCCCGTGCAAGGAGGGAAACGACGACAGGAGCCCAGCGGAGTAAGGGTGGCTGGGCGTCTGGCACAGAACTTCGGCCGGAGCTATCTCCACCACCTTGCCGGCGTACATCACCGCGATGGTGTCGGCGATTTCGGCGAGCAACGAAAGGTCGTGGGTGATGAAGATGACCGAGCAGTCCAATCGCGCCCGCAACTCCATCACGCGGGCGAGAATCTCGCGCTGCACCACGACATCCAGTGAGGTGGTGGGTTCGTCCATGATGATGACCTCGGGCTCGAGCACGAGCGCCATCGCGATCATGATCCGCTGACGTTGCCCGCCGGACAACTGATGCGGATAAGCGGAGAGCCGCGCCACGTCGATGTTGACCAACTCGAGGAGCTCCCGCGCCCGGGCAAGGCACTGCCGCCGGGTCATCCCCGGCCGATGCGCCTCCAGCGCGTCAGTGAGCTGCGTTGCGACGTTCAAGACCGGGTTGAGGGAGCTCATCGCGGCCTGGAACACCACAGACAGCTCGGTCCATCGAAACTTCCGCAGCCGCTCTGGCGGCAACGCGAGTACGTCGATCCCCGGCTCCTGCCTGCCGGCGCCAGCGGGGTAGTACGTGACCTCGCCCGCGACCGTTCGCCCCGGTGGGCGGAGTAGCCGGCTCGCCGCGTACGCAAGGGTCGACTTGCCCGAGCCAGACTCGCCCGCGACGCCGAGCACCTCTCCTCTATGGAGCGTCAGATCGACCCCGTTGACCGCATGGATCGCGTGCGCTCCAGCACCATAATCGACCCGCAGCCCGCGAATCTCGAGCACGGCATCGGCGTCCGCAGGCGTCGCCGAGGGCCGCGCCGTCCAGTCAGTGCTCATTGCCCACCGCCCTTGCCCTCCCGAACAACCGCGCCGCTTTCAGGCCGGTTCTCAGTCGCGGGTTGATGACCTCATCGATCCCGAGATTGATGAGAGCGAGCCCACTGCCAAGGAACGCCAAGCACAGTCCCGGGGGTACGAACCACCACCACGCACCCAGCAGGAAGGCGTTGCTGTTGTCGGACCAGTAGAGAACGCTGCCCCAACTCCAGTCGGACACGTTTCCGAGGCCGAGGAACGCCAGACCGGTCTGCACCACGATGGCCGACGTGACGTGGAAAACGAAGCTGGTGATGACGATCGCGCTGACGTTCGGGAGGATCTCGAAACCGACCGTTCGCCAGGTCGGCTCGCCAGCCGCTCTTGCCGCCTGCACATAGTCACGTTGCCGGATCGAGAGCGTCTGCGCCCGCAACCGTCGCGCGCCATGTGACCACGTGGTCAGGGCGATGACAAGTGCGAGCAGAAGCCATCCGCCGTCACCGAGATAGGTGACGATCAGAATCTGGAGCGGAAGAACCGGTATCACCAGGAAGACGTTCGTCACCAGCGAGAGCACCTCGTCTGCGAGTCCGCCGAGATAGCCCGCGGTGATGCCAACGAGGATCGCGATCGCCTCGCCCACGACCGCCGCCGTGAAGCCAACCACGAGACTCAGCCGCGCCCCGGCCAGGACCTGTGAGAGAACGTCCTCGCCGGTGGCGGTCGTACCCAGCAGATGCTCGAGTGACGGCGGCTGAAGGACCGCGGCGCTGGTGGCCGACGGGTCGGCCGGGACGATCAGCGGGCCGAACACGCCCATGAGTATGAAGAACCCGGCCACCCCCAGACCTGCCACAACCTTGGGTGAGCGGAGCCACGGCGCCCTGGGGCGGCGGCGGGCGCCGCCTTGCGACACCAGGCCGACGTCGCTGGATGTGACCGTCACCTCCGCCGCCATTTCACGCCTCCCGGGTTCGTGGATCGAGCGCGAAGAACGCCAGGTCAGCGAGGAAACTGGCGATCAGCACTGTGAATGTGGTGATGAGCAGGATCCCCTGCAGCAACGGGTAATCCTGGTTATGGACCGCCTGGAACAACACATAACCGATCCCCGGATAGGAGAACACCTTCTCCACCAACAGCGCCCCGCTGACCACGAATCCCAGCTGCAGGGCGAAGCCCGCCACATTCGGCAAGATCGCGTTGCGCGCACCATAGGACAGCATCACCCGCCGACGGTGCAGGCCCTTCGCCTCGGCGACCAGCACGTAGTCCTCTGACAGGGTCGTCACCATCATGTTGCGCATGCTCAGCATGTGCGTGGCCAGCGACCCCACCACCATCGCCAACGCTGGTAGGACCGCGTGATAGAGCACACTGCCAACGAACGGCACGCTGACGTTGGGCAGCAGGTCCGACGAATAGCCGCCGCTCACCGGAAACCAGTCGAGGGTCACCGCGAAGACCGTCACAATGACGAGTCCCATCCAAAAGTGCGGAATTCCGCGAAGGAACGCACCCAGCGGGAGCACGGCATCGACCCAGGTGCCGCGGCGCCACCCGACCACGATGCCGGCGAACGTGCCGAGGATCCATTCGACCAGCGTCACCACTCCGAGCAGGACCAGCGTCCACGGCAGGGCATGAGCGATCACCGTCGACACCGGTGTCGGAAAGTAGGTGAACGAGAGGCCAAGGTTTCCGGTGAACAGATTGCGCCAGTACTCAACGTACTCCGACCACATGCTGGCGTTGGGATCGAGGCCGAACGCGATGTGTAGCGCGTTCACCGCCTGATCACTGAGTTGACCCTCGTGCCGCGCCATCACCGCCTCGACCGGACCGCCCGGCATCAGGCGCGGCAGGATGAAGTTCGTCGTGATCGCCGCCCACGCGGCGATGAGATAGAAGATCGCTCGCCGGAGAAGGAAATGCATTCGGCTCGCCTGCCTTCGACACTGCGTGAGGTAAGAGGCTTGCGGGAGGGTTCGGCATGTGCCGCGTTTGTCCTTCGCCCCCGTGTGGTCAGATCAGGGCGAGCGCACCGGGCGCAGCTTCGTCAGCACGATTTCCGAATTGACGCTGTTGGGAAGCGGCACCGCGTAGGGGTTGGATTCGCTCGGGAAGCCCGTAACCCGGTCGGTACGCCACAAACCGAGACCCGCCGTGAACATCAACGGGATGACCGGCACGTCCTCGACCATCAGCTTCTGCAGGCCGGCCAGCGCTTCCCGCTCGCCGGCGCTGCGAGCCGCGCTCGAGGCATAAAGCTTCAGCAGTGGACCGGCTTCAGGATTCTTGTAACGCTCGTAGTTTCGCTGGGTCCTCTTGCCAGGCTCGACAAGGAGCTCCTGACTGAAGATCCGGTTGAAGAAGTCATAGACGGCCGGAGTACCGCCATTCGGCCGCATCGTCAGGTCGAAGGTTCCGAGCTCGGTGTCCTCGCGCCAGGCGGACTGTTGCTCCGTCTTGACCTTCACCTCGATCCCAGCGGCCGCCCATTGCTTGACCATCACCTTCGACGCGCGTACGAAGTCGCCGAACGGGTTGTTGGTGGGAAGCAACATAGTGAGGCTGAGCTTGGCTCCCTTGGGCGTGCGGAACACACCGTCCGGCCCCATGGTGAATCCCGCGCCGGTGAGTAACCGTTTCGCGCCAGCGGGATCGGCCGAGCCATACCGCAGGTCGGCGTAGGCCGGAGCCAGCAGGTCGGCGCGGCTCTCGACATCCAAACCGGTCGGGGACTCGACCGGCGCGTTCTGGCCGCCGGTTCCGATCTTCGAGATCACGGTTCGGTCCAGCGCCAGGCTCATTGCCTGCCGCACCTCGGGTAGGTTCAGCGGATACACACTGTGATTCGGTATGACCATCACGACTGCTGGATTCGGTTTGGTGTTCCAGTAGCCAATCGACTTTGGATCGAGTTTCGCCACGGCCGCCGCGTCGACGCCGGTGGCGCCGATCCAGTCGACCTCGCCGGCTTGGAGGGCGGCGATCATGCTGCTGCTGGAGTCGAACGCGATGTACCGCACCGTCTTCACGGCCGGGAGGCCCTTTTGCCAGTACCCAGGGTTCTTCTCCAGGGTGATGACCTGCGACGTGAAGCTCTTCAGGCGGTAAGGCCCGGTGCCCACTGGGTTCTTGTTGGCGTAGGTGACCGGATCCTTGACCTCCTTCCAAAGGTGTTTCGGCACCGGCGTGGTACGCCACCACATGAGCTGGTAGGAAGGCTCCGTGAAGCGAATCTGGGCAGTGTTGGGGCCGGGCGCCTCGGCGCCCGCGAGCGGATAGCCGTTCGTGTTCAGGCCAGGAAACTTCCGGAGTAGTTCGAAGGTGAACGCCACGTCCTCGCCCGTCAACGGCTGGCCATCGGACCAGGTGACGTCCTTGCGGAGCTCGACCGTCAACGACTTGCCGCCGTCGCCCCACCGGAAGGACTCCGCAAGCCACGGCCGGGTCACGCCCTTCGCGAAGTCCTCCTGCAGAAGCGGTTCGTAGATCGACTGTGTTGAATACCCAGCGCCGTTGGCAGCGCCGAGCAGCAATGGGTTGTAGCCCCGAACGAACGGCCCGGAAGCCGCTCCAGCGACCTTGACAGTCACACCCGGATTAGCGTCGGGATTGGTCTTCGCCGTGCAGGCGCCGAGCAGCAGCAGGACCCCGACGACGGCGGCAATTCGTTGCACTGCGTTGATCACGGCGCTCCCTCCTTTGGGGACGCTGAGATTCACGTAGGTTGTGTCAAGTGCCGATGACGGCCGCACTACCGCGCGGCTGACCAGCTCAGTGCAGCCCTATGTGCCTTTCGACCTTGGCGAGCTGCTCAGCAGCGACATCCGCCGTTAACGGAAGGTACTTCCCGTCGTGTTCCTGGATCGCCTCCTGCGCCTCGCGACTGAGTACGTATCGCAGAAACTCACCGGCCGCCGGGTTGATGCGACCTCCCTTCACGTTCACGTAGTAATAGATGTCTCTGGTCAACGGATAAGACCGGTTCTGGACTGTGTCGAGAGTCAAGGCGACCGGAGCGCTCTCCGGCCCGGCGGCAAGCGGCACTGACTTTGTGTCAGCGTTCTGATAGCGGATTCCGGTGTACGCGATGCCGTACGGGTCGTTGGCGAGGGCCTCGATCATCAACTCCCCGGCCACCGTCATGGATCCGTCGGCTTTCAGACCGAACTGGTTGGCGTACATCACCAGGCGTTCGTTCCACTTGTAGGACCCTTTGAGCACCTTCTTGTCGAACTCGTCCGGGAAGTGGAAATGAAGGTTGTAGCCATAGACGTTGATCTTCTTGTCGGCCCATTCACCTGTCAAGCCTGCCTGGCCCCACGTCCGGATGTTGCCCTCTGCCCCGCGGGCGACGCGCTGGTCCCATTCCAGGCCCTTCCAACCCCCGCTGCGTTCGGCGCCGTAGATCCCATCCAACTGGTCGAGAGTCAGGTGGGTGAGCGGATTACTCTTGTGCACGAAGACGCCGAGGGCAAAGGTCCAACCGCTCACGTTGTACGACCCCGTGCACGCCACGATCTCCAATGGGACGCTTCCGCTGCCGCTCTGGTCGGCGTTCTGGCGTTCGGCACCCTTGAGTTCGGTCCACAGCGCCGCCCGTCCCATGGGGGCAAGGTCGGCCACCCCAGCGATCAGCCCCGGAAACGCCACCGCCGAGCTACTCAGGTTGTCCTCGAAGGTCGCCTGGGGATGGTACGTGCGAAACTGCTTCTCCCAGACGTCCATCAGTCCGCTCAGGGCGTAGTAGTTGTCGCCCCATTGGCGGATCGGCGATCTCACCCGGTGCTTCGGTTGGTAGGTGGGCAGGCCGCTCAGGTCGAACTTCTTTGTGTAGAAGCGTTGCTTGGCCCGCGCCGTGATGCCGAGGTTTCGCGCCCGGGCCAGCGCCTCAGGGTCTATACCTGTTGTTGGACCAGTGTTCGCCACCTGCATGTCCAGCCCCTTTCCCTCGACATTCCGGCGTTCTTCGAGTTGCTCCCGCAGCCTTCAGGCGTTCCGGTCCGTGAACAAGCTGACGGTGTTGTCCGCGTTGAGCACGAACAGAGTTCCGGGCTCGGTGTAGATCAGACCGCTGATCGCTCCTTGCGCCGGGTCGTGGCTTAATGTCGACGTCCCGACAATCCGGTCGGCCGGCAGGTCGATCACACTCAGCTGTCGACCGTCGCCGCTGACCACGAAGAGGTTCTTGTGCGTGTTGACGACCCAGTTGGCCGGGTGGTCGACGACCTCCACCGTGCGGAGTACGACGTGCTCCGTGCCCGACAGCACGCTGACTCCGCCAGGCGAACCTGCCGAGCCCGCGGACAGGACCCACATCTCATCGCGACCCGCGATCGCCTGCACGGGCAGCAGCCGGAACGGCGCCGCCTCGACTGGTATCAAGGCCAGGACCTCGTCGTCGCGGATGCGTACGACAGTGACCGTGCTGTCGCCGGCGTTCGCGGTGTAGATCGTCCCGTGCTCTCGGAATATCGCGTTGCGGATGGGTTGCCGGCCGACTGGAATCCTGCCGAGCACCGTGTCGGTCTTGTCGTCGAACACGGTCAGGTCATCGGAGTCGGCGCCCACCACGTATGACTTGCCGACGGGTTTGGTGATGGGCTTGTAGCTTGCGCCCCATGGTTGCCCCCACATCGGCCGACCTCCGACCGCCATGCTCGCAACGAGCGTGTGCTGATCGGTGTCGATGGCACTCACGGTCGCATTACCGAGGTTGAGGGTGTACATCCGGCTGCGATCGAACGCCGGCATCGTGCCGGTTGGCCGGCTTCCCGCCGGAAGACTGATCCGCGCGTGGATCGCGTGGGTGAGCGGACTGATGATCACCACGGCGTCGTCGGCGCTGAGCGTCACGCAACCGAGGTGGCATCCCTTGTCGAAGGAGAAGTGTGCTGGCCCCGCGCCGATCGGCAGCTCGTGGAGTATCCGACCATCGGCGTGGTCCAGAACGGTGATGGTGTTACCACCGGTATTGCAGACCCACACCTCGCCAGCTTCTTTGACGTATCCGATGTGGAGGTGTGGGCCCGCACTGACATCCACGGTGCGCGACTCGCGGAAGTCGACGGCACGGCCAAGCCGTTCGCCCATGGCGGTCATGCGGACGGCGCGAGGATCGTCACAGTGTCGTCCGAGTTGACCAGGAACAACCGATGGTCACTGGCGAACACCATGTTGCTCAAGGCGGACAGGTCAGGATCGTGGCTGAGCGGAGTTGTGCTGACCACTGCCATGGCCTGCGCGTCAACGACGGCGAGCTCGCGGGAACTCGTCCCGACCACGTGCGCGATGGCACCGTCGAAGAGCCAGTTAGCCGGCCGATCGACCGTCTCCACCGTGTGGCTGACGGTGTGAGTGGTGGAATCCACGACCACGACACCGCCCGGGCTCCGCTCGTCACCGCGCCCCAGCACCCAGATCTCGGGACGCCCGGTCTTCTTCTCCGCCGGCACCAGCCGGAAGGGGTCGATATCGACATGAGCTGTGCCCACAACCGATTCATCCTGCAGGCTGATCCCGGTGAGGGTGTTGTCCCCCAGATTGGCGGTATACATCGCGTCTCGCTCACGATAGACCGCGTTGCGAGCCGGACCCTTGCCGACGCCGACGGTGGCGAGCACCTGCCCTGTGCTCTCGTCGATCACGGTGACGTCATCCGAGCCCTCATTGGCCACGTGGATCTTTCCGCACGACTTCTTGTGCGGCTGACCCCAAGCGGGCTGTCTTCCGACCGGAACTGTCGCGAGCAGCCTAAGAGTGTCGGCGTCGAGGACCGAAACACTCGAGCCACCATTGTTGAGTACGTACAACCGATTCGTGTCCAGCAGCGGAACCATCGCGCCCGGTCCGCTGCCCGACGGCAGCGACACTGTCGACTCCAACTCAGCCTTCCGGACACCCACGACGGCGACCGCATCCTCAGCGAGCGTGACATACGCACGGTCGGAGCGGTCGTCGAGAATGATGTGCCGAGGCGTACCTCCCACCTCAATCGTGTGCTCAACGTCGCCGTCGCCGCCGTCAAGAACGGAGATCGTTCCGGCCTTGCCGTTGAGAACCCACACCTTGTCCGTCGCCGCCGAGTAGGTGAGGTGTCCGTGTGGGCCGGCGCCAACGTCGACCGTCGTCACCTCTGCCAGCGATGGGGAGAGTGCTTCTGACATACCAACCACCTCTCGTACTTTCGATGAAAGGACGATCACCCCGGGGTTAACTGTGGTCGACCGTACGAGTTAACGGTCGATCCCGTCAATGAGTAACGACCGTTAGTTGCCACGCCCACCGGAACTGGCCTCCCAGGTGTTGAGGTTCGCTGGGAGTCTTGTTACCCTCGCTCTGATGTATCACTTGTTACGTCGAAAGGTTGTTACGAACGGCTGCGGTCGTGTAAGCGGAGACCTATGAAAGGAGGCATCCCATGACGGGTGCCGCATGGGGGTTGGCGGCCGCGACGTTCGCGGCCTCATTCGTGGAGTTCGTCGAGGCGCTGACGATCGTCATCGCCATGGGAATGACGCGAAGTTGGAAGTCCGCGCTCGTCGGCGTCGGCACAGCGATCCTCGCCCTCGTCGCCTTCACCGCGGCGGCCGGCTACGCTCTGGCCACCTGGCTGCCGGAATCCCTCCTGCAGCTGGTCGTCGGAACACTGCTCCTGATCTTCGGCCTGCAATGGCTGCGCAAGGCCATCTTGCGCTCCTCCGGACTCAAAGCGCTGCATGACGAAGACGAGGAGTTCAAGGAGCAGACGGCGGCGGCGAAGAGCGCCGGCGAGGTCAACAAAGCCGGTCTCGACTGGTTCGCGTTCGTGGTTTCCTTCAAGGGCGTCTTCCTTGAGGGCGTCGAGGTGGTCTTCATCGTGATCACCTTCGGACTGTCCGCCAAGGACATGCCGGTCGCCATCCTCGGGGCCGGCGCCGCCGGCCTGATCGTGCTGACTGTCGGAGTCGCGGTACGCCGGCCGCTCGCCATGATTCCCGAAAACACACTGAAATACGGCGTCGGGCTGCTGCTAGCCAGTTTCGGCACCTACTGGGCGGTCGAGGGAATCGGCATCTTCGGTGCCGGCGGTGAAAGCCTCAGCTGGCCTGGCCACGACTGGGCGATCCTGGCGCTGCTCGCGACCTGGTTCCTGCTCTCCGTCGCCCTCGTCTCGACCTTCCGCCGACGTACGCGTACGCGCGAGATCGCGCCCACCGCGGAGGTGAACGCATGAGATTCCTCAAGGGCTTCGGGCAGTTCTGGTACGACTTCATCATCGGTGACGACTGGAAGATCGCTGTCGCAGTCGGGCTGGCCCTCGCCGTCGTCACGCTGGCCCTGGTGGCGGGCCTAACCTCGCCGGCAGTCCTGACCGTCGTTGGCGGCCTGCTCATCGTCCTCTTCTTCACCGCCAGCATTCTCATTGACACCCGTTCTCATCGCAGTTAGCTCACCCGTGGCGGACAGGATGGAAACCCATACCGAGCAGATGTTTGCCAGGCAACCCACGCAGTCGCCGTCGGCGCGGTCGGGCCACGACCGCGCCGACGGCGACTCTGCTTGCGGCCCGCTGAGTTGGTATCTCCTCGTCTACCGAACGCCATCGGGCTCCTCGCGCGCGCGGGTGGCGATCTGGCGGGATCTCAAGCGGGCGGGCGCACTCTATCTTCAGCACGCCGTCTGCGTGCTTCCCATCAGGCCGGAAGTACGCGACATCCTGACTGACATCTGCGGACGCATCGACTCACTCGATGGGTCGTACCACCTCTTCGAGCTTTCTGACATCGGCGCGGAGCAGGAAGATCGACTTGTCGACGGATTCCGGAATCTGGCCGGCCGCGAGTACGCCGAGATCATCGAGGAATGCGCCACCAAATTCGTCAAAGAAATCGAATTTGAGCGATTCCGCGAAAACTACACGGCCGAGGAGGCCGAGGAGATCCGGCAGGACCTGGAAAAGATCCACAGGTGGTTCGCGCGGGTCACCGAACGCGACTGGTTCGGCGGCAACGGACGGACCGAAGCGATGCGGCAGATCGCGCACTGCGAACGACTGCTCGAGGAGTTCGAGGAAGATGTCTATCTGCGCACTGCGCACGTCGAGACGACGACCGCCGACTCCGAATCGGCGGAGAGATAGTTATACCCAACGGCGAATGGCGTCGATCGTTGTCTCCGGGGAGGTGTTGAAGCAGAACCGGATCCCGGGTGCCGTCGCAGCCAGTAGGTTGATCAGCCGCTCGAACAGGATGGTGTGTTCGGGTGCCATTCTCACGCCAGCCCCGATCACGACTACATCGAAGTGCGCCTCGGACAGTCGTTCACGGATGAACTCCTCTGCCGCGTCCGGGTCGGTACCAATAGGGCACGACACGGCGTCGAAGCCCGCCGCTCGCAGAGCCCCCATGCCTTGCTCGATCCGTGCGGTAAGCGTCGCCTCGTCGAGGTCTGGATGTTTGCTGTAGTCGATAACGCTCGGATGAAGCCCGATCGTCAGAATCTTTGTCATGTTCGCTTCTACCACGGGACGAAGCCATTACGGTCGAAGAATCCTCCGATGGGCCCATCAGGGTCCAAGGTAGCTAACCGGATAACCGCCTCGGCGCCCTCGGCGACAGTATGATTACCGGTGTGATTGTTCAGGTCGGTGTCGCCGAGCGCCATCCATGACAGGCAAGACAGGCAAACGGCCAGGAAGACCAGCCATCCCTTGCCTGCCAGGCGGCGTACGGTCTCCGGCCCCAGGCCTTTGTTCGCTCCGGTGACCAGCGCCACCGTCTTGATCTCTGCTATGGGTTGAGCGTCGGTCAAGGTGCTCTGCCATGGGCGATGCTCGCGGCATCCGTCACCGAGTACGACGTCGCAGATGTCCGCTCGCTGACCTGATGGGTGCCGAGCTTCGTCGACGGGTGCGCCCGGTGCTGAGGCAATGTGCGCCCGCGCTGGTGACCACGGGTGCGGGCATCGACCCGCACATGGCCGGCATGCAGACCGGCTTCGTCCTCGCACCCGTACTCGCACGCTTCTTCCAGACCTGACCAGTACCCAGCGAACCAACCGTCCGGCGAACTCCGGTTAACGCTGCGGCTGATCCTGTGGTTGGTCCTGCTGATCCTGTGGTTGGTCCTGCTGCGGCTGCGGCTG
>NZ_KB892754.1 GCF_000373925.1 Actinopolymorpha alba DSM 45243 | reverse complement strand
TCCGCCGCTACCTCGACTCCGGAGCCTCCCCGTCGCAGGATGGGGAGAAGCCGCACATCGTTGTGACGATCACCGACGAGGATCTGGTCAACGGCACCGGGTTGGGCCGGCTGCTGCGTACCGGCACCTACGTGTCGGCACGCACGGTTCAGGAGTGGGCGTGTGATGCCAAAGTCAGCTGGTTCGGCATCCGCGACGGCGAAGTCGCCCTCTCCGACGGCACCAGATTCTTCACCGGACGCCTCCGCAAACTGCTGGAGCTACGAGATCGGGGATGCGCGTTCCCCGGCGTGCGCCACGAGGCGCCGCGAACCATTTCGGAGGTGAGATGCCTTTGAGGTTGTGACATCGCAGTGTTGCGACCAAAGCTGAGGGCAGCCTGATCCGGGAGGCGCCGGGGAGGGTGGGAGCAGCCCTGACAAAGCCGTGGCGTGCCGGTACTACCGAACGGTACGGGCGCGGCGAGCGTGACCGGAAGGTGTACGAGAGAAACCAGCGTTGTAAAGCTCCTCAAGAGTTGCGCCGGCTCTAACTCGGTAGATGTGGGCCGGATCGCGGTGCGCACCCGAATCCCTGGTGGGTTTCGGGGAACTCCTGGGCCTGTTTGATCTGGGGCGGGCAGGGGGGCCACGGTGAAGATCTGCGGCGTAGCCGTGGCGATGCCGCTGGGGCAAAGCTGGGCACCTAACCGGTTGAGTGGTTCGCGAGTGAACGTGGGAACCGGCCACCGCCGCCCTCCCCGCATCCCTGCCAGGGGTGTGGAAGGGCAGGCACGCCGTCTGCTGTGGGCGGTGGTTCGGGACGGAGCCGCCGTAGTAGTCGCAGGAGTAACGAACTGCCAGGGAGAACGGGAAAGCCGTTCACAGGGCAAAGGGCGGCAGCGGAGTCGACAGTAAGGCGCTGTAGTTGCCCTGATGGAGGAATAGGTGGGTGAGGATCCGGAGCCGCCGGTGAATACCGGTGTGTCGTGGCCGGCCGATCTTGATCAGGCTGGGATGCGGGTACGGAAGATGCAGGCCAAGCTGTACTTGTGGGCGACCCGGGACCCGGGCCGCGTGTTCAACGATCTGTTTAACCTCGTCTATGATCCGGCGTTTTTGGTGCACGCGTGGGACCGTGTGCGGAACAACACCGGAGGGCGCACGGCGGGTGTGGACGGGCTGGTCCCTAAAACCCTGCCAAGCTACCCGGTGGAGTTTCTGGAAACGATCCGCGCCCAGGTTAAGGAGAGGCGGTTCCGGCCGTTACCGGTGCGGGAACGATTGATCCCTAAGCCTGGTGGCGCCAAGAAACGACGGTTGGGTATCCCGACCACGGCGGACAGGGTGGTTCAGGCTGCTCTGAAGCTGGCGTTGGAGCCGATCTTCGAGGCGGACTTCAAGCCGATGAGCTATGGGTTCCGCCCGAAGCGTCGCGCACAGGACGCGATCGCTGAGATTCACCATTTCAGCTCCCAGGGCTACCACTGGGTGCTGGAAGCCGATATCGAAGCGTGTTTCGATGAGATCGATCACACCGCGTTGATGGACCGGGTGCGAGGTCGCGTCGAAGACAAACGCGTGCTGGCTCTGGTGAAAGCTTTCCTCAAAGCAGGCGTACTGTCAGAAGAAGGCATCACCAGGGAAACCCACACCGGCACACCGCAAGGTGGGATCCTTTCGCCACTACTGGCGAACATCGCACTGTCGGTACTGGATGAGCACTTCCACAACAGGTGGGAGGCGTTCGGAGTCGGCACGAAGTTCCCCGGGCAGCGGCGGAAAAGGTATCGCGCCAAAGGTGGCGCCACCTACAAACTCGTCAGGTATGCCGACGACTTTGTAGTGCTGGTGCACGGGACACAGCGACACGCCGAACAGCTTCGCGGTGAGGTCGCTCAGATCCTGACCCCGATGGGGCTACGCCTGTCGGAGGAGAAGACCGGGGTCTGCCACATCGATGAGGGGTTCGACTTTCTTGGCTGGCGCATCCAGCGTCGCGGCAAAGCGGGCACGAACCGGGAAGTGATCTACACCTATCCGTCGAAGAAATCACTGAAATCGATTACCTCGAAGATCAGGACTATCACACACAGGTCAGCCTACCGTTCTCTCGAACAACTCCTACGACATCTCAACATGGTTGTTCGTGGATGGTGTAACTACTTCCGGCACGGGGTGTCATCAGCCACCTACCGATACCTGTACCTGTTCATGTGGAACAGGGTCGTGAAATGGCTCCTCAAACGACACCCGAAACTCAACTGGAAGCAGATCCGGCGCCGGTATCTCACCGGTTACCCGGCCCACCGGCCAGCCGGAAACGGGACCGTGTTATTCAACCCCCAGGAAATCGTGATCGAGCGATACTCCTGGCGCGGATACACGATCCCCACACCATGGGATGGATGGCTCAACCATTGGACACGCACCCAACAAGCATGACCTCGTGGAGAGCCGGATGCAGGGAGACTTGCACGTCCGGTTCGGCGGGCGGCCTGTGGAAACGGACCCGCGGAAACGCGGACACCGCGCCACAGGCCGACCCTACTGTGACAGGCCACCAGCGTGGTGTCACGGCCATCATGTCCAGTCGTGGCTGAAAGGCGGACCCACCACCCTCGCCAACGGCACCCTGCTCTGCGGCTACCACCACCGCCTCATCCACCAAGACACCTGGCAAGTCCAGCTAGCAGCCGACGGCGTACCCGAATTCACCCCACCCGAATGGATCGACCAACAACGCAACCCCAACCGCAACCACCGACTCCGAACCTGACAGACCAGGAGCAACAGAACTTCACCGGGCCGAGAGCCGGACCATCGCCCGACCAGGCGCTGCTGGGCTTCGTGGCCAGAGACGGCCATATATGAGGACTCCCGGAATAGTCGAGCGAATCTCTGCTGTTCTTGGTCGCCGATGATCGGGACCTTCTTCTGGCGACGCCTGCACGTCGATCTTCGACGACAGGCGAGCTGTGCGTGTCAGCGCTGACGCTTCAGCGCACCTAGCTATCACCGCTCGTACCCTCGCCCGCCCCGCTTCCCCCGGAGGCTCAGCACCATGGTCAACACGGCCACTCGTCCAACCGCGCCCGGACGGCGCATTGGCTTCCCCTTCTGGGCGCAGGTCCTTGCCGGCCTGCTGCTCGGACTGATCCTCGGCGCCCTCGCGCGGGCTGCCGACATCGGCTGGCTCACCGAAACCCTCACCCAGATTGGGTCGATCTTCGTTCAGCTGCTGCGGGTTGTCGTCGTACCCCTCGTCTTCACCGCGATCGTCGCGAGCATCGCCAACCTCCGCCACGTACGCAACGCCGCGCGGCTCGCCGGGCAGACGCTGCTGTGGTTCATGATCACCTCGCTCATCGCGGTGGTGATCGGGATCGTCCTCGGCCTGGCCACCAACCCCGGCGCGAACAGCACCCTGACACCCGAAAGCGCGTCGTACGACGGCGGCTCCGGCAGCTGGCTTGACTTCCTCACCGGTCTGGTGCCGGCCAACTTCCTCGGCATTTCCGCTGACACCGAAGTCAGTGACGGCGGCGCCAGCACGTCGCTGTCGTTCAGCGTTCTGCAGCTCATCGTGGTCGCGGTGGCGATCGGCATCGCCGCGCTGAAGGCGGGCGAGAAGGCCGAGCCGTTCCTCGCGTTCAACCGATCGGCCCTGGAGATCGTGCAGCAGGTGCTGTGGTGGATCATCCGCATCGCGCCAATCGGCACCCTCGGTCTGATCGGCAAGGCGGTCGCGACGTACGGCTGGGACCTCCTCGGCCCGCTGACGGTCTTCACCATCGACGTGTACGTCGGCTGCGCGATCGTCCTCTTCGGTGTCTACGCCGTACTGGTCCGTGCGCACGGGCTGTCGCCGCTGAAGTTCTTCTCTGGTGCCTGGCCGGCGATCCAGCTCGCCTTCGTCTCCCGCTCGTCGGTGGGCACCATGCCATTGACCCGCCAGGTCACCATCAACAACCTGGGAGTTCCCGAGTCGTACGCGTCCTTCGCCGTACCCTTCGGCGCGACGACCAAGATGGACGGCTGCGCGGCGATCTATCCTGCTCTCGCGGCGATCACGGTGGCGCAGATCTTCGGCCTCTCCCTTGATGTCAAGGACTACTTGCTGATCGCGTTCGTCGCCGTGGTCGGCTCCGCCGCGACGGCCGGCCTCACCGGCGCGACCGTGATGCTGACGCTCACGTTGTCGACTCTGGGCCTGCCCCTTGAAGGTGTCGGCCTGCTGATCGCGATCGACCCGATTCTCGACATGATCCGGACCGCGACCAACGTCGCCGGACAGGCGCTCGTCCCGACACTTGTCGCCAAGCGGGAAGGCATCCTGGACGAGGCGATCTACAACTCCCCGCGCGCTGACGTGGTGAACACGCCCGAGCCGGTCAGGGTCTGACCGTCGTTGAGTTCGAGGAATCGGCGGGCCGCGTCCATGGTCCGTCTCCGAAGGCTCTCGGGTGCGACCACCACGATGTCGCCGCCCAGGCCCTGCACGGCCGCGAACGCGTGCTCCTCGTCCTCCAGGTCGAGAACGACGTCCGCCCAGCCGTCCCGGTCTGGTGAGGAGACTGACTTCTCGCGGGCGTGGATCCAGCCGGCCTGAATGAGCGCCTCACCGCGGGCGCGAAGTGTGACGAGGTACGTCGGGAACGTCTCGGCGTACCTCGTACACATTTCCCGCCAATGTGCGGCGAGGTCGAAGTCAGGCGGCCTTTCGAACCGCTCCTCGGTCACCTCGACGGCACGCAGTCGTGAGACGCGATAGGTCCGGAGGTCGTCGTTCCGGCACGCGACGAGATACCAGCTGGTGCCCTTGCGCACCAGCCCAAGCGGTGCGATCGGAAAGCTCGACTCCGACCGACCGTACAACACGTGGACGATCCGGTCCTCCCAGGCCGCCCGATGCAGGTCGGGCAGCGAGGGGTGGTTCTCCTCGACAAGGTCCCAACGGCCGAGGTCGACGTGGATGCGCTGCCGGGCGTGCTCGGCCTGTTGCCGCGCCGAGGGCGCGACCGCGGCGAGGAACTTGTGGACCAGGCTCTCCCCCGGGTCGTCGAGCCCGAGGTCGCCGAGGATCCCGCGCGGCTGGGCCACGATGATGGCAAGCGCCTCCGCCGTCGTGAGGCCAGTGAACCCCGCACGGTAGTTGTCGAGCAGCGCCCACCCGCCAGTGCCGCCGCGGGTCGCGTACACCGGGATGCCCGCCGTGCTGAGCGCTGTCATGTCGCGCTGGATCGTCCGTGTGGAGACCTCGAGCTCACGCCCGAGCTCACCGGCCGTGACCTTACGGCGTCCCTGCAGGAGGAACAGGATGCGGAGCAGGCGGTCGGCGCGCACCCGGGACAGAATACGACAGAGGATGTCCTGAAGGCCTGGAAGCATTGGTCGCCTGCGCGTCACAGACCAGGCTCGAGGAGGACCCCGTGCGCTCACAGATCCGCAACATCGTGATCGAGTGTCCCGATCCGGAGGCGCTGTCCGCGTTCTACGCCGAACTCCTCGACATGTACACGCTGCGCAAGCCGCCGGACTGGACGGTCATCGGACGCGACGGCGAGCTACCCCGGCTGGCCTTCGACCGAGCCGACGACTACCGCCCGCCGCGCTGGCTCGATCCGGACCATCCACGGCAGCTGCACCTCGACGTCACCGTGCCTGATCGTGCGGCCGCCGAGCGCTGGCTCAGCGGGTCCGGAGCCACCCGACTGCCGGAGGACATCGGCGCTGGCCGTCACGTCTGGGCGGATCCGGCAGGCCACCCCTTCGGTCTACGCGAGGATCCGTCACACCCGCCGCGGATCGAGTCCGTCGTCCTCGACAGTGCCGACCACGTCGCGCTGGCGTCGTTCTACGCCCGCCTCCTCGACCTGCCGAAGGTCGGGCAGGAGTCGGACGACTGGACCACGATCGGGACTTCTGAGGGGCCACGACTGCGCTTCGCCAGGGTCGCCGTACACCGTCAACCTCGCTGGCCGGATCCCGCGTACCCGCAACAGATGCATCTCGACCTGCAGTTCGACGCACAGGATGCGGCGACGGAGCGGGCGGAACGCCTCGGAGCGTCCCGGCTGCCGGCGATGGGCGGTGACGCTCCGGTGTACGCCGACCCGGCTGGTCATCCGTTCTGCGTCTGCCCGATGTACACGCCGATCATCCAGCAGATGTTCCTGGACGCGTGGACTCCGTGGCTTGCGACCCTCGACTCGATCGATCCCGCTGCCACGCGAAGCCCGGGCGTCTGCGGCGACTGGACGATCCACGACGTGGTGGGGCACGTCCAGGCCAACGCGAGGTTCCGGCTCGCGCACCTGCGCGGAGCGTTCACCGGTCGGGCGCCCACGCAAGAAGAGGTTGACGGCGAACGGGCACCATGGCCGGACGGCGTCGGCTACACCGCGGACGCACGCAACGCCGCGATCCGGGACGCCGGTGTGGGCCTGTCCTGGCAACAGCTTCTTGACGAGGCGGCCTGGATTCGCGACCAGACCGTCGAATGGCTTGAGCAGTTGGACGAGCGACTGCTCGACGTGAACGTCGGCTGGGTGGAGTTCTGGGAGCCGCCGTTCAGAGACGACCCGAACACCATTGAGGACCTCATGGTCCGGCGGACCCGCGAGCTGCCCTCGGCGAAGGATCCGCTCCCTGTGTGGAGGTTCGTCCAACCTGACGAGCCCGACAACCACCTGACGGAACACCTGGACCAGATCCATGCGTGGCTCGTGACGAGCGGCGACACGGCCTAGGGACTGGCCGCGAGGAAGAGGAACGCCGCGAGCAGGACGATGTGGACTCCGCCCTGCAGCCGGGTGGCGCGACCGGGCACGATGGTGAGGACGCTGACCAGCATCGTCAGGCTGAGCAGTACAAGCTGGGTCGGTCCGAGCCCGAGCTGGAGTGGCCCCTCCAACCAGATGGAGGCGACCGCGATCGTGGGGATGGTGAGTCCGATGCTCGCCATCGCCGAGCCGTAGGCGAGGTTGAGACTGATCTGGGTGCGCTGCCGCAACCCGGCCCGCACGGCGGCCAGCGTCTCGGGCAGGAGGACGAGCAGAGCGATCACGACACCGACGAACGACGGCGGAAGCCCGACCGCTCTGATGGCCGTCTCGATCGAATATGACTCCACCTTCGCGAGTCCGACGACGGCGACGAGCGCCACGACGAGCAGGCCGAGGCTCGCCACCGCGGCACGGCCGGTGGGAGGCGCCGCGTGGACTTCGCCGTCCGATGATGGTGCCCGGGCGGCGTCGTCGGAAGGCACGGGGAGGAAGAAGTCGCGATGCCGCACCGTCTGGGTGAACACAAACATGCCGTACAACGCCAGCGAGGCAATCGCCGCGAAGATGAGCTGTCCACGGGAGTACACCGGACCCGGCGCGGCCATCGTAAAAGTCGGAAGCGCCAAGCTCAACGCCGCCAGTGTGGCCACTGTCGCGAGCGCTGCTCCGCTGCCCTCGGCGTTGAAGCGGGTCGTGCCGTATCGGATGGAGGCGACCAGCAAGGACAGACCGGCGATGCCATTCGTCGTGATCATGACTGCCGCGAACACGGTGTCCCGGGCGAGTGTGGCCGTCTCAGGCCCGCCGGAGACCATGATCGTGACGATCAGAGCCACCTCGATGACCGTGACGGCGACCGCCAGCACCAGTGATCCGAACGGTTCACCCACCCGCAGAGCAACGACCTCCGCGTGGTGGACGGCCGCGAGGACCGCGGCCGCGAGGACCACCGCGATCCCGATGGCGACCACGACCTCGATGTGCCGTCCCCAGGTCAGGGCCAGCGCAACAAGGGCAAGCAGGGGTACGACCGTCGTCCACGACAGGAACGGTGACCGGCGGGTGGCTGTCAACGCGATCGTGCCCTTTCCGTTCCGAGGACCGACGCGCCGGCCCCACACCCGTTGATGCCAAGCACACGACGGTCGTCGCCGGATGTCTCTCAGGCACCATCCAAAGCCCGCGCGTCGCGACGGCCATGCCGCTCACCCGGACCGTCAGTGTAAAGGAACAGTAAAGAAGGGCAGGAGGCCCCTCATCGGGGACGACGGGGTTCGTGGCCGTCAGATGCGGAGTCGCTACCGTCCGCGTCGGGTCGTGACCTGCAGGGCATCCAGGATCGAACCCGGGAGGTTCGCCACCGTTCGCCAGATCTCCGGCGTGATGCCGGCCTGCCCGCCGGCGGTCCAGAACGCGGCAAGGAGCCCGGCGGCGGCGTTCACCGTGTGCACATCGAGCAACTGCCCTCTGGCGTGCAGCACCGCGGCGATGCGGTGGCGCGCCCTGGCCAGCGTGTCCTCGCCGCCCGCCACCTCGCCGCCCGCCACCTCGCCGCCCGCCACCTCACCGCCGGCCCGGTTGTGATCGCCCGGTCCGTCATCCATGGCCAGCCGCCAGGCATCGGGCCCGATCTGCGCGATCCGGGTCGCGTCCTTCTCGTCGCGGCGGATCGGAGAGCAGAACCACCCCGAACGTGTATGGAACAGGCTGTACTCGCGAGAGCTGTCGAGGTTGGAGAGAGTTGGTTCCACCGTCGGTCCCTTCGCATCTGTCAGCGTTCGACCACTTTCTGTAGTGGTAGACACGGGACCACCTCGATCGTGACGCGGCCGAATGAGGAATTTCGGACGCCATCCATTTCCTGGGACAGGGACTGGCGGCGAGCGATCCCCTATCGGAACAGTAGGGATTGCGCCGCCGCCGGCGTCTCGTTCCCCGTCCTGGATTGGAGCTGCGCGTGGCAGAACTGACCACCCTGGAGCCTGCGGGCGCTACGCCGCGGATCGTCGCCCTGTCCGGCAACCCTCGAAAGGGCTCGCGTACCCGTTCCGCCGCCGAGTCCCTGGCCGCTGGACTGGCCGCCGTACTGGAACGCCCCGAAGTCACCATCAGCGTCATCGATCTGGCGGAGTTCGGTGGTGCGGTGCTCGACGGCGGGCCGGACGTCGACACGGCACTCACCACGGTTCGGTCCGCGACGGTCCTCGTCGTCGCGACACCCGTCTACAAAGCCAGCTACACCGGTCTGCTGAAGGCGTTCCTCGATCGGTTCGGAGGCGGCGCGCTCGCAGGCGTCCTCTCGGTCCCGCTCACTATCTCCGCCTCACCCATCCATCGACTGGTCGCTGACGTCCACCTGCGGCCACTCCTCGTCGAACTCGGCGCCACCGTCCCGACGCGCGCCTTCGCCCTCGAGGAAAGCCACCTGGCGACCCTGGACGACGAAGTGGCGCGGTGGCTAGCCACCGAAGCTCGGCTCGTCAAGGACCTCGTGTCCGCCCCCGCCGCGGTCGGCTGAATCTCGTTTCGCGCCAGGGAGGTTGAACGTCTGAGCGTGCCGGACCGGCGTGACGGCCGGTCCGGCACCGACGTGTGGCTTCGCTGGCTTACTTCGAATGTGCCGACGTCCGGGCTTCCACCTACGGACCGGCCGGAGCAATTTCGGACCAGTCCGGCCGGTTGAGCAGTGCCAGGTATCCAGCCAGGAGTCGCTCTCGTTGCGCCTCCGGCCAGGCCTGGAGCTCTGCCCTCACTGTCCGTAGGTAGTCGGTGAGTTGTGCGACTGCCCAGTGGCGGTCAGGACCGGCGGCGGCGTTCCTTCCGCCGGGACGCGATGCCGTCGAGGAGGAAGGTGAGTCCGAGCTCGAACTGCTCGTCCACAGACAGGCCTCCGGGTGCGGCCATCCAGGCGGCGAGCCTGGGATAGCGGGCGTCGCTCACCACCTGCGCACGCAACTCGGTGATGGTGGCGACGAACTCCCGCAGGTCTGTCAGGCCGTATCGCTGCCGCATCGCGTGTTCTTCTGCCTCCTGCAGGATGCTGCCGATGACGTGTCGATCCAGGAGAGTCGCGTACGTCAACGCGTCGTTGCTCGAAACGCCTTGCCGGGCAAGCAACTCGAGCACGAACTCGGTACGCCGCAGCATGTGCGGACCAAGTGGCGGCCGGGTGTGCACGAGTTGGGCGAACCACGGGTGCCGTTTCGCCATCGCCCAGCTGTCCATCGCGAGCTGGCGCAGGTCCGCACGCCAGTCCTTGCCCGGCTCGTCGGGAACCGCGATCTCGGCCGTCACCGCATCGAGCATGAGATCGACCAGCCCGTCCTTGCTGACGACGTGGCGGTAGAGCGCCATCGGGGTGTATGACCCAAGGCGCTGCGCCACGGCGTTCATGGTGAGCGCGTCGGGGCCGCCCTCGTCGGCGACCTCGATGCCGGCCCGCACGATCTCCTCGCGACCGAGCGCACGCTTCCTCGGCGGCGGCGGTGGCTGCGTCCAGATCAACGCCAACGAGCCTTCCCCAGGCTTCTCTCCCATGCCGGTTACCTTAGCGCATATAACTTGCCGTATATGTTATAAACGTTCGTTGCGTGGAAGAGAGACCTCGTGACCGATCACTCCAGGGATCTGGCCGGCATTCGACTGGGGATCGTGTGCGGCATCAGCTACGGGGATCCGGCGGGTCATGTGCTGGAACCTCGCGCCCGAGGTGCCGTCTCCACCGAAGCCGAAGCCTCGCGCTGATCAACACTCGGGCGTCAGGGCAGGTATCCCCAAGCCCGCGCGATGGGCCGCACCCCTTCAGGAACGTCGATGGGCTTGGGCAGCGGCCGGGCCTTCTGGATCCGGCCAGTGCGGATCTTGGTCGACCAGTCACCGATCCCGGCACGGAAGGTGCCGTGGCTGCGTTGACCGTACTCCAACATGCTCCGGTCCCAGCGGGTCCCGAGGAACTCACAGATCCGCTTGGTCGTCCTGGTTGGCGTACCAGTCAGGTCCTCGTAGCGGACCTCCAGGCCCGGCATGGACTGGCGAGCGGCCTCGACACCATCCAGATAGAGAAGGGCCTCCCGAACCGTCGGCTCCAGCTCGCGATCCGGCCTGGTCTCCATCAACGACGCGACAATCGAGGCCGGATGGCGGAGGAGGAAGATGAACCTCGCATCGGGCCAGCACGAGACCAACCGATCAACGAACGTCGCGTTGGCGGGCGTCTTGTCGACGAGGATGCGCTTGCCGCTGCTGACCAGCTCTCTGTGCAGGATCCGGTCCCACAGCATGTGTTCAAGCTCATCGTTGTCGAGGCTGAGCTCATTCATCGCGAGCTCTCCGTAGCGGCGTTCGAACTGCACCCGCACGGACCGAAGGTGAAGCTCGTGTGGCGCCCGGATCTCGGGATGGCTGTTGAGGACAACTCTCAGGAGAGTGGAGCCAGACCTGACGGGGCAGATCACGAACACCGGTGACGGCACCAGCCGCGCCTTCCCCGCCCGGGCCAACCGCTCCCGCCGGAAGCGCTCTGGTGAGCGCAGCGCCTGCTTGAGACGCTCCGGTGAGCGCAACGCCTGACGGGTGTGGCGGGCCATACGGAACAGTCGAGGATGCTCCGCCAGTCGTTTCTTCAGCCGCTTCTCAAGGGGTCCGTCGGTCATGGCAGCGGCTCTGTTCGGTTCAGTCTCACGCACGCCATGGTCAAGGGATGGTAACGGTCGCACCTGGGAGTCCGCTGGACGGGTCCTGGACAAACGCTGGGAGTACATCGTTGGTGACGCGGGTGACCCGGCCCGCGCTGTCACCCGGGCACCTCCACACCAAGGCCGGCGAGCTCGGCGGCGACGGCCGACCACGAAGGCTCCGTCGTCCGTAGCGTCGCCTCGCAGACGTCGGGATTCTTGAAGCCGCTGGACGTCGACAGGCAGACCACGGGTCCCTCCTCCGGCTGCAGCCGATCAGCAACCCGCCGGAGCCCGGCGAGGGCCGCGGCGCCGGAGGACTCGGCCCACAGACCGGCCTTCGCCATCGCCTGCGTGGCGCTCTCGAGCTCGGCCTCCGTGACCAGCACAGCTTCCCCACCGCTGCCCCTGATCGCGAGGACGCCGCGGTAGCCACTGGTCGTGCAGCCGATGGAGTACGCCGCAGTCGGCCGGGCGGCCACGTGCGCGGCGGGGGCACCGGCACGCAGGGCGGCCGCCAACGGTCCCCGGCGTTCCGGCTCGCAGGCGTACAGCCGGGGGACGGTGCGTGTGTGTCCGAGGTCCCGTAGCTCCAGGAAGCCCTTCCAGACGCCGTACAGAAGCTCGCCATAGCCGGTGGGCACGAACACCGCGCCGGGCACGCGACGCCCCAGTTGCAGGAAGAGTTCGTACGCGATGGTCTTGTAGCCTTCCGGCCCGAACGGGTGACCCGTGTGCGTCACCGTGCGGTTGCTGACCGGGTGGTAGCCGAGCCGGTCGACAACCATCGCCAGGACGTCCCAGCGCGCCTCGCGTGATACCGCGAGGACGGCCGCGCCGTACGCCGACACGAAGGCCCGCACCGCGGGCGGCCCGTCCGCCGTGGTGATCACCACGCACGGCAGGCCGGCCGCGGCCGCGTAGGCGGCCGCCGAAGCACCGTGGTTGCCCGCCGAGGCGACGACAACTCCCGGTGCTCCCGACAGGAGCGCCGCACTCACCGCACACACGTTGAGCCGGTCCTTGTGACTCCACGTGGGGTTACGGCTCTCGTCCTTGACGAACGTCTCGACGTCCACACCGGCGTACGCGGCCAGCGCCGGAAGGTCGAGCAAAGGCGTGCCGCCCTCGGCGAGATTGAGCATCGGAGCCAGGGGCGGCAGCAGGGGCGCCCAGTGCCGCAAGCCTGCCTTGACACCCCGGTCGAACAGGTCCGCTGGAACGGCGCCGTAGTCGTACGCCACCTCCAGTGGGTAGGCGATCTCGTCGCCACTGGTCTTGGGGCAGCCGGCCGTCTGCGGCGGAAACAACGGGAAGCTGATCGACGGGTCGCCGAGCGAACGCTGCCCGATCGCGAGCGACCGTGTGGGTTCGTCGTTCACGGCTCAGCGACCCCTGAGCGCGACG
Source organism: Actinopolymorpha alba DSM 45243 (assembly GCF_000373925.1). GTDB lineage: Bacteria > Actinomycetota > Actinomycetes > Propionibacteriales > Actinopolymorphaceae > Actinopolymorpha > Actinopolymorpha alba. The sequence goes on along the minus strand of NZ_KB892754.1, from coordinate 81,415 downwards.
TAGAACGTCGTGACAGGTTCGTCCGCCGTCGACCAGATGCTGTGCGGCGTCCCTGCCTGGATGAGGAAACTGTCCCCCTCGCTGATGGTGGCCTCACCGTCCGGGCCCGCGACCACGCCCTTACCGCTCACGACGTAATAGAACTCAGGGAAGTCGTGCGCACCGCCCAGCTCCGCCGGCGGAGCGCCCTCCGGCCGCGGCCGATACGAGACGATGCCGGCGTTCGCGGTGGTCAGGTCGGGCACGGTCGAGGAGTTGAGCAGGCGCCAGATGGTCCGCCGGTCGTTCTCGTCGGCGGCGACCTCCTCGATGCGGGTGACGAAGACGCTCACGTGGTGCTCCTTTCGGTGGTGGACTTCTCCGGTGCGGGCAGGATGCTTTGGCCCGCCTGGTCGTGTGGATGCCAGCAGGCGACCCGATGGCCGTTCCCGAGCAGGTCAGGTGTCACCCGTCGGCAGTCATCGGTGTCAGCGCGCTCGCATCGGGGATGGAAGGCGCACCCTGCCGGTCGGTTCATGGCCGACGGAAGCTCGCCTGGCAGCAGCAGGTGCGGGCGGCGGTGGTTCGGATCCTCCGAAGGCACTGCCCGCACCAACGCGTGGGTGTACGGATGGCGCGGATGGTCCAGCACCTCGCGGGTGGGACCGACCTCGACGAGCCGGCCGAGGTACATGACGCCGAGCCGGTCACACGCGCGAGCGAGGACCGAAAGGTCATGGGAGATGAGCAACACCGCCACGCCGAGGTCGTCAGCGAGCCGGCGGAGCAGGTCGACCACATCCCGCCCGATCGACCGGTCGAGCATCGAGACCGGCTCGTCGGCGAGCAGAACTCGCGGACGTACGACGAGGGCGCGCGCGATCGCCACCCGTTGGCGCTCACCGCCGCTCAGCTGATGCGGTCGGCGGGACAGGTAGCGGTCGACCGGTTTGAGTTCGGCCGCGTCCAGCGCCCAGAGCACCCATTCTCGCACCTCGTCCGGTGACAGCCGGGTCTGCGCCAGCAGCGGCTCGGCCACCGACCGCTCGACCGTGAAGCGCGGATTGAGTGACTGGAACGGGTCCTGGAAAATGAACTGGATCTCTGGCCGGACCGCCCGCCAACCCCGTCCTGACAACGCGCCAATCTCGGTCTCCCCCAGTCGCGCCGAACCCGCCGCGAGCGGCGCCAGCCCGACCAGCGCCGAGGCCAGCGAACTCTTGCCGCAGCCGCTCTCCCCTGCCAGCCCGAAAACCTCGCCCTCGTGCACGGTCAGGCTGACGCCATCGACCGCCGACACCTCGTGGCGCCTGGCAAGAGCCGCCATTCCCCGTCCGGTCGCATAGCGGATCGCCACGTCCTCGACCACGATCGCTTGCCGGGTGGGGGTGGGCCTTGACTCCCCGTCGACGCCGTCGTCTTCTGGTCGGCGTCCATCGGCCGGGGCGTTGCCGAGAAGCCTGCGGGTGTAGGGATCACGGGGCTGACCGAAGACCTGCGCGACCGTACCCGACTCGACGGTCATCCCTTGGCGCAGGACGTGGACCCGATCGCAGAGCTCCGCCGCGACACCGAGGTCGTGGGTGATGAGCAGGAGCCCGAGACCCATGTCCTGCTTGACCTTTTCGAGCAACTCCAGGATGCGGTCCTGGACCACGACATCGAGCCCGGTCGTCGGCTCGTCGGCGACGAGGAGCGCCGGCCTGAGCAGGGTCGCCATCGCGATCAGCGCACGCTGGCGCATGCCGCCACTGAACTGGTGCGGGTAGTCAGATGCCCGATCGGCCCTGATACCAACGCTTTCCAGCGCCTCGTGCGCCCGCCGCCGCGCCTCCCGGCGCGACATCGGCTGATGGGTACGCAGGACCTCCATCAGCTGGCGGTCGACCCGGTGCACCGGATCGAGGGAGTTCATCGCCGCCTGTGGGACGAACGCGAGCTCCCGCCACCGCAGCTTCCGGAAATCCCCGGACGGCACCGCGGCAAGGTCACGGCCCTGGAACGCCAGGCCCCCGCTCATCCGGGCCGTCGGCGCCAGCAGGCGCAAGATCGCCTTGCCTGCCGTCGACTTGCCCGACCCCGACTCTCCGATCAGGCCGACGGTCTCGCCGCGCTCGATCGTGAGCGACAGGTCCCGCAAGGCCTGGACCCGTCCTTCGGCGGTCTCGAAGTCGACGGTCAGCCCGCGAACCTCCAACAGCGGTGGTGTCATCACAGCCTCACATCCCGACGGCTTCCCTGTACGGCGTCGTAGGCCCGCCCCAGCAGGGAAATCGCGAAGACGAACATCATGATCGCCAGCCCCGGAAACAACGCCCACCACCAGGCCGTCCGCATCTCCTGGGAGGTGAACGCGTCGAACATCACCGTGCCCCACGACACCGAATCGGTCGGTGCCAGACCGAGAAAGCTGAGGCTGGCTTCGGCGAGTACCGCCTCGGCGACCAGGAGCATGCCGTAGAGCAGGGCAAGGGAGACGACGTTCGGCGCCAGGTGGGTATAGACCACCCGCCAGCGGCTGGCGCCGCCCACCACCGCCGCCTTGACGAACGCGCGTTCCTTCAACGTAAGGACCTGCGAGCGCACCACCCGTGCCGTCGTACGCCAGAACAGCGACGCCACGGCGAGGACCAGGACGACATCGGAGCGCCCGAGCACGCCGACGAGAACGATCGCGAATGGCAGGAAAGGAATGGCGTACGCACTGTCGGTCACGCGCATGAGGAACGCGTCGACCTTGCCGCCGAGGTAGCCGGATATCAAGCCGACGTTGACGCCGATGACCACGGTGGCGAGTGCCGCGACCGCGCCGACGCTGAGGGTGCGTCGGGTCCCCCAGATCACCTGGCTGAAGATGTCCCGGCCGAAGTTGGTGGTCCCGAACGGATGCTCGAGGCTGGGCGGGAGCAGCCTGTCGAGACGCCCGTCGCCTCCTCGTACCCGGTCGAACGGTCCGTACGGCGCGATCACCGGAGCGAGTATCGCGATAAGCACGAAGCCCGCCAGGAAGACGATCGCGGCCTTCCCTCCCGGCGCCCGCCACAGATCCCCCAGTGCCGCAAGGGCCGCCCGGCCATAGCGCCCCAGGTCGGTCCGGCGGCGCGCCCGCGTCTGCGACGCCACGGTGTGGTTCCAGCCCCGCCCGGGCTCCGCGCGGCTGGGCCCACCCCAACCACGCGTCACGTCAGCCTCACCCTTGGATCGAGGTAGGCGTACAAGATGTCGACCACGGTGTTGACCGTGACCGCGAGCAGGCCGGTGAGCAGGAAGACGCCCTGCATCATCGGATAGTCATAGGTGTTGACGGCGTTCACGATCTCCCTTCCCATTCCGGGCCAGGAGAAGACGGTTTCGACAATGACCTGCCCGCCGATGAGAACCCCTGTCAGGGCGGGCATCAGGGTGACCACCGGCAGCAGGGCGTTGCGGGCCGCGTGCCAGTAGATGACCCGGCGCCGGCGTAAACCCTGCGCCTGTGCGAGTTCGATGAAGTCCTCGTGCAGGTTCTCCTTCATCGCGGTGCGCATGGTGAGCAGCGGCTCCGGCATGAAGAACAACGTCATGATGGCGAGCGGGAGAGCCAGGTGCCACAGGAAGTCGGTGGACCAGATGGCCGCGAGCCCAGAGCCCGCATCCCCTTGGCCCGGCGTCCGCATCCCCACGGACGGAAGCCAGTCCAGACGCAGGGAGAAGAGCAGGACCGCGAGGGAGGCCGTCCAGAAGATCGGGGACGCCTTGACTGTAAAGGCGGCATTGCGCACGACCCGATCCAGCAAAGACCGCCTGGACGCCGCCGTGAGCGCGCCGATCGCGGTGCCCAGCAGCAGGGCGAGGACGATCGCTGGCACCACCAACACGCCGGTGTTGAAGAGCTTCCCCGCGAGGATCTCACTCACCGGTCGCTTGTACTGGAAGGACATTCCGAGGTCACCGTGGGCCAGCCGGCCAAGATACTTCACGAGCTGGATGGCGAGCGGCTCGTCCACGCCGTACCGCTCCCGGAGCACGCCTTGCACGGCGGGATCGAGGTTTGGTCCGATCACCGCGGCGCTCGGATCTCCGGGGACCGCCCGGAACAGCAGGAAGGTCAACGGCACGAGCACCGCGATGGTCGCGGCCATCAGCGCCAGTCTCGACAGGGCATATCGTGCGAGAGCCATGGCCCACCCTCAGGAGTTGACGCGCTGTGAGTCGTAGACCCGCTTGTCCGCGCCGGCGGACGGGTAATACAGCCGGTCGTCCTTGCCGAACGCGTATCCCGCCGCTTTGAGCTCTCGCATCGCCGCCTTCGGATCGGTGGGTAAGGCACCGATCGACTTGTCGTGCCAGCGGGTGTTGGGCGCGATCACCGACCCGGCGGCCTTCCCCTCGCCCTCGAGCACGACGTCGATAATGTCCTGGGATGGGACGAGGAATGACAGCGCACGGCGGAAATGCCGGTCGTCGAACGGTTTTCGGCTCACGTTGTAGTGCAGGCCGACCCAACCATGACTGTCGACAGACAGGATTGTCACTCCCGGCTTTCCTTCGAGCTTCTTCAGCAGGGTCGCGCTCATGAAGTCACCGAGCATGTCGACCTCACCGCTTTCGAGCGCACCGATCTCGGCCTCGAGGCTTCCGAGCACCGCGAACGCCACCGAGTCGACCTTGGGCGCCGAGAAGTGTCCGCGGTTCGCGGCGTACTCCAACTGCTCCCCGAGCCGGCGCGAGGCGAACGTGAACGGGCCGGATCCGATCGGCTTGTCGTTGGGAAAGCGGTTCGCGTCGGGCACCTTCTCCCACACGTGCCGCGGCAGGATGGGCAGCTGGCTGAGCACCACGGGAACGAACGCCGCCGACGGTTGCTTGAGCCGGATCACCACCGCGTCACCGTCGACTGACACGGAGGAGACCACCTCGAGCTTCGTCGCGAACAACGGCGACTTCTGCTTGATCAGGTAGTCGATGGTGAACGCGACATCGGCAGGCGTGACCGGCTGGCCGTCACTGAAACTCATACCCGGACGGATCTTCGCGGTGATCCGCGCACCCGCGATCCCGACGCTCGTCGCGGCCCAGTTCTCGATGTCGCCGTTACGTCCGATACGCACGAGGCTGTCATAGATGTACGACAGCGGGATCTGTGCCTCACTCGTCTCCACGCTGGCCGGATTGAGCGAGGGCGGCTCGAAGGTCGTACCGATCACGAGCTTCCTGCGCGCCGTCGTGGGAGTAGCCGCGACCAGATTCCAGATGTTCGCCACAGGACTGCCGACGGCACGCTGAATGCCCGACCAGCGATCCGACCGGAACGCACCACCGATCCGCATGTGGACGATGGGTCGGGCCGGCTGGTGGTCATACAACATCCGTTGCGCCCGTGAGACCAGGCGCATTCGCTCCGCCTCCTCGATCGCCCCGCGCTGTCCCTCATAGAGGCGGTCGTAGCTGGCGCTGGCGTACCGGCTCAGGTTAGAACCCGCTTCGGTCGCGTTGGCGGAATAGAAGCGGCTCAGGAAATTGTCGGGATCCAGGCGTTCCGCGGTGGGGTCGTAGGTCGTCACCGAGACGTCGAAATCCTTGCCGGTGAAGGTTCTTCGTGTGAGTTCGGCGCTTCGCAGCGCGACGAGCTTTACCTGGATGCCGACCTGCTGCCACGCTTCGGCGACCAGCCGGCTCTGTTCGTAACGACTGGGATCCTCCGCAGCCGTCTTCGTCAGAAGTTCGATTGCCGGAACAGACTTGCGGCCGGCGACGTTTTCCGCGACCGGACGCTCGACGGCCGTCTCGGAACTGAAGTTCTTTCCCCCGGTCGAACACCCAACCAAAACCGCGCCAGCCGACAAAAACCCTGCCCGTAAGGCAACTCTTCGCGTCATGGCCATTGCGCGTGTCCTTTCTCGTGGCCAGCGACTGAGCCATTTCTTGGAGGAGAAGGATTTCCGCTGATTATGTCGCCCGTCGGCACTTTTCGTTTCGCCGACGTTTCACTTGAAAGGAGTCCACTACGCAATTCCGAGCACAGCAGAAATACCTACGACGAGCCGAAAGTAGGGCGGAAAAATAGCAGCAGAATAGAGGCTCTACTGCCTGTGGATTGGCGTTCCGGATGAGTGAGAGCGTTACCGCCCTCAGCCACCTCCCGCGTCGCACCGGATCGCTTCCCGCGCACCCGTCCCTACCGTCGCCCGAACCTCCTCCGCCTCACTCATCGGCTTCTCGCGATTATCGACAAGTGTCGAATACCGTACTCCCGGGGTATGTCGAGGTCAACGGGCCCTGAGGTTCTCCTTGGTGGCAGGCGGGGCGGCGAGGACCACGGCGGACCCCCGCATCCCGTCACTCGTCCGGCGTGGCGTTGAACACGGCCGACAGCGCGGACAGCGTTCGGGCGACTCCGTCGTCGCGCAGCGAGAGCAGCATGCCACTGCGGGTGCGTTCCTGGCGTACCAACTCAGCGGCCCGCAGCGCCGCGACGTGATGGTGCACGGTGGGTTGGGACAGGCCGATTCGCTCCACCAGCTGGGGCGCCGAAATCGGCTGCTCGCTGAGCAGCCGCAGAATCTGCAGCCGGGCCGGATCCGACATCGCCTTCAGCGCACGCAGGAGAGACTCGTCGACCGGCACGGTGTCGTAAGTGTCGGGCCCCTCTGACGGAACGCCGTAGACGATCAGCGCCTCACCGGTCTTCTCGTCCACGCGTACCGACACGAACGGGTGAAGGAACACCGACGGGGCGAGGGTCAGCCGGGTGAGTGGCCAGTCCGCTGACAGCGCCAGGCCACCGCTGAGCTGCTCAACGGCCTTGGCCGTCGGGAGGACCCTCAGCGTCTCCCGCGCCACCTTCACCGCGACGGCGAGCGGCTCGCGCAGGGCGTCGGCCTGATCCGCGAAGGACAGCTCGTGGTAGGCGGCGAGCATGGTCGCGAGCTCATTCTGGAGTCCGGCCGGATCCTCGAGGATCCGCTGGTAGCGGCGTTTGCGGGTGGAGGCGAAGCCGCGCAGCGCGCTCGCCACCCGGGCCCGGCTGCCCTCACCATCAAGAATGCGGCGGAACGCGGCCAGCTGCGAAGGAGTGGTGTCGCCGGCGGCGTCGAGCATGTACTCCGCCAGGGTCTTCGGATCGACCTCGCGAACGCGGGCGATCAGCTCCTCGGGGCCAGCCCCGTCAGGAAGCTCGGGCACGAGCCGGACCGCCCCGAATCCCACCGAGGTGTCGTGCCCCTGGAAGAAGAAGCGACCCGATTCGTACAACTCAGCGGGCAGGCTCTTCCTGGTCGCGCTCACCCAACCCCGGCGCGCGGGATAGGTCCGCGGGCTGTAGAGGGCCCGCAGGCTGCCCAGGAGGTCGTAGCAGACCGACTCGTGCACCTGGGTCAGGTCGCGCAACGAATCCGACGGTTGTGGAACCTGCCTCTGACGGCTCCTGACCATCGAGCGTCACCCCCAAGCTATCGACATATAACGATAATTCTAGGGAGTCATTATCAACCGACGGGCGGCGCGTGCCCGCCGTCCAGCGAGGCGCGGCGCCGGCTTCCTCAGGAAGGGTACGGCGGGATCGACTGGCGCCGATGGGGGCCCGATAGCCTGCGGTCAAGACGCACGATCTCGTTGACAGGATGTGGCGGAGATGCTGGCAGTGACGTTTGCGGCGTACGGCGAACCATCGGTTCTCCAGCTGACCACGATGCCGGAGCCGCACGCTGGTCCCGGCCAGGTGCGCATCAGGGTCCGCACGGCGGGCGTGAACCCGATCGACTGGAAGGTCCGCGGCGGCTACCTCCGGGACATCTTCCCGACTCAGTTCCCGGCGATCCCTGGCGCTGAGGCGGCCGGTGTCGTCGATGAGGTCGGCGAAGGGATGGAGGGCGTCAATGTCGGTGACGAGGTGTTCGGCCTTGGCAGCGGGACGTACGCCGAGCTCGCTGTACTCCACCAGTTCGCCCGCAAGCCGGCCGCTCTGACCTGGGAGCAGGCGGGTGGCGTCGCGGTTGCCGCCGAAACCGCGCTCCGTGCCCTGGAGATCCTCCACACCGCCGCAGGACAGACCCTGCTGATCGACGGTGCGGCCGGCGGGGTCGGCAGTGCGGCCGCGAGGTTCGCGCTGGCGGAGGGCGTCACGGTGATCGGCACCGCCAGCGAGGCGAACCACGCCTACCTTCGCGACCTCGGCGTCGTACCCACGACCTACGGGCCGGGTCTCCCCGCGCGGGTCGCCGGGCTGGCACCGAACGGCGTGGATGTCGCGTTCGACACCGCCGGCAAGGGCTCCCTGAAGGAGCTCATCGAGATCACCGGCTCAGCCGACCGGGTGGTCACCATCGCCAACTTCGCGGCGGCCGAGCACGGGGTCCGGCTCACCACCGAACCCCACGCGTTCCACGCCCTGCCCCGGGCTGCGCGACTCGTCGAGGAGGGGCGATACGACGTCGCCGTCGACTCGGTGTTCCCGCTCGCCGACGCGGCACGGGCCCACGAACGCAGCGAGGGTGGCCACGTCAGCGGCAAGATCATCCTGGCGGTGGCGGACGCCTGAGGTCGCGCGGCCGCCCCGTGCCGTCTTCAGCCGCGGCTGCTTCAGATCAGCTGGTGATGGTTATTCAGGACCCTCGCCTGGGGCCGACGGTTCTTCTCAACCCGGTCGAGTGAAGTTGATCAACGGCGGTCGATTCGGCCGCGGGCAGCGGCGAGCAACCGAAACCGGGACCGTTGATCAACTCCGCCGGAGCGGCGGGTCATGATCGTGAAGGGTTTTCGTCAATCCTTCATGATCCTTGGACGCGCAGCCACAGGTCTCAGCATCCAGACGGCCCGCGGTTTACTCAAGATCATTTCGGGGAAGTTGCCCATGCTTCGCGCGAAGCGTGGGCCACATCCCAGAAATGATCTTGATCTGGGTTAAGAAATGCTCACTATGTGAGACGCGCGCTGAGGTCGTCGTCACTTGTTGGAGGAAACGTCGGCAAAGAAGCCGACAACCCTCCAACAAGTCCCCAAGTCAGCTCCCCCTGCGCGGGGCTACGCCCGTACCCACGCGTTCACCAGGGACACGAGCGCCCCCTCCTGAGCCCGCACCGTGTCGAGGTCCGGGAACGTCACGACCGCCCTGTCAGGTGCCAGCCACGTCAGCAGTCCAGTGGGATCATCGAACGCGAAATCGGCACCGTCGCCGCGCACCTTTGCCCCGCGATGGAAGATCAGCTGAAGTTGATCGCGTGGTCGTAGGCGGAAGGTCACCCGATCTTCGCCGTCATAGCGAAAACTCGGGGCGTTCCATTTCACGTGCTCGGAGATGTCGGTGTTGGACGCGAGGATCGCCGTCCTCAGTTGCTCGACTCCGTCCTTCAACGGGTGATCAAGTGCCGCCATGAAGCGATCGACGTCGCTGGACCTGCTTCCCATCTCCGGCTCCTCCCTCTGCTGCGGAGGATCGTTCCACAGGTCCCGAGCCTGCTGCCGGTCGCCCCATCGTCTGGCACAACGGTGGCGCACCCGGCAAAGGTCCACTCCACCACCCATCAGTAGACACCTGGACCGCTGTCAGGTTCGGTGCTTGGCGCCGGTCAGGCTGATCAATGTGGTAGCCGCCAGAGCGCCCGGCATGCGATTCTCGAGTGCGCGAGTTATTGTGCGATGAAGACGCTTGCCAGTGACCGACTTGTTCACGAAGTCGCTGAGGCTGCGCGCGTCACGGCTGTGGGTTGCTCGACGTGAAGCCAGTGCCCGGCATAAGGGGGGAACGGTTCATGAGCCACCAGGAAGTGTTGATTCCTGCTGAGGGCAGCATACAGTTGCACGCCTGGCTGCTCCGCCCACCCGCACCGGCAGGCAGCGGCCCCTTTCCGGCGATCACCATGGCGCACGGCTTCGGCGAACTGAAGTACCACGGCTTGGAAGGCTATGCGGAACGCTTCAGCCAGGCAGGTTTCGTCGTTCTCGTCCACGATCACCGCGGGTTTGGTCGGAGCGGTGGCGAACCCCGTGGTGACATCGACCCTTGGCAGCAGATCGCAGACTGGCGGCGGGCGATCTCATTCTTGGAGACCCTCGACGACGTCGACACCCACCGGATCGGGATCTGGGGTCCAAGCTACGCAGGCGGTCACACGATCGTTCTGGCGGCCACCGATCGGCGAATCAAGGCCGCGGTGGCGCAGGCTCCGACGATCAGCGGCTACGAGCAGGGCTTGCGTCGCGTGCCCGCCGACCGTAGGCAAGCGCTGGAAGAGCTGTTCGATGACGACGAACGCGCTCAACTGGCGGGCAAGCCACCCGCATACCAGCTCCTCAACAGCCTCGATCCAGAGATGCGGGCCGCCTACCATTCCCGGGACTTGGAGGAGTTCAACGCCCATTTCTCGCTCCCTCCCTCTGTCGAAGAACCCAAGTACGTCACCCTGCGGTCCACTCGCAAAGCGCAGATGTACCAACCAGGGACGTGGGCTACTCGCGTGTCACCGACGCCATTACTCATGGTCGTAGGCAAGACAGACACAATAACCCCCACTGATCTCGCGCTCGCGGCGTATGAACGTGCCCTGGAACCCAAGCGGTTGGCGTTGTTTTCCGGCGACCACTTCGACTCCTACATCGCGGCCTTCAAGCCGACAAGCGAAGCCGCCACCGAGTGGTTTAGTGAACATCTAGTCTAGGGAGCCGAGAAGCCGGGACCAAGGACACCGCGGCTACGTAGCGTTTGCCTCTGTGCACTGCAGAGATACGGAACAATGCTGCGGCTATGCCGAGCGATCCTCAACCGGACAAGCAGGTGCCGCGCGCGGTAGCGGCGCCGATGCGGTTTCTCGACGAGAGGGTCGGACTCGCCAAACTGGCCAAGAACAACCTTCGCAAGGTCTTTCCCGACCACTGGTCGTTCCTCCTTGGCGAGATCGCATTGTACAGCTTCATCGTGTTGTTGTTGAGCGGCACGTTCCTCATTCTGTGGTTCAAACCGAGCATGCAGGAAGTGGTGTACGACGGAACCTACGGTCCGCTGCGCGGGGTGCCCATGTCGGAGGCGTTCGCCTCCACGGTCGACATTTCGTTCGACATTCGCGGCGGCCTGCTGATGCGACAGATCCATCACTGGGCCGCGCTGCTTTTCCTCGCGGCGATCACGTGCCACCTGCTGCGGATCTTCTTCACCGGCGCGTTCCGCAAACCGCGGGAAGTCAACTGGTTGATCGGTGTCACGCTGCTGCAACTCGGCCTGATCGAGGGGTTCACCGGCTACTCCCTGCCCGACGACCTACTGTCGGGCACGGGGCTGCGATTCATCGAGGCGCTGATCCGATCCATCCCTGTGGTCGGCACCTATGTGTCGTTCTTCGTCTTCGGCGGAGAGTTTCCGGGAGACGTGATCACACCACGGCTCTACGGAATCCACATCCTGCTGCTTCCCGCACTGATTCTCGCGCTGATCGCCGTACATCTGGGCCTGGTCGTCTACCACAAGCACACGCAGTACCCCGGTCCCGGGCGGACGAACAGGAACGCGGTCGGCTATCCTCTGTTGCCGGTCTACACGGCAAAGGCGGGTGGTTTCTTCTTCCTCGTCTTCGGCGTTCTCACCCTCATGGGCGCGATCCTCCAGATCAACCCGATCTGGATCTACGGTCCTTACAACCCCTCGCAGGTGGGCGTGGGCACCCAGCCGGACTGGTACCTCGGCTGGGTCGAGGGCGGTCTGCGCATCATGCCGAACTGGGAGACCCGGGTCGCCGGCTTCACCATCGGCTGGAACGTCTTCATACCCGGCTTCGGCCTCCTGGGCCTCCTCGCGGTGGTGCTCGCGTTGTATCCGTTCATCGAACGCTGGGTGACCGGCGACAAACGCGAACACCATCTCCTTGATCGGCCGCGTAACCAGCCCGTCCGTACGGCGTTCGGTGTCGCGGGTATGACGTTCTACGGACTCTTGTGGCTTGGCGGCGGGGACGACATCATCGCGTTCGTCACCCGTCTCGCGGTCAACGACATCGTGTATTTCCTCCGAGTCGCGATCATCGTCGGACCCGTGATCGCGTTCCTCGTCACCAAACGAATCTGTCTCGGCCTCCAGCGTCGCGACCGTGACAAACTCCTGCACGGCCTGGAAACCGGCATCGTCATGCGACTCGCTCCCGGGGAGTACGTCGAGATCCACAGCCCTGCGAGTAGGGAGGAGGCCTACCTTCTGGGCTCCCATGAGCGGCAGGTCCCGATCGAGGTTGGGCCTGACGTCAACGAACACGGTGTACGCGCACCTCATCCCAGGAAGCGTCGCATGCGTGCGCGTGCGTCTCGCTTCTACTTCGGCAACGTCGTTCAGAAACCGACGAGAGGCGAACTCGAAGCCGCGCACACGCATGGCGCCGGCCACGGCGAACCCGAACTCGAGGAACCCGACCGGACCACCGAACTTCGGCCCCGCTCCGGCGGACCTCCTCCCAGTGAGTGACGGAGTTGCCGCCGCTGCCCGACTATGAGGTGATCTCAACTCGGTCCGCGACGTGCCAGGTCCAGCTCGCGCTGGGGTTCTTTGTCCCGGTCACGCGCACCTTCAGGATGTGCTGACCTGACGTGAGCGCCGGACTGGTGAAGATGAGGACGTTGCCCGCCTGGGTCGGCGAATAGGTGTCGACCACCGTCTCAGCTCCCCCGTCGACGGAGATCGCGACCTTGCCCATGACGCCGCTCTTTTCGGAGTAGACCTTGACCTGCGTACCGTTGAACCTGACCTGGTAATAGGCGTCCGTCTGGTCGGAGAAGGTCACATCGCCTTGGTACGCCGTGTCGTTGGCGTTGGTCGCCCATGATCCGACGAACTCGAACTCATTGGTGCCCGTGCCGGTCGTGTGGTCGTTCACCGAGGTCGTGGCGGTCGGCTGGTTGATGATGTCCACCCGGTCCGCGACATGCCAGGTGCCAGTCGAACTCGCGTTCTTCGTTCCGGTGACGCGGACCTTCAGCGTATGGGGTGCGGACGGCAGCACCGGGCTGGTGTAGACGAGAACATTGCCGGACTGGGTCGCCGCGTACGTGTCGACCATCGTCTCGGGCCCACCGTCGACGGAGACCGCGACAATGCCCATCAGGTTGCTCTTCTCCGAATAGAGCTTGAACTGCGTCCCGATGAAGCGCAGCTGGTAATAGTCGTTCGTCGTCATCGAGAAGGTCACGTCATCTTGGTAGGCCGTGTCGTTGGCGTTGGTCGCCCATGATCCGACGAACTCGAACTGGTTGGTGCCCGTGCCGGTCGTGTGGTCGTTCACCGTCGTGGTGCCGACGGCCGCGTCGTCGTTGAGGATGGTGCCGACGCCGAGACCGTCCGCAATCACCGCGCCGCCGGTCGGGCTCGACAGCGTGACGCTGAACGACTCGTCCTGCTCGACCGCCGTGTCACCAACGACCGGGATGTTCACGACCTTGCTCGTCTCCCCCGGCGCGAACGTCAACGTCCCATTGGCGGCGGTGTAGTCGCCCGGCGCGACCGCCGTCGCGTCCGCTGTGGCATAGGCGACCGTCACCGCGCTCGAGCTCGCCGGGCTCAGCGAGACCGTGAACGACGCCTGCGACGTGTCGGAGTTCCCCTCGGAAACCGTCGCGTCGCTCACCCGCAGGGCCGGCGTGGGCGTCGGGACCGTCGCGTTCATCATGATGTCGTCGACCCACGCGTACCCACCGGTGGTCGGCTTGTAGCCGTAGATCGTGGCGCTGGTGTTGGTCGCACCCGTGGTGAAGGTCAGCGTTTTCTCCGACCACGTAGTGGTGGTGTGTTCCTCGTAGGCGTCCGCGCCGCCGTAGCCCTTCACTCCAAGGCGTACGCCCTGGCCGTCGGAACTGACCCGCAGGAAGCCCCGGATCTTGTACGTCGTGTTCGGTTTGAGGCCGCTGATCGTCTGCTCGATGCCGTCCTCGCCGGTGCCAAGAGCGACGCCGGTCTCGTGGTGGAAGCGGCTGGAGACCTCGCCGCCGGAGAAGTCGAAGGTCGGCTGCGCGGTCTTGGAGTGCGTCCTTGTCCACCCGTAGAGGCTGTTCAGCTGCGGGTGCTGCATGCGGTTGAGGTCGAGGCTGCCGTTGACCACCAGGTTCTGGTAGTCGGTGTCGGTCGGCTGGTAGGCGACGATGGGCGGGTTGGCGAAGTTGTGCCCGGCCTTCCAGTCCGCACCGCCAACCTCGTAGGCGCCGATGTCCGGCGCGGTCCCCTCGAATCCCTCCGTGATGCCGCGGATCGGGGTCCCCGCGTTCCGGGCTGGTGATCCCGGCGTCAGGTGGAAGTCCTTCGCCGGCAGGGAGACGTACTCCGGATCACCGGAGGTGAGGTTGTTGCCGAACACCGCGCCGATGCTCGTGGCGCCGGTGCCGAGCTCCTGGGTGGCGATGTTGTTCTGGATACGGTCGCCGTACGCGTCCAGGCCGTACGTCGGCTCGGACACCCTGATCCCCGACGTGTTGTACGTCGTGTTGTTGTAGACCTGCACGAAGTTGGACAGGTGGTTGACGATGATGCCGAGCCAGGAGAGGTTCCAGGTCACGTTGTCGTAGATCAACGCGTTGGCCGACGACTCGTCGAGGTAGATGCCGCCCGTCCACTCACCCTCACCGTTACTCCGGAACACGTTGTCGTGCCAGTAGTTGTGGTGGATCTCGGAGTTTCCCAGATCGTTGTGCGCGGTATAAAGCATCCCGGTGTCATGGGCGAAGTAGTTGCCATGGTGGAAGTCGTTGTACTGAATGATGGCCGCGAAGAACTCCCCGCCGATCAGCGACCGGCCCGAATGATAGACCGTGTTGTTGCTGACCAGATGTCCTCGGCCAAGCAACTCGATCGCGGAGTTGAACGCGATCCCGCCGTAGGTGCCGTCATGGATCAGGTTGTTGACCAGCTTGTTGTTGTCCTTCTTCATCGTCACCAACGAGCCGGAGGAAAAGGCGATCTCGCTGTTCTTCAGAGTGTCGTGCGTGCCGCACAGGCAGATACCGGTGTTCCAGCCATTGGCGAGGTTGTACTCACTCACGTACTTCGCGTTGATACCGTCGATCACATTGTTGGACCCGTCGGTGGTGTCGATCGTCGCGGCGAACACCTTGACGCCCTTGATCCGGACGTACGACCGCTGGGTCAGGTCGAACGCCAGGTTGCGTGCCTTGTACTCCACCGTGTGGTTGGCCGGGTTGTCGCTGGCCGTTGTCCGCAGATAGAGCTGTCCGGCCGCCTTGTCGTAGTACCACTCGCCCGGGTAGTCCAGCGCCGCCAGCTTGCCCATGATGAAGTACTCCGACCCACCCAACCCCCAGTCGGCAAGGTCGACGACCCAGCCAGGCAGGCGTTCCTTGCGGAAGATGAGGTACGCCCGGCCGGGCGCCGTCAGCTTCACGTCCGCGGCGTAGGTGAAGTCCTTCGCGGTTGTCGGCGAGTCGTACCACGCCGTCGCTCCGCTCGACTGTGGCTGGGTGTATCCCCGCAACGTGGTGCCGTCAGACTCCCACCAGCCGGTGTCCTCGCCCCTCGTCCATCCCCGAATGTTGCTCGCGAACGTCGCGGCGTGCCGTCCCGGCGCTTGGTTCGGATCCTGGCTGGTAATGGTGGCGTTGACGTTCGTGAACTCCACCTTCGCCGCGGCGCTGCCGTTCTCGGACTCGAGCCCCAGACCGAAGCTACCTTCGGCGACCTCGGAGTTGGTCACCGAGATGACGGGAGAGGCGCCGTTGTTGAGAAAGACCTGTATCGAACTGCCAGACGCCGTCACCTTGAGGTTGTACGTGGTGTTCTGGGCGACCGTCATGGCGTGAGCGCCGAGCACATTACCCGCGGGACCGATGAGCTGGAGAGCGTTGTCGTAGGTGGAGAGCTTCAGGCGATAGGACTTCTGGTCACGCTTGAGCTTGAGCTTGCCAGGAGTGGAGCTTTCGACCAGGGCGCTGCTGAAGTTCCACGAACCCGAGTCCTCCACGAACAACGCCGCACCATCCCAGGTGCCATCCGGCTGGTCCAGATTCACCGGATCGCTCAGCAAACTCCCATTCGAAGTCGCCGCATCCCGCTCCCATAACTTGGGGTCATACAAATTACCCACCGGCGTGTTAGGTGAGCGCGCCAGATTGTTCGCCACACCATCGACATACACCTGGTCAAGGAAATCCCCCATCGGCAACGACACCGGTTTCCTGAAGACGCTGTCCGGGAGTGCGGTCCACGAACCCATCAGCAGATCGGCACCGCTGACCGTCACATCCGCACCCGTGTCCGGCTCGAACGTGATCGGGTTCCCCGATGTCCCTGAATTCGCCGGCCGTATCGTCTCCCGATACGTCCCCGAACGAATCCGCACCGTATCTCCAGCCCCCGCCACCCCCGCCGCCTTCGAGATCGACCGCCACGGACTCCCGGCACTACCGTTTCCGGTCGAGTCGTTCCCATGAACCGCGTCGACGTAGTAGATGGACGCGGCCCGGGCAGGCACAGCCGCGACAACCACCACGGACACTGACACCAGCGGGAGCGCGGCCAGGATCACCATCAGCCTTCTCAGCATGACCACCATCACCTTGGAAGCGATGAACCAGCGCGATGCGGCGAGTTCGTCCGTCGCCGGCGGTCGCCGTCAGCGACAGAGCGAGGATGGGTGTGAACAATGCACAGCAACGGCAGTGACCGGCCGGGTGATCCCGGAGTGGTCAATCGTTTGAGTGATACGTGATCCACACGTTAGTGAGCCCGCCTTGGCCAGTCAAGGTCGATGACCAAGACCCGCCACCACCAGCACGAGCCGACATGATGACGACGCCAACGTTTCCTGACGAGGCACTGGCTAGGCTGGACCGGTGAGGCATGTCGACTTACCGCAGCGCCTGGGCGAGAGCCACCGTTCACTCGCCGAACTCGTCGCCGACGAGCTACGCCGCCGGATACTCACGGGCCAACTCGAAGCCGGCGCCCGCGTCGTGGAGGAGACGATGGCCCGCGAGCTTGGCGTGTCCCGCAACCCGGTCCGCGAGGCGCTGAAGGCACTCACGGCCGAGGGCTACGTCCACACCGTGCCGCGGCGGGGTTCGACGGTCGCGGTCATGTCTGGCCAGGAGGCCGGCGAGTTGTTCGACCTCCGCGCGGCCCTGGAGGGGGTGTCCGCGCGGATCGCCGCCCGCAAGCAGGACACCGCCAGGTTCGCGCTGCTCGACGACCTGCTCGCACAGGCACGCGAGGCAACCGAGGCCGGCGACCTCGACCTGGTCGCTCGGCTCAACGTCAGCTTCCACGCCGGGATCGCGGCGGCGAGCGGCAACGCCTACCTGCAGATGATCGCCGGGCCGATGCTCGAACGCTCCCAGTGGGTGTTCCTCAGCACCGCCAACGCCCGGCTCACGCATTCCCTCCACGAGCATGTCGAGATACTCGCCGCGCTGCGCTCCGGCGACGAGGACGAAGCAGAGCGTCAGGCCCGCGCCCACGTCGAAGCGGCTCGCCGGTCCTTCAACCAAGCGGCGTAGCGCGCCGGACAGTCCTGCCGGCAATCCGTATCCGCGGCGCCCGCCGCTGCCCGGCGGGGGTTCAGGAACAGGCTCTTAATCCAAGGTCACGCGGACGTGACAAATCTGGACTAAATTAACCGCCATACTGTATACAGTCGGCGACATGGTATTGATCCCCGAGGAGCGGCGATGCGTCTGTACGTCGGTATCGGTCTGGCTGCCGCGATCGCGATGAGCCTCGCCGCGTGTTCGACTCCGGGTGACGGACAGACGTCCCGGGGTCCAACGGACGCATCGAGCGGGGCAGGAAGCGGCGGCACGATGAGAGTCGCCATCGCGAGCGATCCAGGCACCCTCGACCCGACCCTCGCGAACACCTTCGAGGCGCGCGTGGTGTTCACGTCGTTCTGCGAGAAGCTCTACGACGCGAGCAACAGCCTCAAGATCGTCCCCCAGCTTGCGGCCGACCTGCCGAAGACCTCAGCTGACGGCCTGACGGTCACGATCGCGCTGCGTTCGGGGGTGAAGTTCAACGATGGGACAGCCTTCGACGCGAGTGCGGTGAAGACCAGCCTGGACCGCCACCTGACCCTGGAAGGATCCGCGCGCACCCGTGAGCTCGCCGCGGTGAAGTCAGTGGACGTCGTCGACCCGACCACGTTACGGATCAATCTCCGGCGTCCGTTCAGCCCACTCGGCGCCCAGCTCGCCGACCGCGCCGGCCTCATCATGTCTCCCACGGCATTGAAGAAGCTCGGCAAGAACTTCGGCAACTCCCCCGTGTGCGTGGGGCCGTTCACCTGGGCGGGGCGTACGGCGGGCAGCGAGATCAAGTTCACCAAGTCCAACGACTACTACGACGCGAGCAAGGTCAGGTTGCGGGGCGTGACCTACCGCATCATCACCGACGACAACGCGCGAGCTGCCAACCTCCAGTCCGGCGACGTCGACGTGGCGGAACAGCTTGACTCCAACGACATCCCGCGCCTGAAGGCCGATTCGAATCTCACGGTCAAGGACATCAGCGCGATCAGCTACCAGGGCATCTCGATCAACATCGGTAACACACAGGGAATCGGCAAACCGTCCGGCACGATTGACACACCACTCGGCCGCAACCCCGAGCTACGCAAGGCGTTCGAGATGGCACTCGACCGGGATGCCATGAACGAGGTTGTTTACAACGGCGCCAATGCGGTCGACTGCCTGCCCTTTCCCATGCAGAGCGAATTCCGGCCCGAGAAGCCCGCGTGCACGCCGTACGATCCAGCGCAGGCGAAGAAGCTCGTCCAGGCGTCCGGTGAGAAGACCCCGATCCCGGTTGATCTCATGATCCCGGCCGGGTCCGGCGCCGATCGACTGGCGCAGGTGATCCAGTCCATGGCGGAGAAGGTCGGCTTCGCGGTCCGCATCAAGCCGCAGGAGTTCATCTCGGCGCTCGCCGCGGCGCGTGCTGGCAAGTTCGACACGTTCCTCATCGGCTGGTCGGGACGGGTGGACCCCGACGGCAACATCTCCGACCTGGTGACGAGTGGTGGGTCGAACAACTTCTCCGGCGTCAGCGATCCACAGCTTGACGAGCTGGCCACCGACGCCGCGGCCGCCAGCGCGACCAAGGAGCGGGCGGCGATCTACGTCCAGACACTCGAACGCCTGAAGGAGATCCGATCGAACATCTACCTCTACCACGACCGGTGGTTCCTCGGGTTCTCCAAGGAGGTAACGGGCGTTGCCTACCCGGCCGACGGGATTCCGCGGTTCAAGTCGGCGTCCTTCACGCCCTGACCCCACCAGAGCCGAGGACGGTCACCGCTCATGGGACAGTTCGTCGTTCGTCGCGTACTCTCCTCCGTCGTCGTGTTGGTGCTGGGCAGCATTGTGGTCTTCCTCGGCATCCGGGCGCTGCCCGGCGATCCGGCACTGGCCCTGGCAGGTGAGAGCGCCGACCCCGCCGTGCTGGCTGCGATCCGCCGCCAGTACGGCCTCGACCAGCCGTGGCCGATCCAGTACATCCACTACGTCGCCCAAGCGCTCCAGGGGAATTTCGGGATCTCCACCGTCGACCAGATCCCCGTCTCCCAGATCCTGGCCGAACGCATCCCGGTCACCCTGGAGATCGCGTTCCTCGCCATCCTGGTCGGCATCCTCATCGGGGTGCCTGCCGGGGTGATCTCGGCGGTCCGTCAAGGCAAGCTTGCCGACTACGTGGCCACCGGACTCGGCCTGGTCGGCCTTTCCGTCCCACACTTCTGGCTCGGACTGCTGGGCATCTGGATCTTCGCGGTCCACCTCCGGGTCCTGCCCGCGTCAGGTTTCGTGGGGCTCGCGGAGGACCCGGTGGAGAACCTCCGCCGGATGGTGATGCCGGTCCTGGTGCTCGGCACCGGACTGTCCGCGGTGTTGATGCGTCAGAGCCGCTCGGCACTGCTCAGCCAGCTGTCCGAGGACTACGTACGCACGGCCCGCGCCAAGGGACTCCCCCACCGGGCCCAGGTCCGGCACGCGTTGCGCAACAGCCTCACCACTGTGACCACCGTGCTGGGCCTGCAACTCGGCGGCCTCATCAGCGGCGCGGTCGTCACCGAACAGATCTTCGTCATTCCCGGCTTCGGCAAGCTCACGGTCGACGCGGTACTCCAGCGCAACTACCCGGTGATCGAGGGCGTCGTCCTCGTCACGGTGTCGGGTTACGTCGTGATCAACCTGCTGGTCGACCTCACCTATGCCTGGCTGAACCCCCGGCTGCGCCTGACAGGAGGTGACTCATGAGCCAGGTGGGTCTCGCAACGGCGGCACCGGTAGTCAGGGTGAGTCAGGGACGGCGCCTGCGTCGGCGCTTCCTGCGCAGGCCGATGGCTGTGATCGGACTCGTCCTCGTCGCGGCGTTCGTTCTGCTCGCCCTCGTCGGTCCTCTGGTCAGTGGCGATCCGCTCGCCCAGGACTTCGGCGCCCGCCTGGCTCCACCGTCCGCACACCATCTCCTCGGCACCGACGACCTCGGCCGCGACGTGTTCGCGAGGATCGCGCACGGCGCCCGGGTCTCCCTGCTCGCGGGCGTGGCCTCGACCGCGCTCGCCGTCGTCGTCGGCGTACCGATCGGGTTGGGCGCCGGCTACTTCCGCGGCTGGCTCGACTCGGCCATCATGCGGCTGAACGACGTGCTCCTGGCCTTTCCGTTCCTCATCTTCGCCGTCGGCCTCGCGGCAATCCTGGGTGCGTCGCTGCGCAACGTCGTCCTTGCCCTCGCGATCGCCCAGCTCCCCTCGGTCATCCGGATCACCCGCGGCGAGGCGCTCGTCCTACGCGATCAGGACTTCGTGAGCGGCGCGGTCGCCGACGGCGCGCGGCCGATCACGATCATGTTCCGTTACCTGCTTCCCAACTCCCTTAATGCCCTCATCGTGCAGGCCACGGTGGCCATACCGGGCGCGATCATCGGCGAGGCCGCGCTGAGCTTTCTCGGTCTCGGGGTGCAGCCACCCACGCCGTCGTGGGGCGTGATGCTGACAACCGCGCAGCAGTTCCTCGCCCAGGCGCCCCAACTCGCTATCTTCCCCGGGCTGATGATCGCCCTGGCCACGCTCGGGTTCAACCTGCTCGGTGACGGACTCCGCGACGTTCTCGATCCGAGGAGTCATTGATGAGCCTGCTCGAGGTCGAGGACCTACGGGTCACCTTCACGACGGAGGACGGGCCGGTTCTGGCCGTCAAGCGGATGTCGTTCGCGCTGGAGAGTGGCGAGATCCTTGCCCTGGTGGGCGAATCCGGCTGCGGTAAGTCGGTGACGGCGATGTCGATACCGCGACTGCTGCCCACCAGCGGCGTCGAGATCGAGGGAGCGGTACGCCTGGGCGGCCGCGACCTCACGGCGCTGGCCGAACGCGACCTGGAGGCGCTGCGTGGCAAGGAGATCTCTGTCGTCTTCCAAGAGCCGATGACGTCGCTCAATCCGGCGTACACCGTCGGCCGGCAGATCGTCGAGGTTCTGCGGCGGCACGAGCGCCTCAACAGCCGAAAGGCCCTCGACCGGGCGGTCGAACTCCTGGAACTGGTGGGGATCCCGGACGCCCGGCGGCGCTGCGACAGCTATCCACACCAGTTGTCGGGCGGCATGCGGCAGCGGGTGATGATCGCGATCGGCGTGGCCTGCAACCCGAAGGTCCTGATCGCCGACGAGCCGACGACCGCCCTCGACGTCACCATCCAGGCCGGCGTTCTCGAGGTGATCGCCAACCTCCGCGACACGCTCGGCACCGCCGTCGTCCTCATTACCCATGACCTCGGCGTGGTGGCGAAGGTCGCCGATCGGGTGGTCGTGATGTACGCCGGTCGGTCGGTCGAGGAAGCGCCGGTCGACTCGCTGTTCGCGGCACCCCAGCATCCGTACACGATGGGCCTGATCGACGCGCTCCCCAGCAGCGCGCTCCTGCGCGGAACGCGCCGGCTCGAGGAGATCCCGGGCATGGTGCCCCCGCCGACCAGCGACCCGGACGAATGTGAGTTCGCCGCTCGCTGCCCGCGTGCCTCCGCGAGGTGCACGAGCGCCCGACCGGCCCTGAAGGTCAGCGAGGCCGAGCACAGGGTGGCCTGCTACCACCCCGGCCGGAAGGAGGTCGGCCGTGTCAGCTGAGAACGTTCTGACCGTCCGCGGGCTCACCAAGCACTATCTCGGCGGCTCGCGACTGCGAGGGACCCAGCACGTCGTTCGTGCGGTCGACGGCGTTGATCTCCGTATCGCGGCTGGAGAGATCCTCGGCCTGGTT
The DNA here is from genome assembly GCF_000373925.1 of Actinopolymorpha alba DSM 45243. GTDB lineage: Bacteria > Actinomycetota > Actinomycetes > Propionibacteriales > Actinopolymorphaceae > Actinopolymorpha > Actinopolymorpha alba. The sequence continues at coordinate 59,240 of NZ_KB892754.1, read as the reverse complement.
GGTGAGTCGGGCAGCGGGAAGTCGACCGTGGGTCGCTGCGTCACCCGGCTCACCACGCCCACCTCGGGAACCATCGAGCTACTCGGCAAGGACATCAGCCGGCGGAGCCAACGCCAACTGAGGCCGCTCCGACGCGAGGTCCACATCGTCTTCCAGGACCCCTACTCGTCGTTGAACCCGCGGATGACCATCGGCGAGATCATTGCCGAACCCCTACGTCAGCAGGGCATCCGGTCCCGGCGTGAACGCGACCTCGGCGTGGCGGAGATGCTCGAACGCACCGGACTTCGCCAGGAGATGCGAACGCGCTACCCGCACGAGTTGTCCGGAGGACAGCGCCAGCGGGTCGCTCTGGCCCGGGCACTGATTCGCCGGCCACGCCTGGTCGTCGCCGACGAGCCCGTCTCAGCCCTCGACGTCTCCGTACAGGCATCGATCCTCAACCTGCTCCTCGAACTCCAACGCGACCTCGGGTTCTCCTGCCTGTTCATCTCCCACGACCTGTCGGTCGTGGAGTTCATCAGCGACCGGATCGCGGTGATGTACCTCGGCCGGATTGTCGAGACGACCAGCCGGGAGCGGTTGTTCCGGGAGCCGCAGCATCCCTACACCCAGGCGCTCCTCTCGGCGGCGCCGGTCCCCGACCCGGCCCTTGCCCGCGGCCGTGAACGCGTCATCCTGCGGGGAGACCTGCCGAGCGCGGCAGCCATGCCGGCGGGCTGCCGGTTCCACACCCGGTGCCCCGTCGCGGTGGACCGATGCCGTACGGACGACCCGGCACTGGTCGGCGTCACGGCACCTGACCACCTCGTCGCCTGTCATCTCGTCGAACCGGGGCGCGGAGCGCCCGACATCACAGCAGTGAGGAGAGCGGATGCTGACCACTCGACCTGAGCTCGTCGGTGACTTCGGCATGGTCGCCAGCACACACTGGCTCGCCTCCAGCACCGGAATGAGCGTGCTGGAACGCGGCGGGAACGCCGCCGACGCGGCCGCTGCCGCGGCGTTCGTGCTGCAGGTCGTCGAACCCCACCTGAACGGGCCAGGCGGCGACGCACCGATCCTGCTCTGGGACGACAACGCGAGCGCCGTGTCGGTGATCTGCGGTCAGGGCGTGGCGCCCCAGGCGGCGACGATCCAGCGGTTCGACGAACTCGGCCTCGACCTCGTGCCGGGCACCGGCCTGCTGCCCGCGGTCGTGCCGGGCGCGTTCGGTGCCTGGACCCTGCTCGTCGAACGCTGGGGAACCTGGACGCTGCGCGACGTGCTCGAACCCGCGGTGCATCTGGCCGAGGCGGGACATCCGCTGCTGCGTCAGGCGTCCGCCGCGCTCGGCACCGTCGAGGAGATGTTCCGCCGCGACTGGCCCACCTCCGCGGCCACCTGGCTGCCCGACGGGAAGGTCCCGGCGGCCGGCGTCCGGTTTCGCAACCCGGTGTTGGCGGCGACCTACCGGCGCGTCGTCGCCGAGGCCGAGGCGCGTACGACAGACCGCGCCGGCCAGCTCGCCGCCGCGAGGGACGTCTGGTATCGCGGGTTCGTCGCCGAGGCGATCGAGGACTTCTGCGCGAACAACGAGATCATGGACACCTCCGGGCGCCCGCACCGCGGCCTGCTCACCGCGCAGGACCTCGCCGACTGGGAGCCGGCTGTCGAGGAGCCGACGACGTTCCAGTACGGCGATTACACCGTCGCCAAGACCGGGCCGTGGGGGCAGGGGCCCGTGTTCCTGCAGCAGCTCGCCCTGCTGGCGCAGACCGGCCTCGCCGACACCGAGCACCTCTCCGCGGACTGGGTGCACACCATCACCGAGGCCAGCAAGCTCGCGTTCGCCGACCGGGAGGCGTGGTACGGCGACCCGCGGTTCGTCGACGTCCCGCTCGCCGACCTGCTCGATCCGGCGTACAACGCCGAACGTGCCCGGCTGATCGGCGCGAAGGCCTCCCTCGACCACGTCCCGGGCAGTCCGGGCGGCCGCACGCCGGTCATGCCGACCCGGTGGTCGACTCCGGACGGTAGCCACCCCGCGGCCGGTGCCGGCGAGCCGACCATCGCTCCGAACGGCGACACCCGTGGCGACACGTGTCACCTCGACGTCGTCGACCAGAACGGCATGATGATCTCGGCGACACCGAGCGGCGGTTGGTTCCAGAGTTCGCCCACGATTCCGGGGCTCGGCTTCTGCCTGAGCATGCGCGGTCAGATGTTCTGGCTGGAGGAAAGTCTGCCGAACAGCCTCCAACCGGGAAAGCGGCCGCGGACGACCCTCACGCCGTCGTTCGCGCTGCGCGACGGCAAGCCCTGGTTGGCGTTCGGTACTCCGGGTGGCGACATGCAGGACCAGTGGACCCTGCACTTCTTCCTCAACGTCGTGCACGGCGGACTCAACCTCCAGGAGGCCATCGACGCGCCGGACTTCCACTCGCTGCACATGGCGAGTTCCTTCTACCCGCGTACGGCCGAGCCCGGCCGGCTGCTGGTCGAGGAACGCCTTGGTGCGCAGGCGGTCTCCGACCTCCGGCGCCGCGGGCATGACGTCGTGGTCGTCGACCCGTGGTCGCTCGGCCGGGTGAGCGCCGTGGCGCGTGACGACGGATGGCTGAAGGCGGGAGCGAACCCCCGGGGCGCCCAGGGGTACGCCGTGGGTCGGTGACGTTGTCCGGCCTGGGCGAGCGGCCCAACCTCCGCGAGCAGATCACCGAGGCGCTGCGCGCCGCGCTTATCACCGGGGAGATGGAGCCCGGCATGATCTACTCCGCCCCGGCGCTCGCCCAGAAGTTCGGTGTCTCGGCCACGCCGGTGCGCGAAGCGATGCTCGAGCTCGCCAAGGGCGGCCTGGTCGAGATGGTGCGTAACAAGGGCTTCCGGGTCACCGAACTTTCAGAACGGGACCTCGACGAGATCACCGAGGTGCGGTCCTACCTCGAGGTCCCCGCGGTGACCAGGTTGACCGGCCGCCTTGATGCTGAGGTGCTGTCATCTTTGCGGGTGCTCGCGGCCGAGATCGAGCGTGCGGCGAGGGCCCGCGACCTGATCGCCTACATCGAAGCCGACCACCGCTTCCACCTGGGTCTGCTGGGCCGCGCCGGGAACACCCGACTGCTGAACGTCGTAGCCGACATGCGCGCCCGGTCCCGGTTGTTCGGCCTGTCCACGTTGAGCGATGAATCCCTCAACGCGTCCGCCCGCGAGCACGCCCAACTGCTGGACCTCCTGGCTGGTGACGACCCAGCCGTTGTGGAAGCCCTGATCCGGCGGCACATCGGGCACGTCCGGGGTGCCTGGGCCAGCGACAGCCAGCACGGCTGAGCCGGCGACAGTTTCGACAATGCAGGTGTGGCGAGCGTGGCCATCATCGGCCCACGCGACGACACGGTAGATCTATATAGTGAGTTCCAACGCTGCATTGTGGATCTGTCCTCTAGGGAAGGCCAGTGGATGTCGATCGTCGCTGTCGACTGCTTCGTTCTCAAGGTGGCCCACGACGAGCCCTATCTCGGAGAGGTTGGCAGCCCGGACACCGGATACCAGGTCCGCGCCCCGTGGCGCAGCATCTACTCCCGCCGCTTCGAAACCCTGCTGGTACGCCTGACCGCCGACGACGGCACCACGGGCTGGGGTGAGGCCCTGAGCCCAGTGGCGCCTGAGGTACCCGCCGAGATCGTGCGCCGCCTGCTCGCGCCCGTCCTGGTCGGCGCCGATCCGTCCCGGATACGACCGCTCGTGGCGAAACTCCGGGACCTGATGCGGGAACGCGGCCATCTCGGTGGGTACCAGGCCGACGCGATCGCCGCCGTCGACATCGCACTGTGGGACCTGGCCGGCAAGCTCGCGGGCCTGCCCGTCCATGCCCTGCTCGGAGGAGCGTTCCACGACTGGATACCGACTTACGTGTCTGGACTCACCGCGCCCGATGATGCCGGCCGGGCGGAGCAGGCCGCCACCTGGCAACGACACGGCGTACGAACCATCAAACTGCATCTGGGTCGCGGCCTTGAGTCCGACCTGGCAACCCTCGACGCGGTCCGGACGGCCGCACCGGAGGTACGGTTCGCCGTCGACGCGCACTGGGCGTACTCCCTGCCCCAGGCCATCCGGCTGGCCCGTGAACTCGCGGCCCGGGAGGTGGTCTTCCTCGAAGCACCCCTGGCTCCCGAGGATCTGGCGGGTCATGCCGAGCTGTGCGGCAGGTCGGAGATTCCCATCGCGGTTGGCGAAACGCTCCGGCATCGCTACGAAACGACACCGTGGCTCGCGGGTCGGGCGGCCGGCATCCTCCAACCCGACGTGGCGCGGACGGGACTGACCGAAGGCCTGGCGATCGCGGAGCTGGCCAGCGCGCACCACCTACCGGTGGCACCTCACCATTCGGTCGGATTCGCCGTCGCACTCGCCGCCGGGCTCCACCTGTCGGCGGCCGCGGGCAATCTTCTGCTCTTCGAGTACCAACCGGTCTCAACCCAGGTCGGCCAGCGGATCCTCACCAAGCCGGTTCCCGGTGGCGCGGAAGGCTTTCCGGTGCCCGACGCGCCCGGGCTCGGCATCGACGTGGACGAGCAGGCAGTCGCCCGCCTCGCCGAGTCCAGCACTGAAGGGGAGGCCTGATGCGGCTCGCCGGGTTGATACCTGTCCTCGCCACGCCTTTCGACGCCGACGGCACCCTCGATCGCGCGTCGCTACGCTGGCTGGTCGAATTCCAGCTCGCCGCTGGCGCTGATGGCCTTGCGGTCTTCGGTCTGGCCAGTGAGGGTTTCGCTCTGACCGCGGCCGAGAAGGCGGTGATCCTCGCCGACGTACGTGACATCGCCGGGCCGGGCATTCCCGTGGTGGCGGGCGTCAACGCCACCAGCACCCACACCGCGGTCGAGCAGGCGAACGAGGCGGCCGACAGTGGAGCCGACGCGCTGATGGTGCTACCGCCCTTCCTCACCAAGCCGGCCGGCTCCGCCCTCGTGGACTTCTACGGCACGGTGGCCGAGCGCGCCGGCCTGCCCGTGATGGTGCAGGACGCCGCGGCCGCGACCGGAGTGAGCATGCCGGTGTCGGTGTTGGTGGAGCTGAGCAAGCTCCCCGGCGTCGACTCGGTGAAGGTCGAGGCCCAGCCCACCGCTCCCAAGGTCGGGGCGGTGGTTGCCGCCACGGGTGGTGGCTGGCCGGTCTTCGGCGGCCAGAATGCCTTCTTCGTGTTGGAGGAGTACGCCCGAGGTGCGGTCGGAACGATGCCGGCGTGTGAGTTCACCGACGCACTCGCGGACATCCTCCAGGTCTGGGCGGCCGGTGAGCACGTCGCCGCACACCAGAAGTTCAACGCTCTCCTGCCGCTGGTCCGGTTCGGCCTCCAGCCCGGCATCGCGCACGCGGTCCACAAGCACGTACTCGTCCGCCGAGGCATCCTGAGCCACCCCTTTGTCCGGCCGCCGGCCGCTCCCCTCGATGCCGGCAGCCTCGCGGCGCTCGACCTGATCTGGTCGATGAATCCCCTGCCCACGTGGGATTCCGCGCGATGACGCGGGTCCTGCTGATCGGCGCCTCCACGCCGATCGGGCGGGCGATCGCGGCCCGCTTCCACACGGGCGGTGCCGAGGTGGTGGGTGCCTCGCTCCAGGCCGCGGACGACCCTGTGCTCGCCGCCGACCTCGTCGCGGACTGCTCCACGCCAGCGGGCGCCGCCGATGCCGTTCGTACGACCGTTGAGCTCCTCGATGGCATCGACATCCTCGTCTGCGCGGCCGGCCAGCAACCTCGAGGGCCACTCCACCGCACCAGCGACCACGACTGGCGACGCGCGTTCGACGGCTGCCTCGACACGGTCTTCTACACCGCCCGCGAAGCCCTGCCGCGGATGCGGAGGGGTGCGGCGATCATCGCCGTCTCCTCCGTCAACGCGACCCGGCCCGCACCCTGGATGGCGGCGTACGTCGCCGCGAAGGGGGCCGTCGAGGCGCTGGTCCGTGCGATGGCCGTCGACTACGCGGCCAGCGGCATCCGGGTGAACGCCGTCGCCCCCGGGTTGGTGCTTCCGGGCCCGCCGGCATCGAACGCGCCCGGGCAGCGTACGCAACCGGTCGGTCGGCCCGTCCGTCCCGAGGAGGTGGCGAACGCCGTCTACTTCCTCGCCTCCCCAGAGGCGAGCGCGATCACCGGGCTCACCGTGCCGGTCGATGCGGGCCTGACCGCGTTGTCGGCATCGACGTACGCCCGTCTCGATCTGTACGAACGGGTGTCCGAGGAACTGGTCGGAGAGATCACATCCGCTGAACAGCCAGACTGACACCGCTGTGACCGAGCGCGGTCGAGATCTGGTCGGCCTGCTCGATCACCTTGGTGGCCAGCAGCGCCTGCCGGTTGGGCAGGTCGAGTGCCGACAGCGGCCCCGAGACCGACAGCGCGGCGACGATCCGACCGGAGCGGTCGCGGATCGGCGCCGCCACGCAGGCCCGGCCGAAGGCCAGCTCCTCCACCTCGGTGGCGAAGCCGCGGCTGCGCACCTCCGCGAGCGCCTTGAGTAGATCAGAAAGCTTCGCCAACGTTTTCGGTGTGTACGTCGGGAACGTCCTGCCCACCAGGGCGGCGACCTCGTCCTCGGGAAGCTCGCTCAGCAACGCCTTGCCCAGCCCCGTGGCGTGCAACGGCCCGCCCTGGCCCACCATGGTGAAGGACCGCGGCGCCAACCGGCCCTCGAAGTGGCAGAGGTAGAACAACCGCGATCCGGCGCGCTCAGCGACATTGACCCCGAGGCTGAGGTCGGCGGCCAGGTCCTGCGCGACCTGCCGGGCCTGGCGGAAGACCTGCGACTGGTTCAGTGCCAGCGACGACAGCCCGACGACCCGCGGGCCGATGCGATACAGGCCGGAGCGGGCGTCATGGGCGAGGAAGCCGAGCGTTTCGAGGGCACCAACCAGGCGGGACACCGTCGACTGTCCCAGGCCGGACACCTCCACCAACTCAGACACCCGTCGCTCGGGGTGTTCGGCGGTGAACGCGTCGAGCAGTGACAGGGCACGCTCGATGCTCTGCGTACCGCCGGGCTCGCGTTCCCTGCCCGCGGCTCGAACCATCAGACTTCCTCCGCTCCACCAATGGGACGGCACACCTCGACGGGATGACCTCGTCCAGGTTGGCCTCGTCCGCACTCTACTTTCGCTGACCTCCGGACCTCTCCTGGACGTCAGTCGCGAGTGCCCGCACCTTCTCTTCGTCGACGAGCACACCCAGCCCTGGTCCCTCGGGCAGCGCCAGCCGATCGGGCTCTCCCGTGATCGGCTGGCTGAGCAGGGTGTTCGCCGCCGCCAGAGTAGCGGGCGAGTATTCGAACACCGGGCAGTTCTCGGCCGCCGCCGCGACGTGCAGCCCGGCCGCCAGCGCCACCCCCAGGGCCGCCGAGTGGTGGGGAAGGATCGGGCGGTACGCCGCGCTGGCGAGGGTGGCGATCGCGTCTCCCTCGGTGATTCCGGTACGCCCGATGTCCGGCTGGACGAAGTCGAGCGCACCCGCGGCGAGCCATTCCGCCACCTCGTAGCGGTTCCGGAACGCCTCACCACCAGCGATGGGGAGATCCAGCGCGGCCGCGAGTTCCGCGTGACCACGGAGATTCTCCGGCGTCAGAGCGGATTCGAGGAACCACGCCTCCCTTGCCTGGAGGCCCCGGCCGAGCCGGATCGCCTCGGGTCCGTCGTACACCCCGTGCACGTCGACCGCGATCCGCGCGTCGGGTACGGCCGCCGCCACCGCGTCGTAGCTCGCGAGGTCGGCGCGGACACCGTTGCCCAGGTGAAGCTTGAAACGTCGAGCACCGCCGTCCCAGAGCGTGCGGGCGGACGCGGCGCGTTCGGCGTCGGTCGCGCCGCCCACGCTCGTGACGTACGTAGGGATCTCCCGCTGGTACGCCCCGCCCAGCAGGGTCGCGACCGGAAGCCCCACCGTCTGCCCGAGCAGGTCCCACACAGCGATGTCGACCGCCGCGAGGGCGTCGGCCTGGTGCCCGAGCAGATGCCCGCGTTCACGCATCAGCTCGCCAAGCCGGTGCCGCAACGGCCGGACGTCCGCCGCGTTGGCGCCGATCAGGGCCGGCGCGAGCAGGTCCACCACAATCGCCGCGGGTACGCGGGGCGCGACCGGTGCGAGCGCCTCGCCCCACCCGACCTGACCGTCCTCGCTGGTGAGGCGCACCAGCAACGTTTCCCGCCCGGCGGCGTAGATCGTCGGGCGGTTCGCCGCGACCACGTAGGCCGTGGCCTCCGTGAGGGGTGCGCCGGCCGCGGTCGACTGCAGCGCGAAGGTTTCGACGGAGCGGATGACGACTGGTTTCACTTCGTTTCCTCGTCTGGTGTGGGAGCCATCCCGGCCCGGTCAGGACTTGACCGCGCCGGCGATGCCTTCGACGAACGTGCGTTGCAGGCACAGGAACACCGTCACGATCGGCAGCAGGCTGATGCACGCCGCCGCGGCCAGGCCGGTCCAGTCGGCGGTGTACTGCCCGAAGAAGCTGTACATCCCCACGCCGAGCGTGCGCAGGTCCGGCCGGCCCAAGGTGAAGACCAACGGCACCATGAACGCGTTCCATGCCGAGATGAACGTGAACAACGTGACCGTTCCGATGATCGGCTTCGCCAGTGGCAACATCACCTGCCAGAAGATGCGGACGTAACCCGCACCGTCGATCCGCGCCGCGTCCTCCAACTCCTGCGGCAGGCTGGAGAAATAGCCCATGAACAACAGGATCTGTACGACGTGCGCCGGTCCGGCTGCCGCCAGCACCGCGCCGATGAGACCGTTGTTCAGGCCGAGTTCGTCGACCAGCTTGAAGACCGGGATGATCGTGTATCCGTGCGGGATGAACATCGTCGCGATCAGCACGCCGACCACGATCTTCTTCCCTGGCATCTGGCCACGCCCGAGGGCGTATCCCGCGGTCGCGGAGACGAACACCACCACCGTGACGACCGCAGCCGAGAAGACCACGGTGTTCAGGGTGTACTCACCGAAGTTCGCGACCTGCCAGGCACGGACGAAGTTGTCGAAGGTGGGTTCGGCCGGCCACACCGACAGACCGCCGAGCAACATCTCCCGCTGTGACTTGAACGCGCTCGACACGACCCACACGAACGGATAGATCCACATCAACGCGAACGGCACCAGGAACGCGTGCCACAGTTGAAGGCGATAACGCACCGGCTCACCCACTCGCCTTGAGGTAACGGCGTCGCAGCAGCGGTGCCTGGAGCAGGGTCAACAACAGCGTGCACATCCCGAAAACCACACCCGCCGCACACGCGAAGCCGTACCGCGGCGCCGCCATCTGGGGGTCGAACGCGTACCGGTAGATGTAGGTCGCCACCACGTCCGTCGCGTAGTTGGGTCCACCCTTGGTGGTCGCCTGGATGAGGTCGAACGGGTTCATGCTCGACTGGAAGGTCAGCAGCAGGATGACCGTCGCGATCGGCACCAGCATCGGCACGGTGATGTGCCTGAGCACCTGACGTGCCGTCGCACCGTCCACCTTCGCCGCTTCGTAGACGTCGGGTGGAATCGTCTGCAGGGCCGCCAACCAGTAGATCAAGGTGATCCCGAACCCCTTCCACAGGTCGATGACGAGCACGGTGGCCAATGCCGTCCGGTCAGAGCCGAGGAAGTTGACCGGCTCGGGCAACAGCCCAACCCCTGTCAGGATCTCGTTGACGAAGCCCCCCGCGGGGTCGAGCATCACCGCGAAGACGATGCCGACGACCGCGGTGGTCGTCACGACGGGCAGGAACAGGAACAGCCGGTAGAGATTGCGCCCCCGCAGGCGGGGGTTGTTCAGCAGGATCGCGAACAGCAGCGTCAACGGCATCTGGACACCGACCGCCACCAGGGAGAACAGAAAGGAGTTCTTGAACGCGTTCCAGAACGCCGGGCTGCCCAACACCTCGGAGAAGTTGGCCAGGCCCACCCAGGAGGTCGGTGGGCCGAGACCGTCCCAGTCGAAGAAGGCGTACCACCAGCTCGCCAGCATCGGCCAGGCCGTGAATCCTACGAACAGCACCACCATCGGGGTGAGGAACAGGTAGTGCCACCGGTGTTTCGCGATCCGCGCCGCCAACGTGTGTCGGGCAGTCACGCGGCCGGCTTCCAGTTCTGGAGCGGATCCCAGTCGGAATAGGTGAGATCCGCCCGCGACACCTTCAGCTCGGTGGCGCTGATCTTCGCGATGTCCTGCTCGAGGAACGCGTCGAGCTTGACGTCGAGTTCCTTCGCCATCGGTGCGAAGTCCCGGTTGCGGGTGATCGCGAGCAACGAGCTGTCCCCGTGTGCGAGATCCGGCTTCGCGCTCTTGTCGGCCATGAGCCGCTGTACGCCCGGCCCGCCGTCGGTCGAGGGTGACGGTGCCCGTCGGATGGAGGCGTCGAACGCGGCGATGATCCCCTTCTCTGGCCCGGACAGATCCCGAGCCTCCCGCCAGGTCCCCTCCATGGCGGTGAAGGTGCGGAACATGTCGAAGTACGCCTTCTGGAACTCCTCCGACACCAGGAAGTCCATCAGCTTCCACGCCTCGTCAGGGTGCTTGGTCTTGGCCGACATCGACCACAGCGGCGCGAACGCCGAGCCCTGGCCGTAGTAGCTGCCGCGCCCGCTCGCCGGGATCGGCACGGTGGCGACACCGAAGTCCAGCGAGGGATTGAGCTTCTTGATCTCGTTGACGTGCCAGCCGCCTCCGATGTAGAACGCGACCCTCTCCTTGGCGAACTCCGTGAACACCCGGGCGCCGTCCCAGCTCTCCCAACCAGGCTGGAAGATCTTGGCCGACTGCATCCGGCGGATCAGCTCCACCTGGTCGACCAGCGAGGAGTCGCTGAAGGCGACCTTCCCTGTCCGCAGGTCGATCCCGGAACCGATGGAGTACGGCCCGGCCTGCGCCTGCAGGGCGTTGACGTCGGACGGTCGCGCGCTCGACAGCGCCGCACCGAAGAACTTTCCCCCGCCCTTCGCGGTGATGGTCCGGGCGTACGCTTCGTACTCCTCCGACGTCTCCGGCGGGCGGGTGAACCCGCCCTTGGCGAGCAACCCCTTGTTGTAGACAAGGAAGCCGCCGCTCGACCACTGACCAGACACCAGCGGCAGCGACATGAGCTTGCCATTGCGGTGCAGCCCCGAGGTCCGTGGCAGCAGGGCGTCCTCGGGAAACCGCGCGGGGATGCCGCTGCTGGTGGCGTACTCGTCGAGCGCGGCGGTCCAGCCGCGGCTCGAGAACCGGTCCAGTGCATCGGGTCCCTGACAGCGGAACACGTCGGGCGGGTTGTTCTGCTGGAACATCAACTCCACCGCGTTGAGCTGCTGTTCGGTGGGGTTCTCCACGACGTTGACCGTGATGCCGGTCTTCTGGGTGAAGCGGTCGAACTGGCGGCGGTAGAACTCCGACGCACCGGACGGGTCCGGAACAATCGCGATTGTCAACCGAACCTTGCCACTGCTCTCCTTGCTGGCCGGCCGGGGGCTGCCGACGAGACTGCAGGACGAGACTGACGCCGCGGCACCGAGCGCGGCACCCGCGCCCAGGCCGCGAAGCAACGCTCGACGCGACAGCGGACGATCACTCACGATGTGCTTCCTTTCACGTAGATGAACTGCGCGGCACTGACGCGGTGGAAGGCGGTGTCGCGTACTTCGATCCGGACGCTGCCCTCCTGCCCCGCCTCGAACCGGTAGCGGCCGAGCGGGAACCAGCGGTTGGCGTTCTCCTGCTGGTTGACGATCACCTCGTCGACGCCCCCGGCATGGGTGATGACGTAAGCCGCTTTGGTGGTGGTGGCGAAGTTCGTCGGGTACCACACCGCGACGTCATACTCGCCGGTCTGCGGCAGGTCGGGCTTCCAGGTCGCCGTGCCACCGAGCACCTCGGGCGCGCTGTATCGCGACTGGATGCCGTTCCAGCCGGCAAGGCTGCTACCGAGCCACTCCCCCGTCTCGACATAGCTGGGCCAGAAGTCGACGTTGGAGACGATGACCCCCGCGTCTGCCACCTTGATGAGGACCGCCTTGGAGTTTGCGCCGGTCGCGGACACCTGGAACCGATACTGGTTGCCCGGCACCACCGAGCCCGACGTGGCGACGAACGTGTGCGCCCGCTCGGACCGGGCCGGGATCTCCAACGTCACGGTGGTTTGGGTGACGCTCCAACCGGCCGGTGCCGTCAACTTCAGCTCCGCGCTGACCGGGACCGGGCCACTGTTGAGAACCGTCGTGACGAGCTCCGCCTGGTCGCCCGGCTTCGCGATCGTGGTGGGCACGGTGAGGCTCGTGACCTTGCGCGGTTGGCGGACCAGGATCGTGGTCGAGTCGAGATCGGCCGTACCCCCGTTCCAGGTCACCGACGCGGAGAGCGAACGGTCACCGATGCTCGCGTCGGCGGGCACGGACACCGAGAACGCTACGTCCGCGACGCCGTGTGCGGGCACGGTCCTCGCTCCGCCGGCTGGCGTGACCGTCCACCCTGACGGCGGGTTGACCGTCACCGCCAGGCCGGTGAGGTCGGCATCCGTTCCGTTGCGCACGCGGGCCGTCAACGCCACCTTGTCACCTGGTGTCGTGGTGGGCGTACAGACGAGCTCGCCGCCAACCCCGTCCACGGCCCCGGTGACCGACGCCGGGAGTCGCAGAGTCACCTCGTCGGTGGTCAGGGAACCCGAGATGATCTGGTAGCTGAACGTTTCTGCCAGGCCGCCAACGCCGATCGTCCATTCGTACGGGAAAGGCTTGGGCGGCGCCTCCTGACGCGGTCCATCGCCAATGCGGTATCGCAGCGTCGACGGTTCCTCGGTGTCGATCGAGACGTACGCGTCATAACCCGAGCGGTCTGGTCGCACCAGAAGGATGCCGCTGGCCAGGCCGAAGTCACTGCTGGGGTTGGTGTCCTCGCTGTGGTAACTCGCGGGGCTCCGGTCTGTGCCGGGCGTACCAACGTGCCAGGGAACGTCGATCTCGACGTCACGGACGACGAAGGCCGCGATCCCCTTGGGCGGGACAGTCACCGTCGTGGCGGTGCCGGCTTGTCTCGCCGCCTTGCCGATCTTCCCGCCGCGGACGTACGCCACGCTGATCCCACTGCCCCGCTTGATGCCGGTGAGTGGGGAGGCGACGTCAACCGTCACCTTCTGGGCCGTGCCGCTCTCGTTGGTGAGACTGACGTACAGCGAGGAGTTTCCGACCCCGGCGCACCAGTTGACGGCCGGATTGTCGACCTTCACAAGACCTTTCGGGAAGTAGGGCCAGACGGCGTTCTCTCCGTAGAAGGTGCCCGGCGCGTGACCATACACGCTGAACTTGAAGTAGACATAGTTCAATTCGAACAGCCGTGGGAAGTCGATCGCCCCGCCAGAACGCGCGAACTGCTCGCTGAGCAGATAGTCGATCGCAAGTCCGAGTTGCGCTGGCGCGTGATGGAAGTAGATTCCGGCGATGCCGGGCGGTCCCTGCATCGGGAAGTCGGGCTTCATCTGGTCGACGTGGAACTGCCGGCTGTAGTAGCCGGGATAGTTGGTGAATCGCCCCACCACCATGTTGTGCGCGATGTCGGCGATCAACTGGTCGCCGGTGTAGTGCGCGAGCCGGAGCAGGAACGGCACCCAGCATGGGTTGAAGACGAAACCGCCGCCGGGGTTCTGCGTCGCGCTGGTGCCGATCTTGAACGTCGTCAGCTGTTCGAAGGTCAGACCGCTGGTCGAGACGTACCACGCCGGAGCGGTCTGCGGAGTCACCTCCTCGCGAGGATAGTCCGGCAGCGCACCCGCACCCGCACCCGTCGGCCAGTCGAACTGCTGGAAGCCCACCGGCGGAATTGGCGCCGTCACGTTGCCCTTCGGTACCGGGCGGACCTCCGTCTGCGTGACGAACCGCTTGGCTTCCTTGTGCGCTCCCTCCAGGAACCGCCGGTCGCCGGTGAGTTCGTACAACACCAGGAGTTCGGTCCAGCCCTTCGCGTAGGCGTACCCGAAACTGCTCTCGGCGACGTTCGTCGTGTACGGCGTGTCGATGAGGTCGTGGATGTATCGCAGAGCCGTCGTCGTCGCCTCGGCGAGATAGGCCGGGTCGCGGGTCAGCAGATATCCCGCGAGCGGCACGCTGACCGGCGTCCGGTGATCGCCCTGCTTGTCCGCGAGCAGGACGTCCATCGCCAGCTTGTGAATTCCGGCGTTCTGGCCTCTGGTCTGGAGATAGAGCGGACCGAGGGTCGCCGCGTCACCCGGCACCTTGCCGACGCGATACTGCGTCGTGTCACCGTAGACGGCCTTCCCCTTGATCGGCGTGTAGCCGATGCCCTTGCGGGACAGCTGGTATTCGATGAGATGTCGCGCCCGCGCCTGGTAGAGATCGTGTTCGAGGGCTGGCGGCGAGGTCAGGTTGTACGCCGAGAGCAGGACACCGGAGATCGGCGTACGCACGCACTGGTCGTTCTCGACGTCGATGAAGCCCTTGGCGCGGTTCCACCAGCCCGAGAAGGAGGGTACGAAAGTCGTGGAGTCGTCGCTTTCCGGCTCGATCGACAGCAGGTCGACGATGTTGTGGATGGTGTCGGTGAGGGACGTGTCGTAGACGTTCTCGCGGTAGGCCTGGTAGCCGTACTCCTTACGGCACAGGTCGGTGTAGGCCTCGTAGAGACTGCCGGGCAGCGCGCACAGTCCGAATGCGTAGCCACGTTTCTGACCAGCTCGCATCGCCGCACGCGGACCGTACTGCGGTGCGTACACCGTGGGTGTCACGTCCGCACTGTCGTTGCGCAGGCTCATACCAAACGGCTGCTGGTCGGAGCCGAGCGCGCGTTCGTGTTCGAAAGCGATGACCTCGGAGGGCACGTACACACCAGTCGTCACTCGCGTGCTCGACAGCTTCCGCTCGGTCAGCGCCATCGGCGCGAACAGCTCCCACGCCGACAATGCCGCGGGCGAGCCAATCACCTTCGCGTGCTGCAGAGCGCCGCATAGGACCTCGTCAACGTCCGCGTCGCGGACGGCGTCGAACGCCTGATAGCCGACGAGGTAGTTCGACGACTCCTTCGCGGCCAGCGTCCATTGCAGTTCGGGGTTGTCGCCGTCAAGCGTCCAGCGGACGACCAGATCGAACGCCTCGTCGCCAGCGCGAAGCTCGACCGTCCGCTCGCCTACCTGCGACAACGAGTCGAACGCCACCCAGTGTTGCGTCATTGTTCCGTAGTAATAGAACAAACCACCCCGGAAGTCGCCGGTAAGGACGACCCACTGCTCGTCGAAACGGTGCTCGGGATCGGTGACCGCGACCCAGCTGCCGCTTGACGTCTTCACCTCGAGATCCCTGACGTAGGTGCGGCCACCGTCCCAAGTGGCCTCGTAGAACGTCACCCGGTGCCGCCTGCCGGTGAGACGCGCCACCTGCTCGATCCGGAGATTCGGCTTCGCGATGCGCCGCAAGGCATCAGCGAGCGGGGGGTTGACCTCAGTGGACCCGCTCGCTGGTCGCGGCCCTTCGGCCCGCGCGGGCGACGCCAACGCACCCTGGATCGGAGGAAGGATCGCCGCCGACAGGAGCAGGCCGATCGCGGTGCGCCGGCGTAGCGACGTCTGATTGCCTATCCATAATGTCGACTTGTCATCCATGTTCCGGATCGAACATCACTGCTCGGCGGGGGTCAAGAGGTGGATTGCCAGAACGCTCTCGCGGTCCGCTTCCGGTCAGCCCCGGGCCGTACTTCATCCGCGATCTTGGCGGAGGTGTCTCGGCAAAGAAGCCGAGACACCTCCGCCAGGTCGGCTCCAGGCGAAGCAGTGGAGACTTTTCCGTGGCCCCAACACGGAAAGGTCTCCACTGTCTGCAAGCGGTGAGTGCGACGTCACGTACAACCCAGACCTCCGGCGGAGCCGGGTTGTCCCATACGCAGCCGAGCGAGGGTCGCTGACCTACGCGCTCAGCGCCTTGTGTGCGGCCTCAGCGTCCTCCACGCCGAACGCGACCGAGGCGGTGGTTCCGCCCAGAGTGGTCGGGGCCAGAAAATCGACGTTGATATCAGCATCGGCGAGCCGCCGGCAGGCATCTGCGAGGGTGCCCGGCCTGTCCTCGAGCGGAACGTTGACCGTCTCGCACTCGCGGAACTCCATGCCGGTCGCCTCAAGCGCCATCCGGGTGCCCGCCTCGTCCTCCGTCAGGACGCCGACTGCCCCGCGGTCGCCGAACGACACGCTGGACGCGGTCTTCATGTTGATTCCCCTGGCCGCGACCGCTTCCACGACCTTGGCGATCTCTCCTGGCCGGTTCGCGCAGGTGACTACGAAGGACTTCATCTCTGCCTCCTCCCCGTGCGCCTCATCGGCGTCCGGTTTGCCCCCGAGAGTCAAACGGCAGTACCTGCTACTTCCACACTGGTACGGCGCTACGCCCATCGCAAGAGGTGAGGGTGGGCCCAGGCGGGCGAAGCCCGTGTGGGGGCGGAACCACACAGGCGTGCGGCGTGGCGGCAGATCCGCGTCGTTCGCCGGCCGTACCAGGCGTAGCTCGCCTTGGGCTGGCTGGAAAAGAGGGCGTCGAAGTCTGAGATCACCTCGGCGTGGTGAAGAGTGGGTCGGAGACTCCAGTGGCAGGAAGGAGCAGGAAGGAGCAGGCCATGTGGAGCAAGCGAGCACGCGTATTGGGAATGGCCGCATCTGCCACGACGATCATGGCACTGACGGTCGGCGGCGTGACGGCCGCCACCAATCCCTCTGGGACTGCCGGGACCGCGCAACAAGTCCCTCAGATAGCACAATCAACCCGTATGCATCAGTTTGGGCATGGCGGCGAGGAAATGCACGGCATGGCTGGCCGGGTACTGCACGGTGAGTTCGTCGTACCGAAACCCGGCGGCGGCTACCTGTCCGTGCTCTTCCAGCGCGGAACCGCTCAGGCAGTGAGCCCCAGCCAGGTCACGCTGAAAAGCCAGGACGGCTTCAGCAAGGCCTACGTGATCAACAACAGCACCCTGGTCAACGCCGGGCCGACAGGCATCAGCTCGGTCAAGAAGGGTGCCAAGCTGAGCGTGGTGGCGACGGTGAGCGGCCACACTGCGACGGCCGTCCACATCACAGACGTTTCGTTGGTGAAGTCGCTCCTGAAGAAGTACGAGCAAGAGCACTGACAGCTCTGGGGTAGACCGGAGCCGCTGGTTTCCTCGCTCCCGAGCGGTGGAGTTCTGAGTCGCGGCGGAGTCGAGGATGAGTTCGGACGGCATGGTGCGCCGGGCTCGCCAGCAGGTGTAGGAGGTACGCGCACCTCCCGCCCTCTCCCGGGATTCGTGTGCGCCCAGAAGGCGAGGGCCGGCGTCAGCGGGAAAACCGCTACCGAATCCGCACTATTCCCAGCAGCGCCTCCGACTTGCGGGTGGGTTCTCTGAACACGAACCCGTCCCGCTTCTTGTCTGCCCTGCCTTCGTATTGATGCACTACGACCTTGAGTTTTGTGGCGTCATAGATGATGAGAATATCTATCCGGGTCGGCCTGCCATGAATGGCGATCGCGCTGTGATAGAAGCCCCAACTGATGTCTTGGAACAACCGCATAAGCGGCGTTACCTTACGCCAGAAGGCGAACAACTCGATCTGTTTGTTCTGAATATTTTCGTACCGATCACCTTTGCGGGTGGGATCGTAGCGGTCAGTCCCGTCGCGCTTGATGATGTCGACAAGGTCGTCAACGGTCTTGCCCGGATGGTCCTGCGCACCAATGCCGCGCACCACCACCATGCGACCCAGGAGGTGCCGCCGAATCTCGGCATCCACGACCTTGCCTACTGCCACATGGTCGGGTTCGGCACCAACGTGATATTGCGGCAGGTCGACAGTGAAGACAGGAATGTTCATCACTCGAGAACCTTACTGAGACCGTGATCTTGAGAGCCGGGCCATCGCGGGTGCCGGCTATGTCAGACTGATAGACTTCGTCCGCGTTCGCAATCCATAAAACGCCGGGCCCCTCAGGAGGCGCCTGCTGTGCTCGCCTATATCGCGCCACTGTGGATCGTCGGCGTGGTCTGCCTGGCCGCCTCCGTGGTCGGGACGTCCCTGAAATTGGGCGGCGCGGAGATACCCGCCCTCCCCTCACCAGCGACTCGGCTCGCCATCGCCCTCATCGGCGTCCTTGCCATCGTGCTGGGATTGGCGTTGTTCCTTCAGGGCTCGTCAAGCTCAGGATCGTCGGGCAACCCCAGGGCCAGCTCAGACGACCCGCCCGGCGGCCACTCCCCAGGTCCCCCGGCCACCACGGACCCACCGGCCTCGACCCCACCCAGCCCGTCTCCGTCCACGACCTCCCCACCCACGCCCCCACCGTCGCCGTCCTCCAGCCAACCCACGCCGGACCCAGACCCGCCCGACCCGGTTCCGCCCGTACCCACCCTGACCCCCGTCGTGCGGTGGCGCGGCACACTCGCCCTGGACGGGGAGCGCATGGTGACTGGATGGTTCCTCGATCCTGTCCCGCCGAGCCGGGCGCCACTCGGCGACCTCGGCCTCAGTTGCGATCTCACGTGCTATCCCAACGAGCTCGTCGGCAACGCGATCGTCGGGTGGAACGCCGGCAGCACTCCAAAGAAGCAGCAGTGCGCCGATCTCCTGAACTCTCAACTGGGGGAACGCAGACTGGACGTACAAGTGGGCTCCGTGGCCTGTTTCGGGACCACGGACGGTCGCGTCGGCTACTTCAGGGTCTCCAGCATGCCAGGTCGCCAACAGATGAAGCTCGAGGTGACCGTCTGGCAACGCCAGTGACTGGCACCGCCATTTCGCTGAAAGACGGTGCGGGGGGTTGACGATGACTTTCGCGGACGTCATGGAACGCGTGGCGCAGGGCTTCGAGGCGGTAGGCGTCGCCGTCCTGGTCGTAGGACTGGTGTGGTCGGCCGTCCTCGCCGCCCGGGTATGGCGCTCCGACGGCGGACGCCGCGGCTACCGCGCGCTGCGGGAGACCTTCGGTGGGGTACTGCTGTTGGGCCTGGAGATCTTTGTGGCCGCCGACCTGATCCGTACCGTCGCCGTCACGCCGACTCTGGAAAGTGTGGCCGTCCTCGGATTGATCGTCCTGATCAGAACCTTCCTCAGCTTCTCTCTCCAGATCGAGATCGACGGGGTGCCCCCATGGCGGCGGGCCCTGACCAGCGGAGCCACCGCCGTGGCGCAGGCGGCCCGGGCCAACCAGCCCGGCTCAGGCGGCCGACCAGACCCCAGTTCTCCGTGATCACGAGGTGCTCGCCGAGGGAGGCTCTATCGACGCCACCGGTGTAACGCGTAGCGCGGTCGGGCGAAGCGGCCACCCTCCAGACACTACTTCGAGGTGATCGGCTCAGGTCCTGTCGGGCGCGTGGGCTGTTTCCGTCTGGTCGAGGGTGGCGGCCCAGCTCGCGAGGAGATTGAGTCCGTCCTGGGAGGCGGAGCCGGGCTCGGCCGTGTAGGCGGTGAGCGTCAGGCCAGTGTCAGCTGGGAGCTCCATCGCCTCGAACGTCAGGCTGAGGTCGCCGACGACCGGGTGGTGGAAGTACTTGACCCCGGTGCGGTGGAGGCGGACGTTGTGCGCGGCCCAGCGGGTACGGAAGGTCTCGCTACGCGTGGACAACTCACCGATCAGGTCAGACAGCCCGCGGTTGAACGGGTCCCGGCCGGCTTCGGTGCGCAGAAGGGCGACGGTGGTGTTCGCCGCAAGATCCCAGTCGGGGTAGAAATCCGTCGCGCGGGGATCGAGGAACGCGAATCTGGCGAGGTTCGCCGGTCGTACCGGGTTGTCGAACACCAATGAGTGGAGCGCGTAGCCGAGCAGGTTGGCGGAGAGGATGTCCAGGCGTCCGTTCCGGACGAACGCGGGCGCATCGGTCATCGCGTCGAGGATGCGCTGAATACTCGGTCGCACCTGCTGCGGGGTCGACCGCCGGCGGGTCCGCTGCGTGGTGTTCGCGGCGCGGGCGAGGTCGAACAAGTGGGCGCGCTCGGCCTCGTCGAGCTGCAGCGCGCCGGCAACCGCTTCGAGCACGGCCTCAGAGACCCCACTCAGGTTTCCGCGTTCAAGGCGGGTGTAGTAGTCCACGCTGACCCCGGCCAACAGTGCGACTTCCTCTCGGCGAAGCCCGGGAACGCGCCGGTTGGCGCCGTACACGGTCAAACCGGCCTGCTTCGGGGTGATCCTGGCTCGCCGTGAGGCCAGGAACTCGCGAATGTCGTTCCTGTTGTCCACAGAACGAGGCTACGGCCGCTGTCGTGACGGTGGGGGGTTCTGTCAGTACCTGTATAGACAGGGACTCCCCCACCCGCCGCAGCCCCGGTTTCATCGGTGGTGGCGAGGCCGATGGGGACAACCACCTCTCCCGCGAGAACCCTCATTCGATCACCTGCCACCGCGAAGGACATGGAGCACGTGGCTGAACGGTCTCGGTTCGTTGACCGCACCGCCACCGACCTGGGTGCCGGACCCGGTGCCCAGGCCTGGGTGCCCAGCGCGATGAGTGCCGACCAACTCGCACGGGCACGGCGCACTTCTGGAAGGGATAGGAGCAATGGCAGACAACAATGAGCGGTCGGGCGCCGGGAAGATGTTCGGGGATTTCGCGCCCGCTCTGGTGAACTTCACCGATGACGTCCTGTTCGGGCAGGTCTGGGAACGCCGGGAGCTCTCGCCCAAGGAGCGGAGCCTCGTGACGGTCGCGAGCCTGGTCACCAGCGGCAGCACGGAGCAGCTCGCGCACCACCTCGGTCGCGCGAAGGACAACGGGGCCAGCGAGCAGGAGCTGATCGAGGTGATCACCCACCTGGCGTTCTACGCGGGTTGGCCGAAGGCCATGTCCGCGATGGTTGTGGCGAAGAACCTCTTCGCTCCAGCTCATTCCCCTTCATAAGCCCGCGCGCCTTATCAAGCAGCGTAGGGAGGATTCATGGATTACGTCACACGGCCACTCTCGACTTCGAGATGAACACCGAATTGCGGGAACAGATCTCCGCGCTCTCACCGACTCCCCGCCCGCGACCGACCGTACAAGAAACTCTGAAACCGAACTGGGCCTGACACCGCAAGTGCGGTGAGAAGGAGCTGCGCACATCATGCAGAAACGCATACTGGGGACCAGCGGCCTGGAAGTCTCCGCGATCGGTCTTGGGTGCATGGGAATGAGCCATGGCTACGGACCATCGGGAACCAAGCAGGAGATGATCGACCTTATCCGGGCTGCTGTTGACCGCGGAGTCACGTTCTTCGACACCGCCGAAGTGTACGGACCGTTCACGAACGAAGAACTCGTTGGTGAAGCGCTCGCACCACTACGCGACCAGGTGGTCATTGTCACGAAGTTCGGGTTCCAATTCGATTCCGACGGAAAGCAGATCGGCCTCTCCAGCCGGCCAGAGCACATCAAGCAGGTCGCGGACGCCTCGCTCAGGCGACTCGGGATCGATGTTATCGATCTCTTCTATCAGCACCGGGTCAACCCCGACGTGCCGATCGAGGAGGTCGCGGGAGCGGTGAAGGATCTGATCCAGGCCGGAAAGGTGAAGCACTTCGGCATGTCCGAAGCGGCCGCGCAGACGATTCGTCGCGCCCATGCGGTCCAGCCCGTCACCGCCGTCCAAAGCGAATACTCACTGTGGTGGCGTCGCCCCGAAGCCGAGGTGCTACCTGTACTTGAGGAACTCGGGATCGGGTTCGTTCCTTACAGCCCGCTCGGCAAGGGATTCCTCACCGGAAAGATCAACGAGAACACGGAGTTCTCCAGCAACGACATCCGCCAGGTGATCCCCCGCTTCACCCCGGAGGCTCGGAAAGCCAACGCCGCCGTGGTCGAACTCCTGCAGGCAATCGCACAACGCAAGGGCGCGACACCCGCTCAGGTCGCCCTCGCCTGGCTGCTCGCACAGAAGCCGTGGATCGTCCCCATCCCCGGCACCCGCAAACCCGAACGCCTCGACGAGAACATCGGCGCGGTCGACGTCGACCTCACCCCGGACGACCTCAGCGAGATCGAGCAGGCCGCGTCGACGCTCACCGTCCAAGGTGCGCGATACCCGGACCATCTGGAGCGTATGACCGGACGCTGAAGGTAGTCCCGTCCCCGCGTAATCCCGCAACATATAGAAAGAGTCCAACCATGCGTGGAGCAGTTATTCATGCCCCTGGGGACGTGCGTTTCGAAGAACGCGCCGACCCGAAGATTGTCAACGCCACCGACGCTGTCATCCGCACCGTCGCCACCTGCGTGTGCGGGTCCGACCTGTGGGATTACCGCGGCATCAACCAGGTCACCGAGCCCACGCCGATCGGGCACGAGTACGTCGGCGTCATCGAGGAGATCGGCAGCGAGGTCACCTCGCTCAAGCCCGGCCAGTTCGTCATCGGCTCCTTCTTCGCCTCCGACAACACCTGCCCGCGCTGCCTGGCCGGATACCAGTCCTCGTGCCAGCACCGTGAGCTCGTCGGCGGCTGCCAGGCCGAGCTGGTCCGCGTCCCGTTGGCCGACGGCACCCTGGTGCCGACTCCCGAGCAACCGGCCGAGGAGCTCGTACCCAGCCTCCTGACCCTGTCTGACGTCATGGGCACCGGCTGGTACGCCGCCGTCGCCGCCGAGGTCAGGCCCGGCTCCACTGTCGCCGTGGTCGGCGACGGCGCAGTCGGGCTGTGCGGTGTCCTGGCCGCCAAGGAGCTGGGCGCCGAGCGCATCATCGCCATGAGCCGGCACGAGTCGCGCCAGAAAGTCGCCCGCGAGTTCGGCGCCACCGACATCGTGACCGAGCGCGGCGACGAGGGCATTGCCCACATCAAGGAGCTCACGGAGGGCGTCGGCGCGGACTCTGTGCTCGAGTGCGTCGGCACCAACGAGTCGATGCTGCAGGCCCTACGCTCGACCCGACCTGGCGGCAACGTCGGCTTCGTCGGCGTTCCACACGGAGTGAACGTCCCGGCCGAGGAGCTGTTCTTCTCCCACGTCGCGCTGCGGGGCGGTCCCGCTCCCGTCCGCGGCTACCTCCCGCATCTCATCGAACGAGCGTGGGACGGGCAGATCAACCCCGGCATGGTGTTCGATCTGACGCTGCCGCTCGACCAGGTTGCCGAGGCCTATCGCGCGATGGACGAACGCCGCGCCATCAAGGTACTGCTGCGCCCCTGAACCAAGCCACCGTGGACGTCGACCCCATGGTCGCTCCTGGTGCGCGAGCCGCAAGCGACTGGCGCACCAGGAGGATGGGGCCGCGACTGGTCACGATGCTCGTTGGTGGTTTCCTCCGAGGAGGTGCGGCGCGACGGCGCGAGCCATTGCCGCCGCACCAGCATCGTTGGGGTGCAGGTGGTCACCGGAGTCGTACGCGGGCCGCAGCGCGTCCGGGTCAGCGGGATCGGCCAGCGCCGCATCAAGGTCGGCCACCGCGTCGAACGCGCCGCTGGTACGGATCCATTCGTTGACCGCGTCCCGGACGGCCTCGTGCTCAGGCGTGTCGTACACGTACGCGCCCTTCATCGGCGGGATCGTGGCACCGACGATCCGCACGTCACGCTCGCGCGCTGCCTGGATCATCTTGCGGTAGCCACCGATCAGCGCCGCGGCCGTCGCCACCGGGGGATTGGCACAGCCGATGTCGATCCCGCCGACGCCGATGTCGTTGGTTCCCATCAGCACGACCGTCGTGTGGACTCCCGGCTGGTCCAGCACGTCCCGCTCGAACCGCGTCACACCAGAGTCGCCGGAGAAGCACGGCACGTCGTTGAGCAGGTGGTTGCCGTTGACGCCGGCGTTCACCACGCCCAGCCTGCGGTGGGCGCGGACCAGGCGCTCGGCAACCTCGTCGGGATAGCGGTTGTCCGCGTCCGGCGTGGAGCCATGCCCGTCGGTCAGCGAGTCGCCGAACATCACCACCGAGCCGCGTGAGCCGGTGATGTCGACACCGGCGAGGAAGTACCACGAGCGCGTGGTCTCGTCGAATGCCTTCGCCCCGGTGTCGAAGCGGTGGTCGCCCGCCGCTCGGTAGGTGGTCGCGTACGCGCCCTCGTGGAACGTCGCCGGACCGGTCGGCGCCGCGAAGTACAACGTCAAGGTCAGCTTGTCGAGCGGGCGGGTCCGAAGGACGGTGGCGTCCGACACGGCTTCCCGACCGGCCGGGATGGTGAGTGTCGTACGACCTCCGAACGTCAGGTGGCGCAGCGTGTGCGGCGCCACGGCCGCGCCGCCGGTGGACCGTCCGATCGTGGCGCCGGCCAGCCGGAGCGGGCCGGTGCCGTAGCGGTTGGTGAGCCGCACCTGCAGCGATGACCCACCCACGCTGACGCGGATGACCTGCCGGACAGATTGTTCGGCGAAGCCGTCGACCGACCAGTTGGGCGTCTCGTAACCGGGCATCGCTGGTTGCGTGGCGGCGACCCAGGCGGCCGTCCAGCGGCGTGCCTCGGCCGGCGGGGCCGTCGCCACCCCGGTGAGCAGGGTGGCGACGGCTGTGACGGAAGAGAGAATGCCGGCGGCAAGAGTGCGGGAGGCGCGCATCAGGCCGCGACCCAGATCGGCTGCCAGTCCGACAGCTCGTGGAAGCGGCGCAGCTCGGCCAGCCCGCTGACCGTGCCGATCCAGGGCGCGTACGGCGGGTTGGCAGTGTCGAAGCCGCTCTGCACGAGCGTGAGCCGAGTCTCGCCCTCCGAGCCTTCGAGCTCCCACGTCGCGACACCTGACGGACCCCAGTCGACCGTCATGCGCTCGCCGGGGGTGTAGTCGCTGATGCGGGCCGGATTCGGGTTGCCCTCGATCCCGCCGAGCGCGAACCGGCCGCCCTCGTACGGCTCGATCTCGACCGGAAAGCCGAACCACTGACTGACCTGGTCTGACTGGGTGAGGGAGGTGAACACCTCGTCGGCAGGCGCCGCGATCGTGACGACCGCGCGGAACGTGCTGCTGGTGAAGTCCGTACGCGGGGTCAGCGGCCGGCCCTCGACGAGGTCGACGAGGTTGGCGATCGTGAGGGCCCAGTACGTCTGCAGCACGCCACGGATCGAGGACCCGCTGATCATCTCGGCGTAGTCGAAGTGGGACTGCGACACGGTGATCAGCGTCGCGCCTTCCGCCTCCTCGGTGAGCTCGATCGAGGTGGTGGTCTCCACACCGTCCAGCAGCCAGCCGAAGTCCAGCGTGTACGGCTCGGCGCGCCGCAGCCGCTGGTGCGGTGCGCTGCCCGCGGGCGTGTAGCGGCCCCAGAATTCATACGTCTCGGGCAGGTCGACGTTCACCTCTTCGGCGAGCCACTGGCGCATCGCGTCGGGATCGGTGAGCGCGTGCCAGACCTCCTTGATGGGAGCCTTCGCGCGCGCCTTGGCGATCATCGGTTCAGAGGTGTGGTCAGTCACTTGGGTTCTCCTTGGGATAGCAGGCGACGGCGAGCTTGAAGGCGTCACCCTCGGCGCCGCCGTACTTCGTGAACAGGTGTTGCAGCGAGCTCTGCAGCTCTTCCAGGAATTCCTGGCGTTGGTCGGCTCGGATCCTGAGCTGTCCGGAGATGCCGAGCGAGGGGAGCTCCGGCCGGGTCCGGTCAAGTCCTCCGATGTCGGCCTGGACCTCCTCCATCAGGTCGAGGAGGTAACCAAGGCTCATCGCGTCCTGCGCCCGCCGAGTCCCTCCGATGCGTCCGACAAGGCGCGGTGACAGCCAGTACGAGCGGGCGGTCGCCTGGTAGATGCCCTCGTGGATCGCGCGCACTTTGCGCACGGACACCTGCTCGACAAGACCCACCTCGACCAGCCGCTTGACGTGGTAGTAGACGCGCTGCGGCGTCTGGCCGAGCCGGCTCGCCACCTCACCGCACGTGCACGGCTCGGCGAGCTGCCGCAGCACCTCGATGCGCTGCGGCTTGAGCAGGGTCTCGGCCTGCTCGATCTGCTCCAGGTACAGGACGTCTCTCATGGCAAAACGATCCTGTACGTAAAAATAGATTTTGTCAATGGCCTTCGCAGCACTGCCGTAGACCGCACATAGGACGCCTCGTCGTGCGAGCATCACGACATGGCCACGACTGTGAACTTCACCGCGACCGTCATCGCGGGTTCGCGGCAGCGCGCTCTCATCCCACTACCCTTCGACCCCGACGAGGAGTGGGGCCGCAAGCGTACGCATCGCGTCGGCGGCACCATCAATGGCGCGAAGGTGCGAGCGATCATCGAGCACTCCGGCGACGGACCCTGCATCGTGCTCACACCCATGTGGCGCCGCGACAGTGGCGTCTCGGCCGGCGACGAGGTAACAGTCACGCTCACACCCGAAGGGCCGCAGCGCGCCGACCTCGCGCCTGACGTCGCGGCCGCCCTGGACGCCGAGCCGGCGGCAGCGGAGTTCTTCGACTCGCTCGCGCAGTTCTACCGCAAGGCGTACCTACGGTGGATCGACGCCACCAAACGCCGACCCGATATTCGAGCTGAACGCATCACCGAAATGATCGAGCTGCTGAAGGCCGGCAAGAAGGAACGCCCGACCGCTCCGGGGACGTCGACGTAGAAGCAGTCGAGCACTTCGGGTACTCCGCGCAGGGAAAAGGTCCACTGCCTCGCACCAACCCGCGCTTCACCGCACCGGTGTGGCGCACGCTGGCGCGTACATGCCTGTTCAGTTATATTCCTTGGGGGGCACCCGGCTGAGACGTACCTCCACCACCAGCGCCAACGAAGGGCCGACTATGAACGCAACCCTGCACACCGTGGACGGCCGCTGCGTCCTCCGGTTCGAACGCCGCCTGGCACATCCCGCCGAGAAGATCTGGCGCGCCATCACCGACTCGGCCGAGCTCGCGCAGTGGTTCCCCAGTGGCGTGAAGATGGACTTCGAAGCCGGCACGATCTGGTTCGAGTTCGGGAAGAAGGAGGGAGCGCCGGGCACGGGCACGGTCCTCGAAACCGACCCGCCGCGCCTCCTCGCCTTCACGTGGGAGACGGACACTCTGCGGTTCGAGCTCCAGCCCGACGCCGGCACCTGCCTCCTCACCTTCACCTACACGTTCGACGATCGCTACAGCGCGGCCAGCCTCGCCTCCGGCTGGGACGGCTGCCTGAGCGGGCTCGAAGCGATGCTGGACGGGCAGCCTTACACGTGGCCAGACGGGCTTGGCGAGCGCCATGAGGAGTACATCGAACGCTTCGGCCTCGCCGAGGGAACCATCCAGGAGACCGCGGACGGCTACGAGATCCGCTTCGAACGTCAACTCATTCGCCCCGTCGACGCGGTATGGGCGTTCCTCTTGGAGCATGCGGAGTCGGAGGCGCCGAAGCCCACCGACAGCGACGTCGCTGTCGGTGGGCAGCCGCCGCTGCGTCTTACGAACGGCTACGTGCCCGCCGGATCCGTGACCGTTGTGAAGGGCCCCGAGTTCCTGGAGTACGCCTGGCTCCACGAGGGTGTCGAGGCTGGCCGGGTGCGTTGGCAACTCTCCCCCGGTGCCGGCGGCGCGCGCCTGGTCCTCACCCAGACCCTGCCATCCATGCTTGCCGACCAGCGAGCGACCGCTCTCGCGGCCTGGCACACCCACGTCGAGATCCTTGCCGACTGGCTCAAAGGCGCGGGCCGCTGTTGGCCGGAAGGACGTACCGAGGAGCTGACCAAGCATTACCTCCAGATCGTGGGCTGACCTCGGCCACTAACCCTCGCGAACGGTGGCATCGGATCGGGCGGGCTCCTCCTGTGTGCCGTTCACAGAGTCGGCATTCCTGCCCGGCTTGGTCCTGACGAACTTCAGGCCGATCACGCAGGCGATAATGCCGGCGAGGAAGATCACCTTGGCCACGGACGCCGGCTCGTCCCCGCTAGCCATCGCGAAGGCGACCGTGAGGGCCGCTCCCAACCCGACCCATACCGCGTAGGCGACGCTGATCGGAATCCTCGTCATGGCGATGGCGAGTCCGACCATGCTGATGACCATCCCCACGCCGAACACGACTGTGGGCCCGACCATCGTGAATCCGTCGGACCTCCCCAACGCGGTCGCCCACACGGCCTCGAAAATCGCGCTGAGAATGAGAATCGCCCACGACATCAGCTCACCGCCTTCAGGCCAGCTACGCACGCGATCAGGCCGGCCAGTAGGAGTAGCTTCGCGGTGGAGGCCCTTTCCTTTCCGCGAATGATTGCCCCGGCGACGGTCAGGAGCGCGCCCACACCAACCCACACGGCGTAGGCGGTTCCGGTCGGTACGGCGTTCATGGCAACGGCGAGGCCCGTCATGCTCACGACAAGCGCGACGAGAAACACCACCGTCGGAACAGGACGCTTTAGTCCCCGGGATTCGGCGAGCGCGGTCGCCCAGACAGCTTCGAACACCCCGGACAGAATCAGAATGACCCAGGCCACGACAGACTCACCCTCCATGAGTCAGTCTTGTCGCTGTGCGGGTACTGCTCCCTCGTCCGCTGGCCTTGTCGGGGCTTGCCACAGGTATAGCAACCGCGCGGCATTCAGGCAAACCGCCGCCGGCCGGCCACCGGGGGCGCCAAGTCGGGCGTGCCGCAGGTCGCGTCTCACATTGTGTACACCTTCTGCGGTACGAGGCGGGGCATATCCCCATGACACATCGCAAGCCGTCCGGTACGTGAGACCTGAGGCTGCCCCTTCAAGGATCGTGAAGGATTTTGGTCATATAGCGACGAAAATCCTTCACGATCATGGCCCTGCGTCCGCGACTTGTCTGAGCCTTCTCCGCATGGATGGGTGTCGATCCTTCGTCGCCTAGGAGCCGGTCAAGCGCCCTTGCGTACGCACCAGTCAAGCGTGGTCATCCCCGCATCGTCCGTATGGACTGTGCAGGAGCCACCCAGCCGCTCGGCTTGGGCAACGAGGTCGGCGAGCCCTGGCTCGGAACGCGATCGGACTCCGGACGGCGGTGCACCGGCATAGGCAACGGTCAGCCGAACCGTCGTGTCGTCCACTTCGAGTCTTACCTCGACGTCGCTGACGGGATCCTGCCGCGCCGCCATGAGCAGCGCCGTGTGCACGGTGGCCATGATCTCGCTGCGCATATGCGTCGACACGGTGTCGACCCGGCCGTGGAGGACGAGTCGCGGAGTCGAGCCCAGCAACTCGCGGGCGGCATCGATCTCAGCGAAGAGTTGGCTCCGGACCGACGACACGTCGGCGGGATCGGGCGTACGCAGCTGGAAGACCGCCGCTCGGGCGTGCTGCGTGGTCTTGTCGAGCTCGGTGACCGCTCTGCCGACGCGGTCACGCACCTCCGGCTGACGGGTCAGCCCCCTGGCGCTCTCCAGAAGGGTCCCCACCGCGAACAGCCGTTGAATCACCGTGTCGTTGAGATCCTGGGCGATCCGATCGCGGTCGGCGAGCACTCGCAGCCGCGAGCGTCGGCGTTCGTGACTGACCTGCTGGAAGGCAAGCGCCGCCCGGCTGGCGAAGAACTCGAGCATCGGAGCTTCCGCGACCGCCGTGCGGACCTGAGCTGGTCCCTCCGGCCAGGCGAGTACGAGAGTGCCGACGGCCTCTCCGGGCGCCAGCAGCGGCACGATCACGGCTGGCCCCACAGCGTCGAGCGCATCCGGCCAGTCGGCGGAGGGGCTGTAGCGGGGGTCGCTGATGAGGTCCGTGCTCACGATGCACCGGCCGGACTTGAGAGCGGCCTCCCGAAGACCGCCGAGGGGTGAACGCACGCTGGCCTGGTAGTCGATGCCAGGACCCTGGATCGACTCGATCATGATCGTGCTTGGTTCACTCGGGTCCAGGAGGAAGATCCCGCACCAGGACGCACCGGAGATCGTGCGGATCCGCTCGTCGACCCACCGCAATGCCTCACCAGGGTTGGCTGCCTCGAACAGCAGGCGGTTGAGGTCGGCAGCGGCCTCGAGCCACTGCTGCCGGCGCCGCTCCCGCTCGCGAAGTCGAGCGTTGCCGATCGCGGTACGAGCGACGATCGCGATCGTCGCCAGGCGAAGATCGTCCTCCGGCGTGAACTCCGGTGCGTTCACCTTGTCGCCAGCCCACAGGAATCCGAGATCGTCGCCTCCGATGGCGATCCGAGCACCCACCATGCTCGTGGTCGGCGGGATGCCGGGCGATAGGTGCGGGCCGGCCGGAGGGGGATGGATCTCGCACCACCGGGAGGGCGCGGTGGAGGGGAAGAGGCGGGCCAGGCTCGTCAGGAGATCGCGCGAGTCGCCGAGTTGACGGGCCTCCGGCGTGGAAAGACCGGACGGTACGGTCGCCGCGGCCAGGTCATCCGTGGTGGTCACCGCGAGAACGGCGTAACGGGCATTCAGTAACAGGCGAGCGACCTGCGCGACACGGGCAAGAATCTCATTGAGGTCGAGGTCGGTATCGACCGCCAGGATTGCATCAAGAACTGAATACCTTCTGGTCTCGAAACCGCGAAGATCGAGATATTCTTTCCGCTTCACGTGGTACTTCCAAATTCCAGCGGACTTCCGAAATGGCAGAGACTATCGATCTCAGCCAAGGTCCGTTGATCGACAACTGGCGGGCGCCCTAACAATAGCGAGCCGAGGCGAGACAGCCTTGGCTGCCAGCTGATCAGCGTCGTTGCCAGCTTCCCGACGTCGGCGAATCGCGGACATTTGCTTCGCTTGACGGGCGTGCTCCTCGGTCAGGACGGGGAATCTGAGTGCATTGGCACCGTTCGATCCACAACGGGCCCTTAGTAACTGTCGTTGACAGGTGGAGAGGCACTATGAGGTCGTTGCCAGACAGAATGATCGCGAGCATGCGCGGAGGCTTGCCAGTCGTTGCGTTGTCGCTGGCGCTTGCCGCGGTTCTGGCCGGATGCCCGAAGTCACCCAGCCCAACTCACAGTCCGACAAGCACCATGACGCACAGCCCGACAGGCACAGCGACTCACAGTCCAACGAGCACGACGACCCACAGCCCGACAAGCACCATGACCCACAGCCCCACCAGCACGGCCACCCATCGTTGAGCCTCGTCACTGCTGGGACTCATCGCCGGACGGCGCGGAAGGCGGTTCGGAGAGTACGACGGGTAGCAAGAGCGTGAAGGTCGGTGGATCCGCGGCGGTGAGGTGAAGGCGCCCACCCTCGGCCTCAGCGAGACTTCGGGCGAGCGCGAGTCCGATGCCGTGTCCGTGGGCGCCCGCGGAGCGTCGGCTGAACAACTCGCCCTCATCTATCGTGATGGCGCATCCCTCGTTGCGTACGTCGATGGCGAGTGCGCCGGCCGAGTCGCGTGCCCGGAGTGAGACGACACCGGAGCCATGCTGGACGGCGTTCTCGACGAGCACGGCAAGCACCTGGCGCACGGCGGCCACCGATGCGGTCGACGCTGGCAGGTCGCGGTCGATGGCAATACGGAGCGGGCGGCCAGCGGCGGCGAGTTGGCCATGCCAATCCCGCCGGAGGTCCTCCAACACCACAGCGACGTCGAGCCGCGCCGATCCCTGGGGCGCGTCCCTTGCCAGGACCAGCAGATCCTTGGTGATGCGTTCGAGACGATCGGCGTCGGCGATCGCGGCGATCATCGCGTCGCGGTACTGCTCCGGCGGTCCCTCGAGGGCAGCCTCGAGGCCGAACCGAAGGCCGGTCAGCGGCGTGCGCAGCTGGTGGGACGCGTCGGCGGTGAAGGCACGCTCCCGCTCCACCAGGGAACCAAGCCGGGCAGCGGTGCGGTTGAGTGCCTCACCGGCGGCATCGATCTCGCCGAGCCCGCTCGGGGCCGCGCGAACACTGAAGTCGCCTTCACCGAGTCGGCCCGCGGCCGCCGTGAGCGCGTCCAGAGGCGCCGTCAGGCGTCGAACCTGCGCGTGTGCGACCAGGCCGGTCAGGGAGACCGCGAGTAAGCCGAGGCCCACCATCATCAGCCAGGTCGCGCCGATCTGGGGATAGAGAGCCGATCTGGGGGCGCTTGCCCGCATGACGCCGGTGGCTGGACCGGATCCCCCGACCGGAACGGTGACGGTCAGCATGCCCCGGACCGTGTCCCGGTGCACGATGTTGTCGCGAAGAGTTCTCCGCGTGAGGATGTCGGCCTGGGCCGGACCGTTGCCCGCCACCAGCCGGCCGGCGCGGTCGTACAACGCGAGGTCGGTGCCGCTCTCGGGCCCCGTGAGCCGCCCGACGACATGGGTCTGTTGCACGAGGTCAGCCGCGGTGTCGGCAAGGCGTTCAAGCTCGGTGCTCTCGTCGGTCACAAAGGAGTGCGCGACACCCACGGCGAGGGGGATTCCGAACAAGCTGATGGCGAGTACGGCGGCCAGCACGACCAGCGTCACGATCCGCTTGCGCATGTTCACTCCTTCACGGTCGCAACCCCTTGTCGGCCGCTCACGGTGTCTGGTGTCAGCTCGGCGCGGACTCGAGCCGGTAGCCGTATCCGCGCAGAGTGGCTATCGACGGGACGCTGACGATGTCGGCGTCAACGTTCTCGGACGCCGCCGCGAGCTTGCGGCGCAGTGCGGCGACGTGCACATCGAGGGTTTTCGTGGAGCCATGCCAGTTCTCGTCCCAGACGTCCGCCATGAGGGTTTCGCGGGTGATGGCGAGGTTCGGCTCGGCCGCCAGACGGGCCAGCAGATCGAACTCCTTGCTCCGGAGTGCGACGTCATGGCCACGGAGGGAGCAACGACGGGCCGCTGTGTCGACGGTGAGGTCGCCGACGATGTACGCCTCCGGCGTGGGTGCCGCCCCTGCCCCGCGTCTGAGGTGCGCGCGGATGCGGGCCAACAGCTCGGTGTACCGGAAGGGTTTGGTGAGGTAGTCGTCCGCGCCTGCCTCCAGGCCCACGACCACGTCCATCTCCTCGTCGCGTGCGGTGAGGATCACCAGCACGCATCCCGGAGCGGCCGCCCGAACTCGCCGGCACACCTCGAAACCGTCGAGATCGGGCAGGCCCAGATCGAGCAGGATGAGGTCGAAGTCCGCAATGGTCGCCTCGTGGAGAGCCGCCCGGCCCGAACGACACCAGACGACCTCATGTCCGTGCGACCGCAGCCCGCGGTCGAGGAGGCCGCCGATGGTGTCGTCGTCCTCCACGACGAGCAGCCGGGCCACGGCGCCGAGTGTATCCGTCACAGGTCCCTGAGCACCTCGAGAGCGGGCCGCCGTGCGGTCGACACCGCGCGTACTCCGGCCGCGATCGTGCAGATCAAACCGATGAAGGCGACCACCGCCAGATAGCGCCAGGGAACCGCGAGAGAGTCCGGCGGCGGGTCGAAGACGCCGGCCAGCTCCGCCACCAGAACTGCGGCCAGTCCCCATCCCGCCGCGGCGCCCAGGACAGCCCCGAGGACCGCGACCAGACTGACTTCCGAGCGGACGAGCGCGGCCAACTGGTTGGGCCGGGCACCGATCGCCCGCAGGAGCGCGAAGGTACGCCGGCGCTCGGCGAATCCCAGCAGGAGCAGCAACCCGGTCGCCGACGCGGCCAGGACGATCGCGAAGGAGAGTTCGACCTTGGTGAGCCCGGACAGATCCACGGCGGTAAGGCTCGAGCCGACCACAGCCCGGGTGGTCTGGATGTCGGAGACCTGCGCGTTCGGGCCCAGGGTGGAGCGCACCCGCTGCGCCACCGTCGTGGGCGGTGTGCCGTCCGTCGTCAGGAGGAACTCACCGACGACCGGGTTCCCGGTACGGCGGGCGACATAGCTGGCGTTGGTGACGAAGAAGCTGTCCTTGGGCGCGGTCGGAAACTCCTTGACGACGCCCACGTAGTGGAACGGCACCACCAGCTGTCTGTGGGTACGCGCTTCCACCAGCCGGAGGCGGATCAGGTCGCCGGGGTGGAGCTGGTAGTCGTGCACTGTCTCCGCACTCACCAGGATCGCGTCGGGTTGGCGGGCCAGCCGGCCGAGCAGATCCTTGGCCGTGCCACCGGCGAAGTACGCGTCCTGCAGGCGTACCTGACGTCCGAGCGTGTGCGGGTCGATGCCGTACAGATCCTGCAGATCCGGACCGATGTAGGCGTAGCGGTGTTGCAGTGCGCCTACCTTTGCCACCCCGGGAATCGCGGCGAGCGTGCTGGCGCGCGCGGGCGAGGTCGTCGCTGTTGGCGGGGCCGTCACGGTGACGTCGGCGCCATTGGTGAGCTGCGCGTCAACCTCAGCTTGCTGGCGGAACGTCGCGTCGAACGTCGCCGTGGAGGCAGCGAAGGCGACGGCCAGCATGACGAGAACGACGGTACGCGCGAGCAACCGGCGTTGCCGGGACATCGTGGCCGCGACGGTGCCCGACAGCGGACCCGCCAACGGGCGCAACGCCACGGACAGGACCGGCCGACCTTCCCGCAGCAGGAGGTCGACCAGCCGCCAGGCCAGCAGTCCGGCACCAGCCCACAGCAGCGCCGGCGCCGCGAACGCCCAGTAGCTCACCGAGATCGTGGGCACACCCTCGGGTGCGAGCACGAGCTGGTAACCGTTGCTGCTGGTGGCCCAGAACGCCAGGCCGAACGCGACCAGCAGCCAGATGTCGAGCCCGTACCGCATCCACCGGGGGCGCCGACGAAGAGCCACCGGCTGCCGCGCCGCCATCACCGTGCTGGCGCGCAGGTCACGGCGGGCCGGCCAGGCCACGGTCGCGATCGCGACCAGGAGCCCGATGGCGACACTGACCGCGGCCCAGACCGTTGACGCGCCCGCGGTCGAGCCGAACGCCGCACTTCCGAACGCCAGCCTGCCCACCAGAGCGGCAATCCCCAGCCCGGCCGCCGATCCGACGACCCCCACCAGGACAGCCTCGGCCACCGCCAGCCGGAGCAGCTGACTGGAGTTGGCGCCACGTGCCCGTAGGAGCGCCTGTTCGGCGCGCCGGCGGTCTGCCCCGCTCGCGGTGACGATGCCGGTGAGCAGGCCAGCCAGGACGGCGCCCGGCACGCCCAGGAAGAGGAACAGCAGTTGCGCGTACGACGCGTCCTGGCGGGCCGAGTCCAGGGTCGCCGCCAGGTTGTCGCCGACCAGGCCTCCGCCGGCCAGGCGAGCCTCGAGATTGTGCGCGGCCCCGGTCACCACGGCGTACGCCGCGGCCGGATCGGGTGGGAGGTTGTGCCGGGTGCGGGCATGCACCTGCGCCCGCACCTGGTCGGGACGCGCCTTCGCCACTGGGTCGAAGACCTGGTGCCAGCGGTCCTGCGGCATGAGGACGACGTTGTCCGGTGGCGCGGTCGGCTGGGCGCCCACCGGAGCGCCGACCGTCTGGAACAGCGAGTCCGCCTGCGGCAGATCCACGATCCCGTCGACCCGCACGGTCACCGGCGGCAGGCCGGCACGTCCGAGACTGATCCGGTCGCCGGGCGCGGCGTGCAGGTTGGCGGCGGTCTGCTGGGCGAGAAGTACGCCGTCACGGGAGCCGGTGAGGAAGCGGATCTCGCCCGGGAACGTCGTCGCGTACGACGCCGGCAGGCCGAGTACCTTCCCCGCTCCGGTGGTCAGCGTCGTGCCGCCGGCGGTGGCCTGGAGGCCTGTGGTGGTGGCGTACCCGACCGGCATGGCCCGCGACACCCGCGGGTCGGCGTTTACGGCCCTCATCACGGAGGCGGCCGGGGTTCCAGGTTGCACCTCCACCTGCCAGTCCACCGCGACCTGCTGCACCGACCGGGTGGTCATGGTGGCCCTGGACGAACCAAGGAAACTGCCCAGGGCAGCCAGCAGCGCGACCGCGATCGCGATCCCGACCGTCGCGCCCGCGAGCCGGCCGGCTCGCATACCCGTCAGTCCGCGGATCCAGGTCAGTGTCAGCATGACTCCCCCGGATCCGAAACCGGGTAGAAAGCCTGGTGGGGTACCCGCGCGGGCTCCTCTGCGCAGGTCAGCCGGCCGTCGCGCATCTGCCACTGCGTTGACAGCTGGTTCGCCACGGCAACGTCGTGGGTGGCCACCACCAGGCTCGCGCCCAGGTGAGCCGCGGACTCGATCAATGCCCGCACCACCTGGTCCCGATGCCCGGCATCAAGCTGACCGGTGGGTTCGTCCGCCAGGATCAGCCGGGGCCGGCAGGCAAGTACCCGAGCCACCGCCACCCTCTGGGCCTGCCCGCCCGAAAGCTCCTCTGGAAGCCGGCCGGCGAGCTCGACCGCATCGACCATGGCCAGGGCCTGCGACGAGCGCTCGCGCGCCTCCGACGCCGCGAACCCGGCGAGCAGGAGTGGCAGTTCGACGTTCTCGGAGACGTCCAGCGGTGGTAGCAGGCTTGGCCCCTGGAAAACAAACCCAACCGTGCCCGGCCGGTCGACCGGATCACCGCCAAGCCCCGGCCATTCGATAGTCCCCGCGCTCGGCCGGTCCAGTCCGGCGAGCAGGTGCAGCAAGGTCGACTTGCCCGATCCCGACGGCCCGGTCACCGCGACGCGGGCCGCCGGGGGTACGACGCAGGACATCGCGTGGATCGCCACCACGGCAGCCGCGCCCCGCCCGTAGGTGCGGGCAACCTCGACGCACCGTACGAGGTCCCGCCCACCATCCGTTGCGGTCATGGCCGCGCCTCCCCCACGATCCGTCCAAGCTCCAGCCGGATGACGCGATCGCCCGCGGCCGCCACCGCGGGGCTGTGTGACGCGATGACGATCGCGCAGCCACGGTCGGCCTCCGCCCGTAGAAGCTCCAGGACTCCCGCCTCGGTCGTGGCGTCAAGCTCTCCGGTGGGCTCGTCGGCCAGGATGACGCGCGGCCCGTTGGCCAGCGCGACCGCCAGGCCTGCCCTGGCACTCTCGCCTCCCGACAGCTCACCCGGCCGCGCGTGCCCCCGCGTTTCCAGGCCAACGGCGTGCAGCACGTCCGCCGGTCGCTGACGCGCTCCACCCCGGACCAGCCGTTGAACCAGTTGGACGTTGCCGGTCACGGTCAGATGTGGGAGCAGGTTGCCGGACTGGAACAGCACGCCGATGCCTCTGGCCCGCGCGGCGGCTCGCTCCTGCTCGGGGCGATGGCTGAGTCGTACGCCGTTCAGGAAAACAGTGCCGGCGTCGGGCTCGTCAAGTCCACCGAGACAGGCGAGCAAGGTCGACTTGCCTGCCCCGGACGGACCGGTGACGACAACCACTTCACCGGCATCGACGGCAACGGACGTACCCCGCAACGCGTGCGTCTCCTCGTCACCAGCGCGGTAGAACCGGTAGAGCTCGCGCGCTTCGAGGGTGGTGCCCGCTGTCATGGCAGCCACCGCAGCGAGTCGCTGACCGTACGCCAGGGATCGACGTTGTCGGCTCCGTCCGGGCCGGAGAGGGTGAGGATCACCTCGGTGCCCCGGTGGAAGAACGCGTACCGCTCGACGGCATCCTTGACGACCTTCCCGGTCACCGGATCCGGGTCGCTGTTGGCGGTGTAGGTGATTCGGACCGCCTGACCGGCATTACGCCGCGTCACGCCCACCGTCTGGATCTTCACGGTGCTTTCGGATGCCTGGATCGCGGGGATGTCGGTTGCCTGTGCGGACTTGACCGTGGGTGCGGTGGCGACCCGCTTCTCCTCCACCCGAACCGAGTTCAGCTTGTCGGTGAAGACCACCGCGGCTCCGACCTTCGTGCGGGCCCAGCCCTGAGGAACCGACACCTGCCATCGCGCCGAGCCTGCCTTGAACGGCACGAACACCGTGTCATCGGGAATGTCGCCGGCCGGATTGCTCTCCGGCGCGTTCGGGTCAACTCCCTTGCTGGTAGGGCTGTTGGTCGGTGTCGACCCGCTGCTCGGGGTACGTGCTGAGGCGACCGGTGCGCCGGCGTGGGGCGAGCCCCCGCAGGCGGCGACGACCAGACTGAGAGTTCCGGTAACCAGGGCCACGGCAAACAGTCGACGCATGAATACCTCCTGCTGCGACAAACTGTTCCGAGGCTATGAACCACCAGGTCAGCGGGTTGCCAGCAGAAGGTAAACGCGGAGTTCACCTTCTGCTGTGCGGCGTCGCCAGCGGCGACTGTCGGGTCGTCACTCGGCGCAGAGTTGGGTGTTCAGGGTGTCGTAGACCCAGCGCTCCCATTGGTCAGGCGTCCAGCCACGGTCGCGGACGAACAGCAGGTAGACCTCCGGACTGAGCAGGCTGAACAGCAGGTCGGCGGCGTGCTCGGCGGTCACTCCGTCGCGGATACCCGGCTTGGTCACCAGGGACTGCGCGGCCGCCTGCTGGACAGTGAACCTCGGGTCGGTGTCCTGGTCCCAAAGCTCGGCGATTCCCGGGTCGGCCGAGGTGGCGGCGCGCATCATCTCGATCATCGGTGCCAGGCGTTCCAGGATCCCTCGCGTGCCTTTGACGTGGAGCCGCAACTGGCCGTCGGCAGACTCGGCGGCGACGGCCTCACGGAACCACGGCCGATCCATCGTCGCGATCGGTTCCGGGTCGCCCGCGATCGCCACGTCGGCCAACTCCTTGAACAGCACGCGCTTGTTGCCGAACGTGAAGTAGATCGTCTGCACGGCGACGCCGGCCTTGTCGGCGATCTCCTGGAGGGTCGTCGCGCCGTATCCACGCTGGACGAACAGCTCGCGTGCGGCGTCCAGCATGCGCGTCCGCGTCTGCTTGGCCTTCTGAGAACGCTTGCCTTCGCCCTTGACCTGACCCATGGCTGTAGCTTACATCTAGAGTTCGACTCTAGAGTTCAACTCTAGTAATGAGCTAGTCTGAACGACAGCAAGACACAGGCGTAGGAGGGAAACCCATGCAGGGCATTGCCAACACCCAGGCCGCGGAAGCATGGAACGGCTGGGAGGGCGTCAACTGGGCACAGAACGCCGCTCGTTACAACGCGACCGTCACGGCCTTCAACGACGAACTCTTCCAAGCGGCGGCGATCGGTGAGGACGACCGCGTCCTCGACGTCGGCTGCGGCACGGGCCAGATCACGCTACTGGCCGCACGCCAGGCATCTCAGGGGCATGTCGTCGGCATCGATATCTCGGAGCCGATGCTGGAGCGCGCCCGCGCCGACGCGGCGGAGCAGGGCATCGCCAACATCGAGTTCGAGCAGGGAGACGCCCAGGTCCATCCCTTTCCCGATGGTGGTTTCGACGTCGCGATCAGCCGTGGTGGGCTGATGTTCTTCGCTGACCTGGTAGCCGCCTTCGCCAACCTC
This sequence comes from Actinopolymorpha alba DSM 45243, assembly GCF_000373925.1. Taxonomy (GTDB): domain Bacteria; phylum Actinomycetota; class Actinomycetes; order Propionibacteriales; family Actinopolymorphaceae; genus Actinopolymorpha; species Actinopolymorpha alba. The sequence goes on along the minus strand of NZ_KB892754.1, from coordinate 20,254 downwards.
CGACGCGGGCTGCGGTCAGGGGGGAGGCTGGTGTTCATGGGTCCTCAGGGCGGCACCCCCGACAGTGACTACGCCCGTGCCACCGCGGCGCTGAAGCCGCTGCTCCACGAGCCCTCGCCGGCCGCGCGGGGAATGGGGTCGTTGGTGGAGCCGGAGCGAATCCACGAGGTGCTCGACGCAGCCGGGTACGCCGACGTAAGCATCACCCCGGTCAAAGCGCTGATGGATTACGGCCGCGACGCCGCGGACGCGGCCGAGTTCATCCTCAGCCAGGGACCGGCCCGCTTCAACCTGAAAGACGTCGACCAGGCCGTCGTCGAACAGGCGCGAGAGGAACTCCGGGCGGGACTCGTGCCGTATGAGACCTCAAACGGAGTCCTCATCACCGGTGCCGTCTGGCTGGTGGAGGCGAGCCAGCCCTAACTCGATGCCATAGCGCTCTACGGATCCGGCAAAGGAAGGCCGCAGGTCGGCCGGCAGGCGTCCAGGGCGGCAAGCCTCACGTACGTACGTCTACGGAGGCGGGGCAGGCCGACCTCGGTCCTTCTTCAGACGGCGATCCTCCAGGGCGCTGGCAAGGACGGCGAGCGTGACAATGCTGAGAATCACCAAGGCGAGGACGATGAGGATCGCTGGCCAGACGGCAGTCATCAGCGCGCCGCCGTACGTCACCAGCAGCCAGATGGCCCCCACCCACACGGCTGTGAGAACGAGTGCCACGACAGCTTCGCCGGAGATCGCCAGGAAGATGACCGCGATCACGATGACGACAGCGACCCACGCCCACAGGCCCATCCTCGCCACCTCCACCCGCTAAACCGCTCTCAGCCCCCGTGCAGCCGGTGCGGACATTCAAAAATACATTCTGCCAGGGCAACGACAGATGAGCCGGCGACAGCCGTCACAGGTTGGCGACGGTAGCCTCGGCGCGAAACTGCGGTGAGATTCGAGCGAGTACGAAGTGGGGGGCCGAGTGGCGGAGTGGTTGGGGCAGCTGCTGTATGCGGTGCCGCCGCTGGCGGTCTATCTGGTGGTTGGCGTGGTCATCGGGATCGAGAGCCTCGGCATCCCCCTGCCCGGCGAGATCACCCTGGTGACCGCCGCCGTGATGGCGTCGACCACGGACGCGGTCAGTCCGCTCTGGGTCGGTGTCGCGGCCATCATTGGCGCGGTCGTAGGTGACTCAATCGGATACACGATCGGACGACGCGCCGGCCGCCGGTTGCTGGACTGGCTGAGTCGCAGGTTCCCCAAGCACTTCAGTTCCGCCCACGTCGCGCTGGCTGAGCGGGTCTTTGAGCGGTGGGGTGTCTGGGCCGTGTTCTTCGGCAGGTTCACCGCTCTGTTGCGGATCTTCGCCGGCCCGTTGGCCGGAGTTCTCCGGATGCCGTACGCGCGGTTCCTCGCCGCGAACCTGCTCGGTGGAATCTGCTGGGCCGGCGGCACCACCGCCTTAGTCTACTACCTCGGCACGGCCGCCGAGCACTGGTTGGGCAGGTTCGCCTGGATCGCCCTGGTCGTGGCTGTCCTCGTCGGCTGCGGTATCGGCATGTACGTCAAACGCCGCGCCGACCAAGCCGCCCGAAGACTGCTCTCCGAGACGGCCGAGCAGACCCCCGCAGGCGCGGCGCGATTTGTACCCGATAGCGGGGAGTTGTGACGCCCCCCGAACCCGGATCAGTCCGCATCGCGGGATGAGCGGCCAGCCGTCAAGGTTGACGGCTTACCATCCCCTCGACTGAGGCAGCGGCTCGACGGGTGAGGCCGGGTCGCGGGAGCTGCGGTCACAGGTCATCCGATGGGTGAGGAGCCCAAGCTGGCCCGTTCGGAGACTGAACCGACGAAACTGGTGGTGAAACCGCAAATGTGGCTACGGAACGGGCTGGAGCCCTGGCACCTGCTGATCGTCATCGTGGCGTTCATCGTGCTGTTTGGACCCAAGCGGCTACCAGGTGCGGCCAAAGGTCTCGCACAGTCGTTGCGGATCTTCAAGAAGGAGCTTCGCGACGACGAGCGTCCGTCGGAGCACGCTGCGACCCAGGCGGCCACACCGACGTCGATTGGGCCTGACACCAACGCAACGCCACCTTCCGACGCCCAGGTGGGCAGGCCATAAACGGCGCCAAACCCGCAGGTAAATGAGCGGCGGGCGTTACACCCCCGCGTCCTGATGTGCGGCGCGTTCTTCGAGCCGGGTCACGGCGGCGCGCAGGTGCTGGAGTTCGGCCATGACGGCCTCGTGTTGGATTCGTTCGAGTTCCTGGTCGGCTTGCCAACGATCGCGGTTGAGTTCGATTTCCATGGCGCTGACGATGACGCCGATCAGCAGGTTGAGAAGGATGAACGCGGTAAGAACGATGTAGGCGACGAAGAACAGCCAGGCAGTGGGATGCTTTTCCATAATCGGACCAGCCACCGATGGCCAGTTCTCGACGGTCATGATCTCGAACATGGTGAACAACGAATGTTCAAGGTCGCCGAAGTATTCAGGAGCGGCATCCCGGAACAGTTGGGTGCCCAGCAGTGCGCCACTGTAGAGCGCGACTACCAGCATCGCGATGGTCGATCCGATACCGGGGATAGCGGCGAGCATTGCTGACACCACCCGGCGAAGACTCGACACGACCGACACCAGCCGGGCCAGGCCGAGGATGCGCAGCATTCGCAGCACCGAGAACACATTGGTCGCCGGGATGATCGCGGTGCTCACGACTACCAGATCGAACCAGTTCCACGGGTCGCGGAAGAACGCTCTACCTCGGGCGTACAGGCGCAGCAGAACCTCGCAGCTGAACGCGGTCACCACGAGGGCTTCGACGAGGTCAAGAAGAGTGCCGTAACGGGCCACCACCGAAGGTGAGGTTTCTAGGCCAAGCGCGACGGCGTTGACCAGGATGACGCAGAGCACGGTCCGCTGGAACAGATCCGACTCCACGACCGCGCCAGCTCGCGCCCGCGAAAGCACAACCACATCCCCACCCGTCTCTACCGGTCCAGTTTGGCTTACCGTCATTGAAGACCGCGAGGCTAACATGTGTGGGGGAAGGGGAAGGGCCAGGTACGTGAGCTGGCGCGACCCTGCCGGCTATGGCCGCAAGCCTTCGCATCGACCGCGGGTGAGGCGACCGGTCTCGAAGTAGGCGGCGACCTTGGCACCGCAGGCCGGATCCATGAAGACCGAACCATGCACATCGTCGTCGACGGCCAGGACCGCGCCTCCGATGATTGCCTGCATCTGAGTCGTCCATTCGTACGGCGACATGGTCTCGTGGAGATGCCCGGACAGTTGCAACGAGGTGCCGGTGTCGTGCACCGCGGTGATGGTCACCGGTAGCTCCCAGCCGGCACAACCCGCAACGGCGGCGAACTTGCCGAAGTCACCGGTGAGGGGGTGCCTGTCCAGCCGCTGCCGCCAAGCGGACCAGGCCGAGGCGAAGTCGTGTGGGCCGGAGTCCTCGTTGCAGAAGGTCGCGCGGTTCATCGTCTGGTTGAAGTCCTCTGGCGCATCGGGCGGGATCTCCACCGGGTTGCCGGTGAAGATCTGCTTGAACGCGGGCGGTGCGGTGAGACCCGGGACATCACGCAACTCGCGCAGCGCATCGGCGGCCAGGGGCCAGTCAAGGCTGACTTGCGCACACAGCATGCCGATCGTGCCACCCGTGACGGGGATGTCGAGGTCGGTGAAGGTCCTTGGGTTAGCGTCGTAGTGGCGCCGAAGTGCCAGCAGCGCGCTCTCGACCTTCTTATGAGGGGTGCCGAATCCGTAGGCGGTATGGCGTTTGGCCATCCAGGCCGCCATGCGGGAGCAGTTGCGTTCGGTGGCCTCGGCGCGGCCCTGTTCGAAGGCGAGAGTACTGAAACGGGGAATGGCGATGCTGTCCAGCCACATCCGGCCCACGGTGTTCGGAAACAGCGTGCGATAGACGGATCCCAGCCACGTACCCCAGGACAGTGCGAGGACGTTGAGTTTCCGTTCACTCAGCGCCGCCCTGATCCGGTCCATATCCTTGGCGATATTGGCCGCGGTGAGCTGGCCGAGGAATTCAGGGGCGTAGCGTGAGCAGGTCTGATTGCTCCTGACCTGCTCGTCATATATTTGCCTGGCTTCTTCTTCGGTCAGTGGGCCTATCGTCGGACCGTCGTTCCTGGTCCTACCCTTGCCCTCGTCCGAGGGTGGGCAGTCCACCTTGGTGCTGTAGCCGACCCCACGGGGATCGAAGCCAATCAGGTCGTAGCGTTCATTCAGCCTCGCGTTCGCGGCGTTCGTCATGACGTGGTCGATCGGCATCAGGTAACCGGACCCTCCGGGGCCACCCGAGTTGAGTGCAAGACTGCCGATTCTGCGTGCTGTATCGGTGGCCTTGAGCCGGGTCACCGCAATGGTGATCTGTTCGCCGCCTGGGTTGCGGTAGTCCAGTGGTACCTCGAGCGTGCCGCACTCGGTGCGGGTGAGGAGCCGCCGGAACGTCTGTGCCCGCTCCCCTTCCAGTCCGCGTGCGCGCAGAACGGCGTCAGAGTAGGACGGGCACGCCTTCCAGCGGATTGGCGGGTGCGTGCCGGAATCCCGGGTCGCGGCGGAGGCGGAAATCGTCGCCGACGCCACCAGAACCGCCACCGCGCCCATGCCGATGAGAGATCGAAGGTTGATCATGCGCCCACTCTCGGGCCGCGTCGGGTCTCCGCGAATCTGGCCCAGGGCTCGCGGCGGCGGCCGCGACATCTGTCTCCAGTCGTACGCGGAATGAGACTTTGGACAGACGCACAAGCTCGCGCCATATGGTGAGCTGCCATGGTGCACGCTGTGGCGCACCACCTGCGGGCATGGTCGAGCAGGCCCATTGTCCAGGACACCGCCCTGGCCGTGGCGTTGCTGGCAGCCTGCGTGGTGCTTAACGACCCGACCACCACCGTCCGTAAGCACGTCGAAAGCACCTTCGACGTGCCTTGGCCGGCGCAGGTGTGGATCTGGTGGGGTGCGACGCTGGTCGCGGTGGCGGGGACGGCGCTGCGGCGCCGGTGGCCGCTGCTGCTGTTGCTGGTGTGCGCGATGTCGGCCGCAACGCATCTCGCGCTAACGACACCATTGATGGTCGTCGATCTGGCGACTCCGATCCTGCTCCACACGGTCGCCGCCAGCCATCGCCGCTCGGTGTCTCTGGCGGTGCTGGTCGGCTTGGGAGCGACGGTGGCGTACTGGACCGCGGTAGGCGTGGCAAGCGTGCAGGGAGTCGGCGGGCCGCCGTCCGTACCCAGGTCGGTCACCATGGTGGAGGAGGTGCCCACCACGACACCGACCGAGCCGAAGACCGTGAGCATCCAGCGACTGCGCGGTGCCACGCCTGCCAGCGCTCCGTTGGTCATCATCCCTGTCCTCGTGGCGGCCTGGGCGACAGGATCGGGGGCGCGCAGCCGCATGGCGTACCTCCGGCAGCTGCGCGCCCAGACCGTGGACCTCGAGCGGGAACGCGACCAGCAGGCCCAGTTAGCGGCGGCGGCCGAACGCGCAAGGATTACCCGCGAACTGCACGACGTGGTTGCGCACGGCCTGTCGGTGATGGTCGTGCAGGCCCAGGGCGGCCACGCCGCGCTCGACAACCGGCCGGGTGACGCCCGAGGCGCCTTCGAGGCGATCATCACCACCGGACGAGGCGCCCTGGCCGAGATGCGCCGGGTGCTCGCCTCCACCGGGCAGCTCGACCCGACTCTCCACCCCCAGCCAGGGCTCGCTCACCTGCCCGAGCTGATCGACCAGGTGAACACGACAGCCATCCCCGTCACCTTCCTCGTCGAGGGCACCCCCAGGCAGTTACCGCCGTCCACCGACCTGGCCGCGTACCGCATCGTTCAGGAGGCGCTGACCAACACCATGAAACACGCGGGCCAAGGAGCACGAGCGCAGGTGCTGCTGTCCTACCACGACAGCGGCGTGCGTCTGAAGATCTGCGACAACGGACCAGGCACTGCCAAGATCGGGATCGGGCAGGGTCTACGCGGCATGCGCGAGCGAGCGCACCTGCTCGGCGGAGACCTCCACGCCGGCCCAGGACCCGACGGAGGATTCGTCGTACGCGTCGCCCTGCCGACCGATGGAGTCTCCCGATGATTCGCGCCCTGCTCGCCGACGACCAGGCACTGGTACGAACCGGCTTCCGAATGATCCTGGAGAACGCTCCAGGCATGGAGGTCGTCGGCGAGGCTGCTGACGGTGCCGCGGCGGCGGACCTCGCCGCGCAAATTCGCCCCGACATCGTGCTGATGGATGTACGCATGCCGGAGGTCGACGGCGTTGAGGCGACCCGCCGGATCCGCCGGAAGCCGAACGCACCACGAGTGCTCATGCTCACGACCTTCGACCTCGATGAGTACGTCTACGCCGCGCTACGAGCCGGGGCCAGCGGTTTCCTGTTGAAAGACACGCTCGCGAGCGACCTGCTCTCGGCGATCCATGCGGTGACCCGCGGGGACGCGATCGTCGCTCCGAGCGTGACCCGGCGTCTCCTCGAGCGGTTCATCTCGACGGGCGATGAACGCGCACGCGAGCCTGCGGCCGACCTCGACGCCCTCACCGAGCGCGAACGCGAGGTGCTCCACCTCATCGCCCGCGGCCTCTCCAACGCCGAGATAGCCGCCCGCCTGTTCGTCTCGGAAGGAACGGTCAAGACCCATGTCAGCCGCGTCCTGGCCAAGCTCGGCCTGCGCGACCGTGTCCAAGCCGTTGTCGTGGCCTACGAGTGTGGTCTGGTCCGTATCGGAGAGCCCGACCTCATCACCCCACTGCAGGAGCAAACGGCGTGCCCAACCCGCGCTGGCGTCGCACCGTCCCCTGATCAGGGAGGCCCCCAACCCGCCTGAGAGAAAGGCGTACGCCCCGGCCGTTCGGATGCCGAGAAATCATGGGTTAGACCCGAGTTGTCAGAGGTTTCTCGGTCTCTTAGCCGATAAACCTCTGACAACCGGCACGCGCGGCAATGCGACGACCGCCTGGCGGCACTCACAAGCGCTCGAAGAACGCGAATTAGCGGACTTCCCAGATAGTCATGTCGCCGCGGTCGGTTGTAACGCCGCTAAAGCGTCGGCGAGGACACGATCCGCGTGAGAGTGCACATGGATCTCGACTGTCGGCTAGCCTCCGGCGGCAATCGCACGACGGATCCTGGGTTCCCGGGCTACGTAATCGGCCACCGCTGAATCGAAGCTGCCCCTGGACGCTAACCACTGCTGTCCACGCTGATTGACAGCTCGATCGAGAGCGACCGCGATGTCGGAACGAAGATAAAGGACGATCGGCCGCAGGTGAGCGGTCGCGCCGTACGCCCGACGTGAGAACCCGTCCAATACTCTGAGGTCCTCGACGGCCCACCATCGAGCGATCGTCGCACAAGCATCGACGCGGACGGGATTGGTTATCCGTCAGGGGTCCGCGACGACCCGGCCGTCGCGGACGCGAAGGACTCGATCGGCAAGTGCCCGAAGCCGCGCTTCGTCGTGGCTCACCACCACCAGCGCGAGCCCACGCCGAGCAAGGCCCTCCAGCGCGCTGGTTACCTCCGCGGCGATCGTCGGATCCAGCTGCGCGGTCGGCTCGTCAGCCGCCACCAGTGACGGCCGACCAGCGAGGACCCGCGCCAGCGCCACCCGCTGGCGTTGTCCGCCAGACAGCCGGGATGGCCGCGCGTCGGGATCGACTTCGCCGAGGCCGAGGTCCGCAAGCAACTCCCCTGCCCGTGCCCGCGCCGCCGCCGACCCCAGCCGGCCACCGCCAACCAGCGCCTCGGCGACAGTACGCCAGATCGGCCAGCGCGGGTCCAGGCTTGCGCTCGCGTCCTGGAAGACCGGCATCACGTAACCAGGTCGAGGCACCCTCGGCGTCCGGCGTTCCCACACGTCAAGACCGCCGAGGCGGACGACCCCACTCCGCGGGCGCAGCAGACCTGCCACGGCCCGCAGCACCGTGGTCTTGCCCGCACCAGATGGCCCCGCCAATCCGACGATCTCGCCGGCCCGCACCTCGAGGTCGACGTCGCACACCACCGGCGGCGCACCCGCGCCCCGGTAACCGAGCGACACCCGCTCGAGTCGCGCCACCACGGGACCAGAGGATCCGCCACCACCCCCGCGACCGGCCGGCAACGCCGCCACGAGTTCCCGGGTGTACGGATGGCGCGCGATCCGCGCGAGCGCTTCGAGCCCGCCGCGCCTGACCTCGAGTTCCTCGACCTGCTGGCCGGACCGGAGTACGACAACGCGATCGGCGTACCTGCTCACCAACGGAAGGTCGTGGCTGGCGACGAGCAGCGACCTGGCTTCGCCCACCAGCCCGGCCAGCGCCGCGTCGGCGAGGTCGGCGTCCAACGCGGACGTGGGTTCGTCCGCGAGCACGACAGCGGGATCGTGCGCGCTGCCGGCCACGATGTCGGCCCGCTGCAGCATCCCGCCCGACCAGGACGCGGGCCGGCGACGCAGCCAGCGCGCGGGATCGGTCAGGCCGAGGCCGCGCAGCCGTCGTACGTGTTCACTGTCGTACGGCCGCCGGCGATGCGCGTACCACGCCTCCGCGACGTGGTGGCCAACATTCCAGACCGGATCAGCCGACCCGAACGGGTCCTGCGCGACGTACCCGATCACCGGCCCGCGGAGCCGCCGCACCTGCCGGGGTGACAGGCCATGCAGGGCATGCGATCCGACCATGACCTCGCCGGAGACGGCGGCACCCGGAGGCAGCAGGCCCAGCACGGCACGGATCAGCGTCGACTTGCCCGAGCCGGACTCACCCACCACGGCCACGCATTCCCCGGGGGCGATCTCGAGGGAGAAGTCACGCAGACCTCGCACGCCGCTGGCATAACAGACGCTGAGCCCGCGAATCCGCAGCGTCATCCCGCTCCCCCTTCGCGGTCGAGCCGGTCCTCGAGCGCATCGCCGAGCAGGGCGGCACACGCCACCGCGCAGACGACCGCCATCCCCGGAACGATGACCAGCCAGGGCGCCTGCGCGGCGTACGTACGCGACTCGGCGACCATCTGCCCCCACTCCGCGGCCGGCGGCGCGACCCCAAGCCCGAGGAACGACAACGCGGACAGGCCGAGGACGACCTCTCCCACGCCGAGTGTCGCCACCGCCAGGAGGCGCAGGAACGCCGCCGGCAGGACGTGCCGCCAGGCCGCCCGCCAGCGACCCACTCCCGCCATCCGGGCCGCGAGGACATACGGCCGATCGAGAACGGCCCGCGCGAAGGTTCGTGCGTACCTCGCGAACGGCGCCCATCCCGCGATCACCATCGCCACCACCAGGTTGCGGAGACCGGGCCCGAGTACGCCGACGATCGCCAGTGCGAGAACGACGTGGGGCACCGCGAGCAGTACGTCGACCAGCCGGGACAGCGCGACGTCGACAACGCCACCCAGCAATGCCGTCGCCAACCCGACTGCCAGACCGATGGCGAACGTCACCGCTGACACCAGCATCGCCGCCCCCAGCGAGATCCGCGCGCCGGCAGCTAGTCGCGCCAGCACGTCACGGCCGGCCTGGTCGGTTCCGAGCAGGTGCTCGCCGCTCGGTGCGGCCAACTTGCCGGCGTAGTCGACGGCATTCGGGTCCGGTGTCAACCACGGCACCACACCCACCAGCACGACCATCCCGGCGAGCAGGACCAGCCCGGTCGCAAGCCCGAGCCCTCGACCGGACCAGCTACTGCCGCGCATCGCCAGACCGGGGTTCGATGAGCCGGGCGGCGACGTCCGTGAGGAGGCTCGCGGTCACGTAGCCAAGCACTCCGAACAACACCGCCCCCTGGACGACCGGCACGTCCCGGGCCGCGATCGCCGCCACGAGGTAACGCCCGATCCCCGGCCAGGTGAAGATGGTCTCCACGACCGCAGCCCCCGCCAGTAGCGAGCCGACGGTGATTCCCGCCGCGGTGAGGAGGGCCGGAACCGCACCCGGCAGTACATGAACGACCAGCAGCCGTAACCCCGACGCCCCTCGCGCCCGCGCCACCTCGACGAATCTCGACCCGGCTCGATCGACCATCACGGTCCGCAGCACCCTCGCCCAGGTCGCGGCCGCGCCGATCGCCAGCGGCAGCGCCGGCAACAATGCCGCGCGCCAGGAGCCATCCGCCAGGACCGTGCCCACGCCACCGCGCACCACCACGACGTCCAGCAGCACCGCGCCGACGACGAAGCTCGGAACGGCCGCGCCCACGAACATCAGGCCGCAGGCGAGGAGATCCGTCGTACGACCACGACGAGCCACCGCCACCAACGCCAGCGGAACCGCGATCACGAACGCCAGCAGCAACGAGACCACCGCCAGCCGCACGGTCGCCGGCAGCCGCTCGGCAAGCTCCACGGCGACGGGACGGCCCGTGCTCCATGAGGTACCAAGGTCTCCCCGCACCACGCCGAGGAACCACTCGCCCAGTCGTACGTACGCCGGCTTCTCCAAGCCCAACTCCGCCCGCGCCGCGGCCACCTGTGCGGCGCTGGGGCTGTCGATGCCCCGGGCGACCAGGACCTCGCGGCCCGGGTCGCCGGGCGCGAGCAGCTGCAACGTCCAGACGAAGACCGCGGCCCCGGCGAGCGTCAGCACCGCCTGGCCCACCCGGACCAGGATCGCTCTGGTCATCTGAGCGCGCTCAGCCGGCCTTCGTCGTGGCGGTCAGATGGTGCAGCACCGACGACGGCCGATAGCTCGCGAACCCCTCCCCCACGACTGCAGGAGATGACCGCTGCGCGACGATCACCGTGTAGCGCTCGTCCGCGATGATCCCCTGCGCCTCCCGCAGGAGTGCGGCCTGCTCCTTCGCCTCGGTGGTCGCGGACAGCTTCACCACCACAGCGTCGAGGTCAGCGTCGCTCACACCGCCGAAGTTCTTCGATCCCTTGCTGGTAAGGAAGTCACGCAACGGTGCCACCGGATCGTAGGTGTAGCCGAGCGTGCCGTCGAATGACAGTCCGACGTCCCACCCCTTCGGGTTCTGCATCGCCTCGTAGTTGTTGGGCACCTCGCTGATGGTCACGTCGAAACCGAGCGGGCGCAGCTGCGACTCCATGGCGACCGCGATCGTCTTGGTATCAGGCTGTTGGGGGTACGTCAACAACCGGATCGCGAGCGGGGTGCTTCCCTTGCGGCGAACGCCGTCCGTGCCGGCCCGCCACCCGGCGTCGTCCAGGAGCTTGCGCGCCTCATCCACGTTGCTGAACTGAGTGTTGGCGGCGTACGACATCGCGTCCGGAAACAACCCGGTCGGCGCGGTGTAAACGCCGTCGAGCACCTGTTCAGCGATCTGCGCGTAGTCGATGCCGGCCGCGAACGCCTGCCGTGCGGCCCGGTCGTTCATCGGCGCCTTACGCAGGTTGAGGAACGCCCGCAACTGTTGCAACGGCTGCCGCGCGATCGCCATCCTCGGGCCCGACGTCGCCTTCCGCAGCGCCGCGAGCGCCTCGGTCGGCGGGTAGAGCGCGATGTCGGCCTCGCCGTTGCGGACCGCGAGCACGCGCGCCTGTCCGTCGGGTACGAACCGCACATGCGCACCGGCCAGCGTCACGTCGCCGCCCCAGTAGGTGTCGGTGCGTTCGAGCACCAGCTCGTCCGCGGTGAGCCTGGTGACATTGAACGGGCCGGTGTAGATGCCCTTGCCCACAAGGGTTGCCGGGTTGTCCTGTGCCTTCTCAACCGCCTCGGCGTCGAAGACCGAAATCATCTGCTCGTCGGCGAGCAGGTTGGGCAGGTCGGCAACCGGTGACGTCGTGACGAGCCGCAGTGTGGTCGCATCAACAACCGTCACCTTGATGCCAGGGATCCGCTCGTTTACTAACGCGTTGTCGGCGATGTGCCGGTCGAACACCGCCTTCAACGCGGGGGCGTCGAGCGCCTTGCCATTGGCGAACGTCACGTTCTTTCGCAGCGCGAGCGTCCAGGCGGTCGGAGACTCCGGCTCGAGCCGCTCCAGCAGCCACGGTTCAACCGTGCCGTCCTCGGTGGCCCGCATCAGGAGCTCGCCATATCCCCATTCGGGAGACCAAAGACCCTGCTGGATCGGGTCGAGACTCTTCACGACGTACGGCGTCGCGAACCGCACCATGTCGGTGCCGTTCCGGCTGGGGCTCGGCCCTTCGGCTGCTGGTGTCTGTCCTGCCGACGAGCAACCCGCCACCACTGTGGCGACCACGGCGACCAGGCACCACCAACGCAGAGCACGCGACATCCGACCACGCTCCATCTGTCGACAACGACCTCACTCGGACACGACCGGCGCCGAGTATATTGAAAACCGTTGTCATCACGACAGTGGTGTGGCGAGATGAGTCAGCTGCCGGACAGCACTGCGGGTCCCAGGACGAACTCCGGGTCGACCTGAGCAGCAAGGTCCTGCCCAATCTTGGCGTTCGCCCATGCCTCGGCATTCCGGAGGTGGAACTCCACGGCCTGACGGGTGAAGCGGTGCCAGTCCTGGCCGGTGCCATCGACCGCCTCGCGCATCAGGTCGAGGACGGCCACATTGCCTGGCTCCAGATCCGCGATCGGTCGAGCATGCCCCTGCTCGGCGGCCCGCACGTGCCGGGACACACCAATGCACGCGAGCAGGTCAGCGCCCACGTGGTCGCGAAGGAACGCCTCGTCCATGGCGTCGCTGACCTTGTTACCCACCACCGACAGCGCGACGCCGTACTCCTTGGCATAGTCGACGTACTGCCGGTAGACGCCGGCGCTGCGCACCGTCGGCTCACACACCACGAAGGTACGGTCGAACCTCGTGAACAGTCCCGAGGCGAACGCGTCAGCTCCCGCCGTCATGTCCACGACGACGTACTCCTCCGGGCCGTCAAGCAGGTGATTGAGGATCAACTCCACCGCTCCGACCTTCGAGTGGTAGCAGGCGACTCCGAGGTCGGTCTCCGCGAAGCCACCCGTCACGGCCAGGCGTACCCCGCCAATCTGACGTACGCACCGATCCCACACCGGGTTCTCCTCCACGACCCTGAGCAGTCGTGAACCCCGCCCAGGCGGAGTGGTCTTGACCATCACCGACGCCGAGGCGATCCGTGGATTGTCGCCCCGCAGGTACTCCTTGATGTCCTGCAGACTCTCCCCCAACGTCGGAAGCAGCGCGGCTTCCTCAGGCGTGGCGCCGACGGCCACCGCGAGGTTCTGGTTGATGTCGGCATCAAGGGCCAGGACGGTCCGACCCTGCGCGGCCAGATAGCTGCTAAAGAGCGCGGCGAGCGTGGTCTTGCCAGCGCCGCCCTTACCAACGAACGCGATCTTCATGAAAGAGGACTTCCGGTCTGCGTCGAGAGCTGTATTTGCAAACCGTTTTCATACCTATCTTCACGTTGCGTGTCAAGCCGCTACGGAGTGTCGTGGCGGAGGATGCCGAGTCCGCCGCTCAGGTCCTACGACGAGCATGCGGTGGGTCTGACTATGCAGGAGTTCCTGATCGGCTGGACTACCGTGTCGGACCATGAACGCGGACGGCTGGCTGGCAGACACCCGGACCTCTTACGACACGGTCGCGGTCAGCTATGCCGATCAAGTGCGCGACGCTCTGGCCCGCGAGCCGTACCTACGAGCGGCCCTGGCGTTGTTCGCCGACCTGGTGCACGCCGCCGGCGGCGGGCCTGTGGCGGACGTGGGCTGTGGACCAGGGCACGTGACTGCCCACCTACAGAAGCTGGGCATCGACGCTTTCGGCATCGACCTTTCAGCCGCGATGATCGACGTGGCACGGCGCGACCACCCCGACCTGCGGTTCGAGGTGGGCTCGATGACGGACCTCGACCTCACCGACGCCTCCGTCGCCGGCCTGCTCGCTTTCTGGTCGTTGATTCACGTCCCCGACAATGCGGTTCCCACGACCTTCGAGCACTTCCGGCGGGTGTTGCGACCAGGCGGACCGCTGCTGCTCGGCTTTCACGTCGGCGACGAGTCGCGACTGAAGACGCAGGGCTACGGCGGTCACCCGATGAAGGTCTACGTCCACCGCCGCCAGCCTGACCAAGTGGCAGCCTGGCTGCGCGACGCCGGATTCACGGTCGAGGCCCACCTACTTCTCGACCCCGACGAGGGCGCTCCAGGGGCCGTCCTCTTCGCGCGCCGCCAGTCCTAGCTCCAGTCCCCGTTCACTCGCTCCGCCCGGCCATGCCGTCAACTCTGGTTGACAGGTCCAGCATTGTCAACCTAGGTTGATTTGAAGCGATGGCGACGCTGACTAGGGGGCGAGCATGAGGTGGCGGAAGCATGTCGTGACAGCGCGAGGAATGCGACTTGCGGTGCGCGACACCGAAGGCGTCGGGCCAGCCGTGATCCTGACTCATGGACTCGGGATGGCCCAGGGATCATGGGACCGCCTCGCCCCGCTTCTCGCACCACACTGGCGGGTGATCACCTACGACCAGCGCGGCCACGGACGCTCGTCGACGTCGGACGACCTCACCCTCGATGCCCTGGTCGGGGATCTCGTCGCGGTCATGGAGGCACGCGGAGTCCAGCGCCCCACCCTGATCGGCCACTCCATGGGAGCGGTGGTAGCCGTCGCCGCCGCGACCCAGCGCGAATGCAACGCGGTGGTCGCCGTGGATGGCGGCCTGGTCGTCGAACGCCCGCACGTCAGCAAGGACAGAAATCTCTTCGAGGCCGAGCAGCGACGCCTGTCGGTTCGGATACTGGGCGGCGTCACCAGGCTCCTGGGGGTTGGCACACGACTGTCCACCGATCAGCTGTGGCACCTGGTGGAGGCAGTTGAGAGCTGGGAACGTGCCGTCGACCCGCTCTATGACCAGCTTCCATGCGGGGTTCTCCAGGTGCTCGCCGGCAAGGCCGACCCCGTGCTGTGGGGTGCGGAACTGGCTGACGCGGTGGCCGTCGCCGCGGATCGGTTCCATCGCATGCACCCCGGAGTGAAACAGATCTGGGTCGACTCGGGCCATGCCATCCAACTGGAGCGCCCCAAAGAGCTCGCCGATCACCTCAACGAGTTCCTGACCGCGAACCAGCCGCGCTAGTGCGACCCTGCTGTCAGGTTCGGAGGCGTTGGTTGCGGATGGGGTTGCGCTGCTGGTCGATCCATTCGGGTGGGATGAATTCGGGGACCCCGTCCGGCGCCATGCGGACTTGCCAGGCTCCTTGGTGGGATGAGGCGGTGATGATAACCGCAAAGCAAGGTCCCGTTGGCCAGCGTGGTCGAGCCGCCGTCGAGCCATGAACGAATGTGGTGGCCGTGGCACCAGGCGGGTGGCCGGTCGCAGCCGGGGAATGCACATCCCCGATCCCGTAGCTCCAACAACTTGCGGAGGCGTCCGGTGAAGAACCGTGTCCCGTTCGACAGGGCGACCTCGCCGTCGCGGATGCCGAACCAGCTCACCTTCGCATCACACGCCCACTCCTGAACCGTCCGCGCCGACACGTAGGTGCCGGTACGCAGGAGTCGTCCCAACCCGGTGCCGTTGACCAGATCCTCGTCGGTGATGGTGACGACGACGTGGGGCTTCTCCCCACCCTGCGATGGCGACGCCCCGGAGTTGAGGTAGCGGCGGACGAGTTCGTCGAGCGCTTCGCCTCTGCGTTGGGCCGCACTGCGGGGGTCCAACCCGTCCGCGGTGGTGGGAAGCGGCTTCGAGAGCGGTTCGATCGCGGTGCGGAACCGGTCCGCCGCGATCGGGTCCAACTTCCCGCGAAGATAGGTGCCCGAGCCGTCCGGGGCGTCGTACAGCGACAACTCACACCGCCGGGCAGCCTTCGCCTCTTCTTCGGCGAGCTTCTTCGCCAACACCTTGTCCGCCAGATCCGGGTCCACAGCGTTCAACACCGCCCGACCCAGACCAGCAAGGTCTTTCGGGTCAAACACCCGAGCATGCTCCACCAGCACCTGCTCAGCCTCAGCGCGCGTCTCCTAACCGGCTTCCTTCGGTAGGTCACGGATCGCCTTCGCAATCACCCTCGCGTGGTCGACGCTGATCTCTCCCGCGTTCAACGCCAACTGAACCAACGGCAAAGCCGTGTCCAGATCGTTGGCCAGCTTCACTGCCACCCGCGCGTGTTCAGGGCGCATCCGCAGCAGCGACGACAACAAGGCGGCCGTACTGGTCGCTCCGGCTGTGCGGCCGAGGTCCTTCCGGTCGGCCTCGCGGATCACCTGAAGTTGGACCGCCTCGAGCTGGGCCTTGACCGCTTCAAGACTGACCAGGAGGTCGATCAGTTCCTGGCCGGGAGTCGACCACAACAGCGCACCCGACTCCTCAGCGAGACGGGCACGTATCCGCTCCACCAGCACCGAGAACCGGTGCCGGCCCGCATCCGCCGAGGTCGAATCCATACCCGAACACTAGCGGCGACCACCGACAACCCCGGCCCTCGAAAGCCCAACAAAACAAGGGAATCCAGCGACCCAGATCGACGATGCCTGTACCAGATCCGGATCCCTGTCAGCCTCTGGCTCCATGATCATGAAGCCAGAGAGGGCTATGACTCCCGAAACCCTTCACGAACCAGATCATGATCACAAGAAGAGCGGCTGGCCCACCCGCGGCCAAACCGTCCCAGGCTCGTACAGTGCGCTGCCATGGGAGAGCTACCTGGGACGCTCGGAGCGGCGGTCGGGGTGTTCGCTGGCACGAACATCGACGACATCATCGTGCTCACCGTGCTGTTCCTGTCCGCACGGGCCGCCGACCAGCCGCGGCCGTGGCAGATCTGGGTCGGTCAGTACGCCGGCATCGGCGCGCTGGTCGCCGTATCCGCAGTCGCCGCGCTGGGCCTGACGATCGTGCCCGACCCGTGGGTGGGTCTGCTCGGTCTCGTGCCATTCGCTCTCGGAGTCAGGGGCCTCATCGTGACCATCCGTGCCCGTGGCGATGGTCAGCCGCCAGCACCAGCCGTCGCCACCGGACTGGCCGCGGTGGCCGGCGTGACCATCGCCAACGGCGCGGACAACATCTCTGTCTACACACCGATGTTTCGCACCATCGGCCTCACCAACAGCCTCATCACGGTTGCGGTCTTCGCCGCCGGGATCGCGGCCTGGTGCCTGGCAGGCTGGTGGTTCAGCTCCCACAAGAAGGTCATCGAGATCGTCGAACGGTTCGGGCACTGGATGGTGCCTGGCGTCTTCATGCTCATCGGTGCGGTCATCGTCGTCGAATCCGGCGTCGTGACCCGACTCGTCGGCCAGTGACCCGCTTCTTCTGCGGCCTTTTCAGAACCGTCGCGTCCCCGATCCCTCCGATGCCGGCCGGAGCGGGGTAATCGTCGATCGTCGCAGACCGTGGGTATTTCAGTCAGGTTGTGAGCTGCGCTGATCTGGTACGGCGGCGTCCGCTGCCAGGTGATCGGTGATGAGGTCGAGGAGCCAGTCGATGTCCACTGGTTTGGTGACGTATTCCGTGGCTCCCGAGCTGAGGCTCTTCTCCCGGTCACCCTTCATCGCCTTGGCGGTGACCGCGATCAGGGGCAGGTTGCGGTACTTCGGCATGCTCCTGATCGTGGCCATGGTCGCGTTACCGTCGAGTTCGGGCATCATCACGTCCATCAACACCAGGCGAATGTCCTGGTGCTCATCCAGGGCACGGATCCCCGCGACGCCATTGTCGACGCACAGCACATCCAGCCCGTGCATCTCCAGCGCGGTGGTGAGTGCGTAGACGTATCTCGGGTCGTCGTCGACGACGAGCACCTTCTCGCCGTGGAACTTCCCGGACCCGTGCTGCAGAACCTCCGCCGGAGTTGAACGCTTCGGTACGAGGCTGGCGTAGGCCGCGATCGCTGCTTCCGGAGTGAGATCCGGCTCGCTGGGTACGCCGTGCTCCGGCGTCTCCTCGACCGGCGGCCTCACCGCCGGCCAGATGTCCCCACCGACCTCCGCGGTGCTCGGACCCACCTCCGAGCCGGTGGTGCGGAGCGCCGCCGGCCGGGCGGACGGTTGGCGGACGGGTAGGCACAGGGTGAATATGCTGCCGCCGCCAGCATCGCTCTGCACCTGCAGCTCCCCACCAAGCAGACGGGTCAGCTCTCGACTGATCGACAGGCCCAGCCCGGTGCCGCCGTACTTGCGACTCGTCGTACCGTCAGCCTGCTGGAACGCCTCGAAGATAAGGGCAAGCTTGTCGGCCGGGATGCCAATTCCGGTGTCCTCGACCACGAACGCGACGCGGGCCGGCGCCGCCCGCAACGCGGGGCTGCTCACCTCGGATGGTTCTGCCGTTCGGATGTGCAGCCGGACGCTTCCATCGTGGGTGAACTTGATGGCGTTGGACAGTAGGTTCCGCAGGATCTGCTGAAGCCGGTGCCGGTCGGTGTGCAGGCTCGGAGGAACCGCCGGCGCCACGGTCACAGCGAAGTCGAGGCCTTTGTCCGCCGCGAGCGGCCGGTACAGCGAGTCGACGTACGTGACCAGGCCATCCACCGCCACCGGGATCGGCAGGAGTTCCATGTGGCCGGCTTCCACCTTGGCGAGGTCCAGGACGTCGTCGATCATCTGCAGTAGATCGCCTCCCGCCGAGTGGATGGTCTTGGCGAACTCGACCTGCTGCGGAGTCAGGTTGCCCTCGATGTTCTCGGCCAGCAGCTTTGCCAGGATCAGCGCGCTGTTCAGCGGCGTACGGAGTTCGTGGGACATGTTGGCCAGGAACTCCGACTTGTACGTCGAGGCCATGGACAGCTGCCGCGCCCGCTGTTCGAGTTCCTGGCTGGCCTGCTCGATCGCGATGTTCTTGATCTCGATGTCGCGGTTCTGGCTGGCCAGCAAGCCCGCCTTCTCGGCGAGTTCGGTGTTGGAACGCTGCAACTCGTCCTGCTGCTGCTGGAGTTGTTCGGATCGGGCCCGCAGCTCCTGCGCGAGACGCTGGGACTCCGAGAGCAGCGCTTCGGTGCGAGAGTTGGCCACGATGGTGTTGACGTTGACGCCGATGATCTCCTTCAGCTGTTCGAGCAGGTCCTGGTGCACTGCCGTGAACTCGTTCACCGACGCCAGCTCGATCACGCCGAGGGTCTGCCCTTCGAACAGCACCGGAACGAGGATGACGTTCGTCGGCGTGACCGTACCCAGGCTGGAGGAAATCCTGAGGTAGTTGGGCGCACCGATCATCACGATCGTCTTCTTGTCCGCCGCGGCCTGGCCGACAAGCGATTCACCGAGGCGGAACCGCCCCGTGCCACTGTCGACCAAGTCCGCCGGCGCCGCCCCGTAGCCGGCGGTGCGCTCGAGCACCACATCGGGCTCCGTGTCGGAGCTCGTCAGGTAAAAGGCCCCGGCCTGAGCGGAGACCAGCGGAGCCAGCTCGCTCATGATCAGCGAGGCGAGTGCCTTCAGATCGTGGTGGCCCTGCATCAGCCCCGAAATGCGGGCCAGGTTGGTCTTCAGCCAGTCCTGCTCGAGGTTGGTCCGGGTGGTCTCCTTGAGGTTGGCGATCATCTGGTTGATGTTGTCCTTGAGGTCGGCGACCTCACCTGATGCGTCCACGGTGATCTGCCGCGTCAGGTCGCCCGCGGTGACCGCCGTCGCGACCGCGGCGATCGCCCGCACCTGGGAGGTGAGGTTGCCGGCAAGGTGGTTGACGCTCTCGGTGAGCCGCTGCCAGGTCCCCGAGACGCCAAGGACCTCGGCCTGGCCACCGAGCTTGCCCTCCGTACCGACCTCGCGGGCCACCCGGGTGACCTCGGAGGCGAACGCGGACAGCCGGTCGACCATGGTGTTGATCGTGTTCTTGAGCTCCAGGATCTCACCGCGCGCGTCAACGTCGATCTTCTTCGACAGGTCTCCCTGCGCGACGGCGGTGGTGACCTGGGCAATGTTGCGCACCTGGCTGGTCAGGTTGTTCGCCATGAAGTTGGCGTTGTCGGTGAGGTCCTTCCAGGTGCCGGCAACGTTGGGTACCCGCGCCTGCCCGCCGAGGATTCCCTCGGTGCCCACTTCCCGCGCCACCCGGGTGACCTCGTCAGCGAACGCACGAAGCGTGTCGACCATCCCGTTGATGGTCTCGGCGAGCGCGGCGACCTCGCCCTTCGCCTCAACGGTGATCTTCTTGCTGAGGTCACCGCCGGCCACGGCAGTCGCCACGGTCGCGATGCTTCGAACCTGGCTGGTGAGGTTCTCAGCCATGATGTTGACGTTGTCGGTGAGGTCCTTCCAGGTACCAGCAGCCCCGCGCACCCGAGCCTGACCACCAAGCCGACCCTCGGTGCCCACCTCACGCGCAACCCGCGTCACCTCATCAGCGAACGCCGACAGCTGGTCAACCATCGTGTTGATGGTGTTCTT